>CAMCWC010000011.1 GCA_945882415.1 Chthonomonas calidirosea
GAGAAACCCGCGGACAGCTGGTTGAAGTCACCGCTTCCTAGATGTTAGCGAAACTTTGCCCCGAGCAGCCAACGGCGGTTCGGGGCTTTTTTGTTCTTCAGGACCCATAATGACTCTGGGAACCGTAGTACTCCTTGGTGCCTTGAATCAAGCAATGAACAGAATCCTCACGCTTCTATCTGTCCTGGTTGCGCTCCTAACGCTCAGCGTCGCCCAGGCCCAGTTCCCGGGCAGCGGACCGGAGCGAATGAAATGGACCGCAGCGGCCGAGGGTGGAGAGCTGATTCTGAAGGGTGAAATCGAAAAGGGCTGGCATCTCTACTCCACCATTCCAGTAAAAGACGGCCCGTTTCCGACAACGATTGAAGCCAAGGGCATCACGCTCGGCAAGAAGATTGTTGAACTGACACCCAAGAAAAAGTTCGATCCGAACTTTGCGTTGGACGTTCAGACCTTTGACGAGAAGGCCGAGCTTCGAATTCCAATCACGGCGAAGAGCGGCAATTCAGCCACTGTCGATGTCACCTACCAACTTTGCAGCGACACCACGTGTCTGAACCCTAGAACAAAAACCCTGACCGTCGATGTTTCGAAGGTCACCCCTGGAGCGGCTCCGGCAGCGTTAGGAGCAAAGACGCCTGATGATTCTGCTTCCAGAAAAATCACCCCGGTTAAGAAGGACTACGGCGGACTTATCGCGTTCTTCGGAACCGCAATCGCGGCCGGATTCTTTGCCCTTGTGACTCCGTGCGTGTTCCCAATGATTCCGATCACCGTTTCGATCTTCTCGAAGCAGGGCGAAGGAAGCGCGGTCAAACCCGCGATTGCGTTCTGCCTGGGAATCATCAGTACTTTCACAATTTTAGGGGTCGGCGTTAGCCTTCTGTTTGGCGCGACCGGACTGCAGAACTTGGCCAATGATCCATGGCTGAACTTGGGCATGGGCATTCTTTTCGTCGTGCTCGCGTTTAGCTTGTTTGGCGCTTTCGAGATCGGGGTACCGGCGAGTTGGGCGAACAAACTGAACTCCAAGAAGCGATCGGGCCTTGCCGGACCGATTGTCATGGGCCTGGTGTTCTCGCTTACGTCATTCACTTGCACCATGCCGTTTGTCGGAACCCTGCTGGTAACGGCGGCCCAAGGGGATGTGCTCTATCCAATCGTTGGAATGCTCGGGTTTAGCTCGGCTTTCTCTCTTCCCTTCTTTGGCCTGGCGTTGTTCCCGCGCGCGGTTTCGAAGCTGCCTAAGTCGGGTGGATGGCTCTCCACGGTTAAGGCGTTCATGGGATTTGTTGAGCTGATCGCTGCGATCAAGTTCTTCAGCACGGTCGATCTTGCTTGGCAACTTGGCTGGCTGACGAAAGAGGTTTATCTGACCCTTTGGTTCGGCATCATGCTTCTTGCCGGCCTATTCCTTCTCGGGTGGATTCGGATTCCGACCGTTCACGACGAATCGAAGCCAGGCATTCCCCGAATTGGTGCAGCGCTTGCTTCGATTGCGGCGAGCGTTTGGTTCCTTACCGCGCTGAATGGCAACAGTCTTCAGGACCTTGAAGCGTTCGTTCCGCCTGATCCATACCCTTACAAAACGGTAGCCGGAGCCGTCGCCAAGACGAGTGAAGAAGGCTGGATTGCCTCTTACGACCTTGCCGTTGAAGAAGCCAAAAAGACTGGCAAGCCGATCTTTATCGACTTCACCGGAATCTACTGCTCGAACTGCCGCTACATGGAAAAGAACGTGCTCAACAAGCCCGCAGTTGAGGAGGAGCTGAAGAACTTCGTGTTGGCCAAGCTTTATACGGACCGCCGAGACAACCCGGAGGATCAGCGATACCAAAAACTAAAGATCGATCTCACTGGTAGCGCGTCAAACCCGGTTTATGCCGTGGTGAACGCCGAAGGTAAGTTGCTGGCTTCTTCCGAGTACGACCGAGACGTTCAGCGCTTCGCAAACTTCATGAAGTCAGGTCGCGAGAAACTAGTCAGTCTCCGCTAACAGTAAGCCTGCCGCGACCATTGCCGCGTGTTCGACCCTGAGAACACGCGGACCGATGGTCACGGCGAGATCGCCGATCATCTCAACTTCGCGCGGTGCCCAGCCGCCTTCCGGTCCGATCGCGATGACGCGCCTTCCAAGGCGGGTTCTGGTGAGTCGGCGTCCGACGCCCTCGACTTCCGAAAGCACATCCGCTTCGGGAAACTTCGTGAGGAACTCCTTTAGATCGTTGACTAAAGTGAACTCCGGCAAACGGGTTCGGTAGCTCACTTCGGCCGCTTCGCGCGCAATCGTTTCGAGGCGGCGAATCCGGTCCATTTTCTTACCCGCATCCCACTTCACCACCGTTCGGTCGGTTGAGAAAAGCACGAAGTGCGAAACCCCGATCTCCGTTCCGGCCCGAACAATCTCGTCGAGCTTTTCGCCTTTTGGTAAAGATTGGCCGAGCGTGACGTGCACGAGAGGCTCGGTCTTTGGAAACTCAACGGCGGTAGCTTCTGCGTCGTGGCCATCAAAGATGGCGCGGATCAACGATCCGTCATTCGGAAGAATCGCGATTTCTGCGCCGGCACCCAATCTAAGGACTTTGCGAAGCTTATCGATCTCCGCTTTGGGCAGTTCGATGGTGCCTTCGGTCGGCGCGCCAGGGATGAAGATCCGAGGAAGAGACCTAGATGGTCTCATTTACGGAAGCAAGCTCCCACCCAATCGTCTTCTTGGCGCATTTCCACCAGCGTGAATCCGACGGCCTCGGCGGCGATTTGCACATCGGGCCAGTTCTGTTCGATGATGCCGCTCACAATCCAGTATCCGCCGGGCTTAACCGCGGCGTGGGCCTCGGGAGACAGCCGAATCAGAATCATGGAAATGATGTTGCTGAGAACGACTTCGAACTGGCGTGCAGCGGCGGGAAGCTCGCTTGGCGTCGTGCCGCGGTCGGCATCGGTCAGGATCAGCTCGTCCTCGCCCCAATCGCCCGGTGCGCCGTCTTCTCCGTGGACAACGGGATCAAAGCCGCCGCCCACAAAGAACTCGATGCTGACGTTATTGCGATCCGCGTTCTCGCGAGCAACCGACACGGCGGTCGCATCGATGTCGCTGGCGTAAACCTTGGCCGCACCGAGCAGCTTCGCGCCGACGGCAAGAATGCCGCTACCGCAACCCACATCCGCAATGTCACGGCCTTCCACCGGAACCAGGGAAAGCAGTTCAAGGCACAGGCGTGTCGTCGGGTGATCGCCCGTGCCGAAGGCTTGCCCAGGATCAAGCGTGATCACGAGGTCATCGGGCAAAGGCTCGTAAGGCTCCCAGCTTGGGGTCACGACGAATCGCTCTCCGATTCGGCGTGGCTTGAAGTACTGCTTCCAGACTTCGTCCCAGTTCTGCTCTTCGAATTCGAGAACTTGCGTCTCGACCGCGCCGGCTTCTTTCAACGCTGCGGCTAGGTCTGAGGCGGTATCCGAGGCACCCGGGACGAGCGGCAAACAGCCAGAAATCCAGGGTTTGGTCTCGATGGTGTTCTCAATGCCGGACTGCAGAAATAGCTCAATCACCGGGGAGGTGTCTTCTGGCCAAGGTTCCAGCTTGGCTTTGACTTCAATCCAGGTCATTTCTTCCATCCAAAGAGGTTATGGAAAAACCCGCCAGGCTCGGCGCCATGGGGCATGTTCTCGCCGCGAAGCTCAGCAAGTTCTCGAATGAGCTTCGCTTCGGGCTCGGTCAATTTAGTTGGAATCAAAACGTTCACTTGTACGGTCAAATCTCCACGCCGACCGCCATGTAACGGGGGCAAGCCAGCTCCTCGCGAGGTCAGCGGTGTCCCGGGCTGGGTTCCGGCTTTGATCTCGAGCTCGATATCGGCATCAACGCCTTCGATCTTGACTTTGTCTCCAAGCGCGGCCTGCGCAAAAGTGAGGTCGAGGACCGTGAACAGGTGCGTTCCACGGCGCTCAAAGCGAGGATCGTTTTCAACTTCGAGAGAGATAAACAGGTCTCCGGGTCGCCCGGTGCCGACACCTTCGCTGCCTGCTCCAGGAATCTGCATCGTCGCGCCGTTGTCAACTCCAGGTGGCACGTCGACCGACATGGTCTTGCGCTGCCTCTCAAGCTTTTGGCCCCGACACTTTTTGCATGGGTTCGAGGTCGTTGTGCCTTCGCCTCGGCAGGTTGGGCATACGGTCTGGGTTCGAACTTGGCCGATGAAGGTGCTGCGTACCGTTGTAACCGCGCCGGCGCCTTTACAGCCCGTGCAGGTTTCGGGTGCGCCGCCGCCTTCTACACCCGTTCCGCGGCAGCTGGAGCATCTGGCATAGGTATCGAAATTGACTTCCTTCTTGACGCCCGTAAGGACTTCTTGGAGGGTGATGGTCGCGCTGGTTTGAACATCTTCGCCATCTCGACCGGTTCTGCGTCGGCCAGTTTGAGCTCCGGCTGCACCTCCAAAGAACATGTCGAAGATGTCGCCAATGCCGCCACCGCCGTTGAAGAAATCACCGGCGCCAGCACCAGGGCCGTCCTCGGTGGTTCCAAATTGATCAAAGCGCGCACGCTTCTCGGGGTCGCTCAGCACGGAATAGGCAGAGCCAATTTCTTTAAATTTTTCTTCCGCCGTCGGGTCATTGGGGTTGACGTCGGGGTGGTGCTGACGCGCAAGACGGCGGTAGGCGGACTTGATTTCGTCCGCCGACGCACTTCTTGCCACACCAAGAACCTCGTAGGGGTCCCTAACCGCCATTTACTTCGTTTTACTCGCTTGCCGAATCGTCTTCGTCGGAGCTCTCTTGCTCCGCGAGATCGTTCAACGACAGGGTGCCTTCACCGTCATCGCCAATTTCGGTCTCTTCCTCTTCTCCAACAAGGTCAGAGAGGGACATGATTTCTTCTGGGTCGACGAGCTCTTCGACATCGTCATCCGCCAGAATCGTATCGTCGCTGATGAGGACGACTTCGGCTTCATCAAGGGCCGGCAGAAGCATTCCGCGCTCGGAAACGCTTTCGTCTACCAGCAAGTCGACTTCCATCGCAATATCGATGGCCTCGAGCTTGTCGGGCAAGATCGGCTTAATTTTGCCAGCCGCAATCTCGGCGAGGGCAATTGTTAAAGGGTGTTTGGAGTCAACATGGACGAGTGCCGGGGCACCTTCTCCAAGTTGCTTGGCGCGCTTTGCGGCGAGATTCGAGAGTACGAACTTTCCGTATGGATAGTCGTTGAGGATATCGGGTTTTGGAAGCATAGCCCAGTGATGCGAACTTTCAATTTACCCGTTCGAGGTTAGTAATTGCCATCCGGTAACCTCATTTCCATGAAGTTGATCCGGTTTGAGCTGAAAGCCGATCCCAGCAAAATCCGCTCTGGAATTGTGCAAGCAGGCAAGGTTTACGAAACGGAGGGGGGCCAAGGAGTCGGAGTTCACGAAGCCGCCTTGGTGCGACCTTTGATTCCGGTGGCGAAAACAACTTCGGTTCGCATCTTCCATCGTGAGTTCCAACCAGACGCGATTCAGCAGATGGAGATGGAGGATTTCCACTACTTCGTTGGCAACCCCGGTAGCCTCATTGGACCCAGCCAGATAGTTCCCTATCCTTACTGGACCGATCATTTGACGGTTGTTCCCTACCTTGCGGCCGTTGTGCTTGGTGATGCGTGGAAGGTCGACATTCAGTACGCAGACGAGTTGATCCTGGGAGTAACGATCATGGCGGTTCTCGTCGCGCACGATACGTTCCAACAGGACCGGAAGCTAGGCCGAGGAATGGGCCGGTCGTATGACGTTGCGGCGGCCTTTGGGCCGGTTCTGACGACTCCGGAAGAGCTTGATGGCTCGGTCACAAACGACGAGATGGGCCGACGATACGAACTCGAATCGGTCGTCCGAATCAACGGCGTAGAAAAAACTCGGGGCAACAGCGTCGATCTGCCCTTGACCCTCGCCCAAGCGATTCAGTCAGGCAGCCAAGGTGCACCACTTCGTGAAGGCGATATTGTCGCCATTGGGCCGCTTGTAGATGAACCCGAGTTGGTCCGCATCGACCCCGAAGATGAGATTCAAGTCGCGGTGGAAAGCCTCGGTGCGATCTCCATCAAAATGGACGCGTAAACGAACCTATGTCAAACATCGTTAAGCACACATTGCCCAACGGCATGCGAGTTCTCGTGGAGCCGGTTGGCCATGTCCGTTCAGCGGCGGTTGGCCTATGGTGCAAAACCGGTAGCCGTCACGAAAACGAGAATGAAGCCGGAATTACTCACTTGATCGAGCACATGCTCTTCAAGGGAACCAAGACTCGAACAGCAAAGCAAATTGCCGAATCCATCGAAGGTCGCGGCGGATCATTGAATGCATTTACCGACCGAGAAAGCACCTGCTACTACTGCCGCGTGCTGTCGGATGACGTTGAGAACGGAATCGACGTGCTATCGGACATGATGCTGAACTCGCTCATCGATCCGGAAGAGCTAAAGCGCGAAGAGCAAGTGGTTCTCGAAGAGATCCGCCGAAGCGAAGACGAGCCGGGAGACCACGTGCACGAACTTCACCTCGAAGGCCGCTGGGGCAGCCACCCGCTCGGAAAGCCGATCATCGGGACGAGAGAATCTGTTTCTTCGTTCGAACCGCAACACATTCGAAGCTATATGGATCGGCAGTATCGAGCCGAAAACGTGGTGCTTTCGATCGCCGGAAACGTTGATCCGGCTGTTGTCATTCGGAAAGCCGAAGAGTGGTTTGGCGCTCTGCCAACGGGCGTAACCGACTCCCAGCCAACCCGGCCATCAGGCAGCGGCGGCGTGAACTACATCGAGAAGGACGTTGAGCAGGTTCATTTCTGCATCGGCACCGAAGGTTGTTCGCTCTATGACGACGAACTCTTTACTCTGGCCGTGCTCGATGGAGCGATGGGCGGCAGCATGTCTTCTCGGCTATTCCAAGAAATCCGTGAGAAACGAGGGCTTGCTTACTCGGTAGGTAGCTACACCCTGACCTATGGCGCGGGTGGAGCGTTCACGGTTTACGGCGGAACGAGCGAGCAGAACTGGGAGCAAGTTCAGGAGTTGGTCCGAAAAGAGTTCGACAACCTGATGAAGTCCGGCTTAGAAGCAGAAGAGCTTGCGCGGACAAAGCGGCACCTTGCCGGATCGATTGTGCTCGGTCTCGAAGGCATGAGCAGCCGGATGATGCGAATGAGCAAAAACGAGCTTCACCACGGCCGAATCATTCCGCTGGAAGAAACCTTGGCCAAGCTGGAAGCGGTTACCAACGACGGAATTGTTGAGGTGGCGAACCGAATCTTGAAGCCTGAACTCGTGAGCACAACCGCCATCGGTCCCGGCGCCGAAGCTGAACCTGCATGAACAAACTCGTCGCCTTGCTGGAACGAGCGACCAAGGCGGACAGCGTTAGCGCGCTGACCGCCGAACTGGTGCAGGTCTTGGTCCAGTTAACCGGGGCAGAGTCCTGCGACATCCTGCTAAAGGAGGGTTCCGACACCCTCGTGCTTCGGGCAAGCACGATGTACCCGGAGCTTTTGGGACGGCTACGCCTTGGAAAACAGGTCGGGCTATGCGGCATTGCACTCGCCTCGAACACACCGGTTTTCATTGAAGCGAAGGTTCAAGATGACCCGCGGTACGCCCGGTATCCCGACACGCACGAGCACGCATTTGAGGCTGAGGCCGTGCTTCCTTTGGCAAGTGCGGACATTCCAAATGGCGTTGTACTCCTGAGGTTTACGGAACCAACGGAGTTTCCAGCCGAAAAACGGCTCGAGCTTGAACAAGCGGCGGTCATGACGCAACTCATCATCGACGTTTGGCGCAACGCCTACGGTCAAGGAACACGGCACACCCGGCTCGGAGCTTTGAGCGAAGTTTCCAAGACTATCGCGCAGTCGCCGTATCTCGAAGAAATACTTCAGCTTCTTGTGAACTACACCGCGCAGCAGTTTAACTACCGGGTCTGCACAGTTCGACTCTTGGACGAGGCACGCGGCGAGCTCGTTCTCCGCGCCACGCAAGCACCGGCCAAGGCCTACCAAAAGAAGCGGGCGATCAAGCTCGGTGAGAGCTTTGCTGGTCAGGCAATCGCCGACAACCAGCCAGTGATTGTACGGGACGTACAGATTGCGGACGAATACATCGGGCACGACTTGGCGGTTGAGCAAGGTTTGCGGTCCATGATTTGTATCCCCCTGACGATGCAGGGGCGGCCGATCGGCGTTCTGAGCTGTTATACGGCGGAGGTGCGCGACTTCGGGGCCGATGAGATCAAGGCACTCGAAACCCTGGCGAAGCAGGCAGCCGTCAGCATCGAGCACGCAAAGATGCAGGTGCGAAACACCTTGATGCAGGAGATGCATCACCGGGTGAAGAACAACCTGCAGCAGGTTGCTTCCCTTCTCCGCCTTCAAATGCGACACAGCAGCTACAAGACGCTGGAAGACGCACTGGGCGACTGTCTGAACCGAATTCTCGCCATCAGCAGCGTCCACGACCTACTGAGCCGAGATGACCTCGACCACGTTGGCCTTCGAAGCATCGCCGAAACGCTCGTGCATCACCAGCAGAGTTCATTCTTGCTTCCCGACCGTAAAGTGCGGTTCGAAGTTCGTGGTTCAGACGTGCGCCTAAACATGACCCAAGCGACCCAGGTTGCCTTGGTTCTCAACGAGCTCATTCAGAACGCGGTTGAGCACGGATTTGAGGATTCGCTCGAAGGCGAAATCCATGTTACGGTCGAAGATTCGGATGAGGAAGTTAGCGTTTGGGTGAGCAATAGCGGTGACCCACTGCCAGACGACTTCAACCCAACCGTGAGCAGTCACCTTGGATTGAAAATTGTCGACAACCTAGCGCGCGGTCTCAACGGCAAGTTCAAGATGTCGAATGTGCTCGGCTGGACGGTGGCGGAAGTGACCTTCCATCGCTCGACAAGTGAGTGATGGCTTCTGGGTAAAACGCCGGAATGCCATTGGTGGACCTGCCGCTTGACGAACTGAGAACCTACGCCGGACGAAACCCGAAACCCGCCGACCATGCCGAGTTCTGGGCGGCGGGGCTTGCCGAGCTTGACGCGCTTGATCCACAGGTCGAGATCGTTGATAGCTGGTTCCAGCCCGCGCATGTTCGGTGCGCCGACCTTTGGTTCACCGGCACCGGCAACTCGCGAATTCACGCTAAGTTACTCATTCCACGTGAGATCAAAGATCCGGCACCGGCGGTTTGTCATTTCCACGGCTACAGCATGCGGTCCGATGACTGGACGGGTTACCTGGGCTACGCCGGAGCGGGATTCGTGGTTGCGGCACTTGATTGCCGCGGACAGGCGGGCCAGTCTCAGGACGGAGTCTCGGTCAAAGGTCCGACGCTGGATGGACACATCATTCGCGGACTCGCCGACGAGCCAAGCAAGCTTTACTACCGAAACGTGTTTCTGGACACCGCGCTCTTGGCCCGAATTGTGATGGGGCTACCAGAAGTGGATGCCAGTCGAGTTGGTGCCTACGGCGGATCGCAAGGCGGGGCACTGGCGCTGGCGTGTGCCTCTCTCGAACCTGGGATCGCACGGGTCGCACCGGTTCACCCATTCCTTTCCGACTATCAGCGCGTCTGGGAGATGGATCAGGACGTTGCGGCCTACGCCGAACTTCGCCGATTCTTCCGTCAGTTCGATCCACAACACCAGCGAGAGGCCGAGATCTTCGAGAAACTCGGATACATCGACGTTCAGCACCTCACCGATCGGATCAAGGGCGAAGTGATGATGGGGATCGGATTGATGGACACGATTACGCCCCCTTCGACCTGCTACGCCTCGTTCAACAAGATTCAGTCTCCGAAGCGCGATGTGGTTTATCCCGATTTCGGGCACGAAGGGCTACCTGAGTTTGGTGACTTCGCGTTCGAATTCTTAAGTCAAATGTAATTTCAAGTCGATAGGCCGAGAGTCCCAACTCTCGGAATCTTCGCGGTAAATTGAGTGTTAGAGACTCATACGGTTGAGTCTCTAACTGCTATGGCAAAGAACTACTACGACGTGCTCGGCGTGGATAAAAAGGCGGACGAAAAGGAAATCAAGTCTGCCTACCGTCGGCTTGCGCGGAAGTATCACCCGGACGTGAATCCGAATGATGCCACGGCGGAAGCCAAGTTCAAGGAAGTCTCGGCCGCAAACGAGGTGCTCAGCGATCCCGAGAAGCGGAAGCTTTACGATCAGTACGGGAGCAACTGGGAGCACGCGCAGAATTTTGGTGGCGCAGCGAACGACTTTACGACCCAAGGCGCGGGCGGATTCAACTTTGGCGGTGGGGTCGGATCGATCTTCGATCACCTCTTTGGCGGAGGCACCCGCGTGCGCTCCGGAGTTCAGTTTGAGACCGACCTCTACGAACCTCAGGATGTCGAGAAGGTGGTTGAAGTTAGCCTTGAAGAGATCGATCGCGGAACGAAGCGGACGCTGACTTACCAGACGATGGATCAGCAGGCGCTGCGTGACCGAGTAACCACGATTCCGACGACAAAGAAGGTTGAAATCACTATTCCAGCCGGGATTGCAGATGGGAAAAAGCTCCGCGTTCCCGGGAAGGGACAAGCCTCCGCGACCGGACAGGCGGGCGACCTTTTCGTGACGGTCAAATATGCTGCGCACGAACGATTCGCTCCCGTTGGCGACCATTTGGAAGTTGAAGTTGCCGTTCCCTACACCGTTGCGGCGCTCGGCGGCGAGATCAAAGTTCCGACGCTCAGATCGACGATGTCGATGAGAATTCCGGAAGGAACTCAGAGTGGGCAAAAGTTCCGGCTTGCGGCGCAAGGCATCACGCAGTTTGGCGGGGGACGAAATGATCTGTTTGCGCGCATCAAGATCACCGTTCCGAAAGTCCTTACCGATCAGGAACGGGCATTGCTTAAACAACTTCAGGAGATGAACGGTAACGCGTGAGGACGGATAACCAGCCTGTCTACATGATCGGCGTGGCCGCGCAGCTTTGCGGCATCCACCCGCAAACCCTCCGCCAGTATGAGCGGCTTGGACTTGTGAGCCCCCAGCGGGCCGGTGCAAAGAACCGCTTGTACAGCGAGAACGACATTCGACGGGTGAAGCGAATTCAGCGCCTCACCCAGGAAATGGGGGTCAACCTTGCCGGTGTAGAGTTGATTCTCCGGCTGTTGGAAGACATGGAAGAAGCCCGTCGCGAGATGGACGAGCAGTTGGAGGCTTACCAGCGAGAAGTTGAGATTCGGATTCAGCAACTGTTGGAGCGACCCAACATTCCGGTTCGGAAGGATGAGTCGCTCTTGCCAGTCCCGAATTTCATCACGCGTCCGCCAATAGACCTGTAGTTCGCCAAGGCAGCTTCTTCTTCGCTACGGCGCTTCTCCACAGCCACTCGACCGGTCCGATGTCGAACTTTCGAAGCCAGAGATCGGAGAAGATGAAGTTGATCACCCAGACTCCGAGTACGACCATATATTCCTGCGGTCGGTTGAGCTTGCCAAAGTATCCAAAGCCCCACGAATAGAAGAACGTGGTGCAAAGGAGCGATTGGAGGATGTAGTTGCTGAGTGCAATCTTTCCGACTTTGCCGAACATCCGGCCAAGGAAGCCGGACTTGCCAGCTTCAACTAGCGAGGCAATTCCGGTCACCAGCCCGACGGCCAACAGCGGACCGCAGAACAATTCCCAAGCGATCGATGCCGAGCTCAGCGCCTTGTGCGGCAGTAAGAAGGCGACGAGGTTTAGCGGAATTCCCAAACCGAGCCCCGCCCAAAGCAGTCCGTTGCGGAGCTTTGGATGGGCCGACGGTGCGACCAGGAAGTTTCGCCGGGCCATGAGAATTCCGATGCTAAACAGTGCAAGCAGGCTTGGCAGGATCGTGAGAACGATGAACAGCGTCATGACCATCCAAAGGATTCCCCGGTACTTGAGCTGATCCAGATAAGTGCCCTTTGCAAATGCCGCGACCTCGTCGGACATTCGGAACGGATAAAATTCGACCCCTCTGCTTCCTGCACCTTCTGGGCTAAGTATTGCTGCGAGGCCAAATACGCCTGCAAAGAGCAAATTCAGCCCAAACACTCCGGCAATGATCCAACGGAGCCCTCGCTCATCGCTCTTCACCATGAATGCGGCGATGAACGATACGACGGCATAGGAGAACAGGATGTCGCCGATCCAGATGAAGAAGCCATGGATGAATCCGAGGACGCCGAGCAACAGCGCCCGCCGGAAGTAGGTTTGTGGCCATGCTTTCCCACCCGCTTCAGCTTTTTGGAACTGCAAATACAGTCCGTAACCAAAGAGAATGGCCAGCGAAGATCGAAACTTTCCGGCCGCTAGAGCGATTTCACCTTGGTTGAACAAGTGAGTTATGGAATCGACTGAGGTAGCCGCGCCAAAGTTTCTCGAGAAATCCGGCCCAGCAAAAGTAGCGATGTTCGCGAGGAGGATTCCAAGAATGGCAAAGCCTCGAATGACATCGAGGCTTTGGATTCGCGCAGAAGCGACGGTTCCGGGCATGCCGGAAACTATATCTGGCTAGCCCTTAATTGGGAGCCCAGTCCGTGGAGAACAGGACTTCTTGCCCGTCTTTTCGTCGTATTGTTGGTGATATTCCTCGGCCATCCAGAACCTCGGGGCCGGAAGAATCGTGGTCACAATCGGCTTGTCCCAGTTCTTCTGCTCCTTCTGCTTGCTCGCCAATGCCAGCTTTCGCTGAGTTTCGGAGAAGGTCCAGATCGCGGTGCGGTACTGGTCGCCAATGTCTGGGCCTTGTCGGTCGATCAGCGTCGGGTCGTGCCAGTCCCAGAAGTTCTTCAAGAGCTTTTCGTAGCTGT
Source organism: Chthonomonas calidirosea (assembly GCA_945882415.1). Classification (GTDB taxonomy): domain Bacteria; phylum Armatimonadota; class Fimbriimonadia; order Fimbriimonadales; family Fimbriimonadaceae; genus Fimbriimonas; species Fimbriimonas planktonicus. The sequence goes on from CAMCWC010000011.1 coordinate 12,828, forward strand.
TCTTCTTCGGATCAAATTCAACCAGAAGGGACTCCGCGTGGCCTGTGTTGCTGTAGCAAACTTGCTCGTACGTCGGGTTCTGGGTTCGGCCTCCGGCGTAGCCGACGGCGGTTTGGACGACGCCCGGTTGCATTCGGAACCAATCCTCGATTCCCCAGAAGCAGCCGCCGCTGAGCATGATGAGCTCATTACCGGGCTTCGGTTTGGGCGGCCACGCGGTCCTAACCTGACCAGGGTTTCCGCCAATCGGGCGCTTTACAACCTTTTGTGAGGTCGAAGTCCCTTGCCCCATCAAGGTGACAACGCCACCAAGACTAAGCGCAACTACAGCTAACGCGATCCATTTCATCTTCTTTCCTTACTAACGCTGGGAGCTTGTCGGTTGTTTCTGGAATCAAGCTACATTCACTTAAGCCGGGAACACCGCGGATAGTTCCTAGGCTTCCGTCGTGGCGATGAGGTTTCTCATCCAAGACTGCAAGTCATCAAAGCTATCTGGGCTGACGGCATGGCCCATTGGATACTCCCGGAGAACGACGGCATCGCTGATGGTCCGAAGCTCATCTCGGATCCGCTGACCTTCCGATACCGGAATGACTTCGTCGTACCGCCCGTGCTGCACCAGAACCGGTGGGACACGCGATGGGAGTTTTTCAGGCTCGGGCCATCGGGAACTGAGGATCATGGCGCCGGCATACTTTTCGGGACGAGCGAGCACTTCTTGAAGAGCCATCATTCCGCCCTGGCTGAATCCCATAAGGACCGTGTTTGCAACGGGCGGCAAGCCATCAATCGATCGCTGGAGGAGCTCGGCGCTTTCGCGGACCTGAGCAGGATCAAAACGGATTCCAGCATCGGTCCACTCGATATCGAACCAGGCGAAGCCTTGCAAGTACGGCCATGGAGCCTCGATGCTGACCCTTTCGATCTCGCCTTCGAGCTCGGTTAGAAGTCCGAAAAGATCGTATCGATCACTCCCTAGACCGTGCAAGGCAATGACCCGCCAGTCGGCGGTTGTCTGATCGGATTGGACTCTTAAAGGCATAGGCACTTTTTACTTGGAAAAGGGCAGGTAGCATCGAAAAATGGCCGGGATTCCGATTGCCGTGCTCGCAATTCTTGCTTTTTCGCCGAATCGAATGAATTCCGACACCCTTGATCAGATTTGTAGCGACGCAGGAAAGCGAGCAGTAGCCAAGTTTGCCGACGCCAAGGTTCTGCCGGAAGAGATTGGCATTTCGATTGCCGTGCTAAACCGCGATTCGCTGAGCTACGAAACCGGCGGTTATCGTGACCGTGAGCCGATGTATCCGGCGAGCGTCGTGAAGTTCTTCTACCTCGTGCACCTCATGCATCAGGTCGAACAGGGTGAGGTGAAGATGACCGACGAACTAAAGCGCGGCACCACCGATATGATCAAGGACTCGAGCAATGACGCAACGGGCTACATTCTGGATGTGCTCACCAAAACTACCGGTGGGCCCGAGCTTTCCGGTGAAGAGCTGAAGGCGTGGATGGACAAGCGAAACACGGTCAACCGTTGGTACGAATCTCTTGGATATAGCGGGATCAATGTGAACCAGAAAACTTGGAACGAGGGTCCCTATGGCCGCGAGCGGCAGGGCTACGGGCCGAAATTTGAGCTTCGGAATTCATTGCATCCGGCGGCTTGCACCCGACTTTTTGCCGAGGTTGCACTTGGAAAGATCGTGACGGAAGCACGCTGCCAGGAAATGTTGGGCTACCTTTCTCGCCCGATCATTGCGGATGATTCAAAAGCTGACTTCCAAAGCCGAGCCTTTATCGGGAAGGCACTTCCTTCTGGTTACAAGCTTTGGTCGAAGGCGGGATACGTGACCGCCGAGCGGCACGACACCGCGTACGTCAAGAGTCCAGACGGTCGCGAACTCGTGATCTCCGTTTTCACCAAGAACCACACCCAAACGCCCGACCTGATTCCATTCATTGCGTCGGAAATCTTGAAAGAACTGAAGATGCCTGCCGTAGAAACCATTTCGGGAACCGAAATTGAAGGCTAACTCCAAACGTTCTGCATTTACGCTTATCGAGCTACTCGTGGTGATCGCTGTCATCGCGATCCTCGCGGCAATTCTGTTCCCAGTTTTCAGCCAGGCAAAGGAAGCAGCAAAGCGGACGCAATGCCTGAGCAGCCTGAAAGACATCGGCACGGTGATTGCGCTTTACGGCGCGGACTATGACGACAGATTGCCGGATCGCCGCGACCTGAAGGAGTTGGATTATCGCCCGTGGACCTCTTGGCCGCCGTCTGACCCGCGTGCCGGCTGGATTGAGGGAATCATGAAGACTTACGGCTCGAAGGAAGGTCTGCTCTGCCCGAGCGTGCGTGGTTCGCGAATGGGCGAAATTGTCCAGGTCAGGCAGGGCAATTCAAACTATTGGATGTGGCGGTTTGACCGGATTGGTTCTGACGTCGCGCTCGATAATTGGTGGGGGAAGACGCCAGACCAGGCGGTTTCTGACTTGATCTCCGCGAACAATCCGACGGTTGGAGAAATCACGGGCACGGCAGAAGCGGAGCTCGCAGTGGACCCGTACTTCCCTCGCACAATTCCTTCGGTTAGCGCCGAACTCAGAGGGCTGTCCGTTCACTTTGGCGGCCGGAACCGGGTTTTCCTCGACGGCCACGCCAAATGGCTGAAAGACCGTCGCCTGAATCCTTAGACTTTTCGTATTTCGAGGGTGTAGTCGGATCCGGGACCCGTTGATTTCATTGCGGCAGCTAGTAAGATGCCGCGGTCATTGAACATCGCCTGATAGCTAACCGGAATCTTCTCGGACCGGATGTTCTCCGGCGGTCGGCTCCATGCCCCATCCACGATGATCTCCTTGCGCTCGTTCCGGTACATGTTAGTGACCAACGTACCGACGACATTCGAACCATGTTCTGGCAATTCGGTCGACACTTGACTGAGTTGACTTGGCAGCGTGAAACAGATGAGTCCGGCATAAGGGTCCTCAAACGCTCGCCAAGGAAGCCCCTGCGGGAATGGTCCGTTTTCCAAGAATTCCGCCTCTAGGCTGCCGAACTTTTGCGGACGACCCGCCCGATTTTTGCCCGATTCCATCATGAGATTCGAGAAGAAGACGCGGACTTGGCGCGGTTTTTCCTCCGCCGGTGGCAACACTTCCATGCGCATCCTGTACCTAACGGTGACCTTGTCAAATCCGACCGACGTTTGGATCGTGATTGCATAGTTGAACTTCTCCTTCGGTTTCCAAGCGCGGGTTACAACCGGGGGCGGAACCGGTTCTTGCTTTGAAACGTCGGTTACAGGCGGGATTTGCAAACTAAAAGTTTGCAGAATTCCTGCATACAGTGGGACCAAGGGCCACTTTTTGGCGTACCGTAGCTGTATCCTGTCCCCGGTAAGGAATCTATTCATGAACAATCGATTTGTACTCATCGCACTCGCACTTTTCGCAATTCTCGGATCTGCCTTCGCACAGGGCGGTATGGGGACTATGACGCCTGAGCAGAAGGCGCAGCTCTCCAAAATGCGCGAAGAGCGATACAAGCAGGTTGGGAAGGAACTTAAACTCACTCCTGATCAGCTCAAAAAGATGCGAGCAGCCGACGATAAGCTTCAGGCTAAGGCCATGAAGATTATGCAGGGCCCTGGAGACCAGCAGGCGAAAATGCCAAAGCTGATGGCGCTCCGCCCCGAGCTCCTTGCCGAGTACAAGAAGTTCCTCAAGCCAGACCAGCTGAAGAAGGTTGAGGAAATGATGAACAAGCAAATGGGAATGGGCCGTGGCGGCGCTCCCAAAGGACAGGGCTAACCTCCCGATCCAGGTCCCGTTCCCGGTCCGCCGGGAACCAACGGCGGCGTGTACGGCACGCCGTCAGTAATCCAACTCTCAGGCTTCGCCCCTTTTAGATAGACATCTAAGTAGTGGCGGAGCCTTTTTGCGTAGTCCAAACGATTGTTCGGCTTCGCTAGGTTGTGATTTTCTCCGGGATACACCAGAAGGACCGCGGGCTTTCCGAGCCGACGCAGAGTGTTGTAGAACTGCACACCCTGGCGAAAGTCCACTGCGCCGTCGGCATCGCCATGCGCCATGAGAAGCGGCACCGAGCGCTTTTGAGCCTGCCAAACCGGGCTATTGGCAATGTACTTTTCAGGAATCTCCCAGAATGGGCGACCCATTCTTCCCTGGCTTGTCTCAAAAATTTCTCCGTTTGGCGTGCCTGAATTCCAATACACGACGCTGTACATACTCACTAGTTCGGTGAGGGGTGCACCAGCAACGCCGACCGCGAAACTTTTCGTTACGGTCGTCGCGAAGGCGGTTTGGTAGGCGCCCCACGAGTGGCCGATGAGCCCAACTCGATCCGGATCGATTCCAAGTTTCTTGGCGTAAACCGCCGCGAGCGCAGGTTGGAGGCAATCCACCGCGTCTTGCCCAGGCGTTCCTTCTCGATATGCGATGTCGGGCTTGAAGACGAAGTAGCCGTTCTGGCTGAGCCATTGCTCGTTGTAAGCGCTGGCCTCGAGGGGCCGAACGAAGCTGTGCAAGCTGTCGCTGAGTCGCTCGTAGATGTAAGTCACCATCGGGTAGCGGCGGCTTGGATCGTAGTTTGCGGGATAGATCAGCACACCGTTGAGTGCCTTGCCCCATCGGCTCTTGAATGGTACAAGCTCAGATTTGCCCCAGGCGTAATCCTTGAGCCAGGGGTTTGATCGGCCAACCGGCTTTGCAGCCGAGAATGAAGTGTTGGTGATGTAGATCGCGGGAGAGTCGTCAAACCCGCCCATGACGAACATCATGCGATCCGTGCCCGGTGCTTGAGTGAGAGCCTGAGTTGCCTTATCTTGGAACAGGAGCGGCTTCAGCTCCCCGGTGGCGGTCCCGCGAGCAAAGCCGGATGCTTTGGTGGTGTCATCGAACACGGAGAAGAAGATCGGGTCGGAGAGCTTGGGTCCTTCGGGATCATCCAAAACATCGATTGGGGAGTAGCGGACCTTTTCTTTTGCGCCCTCCGTCAACCGGGTAAGGGTCTTCGCGCTTGGACGATACAGGAGAGCGTCGAAATAGGTTGAAAAGATGACGGCTTCGTCTCCGGCGAACCAGTACGGATTCTCCGCTGGTCCCCGTTCGGGAAGGACAAGATCGATCTCCGGATCTTCAAACTGAATGCCGGATTTCCCCGTCACGGATTCCGTGACGCCGGTGCGGACATCGGTCAGAAACCATTGCTTGTTTGCAAAGTGCGCGAAGTACTTGCCTTCGGGCGATGGGAGCGCGCCGAAGTTGGCCTTCGTGACGACTTTCTTCGATTCCCTCGTGGCGACATCTACGATGTACACGTCTTGCGCAGTTCTGCCATTCGTGACCGGCGACTCGTAGGGGCCGGAATCGAGGAGCACTGCCTTCTGGAAGTCATCCATCAGAATTGCGACTTGGTCTTTTCCGTTGCTCAGTCGGGTTGCCGAATTTGCGCTTCGGTCCCAGACCATGAGATCCGTTCGGCCCTGGAGGGCTCGGTACCGGACCTTCTGCTGCGGCACGATATCGATGTCTTTTGTATTCCAGACTTCGACGTCGCTTACCTCGCCAGGCTTGGCGGGTTTGGGTTTGTCCGCCCAACCTTGAATTCCGAAGGCGACTTTGGTCCCGGCATCGTTCACGCGGAGGGGTCTGGTCTCGCTGATCCGGAATCCGGCGGGAAGCTTTTCATCCTTACCAATTTCGTAAACGGCGCGGTCCTTGGGCTCAAAGCCTTCTAGGGTAAGAGCGTGGATTCGGTAGTTGATGCCAACTTTGTTCGGCAATTCTGATCCGGCGAGCCAAGCAAGGACGTTTGCCTTTTCTGACCAGGCGATTCCGGCAATGCGGTCTCTTCCCCACATGAGGGTCTTCACGCGACCGGTGCTTGGCTCTAAAATCTGGACGCCGCCTTCCTCGTTGTCCGATGCGATTTGCATCGCAATGAGGTTTTCGGCTCTGTTGACGGAAGCTGACACGACGTTGCCGATGGTCAGGGTTTGCCCGGTCGCACTTTCGATGAGCGTGAGATCGCTCCGAGGTTCCTTCGAGTCGAGCGCTCTTGAGCGGCGGGTGAGGATGTACTTGCCATCTTCCAGGAGTTCGAACTGCTCGACATTTTCGACATATCGCTCTTCGCCGCTAGGGAGCAATCGGAGGCCCAAGCGTGGATTGGCGGGCTTCTTTTCGGCTCGAAGCTTCTCGGCAATGGCACGTGGTGGAGAAATCAAGAAGGCGACGTACTGGTTGTTCTTGGCAAAACGTGCTCCGCGTCCACCAGGAATAGCCCAAGCAATGGGCTCATCCGCGCTCTTGACGGTGAGGCTTGGATCCCCTTCGACTGGGGAAAGCACGTAGCTGATCCACTTACCGTTTGGCGAAATTAGCGCGGAAGACAGGGCTTCGACGCGCTTCCAATCACCATCTAGAATCGACTTCTTCGCTTGTTGCCCCGCGCCACTCGAGACAAGCGCGAAAGTAAGGAAGGACAAAAGCCCTAGTCGGGCAGGTAGCAATCGTGCGGAGAGCATCGCAATAGCAACCTACCAGAAGAATTCTGCCTAGAGTTCCAACGATCCACCGCCGGGTGCGTTTCGGATTCGCTCTGCGTAGGTTATGATGCTGTTTGCGGAATCTTGTCGAATCCGGTGCTAGAGCATGAGAACCCCATTTAAGTACGTAGCCTTTTTGGCGTTAATCCCTTTCAATCAACTTGCGCTTGCGCAGACGCCTCCGCCTGCGGAAGAAAAGCCAGCCGCCGCAGCTGAGCAAAAGCCAGAAACTCCGGCACCGAAGCCCGGCGAGCCCAAGCCGTATAAGGACGTTGTTACAAAAGAAGCAGTTACTCAGACCGGAATGTTCAAGGTTCACCGTATCGACGACAAGATCCTTTGGGAAATTCCGGTTGACAAGCTGAACAAGGAACTGCTTTGGCAAACCGAAGTCGCCGAGCTTCCGCCGCTTGGACCGTTTAGCTACCCTGGAACGGCCACCGGAGCGCGCGTGGTGCGATTCACCCGTCGCGGAAACAAGATCTATCTTCGCAACGTTGAGAAGGGCCTGCGCGCCTTCAACGATGCTGGCCTAGAAAAGGGCGTCGCTTGGAACACTCTAGAACCCATCATCTTTGACTTTGCGGTTGAAGCTGAAGGGGGCGAGAAAGACGCCAAGACGGCCGTTATCGACGTCACCCAGTTGTTCACTTCGGATCCGGCAGACTTCAGCGTTCGCAGTGCGGTTTCGGCCGGTGGCGCGAACCCAAATCGTTCCTTCGTTGACACCGTTAAGGCTTTCCCGAAGAACATCGAGACCCGATCTGTCCTCACCTTTATGGGTGGCGGCGGTGGTGGCTTCTTCTTCGGCGGCGGCCCACGATCTGATGCCAGCACCGTTACGGCAAAGGTCCACTACAGCCTCGTCGAGCTTCCTGAGAAGCCAATGCAGCCACGCTACAAGGACAGCCGAATCGGCTTCTTCACCGTCGGCTTTACCGAGTTCGGACGACCAGATGGCATTTCGAAAGCTACCGAGTACATCTCCCGATTCCGACTCGAAAAGAAGGACCCGAACGCGGCCCTGAGCGAGCCAAAGGAGCCGATCGTTTACTACCTGTCGCGCGAGGTTCCGGACCGATGGCGCAAGTGGCTGAAGAAGGGTGTTGAGGACTGGCAGGTTGCCTTTGAGCAGGCCGGCTTCAAGAACGCGATCATCTGCAAAGATGCTCCAACCGAAGCCGAAGATCCGAACTGGCATCCTGAGGACGTTCGCTACAGCGTGATTCGCTGGGCACCGAGCCAGATTGCCAATGCGATGGGCCCAAGCATCCAGGACCCACGATCCGGCGAAACGATCTCCGCTCACATCATCTTCTGGAACGACATCGTGAAGCTGCTCGAAGAGTGGTACTTCGCGCAGTGCGCGGCCACCGATCCAAAGGCGGCCAAGCTTCCCTTCCCAGAGGAGCTGATGGGCGAATTGGTTCGCTACGTGTCCGCTCACGAAGTCGGTCACACGCTTGGCCTGGAGCACAACTTTAAGGGCAGCGCGTGGTACACGCCAGCTCAGCTTCGAGATCCTAAGTTCACGAATGAGAAGGGCCTCTCGGCCTCGATCATGGACTACTCGCGGTTCAACTACGTTGCCCAGCCTGGCGACAACGTGACCCAAACCATCGGCAAGATTGGCGACTACGACAAGTTTGCGATCGAGTACGGCTACAAGCCAATTCCTGGAGCAAACAGCGCCGAGGCAGAGAAGCCATTCTTGGATCGACACCTTGCCCTTCAGGTGAACAACCCTTCCCTACGATTCGGAAACTACAAGTACTTCCAGGATCCAACGGTTCAGACGGAGGACATTAGCTCCGACGCGGTCGAGGCGACTCGATTGGGCTTGCTCAACCTCGATAATATCGCAACGACCAAGTTGCTGACCGCGACGACAAAGTTCGGCGAGGACTACACCAAGCTCTCCGAGATGGTGAGCAACTTGCTCGGGCAGCGATTCACCGAGCTGTATCACGTCGTCGAGAACATCGGCGGCGTCATCGAATCGGATAACCACGCCGGTCGCGGTGGCGTGGTGTTCCGACAGAACCCGGTTGAGAAGCAGCGACGAGCGGTGAAGTTCCTTGCGACGACCGGAATGCAGACTCCTAAGGGCCTGTTCACGCCGGAAATTCGAGATCGAATCGCTCCGGACGGATTGGTCAGCGACGTTGTCGGTCAGCAGCGGTTCCTGTTCAGCGCCCTCTTCAACGAGGACCGAGTGAGCCGAATGTTCGACCTCGAAACGGCGAACCCTAAGAACCACCTCAGCGTCGAAGAGATGCTTAAGACGGTTCAGAGCGGTGTGTTTACCGAGCTTTCCGCTCCTGCGCCGAAGATTGACATCTTCCGACGCAACCTTCAGCGCTCGTACCTAACGGCGCTGGACGGTCGAATCAACGGATACGCGGCGACTCGAACCGACTTGAAGCTTCTCGTTAAGGCCGAACTGAAGGCCCTTGCAAAGCAGATTGATGCGGCAATGCCGAAGACGAAGGACAAGCTCACTTCCCTGCACCTCGCGCAGACCCGAGAAGACATTGGCAAGATCCTTGCTGACAAGTTCTCCAAGGACTCCGGCGGTGGCGGATTCGAAATGCTTTCGATGTTCGGAATCGAGAAGGCGACTTGGTCGAAGCTGAGCTGCTTCAGCCCTTGGGCTAAGCTGCCTCGATCGGTGCAGAAGCACATCGAAGCACAGCTCGCTGAGAAGCACTAAGACAACGCAACGATGGCCCCGAGACGATGTCTCGGGGCCATTTTTTGTTTAGTAATCGACGGGGCGCAGATAGTACTCGCCGATCGCGGTGCTGCTGAGCATGGCGACGGTCGGTAGTCGCCGCTTCCAGTGGGTGCCGTCGACACGCTTAAACACGAGCGCAACCTCTTCGGGCGCAAACCCCATCTCGATGAGCTTTTCCTGGTTGTAGCCCTGCGTCATGAAGTGCAGGAGTCGGTCGGCTTTTCGGTAGGTGATGCCGAAATCGATCTCGTCGGTTTGTCCTTTGATCAAGTCGGCCGTGGCGGGTTTGTGGATGATCTCTGGCGGCACGCCGAGCTCTTCGGCGAGTTGCCAAACTTGGGTTTTAAAGAGGTCACCGAGGGGGTTGATGGGTGGACTGTCGTCCGCATGCCACGTGAAGTAGCCGAAGAGCCGCTCGCTCTTGTTCCCGGTGCCGATTGGGAGTCCGCCGACCTTTGCGCTCTGATCGAAGATGGTGATCATTCGGCAGCGCGCGCAGACGTTGCCCAAACGACTCGCGCTGATTTCGGGCTCGAAGTTGGAAATGTAGCCATCGACCATCGCGGTGATTTCGATGGTGCGGACGTTGATGCCAAGATCGTCCACCACGAGGTTTGCATGATCGATGCTTTCTTGGGACGAGATTTTGTACGGCATTCGGAACGCGTAAACGTGCTCGGGTCCGAACGCTCTCGCGCAAAGGTAAGCCACGACCGCCGAATCCACTCCGCCAGAGAGTCCGAGGACGACGTTCTTGATTCCCCGCCGCTCTAGGACCTCTTCGCGAAGAAACCGAACGAGCCAGTCGGCCAAGATGGGCGCATTGATCTGCAAATAGTCATCCTGCTCCGAGTCGAATCGGGCGGTTTTTTGCACAGGAAGCGTCATATCAACACTCTACACCGGATTTATGCCCTGGGTTGCCGGTGCTAAACGTCCCATGCCCCGTCCCGTTTCGGAGAATCTGGTGTAGATTACGTTAGGTTAACGATGGCGTTGACCTTCCCTCCGAAATGGCAAGGAACATGGAAAAGAAGTCAAATAGCTGGAGATTGTTGGGTTGGATTTTGGCCGCGGTTTTGATCGTGTGGCTCACCACGAACATTCTCTTCCCGCTCATCATCGGTGCCCTGAAGGTGGCCGTTGTGGTTGCCGTCATTGGCGTGATCGCGTACGGCGCGTACAGCCTGATGGGAAAAAAAGCAATCGGCGGCGGTAGACGGACCCTTCCGTAAGCCCCGCCGGGTATCCTTCTGGGTCCTGATTGCTCCGGTCGTCTAGTGGTTAGGACATCGCCCTCTCACGGCGAAGGTCGCGGGTTCGAATCCCGTCCGGAGTACCAACCTTTGAATCAAGATTCTTATATCTTCGGAAATCTCGGAAAATCTGGATCGGTGTTTTCCGCAGGTTAGTGACGAAGGAGAATCTGATGATGGTGCTTGCGATGTGGGCTGGAATAACTGTCTTTGGCGGTGATGAGGCCAAAGAAATCTTCGTCAGGTTCGAGCGGAATCTGTCCAGACATCGAACTGTAAGCGGTGACCTTGTTGGCAAAGGGCCAGGCGGCGTGACCTACGAGTCAAAGTTCCTGCTTCAGAAACCGAGTTCTTTCCGTTTTATAGACGGCCAGATCAATATTTATTGCGATGGCAGAGTCCAATTCAACCACCTAGTTTCCGAAAGGGAATATATCAAGAGTAAGATCTCAACGGGATTGGGTACAGGCTTTCCCGCCGGTTTGGACGCATTCTTTGGCTTTCCGACCGGTGTAAGTGCACCCTACTTCGCAAAGAAAACGGAGTTCCGAATGCAGAAAGTTGACGGGGACATGTGTGCGGCCAAGGCCATTCACTTTGAGGGCTTTGGTCGCAACGACCGGATGGTCTTCTATGTCGATCGTACAACAAAACAAATACTGGGATGGGATCAGGTTTTCGGCAATACGAAGATGCCTTTCAGGTTCAAGAATCTGCGCGTTGACGTCGACGTTCCTGGAAATGCGTTCGATTGGAGACCATCTACTGGGCTAAAGGAACGGACTTTAAGTCACGGCCCAGGCAAATACTAGTTCCAAACCTATCCCGTCCGGAGTACCAAATTTCCTGATTACGCACATTCGAATTTTCACTGAGCACTGCGTATGATAACGGTGGCCAGGGAAAATCAATCGGTTGTGGCGGTCATGTCAAAAGACGGCGACCGAGTGTCTGGAACTGCATTCTTTATCCAGTCAGATCGCCTCTTGACTTGTCACCATTTGCTGGATCCCGAACACCTTAAAGGTAGAAAGGTCACCTTGAGAGGGCGAGACGGTATACGCTTCGAGGCTCAGTTTATTCCGTGGGAATCTGTGCCATCCAGCGACTTAGCGGTGCTCGCCGTTGAATGGAAGAAGTGTAGAAGGTTTAGAGGCAGGGGGCTTCCGCTTGCCAAAGCAATTGATCAGACAGACGCCATTCGTTATGTTGGCTACACTGCCGACGATTCTCCGGAGCAGGATTGCGGCGTTGAAAATGAAGCTAACTTCCCAGCACAGATAGTTACTGCCGGACGACTCGGAGAGCACACGTCGATCATTCTCTCGCTCCCCAATCGTGAGTATTGGATGCAGGGATTCACGTTGCAGGACATCGCGATCACCCCTCGTCAAAGTGGGGGACCAATAATGGACGCGGAAACGGGTGCGGTAGTGGGCTTTGCATCGGCAAAGAGCAATCCGAGCGCATGTGGAAGCGGGACATCCATTCCAAATGGCACGCTATCGGTGGTAGGGGTTGCCATTGGCCCCCTTGCGACTCAAGAGGGATTTCGCGTTCTTTTCGATGAGAATCAGGCGAGTCGAGCGTTCTACTTGCGGCACCTCTGACGAAGCCTGCGGGTACCCAATACTCTTCGAGTTGCTTCTGCGGCGATGACAGGGTGTCATATTCTGCTCAAGAATCGGAGACCAGGCGCACCATGTCCACGGTTCTTTGGACTAGTCAACGGCCACAAGGAGCAACTGATTAGGGGACTTTCGATAAGTATCCGAGGTCAGTTCTGTTCTTGCAATAACGACTTTGATCTGCAACGAGTTTTTGTGATCGCTGGCGTCTTCTTAAACCACATAGTTCGTCGAATCTGCCTCGGCACATAGTAGCGCTGCACGAATCAGAGTGCAACGGTTCCTAGATGAAGTCGCAGATCTCTTCAAGTCCTTTGCGAGCAAGGTCCGGGACCGTGCAGTCGTCTGCGGGATAACCCACGGGGAGCAGCACGAACGGCTTTTCGTTCGAGGGCCGGCCGCAAAGCTCGCGTAAGAACGTCATGGGCGCGGGGGTATGGGTTAAGGTCGCGAGTCCGGCCCGGTGGAGGGCCTGGATGAGGAATCCGACCGCGATGCCGACTGACTCGGTCATGTAGTAGTTCTTCCTCTTGGTTCCATCCTCCAAGATGTCGTAATCCCGGCGGAAGACCACGATCAGCCATGGGGCGTCCGTCAAGTGGGACTTGACGAAGTCGGTTCCCAAGGGCAACAATGCCTCGCGCCATTCGGGCGTAATTCGACGCTCGTAAAACTCCTTCTCTTCTGCCTCGGCGGTTTCCCGAATCTTCCTTTTGGTCTCCGAGTCCGAGATTGCAACGAAGTGCCAAGGCTGCAGATGGGCTCCGCTGGGTGCCGTTCCCGCCGCCAAGATGGCCCATTCGATCGTCTTTCGCGAGACTTCCCTAGAAGAGAACATGCGAACGGTACGACGCTCGTTAGCCTCTTCGTAAATCGCTTGCATGCGTGCCTCGGATTCCTCGGGGCTAACGGGCTTGGGACGGTAAGGGACCGTTTTGTACACGGATCGACGTTACCGCCAACTCGCTTGCCCTGTCCGCAGTAACTATTTCTCGGTGATTCGAGCACGCGATAGGATCTTTCTAACCCGTCGCCCGAGGAGGCCGAGATCGACGCCCAATGCTTAAGTCGCATGGGCGCCGAAGTTGCCTCAGCAAAACGAGCTCCTTACGGTGTGGAGGTCAGGCGGACGTTGCGGACATTTACGGCACGCCACGTGGCGGGGTTTGACGGGCGAAGTGTCAGTTTCACTGCGCCGACCGGGAGGTCAAAGTCTCCACCCGTCGCTTGGCGATAGTCGTCCCAACCGCTGGTTTCACCGATCTCTAGTGGCAGGGTCTTGTCGCCGCACGTGACCGAGAGGGTGGTTCGAGAGAACGTCGCCGCCTCCAAAGTAAGGCGGTAACGACCTGCGGCTTTTACATTGAGAGTCCAAGTGACGCTGTCGGATGGGTCGTCCCACATTCCGAAGTTTCGGCCGCTCTGGCGCGATTCCACCTGAACCTTGCCCTTCAGTTCAGCGAGGTCAAGGGCTAGTTCGCTCGAAGTTGAAGCGACTTCAACGGTTGGGGCCGGCGGTGATGGAACGAGGTCCGGTCGAAAGTCATTGACGTCCGAGCACTCGATCTTGAACGTGTGGGCGATTTCGCCTGATGCTTTGGGCAAACGAATGTCCAAGCCATCGGCGGTATGACTGAACGCGATCTTCTCCCGGCTACCCAAGAGACGAACGCTACGAATCGTGCCGGTCACACCCGGGAATCGACCAAGGCTCTGGAGCCGAACCGTAGAGTCGGTTGGCCAACCAAGAAGGGTGGCGTAGAGAGTGGTCTTACCCTTGGTGGTGTACCGAACATCGCGGGCACCGAACGAATAATCCTCCTTAAAGTGACCGCCGGCGACTTTGGTCGGCCCCTCGCCGAAGGTCTTCCATGGGCGGCTGCCGTAGATCGCCTCACCATTCACCTTAAGCCAGTTACCGATCACTTCGAGAAGGGTGTACGCCTCAGGGTCGAGGGAACCATCTGGCCGCTGAAGCACATTCAGCAAGAGGTTGCCGTTCTTGCTCACCACATCGACGAGCGTGTGGATAACCCACTCGGGGCGGCGGTAACCCCACTTCGAGTTGTAGAACCAGTCGCCGATAGAGGTGTCGGTCTGCCAGGGGAGATCTTGAATATCCGACATACCACCCCGCTCTCGGTCGAGTACGCACGAGCCTAATACGAACTCGCCGGAGCCCATGTCTTTTGCGGCGTAAACCGTGGGGTTCGGCTGATTGTAAAGTTGTGCAATCATCTTTCGCCCTGTCTCTCCAAATGGCAGACCACCGTCGCTATAGAGCAGGTCGGGCTTGTATTGCGTCAGCAGGTCCCCGATGCGCTTCTCCCAGTCGCGATGCCATTCCGGGTCGTTGGTATACCAAGCGTCGTCACCCGGCTTGGGAGAGGCGTGGTAAAGACTGGTAAGGGCGGGATTATTGCCATCGTAGGGCACTCCAGCGAATGGTCCGGTTTTGTCAGCACCTTTGTTTCCGCGCCACCAGGTGTAGCTGGCGGCCAGGTGCTCAGAGACTCCGAACGGGAGACCATTGCGCTTTGCGGCCCGCTGCCACTCTCCGACAATGTCCCGCTTGGGTCCACGCTTGGTCGCGTTCCAGGTGTGGTGGGTTGAATTCCACAAGTCAAAGTTGTCGTGATGAACGCCCATGCTCACGAAGTAGCGTGCTCCGGCCTTCTTGTAGAGCTTCATCAGGGCCTCGGGATCCCACTTTTCGGCAGTCCAGCGATCAATGAGCTCGACATATCCGTGCTGCGACGGGTGCCCGTAGTTGGCGAGGTGATGTTTGTACTGGTCCGTCCCCTCAAGGTACATGTTGCGGGCGTACCAGTCTCCCGCCATCGGGACAGACTGCGGCCCCCAGTGGGCCCAAATGCCGAATTTTGCATCGCGGAACCATGCCGGTGCTTTGTACTGCTTGAGCGAGTTCCAGGTGGGATCGAATTGAGGAGTTTGCATCATGAGGGCGAGGGATAGCGCAGCAATCACAACGCTACCAGCTTACAGCAGGTACTCGGAAAGTGCCCAACGCGCATAGAAGGTCAAGGTTCGATCAAATGATCTTCCTGACCACCCACTGGCTTTTTCCGATCTGACGGACTTGCTCGAAACCCTCGTCCAAGAACATTCGCACGGTTCCGCCATGGAGAAAGGAACTTGAGGTCTTCACCGCCTCGACGTCATACGGGTACGCCTCGACCGATCCTCCACCTAAACGCCGGATTTCCTCGATCGCCGCGCGGAGTGCAATCTTGGCTATTCCTTTTCTCCGATGCCCCTTGCCAACGAAGAAGCACGGCAGACGCCAATCGGGGAGTTGATCGAGGCCAGCCTCGTAGTTCTTGCGGTTTTTGACATTTGGGAGCTCGGCGGTTCGGCCAACCAAGGGCCTCCTCTCCTTCGAACATAAGGGCTGCCTGGGCGCGCCCCTCGCGAACCAGCCTCTCTTTCGTTTCGCGGTAAGGCTTGCACTGCCCCTTTGGTCCTGCTGGATCAAGGTGGAAAGCGATGCACCAACAACCACCAAAGATCCCGCCGTTGGCCTGAACGAGCTTGGCGAATGCTGGCCATGTGCTCTCGTCAAGCATTTTCGTGCTGAACACGTACACAAGGTTACTATAGTCGGGGTTGAAGCGCTAAAATCTTGGGGCATGAGCCCGCGGTTGGGAAATCTAAGGACACGTGAGCGTTTCCAAGATTCCTTTTCGCAATTGCGGCGAAAAGTTAAGCGACTAAGCCAAACGCATAGTCAACTTATCGGCAAAATTGGCGTCGCTTTTATCGAGTTCACAGGCATCACTTCTTGGCTGCGCTTGGGCCTTAAATATATTGCAGTCATCGCCGCATCGCCAGCCGACGTGCGACCAAACCCGAGCCGAGGGTGATTGAGATGCATCCGGATGGTAGGTGTACGCCCAAACGTGCCAGCCCAGCGCGGGTAAGTTCCGAATATGTCGGCGTGTCTTCTGATTTCTCTCCTGGCGTTTCCCGGCCATCAAGAAACTCGCCCCGTCAAAGTCTTCATCCTCTCGGGCCAATCGAATATGGTCGGGCACGGATTCTTTGAGTCGAACCCAGAAAGAAATGGCGGCAAGGGCAGCTTGCGCGAAGCGATCTCGAAAGGACGATTCAAGCACCTGACAGACAAGAACGGCAAGTGGCGAGAGCGCGCCGACGTCTGGATCCAGTACTTCGAACAGAAGGGCAAGCTGACGACCGGGTACGCGGCTGGTCCAGATTGCATAGGCCCGGAACTTGGCTTTGGTCATGTGGTCGGTGACGCAATGCGGGAACCCGTTCTATTGATCAAGATTGCGTGGGGCGGCCGGAGCCTGGCGGTTGACTTCCGTCCTCCCAGCTCAAAGGGCACCGTGGGACCAACTTACACCGAGTTGATTCGCCTGAGCCGCGAATCCATCGCAAAGGTCGGGACCCATTTTCCGGCATGGCGCGGGAGATCGGTCGAGCTCGTCGGATTTGGTTGGCACCAAGGCTGGAACGACCGCGTTGATGAGAAGTTCGTGGCCGAGTACGAGCGGAACATGGCCAACTTCATTCGAGATATCCGCAAGGACTTGAACGCACCAAATCTGCCGTTCGTCATCGCGGAAACCGGAATGGGTGGTGATCAGGAAAAGGACGAAACCGCGCTTGCGCTGATGCGGGCACAATCTGCAGTAGCAACCTACGCCGAGTTCAAAGACAACGTCGCGTTCGTTGGCACGAGAGCGTTTTGGCGACCAGTAGAAGAGTCGCCGAGTGATCAGATCTATCACTGGAACAACAACGGCGAGACTTACTACTTGATCGGAGATGGAATGGGCAAAGCAATGATCAACCTACTAAAGAGGAGAAAACGATGATCAGCCTGTTGACCTTGGCCATCGGGCTTTCGACGGTTCCACAGGACCCGCCAAAGCTGACAGAGATGGCGGGGTATCTGATCGTGCCCCACGAACAGGTGGATCGGTCATTTAATGCCGGGTTCTCAATGTACGTTTCGGCGTGGCCCCTTCTCGAAACCTATCCGGGCTCTGATTTCCAGAGCGGGCTGTTTGGGACTTGGATGTTTCCGCAGTTTGATGGTGAGAGCCCGAAGGACCACTACACCGACATCGAAGGCGGCCTCGGGTGGTGGCGAGATACGCGATTCGCGACCAAAACGCCAAAGTTCATCATGGGTGGCGTCACCCTTAATTTTGCGGAATGGGCAAACGGCCCTGGTGCGGGCAAAGGACGCGACTGGAAAAATCCAACCGGGCTCTACGGCGTTGCGCAACTTAGCCCTTGGGTGATCTGGCCGCCAGATGGGCTCAATCTGAAACAAGGCACACGCGGAGAATTGTTCGGTTACGGCTACCTTCCCTTGCCTCTCACCGAACCTAAAGCGAGCACCGCTGGCAAAGCAGTGCCAACGAGCAACAACTGCTGGACGCTGTTCCTCAACACCGCGAATTTTAAGGGACCAGTTGCCTTCTTCACCCCATACTTCTGGTCGAAAGCTTCCGCTGAGAATGAAAAACTTGCGGGTCTGTTTCTCGATAGCCGGCCCTCGGAGCCGAACAAAGCGGTCCAAATGGAGACCCAACATATTCCGGCGATGGTGGCAAAGGACCGCAATGGAGTCACTTACGCCCGGGTCGCCCCGACTCATTTTCCGAACGCTGCTAACGAGAACGCTCCGTTAATCCATCAGATCACCGCATACTCAAAATCCGCGCTGTGGAGCCAAGTGGATCGCTGGTTTGGCGGCGACAAGGTTGTCCCGGGCGCCATTCCGGCTTCGGCGTCCAGTACCCACACTTTCAAAGGTGGTGGATATTCAACTTGGCAGATCTACCTACCCGGCGGAGATCGACAGAGCGCACCCGAAGTTGATTGGGCATCCTACGCCACGCCGATCGCGATCGACCGGCATACCTATGGAATTCAATGGAAACGTGAACTCCTGAGTAAGTCCGCTGACCCAGCCGTGCTCACCCTGCCGGAGTACTACCGCTTGACCAAGATTGGGGACGCTAAGCAGCGCTGGGTTGCGATAAAGCCAAGCGATGTGCCCTCTGAAACTGGGCTGATTGAAGCCAAGTTCCCTGCCCCTAAACGGACAAAAGAGCCGTATGTAACGCCACTTGAATTGAGCTCGTCGTGGAAAAAACCTGGCCCCGTCGCGGGACCGTTCAAGCGTAACCTCGGCGATGGCAGCGAGATCACCTACTACTGGTACCGCTTTGCCGATCAACCGGCATTACTTAATGCTGACCTCTCGGCGAAAGAACGCGAGGATTTGCAGAAACGAGTTGAAAAGATCCACCGGAATTGGAAAAAAGACCGCAACTACCTTCCGCCGAATACGACCGGAAAGCTTGCAAGCATCGATCCAGCGCTGATTGTGAAACCGCCAAAAGCCTTCGAGTACGGCTATGTGCCAATCGTCACTCGACAAGCTTGGCAGACATCGCCGAGTAGAAAATGAGGACCAACTCCGGCGACTTTAATCAGCAAGTGATCCGATGGGATCACTTGCTGATTTTGTGGTCCTGAACTTCAAAGCGATGTTCGAACTTGTATCGGCTACCCGGAGACTCGCCTTGCTCCTTGCCAGTTCCCGACAAAATAGATATCCTGACAGGGGGCGAGTCCTGGCAACTAAAGCCATACTCGCCCCAGCGTCGATTTCCTTCAGCACCTAAATGATCTGTTCTTCTGTGTAGCGTTTCCCTTTGCTCAAGCGCTTCTCTTAAAACGGAGACGGAAAAACGAACACTCCACGACGGTCATTTTACGGGGATCCAGCCATCCAAGCCGATACCGAAATACCGAACTTCGCCAGAAAAACTAGAGTTCAGTTCCGGCGTAGTCTTGCGCTCGGAACAGCTTTCCGGCCGTTCCGTCGTTAATGAGGGCAGGTACTAGCGCGCCGGGAATAACCGATTCCACCGAATTAGGCGCATTGGGACCGCCCAAATCGGTTCGCAACCAGCCTGGATCGAGAAGGTTCATGAGGACGCCCGTGCCTTCTAGCTTGCCAACGGTGTCATAGACAAACTTGTCAACGGCTGCCTTGGAAACCGCATAGGCGATGAGTTCTGGCTGGTCGGCGATTCCCGACGTGACATTGATGATTCGGCCCCAGCCTCGACTAACCATGCCTGGGATCAGCGTGTGGCAAATCTGGATCAGCGCCGTCACGTTGACTTCGAAGCTCAATCTTAAATCGTCTGCCGGAACGCTGAGCCAATCGCTGTAGTAGCTCGTCATGATCGCCGCGTTGTTGTAAAGAATATCAATGGGGGGACCATTGAGCAGTAACTCCTTCAGCATCGCAGACACGTCATCTGTGCTGGCCAATTCGGCTTCAACCTGTCGCACTTCAACGCCCTTGCTGGCCACTTCCGCCGCTAAAGCCGCAGTATTTGATAGGTCCCGACTATGCAAGACCACATTGCAGCCCTGATCAGCGAGCGCTAGGCTCACCTGCCGACCAATGCCCCGGCTTGCGCCTGTGACCAATGCCCACTTTCCTCGAATGTCCGCTCTTGTTGTCATTTGAATTTCTCTTTTTTCTGATGCAGATAAAACCTAAAGGTCCTCGGCTTATTTGCCGTCAATCCTGATTTCAATCTCGTCGTTAAACAGGGTCGCGCGAGTCATAAGCCGATTTGTGTACAGCCCCATGTGCGCTCCAGCGAGGCCAGGTTTGCCCATGTAGGGACCAGCCGAAGCAAGCTTGCCATCCAGATAGATGCGGACTTCGTTTTTGTTTACGTCCGTTTCTACTCGGACTTGCGTCCATTTGCCAAGCTCGAACTCGGGGCCGTCCACTGGCTCGGGATAGAAGGTGCTACGCGAATAGCCTTGGACCTTGTACTTTCCGGGTGATCCAACCAAGTTCACCATGACGGATGGGCGCCAACTCGCACCTCCAGACGGAACGGTTTCGTCGAACAGGGTGACCAGGTTCAGCCAAGGCTTGCTACGATAAGGGCCGAGCTCCACAGGATCCAGATCGCTCACCTTGACGTCGAATGTGACCGTAGAACTGCCGGGTCGGAATCGGTCAAAGGTGATCTCGGGATGGAGGTGAATACTCTCCGGATCTCCCACCTTCAGATCCGGCGTGAGGCGACCAGCAAACACGAGTCCCCGTTTTGGCGCCGCAGGGTCGGGCTCATAACCGTAATGCCTAGAGATCAAACGTTGATTCGAGTTTATGAAGCTCGATTCGCTTGCACAGTCGCTCCGCCAGACGAAACCTTCCTCAGCCTTTGCTTCGGATAGAGCCTTCTTCACATACGCTCCCCAATACGAAGTAGGCGAGTAATCCCAGCCGGTGATGAGGCAAGGATTAGCGGATGGGTGGAAACTCCAAGCGGTCCAATTTAGCTGGTGCTTCTCGATATACGCCATAACCGCGGGAGCCCATTCTTCTGTATAAACGTTCTCATGGGGCGGGTCGCCTTGTTTCCATGGCTTCGTCCCCACCTCACCTACCAGTACCGGATGCTTCGCGATTACGGGTGTAACATTTGCATCCCAGTCTTTTTTCCAAGGGTAAATGTGCGTGGCGTAGGCAATGCCGTTACCAACTTTGTCGTTAAGACCGTGTCCATCCAGAACGCCTCGAAGGTCGTAAGCCCAGTCTAGTCCGCCAACAACAACCACATTCTTTGCACCGGTTGATCTGACGGTGTCGACTAACGCTTGCATTCCAGGCGAACGATACGAAACGCCTTTGCTCGCATCTTCAACTTGCCCACCGTTCTGCCAGACGTCCCATGAAACGCTATGTGGTTCGTTGTAGAGATCGAACAGTACGGCAGGGTTGTTTGCATACCGCTTGGCGAAGTCTTTCCAGAACACGATGCTGTTCATGTCCGGCATCTTGTGCTGCCCTACGTTTTGCCCCCACTTGCCGCCGTCAGACCAGTGCAGGTCAAGAAGGACGTAGCAGTTCTTTGCCGAAACTTTCTTTACGATGCTGTCGACAATCTTTCGATACGATTCGCCTTGATCTGCCGCGCGCTTTCCCTTCTCGTATCCAAACCAGAGATCTTGCGTTAGCGGGATGCGGATGATATTCGCTTTCCAATCATCAATCGCTACGTCGATCGACTGCATGACGTTTTCACCGGTTGGACTCCAGTCCAAGCTCGGCACATTTACGCCTTGCAAGCGCACAACATTGCCGCTTGAATCTCTCAACTGGTTGCCTACGACACGAAGCCCTTGTGCTGTACTTCCGCGATTTTCAAAGGCGATGTCGTCGATCAGGAAGCTCCCGCTGACTTTGCCACTGGGATTGATCCCGAGGTCAAGCTGGCTGACGATCTTGGGATCAAAACCTTCCGGCTGGACGAGGTCTGCGAGCGGAATGGCGACTTCGTGCCACTGCCCATCCCGGTAGTTCGGAGAGTACAAAGCCACTCGAGCCTTTGACGTGTGGTGTTCGGGTGTATCGAGCACGTCTCCGTTGCAAAGCAATTGTGCATCGAGATCACCCGTGCTTCCCTGCGCTTTGATCCAAAACGTCAAGTGGGTCATTGAGCGAATGTCAGTGCCAACGTTCGCCCCGGTCTTCCATCCAAACCAGTGGAAGCCGCAGCCGATCCACACGTTCTCATCATTAAATTTGAATTCGAGCGCCGTATCGCCGCTGTGGGCTTCGCCACTTTTGGCTGCATAAGTCGACGTGGGTGGATTTGCCCAGCCGCCGAAACTCTTCGCCGATTCGCCGTCCCACACCACGACTCTGGAAACTTGCACGGGCACGTTTACCGCTGGCTTCGGAGCGGCGACCGTTTTGAATGGTGCGGCCGTCAGCGAAACCTTGGAAAACCAATATTTCGCACCCGGAGCGGTGGCCAAGTTTGTGAACGTGATTCGAGCGTTCTTGTCGTCCCAGGGTCCGGTGAATGCGAATGTTCGTTTCTCCCACTTCGTGGAGAGGTTTACTTCTGTCGCCGCACCGTGGTGCTCCCACGGCTCATGATTCTGCATGCAGTTGACGGTGATGACCGTGGGCCGTGCTGCCTTTGCCCAATAGGTCAGGGTGTACTTCCGCCCCTTGTCGATCTTAAGCCCGCCTTGGTGGAGCTGAACTTGCCAGGACTGCTCACCTTTGCTTTGGATGTTGACTTTGAGGGCAGGCGCACCTCCTGGTCCCTCCTTGGCCACGGACATGGTTCCCTTGGCGCTGCCGGCTTGCTCCAGAACCCAAGACTGCGTTCCTTTGCTGTAGTCACCATTAACCAGCAACTCGGAGGTGTTCCGGGGTGCGGTGTTGGGCTTGGCGGATTTGATCTGGGGTACTGCCGAACACGTTACGGCAATCGCGATACCCAGGAAAAGGAGCGAGCGGAGGCGGGTGATTGACATGGCTTGACTCACGAGAGGCTGCCGAATGCGACGCCTCTGGATCTTGGTGGAGCGCTCGAGGCGCGGACGATAAGCTTGGGGGTGACGATGATGGACTCCGGAGCAGGTTCGGGATGCGTTCCCTGAATTCGCGACACCAGAAGGCCTACAAAGGCCGAAGCCAGCGGGGAAATATGCGCGCCTACGGTTGTCAACCGCGGTGAAAGGTACGTCGCGAGATCGAGATCATCGAATCCGACCACGGTCATTTCGTTCGGAATCGATACGCCCGCTTCCTCCAACTGCCGGTACACAACCGCAGCGAGGGAATCTTGGTACGCAAAGATCGCGGTTGGAGGATCGGGCAGAGCTAGGAGTCGCGTCACTCCAAGCCTCACATCCTCTTCATTCTTAACTTCGATGGACATCTCCGGCAGGAGCGGAATGCCTCTTTCGCGGAGAACGTCTCCGAACCCGACCAATCGATCAAAGGCGCCTCGATGAGGAGCCTTTCCGAGAACGGCAATCCTTGTATGTCCAAGATCTGCAAGATGCTTGGCCAACTCGCGGCCGCCTGCCGAATCGTCTCCGGCAACTAATTCGAGGTGGTCAGAATCCTCCACCCAGCCCATGATCACAACGGGCGTTCCCGATGCCGCCAAGGCGTTGACCTGACTTCTGGCAACTAAGCCACGCTCGCCGGTCACCAGGAGAACGCCATCTGCTCGGTTCGCCGAAAGCGAAGCGATGCAATCACTCTCCGACTCTTGGTCCGCCGCACTCAAGTGGAGTTGCAAGCTGTATCCGGCGAGCTTCGCGTGGTCCGCCACTCGTTGAATCAGTTCAGGATAGAAGGGGTTCGAAACCTCTGGAACAACCAGACCAATCGTCTTCGTGGAGCGGGTCTTGAGGTTCCGAGCCACCTGATTCACCTGGTAACCAGCTTCCCTCGCCAGGTTTTGGATTCGCTCTTTGGTCGAAGGATTTACAAGGGGGCTGTCTGCGAGCGCCCGAGAGACCGTCGAATGGGAAACGCCAGCCTTTAGCGCAATGTCTTCAAGAGTAACCAACCCTCCTTCCCCCTTCTTGGATCTGCGTTGCACACGATTGCAGAGATACTACCACGAGTCTTTGCAATCGTGTGCAGTCTCAGTTTCTCTCCAAAACGTCGCTCGGCTCTGTTCGTTTGTTGCTTACTCTCTGGGCGATTCAGCGATGACTTCGTAGGTCGAGCCCGCGAGCCCGAGATGGCTTTCGAACAAGGCCACGCGTGTTAGCTGGATCGCGAGTGGACTCATTGGCAGGATTGGGATCGACTCCGAGGCTTTCTCCTTGTACCGCGCAAAAGTCACGTGGAACGGCATCGGTCCGTGACGTTGATCACGATAGAGACGCACCAGCTCCGGCTCTCCTTGCGCGAGCATAAGCTGGCCCAGAGGTTCGCCCCGAAGGCGGTCGTACAATGCGCTTTCATAGTTGTCAAAAGTGGTGGCGCGCAAGAGGCGGCGGTTGAGGTGCAGCTCGACGTTTTCAGACAACTCAAAGCCCAACGCGAGCGCTCCCCTGCCTAACTTGTATGTCTCACCCGTCAGGGCGTCAAGGCGGTCCCATTGGATACTTCGGACCATTTCTGCCATCCATTGCCGCTTCTCGCCAGTAACAGATGGGAAGAAAGCTAAGGTCACATGCATTTGACCTTCTTCAACCAAACGCACCGGCTGCCCAGCGTAAGCGCTTTCGGCCCACTGTCTAATCGACGCTGTCGACTTCGAATCAATGCAAAGGCCGACGAACAAACGATGTCCTGAAGTTGAACTTGTCGTTCCGTCGGAAGCTTTCATAACCAATGGTAACCGACGCTATCCATCTAGAAAAAGGTGTTCTTGATTGTCACCCAAGCGTGAGCCTATGAATTGCTGGCGGTAGGATGCCAACTAGAAATGATTCAGCACTTTGATCAGGTGACTTCTGACTGGCTGACAGAAGTCACAGGTGATCGGGTTGTTGCATTCTCCATGCAATTCGACGAGAGCAATTGGGCTCGCCATGCGAGGATCAGCGTCACTTTCCAAGACGACACGAGCCGCAAGCTCTGGTTGAAGATTTGTCTTCACCCGCAAAGCGGTAGATCGGAAGTGGATTACTACCTGCGAGACTACGTCAACTTGCCAGGGGCACCGCTAGTGAAGTGCCACGACGCCGGATATGAACCGGGCGTGGGCTATCACATCCTGCTCGACGACCTTTCAGACCATTTTCACGACCATAAAGAGGTTCCGCCCACCCTTGAGCATGGCCTCGCCGTAGCCGAGGGGCTAGCCCAATTGCATGCCCACCATTGGGAAACTGGCCCAGCTAAGGAACCGGGCAACTGGGAACTTGAGTTCGCAAATCTTCGACCCGGAATCACGAACCTGGAACGCGCCACGGGCAAAGCTTTCGCGAATCGATTCACGATGCTTCAAAAGGAGCTTGCCGTGCGCTGGAGTGATCCCCGTGGCATGACGTTGCTTCACGGCGACGCCAATCCGACCAATGTCTTGACTCCAAAGATTGCGGACACTCCGGTTTACTTCTTGGACAGGCAGCCGTTGGATGGAATCACTCCATATGGGCTGGCGGTGTATGACCTGGCTTACGCGATCGCACCTTGGTGGAACCGAGAATTGCGACTGGAGCACGAACAGGCCGTTCTCCGACGTTGGTTTGAAGCTCTTTCGCGCCCTGGTTACTCCTGGGAACGAGCACAAGCCGACTGGACCTTGTCCGTAGAGCATTGCCTCTTTGTCCCCGCTAACTGGTGCATTGATCCGACCGAGTACGATTCGATGAGCTGGCTCTGGGGATGGCAACTAGAAAACTTAGACGGGTAGACGTTCTCAGACCAACTGCCCGGTTGCGTCTTTCTTTTTGCTTCTGTGTAGAAAATGACCAGTACGAAGACGAGATCGGTAGCGCCACTTATAAGGGTGCAATCGCGGTCCAAACAAGACCCGGCAATTCTCCAGCCGCAGCCGGTACTGCTTCTTCCCTTTCTAGTACAAACCCGGCCAACCGCAACTGCTCGCGCCATTCGCTTTCGGTTCTCAAGATGAACCCGGTCTTTGTGAAGGGCATCGCTACTAAAGTTTCATAGGGCCGAATCCCGATCACGAATCGACCACCTGGCTTGAGCAGTCGGCGAATTTCTGCCAGGTTCTCTTCTGGATTTGGCCAGAAGTAGATCACGTTAACTGCCAGGACGGTGTCAACAGAACCGTCCGGTAGTTCAGCGTGGTCCAAAAGCAGTTTGACCCTACCGCTTGCAATGTCTGCGTGATGCGTTTTACTTGCGACTCGGTGCATTTCTGGTGAGACTTCGACCCCCAGCAGCCGCAGAGTTGGCTCCAAGCGCAAAATCATCGGAAAATGCGAGCCATTTCCGAAACCGATTTCTAGCACGGTCGCCTGCGGCGCGGGATGGAGACTCTCGATGACGCTGGCGTAGAGAGATCGATTGCTCCGGTTCATGATTCGCCCAACTAAGTTGGCGAGCGCGCCATGCGGCTGCCGTAATTGAGACCCAGCGACCTTTCCAAGCCAAGATTTCATCGGCTTCCCCACCGGACAAATCGTAGAGCCCGAGGGCAGGCGAGCCCGGGAACGCCTAGTCGCGCAGCACTTTTGACCCATTGATTGAGTTCAAAGATTGACGACGACGGCCAAGGCGTTCCTTGGCTGAACTCATGGATCGTGCGATTCATTAGAGTAAATACTCTACTTCATATTTTAGAGTAAATGCTCAGTTTCTGACACTGGTCCCAGGTCATTCATTCGGCCGCATCAACGAAAGGGTTGCTCAGAAGCCTTGTTTAGATGTCGCAAAGGTAAGATCGCGGACCTTAATCCCGACTTGTTCAGACGCCGGAAAATCCAAGGCAATGCTCACCATCATTCTTTCAACGGTTCTCATGAGTCAATCAACTTCTCACCTCGGCCCGATTCCACCACTGAAAGGAAAAGTTTCGGTAGCCGCGGGCCGGGTGGAAGGAATCGCTCTAACTCCGCCTCTCAGCTCTGTCACTGGAAAAGGGCGGTGGATTTGGACAGATGGTGATCCGGTCGCCGCACATTTCCGAAAGTCACTTGAGTTGCCCGCGGCACCCAAAAAGTCGATTCTTCGGATCACCTCGGAGTGTAGCTATCGCCTTTACGTCAACAACCAACTCGTTGCGCGCGGGCCGGCGGATGTTGGCCGAGACTACGATATCGGACCCACCGGACCATGGCTTTACGATGTCGTCGATGTAAGCAAGTGGATCAAGTCCGGAAAGAACCTCCTTTCCGTGGAGGTCATCTCCCGACCGCTGGTTCAAAGCGAAGGCAAATTGGGCAAACC
This sequence comes from Chthonomonas calidirosea, assembly GCA_945882415.1. GTDB lineage: Bacteria > Armatimonadota > Fimbriimonadia > Fimbriimonadales > Fimbriimonadaceae > Fimbriimonas > Fimbriimonas planktonicus. Next base: position 39,761 of record CAMCWC010000011.1, read on the forward strand.
TGGCCTGTGGGTAGAAGCCGACTTTGACGAGACTAAACTCGGCTCCGATGAGTCGTGGTTAGTGGCGCCAAGTTCCGGATTGACATTTGAAAAAGCCTCGATTGGCGAACCGCTACACGGCAAAGGTGATTTCCTCACCCTTCGATCTCAGTCCGCACCATCCAAGTGGGCCGAGTCCGGCGAAAATGCCTGGAAGCCGGCACGGCTCGTACCATCTGCCGAGCGACCGATCATCCAAAGTGAAATTCCGGCGCCAATGGAGGCCATCTATCCGGCCAAAGGTTTCGCGCGGGTTACAGGAGGAGTCGAGACTGAGGGCGATCTAAAAATCACTTCTGACGGGGGGTTCTCGGTCGGATTTGATCGTGTGCTCAGCGCCCATATCGTGGTTCGGGTGGTTGGCGGTGAGGGCGCAATCTTGACCCTGATGCCGAACGAGCGAGACGAGAACGGATACCACCGCGCGGTACGACTCAAGCTTGGCTCGGGGTCGCAGACGTTCGAAGTCCCATTCTTCGATAGCTTTTCCACGATCAATATACAGGCCACCGGAGTGACGTCTCCGATAAAATTCGAAGAGGTCCGGGCCGTCTTTCGTTCCTACCCGGTTCGCTATCTCGGTGAGTTTTCGTGCAGCGATCCCAATCTCAACGAGACTTGGAAAGTAGGAAGATGGTCAACGCAGATCTGCATGCAGACCCACCATTTAGATTCGCCCCACCACCAAGAGCCGATCAGTGACCCGGGCGACTACTTGATCGAATCTCTGATTAGCTACCAGACGTTTGGGGAGGCAGGACTTGCGCGGCAAGACTTACGCAAGTACGCCCAGATCATTCGAGACCGAAAGAGTAGGGTTTTCCACACAAGCTACGCCCTGCTCTGGCTTCAGATGCTGATCGAATACTGGCAGTACACCGGCGACGAAGCCTTGCTGCGAGAGCTTGCTCCGACTGCCTTTCAACTTCTTGATACTTGGGAAACTTGGAGAGGTAGAAATGGACTCGTTTCCAACCCGCCCAACTTCATGTTTATCGATTGGGTCGAGTTGGAGGGATTTAACCTTCACCATCCACCGGCGGTTATCGGGCAAGGCGTCCTAACTGCCTTTTACTACCGAGCGCTTGAAGACGGAACACGAATTGCGGAGTTCGTTGGTGACCAAAATCGATCAAAAAAATTTGGCGATCTGCGCCGTCAAGTTGGCACCGCTTTCCAGACCGAACTTTGGAACAAGGAGAAGGGGCTGTTTCGGGACGGAAAGCCGGACGAATCAAACTCGGTGGTTGGAACCTGGCTTCCGGCCGACAAACCGATTGAAACGTTCTCCAGCCAAGTCAATATCCTCGCGTGCGCGTATGGCCTTGCGACGGGCGACAATGCCAGAAACATTCTAAACAAGGTGATGGAGACCGGGCCCGCCAATTGCCAACCGTACTTCATGCACTTCGCCTTCGATGCGCTGGACCGAACAGACCTGTTCGACCAATGGGCTACTCGGCAAATGCGGCGTTGGAAGGTAAATCCAGTTACCCAGACTTTCCCGGAAATGTGGGATCGCGGTGATCTGAGTCACGCCTGGCAATGCACTCCCACATATCAACTCAGTGCCCGTGTTCTGGGGGTCTCTCCCGCAGCGCCCGGGTTCTCACGAATTCGTATCCAGCCAACCGTTTGTGACCTCAGTTGGGCCGAGGGTAGCGTACCGACCTCGAAGGGTCTGGTGAAGGTTCGCTGGGATCGAACCGGGGAACGGTTTGCTTTGAGCGTGACGGTGCCAAAGGGCACAAGGGCGGTGCTCGTTCTGCCAGATGGGAGTTCCAAGGAGGTCGGCCCCGGACGGCATCGGGCAAGTTGTCGGATAGGTAGCCCCGGAGCAGAAGAGTAATCCCGATCCAGGCTCGGAATCTGGAGGGCTAATTAACAGATCAGCCTCCAGATTCGAACCAAAGCAGGTGCCAGAACGAGCCTGCAAGAGCTACCGTTTCATGCTATGCGCTTTCTTCGCTACCAATGAACTTGTAGACCAGCGCGCCAAGCACCGCGCCGACGATTGGCGCAACCCAGAAGACCCATAACTGGGCAATGGCCCAATCCCCGACAAACACCGCGACGCCTGTGCTTCTTGCCGGATTAACGGACGTGTTCGTGACCGGAATGCTGATGAGGTGAATCAGGGTGAGACACAGACCAATCCCGATCGGGGCGAATCCTTGAGGAGCGCGCTTATCGGTCGAACCCAAAATGACCAAGAGAAACATCATGGTCATCACGACTTCCGTCACCAGTGCCGCAACCAAGCCGTACTTGCCCGGTGAGTGTTCGCCAAAGCCATTCGAAGCGAAGCCGGCGGAGAGTTCGAAACCGGCCTTTCCGCTGGCAATGAGATAAAGGACTCCTGCTCCAGCGATTCCGCCCAACACTTGAGAGATGATGTAGGGCACCAGATCTTTCGCTTGGAATCGCCCCGCCGCCCAGAGCCCAATGGATACGGCCGGATTAAGGTGGCAACCTGAGACGTGCCCGATGGCAAACGCCATCGTAAGAACGGTCAAGCCAAAGGCAAGGGAAACGCCGAGCAAGCCGATTCCCACGTCGGGAAAACCAGCGGCCAAGACGGCGCTTCCGCAGCCCCCGAGAACCAGCCAGAACGTCCCGAAAAACTCTGCAAAGTACTTTTTCATGCAGTCACCAACTTACGTTGGGCGATGTTACCCACAGGAAAATCTCCGCACACTATTTCATTTTTCCTGCCTCAAAGTTATGTCGTCTCGACGTCAATTCATCTTGAGCCACCTATCCGCGAAGGGCCGTCGCATGGTTCGAAACGACCAACCAGTCCGTTCCTTTCATCTGTAAAACGGTCGTGACTCGGAAACTGATTTTCCGACCTCCGATCTCGAGAGTCTCGCGGAAGATCGCGACTGAGGCTGACTTGCCGATCGGCCGAATGATCCAGTCTGTGAGTTCAACTTTGCTTGGCCCGGGGCCGCGTTTGTCAGCTGGAACTCTATAAAAGGAAAGGAACTTCTCCCGTTCATCTACCTGCCCGAGTGGCGAGACTTCCACATATTGAGGATCAGTGATGCGCTCTAGGGTCGCCACGTCGTAGCGAATCACGGCGTTGACAAAGGTGTCAATCGTGGATTTGATGTCAGGGGCTTGAAAGAGAATGAATGCAGAGAGCAATGGCACCATACGATCAGTATCGCCGTCGCTCCAAGAAGGAGTCTTGTAAGAAATTACGAACTTAAGCGACGGATCTGCGATGGAGTCAAACCTAAATCCGTCTTGCATGCACGCCAAAAATGACTCACATCATAAAACCCTGCCTCAAGCCAGGCGTCGGGCGTCGAATCCAAGCGTCGGAGGGAATCCTCGAGCCGAAGCCGTCGAATCAGCTTAGAAATCGGCAACCCATGAGCAGCATGAAATGACGCTGAGAGATGATTAGGACTGATCCCCACTCGCGAGGCAATTCCGTCGAGCGTAAGAGGATCGCGATACTCGGTTTGAACAATCTCGAACGCATGCTTCAGCCAATCGGCGGACCTTTCGGCCGGACGCGGTTGGCCCGCAAAAGAACCAACTTGTTCTTCCAGATACAAACTATCGAGCCGATTGTTTAGAGCAAGGTGCGCGATCTGCCAACTCGTTCGCAGCTGGCTCGGCGACAGCACCGGATCTCCGTCGATCTTAAACAGCTCTATGCCGATGGCCGTGGAGGCCGCGTCCACCACGCGGCGGTTTGGTTGCCGCGGCGCGTATCGGCGTGCCTCATAACGCTGAACCCGGCCCCGGTTTCCGTCTCCTGCCTCCTGCCATTCACCCGAGAGCAGGAGCCAAATCTGGGTGCTTGGGCAGGTTTCCCGAATACTCTCTTCACCCCGCTCCGCCCGATGCAAAACGACGCGGGCACTGGCGACTTGCCAAGACTGAAGGATCGCCATAGGTTGCTCGCCTCAATGTATCCGAGGATCACACCGAAGCGAGTAAAGCGTGGACTAACGACCTAAGCTGGCGAGTCTATTTCTTGATCTTCAGGCCGTCGAATTGACGACCTTCGATGTCAAAGGCGCTCATTTCGAACGTGTTGCCATTGATGCTGACCACACAATAGTGGTGTCCGTGCCGAATTCGGTTGCTGAACTCCGGCCGCGTCGGTCCGTGAGTTTCGAGCCCACCGCCGCCGCCGCCACAGACGATGTAAACCGGCCCTTTCTCGGAGGCGCGGTTCTTTAGAATCGGCCAAGTGCGCTCGTACGAGTGAATGTGCCCGGTCCAGACGACGTCAACTTTGTACTTCTCGTACAGCTTCACCATGTCTTGGAGCCGCTGGTCGCCACGGGTCGACTGCCCTTCCCAAAGGTTGCCAAAGTCGTCTTCATCGCTACTGTACGGCGGGTGGTGGTGCGCAACGAACTTCCACTTCGATTTGCTCTTTGCGAGGGCAGCTTCGAGCCATTTGTACTGTTCGCTTCCCTCTTTTACATCTCGGTTCGAGTCAACGACAAAGAACTCTGCAGGACCGTATTTGAACTGGTACCAGTACTCCGGCACCGGAACGTGCATGTAGTCGTAGTACAAGCGCGCGTCACCCTCGTGGTTGCCGAGGACAGGAATGAGCGGAACCCGGTCAAACAACGGGCGCATCGAACCGAAGAAGTGATCGGTCCAGTGCATCTTGTTTGCGCCGGTCCCGACTAGGTCCCCGACGATCATGAAGAAGTCCGGCCGCTCGTTCCACATGTGTTCAGCGATCCGGTTGTTAACCCTCGGCTGATCTTGCGTGTCGCCAAGGATGGTGAACCGGATCGCGCGATCCGCTTCTGGAGCGGTCTTGAAGGTCAAAAGCCCAGACTCCAGCTTCTTCCCGGCGGCGTCCGTGCTCTCGACCTTGTAAACGTAGTGGCTATCTGGCTTCAGCCCGGTGAGATGCACCTTGTGGATCAAGGTTTGCGGATTCGTTTCGATACCGCCCGAAACAGGCTTCAAGCTGTTCTTGTTTTGCCCAACGTGGACTACTGATGTCCCCGGCCGGGAGGTTTCCCACAGAATGGAAATCCCCGTTTGCAGCGGGAGCTGTTGGTACGGCTTCACCACCCAGTCGAACTCGGCGGCTTGCGGAACCTCTGGCGCAGCATCGGCAAGTTCCTTCTTGTGCGAGAACAGATGCTTAACCCCTTCTTCGGTAGCAACCAGGTCGTACATCGCAACCTGTACCATTCGCCCAGCAAGGGAAAAGTTCTCGTCGTCGTCTTTGTACACTCCAAGCGTCCAAGGTGCCTTTTCCGGATACAGGACTTCGCCAGACTGCTCGGCCGACTCCGCATCCAAAGCGCCGTTCACGTAAAGCCGCATCTTCGCACCATCAAAAGTGCCGACGATGTGATAGAGCTTTCCGATCGTAAACTCGGTCTTGCCCTTCAGGTAGGTCATCTTGCCGTCGCCATCGTCGGCGCCGGTTGTGCTGAGGGCGAAGGTGAAGCTCTTGTCGTTGTGACCGAGCACCCAGCCCTTCTCGAAGTTGCCGTTGTCCTGGAGCACGCTCATAAAGGAGCCGTACGACTGCCCCATGCTCACGCTGGCCCAAGCCTCAACCGTGAACTTCTGCCTCGGCATCAACGCGGCGTGATCGCGGAAGTTGTCGGCAATGACAAATCCGTCCTGCTTGCCGTCCAACTTCAGGCACTGTCCGAGGGGCGTTTTTGCCTCGGTCGGCTTCCCGGAGACTCTTGCGTCGGGTCCGAGCCGCGCCTTCAGGACGCCGTTTTGGAGGTAGCGAGGCTGAAGGTCAAACGCAACTCGCGGGTCCGGACCGTCGTGGAACGGGGCCGAGGTGGCGATGGCAAGCAAGGCAACGGCGAACATTGCCGGGCATCGTACCTATGTCGAGTTAGGAGGACGTTAAGACGACACACATGCAGCGTCTGCCGAACATATCACACGGTCAACGTTCTATCCGATCGCAGGCGGTACGCTTCAATCGCGCTTCTGAACTGTGCGCAATCCCTGAAACCGGAAATCACGATCATGAAATCGAAAAACGTCATTTGTCTCTGGTTCGAAAAGGACGCGAAAGAAGCGGCCGAATTCTATGCCGCAACCTTTCCGGATAGCCACGTCATCTCGGTAAACGAGGCCCCCGGGGACTACCCGAGCGGCAAGAAGGGCGATGTGCTGACCGTCGAGTTCACCGTGCTCGGGATTCCGTGTCTCGGGCTAAATGGCGGACCAGCTTTTAAGCATTCCGAGGCGTTCTCGTTCCAGGTTTCAACCGAGGACCAAGAAGAAACCGACCGATATTGGGATGCGATTGTTGGCAATGGCGGCGAAGAGAGCCAGTGCGGCTGGTGCAAGGATAAATGGGGACTTTCTTGGCAAATCACTCCGAGCGCACTAAGCGACGCCATGGCGGCCGGTGGTGAAGAAGCCGCTCGAGCCTTCCAGGCAATGATGTCGATGAGCAAGATCGATATCGCCGCGATCGAAGCCGCTAGAAAAGGCTAACGATCTCAACTATTTCGACTTGTTCGCGAGGAGAAACTGCACAAGCCCAGTGCCGAATGCTGGCTTTGCCAACGTGGTCACATGGTCCGCGCCATCTAAAACCTTTAGCGTGGACCACGGCATTTCCTGAATTAGGATTGCAACGCGCGACTTGGTGGACTCTGCTTCCTTCTCGCCATGGATGAAGAGGGTCGGAACATTACACTTTTTCAGGTCGCGGACTTTCACTTCCAACCCCTTAAAGCTCTTGCCCGCAACCGCCCAGGCTTTTACGTCTTTCCCGTCGTACGCGATCTTGGCGAATGCTTCAGCCGTCTTCTCGTTCAGTTCGGGCCGAACGTACATGAGGTACGGCGCCAGCCCTTTTCCGTCTTCGACCGCTTTCGCGAAAACATCAATCTCCTTTGCCCCCGCTTCGCCGGCGAGGAGCGGGGCTTGGCCGCCATAAACGAGGCTGAGTACGCGCTTCGGTTGGGTCGCGGCGACCTTACCAGCAATGAAAGCCCCCATCGAATAACCGACCAAGTGGGCCTTTTTGATCTTGAGATGATCCAACAGGCGCACAACGTCGGCGGCCATCTCGGCGCCGTACTTGGGCGGATCGTGTGGCTTATCGCTCTTGCCATGACCGCGGACGTCTAGTGCGATGAGCTTAAACCCTGCCAGGGGCGAGAGCTTCGGCCCCCACATCGTCACATCGCTCATCCAGCCATGGATCAAAACGACTGCTTCCCCTTCGCCCTCGGTGACGTAACGAATCTTTACTCCGCCCGAGTCGAAAAACTGATCTTCCGCGTATGCGAAGCTCGGGACCGCACTCAGGACAAGAAGAGTTGCGAAGAGGAACTTGAAGTTCACGAACGGTATGTACCCGTCAAGGCGTTTTGGGATCTCGAAATGGACCTACGCCTGGGCATTCACCTGCTTGGTGACAAGCCAATGGTGCATCCCAATTTTCTCGATCCGGTCGAATCCGGCTCGATCAAATATTGAAAGCGTAGCGTTGTACAGAAAGGCACCCGAAGTCTTCCTACCGCTTGCATCTTCGGGAAAGCTTTCAACCAGCCCTCCGCCTTCTAGCGCGATCAGTTCCAAAGCACCATTCAGGGCAATCTGCGCTATACCGCGTCCGCGATAATCGCGGTCGATGAAGAAGCAGGTGATCCGCCAATCTGCTTCTTCTTGAACTACGGTGGCGTAGTGCTTCTTGTGTTTGATTCTCGGTAAGAGTTCACGGCGACCGTAGTTGCACCAACCAATAGCATTCTCGCCATCGAAGACGACCGCGGCTTTAGACTTGCCTTCACACACAAGTTGATGCTTCACGTCTCGGTTCTGCTCAAACGATCCAGTGCCTTTTTGATGAAACCCAAGGCACCAACAGCCACCCCAAACGCCATTGTGCTTTTCGATTAGCCGCGCATATGCGGGCCAAGTTTCCGGGTCAAGGGCCTTTACGGTCATGTTGTCCGGCCTATTGTGGGGCAGAAGTTGAGAATCTTGAGGTCAGCGTGAAGGCCATTCTTTGGGTGAAACCATCCTCTTGTCTCGGGGTGCGCACAGGACATTTTTCGGCGGCCCCTGAATCTCGCCTCCTCCCGAAGAATCCCCAAATCGTCGGCTTGCTGAGTTTTCTTTATTTACCGTAATATAATCCGACGAACGAAGGACGAGCGTGCATGCTTGCCCGATTGGCGCGACGGTCGAACGTCGCTGCCAAACGTCTCCCACAGGAAAACCCAATGACGATTTTTCACATCGAGAAGCAGCGAAATACATTTCGCAACGCTATCGCATCGACCACGACTGCTCTCATCTGTTGCTTACTGACGCTTCCGATGTCTGCTTTCGCGCAGAACGACAAAATGACCCCGATTGCGATTCCTAAGCAGCCAACCGCAATCGTCCTTGGGACCGGTGCCTTGCCGGGCGCCACCGTTGAGGAATCTTGGCACTCGCAATACGGCAGCGTCTTTGCTCGAAATGTCACCGTAGCCACCCTCACGCCATTCCTTCCTCCGAAGGGCAAAGCCACCGGAGCGGCCGTGATTGTTGCCCCTGGCGGCGGATTCCGAACCCTGTCGATGCAGAACGAAGGTTGGGATGTCGCAAAGGCGCTCAACAAGAAGGGCGTTGCCGCGTTTGTTCTGAAGTACCGACTCAACCAAACCGCCGCGAGCTTGGAAGAATTTGCCAACCCAACGCAGCCAAGGCCGCCGCGACGCCCCGGAACGGACGAAGCCGCCGTTGCCTACGCGCCGCAAATCGCCGACGCATCCGCCGCATTCGCCCTTGTCCGATCTCGCGCCAAGGAGTGGAACATCGACCCAACCAAGGTCGGAATGATCGGCTTCTCCGCCGGCGCAATGCTCACCATGTCCACCACCCTGTACGGGAAAGACGCTAACCCAGCGTTCATTGGCGACATCTATGGACCGCTCAATGCGATGAAGGTGCCCGAGAACGCGCCGCCGCTCTTCATTGCCCTCGCGGTAGACGATCCACTCTTTGCCAACGCAGGTTTTGGCCTCATCGAAAGCTGGAAAGCCGCCAAGAAGCCGGTCGAATTCCACTACTACGAGCAAGGCGGCCACGGCTTCGGAATGTATCCGAAGGAAACCACCAGCACCGGCTGGTTCGAGAACTTCGCTTCCTGGCTCCGCATGCGCGGATACATCAAGAAGTAAATCCTTTCGGTCTGCGAAATGCCACGCGTTTCGCAGACCACAACCGCGATTCAGCGAGCGCCTAAGTGCTGATCCAGTTCCTCTGCGGCCATTTTGCCGGTCTCGAGTTCCGCCCTGGCGCCCCGCAGGTTTGCTAAAGGATCGGCGATTGCTACTCGATCGGCTGCGATCGCGTGCTCTACTAGGGATTGATCCAAAAGCCGGAGTTCTTCGAGCATCGGCTGCGCCCACGTCACGGCCCGATTGTGGACGGCGTGCTCCTTTTGCACCGCGGCTTCCATGAGCTTGGTCATGGCTTCTTCAATCGCTTTCATCGCCTTGCTGGAAGGCTCCGATTGGTCGTCGGCCTTAGCCGAGCAGTGTCGCATGTAGATTCCAGCCGCCTCGTCTAGGAGTGTGGCGAACGGCTCGGAAAGGGCCATATCCCCGGAAACGACGTTCCCAAAACTCGTATACCCCTGCCCAAATTTCAGAATCAGGTCGCGTAGGTGTCGTTGGGCAGGCGGAATGGCGCGATAAAGCCGAAAAAAGATGAACCAAGCTGCGGCAGCAAGTACGGCCGTTGCCACGCTACCGATAAGCAGGGGCAGTCCCCTATTACCCGTTACCCAAGCCGCAAAAACGCTCAGGCCGCCGAAGGTCGCAATTCCGGCCGGAATCGCGCAGGAGAGAATGAACAGGTTCCGGGCCGGCTCTCGATTTTCTTCCGCATCGATCAACGCCTCAAGATTTGCCAGCTCTCGCTGACGCACCGCTCCGGTCAGCCGCCGAGACAGCCGCACCCAATACATCGCACCCATCGCGTAGTCATACCAGTTCGGCCCGGACCGGGTTGCATGACCTGGACCTTAGTGCTATGTTGCCATCAGCTGATGGCCGATCGGATGTCGTTAAGAATCGACCCGTGTGATGGTGAAGTTCATGATGACGATACCGCCGTACCGCCCACTCGGTCAGAAGAGTCTGAATCCCGATTGAACGCCGGACGAACAAAATTACCGTAAGATTGACCCTAGTTAACGTAAAAGTGGAAAACGCCAAACATGAACACTGAAACGGATCTTCCAGAGGTTGAGCGCCTTCAACAACTGGAGCGTATCATACGGCTAGTACTCGTCGGGCTATTTCTGGACTATTGCGGATACTGTGGTTCGAACACACTCATGTGGTTGGGCGGTCCACTGGGCCTTGCTACGATCATGTGGTTCACCGTGATTATTGCCGTCGTTGTTTGGTTTTTTCCCTACAAAGAGCCTTGGAACCTAAGGCGAGGAATCTCAACCGCGATTTGGATTTGGCCATTTGCGACAGCGGTACTCTTTCTTGTAGCCGACGAGGTTCAAAACTCGATTTGGATGGCGGATGCCGAACGGGTCGCGTTAGAGTACGGAAAGGGAGCGCTGCCTCCAAGCTGCAAAGTTAGCAAAACCTACCGCGCAAACTTACACACCCCAATCGAGTGCACTGATCCGATCCGAAAAGTGGTCAGTTGGTATCGAAAACGCCTCGATTCCGACTGGACCGAGAGCCGCGAGAGGGGATCAACGGTCTTTACTCGCTATCCAGGTACTGAACCGCCGCACATAATTTCGATCTCCAGCTACGGAGTCACAAACATCGTTGTATCTCCGACCCAAACAAACAAGCACATTGATAAATTGGCTCCATAAGTCGGTCCGGCTGTGCCATCTGCGAGCACACAGCCGAACGTACAATTCTTGGTTCTGGAATTGCCACGGGGTCTAAACTACGGCTCGTGCCAACCGTTCTAAGTACACCATCAAGGCTCAGGAATGTGCCCTGCCTCGATTAAATCACCTCAACTACTTTCTGCATCAACTGAGCTGTTTGTCCACAATTTTCGCTGATCTGGTCCTAGGCCCAGACGGCGATTGCAAACGTTAGAAGGCAGAATGAACGCCATGCTTTGTGCCATCGCCCTGGTCCCCTTCGCTCAAGTTATGGTTCTCGGAACCTACCATTTTGCAAATCCGGGTCGCGATGCGGTTAAAACTCGTCTGCGTGACACGATGTCAGCAACCCGACAAAAGGAGATCGCTGAGCTTGTAAAGCGATTAATCGACTTTCGCCCTACCAAAATTGCCGTTGAATCGAAACCGGAGCACGCCGCCAAACTCAACAGCAATCTAGCCGCATACCGTGGCGGGACCTATGATCTAGGCGCGAATGAAATCGAGCAAATTGGCTTTCGTCTCGCGATGCAGGGCCGGCTTGATACACTCTTGCCAATAGATAGTCAATTGGACCTGGACTTTGGGCGACTAATGGGTTTCATGCAGGCGAAGGAGCCGGCACGAGGACAAAAGTTTGGCGCCCAGATCCAGCAGATTGGGGCCAAGTTTGAAGAATGGGACTCAAAGTACTCGGTCGGTGCGATTCTGGCGATCCACAACAATCCTGGCTTCATCAAGCAGTCCCACCAATTCTATGTCTCCCTTTGCGATGTCACTGACAGCATCGAACACCCTGGTGCCGACGTTCTCGGGGACTGGTACAAACGCAACGCTCGAATTTATGGCAACCTACGCAAAGGAATTGCCAAGGGAGACCGTGTGCTCATCATCTATGGCTCTGGCCACGCAAAGATTCTGCGTGAGTTCATCCAGGACTCTGGCGATCTACAGCTAGTCGAAGCTAGCAAGTACCTCCCAGCATGTCCAGTGAAAACCGATGAGCTCAGTTTGACCCAATGACTAATCTGTAGAATCCGGAGGAGACGGGAATTCTGGAAGCGAGATCTGCGGAACCGCTTCTGCATCCGAGGTGAATCTAGTCAGCAGTTTTTCAACGTTAGGATATGGCCCACCGCAGTACTGAATGTAAGTGGAGAGCGGCAGACCATGCGGTCGTACGTTGGGGTTCGCACCACGCTCAAGCAAAAGGCTAACGCATTTCCTTTTGCCTTGGCTAGCCGCCATTGCGAGGGCGGTTAGCCCTTCCGTTCGGCCTTCCGAATCAATAGAAGCTCCTTGATCGAGCAAAAGCGTAAGGATCGGCGTGTTCCCAAAGTGTGCTGCCACCATCAGAATTGTCCAGCCATTACGCAAGTTCGGATCGCCGCCATTTGCCAGGAACTCTTGAACTTTATCGATCCGGCCACGCCTGATATGTTTGTACAGGTTTTCAAATTCAGTTGCCATCTTTAATTTAGGATCAGTTCCCTTCACCCTTCTTTCTCGCACGGTTCTCCTTTCGGCGGGACTTCTTCACGCTCGGAGCGTTGGTCCGAAAACTCTCGGGGCCAAAACCTTTCTGAGCCGCAATGACTTCGTCACTCCCGACCGTGCGTACGCTTTCATCCGTTTTCGCGAGGGCGGACCCAAAGAACATCGAGACCTCTTGAAAGGCAGTGAAGGCATCGAAATGCTTCTGGAACTCGAAGTTCGCCAATCTGACATTGGTATAGATTCGAATCATTTTCGCCTCATTCCACTCGTACTCCCCCATCATCGCCAGCCAAATCGGAGCTTCTATAAGCTGGAAGCTTTCCTGTCGAATTTCGAGCCCTTGTTTATCCAGCACGTCCCAGGTCTTCTTGCCGTAACTGCGCTCATACCAGGCGCGATCTGAGCCGTACAACTCTTTGTGGTAGGCACTCAGTTCCGTTCGACTCATAGCCAAGCTCTTCGGGTGCTTTATAGAGAGCAACTCTGGGCTAGGGATAAAGTTCGGGAAAAGATAAACGGGATACACACGACCACAAAATCCGATGATCGCCAACTTTGACTCGAATCGGTAATGCCGACACGCTTCTGAAAATAGCGTGGAAATCTTCGGATCCAAGTCCAAAGCCCGGACATTTCTCACCGCAACCTCACGACGATAGATCAGCGACGGGTCGTAGCCGAGCCCGAGCGCTGTGTCGTAATAATCATGAAACGGCGAAATGATTCTCAAGGATTAATATTATTGCGCATCATCAAACCCAATCTACGCTCGGGAAGTAGTTCAAAAAAGCAAGTCACGGGGTTCTCGTATCCCACTATAATTGATCACTCATGCTCCCCGTTCCTGTGCTGCTATCAAATGAGCCACCAAAGCTTGCCGTTGTGGCACGGTTTTACCATCCGTATCCGGACAAGCGGACGAGCTACTTCAGGCTCTATGCACTCGATTGGCAAGGCAAGCAGCGAAAACTATTGAGCCTCCCGGGACAGCGTTGCACAAAAGTCATGTGGGCTGGAAGAAACCGTCTTGTATACGAAGTCTATCTAGGCTCAGCCGAGACCAGTGCATCAGTCTGGACGGTGACTCTAAATGGCCAAAAACCAAAACTGCTCACGAATTCCGCATACATAGATAAGGAAAAAGCATTTGCCGTTTGCGCCGATGGCGTGCCGGCAATTCACCACTTCAGAAGGCGACGCAACTACGAGGTAACCCCTCAGGGCAAGTTAATTCCACTAAAACAGAACTCAAACGGATGGTTTGATCCATTCCTTCGGAAGGATGGAAAGTTCAAGCCGAACCGAGTGGCCTCGACGGACGAAAGATATCCAGGCATTGTGTCGGTCGGGAATGACTACAACGCGTCCATCGAAACCACAGGGTCACGCTCTGATGCTGATGGAATGTTCTTGTCTGGCGTCCATCATCCGAAAACGAACCGCTTGTGGCTGTATGACTATCCAGGCATGCATTCGGAACGCTTGTGGCGAGTGAGATGGGAAAAAGCCAAGATCGAAGAACTCTTTTGGACCGGGCGCTTGATTGACTGGCGCCCGGATCGCGCTCACGTCGCCTATGCTACGCAACGAGACTTGAGCAAGTATGGTCCGAAGAAGGTCGTCTGGACCCATGAACTATGGGTTGGTGAACTCGAATCGGGTGCCAAGCGCAGGATCGACGTACCGATCGCATTAATTAACGATGTGGCCGTGAGTCCGCATTAGAAAGTTCGCTCAAGACCTGCAGAGCCCGCGACGCGGAACGGTCAAGCCTTACGGCAGCCTTGGCCAGCACCTGCGCACGATCTCGATTCCCCAAACCAAGTTCAACCTGCGCACGAAGCGAAATGCAACGCGCTCGATCCGCGAATGACACGCGTACAGCCTGAAGCGATTCTAGTTCTGCGAGTACAGCGCCTGCTTCTTCGAACCGGCCGGAATCCACGAGAATGCAGGCACGTACATCGAGCACCCTGTACCGGGGTGGATCGTCGTCAACGCAATCCAAAAATTCGAGGGCACGCTTATAGTCACCTGCTCGGTGATGCACGATCGCAATGTTCATGTCCGCGAATCCATTTGATCCGGCGAGACCTTCGCGAGTTCTGTCGAACGCTCGAATTGCTTCATCGTAACGTTTTTCACTCGACAAGAACTCACCTAAGTACGACCACAGAAGCGCAACTTGCGGGTACGAGATAACGCCGCGATCTAGGGTCTGAATGGCCCCATTCCGATCACCTTCCAGCCACTGTGCGCGGGCCTTAATCTCATAGGCACCGGAGTTTCGGAGATCAGCCAATTCATTGGCGATTTGGTGTGCCTTCTTGGTATTCCCTTTCTGCAGGACCGCCCGGCCCTTCCAATAAAGGTCATCGATCCGCTCGTCTTCACTCTTTGGCTTCCAAGGAAAACTCCAGCGCAATAAATTTGACCCTGCCTCACTCTTCCCAGAGCTCGTCGTCGTCCGCTAACTCGAGCAGGAATTTCGCGCGCGTCGTAAGAAGCGGACCCAGAACCTCTCGGTCCCCTATGGACCCCAATCGAACGTTGGCTGGCTCTGTGCCCTCGTCCCAAGCGCGCACGATCTCACGCCAGTTTTTGGAGAAAACGCGAAGCGCCTTTCGTGGATGTTGAGGAAGCTCAATATCTCCGGCGGAAATATGGTCGAGAGGAACGTCGCCACAAAGTGCCCACCACCCAATACTGCCAAGGACCTCTCTGCTTTCAACTGCCCAAAGCGAAAGATAAGGAGCCAGGTGAAACGCTGGCCATTCGCCGATTTCGTTGTACGGAACCTTCTCATTTTGCAGATACGCGGCGACGGCTTCGCGCTGCTCGTTGCACCACTGCTCTTCTATCTCAGGATCGTCGTAATCAGGCATGCCCTAAAATCCTATCACCAGAATTTAACCCGTCGCTACGCATAGCTACTTACACCGAGCGAAATCAATCCTGACCGTTAGGCTTGCCAGCCCAATCCAAAAACCCTTGCCCTGCCAGAATCTTTGGCGTGCACTTCTCGACTCGGCTTTCCCTTGTTTTGCTCTGCTTCGCTCCAGAAATGTGAATCGCGTGGCTGCGCTGTCGACCTGGCGTTAGTGCAAAGAACGCGCTCGCCAAAGCAGGGTCCGCTTCCATCGCCACGATGAGTTCTTCGGGCAATTCAATATCCGCGGAATCACGCTTTGGGACCACCGCTCCAGATCGCTCAAGCTCCACCGCCTGACGCAGAATCTCTCGTATGGCGGCAGCATTCTGAGCGACCTGCTCCACGCTCCGAAATCGCCCGACCATGCTCTCGTGCGAGTTCGGCCCGGCGGATTCCAAAATTCCCGCCGGGTCGCTAATCAAGACTCCCTTAAACATATTGAGTCCGCAGTAGTCCTTGAACGCAGCAATGATCAACACGTTCTTCCCGTTCAGCGTGTAGCAAGGAACCTTCCACTTCACTTCCTCGGTGAGGCCACTCTCGAGAACAAGAGCACGAAGCGCCTGAAACACGTCGTACCAACTGTGTACTTTGCATCTCGGAGTATTTCCAAGCGGACATCGCATGCAGCCGATCGCAAGATACTTATCAACCTCCGGGTTCATGGTCATCAATCTCCGTCGCTATTCTCCCATGATTGTCCATCCCAGCCTAGTTCTGAGCAAAGATTTCGAGCGAGAATCCATTTTCATTTCTACATTTCTAGAAATGTGTGCTACCATTGTCGTGTGGACAAGCATGTGACCGCAGAAATGTTCAAAGCGCTCGGAGACCCGACGCGTCTGCGAATTTTTGAATACCTTCGCTGCTCCTGCGGCCCTCTAGCGGTTGCAGACGCCGGAGAGATTCGACAAGTTTCTGGCCCAACCGTTGGCGAAGTGTGTTGTTGCATCACCGGTGCTGACAAGATCACGTCAACCATCAGCTTCCATCTAAAGGAGTTGCGAAACGCCGGCCTCATCGTGATGGAGCGCCGCGGCAAACACATGGTTTGCAGCGTGAACGAGCAGGCCATTGCCGCGATTGCGGACTACTTTAAGTCCACCCAGATCCAAGACTGTTGCGAGGACACATCAAATGTCAAACGAAACCCTTAATCAGCGAGAAGACGTGCGCGAAATCGTTCGCCAAAGATACGGAGAAGCAGCGCTTCGGGTGCTCAGTGGCCAAGCCACCGCCTGTTGCGGAGCCGAAGATGACTGTTGCTCATCGGACATCCCCGCCGGTGCTAGCCAATGTTGCGAAAGCAAAGGCGAGCCTGATTGCTGTTCCACTGGCAAAGCAAACGATCCCATCAGCGGTGATCTCTATGCCGATACCGAAGCGGCATTGATCCCCGAAGCCGCGATCCTTGCTTCGCTGGGATGCGGCAACCCTACCGCCCTTGCCGAACTACGCGAAGGGGAAATCGTGCTGGATCTTGGGAGTGGCGGCGGAATCGATGTCCTGCTCTCGGCAAAGCGGGTCGGCACCACCGGCTTTGCTTACGGTCTAGATATGACGGACGAAATGCTGGAGCTCGCCGAAAGAAACCGAATCGAGGCCCAAGCCGACAACGTGCAGTTTCTGAAAGGCCACATCGAATCCATCCCGCTCGAGGATAACTCGGTTGATGTTGTCATCAGCAACTGCGTCATCAATCTCAGCGCGGACAAAGACCAAGTCCTCCGAGAAGCTTTCCGGGTTCTAAAACCGGGCGGCCGGTTCGCGGTTTCGGATGTCGTCGTAGAAGGTGAACTACCTTCGGATGTTCGTAAGGATATGGAGCTTTACGTCGGCTGCGTTGCCGGAGCGCTTGAGATTCGTGAGTACATCCAGAAGCTAGAATCCGCTGGATTCCAGTCGGCCAGCGTAACCCCGACCCGCTATTACAACTTCAGCACGATCAAAGGAAGCCAAGAAGTCGGTGCGCATCCAGAGCTTGACAACAAAGTCATGGGCGCATTCATCCGGGCGGTGAAGCCGGAATGACCGTCCTTTTCGTCTGCGTCCACAACGCCGGCCGATCGCAAATGGCGGAAGCATTCGTGAACCACTTCGCGCGGGAACGCGGCGCAAAGGTCTTCGCCGAATCCGCCGGTACAGTTGGCGGAAAAGCGCTGAACCCAATGGCGATCGAGGCCATGGCAGAACTCGGCATTTCGATGGATGGTCATGCGCCAAAACTGCTCACCCAAGAGATGGCAGATCGAGCCAATAAGGTCATCTCCATGGGTTGCGGTGTCGACGTTGACGCTTGCCCTGCCAAGTTTCTTCTTGCCGAAGATTGGGAACTTGATGACCCTGCCGGCCAAGGCCTCGAGTCCGTCCGCGTGATCCGCGATCAAATCAGAGCGCGAGTCCAGAAACTCCTTGCGGACAATCCGTGAGTCGAACATATTGGAGGCTCAATCCCGAGCCTCCAAATTCAGCTCCCCAAGCGCAGTAGTTACTCAAAGATCGGTTCGTAGACAACTCGGGTCAGCATCGCGATCTGGCTCTCACTCTGCTGCCGGCGTCGCAACGGCAAATTTCTTGTCCCCTTCGATCTCGCCCAGATAGCCACCCCAGCCGTCCGGGTTCACTTGGGCCGGAAAAGTGAGTACGAGCAGCTTTGTTCGAACTCCTTCTGGAATCGCATAAGTGTGCGGAAGACCTTGTGGCAGGAAGACAAACCCTCCCTTCTCGGCGAAAAAGTTCTTGCCGGCACAAGTAAAGGTGACTTCGCCTTCGAGGACATAAAACACTTCGTCCTCAGTTCGATGGGTGTGCATCGGCGGCTCCTCGCCGTGCACCGTGTCAAGAACGAAAGCGGCCAGCCCGCGCCCGAGTCCACGCTCGCCTGCCTTGATGAGGTGCGGAATTCCTTGCATCATCAATGCTCCTTCGTCGGAAGCAAGAACATACGGTTGCGCCATCACCAGAGTCTGCCAGACGGCGGGGCTTCTCGCAAGCCGCCTAGTTATCCGGCGTAGTGTCCCCGAGAAGATGCCGAACGGAATACATCTGTCCGGTGTGATAGGAAACGTGGAAGATCAGATACTGCAGCAGCGACAAGTAATCGCCTCCCCACTGCGGTGCCTTCGTGGAAAGATCAGGGTTCAGCTCTCGCAGGCACGCCATCGATTCGGCGTGAATCCGGAGCAGTTCTTTTTCCACCTGGGCCGCCGTCATGGTGAGAAGCCTTTCCCCTGGTGCTGCTTCAATGTTCGTCGTGTAGTACCGGAACATCGGGTCGAGCAAATCGCTGTTGATCTTGCAATTCGAAAGGTCGCGGTCGGCCGAGCCGTCGGGTAGCTCACCCGCGAACCGAATCGCCTCCCAATAAGCAACGTGACCGGCGAGTTCGCCAATAGAAAGCAGCCCAGGGGCGGGCCGCACCCAAACGTGCTCGTCACGCAGATCACGAAATGCCTCGGTCACTTCAAAAAATCCAAGGTCAAGGCAGGCAATAAGCGTATCCATCACATTTGTCTCTCCGCACTTTATATCACGCCTGCCGATCGGCGTGATGTTTTGCAGTTGAAGTGTCTAAAATCGGGTTGTCAACGACCGCGTGCGAGCATGAAACCGGAATAAAGGCGAAAACTTGAGAATTTTTAAATTAAAGGAACTTTTATACGTGAATTATCGTTCGTATATCTGATTCCGAAGGGGAGTAGCACCTGCCTTGGCAGGCACAATGTTCGTCATCACGCTCAAACGAGCCGGGCACTGTGGCAATTGCAAGACCTTCATCGCTCCGCGATGAAGGTCGTTTTCATGTCGGAGCGAAGGGATTACGAGAAAAATCATGAGATGCCCATCCTGCAACGAACCCCTCGTCATTTCCGAAAAGCACCGTGTCGAAATTGACTATTGCCCACGATGTCGCGGAGTTTGGCTGGACCGAGGTGAGCTGGACAAAATCATTGAACGGTGCAAGCACGTGAGCCTCGACCACGATGACGACGACTTCGAGTACGCCCGTCCGCGAGAGACCACATCCTACGCCGAGCGCTCCCAGCATAAGAAGAAACGAGGCGGATTCCTCGAGGACCTCTTCGACTTCTGATGACCGAAATCGCGAACATTTCTGTCGGAATCTGGGGAGCGTTTCTGGCTTTTGTTGCCCTCATGCTGGCCCTTGACCTAGGCGTTTTCCACCGGACCCCGCACAGAGTAGAGCCCAAAGAAGCGCTCATCTGGAGCGGGATCTGGATTGCACTCGCCCTGGTCTTCAATGCCGGCCTCTTCGCCTTTTGGGACCAAATTCAGCCGAATAGCGCCTATACAAATAGCGAAGCAGGCATTGCCTTCCTGAGTGGTTACCTCATCGAAAAGGCCCTGAGCGTGGACAACATCTTTGTCTTCCTCATGGTGTTCTCCTACTTTAAGGTTCGCGAGGAGTACCAACACCGAGTGCTCTTTTGGGGCATCATTGGCGCGCTCCTTTTTAGGGCAATATTCATTGCTCTCGGCGCGGTTGTGCTAGAGAAATTCTTCTGGACGATGATCCTCTTTGGAGTTTTTCTCATCGCCACCGGCATCAAAATGGCTCTGCCAAAGTCGAAGGAGATGGACCTAGATCGCAACATTGTTGTTCGACTAGTCCGAAAGCTAATGCCGGTTACGCCTGACTTTCATGGCGAAAAGTTCTTTGTAAAGATTGATGGAAAGCGCTGGGCAACGCCGCTGTTTGTCGTGCTGCTCGTGATTGAGTTCACCGACGTAATCTTCGCGGTAGATTCTATCCCCGCCATCTTTGCGATTACGGAGAATCCCTTTATCGTCTTCACCTCAAACGTGTTCGCGATCCTTGGCCTGCGCTCGCTGTTCTTTGCCCTCGCCGGGCTCACGCAAATGTTCAAGTATCTCAGCGTGGGGCTCGCCGCAATCCTGGTGTTCGTCGGCGGAAAAATGCTCTACGGTTACGTCGAAAAGGCGGTCATCGTCGATTGGCCAAAGTTCCCTCCGATGCTCTCGCTTGCGATCATCGCCGGAATCCTCGTCATTTCGGTTCTTGCCTCGGTCCGCGATTCAAAGTCGAACGCGGAAAAAGCTCAGCCCTAAACGGTTACCGGCTCAAAAGTTACTAAGCCCGCTTCCACGCGGGCAAAGTACGCGTCAATCGCTTCAATTCCGGTAACTTGATTCACGAACGCCGCAGCTCGAACGAGGTCCGCGCGCTGGACAAGTTCCAGCCGCGGCTCCGCCAGTTCCAATCGCGCGGCATAAAAGGCGCAGCCTTGGTGGGCAATCAGCACCACCCTGCGGAGTTCGTGCGCTTCCACTAGGAAGTGAAGCTCATCGACAACACCTCGCTCTTCCAAATGAGCCTGTGGGTGACCGGCCAAACACGCCGGGCCGCCCGGAAGGCAGAGCCGATCATAGCGCGGCAAGTTCAATCCGTTCACCAAAAGCTCATCGAACTGCGCCCCAATTCGGCCGTCCGAACAGTAGATCGCGGCCGCATGAATTCGAGAAGCATCGTAAAGGCTGGCGCTGGTGAACATGAATTCGCTCAAGACTTTCAGGTTACCCAGGCATGCAATCTTGCTCTTAAGAGCACCAAAAGAGTCGCAATGGAATGTTTTTCGGCAAGATTAGACCTACTTTTCCGTTCGCCTTGACTTTTGTGATGCACGATTCAAAAGGTGTCATCACAATTTGATTTGCTTTGTCGACCTCCAGAAATGGAGAGCATTCCCTTCCATCTAGACGAATACCCCTCCCTTCCGCCCCTGGCCCGTCGCTACCTAGGTCATTCCATCGCCGATGGGACTCCGCTAGCTACTTCGGTTCAATTACAAATGGTAGGAGTCATCAAGCTAGGCAAGTGGCGTCCGTTCACCGCTCGACAAGTCATTCGAATTGGGCACGGATTTGTCTGGGAAGCGAAGGTGCCCATTGGATTTACGTTTATCAGTGGCTTTGACCAACTCGTTGATGGCCACGGTGAAATGAACTGGAAACTTCACGGTCTACTCAAAGTAATGGGACTGACCGGTGCCGATGTCTCGCGTGCTGCCGAGGGCCGACTGGCTTGCGAAGGGACGCTGTTACCCTCCGCATTCTGCAACCCAAACTTCATTTGGACAGAAGCCGAAGAACAAGTCAGCGTCCGGATGCGCGGTTACAGCGTTGAGTCCAAACTGGCGATGGACCTCAGTCCGTCGGGAACGATTGAGCAGGTTTGCCTAGACCGCTGGGGAAATCCCGATGGCGGAGCTTTCAAGATGCTTCCGTTCGGCGGAACCATGGAAGCCGAGAAGACATTCGGTGGCTACACGATTCCAACCCGCATTCGGGTCGGCTGGAACTTTGGCAACGATAAGTTCGAGAAAGGCGAGTTCTTCCGCGCCGATATCACTCACGCTGAGTTTCGCTAGCCTTCTGCAAGTGATCCGAACCTTCTACTTCCACGATTGGTGGATCGAAGAGATCGTTTTCGTCCCAAGATCCCGATACCAAAGACGAACCGCTAAATCTGATGTACTCGAAATATTGTTTACCTTCTATCACAAATTGACGTTCACATACTGTATCTAGACTTTTTGGGCTGGTGAAGCACTCAAATGCCATCCTACGGGATGTTTTCAACTTAGGGCAGTCTTGAGTTTGTACGCGATAAGATTCGGTCGCGTCCTTGCATTCAGCCGATATTTGGTCCGACGGAAGCCCGGCTTGTTTTTCTATGCAGCTAGCAAGAAAACGAGCTTTGGGCCCATTGTGATTTGCGCAACTGACTAGAGATATGACATACAAGATTGGTATCCACAACACTACACAGATCATGAGTAGGCACTTCTTGTAGTCCTCTGATCGCTCAAACTTCACAAAGAGGCATAAACGCTCTCGCGATGAAAAAGTTCGCCCCACAAAGTCAGCGCTTGTAGTTATCGCCCCGCCCTGCTACACTCATATTGCGAGCAGGTCGCGCCCGGTCCGCGGGAAGAACTGAGTTCACCTGATCCTTTCCCGTCCTCGGGAAAACCCATACGCGCCGAGTCTAACGATTCTCCTTTGCCCAGTTGCTTGCGGACCACGGGCGAAAGCTACGGAGTCCGTTATGACAACTCAACCTGAACCGATCTCGCCAACGCGTTCCCTGCCGGTCCGTCCCGACCTCGACCAACTGCGACGCCAAGCCAAAGAACTTCTCGCGCAATTCAAGATCGGCGACCTAACTGCCCGGGAAGAATTTGCCCAGTTCCATCCACGACCACGAGAGGGAGCGCCAAAGCTCTCAGACGCCCAAGTTGTGCTTGCCCGAAGTTACGGCGTCCCGAGTTGGAGCCGCCTTGTTCAAGCCTGCCAATTGATCGATGCCATCTGGAACGACGACTTGCCAGCCCTTTTGGACCTTATAACAAAGCACCCAACTTTGCTTCAACAGCCTGCCTTGGTGACCGAACGAAACTGGGGGCGACCTATGGCCTATGCGGCGAACCTTGGCCGAAACGAGATCATCGCAAAACTGCACTCTCTCGGCGCGGTCGACTTACAACACGCGTTTGAGCGAGCTTGCCTCCGCGGACAACTTGAAACCGCTCGCCTACTGCACCAGCTGGGTGCGCGGCCAGCCGAAGACTCCATCCTTGGACCGTGCGAAACCCTCAATGCCGACGGACTCGCGCTACTCCTCGAGCTCGGCGCGCCCGTGTCAGATCCGAAAGCCGCCATCGCGCTGGTCCTACAAACCTACAGCCGAAACGCTGATGGCAAGCATCGTTGCCTCGCCTTGCTTGAATCTATAAGCGAGCCGCTTCCGGACACGCCAACCATGGCGCTTCATCGTGGCCGCCTTGATCTTTTGCAGGCTCACCTCGCCAAAACTCCAGCTCTGTTCAAGCAGCAGTTTTCCTACGAAGAGATCTACCCACCATCACTCGGTTGCGACACGGACCACAACCTTGCGCTCCACGGCTCACCGCTCGCGAATGGAACTCTTCTTCACCTTTGCGTGGACTACGACGAATTCGAAATCGCGAAGTGGATTCTGGAAAATGGTGGCGACCCGAACGCGACATCTGGCTATGACGAGGACGGCTTTGGGGGGCAGACCGCCCTCTTCGGCGCCGTCATTTCTCAGCCATTCCGAGTTGGCGTCCAAGGTCATGAACGGTTTGCCGAGCTGCTCTTGAAACACGGCGCAGACACTTCGATCCGGGCTTCCTTGCGAAAGAGCCTCCGATTCGTCGCCGACGAATCGACCCACGAGTACAGAAATGTAACGGCCCTCGAGTTCGGGCAGCAGTTTCACGATCAAGACTGGGTGAATCCAAAGGTGATGCGCCTTCTCGCCTAAAGCCGATGAGCTAGAACAACATCGACGTGCGTCCGAAAACCCCGCACGTCGCTTCGTCCGCAATCGCTTACAATGCTCCAACCTTGACCGACGCAATCCTTGCCGCCGACCAAATCGCTCGCCCGAAGATCGTCGAGATCGTCTCGTCGTTTCCAGACGGCGCTTGCCTTCCAGCAAACGAGCATCTCAGCTTGCAAGTCGCCGACAAGCGGTTCGGTTGGTACATGCAAAGTCACCACGGTGACGGCCGGATTGACGTCAACTGCAAAGCCCCGCGCGGGGTTGCCGAAATCCTCGTCGCTTCTAATCCGCTGCTGTACCACGTGCCTCAATACTTCGGACACCTTGGTTGGATCGGAATCTATCTCGATATCGAAGAAATCCCGTGGGACGAGGTTCGGGACGTTCTGTTTGAAGCCTACAAACTCTCTGCCCCAAAGAAGCTGTTAAAGGCGCACAACTTCGTCTAAACTGAGCCAAATCATGACCATCGATCAGTTTTGGCAAATCATCGAAGATGCCCGCGGCAACGCGGCAAAAGTGACCGCTGCACTGCTGCCCTTACCGGCCGAAGAAATCGAGTCCTTCGCGAATCTGTACGGTGAGCAGATGAATCTCCTGCATCGCTGGGACATTTGGGGCGCCGCCTATGTTCTGAACGAGGGCTGCAGCGACGACGGCTTCCACTACTTCAAGGCATTCGTCATCGGCAAAGGTCGCAAGTTCTTCGAACAAGCCGTCCTAGCCCCCGACGATCTAGCACCACTTGTCACCAGCAAAGATCTCAAAAACGGCTGCGACAACGAAGAATTGAACTACGCCGCCGCCGAAGCCTATGAGAAGGTGGCAAATGCAGACCTAGTCACCGAGGTCGAGTCGCTTGAGGGTACCGACCCGGCGGGCGAAGCCTGGGAAGAGGACGAAGTCTACGACCGCTTCCCCAAGCTCGCCGCCCGAGCAGAAGCAGGCTAGTCTGCCTTCGCCATTACTTCGCGGATCCACTCCATCATCATCTTTCCGAACTTCGGATTGAACTTTCCGCGCTGGAAGTTCTGCATGCTCGCCTTCTCTGTCGGGAAGTCGTGGAAGAGGTGATCCGATCCGGGAGCGATGACGAACTTGCCGGTTCCCGGCTTCTTGCGATTCATGATGTCGGCAATCAGCTTGTGGTCGGCTTCGTAAACCACGAAGTCGGCTTCGCCCTTGGCCGCCAACACGTGTGAGTCCAGCTTCGCCCAATACGAGGCAAAGTTAGTCGCCGCCAGCTGGCGCCAAAAGTCGAGCGACTTTCCGTTGAACAACCCGCCTGGGAAGTAGGCATCTGCCGCCTTCGCAAGCGAAGGATGAGACTTCTTCACTTCTTCGGGACTCTTGTTTTCCAGGAACACCAGCGCCATTAACCGAGCGCCTTCCCGGGCAGATTCATCGGCATTTTCAAACGTGTCGCCTCCAACAAGCCCCTGGTAGCGAATTGTGTCGAGGATGTACTCAAACCAAGTTCTCGCCGCAACGCCGTAAACGGCAAGCCCCTTCACCGGATTCTCCGCCGCAATCATCGGGCCAAACGCGCCTCCCATGCTGTGGCCAAAGATGAACACGTTCTTCGTGTCCACCTCTGGCAGAGCCTTGAGCTGCTTCAGGGTTTGCCGATAGATGTCGAGCTCGGTTGTGTAGTCCATCGGAGCAAACGGCCCACCTTCGCTGTCCCCAACCCCTGGCTTCTCCACCCGAATCGTCACAAAGCCGCTATTCGCAAAGTCGAAAAGCAGCGGGCCATCCAGCGAGCTCACGTCTCCAACTGAAGTCTCCAGCACATAGTCATAGGAGATCGGCGAAAAGCCCTGAATGAACATAAAGGCGGGGTAATTGCCTGGCTTTCGAGGCTTCGTGATGATCGTTCGCATTCGCGCGCCGTTGCTCACAACATGGCTATAGATCACTTCATAGTTGGCATTGCCTGGGTCTCTCGGCTTCTCTAGCAGCATTGCGCTCAAGGAGACAGGCTTGGCGTCTCGCAACACTTCGAACTTAACTGGCTTGCTGGTCGGAAGCGATCGAACGAATTCGCCGACCGTCGCCTGCTTCAGGGTTTGACCGTTGATCGCGAGAACAACGTCGCCTTCTTGAACTCCGGCTTTCTCCGCGGTTAGGCCAGCCACCGGCTTCCGAGCGAGAAGTCCTTCACCCGCCTTCAGCTTGAGCTTTGTAACCACATCTGCCGGGATGGGTGAGAACGGCAACCCGAGAGCGCCGCGACGCGGAAGGTCTTGCCCCGAATTCGGGGCTTGAGGGACATGAAGAGCGAGTAACAATCCGAAGGCGATCATGGGTGAGTCCTATTACAAATTGTAATACCCTGATTCCGCGTATTATAAGTTCCCATTTCTGCAGAATTGCTTCAGAGCCCTGATGAAAAAGAAACCGAGCCCGAAAACGCAGCGAAATTTATCCACCATCGAGCTCAGCGTGCTGGGCCTCGCCTGGCTCCGGGGACCGTGCACCATCTACGCCATCATGAAGGAGCTCTCGACCTCCGGGTCCTCCTATTACAAATCCCGCGCGGGGACGGCCTACTCGGTCGCGAAGCGACTGTTGAGCTTCGGACTCCTAGCCGAGACAAGCGAGAACACAATTCAAATCACCGAAGCCGGGGTCACGGCTATTCAGGCTTGGCTGGCGCCACCGATTCCGCTACCCGATATCGCTCACTCCGCCGACCTGATTCGACTCCGCTTCTTCTTCGTTGGGATCGTTCCCATGGCCGATCGGCTGGCGTTTATCGATAGCTCCATCGAGGGACTTACCGAGTTTCTCAAGAAGTGCAAATCCCTTTTGAAGGATAACGAAGATATCGGCGACTACTTCGGGGTACTTGCAACCATGTCAACGGTTCTAGAAACTGAAGCCCGCATAGCATGGCTACGGATCGTCCGTGACCTTGTAGAAAATCCGATGGCACCGGATGCACCTTGGGCCGAAATCGCACTTGAGAAGTGCAAGTTCTAGCCCCAGAAAGGTTGACCAACTACAGCCATAGTCTAGCGAATAATGGCAAACAGTTCCCCAATTGCCTCATTTCGCCACAAATACTCCTAAAATTGCTCTCAAATGTGATGTTTCTCTAACAGTCGGAGTAGCTTGAAGTCAGGCGGCCAATTCTGGCTGCAGGAAACCACTCATGAATTGGAACATCATCGAAGGAAAATGGAAGGAAATGTCAGGATCACTTAAGGAAAAGTGGAGCGACCTTACCGACGACGAAATCGGCCAACTAGACGGCAAGCGCGAGCAGTTTGAAGGCTTGCTTCAGAAGAAGTACGGCCTTACCCAGGAAGCCGCTCAGAAGCAGGTTGATGACTGGAGTGAAAAGCTTAAAGACTAAAGCGAAACGGCCCTAACGGGCCACTTCACCGCCCACCTCTGTTGCAACTCTTAACCCCAACCGTATGAAATTTACTGCACTCGCCATTCTCGCCGCTCTGTTCATTATCGGATGCGGAAACACCGCTGACGGCATGAAGGAAGACTCTGCCGACAATCGACAGAAAGCCGCCGACTCCACCGAAAACGTGGTCGAGGGAGCAAAGAACGCCGGAGCCGCTTTTGGCGCCGCGACGATGCTCACACCCAAAGTCAAAGTTGCCCTCGAGGCCGACAAACGACTCGCCGATCCAGCAAACCTGATCGATGTTGATTCGACCGACGACATGGTCACCCTCAGCGGGCACGTCAAAACTTCTGCTCTCAAAGAGCTCGCTACCGAAATCACCCAGAAGGTGATCACCGAAGCGGGATCCAAGCAGAAGATCGAAAATAAGCTCGAAGTCAAGAGCTAACCTACGCAGCTTTCACCCAAGTCTAAAAATCTGGGGTGAAAGTTTTTTCATTTGGCGAATAAATGTCGCGCCGCCTGCGTACATTCCGGCATGCGTTCCGCTTGGCTCGTGCTTGTTCCCATTTCCGCCCTCCTCATTGCAGCCGTTCCGCAGAGTAAAGACGCGATCGCGTTCGACCTGGATGACCCTAAGGGCGTTACCGGAATGACCATCGGAATCGACGCACCACTAGAGCCCGTCCGAGGATTCGCCGGCGGGATCACCGGCAACCTACTTCTGAATCTGAAGGATCCTAAGAAGTCAACGGGCAAAATCGTCGTGGCCGCCGACAGCACCGAACTCGGCCGCAAGAACATGACCGGCGCCATGCACCAAAGCTGGTGCCTCGATGTCAAAAAATATCCAACGATCGAGTTTTCGGTTAAGGAAGTTTTAGAAGTTAAAAAGGGTGAGGGAGATACTTACACGGCAAAGGTTGCTGGCGACTTCCTCTTCCACGGAGTCACAAAGCCGCTTACCGTGGATGCGACCGTGAAGTACCTCCCAGGCAAGTTGAAGGCACGAGGTGGCGTCGAGAAAGACGGAGACATCGTTCAGGTCTACAGCAAATTCTCCGTAAATCGACTTGACTTTGATGTTGCTCCCGACCTTAGCACCGACCTCATCGGCAACAAAATCGACATCGACCTTGCCGTAACTGGAATCGCCGTCCGATGATCGCGACCCTAGTCCTCACCCTCGCAATGCAGACCCCTGGTCTCGCGGTCGGAGACGAAGTTGCGCCTTTCGAACCGTACTGGGTCTCGGGACCATACACCGATACGAGACAATGCCCGGTTTGCGAGTACGGAATCATGCCTCTTGTGATTGTGTGGTCGCAACTGAAGTCCCCAGACAAGCTCAAGCCGATTCTCGCGGGCATAAACGAAACCGTCGGCCAAGCACCGAACGGTCGACAGAAGGCGTTCCTCGTGGACTTGAACGAAACCGCGGGCGACGAGAAATCCCGAAAGGAACTCAAGGCATTAGCCGAAGCGTGGAAGCTTCCAAAAGTCTTCTTTATGAGCCGAGTGTTCAGCACAAAGGCAGTTCAAAAGGACTACAAACTCCAGCCATATTCGGACTGGGAAACCATCGTCTACGTGGCCAAAAACCGCCTCGTGACGGCAAAGTTCGTCAATCCAAATCCCGGCGACTTGAAGCAGATTCAGGAAGCAATTCGCGCAACAACTAAGTAAGGCCGGTCCTTACCGAAGCAAGCCGATAAGGACGATGAGCACGGCAATCCCAATCAGGATAAACAACGTCCGCTGGGATTGCTCTCGCTCTCTTCTCAACTCTTCTGCGCTTTGCTTCGGCCGGCGTGGCAGTTCGAGTTGCGGGCGATTTCGCTCCATGAGTTCCCGGACCGACCGCAGTTTCAACAACGGGTTCGCGTCTCGCCGCAGTTCTGGACTCGTCCGCTCCACGCGGTAAAGCGGCTCTTCGAGCTCGCGCATCACGCCAACCAGCCTCGCCTCAATGTCCTGCCGTCGCATATCTGCAAGCTCGGCGGCCACAAAATTCGGCTCTAACCCAAGCGCTTCGGCAACATCCTCAACCGTAACCACATCACGGTGCCGCTCCGAAAACGAGTCGCCGTCGGCAGAAAAGTTCTCAAGTCGAACAAGAAGGTCGCGGAGTTCGGTATCGCTTTCAAGCTCACCGTGAAGTAACTCTTCCCCGCTTTCCATAAACTCAGTTCAAATACGTTACCGGTCGAGTTGGGTTACCAAAATGTTTTCACATTGACCAAGGCTCAGCGTGCGAATCATGGTCTTCGGACCACTTCCGGTGCAGCGCGAGGATCGCGTCCATGATCTCTTCTGGCAGTTCCTCGGCCTTCTTCGCCGCGCGCTGGAACTCCAAGAAGTTCTCGCGCTTCGCCGTCGAACCGACCGTCGCCTGCACCTGCCCGATTCCCAAAGCAAACCGAACGGAAAACTCCGTCCAGCTTTCGATTCCTGAGCTATGGAACAACGGCTCAACTTCCGCCGCTCGCTGTCGCAGATACTTCGGCGCACGATCGTTCTCTCGAAGCGCCTTGATGCTGCCACCCGCAACCGTTCGCATCGCGATCACCGAATGCTTCTGCCGCATCAAGATGTCCCACAAGTCGTTCCGGACAAACCGCTGCAGCGGATTCAGATAGAAGATGTAGCCATCAATCAAGCCTTCGGCAAACCCGCCCTGAATCGCCATCTGCGCCGTCATCGAAGTCCACGGCCAGACCTCCATCACAAACCGCTCAACAAGCCCCTCCTTCTTCAATTCGGCTAGTCCTGCAAGGCTATCCCCGCCGTTCCGAAGATCCTCCGCCAATTGCCCGCCGGGGCAAAGCTGCCCAATCGCCAAGCTCGGAATATCCAGCGCTTCGGTGTGAATCTGAACCTGACTCCGGACCTCGTCCACCGTATTCCACCCCAGCTTGAAGATCCCCGGCGGAACGCGCGAGCCGTCCTCATCAAACGCCGTCCGTAAAACCGAGAGCGCCTCGCCGTACTGGTGGCTGCTGTGAATCCAGATGCCGGCGTTCATGGCGGTCCGCGCCATGAGCACACGCTCCGGAAACGGAATTGCCTCATCCCCAAGTCGAGTGGTTCCGTAGATGTATGGGGAAAGGTCGGTCAAGTTGGCCACGCTAAACAGTACCCATCCCGTCCGGCTTAGCTCATATCACACTCTGTCATAATTGATTTAGCGTGAACTATCCGCAGATCATCCAGGGCGGCATGGGCGTGGCCGTTTCTTCTTGGCCCCTCGCCCGGGCCGTCGCTTCGCAGGGACAAATGGGTGTCGTCAGTGGCACCGGAATCGACACCGTTCTCGCTCGCCGATTGCAACTTGGCGACGAAGGCGGGCACATCGCCGAAGCGCTCAAGCACTTTCCGATCCCAGAAATGGCGACTCGAGTTTGGGACCGGTACTTCATCGAAGGCGGAAAAGCCGAAGATGCCCCCTTCAAATCGAAGCCCGTCCCGAGCATCAACCCAAGCGCCGCCCTGAACGATCTCCTCATCGTTGCCACTTTCGTGGAAGTCTGGCTCGCAAAGGCCGGACATGAAGGCCTGATAGGCATCAACCTGCTGGAAAAAATCCAGCTTCCAACCCTCGCGACGCTCTACGGCGCGATGCTGGCCAAAGTCGATGTGGTCCTGATGGGCGCCGGTATCCCTCGCTCCATCCCCGGCATTCTCGATCAACTCGCCAAAGGCGAAGCCACCGAAATGCGCATCGAGGTCAGTGGCGGTGAACCCGGACTATCGACCTTCGACCCGAACGATTACTTGCCCGGAACCCTCCCAAGACCGAAGTTTCTCGCCATCGTTTCCAGCGCTTCCCTTGCTCAGGTTCTCGCCAAGAAAGCCCATCCTCCGGTCGACGGATTCGTCATCGAGGGCCCAACTGCCGGTGGCCACAATGCCCCACCTCGCGGCGCAATGCAGCTCAACGAGCGCGGCGAACCGGTCTATGGCCCACGCGACACCCCTGAGCTCGAGAAATTCCGGGACCTCGGCCTCCCGTTCTGGCTCGCCGGATCGTTCGGCACCCATGACCGCCTGCTAGAAGCCCTCGCCGAAGGCGCTCAAGGCATCCAAGTCGGCACCGCCTTTGCCTTCTGCGAAGAGTCGGGCATGGCCGACGGCATCAAGGCCGAAGTTATCCGTCGCAGCGTCGCCGGAGAGTCCGAAGTCTTCACGGACCCAGCCGCTTCGCCGACCGGCTTCCCCTTCAAGGTCCTAAAGATGGCTGGCTCGGTCTCCGAACCCGAAGTCGAAGCCTGGCGCGAGCGGGTTTGCGACCTCGGCTACCTGCGCGAACTCTACCGAAAGGAAGACGGAGAAATCGGCTACCGCTGCCCCGCCGAGCCCGTTGAACTGTACGAAAAGAAGGGCGGCGATCCCGCCAACACCGAAGGCAGAAAATGCGTCTGCAACGGTCTTCTCGCCACCGTCGGTCTCGGACAAATCCATCGTGGCAAGGCGGAGCCGACCCTCGTTACTGCCGGAGACGATGTTGCGCACGTTTCCCGCTACCTCCAACCTGGCCAAGAGACCTACTCAGCCGCCGACGTTATCCACACAATCTTAGGTACTCACTCGAATTTCTGAGATCTCAATGGCAGAACGACGATTCAACGAAAAGCAAACCGCCGAAATCCTTCGTTTAGCCGTTCAGGGCCAAAGCGAAAGCGGGCTCACTTCCGAATCGGAACTTCGGGCGGCCGCTCAGGAGATGGGCATCTCTCCCGAGGCGATAAGCCGCGCGATCGACAAAACGGAAGCCCGTGCCGGAACGGAAAAGCCAAGCTGGTTCTGGGGTGGCCCGATGGCGGTTTCGATTGACGACGTCGTTGAAGGCGAGTTGACAACCGACATCTGGGAAGACACGATCATCGACATCCGAAAAACCTTCGGCGAGGAAGGCGTGATCGCCGAAAGAGGGAACGTCCGCGAATGGACCGGTTACGGTGGTGGCCTTGTGCCGGTGACAATCTCGCTGCGACAGCTAAACGGAACCGTACGGCTAGACATAAGCAGCCGTCTCGATGGCGTAGCCGTGATGTTCGGCATCATCGGCACCTTCCTGCTGATCATGGGCCTTGCTCTCAGCGGTAAGTTCGGTGCCGCCACCGCTCTCGGAGCGCCGGCCCTAATGATCATGGTCACCGCAACGATAGCGGCGGCAACCCGCTTCTTTTTCAGCCGATCCTCAAACGCGCACGAGAAGAGCATTCGGCTCCTCGCAAAACGACTCCGAACTCGGCTTGCCGAAAAAAATGCGCAAACCGCGCAACAGCCCCAGCAAGCCGAAACCAACGAAAGCGTCCGCGCCTAGTTGATCACCAAAATCGGAATCGAAAGTTCGGCCGATTCCAGCCCCTTGCCCTTCGCGCGAATCACCAACGAACCCGCCGCATTCTTGTTTGCCTGAACAATCACTTGTGCCAAACCGTGGAACACGCGGCGGCTCCAGTTCGGCAAAGTATCCGGCCCAACAAGTCGAACGCCACCCGTAAACCCGCCTTCCCCGCCCGTGTTTTTCACCACGATCGCAAGCTCATTCACGCCGTTCAAGATTTTCCCGTCCACTCGGAACGAGTGACTCGCGTTCCATTCCTTCGTAGTTCCCAGCAACTCTCCGTTCAAGAAAACCCAGCCGAGGTCATCAATCGGGCCTACGGAAAGCGACATCGGCGATTTCACCAAGCCACCATCGAACCGCGTACGGAAAACGCCCTGCTCTCCCGGCCGCAATTGGTTCTGGCTCAGATCAGCCGGTCGCCAACCAACGGTATCAAAGTCCGGCTTAGCGACGGACAGCTTCAGAGGGTCGCCATCTGCCATCGTCATCTTCCAGCCACCGATTACCGCGGCGTTAGGCTTGGCTAAGTACACATCCGGCTCATGACTGCTCGGATCTCCGTTTCCGACTCCGATGATCTTCCCGGACCCGATGATTTCGAACTGGATATTCTGGTCCGCTTCCGGCACGATACGTCCGTCTGCATCCACAACCTTCACCGTGACCGGAACCGTGTCGTTGAATTCCGAAAGCGAGGTTCCACGATCAATTTCGAGCAGAATCCGGGCTGCCGGACCCGTGGTTTGAACCAGGGTTTCCTGCGCAACCTTGCCGTCACGGTAACCGACCGCCTTCAATGATCCTGGAGCGTAAGGAACTTTCCACTCCAAATGACCGCCTCGCACCATGCTCTGCTTGCCGAGGCTCTTGGAGTTCAAGAATAACTCGACCGCGTCGTGATTAGAGAACACCCAAACGTCGACTGGCTTCGAAAGATCTTTGGGACGGTTCCAGTGCGGCAACACATGCAGCACCGGCTGATCGGTCCACCAAGCCTTGTAGTAGAACGCCAGATCCTTCTCAAATCCGCACGTGTCCAGAATCCCAAAATGGCTGTTCACGTTCGGCCAGCTGTAAGGCGTCGGCTCCCCGCGGTAGTCAAACCCCGTCCAAACAAACCCGCCCGAGAACCACGGCCGCTCCAACGTCGTCTTCCACCAAGCCTCCGCCGTCGAGCCCCAACTCAACCGCTGAACGTCATAAGCCGCGACGTACGCCTTCTTCGGGTCGTCCAAATACTCCCCGCGCGTTGTCACCGTGCTGCCGACTTCGCTGCCGTGAATATGCTGCTTCGGCCGCGCTTTGTGATACGAATCCAGCCCGCCCAAGTTGTAGTTGAACCCGCGAACATCCACCACCGAATTGATGCCGTTCAGCTCTCCGCCGTTATTCGCGCCAAAAGTCACCGGCCGCGTGGGGTCAAGCTCGCGAATCGCGCTCATCATCGTCTTCGCGATCCGAGCTGATTCCGGCGAATTCTGGGTGCCCCATTCTTCGTTTCCAATCGACCAGAAAATCACGCTCGCGTGGTTCCGATCCCGCTTTACCAGCCGAGTCAGCTGAGACATCGCCTCCGGCCCCGAGCCAAACATCCGCGTCTCGTCGAGTACGAGCATCCCAAGCCGGTCGCAAGCGTCAAGAACCTCCGGCGTCGGCGGGTTGTGGCTGCTGCGGTACGCATTGCAACCAAAACCCTTGAGCTGCTTGATGCGCCAAACGTTCAGCGAATCCGGAATCGCCGCCCCAACCCCCGCGTGGTCCTGGTGGTTGCAAGTGCCCTGAATCCGCACGACTTTGCCGTTCAGCAAAAGCCCCTTATCAGGATCAAAAACGACGGTGCGGAAGCCAATCCGCGTTCGATACGCATCCGTCGGCGTGGAAACATCCGCCGTGTACAAATACGGGTCTTCAATCGACCAAAGGCTTGGCTTAGCCACCTTCACGCGGGCCGAAACCGTAGCCGTCTGATTAGCGCCAATCCGTACGGGCGCGCCCGTGCTCTCGCCCACCGGCTTCCCCGTTCGATCTCGAACGACAACCTTCACGCGCTGGGAAACTGCCACGTCAGAGTCGTTCCGTACCTCGGCATTCACTACGACCTCCGCCGCCGAGCCCAACACCACCGGTGTCACCGCAACGCCGTCCTCTACAAAATGCACCGGCGCTGACTTGGTCAGCCAAACGTGCCGATAAATCCCTGCGCCTTCGTAAAACCAGCCTTCAAAGTCGCTCGCGTTCGCCCGAACCGCAATCACGTTCCGGCTTCCATACTTCACAAAATCCGTCAGATCGTAGGTCTGGCCGATGTAGCCCGACTCATTCCGCCCGAGTAAATGGCCGTTGATCCAAACGTACGCATCCCTGTAAATCCCGTCAAAAGTGATGCGGATGCGCTTGTCTTTGTCCGTAACCGGGACCTCAAACGACTTCCGGTACCAGCCAATCGAGTTCTGTGGAAAGTCGCGCCCGACTGGCTTGAAGCCATGCATCAGATCCGACGTCGGGTCAAACGGTAGCTCAACTGCCCAGTCGTGGGGCAAATCTATCGTGCGCCAATCGGCGTCGCTCGTCGCCAAACCAATCGGTCCCGCATCCGTGCCCGCCTTTCCGAACGCGCTAAACGATCCGCTGCTAAACCCAAAATCCTTCTTCGCATCGGAGGCGTGCCCAAGCGCGAACTTCCAGCCAGAATCGAAGTTGATTCGCTCTGCCGCAAGCGCAACGTTCGAGCCAGTACAAACGGCCGCGACAACAAATGCGCGAAACCACGAAGACGGGGAAAATCCCATCTCCGTGGTTTACCGTAAACCAAGCTAACGCTTACTTCTTCAGCAACAGCGGCATAAAGACGCCGCCAACCACCGACCGCGCCTGGAACCCGACCTGACGGCCATCCCCGGTTTCGTACCAGTCCGTCAGCGGCACGCGTGAAGGCGACTCGTTTGCCATCTTCCAAAGCGGCGCCACGTGCGCGTCGAATTCCGACCGAGAATCGGCCAAGCAAGCCGTCCAAACGCACCAGTCTAGCTTCGTGTAGCCCTTTCGGTTATCCAAAGGCAAACCGTACTTTCCTAGTTGCTTTTGGTAGTAAGCAAGCTCCTTCGTATAGACCGCCTTCGGGAACAACTTCAGTCCGAGCACCTTGTCCCAAACCAGGTTGTACTTCTGGCTCCAGCTGCCCGGCTTATCAAACGCCAGTCGGAAGTGGTCGCCATCGTCGGCCAGTTTCACCCACTCCGTCGCCATCTTCTCCGCTGCCTTTCGAACCGTCGCACTGCGCTCTTTCGAGACGCCCAGGTCATCCAGCAAGCCCGCATACGCGCCAAGCGCAACGATCGCCTTCAAACTCAGGTTCGCGTTGTGCGCCAAGTGACCAGCAAAGTCGTCGGTGCAAAGCTGATTGTCTGGGTCAAGACCCTTGTCCATCAGGTACTTCGCCCACTTATCGAGCACCGGCAAATACTCGCGGATGAACGCCTTCGAGCCGCCCTTCTCCACCAGCGCCGCCGCCAGAATCAGCATGTTGCCGCTCTCTTCTACCGGCATCTGGTTCTCTTCGGTCTTCTCGCCGCCACCGTAAACTTGGCCGTTTGCCAGCGGATACGTGCCGAGGTCGTGCGGCGCAAAATCCCACTTCCAGCGCGGCAAGCTCGCATAAATGAACAGCGGCCGCAGGTTCGCTTCAAGCATCTCCGGGTTGTAGGCCAGCATGATCGGCGCCGCCGGATAGAGAACGTCTACCGTGCCAATGCAGCCATTACTGAAGTTTTCTTTCGAGAACATCATTGGCTTTCCGTCAATGTCCGCGACGATCTTGTGTGCACCCAGCGCCTGCCGATACGACAGATTCGCGAGGTCAGCGAACTTCTCGCCTCCGGCCGCTTCGGCGTCTTTGCTAATCTGGGCATCGACCTTCGCGCCCTTTGTCACCCAAGCCGTTTCCGACCGAACCGCGCCTTCGAGCAGAGATTCGAAGCTCTCCCCCGTTCGCCGCCAATAGGCCGGCACCGGACGGTTGAACCACTCAAGTGAAAATTGGTCGTCGTAAGCCAAGAGAACCGATTGGCTCTTCCCTGCTTCCATCTCGAAAACCGAACTCAGGACCGGCCAGGAGTCGTTCGCCGGTCGTGGCATTCTCAAGTCGTCACTCGTCGGTAGGTCGCCGTCCTTTATAAACGAATCCCGCGCTGCCCGATCGGCTCCGATCGCCGACTCGGCGCCCGACGGAGGAACGACAAACATGCTGCCCCAGTCGATCCGCAGGTCATCGCCGCGCTTCTGCAAAATCGGCTGCTCTTGGGTACCGATCCGCAAGGCATCTCGCCCCGCAACCTTCACTCGTCCCCAGGTCACTTTCTGGTCGGTGCGGTTCACCACCCACTCGGCCGTGGTGTCAAAGTAAGTCTTCACCTCGTGCCGCTTGCCATCCGCGCTTTCATAGCGGAATCGAACAAACGCCACTGGCCGCGATAGAACATCAAGATCGTCGATGAACGAAGGCGAGAAGAAATCAACGTGCAGCCGAACCCCGGCCCCTTCGAAGGTGTAAGCCGTCGTCGTCGCCCGCACCTCAACGCCCACCTGGTTCAACGCCGGAACGTCCACGTTCGGCGATCCGCAGAACCGATACGGCTTCCCATCGATCCGCACGATCCCCACCATCGCCATCGTCGACCCGGTCCAGTGCCGCGACCAATCGTCGGTCAACTTGTCCGAGCCGCTCCAGACGCTGAAATAGGGATCGTGGACGATCAACGGCACGGATGGGGGTCGAAAATTTGATGCATTCATTGCGAGGCTAACTCCGATCAGCGAGAGCATGCCCTAGAATTGCACATCACACGGCACTTTTACCTGCCCTTTGGAGTACAAGAGATGCTGGCTCTACCCAGACATTGATCTGCAACCGTGGCCGCGCTCAGTGCGGCACGATCGGAAGCAAATTGTCAGCATCAATTAGCTCTAGGATCTCATCGTCCTCAAGGTCCGGTTTCGGCGAGAACATGTAGTTGGGTAGCCCCGCGCGCCTTCCCCAGAATCCAAGTTGGTCGCCATAAGTAAATCTCTCGTGCTGGCCATCCAGAATAACCCTCACGGCACGTGTCATTCTCTCGGTTTCACTCAAAACGACGTGTAAATCGCCGACCATGTCAACCACGTCTGCTGGATACATTCCGACAGTTGGGAACTCGGTTGCGAAGACGTACCTACGATTCATGCTCACGACTTCGATTTCCTTGGTTGAGTCCGAGACTTCGATTGGCGCATCTAATGTTAGTCGCACCCGCGGACTCGGAACCTTTGAAACCCGTAGGCCCGGCTCAAGACGACACAAGCTGCTGAAAGCATTGATTCTGATCGTAAAATATGCGAACGCCTCACCTTCCCAGTCACTTTCAGTGGTCGAAAAATCGAGGTACGCAAAGAGATGATTCAAACGACGATCACCTGAATTTCCAATTTCCATCAAAGCTCAACCCAAGTGTGCTGCCACCGCCGGATGCCGGACCTCTGCAACGTGGTTACGCACTAGCGCACAGTCGCATCCTACACCGAAACCGGAGTCAACCCAGCATGTCTTCTCTGAAATCTAGAATTCCATATCAATAAAAGCCTCAAAAGGTAAAAGCCTTCAAGAGACAAACGCTCACGGTCTGACAGCCCTACATTCTTTGAATTCTAGAACGACACAATCCCAAGCGCGCTACAAATCGAACTGGGTGTTTCTCCGGGAAGCTCTTTAACTACGCAGGTGTCGTAAATCACCCGCACCTCTCGCTGTAACTGCTCAATGAACGCGCTAGTACCGGCGACCATAATACCGATCCCAAGATCGCAAACATCCATCGAGAACGCATGCAAAGGACTCAAGTCGGGGCGATAACGAATCCCAAACCACCAAGCAGATGAAGCCAAGTTCAGAAACGCATCTTGAACGTACGACCGTTCGAGCGGAAAGAACTTGGCTGGGTTAGCGCGAGGATAGCCGAGGTCCCAGAGACTCGGATAACCCAAAGTCCTGAGCTGACCATGTTCCCAATGAGCAGTAGCGAGCGATTCCCAGAATAGAGATTGCTCAGCAATCCAGTCCATCGGGCGTTCCAAATCCACGTACGGAACCACGAAGCAGACGTAACTTACGTCAATCCGAGCCGCATCCAGTTCCGGAATCTCGATGTGGCTAAGCGACAATCCTTCACGGAACGACGCAGGTGCATCTACGATGTAACAGTTCCTCATTCGTTCAGACTTCTCTTTCGATCAGAATCCAATCAACTTGCTGAAAGCTAAACCTTACGAAGTTGAAGACTATTCTTTGGAATCTTTGAAGTTATCGGCGTTCTCTACGGCTGAGCGATGCACAAGCAAGAAAACGCCACACATCTTAACAATTCGAAATACGCCAATGGCACTGATTCGATCAACGGTGTACCCCGCATCCTTTACGAGACCATACTGAAGCAGGAGCCAAGGCACAAGGCCAGCAAGGATTCCAACCCACTGGTCTAACGCACCGGTAAGTACCCGATAGAAACTCAGGGAAACACCACCAAAGCAAATCGTGTGAATCAAAAGCAACATCCATCGGGTTGCCCGCACCGTTTTGCTAGGATCCCACGGATTCAACGGCTGTTCCATTTTAGGCAAGTCGAGACCATTTCGACATAGTCGGAGAGCCGTCTCCCAGCTTCTCTGCGCCCTTACCATAACTGAGCAAACTTGGCGTCATCTTCCGTTGAACATCGTACATCGGAAACCGGAGGGCAGTAGTCGATCTGGTCAAAAGGACCTCGACAGTACCGAGCAGACAAGCCCGATCTGATTGACTTTTTGATTGCCGTCACGCAGAACCGTTCGTGCCTCTTTGTCCTCGAAGGATCGGAGGACCGACGCACGAACAATCTGTTTCACTGGCCGCAAGGCGCGCCGAGCACCTCGGCCAGACGCTTCTCAATGGTCAAGACAGAATCCAAAAGCCCACCAAGCGATTCAGACTCATACGTTTTGAGTTCCGCTACCTGCTCAAGCGTGAACAGCGGACCGGACATCCAGTAAGGCTTGCTGCGCTTTAATACGACCCTGCCAACCAGCACGAAGCCGTTGAAAAGACTTATGCCGGAGAACGTGGCCCGCCTCGACAGCTCGATCAATAACTCGGGACGTCCCGGTTCCTTCAACAGCCGACTGACCTCTTCAGAAATTTCAAAGACACATTTCTCTAACCGTCGACAATCGGCAATCACGCTCAGCTCCGCATCGCTCGCAATAAAGCTCCGTGGAAACGGGAGTGCCGTGCTTTCGGTTTGTGTACTAACACAATAGGCTGTGAAAGTCAACAATAAGCCGAACAGCACAAGTCCACTCAAGGCGCTGAAAAATCCTTTCGGGAACGCCATTACACCAGTAAATGCCAGAAACGCGAATAGTTCCGCCCATGCAATGAAGGGACGGCTTTTCTCCCCGTTCACCCACGCCAAGCACGCGCACACTACAAAACAAAGCGCGATTCCGGCCAAGAAAGGCGCGTGACTAGATTCAATCTGAGAAGCTTTCCACCACCCATAGCCCAGATATGCAATCACGCAAAAGGCGATCTGCGCTTGAACGGATTGCCGTTGTCCCAACTGCATCTGACTTCCCCCCACGGATGTAACTTTGCGTAGGAACGGCCCTACTCAACCGCACGAACGGTCGGCAGCTTCAACTTCACACCCGGCTTAATCCCGAACTTCGACGCCATTCCCTGCCTCAGCTCAAGCACATACTGACTCGAACCCGAGCTCGG
The DNA here is from genome assembly GCA_945882415.1 of Chthonomonas calidirosea. Lineage (GTDB taxonomy): Bacteria > Armatimonadota > Fimbriimonadia > Fimbriimonadales > Fimbriimonadaceae > Fimbriimonas > Fimbriimonas planktonicus. The sequence continues at coordinate 79,934 of CAMCWC010000011.1, forward strand.
CAGACCCGACTCGACGTACGGCTTCCCTTTCTGAATGTTCAGCACCTTCCCGGCGGCATCCAGATAGATGATGTCCAGCGGAAGAACCGTGTTCCGCATCCAGAAGCTCCGTGGCGCGGCACTTGGGAACACGAACAGGAACCCTTCGGTGTTCTTTACTTCGCTCGCGGTGAGGAACATCATTCCCTCTTGCCGCTTCGAATCGGTGTCGCAAACGTAAGCGGTGATCTTGTGGCTACCGTGGGCAAAGCTGACCTTCTTCAGGTCGGTCAGCTGATAGATCCGGTTTGGATTATCAGAAGCGACCACAAGGCCGAGCACGGCACTAACCGCGAGAAGGGACAAAGGCTTTTGTAGTTGCTTCATAGGCAGATATTTGAGGTTCGAAGACCAAAGTCGTTCCGATCAAGTCGCGACCTTCCAAGATCGCTTGCCGATTCCCTTCGTCCACGCGAAACGGAATCAATGTCTCTCCAACCAAGATCGTGTTCTCCAAAAGGTCGACGGTCACTTCGGCCCCATTGTTCAAGGCCGCAAGCACGGCGTGATGAGATGGACCTAGTTCAATGAGCAATAGCCCGTTGTTGGCGGCGTTTTGGCGGAAGATGTCGCTGAAACCGGGGGAGTCAGAATCGACTCGGCTGATGACAACGCGGAACCCGGCCTGTTGAATCGCCCAAACCGCATGTTCGCGGCTCGATCCGCAGCCGAAGTTGGTTCCAACAATCATGACGCTCGATCCCGCCGTCTCCGGAAGGTCAAGCGCAAACTCTGGACCGCGAATGTCGGCGAACAGCAACTCGCCGTAACCCGATCGCTCGATTCGGCTGAGGAAGCGGGCGGGGATAATGCGGTCGGTATCCACCTGGTCTCCGGGCACCACCGCGACTTTGCCGGTGTGACGTCCAAACGGTTCCATGCTCCCATTATGAACGCGACCCAGCGAAGGCGGGATAATGAAGCGGTATGCCGTTCCCGAGTCGCGACGAATATCTGCTTCAAACCGAAGGTCGTCGCGCCATGCCCGTTGTCCACGATATTCTGGCGGACATCGAAACGCCGGTCAGCGCCTATTGGAAGCTGGCCTACGATCAGCCGCATAGCTTCCTTTTGGAAAGCGTCACGGGCGGCGAGCAGCTTGCGCGGTACTCGTTTATTGGCACGTTGCCGCGCGACCTGATTCGGGTGAAGAACGGCCAGGCCAAGACGTTTACGCGGGAATTTGAACTGGCACCGGGGCAAGATCCCCTGCATCTTTTGGAGGAAGCGGTCGGCACAGAGCCACCGATCAAGGTCGAAGGTCTACCGACTTTCACCGGGGGAGCGGTGGGAATGTGCGCCTATGACCTCGTGCGGTACTTCGAAAAGTTGCCGGACAGCACGGAAGATGATCTCAACTTGCCCGACATGGCAATGATGATCGTGGACACCGTCGTAGTGTTCGACCACGCCAAGAACCGGATTCGAATTGTCTCGCAGGCTGATGGAAGTGAGGCGGGATACGAGGACGCGGTGGCCAAGATTGAGGCGATTATTGAGCGCTTGGCGGGCCCGCTGCCCGCATTGCCTGCCGGCAAGTTCCCCGTAAATTCGGTCGCCTCGAACGTGACCCAGGAAGGTTTCGAGCAGATGGTCTCATCGATGCGCGAGTACATCAAGGCGGGCGACGGCTTCCAGATGGTGCCATCCCAGCGATTCCAAACCGCCGTCGCCGCGCACCCGCTCACCGTCTATCGATCCTTGCGCAGCATCAATCCTTCGCCGTATATGTTCCTGCTCCGGCTTGGCGATTTCGATCTCGTCGGCGCTTCACCCGAAATTCTCGTGAGCCTGCACGGTCGAAAGGCGCGCGTTCGACCGATTGCGGGCACGCGATGGAGAGGCAAATCGGAAGCGGAAGATGACGCCCTGGCAGCCGAACTGATTGGAGACGAGAAGGAGCGCGCCGAGCACGTCATGCTCATCGATCTCGGCCGCAACGACCTTGGCCGAGTTTGCGAATACGGCACGGTGCACGTAAATGAGCTGATGGTCATCGAACGCTATAGCCACGTTATGCACATCGTTTCGGATGTCACCGGCGAACTAAAGGAGGGCAAGAACGCGCTTGATTTGCTTCGCGCGACCTTCCCGGCGGGCACCGTCACTGGAGCACCAAAAATTCGCGCAATGCAGATTATCGACGAGCTGGAGCCGAATCGCCGTGGAAGCTACGCAGGTTCAGTTGGCTTCCTCTCAAACAGCGGCGACCTCGATATGTGCATCACCTTGCGCACGATTTTGCTCAAGAACGGCATGGCGTACGTACAAGCCGGGGGCGGTGTGGTCTTCGACAGCGACCCGACCTTGGAATACAACGAGAGCAAAAACAAGGCCCGCGCCGCGCTTTCGGCGATCGAAACGGCGCAACGCGGACTGTAGATTTAGCCGTCGATTTCTTTGATGATCCGGTTGAGAAGGTCGCGGTCGTAGGCGTCCATCTTGTTCGCCAGCTTCTTCTCCGGCTCCGCCTCGGCAGGACGTCCATCTCGGTCCAACATGATCGCGAGAAAACCTCGGTAAATCAACTTATCCGGATCAAGGTCGCTCGCCAGCCGAATAGCTTTCACGGCCTCGATGACCTTCTTCGCGCGCCAGAAGGCAACCGCCGCTCGAAGATAGAGGTGATCATCGCCCGGCGAAAGCTCAATCGCCGCGCGATACGACTCAAGGGCTTCGTCCACCCTCCCCGTTCGAGCAAGCAACTCCGCCGTCCAGAAGTGATAGAACGACTCGTCTGGCTTCAGCGCGATGGCATATTGGATTGCCTGCAGCGCACGCTTCTTTTCACCGAGCTCGGCCAACGTTTCGGCGAGCTTGAAGTGGTTCTGCGGCTGCTCGGGTTCAAGGTCAATTGCCCGTTGCAGGTGCTCGATGGCGTCGCGATATCGGCCGTACCGCTTGCAGATGACGCCCAGACCAAGATGCGGCTCCGCCGACTCCTTAATCCGCAAGGCGCGCTCAAAGTTCTTGTACGCCGCAGGCAACTCATCGCCGAAGGTCAGCGCGTCTGCGAGGTCCAGCAGGTGGGTCGGATCATCTGCATCGCGTTGTTCGGCGGCGCGACGGAAGTGCTTGACGGCGGCATCGTAGTCGCCATCGTTCAGGCACTGCTGCCCGAGCTCACGCGATTCGGCGGCGTCTTTGCCCTCCTTATTCCGGCGCTGAATTCCCTCTTCGGTCAGCTCGCCTTGAGGCTGGTGGAAGAGGTCGAAAATGACCTTCATCGAAGGATCCATTACTTCCCTCCTATAACGCCGGTGCTCAGGGTCTGGAGCGGACGAATGGTGAGCTGGGCGGGATAGCTACTCCCGGAAAGCGGAATCGTCATAAGTTCAAATCTCTTTACGTCGTTTCCGAGCAAACGAAACTTCTCGATGCGATATTCAGCCTTTGGTTGCAGCAAAGGGGTCTCTTTCAGAACGCCGTTAACGAGGAACAACGCCCCCGAGTAGCCCGCCGAAGCCTCGAAGACGAGCTCGATCTCAATCGGCTCGGAGGTCGGATTGATGATCTCGCCGGTGATGTTGTAGACGACGCCAAAGTTTCCGCTCAGCACGCGCTGGTTGTCGGACCCTGAAATCGGCTTCTCGCCAATCTTAAAGAACTTCCAGTTCTCGCCGAATCGATACTGGACCTTCAACTGCTTGTACGGATCGGGGTAGATGTGGTCGGAAAGCTGATACGGAGCCTGGTCGTAATCGTTGATCGGGTTGCAGCCAACCTCGCGCCAAGGGGTTGTGCTCTCAATTGCGGTTGCCCATCGGCGATCAAGGTTGAAGGGCGGCCAGGAGTCGGTCCGAACAAGCACAGATTCCGGTCCATCAATCAGCCGCAGGCTGCACAATCCGGAAACCGTTTCCATGTTGCCAAGACGTCGAAGTGAAATCGGCATCGTGCTTCGCGGCGGAATGGTGACGACATCCCCACTACCGGCGGCCCAAGCTTTCATGTACTGCAATCCGGCCTTCAATCCGGCGCGGACCGGATTCTTGTCGGGATCGCTATCTCCAGGAAGGATCAGCACTCGCGCCGGCAAATCCGAGTCGTTGACCGCTTGAATGCGAATGAACAATGGGAACGAAGCCGTGTTCTGGTGGTGATACAGCAACCGCGCCGGTTCATTCTTTTTCAGATTCGCGCTAAACAGCGGCCCCGCAGAGTTGACGTTCTCCGGATCGTTGCAGTACCAAAGCGCCGCTTCCTTGATCGGCGCAACCCCAATGTTGCGAACAACAATGTTGACTTCCCCTTCGTTCTCAAACGCATCTTGCGCGGCGACGCGAATCTTTGCCGTGAATGACTTGCTCGCTCCAAGCCCAATCGACTGTTCCGAGAGCGAAAGAATGCGAATCACCGAGCCAGGAACTCGCTGAAGCTGCGTGGTGATCGCTCCTTCGATGGCTCCTCGAATCGTCGACGCGAGGGCAGGAGAGCCGGAAACCTGCGTGGAAAAGGTCTGCGGAAGGATCGCCGCGTATGGCTGAACCGAAACCTCAATGGATTCGGTGGTCGTCTCGCCTTGGATCGTGATGATCGCGTTGCCAGGCTTATTCGCCGCGAGTTTGATGCCACCGGGAACGCGAATCGGCGTCACAACTTCCGACTTCGAAGAAGAAACAGTGGCGTCCGCGAACTGAAAACCCTTGACCGCGACGATCTTGTTCGAAGGGCACGGCAGGCGGAGAGAGGTTTCCGCAACTTTGAGCGGAGGAGAGACGAAGGCGGTTCGCAATCTGCCAGACCAAAGCTGGGCGAGGGCGGCGGGGGAAGACTTCTGCGCCTTGGCCTCGTCCGGCGTGATGGTCACAATCCGCTCACCACCGGCAAAGATCACGTGGGTCTTTTCGACCTTTCGAATCTTCACTTCACCCAAATACGAAAGGCTGTTCAGCGTCGAAGCAATCGTCTCGGCTCGGGCTTCGGGAGAAGATCCGTCGACGGAGTAAGTCTTGAGTGACAGGATCACCGCGTCGTTAAAGTAAACGACCGAGCCACGGGCTTCTGCCCCGCGCGCTAAGGCGCTTGCGACGGCGGAAAAGGCGGCTATCAAAAGTATCACAAGCCGGAAAACGCTTCGCATGGGCACCGGTCAGGGTACCCGCAGGTACCCTGAAAACAGCATGAATCCGGTAACCGCTCGGAACTATATCAACGGCGAATGGCGAAACGCGACTGACGTATTTGAAAGCGTCAATCCTGCCAATCGAAACGAAATCATTGGTACTGCCCCCAACAGCACGGCACAAGATGTCGACGACGCAGTAGCCGCCGCCGAACACGCTTTCAAAACCTGGCGAGAACTCAGCTGGGTCAAGCGAGCCGAAATCATCGACAACTTCGCTCAACTCATCAAGCGCGACGTTGAAGAAATCGCGGTTCTCGTCACCCGAGAGTGCGGAAAGCCAATCAACGAAGGCCGCGCCGACGCGGTGGAAGCTCTCCACATGGCCCAGTACATCGCTGGCCTTGGCCGACTGCCACATGGCTACGCGGTGAGCTCAGAAATTTCCGCCAAGGACGCTTACATTCTGCGAAAGCCAAAGGGTGTCGTCGCCTGTATCACGCCTTGGAACTTCCCTTCGGCCATTCCGCTTTGGCTGGTTCTCCCCGCCGTTCTCGCAGGCAACACCGTTGTCTTCAAGCCGGCCGAGCAGACGCCTATTTGTGGGCACAAGCTCATGGAGCTCTTCCATGAAGCCGGATTCCCTGCGGGCGTCATCAACCTCGTTCACGGATTTGGCGAGCCAGTGGGTGATCCGCTGGTCAAGCACAAAGCCGTTGACGCCGTTCTCTTTACGGGTTCGCGCGCAGTTGGCAAGTACATCCAGCAAGTTGCTGCAAACGACCTCTTCAAGTTCGCCGCGACCGAAATGGGCGGCAAGAACGCCACGATCGTTCTCGAAGATGCTGACCTTGAACTCGCGATCAACGCTTGCGTTCTCGGTGCCTTCAAGACTTCCGGACAGCGCTGCGTCTCGACCAGCCGAATCATCATCGACAAGAAGATCGAAGCGGAATTCACCGCGCGATACGTTGAGAAGGTCAAGCGAATCCGAGTCGGTGATGGCCTCAACCCAGACGTCTTCATGGGCCCACTCATTGAGGCCGGTGCCATCGACAAGTGGCAGCACCACAATGCCAAGGCTAAGGAAGAAGGCGCTCAGGTCCTCGTTGACGGTCAGGTCCTGACGGAAGGCGAGCACGCGAACGGCAACTTCGTTTCTCCGTTCGTATATCGATTCGACGGCTACAAGAAGAACACCTTCTGCCTCCGGGAAGAAGCCTTCAGCCCGCACGTTGGGATCATTCCGATCGACGGTCTCGAAGAAGCGGTTGAGGTCTACAACGACACCGATTACGGCCTTGCGATGGCCGTAATAACCGAGGACTACCGAAAGTGGCGCTACGTTCGTGACCATGCCGATTACGGCCTCGGTTACGTGAACCTGCCTAGCATCGGTGCCGAAGTCCACTTGCCGTTTGGCGGAGTTAAGGCTTCCGGTAATGGACATCCTGGCGCAGAGGGCATCCTCGAGTCGGTCACCCACCGCGTTGCATTTACGGTCAATCACGCCCGAGAAATCGTGATGGCGCAAGGTCTTACGACCAACATCTGAACGTATCGTTGCCCCGGCCGAGTTCGGTCGGGGCAATTTTCCTTGGCAAGATCGCCGATAGCTGGTATAGTGCGCATGTCGCCGGCGATTGCGATTCATGAGTTTTGTCTTCTATTCCATAGGTAGCAAGGTCACGTTCGAGTTCGCAAGAAAATTTGATTGGTGGGCGACCCGATCAAGGATTAATGGAAATGGAGACTAAAACCCTATTCGTGGGCAACTTGCCCTACTCGCTGACCGAGCAGCACCTTCTCGACCTGTTTGCACCATACAACGCAAGCAAGGCTCGCATCGTCGAAGGACGAGGCTTTGGCTTCGTTGACGTTGCAGGCGACATGGCCGACAAGGCTATCGAAGACAAGGACGGCTCCGAAGCCGGTGGCCGACGCATGAACGTCAACCTCGCCCGACCTAAGGGTGAAGGCGGCGGTGGCGGCGGCGGTCGAGACTTCGGCGGCGGTGGCGGCGGCGGTGGTCGCAGCTTCGGCGGCGGTGGTGGCGGCTATGGCGGCGGCGGTGGTCGCGGCGGTAGCGGCGGCGGCGGCGGTCGTGGTGGCAGCAGCGGCGGCGGCGCAGGTCGCGGCGGCTTCAAGCGCTACTGATACTCAATGCTTCAAGTGCCGTCAAAAACTGTCATTCTTTTTGACCTTGACGGCACACTGATCGATTCCTTGCCCGCTGTAGAGCGGGCATGGTCATTTTGGGCCACCCAAGTTGGCCTGAACCCAGACGAGGTGCTTCCGCATATTCACGGTCGCCGAAGTCTAGATTCCATCCGCGTTCTGGCTCCGCATCTAAATGCCGAAGAACAGGACCTCGTGTTACGAAAGATCGAATCTTCCCAGACCGAGGGCGTTCGCCTTCTTCCAGGCTCTGCAGAATTGCTGGCCTCCTTGCCAGAGGGCACTTGGACGATCGTCACGAGCGGAACTTCCGACGTTGCCCAAGCCCGGCTCCGTGCCGTTGGAATCCCGATCCCAAAACATGCCGTCTACGGCGAAAACGTCTCGCAAGGCAAACCTAGTCCCGAGCCGTTTCTTCTCGCGGCCCAGAAAATGGGCGTCAGCCCAGATCAAGCACTTGTTTTCGAAGACACCGATGCCGGGGTTCGGGCGGGACACGCAGCCGGTATGCAAGTCATCCGAGTTGGCGCGCCTCACCCATTGGCACTGACTAACGTCCAAGACCTCCGACAAGTTGCCGTAGTGGGCACGAACCCACTACAGCTTTCCGTTTCCTAACTACGAACTAGCTTGGCCAAGCGACCAGTTGCAGCTCGTGCGGCACCATGATGTCGGCATGGAACGGCACAACCCGAACCGTGTAGCCCTGGTGACCCAGAATGTCAGCCTGCGCTTCCCCACGGAAGACAAATTTGCCATCGGCCTCCTCGATGAACGATAGGTTCTCAACCCGAGTTTGAGTCAGATCGCGGTTCGGACCGACCTTTCCATGAACGACTTGCACTTGGACATCGGCCGGTCGGATCGAACCCAGTTCGACAACCGCCGTTATCTGGAATTCCGAGCCAATGCAATTGGTAGTACTCGCCGAATCTTGAATTGAAACGATCCGAACACTTCGCCAGTTATCCCGAACCCGGTCGCGCCAGGCAACCGCGGCTTGGCTTACCTCGAGACCCTCTTGCGCACGTCGAGAGTAGGCGTGCATCGCCGGGACGTAGAACTTCTCGGCGTAATCCCGCACCATGCGAGCGGTGCTGAACTGCGGCGCAAGGCTCTTGATTGAGTTCTTGACCATCCGCACCCAGCCAACTGGAATCGCATTGTCGGAGCGCTGATAGAACAGCGGTGCGATCTCGTTTTCAAGCAAGAAGTACAGCGACCGGCTATCCAACCAGTCTTGGTGCCCCGCATCCTCCGATTGAGTTCGATCACCGATCGCCCAGCCAACCGTCGGGTCGTACCCTTCGTCCCACCAGCCATCTAGGACGCTGCAGTTGAGTCCGCCGTTTGGCACGACTTTCATGCCGCTCGTGCCACTCGCCTCGTACGGTCGTCGCGGGTTGTTGAGCCAAACGTCTACGCCTTGAACCAAGGCACGCGCTACCTTCATGTCGTAGTCCTCTAGGAAGACCATTCGCGACCGGCCTCCTTCGCTGTTAATGAACTTAACGAGGTCCTGAATGATGTGCTTTCCGCCGTCGTCGCGTGGGTGGGCCTTTCCGGAGATCACAAACTGCACGGGCCGCTCTGGGTGGAAGAGGAGCTGTTTGATCCGCTCACGGTCGCTCAGCATCAAACTTCCCCGCTTGTAAGTCGCGAAGCGTCGCGCAAAGCCAACGGTCAGCAGGCGAGGATCAAGAACCGAACCTTCCGCCCCAAACTCTGTCTTTTGCTGCCGCTGGGTGAGCCGCTTTCGAACAAACCGAACCAAGTCCACGCGGCCACTTTCAATCGCGAACCAAAGCTCTTCGTCCGGAATCTCGTCGACTCCCGCCCAAGCCTCGGGTACGTGCGGATATCGGCGCCAATCCGTGCCGAGATAGCCATCAAACATGATCGCCATCCGTCGGCTCACCCAGGTCATCGTATGGATGCCGTTCGTGATCCCCGAGACCGGCACTTCGTCATCTGGATAGTCCGGCCAGCGGGCGCTGAACATCGTGCGCGTCACCTGTGCGTGGAGCTGAGAAACGGCGTTCACGTGGTTTGCGGTTTCCATCGCGAGAACCGCCATGTTGAACGCCTCACCCTGATTCTCAGGATCGATTCGGCCGAGTCGAACGAACTCAGAGAACGATAGATTCGTGCTAGCGACCGTTGCCCCCATGTATCGCTCCAAAAGCTCGGGGCGGAACAGGTCAAAGCCCGCAGGAACGGGCGTATGGGTGGTGAAGACGTTGCTGCCAACGATCGCATGCCGAGCAAGTCGGAAGTCCGTGTTGTGCTGCTCCATGAACTGCCGAATGCGTTCGACGCTCAAGAAAGCCGCGTGCCCCTCGTTCATGTGGCAAACCGTTGGGTGAATGCCCAGCGCCTGGAGCGCTCTCATGCCACCAATGCCAAGAATCATTTCTTGGCGAATGCGCATCTCTTCGTCGCCCGAGTACAGCGAGTCGGTAATCCCTTGATCGGCCGGCGCGTTTTCCAGCACGTTCGAGTCCATCAAGTAGAGCGGAACGCGGCCCACATCGGCGCGCCAGATCTGGCAGGTAACAATCCGGTCCGGGAACTCAACCTCAACTCGCATCGGGTCGCCGTTTTCATGCCGCATCAAGGTCAGCGGCATTTGATAAAAGTCGTATTCGGGATAGACCTCTTGTTGCCATCCATCCAAGGTCAGCCGTTGTCGGAAGTAGCCGCGGTTGTACAGCAGTCCAACTCCAACCAGTGGAAGGCCAAGGTCACTAGCTGCCTTTAGGTGATCACCTGCAAGCACACCGAGGCCGCCCGAATAGATGGGCAAACCTTCAGTGAGTCCAAACTCGAAGCAGAAGTACGCGACCTGATTCTTCTCGCGCAAACCCGGATAGTTCTGGTCGAACCAGGTCTCCTGGGTCATGTACGAGTTCAGATTCTCCGCGCACTCGTTCAGTCGCTCTAGGAAGGCCGTGTCATTTGCGAGCGAATGTACGCGTTCAGCCGGCAACGAGTTGATAAATGAAATCGGATTGTGTTCCGAGCCATCCCATCTCGCTTTATCGATCGTTCTGAACAAATCGCGGGTTCCATGATCCCAGGTCCACCTAAAGTTGGACGCAATCTGCTTCAGCTGGGCTAACGATGATGGCAAGTCCGCCACCACCTCAAAGGAACGAGTGAATTTTGGATACTTCATGACTTCGCTCGCGGCGGCGCTGCCGAGCCGTCATTGTACGGCATGACAGGTACGATCTTAATCATATTTAGTCACCACGACGAAGTGCTATGCGAATCCTAATCCCAATCAAGCGCGTGGTTGATCCCTACGCAAAAGTCCGCGCTCTGCCTTCCGGCGAAGGGCTCGATACTGCCGGACTCAAATTTGAGATCAATCCTTTTGACGAAATCGCCCTCGAAGAAGCCGTGCGAATGAAAGAGCGCGGCGAGGCCACCGAGCTCATCGCCATCACCATTGGCGGTTCTGAGTGCGAAGAACAGCTTCGCAAGTCGCTTGCCATTGGCGCGGATAAGGCAATCCTGGTCGAGACGACCTCTGCCCTCGACCCAAGCGCCGTATCGACCGAACTCGCCGCATGGGCAAAAGAACTTCAGCCCGACCTGATCTTGATGGGTAAGCAAGGCACCGAGAACGACGAGAACCAGACCGGCCAACGCCTCGCAGCAAAACTCGACTGGCCCCAAGCCACGTTCGCGAGCAAAATTGAGAAGCTTGCTTCCGGATTCCAAGTCACGCGAGAAACCGATCTCGGCGAGGAAGTCGTGGAGGTCGCCCAACCCGCGGTAATCACCGTGGATCTGCGCCTCAACGAGCCACGCTACATCGCGCTTCCCGGCATCATCAAGGCCCGCTCGAAACCGCTTGAGCGAGCAACGCCCAAGACCGCTCTGACCGTTAAGGTCAAGACCCGATCCTACGCTAACCCACCCGCCCGAGGAGCCGGAATTCGCGTCAATTCCGTGGATGAGCTTGTCGCCGCGATCGCGGCCAAAGGAGTGCTATGAGTCGCTTACTACTGATTGCGTTCGACGAATCCGATCTGAACTCCTGCGGAGGATTCGCCACCGCTTTAGGCCTCCCGTACGACGCGCTATTGCTATCTGGGAACTCGACCGTTGGAGGAGAGAAAATCTTCCAAGCCGGACTTACGGCGATCCCGACCGCAGACACCGTGGCCGGACTACTCGCGGTGTTTGTCCACACCTACTCTCACGTCGCGTTCGTGAGCTCGATGCGCTCGAAGGATTTGGCCGCTCGAATTGCGGGGATTCTGGACGCAGCAATGATTACTGACGCGATCGGGATCGAATCCCCCACGACATTCCTGCGCCCCATGGTCGCAGGCGCGGTCATCGCTACGGTGGATGCCGAGCCTCCAGTGTTCATCACCTTCCGCCCGTCCAACTTTGCCCCGGCCGAACTCACGGCAGGAACTGTTGTGCCGATGGGCATAGAACCTGCCCCAGGCAGCAAAGTCGTCAAAGCCTCGGCCAAAACGGCCGGAAGACCTGACCTTAGCCAGGCCAAAATCATCGTCAGCGGAGGCAAGCCCCTGAAGGATGCTGCGACCTTCGAAACTGTGCTCGGTGGCCTCGCAGATGCCCTTGGCGGTGCCGTCGGCGCAACCCGCGCTGCTGTGGACACCGGTATTGCTCCTAACGAACTGCAGGTCGGACAAACCGGAAAGATAGTTGCCCCGAACCTGTACATCGCTGCCGGAATCTCTGGATCAACCCAGCACATGGCGGGCATCAAGGACAGCAAAGTGATCGTCGCCATTAACAAAGATGGCGATGCGCCCATCTTCGAAGTCGCCGATATCGGCATCGTTGCGGACCTGTTCGACGTTCTCCCGCAACTGCAAGCCAAGCTGCCAGGAGCACGAAGTTAGTTTCTGGCGTAGAAACGGTTCGTCTTAACCTACATGAACGTCTGGAGTTTTCGTTGAGATCATTTTTAACTTTTGTTGTCTGGGTTGCGTGCGTCTTCGCCACCGCCCAAGTTGACGTGAACCGTGTCGTGATGACGGTCAACGGCGAGGAAGTCAAAGGCGCCGACTATTACCGCCGCATGGAGTTCCTCCCTGGAGTCGGCAAGCGTATGGGCGCGGGCTTCACCGAAGTGCCACCTGGACTCTTGACCATCGACCAAATGGTCACCGATATGCTCATTTTGCAACTGGCAAAGGAAAAGGGCGTCTACCCAAGCGACCTTGAAGTCACGTCAGAAATGGCCGACCGAAATCGAGACAATCCAGACCTTTTGGAAATCTGGAAAAGCTCCGGCCGGACGGAAGAAGAGCTCAAGAACACCATTCGGATCGAGATGGCGCAGTTCAAAATCGTGACCTTCGGTATCACCGTTACCGACCAAGAAATCGACCGCATCTACAAAGAGCGCGCGAGCGAGTTCCTCATCCCGAAGCAATACAAGCTCAGCGTCGTTGTTGTCGTGAGTGACGCCGAGAAAGCCGCCGTCGAGGAAGACCTTAAAGCTGGCAAACCGTTCGCCGAAGTCGCGAAGGCCCGGAGCCAAGACGTCAGCAAAGTCTCCGGCGGTCAGTACGGCACTGTTCCTGAAACCGCCCTCGGCACCGAAATTCGCACCGCGCTTTCGAAGACCAAGATCGGCGAGACCACGCCTTGGCTCAACACTTCGGCCAACGATGCTCCTGCCTTCGTCAAGTTCCGCGTAGACGACGTCACCGCTGAAAAGAAAGAAGAGCTCACCCCGCAGCTTCGAAAGCGCATTCGCCGAAACCGAATGTTGGATCTCGGCCGCGTCAAGAACGAAATCGGCAAAGAAATGGGTGCCATGCGCCGAAAAGCCAAGATCGACATCAAGCAGCCCGAACTGGCAAAGGCATACCAAAAGTTGATTGAGGCCTACCTAAGCCAGCCCAGCACTGGAGGCTAGTTTCTTATGATTCGGGTCGTTCGCCTTGTTCACGGCCAACGGCCCGATTTCGACCACGTCGCCGCAGTTTTCGCGGACACTGAGCAAACCCAAAGGCTCTTAAGCAACTTCGGAATCGAAGCGACGCTTGCGCCCGATGAACTTCCGAGTGGCTCAACATTAGTTCTGGGTCCGCCGAGTGCCCTGACTGAGCTGGTCGCGGTCGTCGATCGACTTCTCGGACCGGGTGGCTGCCCGTGGGATCAGGCTCAAACGCACGAGTCGCTCAAGCCCTATCTGGTTGAGGAAGCCTACGAAGTCCTAGACGCCATTGATCGGAGAGACGAAAACGATCTTAAAGAAGAGCTTGGCGACGTGTTGCTCCAGCCAGTTCTTCACGGCCAGATCTCAAGTTTTGCCGGTGGATTCTCAACCGAGGAAATCGCCCGGACCCTGGTCGAGAAGCTCATCCGGCGACACCCCCATGTTTTCGGCGATGCGGAAGCTCGTACGCCCGAGCAAGTGCTCGTCCGCTGGGACGCGATCAAGCGCCAAGAAAAGCCGGACTCCAGCATCTTAAACGGCATCCCCAAAGGCATGCCGGCCCTTATGAGGGCGCAGAAAGTTAGCAAGCGCGCCGCAAAAGCTGGCTTCGAGTGGCCCGATTTAGATGCCGTGCTCGACAAGGTCGTCGAAGAAATCGCTGAAATCCGCCGAGCCGAAACGCCCGAAGAACAATTTGCCGAGTTCGGCGACCTGCTGTTCACCCTCGTCAACGTTGCCCGCTGGCTCGGGATCGACTCCGAAGCAAGCCTGCGCACTATGGTGACGCGGTTCGAAGGGCGCTTCCGCGCCATGGAAGAAGCGACGACAAAGCCACTTCCAGAGCTGACCTTGGCCGAATGGGACGAACTTTGGGGCGCCGCGAAGGCAAAGACTGCGTCGGCTTCATAATGTAACGGTGCCGATTTGGGGAATTGTTAATCAGAAGGGCGGAGTCGGCAAAACCACGACGGCGGTGAACTTTGCCGCGGCACTGGCGGCAAAAGGGAAAAAGACTCTCATTATCGACTGCGACCCACAAGGCAACGCCACCACCGGCGTGGGCATCGACAAGTCGCAAACTAAGGCAACCTTGTTCGATGTGATCGTGGACGGAGTCGACGGAACCGAGAATGCTGAGGTCCTTCAAAACTCGCTCCATCAAGTCTCAGACAACCTTTGGATCATCCCTTCAAACATCGATCTTGCCGGGGCCGAATCAGTCCTCCTCAACGCGGTCGGTAAAGAGCAAATCTTGGCCGAAGCCGTTCAAAACCTTGCGGCCGATTTCGACTGGATCCTCATCGACAGCCCACCGAGCTTAGGACTCCTCACCGTCAACATTCTCGCCGCGTCGGACGGCCTGATCGTTCCCCTCCAGTGCGAGTTCTACGCCCTCGAAGGCCTAAGCCAGCTTCTGAAAACGGTTGACCTCGTCAAGCGCCGAATCAATCCGCGAGTCTCGATTGAGCTCGTTTTGCTGACGATGTACGACCCCCGAAACCGGCTGACCCAACAAGTGGAAGAGGAAGTGCGAGGCTACTTTGGCGAGAAGGTGAGTACCGTCGTGATTCCGCGAAACGTTCGGCTGAGCGAAGCCCCAAGCCACGGCGAATCGGCGGTGGTAAGGTATCCATCCTCAAAAGGCGCTGAAGCGTACGTCGCCTTGGCCGACGAGGTGTTAGCACGATGAGAAAAGCACTTGGACGAGGACTCTCCCAACTGATCGCCGAGCAGTTCGACAGCACCCTCAGCGAAGTTAACGTCAACTCGATTTCCCCCAATGCCCGGCAGCCGCGAAAAGAGTTCAATCCAGATGCGCTGGACGATCTGGCCAGTTCGATTCGGCTACATGGCATTCTGCAGCCGCTATTAGTGCGCCCCGTCTCGGAAGGCAAGTACGAACTCATTGCGGGCGAACGCCGACTCCGCGCCGCGAAGCTGGCCGGGCTCAGCACCGTACCGGTCGTCATCCGCTCAACCGCGTCCCAATCTTCCCTAGAACTTGCGCTTATCGAAAACGTTCAGCGCGAAGACATCTCCGCGATTGAGTGCGGCCTGGCCTACATGCAGCTCATCGAAGAGTTCGGCCTCACCCAAGAGCAGGTAGCTGCCCGAGTTGGAAAGAGCCGAGCCGGCGTCGCCAACGCAATGCGCCTGCTCCGCCTGCCGCAACTGGTCCAAGATTCCGTTCAGAACGGACTACTCAGCGAGGGACACGCGCGTGCCCTCCTTGCCCTTCCAAACGAAGACCGAATTTTGGAAGTCTTCTACCGCATCGTCGACGAGGGCCTGAGCGTTCGAGACGTTGAGCGGCTGGTTAAGCCGGAAAAAGGCAAGAAACCGGCAACAAAGGAAACGTCAACTCCCCACCAGTCGCAAGATCAGGCCCTAGAAACTGCCCTTCGAGAACACTTCATGTCTCCGGTCAACGTCCGCCGAGACAGCCGCGGCGGAAAGATTAGCATCGACTTCTACTCCGAAGAAGACCTTATGCGGATCATCGACATCCTCAGAATCCAACTATGAGCTTTCAGATTCGGTTGGCCCAAATGGAGGACATCGCGGGCGTCGTCGCGTTACAGCAAAAGGCGTTTCCGCCCCCGTTCGACCCCGAACTGCACTGGGATCCAGAGCACATCGAAGCCCACATCCGGGTGTTCCCGCTTGGCCAGTGGGTCGCCGTAAGCCACGATGGCACCGTCATTGGTTCTTGCAGCAACACTTTGATCAGTGAAGAGCGCTGGAACCTTCATGCCCCTTGGTATCGCACCGTAGGCGGCCCCAGCCTAGAAGGGATCGAACTCAATGGCAACACGCTTTACGGCCTCGATATCAGCGTGGATCCCGATTTTCGGCGCCAAGGTGTCGGCCGGTCTTTCTATGAGGCCCGGTTCGAGTACGTCCGCACCCACCAACTAACTCGCTATGGCACGGCGTGTAGAATTCCCGGATTCGTAGAAAGCGGAGAAACGTCGGCCGAGAACTATGTTCAAAATGTGGTCACTGCAGAGATGACCGACCGAACTCTAACTCCGCTCTTGCGATATGGCCTGACGTGCCTTGGGGTGATTGAAAACTATATGCCGGACCCTGAATCTTTGAATCACGCGGCGCTTTTGGAGTGGAAGCCCTGAATATCCGAGTAGCAAGCGTTGCCTGGAAGCTTCGCACGATTCGAAGTGACGGCGACTATTTCGGTCACCTGCACGACCTCATTAGCTTCGCTCACGGCGAGGGAGCCCAGGTCGTGGTTTTGCCAGAGTTGCACGTCCTTGAGCTTCTGTCAATCGAGCGGAACCTCCAGGAGCATCAGAGCCCCGACTATCTGGTTCAGTACGCCGAAGCCCTCGAGCAGTGGCTCGAGCGAATCTCGACCTCAAGCGGAATGACCATCATCGGCGGTTCTCACTTCAAGAAAAGCGGCGACGAGATTAAGAATGTTTGCGCCATCGCGCGACCAAACTCCAGGGTGATTTTCGCCGAGAAAAACAACCTCACCCGGTACGAACGCGAAGTCTGGAAGATCGCTCCCGGCGAGGGTCTCACGACCTTCGATCCTGGAATTGGGATCAACGTTTGCTATGACTCCGAATTTCCAGAGGCGGGCCGAGCGCTAGCCGAAGCGGGTTGCCAAATCCTCGCGGTTCCGGCTTGGACGGAAACCGTCCGCGGCTACCAGCGGGTGCGCTGGAGCTGTCAAGCCCGCGCGATTGAGAATCAGATCTTCGTGGTCCATGCCTCACTCGTCGGCGGTTTCGGATACGAGCCGGTCCCGGAAAGCTACGGAAACAGCTCGATCATTGCCCCGAGTGTCGAGCCATTTCGAGAGGAAGCGATCCTCCGCGAATCTGAGATGAACGAAGAAGGCGTGGTGGTGACGGACCTCAACTTGGAAGCCCTCATGGAGGCCCGCCAGCATGGCGAAGTTCAAAACTGGACCGACCGCCATTCGGGCCGTTGGGACGTGACGCACGCCCCAACGGAATCGGCTTAGAGCCGAGCGGTCAGGTTGCCCGATCGCTTTGGATCGGTCAGACCAAACGTCATCCGACCAAAGTCATCCAGCAAGGCGAGCTTCGCTCGCCCCATGTCCGGTCGGCATCGTACTTTTCCAAGCGCGATCACGCAAGATTTGCCGTTCTCCAGTTGGACGACCGCCATTGCGCCGCCGGCATTTAGGTCGACAACTCTCGGTCCGTACTGAAGCTTGCTTCCCTTCACCACGAACCCGGCTTTCGCGCAGAGTTGCGCCATCCCAGGCAAAGTTTCGGGATGCCCGATGATCAGGTGATTCCCCGGATCAGCAGGAATGCTGTTCTGGCTAGACGGGTTCCAGCCCTCGATGAACCAATCCTGCTTGGCATCCGTCACCCGACGATTTCGCTGGTACGAAGTCTGAATTGATGCTGGCGTCTCGTTGGCATTTCGGTCTCGGAGTAGCCGATTCCAAGGGTCAATCGAGATGAGGTCCGGCTTCGCGGCAGATTCGATTGAGTAGCGTCCAGACTTCAGAACGGTCAACTTCGTGTAGACCTGACGACCGCCGGGATACTCCAGCAATACGTCAACCGGAAGGTAGTACTCCTTGCCGTTGAAGGTGAGGTCGAATGCAACGGTTCGGTTCGCATACCGGACGTTCGATAGAGATAGCTTTGCCCAACCTGACTGATCGAGCCAGTCATTGAAGAAGCGGGTTAAGTTTCGATCTGGGTGCCGAGCAATGGCGAGAGCCCGGAACGACTGCCAGCTAGCCACCTCGGTGCGGGAGTGCTGATCCTTCCACTTTCGCATGGTTTGAATCAGCGCCTGCGTTCCGACAATCTGCTCGAGCATCTGAAGAACCTTGGCTCCCTTTCCGTAACCCAGCGAGGACGCTACGCCGCCGGCATACGCACCACCGTTCGTGATCGGGTGCTCGTTGTATGCCGGAATCGGATCGGCTTCGCTAACGTAAGCCTGCTTCCGTGACATTGGGTCTCCAATCGGCACGTTGCGAGAATAAAGGCCCTCGCAGAACACCGCGAAGCTTTCATTCCAGAAGTCGGTGAGATAGGAATTGTTGACCAACCCGCCCCAATAGGTATGCGCGGTCTCGTGCGAGTCTTCCATCGGAAGCCCACCGCCCCATGTCGCATGACTATAGGCCTCTAATGCGCCGCCGCCATATGCTGGGCTGTCTAGGGCACCGTAACCGGGGAACGGAAATGGTCCGAACGCGCTTTCGAAATAGTTAACAATCGGCGCGTACATCCGCGCCGTCGTGTCCAGTTGTCGCTCGTTGAGTCGCGGACTCCAGGCTCGGTACATTTTCGTGCCTAGCTTCACCGACGTCGACTTGTACGGACCTGCCGCGAAACTGTAATAAACGACCGGCAAGTCCATCTTGAACTTGGTCGTCTTCAGTCCATCGTTCACAGATTCAGACAGCTTGACTCCCTGCCCAACCGGCGTCCACTCGGCGGGAACCTGCGTCGTCAGATCGTATGGAGCCGGATTTCGACCGATCAGCGGATACCAATAGTCGTTCGTGAGGGAAATCTCTTTCTCGGAGATGCTGCCGGCATATTGCGGCAAATTGACTTTTCCGACGTAGCGAATGTGATAGCTAAAGTCAGAACCGGGCCGAGAATCGAATAGCACGACTCCGCCATATTGGCGGAACGGGACATTGACCCCGAGTGTCGTCTCAATGCTCTCAACCCTATAAGCGGGCGACAGGCGGAAATTCCATGCCCCTTGCCCCTGGCTCTTGAACTGAACCACGTCGCTGATCATCGCGAGTTTGTTTTGGATGTCAAAGCTGGCGACAATGGAATGGCGCTTGATTCGAACGCCCAGGGTTGACGTTTCTGGGATGTACCGCAGCTTGCCGTTCTGAATCGAGAACAGATAGTCTCCGATGTCTTCCGAAGTGAGCGCCGTGGTGAGAACCACATTTTTTCCGTCACCTTCCGCCTTCCAACCGAATCTACCGGTGTCATAGGCCCCGTTCGTCTTGATCGCGGCGAGGTGCTTTACGGCATCCGGTTGACCGGGAGCGAGCCGCCCAACGATTCCGGCCACGTCACGAGATTTGGCGAGTTGATCCAGTCCGGCAAGGTCGTAGCCCTGAACAACGAGTAACAATGCTCCAAGCATCACGAAACAGTATGGACAGATGCGAGAGAATCGACGCTGGTTCGTGCCATAATAGCTTTCCTCACGGCGGCGTAGCTCAGTTGGTTAGAGCACTCGGTTCATACCCGAGTTGTCGGAGGTTCAAGTCCTCTCGCCGCTACCACTTTTCCCGAGGTAGCCAAAATATTCCTCGCTAGGCAATTCTCAAGCGAGCCAGTTTGCTGTATTCTGGCCAAAGAACCATGTTGCTTAGCGTTGCGTTCGCCCTTTGCACGTTAAATGCTCAGCTTAAGGCTGAGACGATTGACAAATCTCAATTTCGAGGAGTTCGGCCGAGCGTCGAAGTCCCTGCCGGAAAGGAACGAGTCAAACTCCTCCCCGCAACCGGCGCCTACGAAGCTGCGCGATGGCGCCGACTAGGTCAACTCGACGAAAACGGACAGATTGATCCGAACGGATATTCGAATGCTCTCAAGCAGATCAAAGGTCTCGTTTCTGAACGTGGTCGATTTGGCCCGACGGAGAATGTTTGGTCAGAAGTTGGCCCTCACAACGTCACCGGCCGAACGCGTTCGCTGCTCATTCACCCAACCGAACACAACCGAATGTGGATGGGTGCCGTCAGCGGCGGAATTTGGTACAGCTCGGATTCTGGAACGAACTGGGCACCGATCAACGACAAGCTGCCGAACCTCAACATCACGCACATGGCGTTTGAGCCGGGCAATCCAAACACGATGTTCGCCGCTACGGGTGAGGGCTACTTTAACAGCGATGCCAAGAGCGGCAACGGCCTTTACAAGAGTACTGACGGTGGAAATACCTGGACCGTCTTCGCAAGCACCGCTGGCTTTGGAAACATCAACAAGGTCGCGATTTCCCCTACGAGCGTAACAACGATGCTGATTGGGACTCAGGGCGGAGGCATCCGTCGAACGACCAACGGCGGTACCAGTTGGACAAACCCGATTCCAGCACAAATGGGCTATGGAGCCACCTTCCATCCAACAGATGGAAATCAAGCCATCGCGACCGTACTTGATTACGACTTTTCTGGTCGTGGCTGGTTCACGAAGGCCTTCCGAACGACGGATGCGGGCGCTACCTGGACAGCGTGCACCGGACTCGACTTTACGGGCTTTGATGCTCGAATCGAAGTTGCGTATGCCCCAAGCAATCCGACCATCGTTTACGCCCACTCCGGAGTCAATGGCGGCAAAGTCTATAAGTCAACCGATTCTGGCGCTACTTTCACTCTGGCCACGACGAGCGGAACGACCAACGCAAGTTGGTACTACAACTCGATCTGGGTTGATCCGTTTGACGCTAATTTGGTCATCGCGACCGGTTTGAATATCAACCGCAGTACGAACGGCGGCGCAACATTTAGCAACATCGGCTACGGCTACCTCCAAACTGAAACACCTCACCCGGACATGCACCTAGGTGTAGCTCACCCGGGCTACGATGGCACCACCAACCTTCAGTTCTTCGTTTGCACCGACGGTGGAATCCACCGTGCGGACAACATCCGAACTGTCACCGATACGACCGGCTGGACCCGACTGACGCGAAACGCGAGCACGATGCAGTTCTACGGCGCTGCCGGGAACGGCACCACCGGAGTCCTCTTTGGCGGTTCGCAGGATAACGGTTCGATTCGAATCGACCTCGGCTCCACGGTTTCCACAAACCCGTTCGTGTTCGGCGGAGACGGTGGCTTCAGCGCCGTCAGCCACGTCGATAGCAACTATCTGTACGGTGAGTACATCAACCTTCAGATCTTCCGCTCCACGAACGGAGGAAATTCTGCCAACTACATCACCTCCGGACTAAACCGTTCCGGTGCCAACTTCATCGCCCCGCTTGCGCTCGACCCGAACGACGACAACTACCTATACGGTGGTGCGTCTAACCTTTCACGATCCACGAATGCCAAGGCTGCCACGCCAACGTGGTCAAGCATCTTCAACTTTGGCAGTACGATTTCTGCGATCACCATCGCGAAAGGCAACTCGAACCTCATCTATGTTGGTGGTAACGATGGCCGCGTTTACAAGTCGACGAACGGTCAAGCCGTGTCCCCAACGTTCACCGCGATTGACGACAATACTGGAACGAATCCGTTCCCAAGCCGATACATTCACCGGATTGCGGTTGATCCTTCGAACAACAACATCGTGTACGTCGCGCTCGGCGGCTTCTCCGCTGGCAACATTTACAAATCCGTAAATGGCGGGACCACCTGGACGGCCCTGGCTGGCTTACCAAGCGCACCCGTCCACGGAATTTGTGTCAATCCAACCAACTCGAACGAAATCTGGGCAGGCACCGAGGTCGGCATCATCCGAAGCCTTAACGGCGGTACGAGTTGGACCGCACCTGCGGACGGCCCGCTGAACGTCGCAGTTGACGAAGTCGTGTACCTGCACAACTCCACAAAGGTCCTTGCAGCAACTCACGGCCGTGGTCTCTGGATCTATGGACCGGTCAGCCTGACTGGATTCACTGGACCAGCAAACCTGCTCTCTGGCGAGACCGGAACCTTCAACGTCACCTTTGACTTGCCCGCGGGTGCCGCTGGACGAGTCGTTAACCTGACGTCTTCAAACCCAGCGATCCTTCCTGTCCCAAGCTCCATAACCGTCCCTGCTCGCGGTACGACGGCTGGATTCACCGCAATTGCCGGTGGATCCGCATCTTCGGCAAGCGTGACGCTTACTGCGTCAACCTCCGACGGCCTATCGCAAACCCTCGTGGTCGGCATTGGACCAATCGGTTTAGACCGAGTTGAAGTCACACCAACGACGCCAATTGGCGGTCGCTCCGGCACCGCTGCCCGCGTCTACCTCAATGGGCCTGCACCAACGGGTGGCATCGTTGTGAACCTCACGACAAGCAACGCTGCGGTCCTGACCGTTCCGGCGACGGTCACCATCCCGGCTGGCCAAACCAACCGAGCGGTAACCGTCACCACGGCAACGCTCTCGACTCGATCACCAGCCTGGGTTAAAGCAACCTACAACGGCGTCGCGAAGCAAAAGAACTTCAACATTGAAGTTCCGCTTCCAACCGCCTTGACCGTCACTCCGTTCTCCTTCACCGGTGGAACCAGCACGGCGGTGACCGGAAAGATCGATCTGATCGTTCCAGCCGGTCCTGGCGGCCTGACCGTCGCCTTGACAAGTAGTGACGCTGCCATCACCGTCCCTGCGACCGTGACCTTCCCTGCGGGAGCCAGTACGGTTAACTTCCCAATCACCCACACTGCGGTGACGTCGTCCCGCGACTTCGGAATCAAGGTCACGGCCGGATTCCAAGAGAAACGAGGATATGGCCGAGTCATTGCTCCGTCGATCTCGAGCGCCGTCGTCACTCCATCAACCGTCACCGGCGGCAGCGGTACGGCGGTCTCGCTACGGGTTAACCTCTCTGGTCCTGCCCCCGCCGGTGGACTTCGGGTCTACCTGTACTCCTCGATTGGTTCGGCTGCTTCGATGCCAGTCTCGATCTTGATCCCGGCAGGAAGCACGTTCGGCACGGCTGCCGTGACCCACTTCGCCGTGACCTCACAGAAAGTCGTAACGCTAACCGCCTCGAACTCGAGCTACGGCAAGCGCACGACTACCCTCACGATCAATCCTTGATCGCCTCCGTTAGGCACCGCTCGCGGTGCCTAACGACTTTCCTAAATGCCCTGCATCCAGTTGGATGCAGGGCATTTTCTTTGAGCACCTGCAGCACGGCGGCCGCTCAGCATCTCAGCCGTGCGATGCGTGGACATCCGCCGCGCCCTG
The DNA here is from genome assembly GCA_945882415.1 of Chthonomonas calidirosea. Classification (GTDB taxonomy): domain Bacteria; phylum Armatimonadota; class Fimbriimonadia; order Fimbriimonadales; family Fimbriimonadaceae; genus Fimbriimonas; species Fimbriimonas planktonicus. Next base: position 103,071 of record CAMCWC010000011.1, read on the forward strand.
AATAAGCGTGACGGCAATGTATCCCGGAACCGATATCCACAGCAGTGTGCGATCACCGGTATCGAGCCAATCATCAAACTTCACCTGAGGCCGCGGGGTTTCTAGGCACGAAAAAGCCCTCGTACTCGAGATGAGCACGAGGGCAAAAGCTCTTTGAACCGTTATTCCCGGCGGAGCGCAACGATCGGATCAAGCCGTGATGCAGAAATGGCCGGATACAGGCCAAAGACGATGCCGATCAGAGCGGAAAAGACCGCTGCACCAATCGCCGCGACGACCGGGAAGGTCGTCGGCAAGCCGCCTTTACTCGGCCAGTTGATCGCTGCTGTACCAAGCGTAACCAGTTTGCCAAGACCAAAAGCAATTGCCATGCCGATGAGACCGCCAACAAGCGAGAGCGTTGCGGACTCGACCATGAACTGAATCAGGATCGACTGCCGCCGCGCACCGACCGCCTTGCGGAGCCCGATTTCCTTGGTCCGCTCGGTAACCGACACCAACATGATGTTCATGATCCCGATTCCACCAACGAGCAGGGACAGGGCCGCAATTGCTGATAGAACAATGCCGGCGACATTAAAGATGTTGCCGAACACGTTCATGATCGACTCTCGCGAGTCCACACGATAAATCCGCTTGTTCCCTGACTTGAGCATCAGTGCGCGCCAAACGTCGTCCAGCGCTTGATCGACCTTAACCCCGGCTTTCGGCCGCGTCGTGATCATCATCAGCTTGTCGCCACCGAGCCACTTGTCTTGGGCAGTTGTGATGGGCAGCAGGATGTCGCGAGCGTTCGTTTCGCCCATCATGTCCACCCGCTCAAACACGCCAATCACCTCAAGCGAAATGCCTTTGAAGGAGATAAGTTTGCCAAGCGGATCTTCGTTCGGGAACAGAACCTTGACTACCTCGTCTCCAACCACGCAAACGTTCGCGCGATTGCGAATGTCCTCTTCCGTGAGACCGCGACCCGCGGTCATCTTCACTCGGTTGAGTTCGGCAAAGTTTCCGTTGCTCGCAAAAATTCGGGTCTTCTTGACTTCCTTATCGTTGCGAACAACCTTCTCGGCCGGCCCTTGAACCAGCGGCGCGATGATGTCGATGCTGCTGACTTGGTTCGCCAGATAGGCCGCATCATCAACGGTCAGGCCATCGATAGATGCTTGTCGTTGACCGCGGCCACCCCATGAGTCATACGTGATCAGGATCGTGTCGGAGCCGAGTTTCTTAAACTCGTTCGTCATGTAGAACTGGAAACCGCTGGAGACCATGACGATGATCGTCACCGCCATAACGCCAATGATGACGCCGAGCATGGTGAGAAATGCCCGCAGCTTGTGCATGCGGAGCATTTCGAGCGCAGTTACGAAACTTTGAAAGACACCCATGAATTACTCGTCGTCTCCGCCGCCAAAGTTGATAAAGCTCTTTCGGTCAGGTCCATCGTAGTCTGGTTTCACAACCTTGTCGCCATCTTTAAGTCCGGACGTGATTTCCAGGACGGAGCCCGATTGGGCGCCGATGGTGATCGAAACTTGCTTCGCCTTAGCCTTCGGATCCTTCGGATTGTCGGGTGGGAAGAACGCAAACGCCTTTCGGCCTTCTTTCTTCACGTAATCGACCGGCAGGGTCAGCACGCCTTGGCGGTCAATAACGGCGAGGGAGCACTTCGCCGACATTCCAGAGCGGAGTCGCTCGTTTGGATTGTCGATAAAGATTTCGACTTGATAGCGAACCACCGCGTCCGTTGCCGCTCCGGCAGCCGTGTCCGTACTCGCTGGGGCAATCTTGTTCACCTTTCCGGTGTATTGGTCGCTAGGAAGAGCGTCCACGTCAACCGTAGCCTTCATGCCAAGCGTGAGCTTCGCGACGTCAATCTCGTTCATGTTGAGCTTGACTCGCATGGAGCCACGATCTTCGATCTTAACGATCGTCGAACCGCTGCCGAAGGAGCTGAGACCGGTGGCGAGTTCGCCGACTTGAATTCCCTTCTTAACCACAATTCCGGCGATCGGAGCGCGAATCTCGGTTTCTCCGAGGTTTCGGCGGGAGTCATCCAAGATGCTCTGAAGCTGATCTACCGATGCCAAGTTCTGCTCGCGGGTCTTTGCCAAAACTTCCGCATCGCGGAGCGCCGTCCGAGCCTTCTGCACCTCGGCACGGGCCGAAGCCAGATCTTGCTCTTTCATTGGGTTCTGAACAGCATTCGCCTTTGCGCGGCTGAGAGTTGCTCGTGCACTTGCAATCTGTTCGTCTGCCTTTCGAAGCTCGACCGCGTGGCGGGCCGGGGTTCGCGAAAGGTTGACCTTTGCGTTTTCGAGTCTGCTGTTCGCAAGTTCAACATTCAGCCGTGCCGTTTCGACGCTACGGATGGCCACATAACCGCTCTTCAACAACTCTTCCTGGCGATTAACTTCGGTCTGGGCGTTCTGAACGTTCGCTTCGGCTTCTCGAACCTGAGCCTCGGCCTGAGACTTTTCGGTTGGGTGAACGCTTCGGACAAGACGGGTCTTTTCCTCAAGGGCAACGTCGAGCGTGGTTTGCGCTTCATCGATGGCTGCCTTCGTCAAAATCGGCTGAGACTTGACTTCCATCTCGAGGGACTTCACTCGGCTGATGGCCTGAGCAAGCGTCGCTCGGGAGGATTCGCGTCGTTGTTCAATCTCGAGCGCTGTTCGCGCCGCGGCGCTCACTGCTCCACGCAGCTGCGCCGCATCCTGGCGAACACGAAATTCGGTTTCTTGCGGGTCAATGATCGCAATCAACTGACCCTTTTCAACGCGGTCACCCTCGTCGACCATAAGCTTTGCCAACCGGCCCGTCACGCGGCTCTTCACTTCGACCGACTGAACGGAGTCAATCGTGCCGTTTTCAATGACGACGACTTTAACATTGCCCTTCGTCACCGTCGCGGTCTGAACAACCTTCTTGCTCGCCGCCGCCATCTGTGCCTGCCATCCCTGCCAAGCAAACGCCCCACCACCGCAAATAACAATTACGGCAATCCCAGTTCCAACCAAACCCTTCTTCATGAAAGTCCCCCGAAGTATCACCGTCTTGGTGATCCTTGTTTAGTGTGGTAGGTCTATTGACTTAACTGCCTGAAGCCAGCCAGAGACCGTTCGACGGTTTTGGAACTTTTGCGCCGATTGGGTGCACAACGTAAACCGTTCGCTTCGAATAGAGCCAACCTTTCTCGAAGTCCGCCCGCTTGTAAACGAATCGAACTTGATCTTTACGGGCTGGATCATTGAAGACGGGGTCGCCTTCTGGTGTGAAACCTACTAAAACTACGAGGTGCCCACTTTCGGTGGGCGACAGCGGTAGTCCCCGAATCAGATCAAAGCTAACGGAGCAAACGACTGGCAAATCCGCAATAATCCATCGCTCTAAATCGGCGATCGAACCGAATCTGGAAACATACGATCTCATTTTCGGGAAAGAGCCAGCGTATGCGGTATTGAAAGACCAGTTACCGGCACCCTTATAGACTGGGTCCCAGACTTTGGCTTCAACTTCCGGAACGTCTTGGTTCATATCCGGGGCACCAATCTCCTCACTGTAGTGCCACAGCATCATAGACATCGAGGTCGGACTGCAAAGCACGTTCCCCCGGGGGTAGTTACCCTGGGCACGCTTCGGAACCTCAACTACCTTGCCCCAAGCTTCAGATTTTGTCGCGGTGTCATTTGACTCCTTCTCCTTCCCGGCAAAAGACAATCCAACCATTTCTAGCTCTGGCAATGGCCCTTGCCCAGGCAGGGTCGAGAGCGTGACCCGAACATCAACGGCCTCTGCCGCTGATTTCAGCGACAGGGTGTCCGTCTCAACGTCGCCTGAACCGTCCTCCTGGCCATTGGTCGATTGACGTGTCCCGGCAGGCGACAGCGCCCAGTCCGCGAGCCGATACCACTTCGATGGCTTCCCCGCAATACTCGCGCGAATCTCAACCAGAACCTGAGCGCGCTCCGGGTTCTTCACATTCCAAGATGGAATGACCTCACGAAATGGTGCCGTGGGCCGAATATCCGTTGAATTGATGACCAAAGACTGCCCCGACTCGGGAAATTGAGCGCGGGGAAACAGCGCGACGAACTGCGGACTGGGGGCAATCATGGTGGTTGCAAGCGTTAATGCGAAAAGGATCATGAGATTTGTTGAAATATCTGGCGCTACGGGGTACTATCTCTGGTTCGTGAGTCTATCCGACTCATCGAATACCAGTTCACATGGCAACGTACCGAGGACGAAAAACTGATATATGCCGAACCGTTGGCTTTGATATTTGGGGTCGACCCAAGAGCCCGGCAAGCAAGCGACCGTATCCGGCAGGGCAACACGGCCCGAACCTGAAGGATCGGCGACAATCTGAGTATGGCGAGCAGCTCTTGGCCAAGCAGGTCATCCGCCGCTATTACAATGTTTTGGAGAAGCAGTTCGCAAACACCTTCCACAAGGCACAGCGAATGAGCGGCAACACCAGCCTCAACTTCCTTCGCCTGCTCGAACTTCGACTCGCAACGGCGGTTTACAAGCTCGGCTATGCGAAGACCATCTTCCAGGCCCGACAGCTAGTCAGCCATGGTCACATCACGGTGAACGGCCGAAACGTGAACATCGCTTCCTATTCGCTGCAGGTCGGCGACGTGGTCGCAGTTCGCGATAGAGAGCAGAGCCGAAGCATCGCTCGAGCGAACCACTTCGAAGGAACTCCAGTTCCTGCCTACATGGAAGCCGACGTCATCAACTTCTCCGGCAAGATCATCTCCTTGCCAGAACGCGAAGACTTCCCTAAGTTCTTCCAAGAACAGCAAGTCGTCGAATACTACGCTCGTTAATTCTTCGAATCAGGTACACAATTGCCTCTCTGCCGCACGGCAGGGAGGCTTTTTTATGTCTGGAGACTGGAATCAACACATTGAGCTAGAGAACGATTGGGTTCGGTTGATTCCCGCTGATCCCGTCCATGCGGAAGAGCTTGCGGCGATCTGTTCCGTCGACACCTTTAAGTTCTTCGTCCGGGACCTTCCGCGAACGATCGACGCGCCAGGCCTAACGGACTTCATCAACCGCCTCATTGCCACACCAAATGTCCAACCCTATACCGTCGTGGACAAGCTCTCCGGCAATATTGCGGGAATGACCTGCTTCATGGACATCCGGGCTGCGCATCTCGGCCTGGAAATTGGATGGACATGGTACGGCCCTCAGTTCCGTGGCACGAAAGTGAACCCGGCCGCAAAGCTGCTCCTCATCACGCACGCTATGGAGGAGCTCGGGGCAATTCGCGTGCAGCTCAAGTGCGACGAACGAAACCTCCACAGCCAGCGAGCGATCGAAAAACTAGGAGCCGTAAAAGAAGGGGTACTTCGTCAGCACGGAATTCAGCTGGACGGGACAATCAGAAATAGTGTGATGTATTCCGTGACCAAACTAGAATGGCCATCAGTGAAGGCGAATCTGCTCTCTAGATGCCAGTTATAATCGGGTTATGTCCCCGTTACAAAAGGTGCGAACCGAATACAGAGACCTAACGGCATTACATGCCTCGGTGTCTCTGCTGAACTGGGACCGTCAAGTGCTGATGCCTAGCGGGGGAAGCGAAGCCCGATCCATCCATATTGGTCGTCTAACCGCGATGGCCCATCAGCGGCTACTTAATCCATCCCTTAGGAGAGCTGTGGAAGATGCGCGGGCGAATGTCGCCGGAGATCCGGTAGCCGAACGCGAATTGGCCCTGATTCAGCGGCAGATCGATCAAGCCTCAAAGCTTCCGCTAAAGCTCATCACCCGCAAGGCCGAAATTGCCAGTCAATCTTACGAAGTCTGGCGGCGCGCCCGGCCCTCGAACGACTTTGATGCACTCCGGCCGTATCTGATGTCCCTGTTTGACATTGCCCAGGAAACCTCCTCCGCCCTCGGATACACCGAGCACCCGTATGACCCGTTGCTTGATCTCTATGAGGAGGGGGCCAAGACTAGCGATGTGATTCGAATGTTTGATCAAGTCAAGCCGCGAGTCTCGAAGCTGATCCGAGACATCAAGGTGAATGGGGCGAGGATTGATGCGACCTGGCTGAACGGCAGTTGGGAGACCGAACCCCTACGCCGAGCCGCACAAAACATCGGGGCAAAGATCGGTTTTGACTACTCGAAAGGTCGTCTCGATTTGTGCGCCAACGCGTTCTGCACCACCGTGAACATGAACGATGTTCGCATGACAACGCGCCCAGGAACGCATATCAAAGGTGTTCTCTCGTCCTCGCTGCACGAACTCGGCCACGGCCTGTACGAGCAGAACGGCAATCCGGCCTGGAGCGACACTAGCCTAGCCGGTGGCGCATCACTGGCCGTTCACGAAAGCCAGAGCCGCATGTGGGAAAACATTATCGGAAGATCGAAGCCGTTCTGGCGCTTCTTCTTCTCATATCTGCAAGCCGAGTTCCCGACGCTAGCCTCTAAGATTCCCGACCAATTTTATGCCGCGTTTACTGCGATCCAGCCGGGTTGGCTCCGCGTCGGAGCAGACGAACTGAGCTACAACATGCACATTCTCGTGCGGTTCGAAATCGAAGTCGAAATCCTCACCAACAAGCTCCAAGTCCGCGACATGCCCGAGGCGTGGAACGCAAAAATGAAGGAGTACGTCGGAGTGAATATCGAATCCGATGGTCAGGGCTGCCTACAAGACGTCCACTGGAGCAAGGGTTCGATCGGCTACTTCCCCACTTATGCCATGGGGAACCTGATCGGCGGCCAGATTTGGGAAAAGCTTCGTCAGCAAATCCCGGCTTGGGAAGAACAGTTGGAGCGTGGAGACACGTCGCAAATCCTCGCTTGGCTTACCGAGAACATCTACGTCAAGGCAAGCTCACAGGCCCCGAGAGACCTTGTGACCGGAGTTTGCGGCGACTATTTGAATCCAAACCCCTGGCTCGATTACGTCGAGGAAAAGTACAGCGGACTCTACGGCCTCAACTAACTCGCGACTTTCGGGGTTTCGTACTGCTCAACGTGCTTGAGGCAGCACGCCCGGATGCGGCTTCGAATTCGGTTGATGTACACCGCACGCTCGGTGACTCCAATCGCGCCCCGCGCATCGAGCAAGTTGAAGATGTGCGAAGCCTTTAGCGCAAGATCCAACCCTGGATAAACCAGCGCTCGCGCACCGGCATTCTCCGGAAACTCGCTCGCGTTTAACGGGTTTGAGGTCATGATTCCCTGCTCAGAATCCCAAAAGACCGGCGTTTCGATCACTCGTTTCGATTCCGCTTCGAACTCATCAAACAACCGGAACAACATCGAAGTCGACACGACTTCGAAGTTGAAAACGTTGTTCTGCATTTCCGCTTGCCAGTCGACATCCCGATAACTGGTCGTGTCGTTCCACATCAGGTCTTCCCAGAACCCCTTGCCGTTATTGAGCATCAGACAAAGTCGCTCGGGACCGTAGGTGATTTCCGCGCAGACCGGGTTGCATTCGATTCCGCCCATCTGCTGGAAGAACGTGAACTGCGTGATTTCCGCGCCGTTCACCCACACTTCCCAGCCAACGCCACTCGCACCGGCCGCTTGGCTTTCCCAGTCGTCCTCAACCAGTCGCACATCGTTCTTTGACGTATCAAATCCGAGCGCATCGAGCGACCCCATATAAAGGTCCACGATGTTCTCGGGCGACGGCTTCATGATCACCTGATACTGGTAGTACCGCTGACTTCGCTGTGGATTCCGCGTGTACCGACCGTCGGCGGGGCGTCGGCTAGGTTGGACGTAGGCAACATTCCAAGCTTCTGGCCCGAGAACTCGAAGCGTCGTGGCCGGGTGCATGGTGCCCGCGCCGACTTCAACATCATACGGCTGCAAAATCGCGCAGCCCTGCTTGGCCCAGTATTCGTTGAGCCGGAGCACCATGTCTTGAAACGTCATGCCAATCAGGATACCAATCAGGACTGGTCCGGGTTCAGTTGGACCGGGTGAATCAGGCGCTGCGCTTCCTTCACGGCGGGATCGAGATGGTCAGGATTCTCGATCGGCTGTCGGTCAGCGAGCGCCTCGGCGATCGGCACGATGTCGGCCATCCACCGTGAGGTCACGGGTTCTCCGCTGCGGATGCATGCGGCCAAGGCTTTGAGTTCCTCCTCCGAATGGCCCGCGAAGTGCGCAATCGACGTTGCATAAACAAGAACTCGATCCATGCGCAGTTTCGCGGTGAAATCCGAAGCAGCGGCCATCACCGTTGATTCTATCGCCCTAGGGATTCTTAACTCTTGCTGTACAATCCTTCGCATGCAGACGCCTCCAGCGCCGTCTCAAAAGAAGAAATCGAACACCGGCCTCATCGTCGGCCTGATCATCGCCGCCGTTGTCATCTGCTGCGTGCTACCCATCGCCGGTCTAGTCGGCTTTGGTTTCCTAGCCGCAGGCCAAGGAGCCGGCATGATTGGATGCACCATTTCGATGAGTGCACTAGGTGACAGTCTTCGCGCCTACACGCTGGATCACGACGGGAAACTACCCACCGCCAAAGATTGGCAGACCCAGGTAGCGCCGTATCTGGAGAAGGAATTGTCCTCGATCGACGATCCAGGTCCATTCAAGGTGTTTGATCCGAAAGGCGAATGGGGTTGCGACGAAAAGGAATACAAGTCGGGCGTAGCCTTCAACACGGACTTCAGCGGTAAGAACCTGAAGGACCTGAAGGACCAAACTCAGGCAGTCATCCTGTTTGAAACCAAAACTCGAGGCAAAAACGTATCGGCTAAGTACGTTCCACTGAAGCATTCCGAGAGCCCAGGCATTTTGGGTGGCATCATCGGCGGCGAAAAGCGCGGCTGGTTTGTTGTCACCGCCGACGGCTTGAGCCGACTTGTGAACAAGAACGGACAAATGCGATCTCCCGGCACCCCAAGCCGGAGCATGAAGAACTAAATTTGTCCCGAATGCGAAGTGCCCTGCCGGACGTATACTGAAATATCATGTTTGGACTTGGCGCTCAAGAACTGCTCATCGTCCTGCTCATCATCCTTGTGCTGTTTGGTGGTAGCAAGATCCCTGAGCTGATGCGAAGCGTCGGTCAGGGCGTCTCCGAGCTCAAAAAAGGGCTCGACGACGGCAAAAACGGTAAGGACTCCTAATGTTTGGTCTCGGTGGTCAAGAGCTTCTCCTCGTACTCGTAATCGTCCTCGTTCTGTTTGGCGGAAAGAAGATTCCGGAACTCCTTCGCGGAGTCGGTAAGGGCATGGGCGAGCTCCAAAAGGGCCTGGACGAAGGCAAGAAAATGCTTCACGACTCCGCTCGTAGCGAGCCTGAAGCCATTGAGCGGGATCGAACGCCCGCCGAAACCCAAACTCCGAAGTAATTGGCCTTCGCTTGGTACGGAATCGAGCTCGATCTTGACGACGAGTGGGCTCCCGTAAGCATCGAGGGGAACCAGAAGCAAGGCTATGCACGGCTCGGGTCAACCCGAGCCCACCAGGTCCAGCTTCGCTGGGACACCGTTGCGAAAGCACCCTCGATCTCCGACTCGCTCGAACGGTATCTAGCCCGCATTGGCAAAGACTCCCGCAAAGCCGCCTTTACCAAAGAAATCAACGTCGCGAGTGAATCCGAGGCGAGCTACCGCTACTCGGGCCGGGCCAGTGCTAGAGGTTCGATCAGATACATTCCAGATCGTAACTTGGTCGTCCTTGTCGAGTGCGTGACGCCCGGCAAGGATAGCCTCTCCGCGGCTCACCAAAAGATCAGCGCGAGCCTGAAGGTGGACTGCGGCGATCTTTACCACTGGCAAGTTCTTGGCCTGAACGTCTACTTGCCAAAAGATCTCGAAGTTGGAAAGCGCCAACTTTTCGCGGGCCGAACCACGATCCAGTTCACCGCCGGCAAACACACCTTGGTCACCGCCGAGAGGTGGGGGCTAGCTTCTGAACTCCTGGCAAAGCACGACTTTCTGGAATGGGCCCGGGCGGCGCTAGAACTTCCACGCGCCAACATTACCGATGAGGACGTAGGGATTCGCCTCGTGCAAAAGGGCCACTTGTTGACCAGAACGCAGACCGCGCTCGTGGGTCTATATCCCAAGGAGAACCGGATTCAAAGTGTGAAGGTTCAATCAAACCGGTCAGAATGGAATCCAGAATGGCGTTGGATCGGCTTTTCAAAAGATGGATCGGAAATCGAAACAAGCTAGATCCAGAGCAGTTTCGCAAGGCGCGCCCGATCCGAAACCCGGTCGTAGAATGGACCACTGCCGAAGACGGAAGCCTTCTGATGCAGGTACCGATCGAAAGCAGGCGAAAGTGGCTTCAAAAGATCGCAATCAAAGCCAAATGGCCAACGACTCGCCAGTTTGAGCTTGAACCCATGGGAGCGTTTGTTTGGCAATTTTGCGACGGACAACATTCGAACGAGACGATTGCGCGTAAGCTAAAGGAACGGTACAAAATGAACCGGCTGGAAGCCGAAGCTTCCCTCTCGGCATTTTTGCAAACCTTGAGCCAGCGTGGGCTCATTTCATTACTGATCGGAACAAAGAAGTGACCGAACAAACCGGACGAGCACAATTTAAGAATCAAGACCCGCCCTTGTGGGTGGCGTGGCACCAGGCGCTGGCGAGCATTCGGGTGCGCTTCTTCCGGCAACTCATCACCTCTTCCGGCATCGCGCTTGGAATAGCCTTTTTCGTGAGCATGCAGATGCTCCGAATGGCCGAAAGCACGGTCGCGAAGGATGAAGCTCGCCTGACATGGCTTATTGGCACTTCCCTCATCATGTGCCTCGTCGGCGTCACCAATTCGATGCTGATGAGCGTCACCGAGCGGTTCCGCGAGATCGGAACCATCAAGTGCCTCGGTGCCTCCGATAGCTTCATTGTTCGCGTCTTCTTTATCGAAGCCGCCCTGCTTGGGTTCTTCGGATCCACCCTCGGATCACTTCTGGGCATCGTGCTCAGCATCATCGTTTGTCGCGTAAGCGGCCTGAATCCGCCGTATTCGGCGGCACTTTCTGTTCTTGGACTCGGTATCGGAATGGGTATCGCCATGACGGTCATTTCGGCAATCGCCCCTGCAATTCAAGCGGCAAAGATGCCCGCGGCGGCGGCCCTAAGGATGGACATTTAAGCAATGGAGCAACAAACCGACGTCGTCGTTCGCACCGTAAACATCGTCAAGCAATATGGCGAAGGTGAAGCCCTCGTACGCGCTCTCAGCGGGATCAGCTGCGAGATCTACGCGGGCGAGTACCTCAGCATAATGGGCCCATCTGGCTCCGGCAAGTCCACCTTCTTTAACATGATCGGGGGTCTCGACAAGCCGAACGAAGGCTCAGTCTTCGTGAACTCCGTAGACATCGCACAACTCACGCCCCGCGAGCTGGCATTCCTGCGATGCCACACGATCGGCTACATTTTCCAAACTTTCAATCTGATCACGGTCCGTACCGCGCTAGAGAACGTGACGTTACCGATGCTGTTTGCCGGTGTTCAGCCGGACGATGCTGAGGAAAAGGGCATGAAACTGCTGGATACCGTTGGACTCGGTCACCGTTACCACCACCGACCGACCGAACTATCCGGTGGACAGCAGCAGCGCGTTGCAATTGCCCGCGCCCTGGCCAACAGCCCGGCCATCATTCTCGCCGACGAGCCCACCGGAAACCTGGACCTCAAGACCGGGCAGGAGATCATCGACCTCCTCAAAATGCTGCAAAGCGAGCACGGCGTCACGATCATTTCGGCCACGCACGACCATAAGATGCTCGACGTCAGCGATCGAATCTTCCACATCCGAGACGGTCAGCTCGCCGAGATCGAAACGAAAGCTGATCTCGTTACCGCTTGATCTGCTTGAACGTGAACTTCACTTCGCGAGTTGAAGTGAGCTCAAATCCGTCCGAAGTATCGGCTTCGGCGCGGGTTTCAATCGTCCCGGTCGCATTCATGAGCGCACCGGTTGCGCGATCGATCTCCGCCTCCATGTTCAGCTTGCTGATCTCGGTGCTCTTGATGCCACCTGATTCGCGAAGAATGAACATCTGCACGATCGCGTCCTCGGAGTAGGACCCGCGCACCTCAATCTTCACTGACTTCGGCAGCACCTCCGTTACGGTCGCGTTCACAAACGAGTAAGTCAATTCGGGAACGGCCACTTTCCATTCCGTCCCTTCTTCCACTCTTGCCGCGGAGAACGCGGGCCAAAGCGGGAGCGGAACCGTGATGAAGCTCGCCGCAAGTTCGGCGATGGTTTTCTCTCCGGTTTTGGCCCACCGAAATGCGCCAAGCTGGTCAATCGTTCCAACATTTCTACCGGGCTTTAGGAACCCGCGCTCGTCCAGAGTGCCCCCGACCGTTCCCGTAGCCGATGCTTTTGCCGGGTACCACAACATCGTTACGTTCGTTCCGTTCAGGTTCGATTTGCCGTAGTCGCAAACCATTGATCCGGTAATCGCAAGCCGAGATTGGTCCTGTCCAAGTCCGCTTGGCAACTGGGTTTTCAGGCTCGCATCAATCGAAAACTCATACTTGTCCTTCGTATTGGGCCGAACGGTTTTCCTGAGGAGGACGGAACTGTCTTGCCCCGGCGGAAGCAGGACCGCCGCAAGAATGAGCGTCGAGAACATCACAAACAAGATACGCGATTCTCACCGAAGGATTACGGCGTCTTTAACCCGATGATGCTTTGCTGTTCGGTTTTGACTCAGGCGGAGCCGCCGCTGAAGCTTTGCTTTGGTGGTGACATCATGCTCAACCAGGTTTCGGTCAAAGCTAAACCCCTTTCCCGCTTAGCAAACATCTTCGGCGCTGCGGACCTCGCATTCGGAAACCTGGAAGTCCCCCTCACCAACTCCAAAACCCCGACCACCCGAAAGACCGCCGAAGAACTGCGCAATCGAGATCAATACATTCTCAAAGCTGATCCGCGCCACATTGGCGACTTGAAGGCTTCGAATATCCGGTTAGTTGCACTCGGCAATAACCACGCGCTGGATTACGGTCCGAAGGGCCTACACGAAATGCAAGCCGCTTTGACCAAGGCAGGAATCGCTTACGCTGGCGCGGGCCCGAACGCAGACCGCGCGATGTCTCCTGCCTTTGTATCCCGTGGGAAGAAGAAAATCGCCTTGCTATCCGTTCTGGCATTTATGAGCCGAGGCGGACTTTGGAAGTGCAGCCCTGCCACCGCGAAGTCCGCTGGTATTGGCGTACTGAGCTTCGGCGGAAGCATCAATGCCGCCGCCAAGCAAAAGCTCAAAGGCTGGATCGGCCGCGCAAAACAAAAGTCTGATGTCGTCGTGGTTGCTTTGCACTGGGGGCTGGAACGGAAGACCCTACCGACTGCCTACCAAGTTGCCCTAGGCCGTGCCTGTGTCGAGTCTGGCGCCGATGTCGTCTGGGGGCATCACCCCCATGTTCTGCAGGGAGCAGAAGTTTTTCGGGGCAAACCGATTCTGTACTCAATGGGAAATCTTGTCGCGCCCAGAGGCGGAGAAACGGCGCTGGTCACGGTGTCGTTTGATGGCGGTGCGACAAGCGTCACCGAGCATCGGGTGGCCATTCGAAATGGCTCTGCCACCCCGGTCAGCGGCGGCACCGCCCTTCCCCGCTTGTCTGCCCAGATCCAAAAAGCATTCCCGAGTGAGCACTCGGTGAACCCGTTCGCCCCCAGAAAGGTAGATTGAAAGTCTATGGACGGGGAATCGCTCTTTCGCGACGTCGTCGACAAATACAGCCGGCACATTAATCCGCAGCTGGCCAAGTTGATGTCATTTGCTGGCTTCGGCGTCGAAGTTCGGGCCGAAGGCTGCATGATCTACGACCACGAAGGACGTGGCTTCATCGACTGCCTCGGCGGCTACGGCACCTTCATTCTTGGTCATCGACATCCAGCGGTGGTTCAAGCGGTCAAAGATCAACTTGACCAAATTGCCCTTAGCGGAAAGGCATTCTTCTCGGCCCCCGCCGCCGATCTCGCCGCTCGCTTGGCCGAAGTCACGCCAGACGGATTGGAGTATTCGTTCTTCAACAACTCCGGAGCCGAAGCCGTGGAAGCGGCCCTGAAGTTCGCCCGCTCGAGCACCGGACGGACTAAGTTCGTGTCCACGTATGGCTCGTACCACGGCAAAACAATGGGGGCGTTGTCGGTTACCGGTCGCGAAAAGTACCAAAAGCCATTTGCGCCGTTGCTCGATGGCGTTACCTTCGTTCCGTTTGGAGATTTCGATGCCCTCTCTGCGGCACTTGACACCGAAACGGCGGCGTTCATTGTCGAACCGGTCCAGGGCGAAGGTGGAATCATCGTTCCGCCAGACGGCTATCTTCAGCATGCCCGTGAAGCAACCGCAAAGGTAGGAGCGCTCCTCATTGCGGACGAAGTGCAATCTGGCCTCGGCCGTACTGGAAGGAACTTTGCCGTTGAGTGGGAAGGCGTTTCCCCCGATCTGATGTGTCTCGCCAAAGGCATGGGAGGCGGCGTGATGCCGCTGGGAGCAACGATTGGCACGGCGCAAATCTTCAACCGCGTCTTCGGCACGAACCCAATCGCCCACAGCTCCACCTTCGGTGGGAACCCGCTGGCTTGCGCGGCTGGCCTGGCCGGGCTTAATGTCCTGATCGAACAAAACCTGGCGTCTCGCTCCGAGTGCTACGGCACATACATGATGTCGAAGTTTGAGGCGATTGCCGCGAAGTACCCCGAGATGATTTCGGAAGTCCGCGGACGCGGTCTCATGATCGGACTCGAGTTCTCGATGGACGAAGTTGGCGAGCTCGTAGTCGCCCAGTTCATGAAGCGCGGCGTCTGCGTGGCCTATGCGCTCAACAATCCGCGTGTGCTGAGATTTGAGCCCCCGCTCATCATTGAGCAGGAGCAGATTGACCACGTTTGTACGGCGCTTGATGAATCGCTCGCCGAAACGACCGAACTGCTCGCAGACCTCGTTTAGAGAATCTCGCTCAGCTTGACTCGTCGACCAGCCTTGCTGGATTCGACGACAGCAAAGACCATGGCGAGGCTCTTTATGTTATCGTGGCACTCGCCATTTGGCGTGATGCCCGTCTTCAGGGCACTCAAGAACTCGCTTAGGCTTCCCTTAATGCCCTCATCAATCGTCCCAACTTCGGCGTCGATGGATTCCATTTCGGAGAAGAAGCCGCCCGATTTGATGACCGACTGCGCGGTCGGCGTCGTGTTGTCTGCCCAAACCGCCGATCCTTTCGGTCCAACGGCTCGCCAGTCCGCATCCCAGCTCGTATGGCAGCCGTCAGAGCACCAACTTCCGCGATACGTAAATCGCGCACCGTTTTCCATTTCGAAGATGGCCGTCGCGCTGGAATCGCCCTTGTACCAACTCCAAGCCGGATTGAACTCCTCGGCGTAGACCGACACGGCGTCGAGATCGCAAAGGTACCGGGCCTCGTCGAACGTGTGAATCGCCATGTCAAGAATCAGCGGGCTGTCCATCTCGTCCCGGAATCCGCCAAAGTGGGCGCCGATGTAGAAGTCAGCGTTCAGAATGCCAACCGTTCCAACCTGATCTTGAATCAATTGTTTGTATGCCTGAAGTTGGGCGTTGTAGCGGCGGCTCTGGCTGACCATGTACAACTTCCCTGCCTTCTCGGATGCCGCTACCATTTCGCGGGCTTGGTCCATGGTCACCGCCATCGGCTTTTCGCCCAGCACCGGAAGACCAGCCGCAAGGGCGGCTAGCGTGACCGAATGGTGAACTTCCGGCGGAGTCACGTCAACCACGAAATCGGGCTTGTACTCGGCAATCGCTCGCTCGACATCGGTGTCCGTATGGGCGACCGAAAGTCCGAGTTTCTCGGCCGCGTCTGCCGCCGCACCGGGGCGAACATCGACCCAGGCATGCAAGACCGCTTCTGGACTTTCCGCAATATTCCGGGCCCAGCCCTGGCCCATGCCGCCGGCACCGATCAACAACGCTTTCATCCCGCCGGTTTTACCTTCGATCACCGGTAGGCATAATCTAAAGATGCCTGTTGATCTGAGAAGCGACACCGTAACCCGCCCAACTCCGGAAATGTATGCGGCGATGCAAACGGCACCCTTGGGTGACGATGTCCTTCAAGACGACCCAACGGTCCAAGAACTAGAAGCCCTCGCTGCCGAGATGTCCGGCAAGGAAGCGGCCATGTTCGTTTCGAGTGGCACCCAGAGCAACCAGATCGCCATCGCCGTGCATTGCGAGCGTGGGAGCTCTATCATCGCAGAAGAAGAGTCGCACATCCTTTACTATGAGGGCGGTGGACCAGCAGTCATCGCAGGAGTCGTTAGCTGGACCGTACCAAGCAACCGAGGAACGATGGACCCCGAAGCCATCGAAAAGCGAATCTTAACCGAAGACATTCATCGACCCGCGACCAGCCTGATTTGCGTGGAAAACACCCACAACCGGCACGGCGGGGCAATTGTGCCGATCGAGGCACTTTGGGCTTACCGTGAAATTTCGGACCGCAACGGCGTGAAGTTGCACCTGGATGGCGCGCGTGCATTCAACGCATCCGTCGCCCTCGGGGTCCCAATCTCCGAGGTCACCGCGCCTTTCGATTCTGTCAGCCTGTGCCTGAGCAAAGGACTGCGGTCACCCGTCGGATCGGTGCTTTGTGGTCCCGCTGACTTTATCGAAAAGGGCCGAAAGTGGCGAAAGCGCCTAGGTGGCGGTATGCGACAAGCCGGAATTCTCGCTGCCTGCGGCCTCGTGAGTCTTCGACAAATGATTGACCGGCTGGCGGAAGACCATGCCAACGCGAATATTCTCGCGAACGGTCTGCAGGGCCAAAACGGCCTCACGACTCATCCGCACCTGGTGGAAACCAATATGGTCATGGTAGACACGGTGGCTCCTGCTGCCGAATGGCAAGCGCGATTACAAGCCGCTGGAGTTTGGTGCTTCCCGGTTGCCAAGAATCGTTTGCGGCTCGTCACCCATGCAGACGTATCAACCGCCGATGTTCAAAACGCGATTGACGTTTTCAGCGAGCTGAGCCGACAAACGGCCCGATAGTCTGTTCGTGAAGGAGCGTGTAAGCGTGCTCAGCAAGCCGCTCCAAGTTCACAACGTCTTCACGGTTGTACTTGATGAGCTTCTCAAGGGCGCCGACGTCTCCTCGACGCTCGTACTGTCTCCATAGCCGGATGGCATCGAGACCGTTCAAGCCCTCCGCTTCTTCATCACGCTGAAGTCCAAGCTGCTTTTCGATCTTCTTGAGCCCGCCCTGGATCCCTAGCTTGCGCATGGTCGGACAAAGGTCAAGGTGAATCTGATCAATTTCGAGGAATGACCAACGCTTCTTGATCATCGGGAGATCGAACCCGGCGCCGAAGAAGGTCACGATCATCGAGTAGTGCGAAAGGACGTCCGGCAGTTCAGCGAGATCTTGGTCCCGAACGAGGCATCGAAACTCCGCACCATCGTACAGACCAATACAAGTTATCGCATCGCCACTGTTTCCGCCGTCCGTTTCGATGTCGAGATAAACCGTACGGCCCGAAAACTCTCCCCAGGCCCGCCAAGCTTCGGCCATGCCGAGACTCTTTGCGAAAAACTGGTGTTGACCGTCGCTAAGTGCGGCTTCGCTCTGCTCTAAATGCTTGAGCGCGGCGGCATCGGCCACCGTCCCGAACGACGTCTTGCGCTTTTTTGAAAGCGCATCCTCCCAAGTCAAACATCCAGAAGACCAAAGGGCCAGTTCCGTTTTGGAACCGACCCCTGGAATGTGAACGAAGGTGTTTCGAAGCACCGCTGGACTATGAGTCCTTGATCTTAACGTTGTCCGTGTTCTGCTTGTAAATCTGTTGCGGAACGACCTTAATGTTTCCGCCGGTTCCCCAAGCTTCTCGCTCGCCGCCGGCATACATCACCCAGCCAGTATCGAGCTTCTTGTCGAACTCTCCGTAAAGTCGCATCAGGCCGGTGCCCTTGAAGCTTCCCTGAACGTCTCGTCCAAAGAACTGGATGCTTCGCACCTTTCCGGTGATCGTAATCTTCCCTTTTCCAAAGTAAGCGGTCTTGCCGAATTCTTTGTTCTCGTATTCCTTTCGAACGCCGCCTTCCGTGACCGCCGTTCCTTCGAGTCCGGAAACCAACACGCTACCGTTGAAGCTGAAAGAGAGCTTTCCGGATGCTGGCGTCTCATCCGAACCGAGAATCTTGAAGCTACCGACACTCGAGCCGAACATGAGCGTGTCGGTGCCAAGGGTGACTTTAGGAAGGGGCCGCGCCGGAGCACCCATCTTGATTTCATCGCCCAAAACGATGGCAATGCCGCCGATCAGGCCTAGGACTACCGCCGAGAAAATAAGGTGGTTGTTTCGCATGCTACGTCTCCGTATTGTATCTGACTCAACCGGATAAACACTCAGGGAGTTCCCAACGTAGTTAGGATCAGTTGAGGTAGCTTCAATGAGTATGAAACTGGGTCCGCTGATCTCGGGAGTAGTGGCAGCAACCGCGCTGAGCGCGGTGGTGATTGCCTTCACGACGGGTGCAAGTCCGTACGTAACCATCCAACAGGCAAAGGCCAGCACGGGGGATCGTCTGCACCTCGCAGGTGACATCGTTAAGTCCACCGTTCAGAACGACGTTTACACCCAGACCTTGACCTTCCAAGTGATCGACTCCAACGGAGATCGAATCAAAGTGAAGCACAAGGGTGAAAAACCCGCAAACTTGTCCGAAGCTACAAAGGTCGTAGCGGTCGGAAAGATCGAGAATGGAGAGTTCCAATCCTCGGAACTCATCGTCAAGTGCCCATCTAAGTACGAAGCCGAGAAGAAGTAACGAGTGGAACACAATCACAACGAAGACCCTTTCGCCAACGTCCCCCGCGCGGAAGCTTGGTCACTCGTCGTTGGACAAGCCGGATCGATCGCGGTCTACGTTGCCCTTGCCTTTCTGGTTCTTTCCGGGATTCTCTACCTGATCTCGGGCAAAGTCCCGAAAGCGGAAAAATTCGCGACGATTTCCTTCGTTCTCGGCAGCATCAGCATTTTTGTGCCGTTCGGATGCCTGCTCGCGCTCTTCATCAAAGACCAATTTCAGTACGAATACGTTTTCAGCCACGACGATTCGCTGACCGAGCTTAAGTACAAAATCGCGGGCGTCTGGACAGCCCAAGAAGGCAGCTTCCTCCTATGGGCTTGTGCGACGAGCTTGTTTGGCTTGCTCACCATCGGAGGCTCCGGGATTTATCGACGAACTTACGGCACCGTTTTCGCCCTGATCTTAGGCTCGCTTTGCGGAATTCTCGCCTACGAGTCTCCCTTTGATCTGCTAAAAGATGTCGTCCAGAAAGGCGAAGTGCTCATGCCCCCGCGTGGCAACGGCATGACCCCGAGCTTGCAGAACTACTGGGTCGTCATTCACCCACCGACGATCTTCCTCGGCTTCGGCGCGCTCACCATCTTCTTTGCCTACGCCGTCGCCGCGATGGTCCACAAGAACGCGAAGGATTGGATCACTTACTGCCGCCCTTGGAGCTTGGTCACCCTCGCGATTCTCGGGTTGGGACTCAGCATGGGCGGTCTCTGGGCGTACGAGACCCAAGGCTGGGGCGGGTTCTGGGCCTGGGATCCGGTTGAGAACGTTAGCCTTGTGCCCTGGTTGCTGATGGCAGCCCTGATCCACGGCATCATCGTACAAAACGTGCGTGGACGCTGGGCAGCTTCGAACCTGATCATGGGCGGATTGCCTTTCCTCAGCTTCGTCTACGGCACCTTCTTGACCCGGTCCGGGCTGCTCGACAAAGTCAGCGTTCACTCCTTCGCCAGCATGGATCGCAACGCGCTCGGCATCTTGCGCGGGTTCCTCATCTTCTTGGTTGTAGGCTTCATCGCCCTTTGTGTTTGGCGCGCGAAGAGCGTGGCAAACGAAACCGTCAAGTCGATTGAGCCCGAGAACGGCATCAACCGCGAGAACTCCTATCGCTTCGGAATGATGGTGCTCTCGATGCTGGGACTCGTGATCGCGGTCGGAATGTCCTGGCCCGTCATTGCTGCCTTACGCGGCGGCCAGGGCGCGCGTGTCGAAGAGTGGCTGTATCACCAAGTCGTCGTCTGGTTCTTCATTCCGCTCATGCTCCTTATGGGTGCCGCGCCGTTTGTCTCCTGGCGAGAGATGGGTGCGAAGGCGCTGTTCGGCCGAATCGCCAACGTTTTGAGCCTGAGTATTGGCTTGACCGGATTCACCTTCATCGGCTTAATGGATGGCCCGTTTGGTGTTCGATCTCACGCAGAGAGCACGGTGCGAAATCCGATGGGTGGAACATGGCCACTCATTCCGGTACTTGGCCTCCTCATGTTCCTGTGCTGGTTCGTCGCCGTTACCGGCGGCTGGCGCGCGATTGAACTCGCGAAGAAGTGGAAGATGTCCGTTGGCGGATTTGTCTCTCACCTCGGCTTCGCGGTGCTGATCGGCGGCCTGATCCTTTCTCGCGGAATGGAGAAGAAGCAGCAGTCCTTTGTCCAATCGGGATCGCCCGCATCCGCCCTTGACTACGTGGTTTCCTTCAAGAAGCTTGAGGGCAAAGACCTGTTCGACCGGGACAGCAAAGCCGTCTTCGAGTTCAAAGACCCAGCCGGCCGCACGTTCGACGCGACGCCCGGACTGTACTATTACGAGCAAGGCGAGGAACTCAAGACCCAGGTCTGGCCCTTCGTGAAGTCGTCTCCGACCCATGACGTTTACGTGGCACTCTTCCCTCCGGTAACCGATGTCTGGGAAATGCCCATGACCTTTAAGCCGAAAGAAAAGCGGACCGTCGACCAAATCACCGTCGAGTATCTCGAGCCAACATCCAACGGAACCACCGGTGTCGGCGCAAAGTTTGGCGCAAAGATGCGCATCACCACCCGAACCGGAACGTTCGATGTCGAACCGCAGATGCAGGTCACCGAGGGCGGAATCCAACCGCTTCTCACTCCGGTTGGAACAGAGTTCTTTGCCGTCTTAGGACGCATGGACGCCGCGACAAGAGCTGTTGACTTGAAGCTGATGTTCCAAAAGCCGCTGTATCCGCTCGAAGTGTTCTACAAGCCGATGACGAGTTTGGTCTGGGTTGGAACCGGTATCCTCACGATTGGCGGGTTAATGTCCGCCTTCGCCCGACGACGAAGGCACAGCAAAGCTCCTGCCCCACTTTCGCCGGTAGAGGTCTAGCCGATTGCGACTTTCTCAGCTCCTTAAATCGAAGTTACATCACGCCCACGTGACGTACGCCAATCCGGAATACGTCGGAAGCATTGAGATCGGGGCCGAGCTGATGAAGCAAGCCGGAATCCAAAACGGCGAGATGGTGAACATCTGGTCGGTCGACGGAACGGCCCGGATTCAAACCTATGCGTTCGAGGGTCCTGCCGGAGTGATCGGCATCAACGGTGGAGCCGCACACTTCTTCAAGCCCGGCGAAAGGGTCATCATCGCGGCGTTTGACTACTCCGACGAGCCCATCACCCCCGTGCTCCTGCTTCTAAACGAGAACAACGAAGTCGTCCGACAAATGACGCCCTTTACTACCCATGGATGATCTCAGCGAAAAAATCGGTGACTTGCTTCGCGAGTCCGGCGCAATTCTCAACGGACACTTTCTGCTCACCAGCGGCCGCCACAGCGCGGTGTACTTCGAAAAGTTTCGCTTGCTCGAAGAGCCCGGAATTCTCTCTCAAGTCTGCGAGCCGATCGCCGAGTTCTTCCGACCGTTAGGCTTAACCCACGTTGCCGGACCAACCACCGGAGGAATCATCATCGCCTTCGAAGTCGCCAGACAGCTCGGCTTGCCCGCCATTTATGTGGAATCCGAAAACGGCAAGCGCTTGCTACGCCGAGGAAAAACCCTTCCAGACAATTCCCTGATTGGCGTTGTCGACGATGTTCTGACCACCGGAATTTCGCTCCGAGAGACTGGCGCAGCCCTCGAAGAAGCTGGAGGAAAAATTGCTTCCTACGGCGTGCTCATCAATCGCGCCGGAAATCTCGATCTAGGTTTGCCCCTGTACTCCGCCTATGAGGCGAAGGCAGAATCCTTCGCCCCGGATGACGTACCCGACTGGCTCGAGGCTATCCCAGTCACAAAGCCTGGTACCCGCGTAATCGCCTGAGGTACCATCTTTAGTCTTGCCGTCGTGGCGAAATTGGTAGACGCACCGTCTTCAGGTGGCGGCGCCCAAAAGGCATCTCGGTTCGAGTCCGAGCGACGGCACCAAGCTTTACGCGATCATTCGATTAAAGCAAGGTTAAGAGAATAATAATTGCGCTACCATCAAGTAGCAAAGGAATGGACTCCCCAATTCCACCCGATGGGCCAACGCCCACTTACCGATCCGTCTTCATTTCCGACTTACACCTCGGTTCCGCTCAATGTCGGGTAGACGAGCTGAGTCAATTCCTTGCTGGCGTAAACGCCACGTACATTTACTTGGTCGGCGACGTGGTCGATGCTTGGGTTGGGGGTAGCACAACCCGATGGAAACCCGGACAAGAGCGAGCGCTTCTCTCGTTGCTGGAAAAAGCATCACCCTCTTGTAAAGTGCGATACACCCCTGGCAACCACGATGCGGTGATGCGACGCTTCATCGGCATCAAAGTATTTAGCACCGAGATCCAGCACTCGTTCATCCACGAAACGGTTGACGGCCGGCGCTTTCTGGTCGTCCACGGCGATCTCTTCGACAAGTTCGTCACCACCTACAAGCCAATTGCCTGGTTCCTCGCCTGGATGCATGAGATCACCCTTGGGCTGAATCACTACACCAACCTGATCGGAGCAAAGTTCGGCCGCAAACCCAGCAACTACGGCCGGGATATCAAACGAAAGGTGAAGTCGATCACGGAACGAGCAACTGGCTTTGAAAACCTCCTTGCCGCGGAAGCGAGACGACAAAACGTGGACGGCGTGATCTGCGGACACATTCACAAGCCGAAGATCTCGATCCTTGAAGGCAACACGATGTACGTCAACACTGGCGACTGGGTGGAGCACTGCTCCTTCGTAGTGGAACATTGGGATGGCTCACTCGAGCTCCGCTCCTTCCCTACCGAAACAAAGCCCCAAACGTCCGAGTCAGGCGAGTCATTGGAATATCGAAAGTCCCTCTGACGGAAGCCAAAGTGCTATTCTTAACATTCGTTGGTGCCGCAACCTATGACCCCACAACGTTTGGACCCCAAGCCCAAACGAGACCGAACCCCGTTCCAACGAGCCGCAATCATCCTCCGGCGTAGCGGCCTCAAAACGGTCAAATCTTGGGTCAATCCCGCCTATCACCTGCGCAAGATCCGGGAAGACCTGAGTTCTGCCGCGCATGGCCTGAAGGTCTGGCACTTGGGACGCCTGCTAGATGATCCACCCCGATTCGCCACTGCAGCCCGAGGCAAGTTTTTCGCGACTTTTGTGATTGCCGGGGCTTGCGCTTCCGTCGCGTTACCGATCGGCCACGCCGCACAGGCTTCGTCCAGCAACTTCTGGACCGGGATGTTCGTGACCATCGGCGTCGGTCACGGCATCGCCAACCTAGGTTTCTGGATCATTTGGGGCACGACCAATCGGGATTTGTACCGGTCGATTAAGGGCTTCGGGCCAAAGTTCGTTGCGATCGCAAAGGACGTCTTACCTTTGCTTGGCCGCGGGCTCCAGATTGCGATTCCACTCACCGCCGTCGCGCTGTTGCTCAACGTGCCCATCGTTGGCGCCGTCGAGAAGTTCCTCCCCGCAAGCGTCCGCCTGCTGCCGGTTGGCGTGATCATGGCAATCGTGGACGCGCTGATGTTCAACAGCCACTACGTGCGACTGATGGGCAACTTGTTTGAGAAGTACTCGAACGAAATGGCCAAGAAGTACTGCGTGACGAACTAAGCCGTCGCCGCTTGACCACGGGCAACGCCGCTTTCTGCCGCGAGTTCCAAAACCTTAACCGCAATTTCGACTGCCGCATGGGGCTTTCCGCATCGTTGGGCGTTCTCCGTCATGCTCTTCAGCGTCGCGGGCTGCTCGACAAGCTCTCTGACGACCGTCTCGAGTTCCTCGTTGGTCTTCGTAAATCGGCCAATTCCCTGCTCCACCAAAAATCGCGCGTTGTCTTCTTCCTGTCCAGGAATGAGGAATGGCTCATGGACGATGAACGCTTTCCCAGCCGCAAGGGCCTCGGAGACCGTCAGTCCGCCAGGTTTGCCGATGATGAAGTCGCTGCCGTGCATCAACTTCGCCATATCGGTAACCGGAAGTCGGCGCAGAACGCGAACTTCCTTGGCAATTCCCTTCTCTTCCGAAGCGCTGATCTTCTCGTACATCCGGTCGTTTCGACCGCAGACGATGAGAATTTGAAGGTCCTTGATCTTCGTGAGAACTTCGACTGCCCCTTCGAAATCACCGGCACCAATACCTCCCGCTGTAAGCAAAGCGACCGGATAATCAGGATCGAGGTCAAGTTTCTCTTTGGCCTCCCTAAGATCTGGGCGTTCGCCAAAAGCAGCGTGAACCGGAATACCGGTGATCGTATACTTATCCGCCGCCTCCGGCATCCGCTTGGCAAGCTCGGTCAAGCTCCAGGGCTGCGGCAAGAAGAACCAGTCGGGCTTCCCACGTTGCCACATGAGGTGCGGATACAGGTCGGTCACAACGACCGCAAACTTGAACGGAATCGTCTCTCTCAGCACGTTCAGCTTTGGCTGAGGAAG
The DNA here is from genome assembly GCA_945882415.1 of Chthonomonas calidirosea. Classification (GTDB taxonomy): domain Bacteria; phylum Armatimonadota; class Fimbriimonadia; order Fimbriimonadales; family Fimbriimonadaceae; genus Fimbriimonas; species Fimbriimonas planktonicus. The sequence continues at coordinate 127,755 of CAMCWC010000011.1, forward strand.
CGAGTGCGTGCAAAGCACCAGGTGCGGCTGATAGATGT
>CAMCWC010000012.1 GCA_945882415.1 Chthonomonas calidirosea
GGCTCATTGCTCAGCGGAAAGCGAAACGTTCAGCGCTGGTTGCCGTGATGCACAAACTGATCCGGGTCGCCTATGGGGTGCTCAAAGGAGGTGCGCCGTTCGACCGTCAGCAGGGCTTGACACCCAATTGACAACACGGTATCTCTCCATTCCGATGGAGAGGGGGCAGGGGGTGAGGACGCGCCAGCCTGCTCCTTTCGTTTCTTTATGAGAGGAGGTGTTGGGGGTGGCGAGCCGAGCAGCTAACACTTTCGCCGAAGCCACGCAAAGCCATCCAAGGTGCCCGTCCCGTAGCTCACTCGTCCCGAGTGAGTTCGCGTAGCCGCAATCCGGAACCCAGCCAAAACCCGTTCGCTACAACTTTCCGAACGCAGGCGGGACGCCCACGCTACTTTTCAAACGGCGCCAGTCACCTAGCACATTCGACATTCAGCGCATCAAAAATTTGCACCTAAGACCTCATCCATATACCAACCAGTGAACACCGAAACATAAGAAAAAGAAGCACCACGAGCCAGAACCTTAAAGCGTGCTTGTTCTTCATGTCATAGCCAAACGCCACCTTCAACCTCCCTTCTTTTCTTGCCAAACCTTCTGAAGCAATTCCATCAACTCTCGAATCTGATTCCGACCGTCCACGTCTCCCTCTCCCGCCCGAGCAAAAATGCCCTCATCGCCCGTGGCAACCAAGGTCCGGGTCTTGTCCTGGCTATCAACCAAAATAGCGTGCACCGATGCCATCGCAAACTGCAGAAAATCGATGACAAGATCGGGCGGACTATCCTCAAACTCGATCACGTACCCGTCCGTCAAACCACCCAACTCCGGGCATCGGTCCGAAACGATCTTCTCTAGATCATGCTTACGCGAGCTTTCCCAGATCAGTGTTTCATGCAGAAATACCGTCGGGGCTGGGCCGACGAAAGCAGCCGTTCGGACCGCAATCTCACGCACCGAAGAATGCTCAGGCCAGAAGATGCAGAAGTCGTCGCAATCATACATCTCGTTGTATTTGGACTCGAAAGCCTTTACAACCGGTCCTTCAAAGTCGTGCAATGTGATTATCATAAGTGCTGCACCATCCCTGGACCTTCCAGAGCTGGCACACCATACGATGTAATCCGAGGAATGCCCAACAACGGCCCAAACGCTGGCTCCCAAACCTTCCAGTGGTCCTCATCATCGAACTGACAACGACAATGATCGATCGGCAAGTACCCGTCCCGATCCTCCTCGTCAATCCGGGATCCGAGCGCTAGGAGCACCCCAACCGTTCCCAGGTTAAGCGCGTGTGCCGCTGAGTGCATCGGAGACCAGCTATTCCGATCCTTAACATTCGGATCAATCCCGCGAGCAACAAAGAGCGCGGCAATTTCGGGCGATTCCTCAACCCGTCCCGCTACATAGTGAAGACTGGTCGAGCGTCTGAAGTCCGTCACGTTCACCGGATGGCCGTACTCCAGAAGATCATAAACGAGCCCGTAGTCCCCAAAAGTCGCCGCCGCATGCAATATCGTCCGCCCACCCTCGGCGTTGACTAGGACCGGATTGGACAACGCCTTCAGATACTTCGCGCGTACCACCTCGGATCGAGCCCGGAGCAGCTTGTTAGACCGGTCAAAAAAAGGCCGAGTTCTCAACCTTGACTTTCTGCATCTCTCAGACAGCCTACTCGTCCTTGAAATACTCATCAAAGTAGAAATCCAAGTGCTGTCGAACGTAGCGCTGAATCGATTCTTCGAGCGTTTCTGGCAACGCAAAATACCGATCATCCAGATCATAAAAGGCCTTCGTTCCACCAATCAGCTCCGCAACAGCTTCGTGATGCTCATCTGGATCTTCGTCCGTTCGTATCGGCTGAGTTCCGCCAGGAAATCTTGCCAGACTCTGACGAATAATTTCTGCATGCTCATTTGCACCAATAAGCTCTAAGAACTTGATGTGCTGCTCCGCTTCAAAGGATCCGTTCCCGTAGTACTGAAACAAGCCGCCATTCTTGATCTCAGCATCAGCATAAGGAATAACGTCAATCAAGTCCTCGTCCATGGTGTACTGCTGTAGCCAGTACACCAAGGCTTCGTCATCCAAACTCGAACACTTCTGATCAAACTCTTCTCGATCCATTTTCTTTCTCCACGTCATTCGAGCAGCAGAATTCTGTTGTCTGGTAACGCTTTCGGGTCCGCGTGATTCTGTCCGCCTTTCCGGAGCAACGCAGAGCAATACAAAGCCACTCAAGGCCACCCAAAGCGCCGCCCCGACAGCGGCCTTCACCCCAGCCGCACCGACCGCAGATTCATCACCGCCCCGTTCGGCATCGACTTCGCCTTCACCCGGACCGTTGCGCGGCCCGTCGTCACCAGCGAAACCTCGCCGAGTTCGACCGTCTCGAACGCCGACCAGCTCCCCGTCGATTTCACCGTGAACGACTTCGTCTCGCCGCCGACCTGAACCTCGACGACGCTTCCGGCAAAGCTTGGCTCGCAAGCATACGAAAGCGACAACCGATAAGTCCCCGTTCGGGTCACATTGAACTCCCACTGAACGGAGTCCTCCGCATCGGTCCAAAAACCGAGAGCATCCTTATCCGCTTCATAGCCAATCCGCCCGGTTGGCACCGCATCCGAAGCCGCAAAGACCGCGGAACCATCCGCCGCCTGTCCAGCCAAAGGCGTCTCAACTCGAACGTCACCCGCAATCGAAAGCGCTACGACCCGAACCCCGGAACCCGCCGGGACCGAGAGCACCCACTCGCCGTCGCGCTTCGAAACCGGAACCGAAGCCCCCGTCGAAACCAGCTTCGCCGACCGAATATCAGTTCGAAGGCCCGACAAAACGACCTCGGTCGAACCATCAAACATGTGGGCAAAAAGCGTGTTGCCCTTCCGCGTCATTCGCCCCCACTTCGGCGCTCGAACATACGGCCCCGCCGTCGTGCCATAAACCGCCGATCCATTCAGCTTCAGCCAAGACCCGACGCCCAAAAGCCGATCGACCGAAGCCGGAGGAATCTCGCCCAATCCGGTCGGACCGACGTTCAGCAAGTAGTTACCGCCCTTGGACGCGCAATCGATCAGGTTCCGAATCAGCATCTCCGTCGATTTCCAGTTCTCGTCCTTCGCATGGAAGCCCCAAGAACCGTTCATTGTCATGCAGCTTTCCCAATCGACCCCCGGCAGCCCGTTCCCCGGAATCTCCTGCTCCGGCGTTCCAAAGTCCCCGGCAAACGAGCCCGCCGCATTGAAGCCCTGCATCCCGTTCCGCCCCTTGTCCACGCGGTTGTTGACAATGATGTTCGGCTGCAAACCGCGCACGTACTTGTAAAGGTCCAGCCCATCATCGTGGGTCCAAGTGCCGTCCCACTCGCCGTCAAACCAAAGCACCGCGACGTCGCCGTACTCGGTCAGCAACTCCTTAAGCTGCGCCTTCATGTACTTCACGTACCGGGCATAGTTGGTCTTAACTTCCGGCCGCAAATCCCAAGAAACGCGTGGCGCATAGTCGGGATGCTGCCAGTCGAGAATCGAGTGGTAGAAGCCGAGCTTAATGCCCGCCTTTCGGCACTCCTCCGCCAACGGCTTCAGCAAATCCTTTCGGTACGGCGTGTTGCCGACGTTAAATGTCCCCTGCTTACTCGGCCAAAGGGCAAATCCTTCGTGATGCTTGCTGGTAATCACGATGTACTTCATCCCCGCCGCCTTCGCAGTGGCGACCCAAGCCTTCGGGTCGTACTTCACCGGGTTGAACGTATCCCGCAAAGGCGCCCAATCCGCCGCCGGAATCCGCGCCGTGTTCATCAGCCACTCGCTTGCTCCGCCGTAGTTCTTGCCGCGCCACTCACCTGCCGGCTGCGCATAAAGCCCCCAGTGAATGAACATGCCAAACCGCGCCTCGCGCCACCAAGCCATGCGCCGATCCTTCTCCGCCTGGCTCTCAATCACCTGCTTCTTCAAACCGGGAGTCGCATAAACAGCCAACGAGTTGAGCCGAGACCCATCTCGACCGTAGTGATAAACCTCAATCTCGTCTGCCGAAGTCGGCGGAACCGTGATGATCCTCTTCGGCCCAATCGTGGTGCCCTGAGCAAGCCGAGACCACTCTTTCCCACGACGAACGTTGATCGAGAATTCTTCGACTTTCTGCCCATTCCGCAGGTCCTCGGCAATCACGACTCGATCAAAAGGTCCAGAAACCGCGACCTTGGTCGATTGGAAAGCCCGCGTCAACTTCCCGTTCGAGTTAGCACGACCATAAGTGGCGTTGAGCAACTTGCGCCAACCAAGCAGCGACTTCTCATCATTCTCGTGCACTAACCCGCGCCGATCGACTGGCAGATTCAGCAACAAGTTCGCCCCGCGCCCAACCGACTTCTCGTACAGTTCGACCAAATTCTCCGGCGAGCGAACCTTGTCGTCCTGCTCAGGATGATAGAACCAGCCCGGCCGAATCGACACATCGGCCTCAGCCGGAACGTAAAACTTCCCGTCTGGATGCCCCACCGGGAGCTCCTTGTATCGCGAAGTCCCGGGAGTCAGCTCATCCGCCTTCAAAGTCGTCCAGTTGGTCTCGGAGGCGACTCCGTCCTCGTTGCCCACCCAGCGAATATCTGGCCCGGCATCGCTGAAGATCACCGCGTTCGGCTGGTGCTTTCGAACGGTGCTTACGAATAACTTCCAGTCGTAAACCTGCTTCTTTCCATTCGGTCCCTCGCCATTCGCCCCGTCAAACCAAACCTCAAACACGGGACCGTACTGAGTCAAAACCTCGGTCAGAGTGTTGGCAAAAATCTGGTTGTATTCCGGCGTTCCGTATGCCGGATGATTTCTGTCCCAAGGCGATAGATAAACGCCGAGCTTCAGTCCGTACTCTTTGCAAGCCTCCGAAAGCTCTCGCAGAACATCGCCCTTTCCGCCCTTCCAGCCGCTCTCCCGCACGGTGTGCTTGCTGAACTTGCTCGGCCAAAGGCAGAAGCCATCGTGATGCTTCGCGGTGAGAATGATCCCCTTCATCCCGGCAGCTTTCGCCACCCGCGCCCACTGCCGCGTGTCGAGCTGAGTCGGCGCGAACACCTTAGGATCTTCCTTCCCCTCGCCCCACTCCCGATTAGTAAACGTATTCGGGCCAAAATGCACGAATGCATACGTTTCCAGCTTGTGCCACGCCAGTTGGGCTTTCGATGGTTTCGGAATGTCGAAAGATACTGGTCGCAGGGGAGTCATGCCTATGGTTACCATCAGCGCGAGCGAAATCACGTTTGCAGTCTAACAATTTTCTGGCCGTTGGGCGAGACTGATTTCTTAACATTCGCCTGCTATAACGCTTCGAACTATGAAAACCGGAAAACTGATTTGCGCCCTCGTTCTAGGCGCGGCTACCATCGCCGCCCTTTTCGGCTGCGCGTCCGGTAGCTCCGAAAATGGAAAGGCTGCCGAAGGCGATAAGCCAACGGCCACCCAAACCGAGCTCAACTTCGCCCTGGTTCCTTCGGAAGACGCCGAAGCCATGGCCGAAGGATTCGAACCGATCCGAGCCCAAATGGAAAAGGACCTCGGAATGAAGGTGAACCTACTCCGCCTGACGGACTACACCAGCGCGATCGAATCCATGCGCGCCGGAAAGGTCGACATCGCCTGGTACGGCCCGCTCTCCATGGTTCTCGCCAAGCAACAAGCGGAAGCAACTGCCTTCGCCATTCCGATGGTCAAGGGCAAAGGCGAAAGCTATAAATCGATGATCCTGGTTAAGGCCGATTCCCCTGTCACTTCGGTCGACGGCCTCGAAGGTAAGAAACTGGCTCTGGTCGACCCGGGCTCCACGAGCGGCAATCTCCTTCCCCGTTTTGCGATTCTTAAAGCGACGAAGCGGAAGGCAGAAGATGTCCTCGGAGAAGTCACGTACGCTGGCTCCCACGATGCGGCTCTGCTCGCCCTGCAGGGAGGAAGCGTCGATGCCTGCGGCATCCAAGACATCACCTACGACTCGTTCATCCAAAAGGGTCAGCTCAAAGCTGCGGATGTTCGCATAATCTGGACCAGCGACCCGATCCCGGCATCACCTTTTGGAATGCGAAAAGGGCTCGATGCGACTCTCGCAAAGAAGGTCACCGAAAGCCTCCTCGGCATGCACGAAAAGGGCGTGATGATGAACGTTCCCGGCCAAGGTGAAATCGTCAAGTTCGTCCCCATCACCCAGGCCGCCTACGAACCCATCGAAAAACTCGCCAACACGCTTGGCCTCAGCGCCAAAGAAATGGCGAAGTAGAAATGCAGCCTATTGTCCGGTTCGGAAACGTCACAAAGCGCTTTCCGAACGGCGTTACCGCCCTAAACGAGGTCAACCTTGAGTTCTTTCCCGGCCAAGTAGCCGTCGTCCTCGGCCCCAGCGGCGCGGGAAAGAGCACGCTCCTGCGCATCATCAACGGCTTAGAATCACCCACAACCGGCACCGTCAGCGTCGGTGATCTCGCCGTAACCCCCGCCAACCACCGCGCGGTTCGAAAACGCGTCGGCATGGTGTTTCAACAGTTCAATCTCGTACCGCGTTTGTCGGTGATGGCAAATGTCCTCTGTGGTCGGCTTGCCTACCGAAACATCTGGACGAGCCTCTTTTTCACCTTTCCCGCCAGCGATTTCGAACTCGCCGAGAAAGCCCTGGCGGCGGTGGGTTTGGGCGATCGGGCCTGGGACCGGGTGGACAAGCTAAGCGGTGGTCAGCAGCAGCGAGTCGCGATTGCCCGCACCGTCGTGCAGCAAGGCGCGGTGATCCTCGCCGATGAACCCGTGGCCTCCCTCGACCCGGCAACTAGCATCGAGATCATGGACATCCTCGTCAAGATCGCGAAAGAGACGGGCTGCGGTCTGATCTTAAATCTTCACCAGGTGGACCTCGCGCTGAAGTACGGCGAGCGCATCATCGGCATCAAACGCGGGGTGGTTCAGTTCGATTCGAAGCCATCTGACTTGGGAGAGGACCAAATCGCGGCCCTGTATGCCGCGTGAGGTGCGTCACCCCGAACCGCGCACCGCGGGTCGGCACCATTGCTGGCACTTCGCTGGTGGTCGTCTTCCTAGCCGCAACCTATCCGCTAATCCAGCTGGACCCCGGCCGAAACCTCGGAAACCTGTTTTCATTCCTCGGTCGCTTCGCGGTCGCCCCGAACTGGGAATACGCACCAAAGCTCGGACCAAGACTTTGGGAAACCGTCCTCATGGCGTTCGTCGCCACCTTTTGGGCGATCCTGATCTCGTTCCCCGTCTGCTTTTTCGCTTCCCAAAGGTTCACATCGAACAAGATTCTCGGAGCCGGGATTCGTGGAATCGTCGCCGTTCTGCGGGCGTTCCCCGAGCTGATGTTGGCCCTACTTCTGGCGTCATCCATCGGCCTCGGACCCATTGCCGGCGTGGTGGCCTTGTTCCTAACGACGGTGGGCTTCCTGGTGAAGACCTTCGCCGAAAGCCTCGACGTTGTTGATCGCAAACCGGTTGAAGGAATCACCGCCGCCGGCGCCGACTGGACGGGAATCCGCAGCATCGGCGCGGTCCCGCAGGCGTTGCCCGATTTTGTGGGCCTGTCGCTCTACTCGTTCGACGTCAACATCCGCGCCTCGGCGATTATTGGTGCGCTTGGGGCTGGAGGGATCGGCTACGACATCAGCCAAGCGGTCAAGCTCTTCCAGTTCGACCGCCTGGGCCTACTCATCGTCTCAATCTATCTCATCGTCGCGGCGATCGATGTCGCCTCAAGCCAGATCCGCCGGAGGCTCCATTGAAACCACGGCCGAAGTCCCATGTTTGGTGGATCACCGGCCTCATCGCGCTGGCCGGAGTTCTCGGCTCGGCCAGTTTGGGCCTAAACCTCGGCACCCTGAACTCGATCCTCAACGAAGGCGGCCCGGCGCTGAGTCGGTACTCCCAACCCGACTGGCAAGACCTCCCACGCCTCATCGGCCGACTCGGTGAAACCTTGGTCGTCGGAATCTGGGGCACCGTCATCAATCTCTTCCTCGCCGTTCCACTCACCATCTTCGCCGCGCGAAATCTGGCTCCAAACCGCTTCGCATTTCGCGGCTCGCGAGAGCTTCTGAACGTTTTCCGCGCCCTTCCCGATGCTCTCATTGCATTGCTGTTCACCCAAGGAATCGGCCTCGGTCCCATGGCCGGTGCGCTCGCCATCGGCATCCATAGCACCGGCTTCGTTGCCAAGGCTCTCGCCGACGCGATGGAGAGAGTGCCGGAAGGAACCTACGAAGGCGTCCGAGCCTGCGGCGCCACGCGGTTCCAGGTCATCCGCTTCGCCGCCTGGCCCAGCATCGGACGCGAGTTCGCAAGCACGACGCTCTACATCGCCGACCGCAACATCCGCGTCGCAACCACCCTCGGCGTCGTCGGCGCGGGCGGCATCGGCGTCGATCTGCTCACGAGTCTTCGAACTTTCAACACCGGTCGAGCCGCCACTATAATGGTGCTCATCGTGGGTCTGATCCTCATCGTGGATGTCATTTCAAACCAGATCCAGCGGAGGTTGCAATGACGGCAATCTGCGCTCAATATATGGGTCCGCGCCTACCGCTGCACCTAACTGAAGTACCGTTGCCCAGCAAGTTGGACGATGGCGAAGTTCTTGTTTTTATCGAACTTGCGGCGATCTGCGGCAGCGACTTGCACACCCTTAGCGGCACGCGGTCAGAAAGGATCCACACCACGATGGGGCATGAAGGAGTGGGTCGCGTTGCTCAGTCCGCCCGCAACACAGTGCGCGTCGGCGACCGCGTCACCTGGAGCCTGGTGGACATCTGCGGAACTTGCCCGGCATGTGACGTTTACGATCTTCCCCAAAAGTGCCAAAACGTCCGAAAGTACGGCCACGATGGACCCGGGCCAAGCGGCACCTATGGGACTCATATTCTCTTGCAAAAGGGAACGATGATCCAGTCGGTCCCAATCAAGCTACACCCCCAACTTGCGGCAACCGCAAACTGCGCTCTGGCAACCGCGTGTCAACTCACCGCTGATCTCCCCAGGCCCGAGCGCGCCCTCGTTTTGGGAGCTGGCCTGCTCGGGCTGTACTGCGCACACCTACTTGAATCCATCGGTTGGGAGGTCGAAATTCTTGAAAAGTCCGATGCTCGGCTCCGCACCGCACTATCGGCCGGGTTCAAACTTTTGAGTTCCACCACCGATGCGGTGGGACTTATCGTCGAGGCCGCCGGTTCATCGGAACTTCTGCAGTGCACTTATCCTTTGCTGCGCCCCGGAGGAGAACTGCGGCTCGCTGGGCTAGTCCACCCAGAATCACAACTCGGCCTGTCCGCCGAGGACATCATCCGCCGATGCTGGACCATTCGCGGCTACCACAACTACCATCCGATCTACCTAGAAACGGCACTTCAAACCGCGCCGTCATTTCAGGCGCGATTCCCAAAACCGTTCGAACTCGGCCCCGTTTTCTCTTTGCTGGAAATCAATGAGGCCATCGAAGCCGCTAACTCTCGGAGTCATCTCCGCGTTTTCGTCACCCCGGAAACAAAAGTCGGGGTCCCGAGCGTAATGCTCGGAACCCCGAAAGTACTGGGAGCGCTTAATTCACTCGAATCGACGCCTTAGCGGCGGCTGCCTTGTGATTCACGTTTCCGGCGTACTTCACTTCAACCGACAACGTCGTTCCCGAGGCAACGGCGGCTGGCACCGTGAACGGAATCGAGTAGCTACCGGTAGCCGTCGTTCGGGCAGCGTATGTCTTGCCGTTGTGGACAAACTTCACGACCTGTCCAGCGACCGGCTGCTTCGTGGTCGAGTTGAGCAAAGTTCCAGTGATCGATACCTGAGCGTTCTTGTTTCCGGAAGTCGAGTGCGCCGCGACCACTGTGGTCACCCAGTTCACCGTCAGCGGAGCAAGCGAGTAGCGACCGCCACCGAGGCTAGCCATCACTTCCCGCGTTCCAGGAGCCGCATCGGCTGGGATCACGTACTTGATTTTCGCTTTGCCCGTCGTGCTCGATGTCCCGTTTCCGATGTCCTTTCGGTTGACCTGGAACTGCACACGTCGGCCCGAAACGTTGCCCTTTCCTCGCTTAACCGTAGCGGTGAAGACAACTTCCGTTCCTGGCATACCGGTGCTTGGGGTGAGGGTCACCACCTCGCCATCGCCCGCTAGGCTCCAATATCCCGGAATCGAGTTTCCGCTGACGCCATCCGAAACGTATCCAACTGCCGTTCCTTCGTCCGTGACGTTCAACGGGAACGCCCACATTGCGCCAGCTGGCAATTCAAGCGGCTCGATGACGCCATTTCGATACGCGATAGGTCTAAGCGGCGCTACGCCCGAAATCGCTTCGCGATAGAAGCCAACGACCACGCCGTTCGATGAAAAACCGGTTCCCCAAAGCGTGGAGTATTCGGAGGGAAGAGGCAGCGTCGTCGGCTGGCCAGAAGCGGAGTACGTTGCCAAAGCAAACGAACCGTTTGGTCCGAAGTATCCGTTGATGAGGGTATCGCCTGCAGCGTTAACCTTGACTCCGCGAGTCTCGATCCAGTCGGTAAGTCCCGTCAGGCTGACTTGCTTATTCACCCACTTCAGAGCGAGCGAATCGGAGCCGAAGGCAACCTTGACCGTTCCAACAACGTGGCCGAGAGCATTAATGCTGTTCGCCGATCCGTTGAGAATGTCGCCTGCCGAACCGATTGGCAAAGTTGGCAAAACGCTCAGCTTTCCGCCTTCCCAGATCGCGGGCAAAGTGCCGCCCGCGGCGTTCACATAGCCAACAACCTGACCGGCGTCGTTGACGTCGAGAGCACCGCCGCCCTCACCTAGCGTTTCCAGTTCTTGGTAACTACCGTTTAGCCAAAGAACCGGAACCGTTCCAGCTCCCGCTTCTACATATCGGCTGCCAACAACAATTCCGCTCTCGCTAACTGCCGTCGCAAATCCGCCAAACCCTCGGGTTGGCAAAGTCGTTGGGGCGGCCAGCTTGCTGTTCCAAACCGCTGGTTCAAGCCGATGACTTGCGTCAATAACGGCGAGACCGACGATCGTTCCGGCTTCATTCGCGTCGTAGGCAACTCCACCAAATCCAAAATCTGGAAGAGTGTTGAACTTCACTTGGGCCACGGCAGTGTGGCTAAGCGTAAAAATTGATATGAGGGCAACGAGTTGCGTTTGCGTTTTCATCTTTTCCTTTGGGAATTCTCCCTACGCCAGAGTTCTACATCGAAAAAAGCGCAAAATCTGCACCTCAAAACATCATCGGGACTTCAACATGGGACAGAAAATTAACCTTGTCCCATTATTAGTGAGGATCGTTCTCGCATTCCTCATCCGGCCGGACCGAGAAGGCTTGCTCGTTCCCTTCGTACCAAACCATGAGGGAACGCGTAACTTCGGTCGCATCGAGTGGCTGGCCCGATTCGTACCGGTGTCGATAGCTCGAATCAAACATCGCGGAGTCACCGGGATAGAGCATGTAGGTCTCCTCAGCAACCGTTAGCTTCAAGATTCCGGACATGCAAAAGATGAACTCCTCTCCGCTGTGTCGAAAGCCCGGCTCCTCCTGATCCCCAAACAAGTCCAAGGTCGCTGCTTGTAGCCGACCATTCGGAAGCGCGGAGTCGTGGGTGTGCACAAACCCCGAAACGAACCCAACAGAGCCCAACCGCCGTCGCTCCTGTGGGTCTGCGACCTGGTCAAAATCTTTGATCGCTTTCGGGGCTCGCATGCGACGAAACGCAATGTGCCACTTGGCTGGATCGTTCCGGTGGATGCAAACAATCGCGCTCTCAACTTCCTCTGGAGCGGAAAGTAGGTTCGGAAGAATGGTCTGTAGCTTGTTGCAGATCCGGGTGAGCAAAATTTCGGCAATCGGCTCGCCTTGCTCAATCTTGAGAACGGTGTTTTTACTGACCCCAGCTCGTTCGGCAAGCTCTCGAATGGTCAGCCCACGGTTGGTTCGCAGTTGCCTGAGCCGCGGCCCAACAAGCTTGGCCGCAGATTCTATATCGGGAACCCCTGTCCAACTGATTACCGGCATCTTCGCTTGTCCGTACGAGGATCAAGCGTAAAAATGCGGCAAGCTCATTCCAATATCGGGTCCGAAGCCGTATTGTCGCGCTCGTTCAGATAATGAACCATGATCTCGCGAATCTTGTCCGGACGGTAAGGCTTGCTCACACGATCGTCCATTCCCGAATCCAAAATTTCTTGGAGATCCTTCGGCGTGGCGCCCGCTGTGACCGCGATAATCGGCGTTCGATAATCCTTATCCGCCTCAAACTCGCGAATCGCGCGGGCCGCAGTCAGGCCATCGACCTGCGGCATCTGAACGTCCATCAGAATCACGTCAAACCGTCTCGAAGTGGCCGCCTTGATTGCCGCCGCACCGTCACGAACTGTCACGTACTGCGCTCCCGCGGTATCAAGAATGTGGGTGAGCATCAGCTCGTTGATCGGATTGTCTTCGCAAACGAGTACGCAAACCGATCCGAGATCGCCACCCCAAATTGCCGGTTCCTTGACCTTCTGCGCTTCTGGCGATTTCACTTCAACCAGCGGCAACGAGACGGTAAAGATCGTGCCCTGACCAATATTGCTGCGGACGGAGATATCTCCGTGCATAAGATCCACGAGTCGTTTGGTGATTGTCAAACCAAGTCCCGTGCCGCCATAGACGCGCGTCGTCGAGTTGTCACCCTGATTGAAGCTGTCAAAAATCTGCTCCAATCGGTCTTCAGGAATTCCGATCCCGGTGTCCTCGACGCGCAACACCAAGTTGCCTTCAATCTTACGGAGGGCAACCGAAACCTGCCCTTGCTCCGTAAACTTCATCGCGTTACCAAGAAGGTTCGTGAGAATCTGACGGAAGCGAACCGGGTCACCCAACCAAGTTCCTTGCGTCGGATCAGAGGCTTCAAACTTGAGCTTGATGCCCCGATGAATGGACTCGGGTTCCATGAGTCCAACCACCTCTTTCGCGACCTTGCTTGGCTGGAATTCAACTTGCTCAATCGTGAGCTTGCCCGCTTCAATCTTCGAGAAGTCGAGGATGTCGTTAATGATGGTCAGCAACGCATCACCCGAATGCCGGATACCAAGCGCGTACTTCATCTGTTTGCTCGTTAAACCGGTTTCGATGAGCAAGTCGATAAGACCCAATACGCCGTTCATCGGCGTGCGAACTTCATGGCTCATGTTTGCGACGAAGTCGCTCTTCGCCTTGTTTGCCGCCGTCGCCGCGACCGCCAAATCTTCTGCCGTCTCGAGCGCTTCCTGAAGTTGGCGCGCTTTTTCGAGGATCATCTCGCGACTTCGCTGCTGCTCAACGGCTAGCCCGATCGAAGTCGCGGCGGATTGGAGTAGCGAGATTTCGGCTTGTCCAAGTGGTCGGGCAGAACTACGGTCCTCAAACACCATCACGCCCCAAACGACCTTGTTAGAAACAATTGGGACGCCCTTCAGCTTCTTGACGTCCAGCTCACGGAGCAACTCAAGCATCGCCGGAGAACCCGGAGCGATCTCGGAAACGATCACGATCTCGCCATGCATGATGCGGTGCTTGTTTTCAGCATCGATGCTCGACATCACACGTAAACCGTCTTCGGCTTTCATCGCCTCGGCGCTACCAAACAGCCATTGCGGAGTGCAAACCTTATCTTCCGAAATGTGTATTCGGTACAAGCTAACTCCCTTCATCTCAAGGGAACTCGCAATTTCGGTCGCGATTTCGCTGAGGACCAAATCGACGGATTCGGGGCTCAACAACTTTCGGTTAGCGTTTGCCGTCGCTTCGAGCAAGCGCTGAACGCGCATGGAATCCGTAATGTCGGTGTGGGTGCCAACAAACCGAATTGCCGCTCCTTTCGCATCTCGGGTTGCCTTTCCACGCGCCATGAGCCAGCGATACGATCCATCGTTGTGTCGAACGCGGAATTGCGAAGTGTAAATCGGGCTCTTGTTCTGCAGATGTGATTCGTACGCGGTGAGGTACCGATCTCGGTCCTCCGGATGGACTCGCTCCATCAACATTTCTAGCGGCACAACATCCTCGTCCCGCTCGGCGCCAAACATTTCAAACCAGCGGTCAGAAGCATAAGACCACCGCGTGACCAAGTCATGGTCCCAAATGCCGTCCTGGCTTCCTTCGATGGCCATCTGCCATCGCTCTTCGCTCTGGCGCAGGGCCGAGAGCAAGCGGTGACGTACCGTCGCATCGCGAATAACGAGTGCAACCGCGTTTCCAACCCGGTAGAGCTGGAACTCCGCCCATTCCGGTTGGAATGTCGAAAGCGGCAACGTCCCTTCCTCGGCGTGCGGGCGACCGGTTTCCAGAACCTTCTTGAAGTACTCGCGACTCCGCTTCCAAAAGTCTCGTGTAAGGTGCTTTCGAATCAGCTGACCCGGCTTGAGATTGCCCTCTGCCGCCACCATTTCGGCACCGCGGCGATTTATTTCCGCAATCGCCATATCCGCTAGGTCGCCGGAAGCATTCCATACCGGTTCCAGCAAAATGAAGCCATCAAACCCAGCTTCGATCGCTTCATGGAATCGAGCCTGGGTTTGTCGAAGGGCGTCGCGCGTGGCTCGCTCTCGGGTGACGTCAGTAAGAATTCCCTGCAGCAGCAAGGCGCCGCTGCTCTCAAAGGCAATACGAGCGTCGGTTCGAACCCAAACCGTTCGGCCGCTCGGAAGGATGTAGCGGCACTCGACGCTTAGGTTAAGCGCGCCTCGCATCGCCTCTTCCAAGGCCGCTTCGTAGCGCGGATAATCCTCTGGATGGAACTTGAGAGACCGAGGGTTCTCACCGAGTTGCTCCGGCGAAAGCTCCAGCACATCCACCGATCGAGGTGAAACGTAAAGATATTCCTCAAGGCCGCTCGGCATGCGCCGCCATCGGAAAAGTACGCCGGGAACGCTCGAAGTCAGTTCGCGAAGGAATCGGTCTTGGTCTTCGCGCGCTTCCTCTTTGAACTGCTCAAAGCGCTTGTTCCAAATGGCCAAGCGCCGGCGAAGGTGAAATTCGTTGGTGTGCTGCTCAAGGCCGCGGGCCTCCTGGTGCTTCGCTAACGCCTTCTGGAAATCTCCAAGAGCTTCAAATAGCTTGGACTCCGTGTCCAGAATTCGCTGCCGAATGCGATCGCTGTTGATGCGCTCCGCAATAAGCGACGCTTCTTCCAGCATCTGCACCATTCTGGGCTCTGCTCGGCCGAGGGCAATTTGGCAACGGATGTAGTCGGTTTTACAAAGCGCCTCTCCGTTGGCATCTTGTGATTTAATGCACTTTGCAAGTGCCTTCTGAAGCGTCTCGGCCGCTTCTTCATAGCGGCCCGTCTCCAGCAAAGTCTCGCCATAGCTGTGCCATAACGTTGACTCGAAGCTGACCGGGGAATTCGGGTCGTGTACTTCGATCGCTTCCCGAATTGCCTGAAGCGCACCTTCTGGATGCTTCTTCTTCAGGTGCACGTAAGCGAGGTTGTTAAGCGCCGTCGCAATCTTGGTCCGATCCTGAAGTACCCGCGCACGACCAAGTGCCGACTCCAACATTCGCTGGGCTTCGTCGACTTCATCGTTGAGAATGTAAATCAGTGCGATACCGATTTCGATTCGTCGAATCAAATCGATGTCGGCCGTCGGGGTTAGCATCGACAGCGCGGACTCATAAGCCGTCAGCGCCTCGGCGCTTTCGGACTGCATGTTGTAAGTTCGCCCGAGCTCAACAAGTGCCTCCGCACGACCGTGGCTATCGTTCAGCGAGGTGAAGACGCCGATCGCCTGCTTGAGAATCGGGATCGACCGGACCGGATCGGAGATCTCACGGTGGAGCTTGCCCAACTCCACCAGCGCGCGACCCCGACCTTCGTGGTGGCCCATCGCTTCTGCGTGCAGCGCGGCAAGCTCAAGGCTTTGAATGCCCGCTTCGCTGGGCTTGCGGGTGAGGCTGAAGTCCTTAAGCCACGCGTCAAAGCCCGCCTTATCCCTTGGTAGGGTGTTTGGGCTTTGAGACATGATCATAACAAGCGGACCTCGCTTCCGCGATAAGGGTTCGAAGAGAACGGCTTAGGCAGATACGGTCACTTCAGATTGTAGGCAGAAGGTGTTCAGAAACCAACTTGCCAACCTGCCGAAAACCGGAAATGTCCCCCGAAAACGGCACATGCGGCCCTATTGCAACGCATGGAACGTATTCCCGACTGTGATCAGTAGAGATCGTTGTAGGATCGTTACCATGGTCTGCCGTAAGAATTAAGAGATCGTCATCCTTGAGCGCAGCAAGTATGCGTTCAAGCGTGTGGTCAAAGGCCTCCAAGCAACGGGCGAAACCTGGGACGTCGTTTCGATGCCCATACCGCATGTCGAAGTCTTCGAAATTCGCAAAAATGAACCGAGCATCGGACTCTAGCGCAGTAAGCAGCGACTTCTCGTGCTCCGCATTCGATTGCGTTCTTGGAATGTCTCGGAAGCCTCGATGTCCAAATAACTCAGGCACGACCCCAATGCCATAGACATCCCCTAGGTCGTCAACTAAGTTGTGCGCCGGGGCAAGTGGATAGTCACGCCGACGCTCCGTGCGATCGTATTTTCCGTTAGCTCCTACAAACGGCCTGGCAATCACTCGCTGAACTTCAAAGTCTCCGCGACACAAATCACGCGCTGCCTCGCAGATTTGGTAAAGCTCTTCAACAGGTATCACCGCCTCATTTGCGGCAACTTGGAAGACGCTATCCGCGCTGGTGTACACGATTGGCGAGCCCGTCTGTGCGTGCGTGTCTGCGAGTTCCTGGATGATCTGCGTTCCAGAAGCAGGTCGATTTCCAATGACCTTTCGTCCGATCCGAGCCTCAAACTCGTTGATTAGCTCCGGTGGAAAACCATGGGGAAAAGTGGGAAACGCATGTTCTAGCTCAATTCCCATCATCTCCCAATGCCCAACTACGCTGTCTTTCCCGCCCTTGCTCAAGGGCTGTAACCGCGCGTATGAGTGCGGTTTGCCAATATCGGCGAGGTCAAATGGACCGATGCCGCAGGCAGCTAAGAACCCAACATTAGCGAGATTCGGAGCGTGGAAGCCGCCAGTGGCTTCCCACACGTGGTGAATTGTCGAAGCGGGTTCTCGATCTCCAAACTCCGCCGCATCCGGTGCGGCACCGGCGCCACAACCGTCGAGCACTAAAACAATCGCTCTCATTAACGGGTGTTACCCGGAAGCAATGGTTCCCCGTGGGCCACCGCGTGGGTTATACGGAGTGGCTAGGACACGTAACCGGACCAAAACGCGTCCCGCACGCCTTTCAATCTTCCTAGTAGCCGTTCTTCATTGTCATCCGGTGGAAGATTAATGTGCCCAACTTTTCGGCCCGGCTTCACCTCCTTGTCGTACCAATGAATGCGTGCCGAAGGGTCAACTTCGTAGGTGCGTCTTCGAGCGCCGTCCAGGTTCGACGAGCCGTTGCTTGCCGGCCCGAGCAGGTTTGCCATTCCCGAAGGCGTCTCGGTGAACCGTGGCAATGGCATTCCCGTCACCACGCGAATGTGCGCCTCAAACTGGCTGATGTCCGCCCAGTCCAGGGAGTAGTGGCCCGTGTTGTGCGGGCGCGGCGCGATTTCATTCATCCACATCTCGACGCCGTAAGGCGCGGGCATTTCGAACATCTCGACCCCAAACAACCCGACACCGCCAATGGCTCGAACCGCTTCGAGCGCGGTCTCCGCAGCAAGGACCATGCCCATTGGATCCTTGTACGGAATCGTGAACTCGCACACCGCCTTGGGCTGCAGCGTAACCACCGGCGGAAAGACCTGAGTTTCGCCGCTCCGCGACACCAAAACCATCGTCGCAACTTCTCGCCGAAACGGCGCGAAGGATTCCATCATCCACCCGCCCTGCGACACCGTCGGCCAGACCTTTTCAAGCTCACCTGCCGTCCGGACCACATGGGTGCCTTTGCCGTCGTAGCCGCCGTAGCGTGACTTAAACACAACCGGCAGGGCAACTAAGGAGGAATCACTCGGGACCTCGCCAAAACTAGGCCCCTTCAATCCTGCGGCAGCAAAGCTCTGGCGCTGCAAGAGCTTGTCTTGAATAATTCGCAACACGCCAGGTCCCGGGATGACTTGGTTCAGATCGAACCCAATCTCAGCCGCCGCTTCCTCAATCACATTCGCAGGGACAAATTCGTTTTCGAGGGTGATGAACTTCGAGACCTTCATCAATTCGGCCACGTTTCCGACCGACCGCCAATCACCGTTCACGTTTTCCGCGACCCGCGACGCAGAAGTGTTCTCCCCTGTTTCCAAGGAAAGGCAACGCAGGCCCATTTTTTGCGCCGCCATGATGCTCATTCGCGCGAGCTGTCCGCCGCCAAGAAATCCGATATCAAACATAAACCACCTGCTCTGTCCGAACTTGGAGCCTGGTCGAAGTCGCCAAGTCCCGCTCGCGAATCACCCCGATCAACTCGGTCTCGCCTCGACTTCCGGCCTGCGTCTCGATGTACTCCACGACATCATCCACCGAAGTTGAATCTGGCTGAGTGAAATTCATGCTCACCTGAGCTTGCCCGCGTGAAGCAAGCGATAAACCTAGTGCTCGCACTCCGGTAAATCTCGGTTCTCCCGCATCTCGGCCCTCGCGGATCTTCGCCGCAATCTCGCGAGCTTTTGTTAAAGTTAAGTCCAAAAAATTAACGTTAATCGCCAACAAGAACCCCCGAACCCCCATCACCGTCACTCCCCATTTCGGATGCCGATCCTGCTGTGCGTCAACTCCGCCGCGCCGCAAATCCGGCAACGCCGTACCGTCTCCAGAGCGTTCATAGAACCGGACTGGAATCTCGAATCGCTCTGAAAATCCGCGACCAAACTCACCAACCGCCTCAATGAGTTTCGTCTCCTCGCCTTCAAGCAGAACAAACGGGCACACATCAAGGGCCCCAACTTTCGGGTGCACACCCGAGGCTTCTGCGCTAAGGTCGATCAAAGGAAACCATGCCGAACAAAGGTGCTCAACTCCCCTTGCCACATCTTCCCAGGCTCCTGAAAAAGCCGTCACCGTGCGCCGGTGGTCAATATCTCCGGCGCAGTAATGCACGGTGAGCCCTGAACTACAGAGATCGTTGGCGATCGAGGCCAGATTGTCCGGTACCAACGACCAGTTCGGAACGGCAAGCACCGTCACCCGTGGCTCACATCGCCATGACGGAGTAGCCAGAATCCACGAAGAGCAACTGGCCCGAAACGCCCTTACTGAGATCCGAGAGCAAGTAGAGGGCTGTCGTCGCCACTTCTGCCTGTGCATAAGGCCGCTTCAGCGGCGCGATCTCGTGAACGTTCTTGATCATGTCGCCCAAGCCCTTTACGCCTCGTCCAGAAATCGTGTTGACCGGACCAGGAGACACCGTGTTCACCCTAATTCCGCGATCACCCAAATCGAGCGCAAGATAGCGAACGCTGGATTCCAACGCGGCTTTGCACAAGCCCATCACGTTGTAGTTCGGCATCGCTCGCGTGCTGCCGAGATAGCTCAGCGTAATGATGCTCGCGTCCTCGTTCATCAGGTCTTCCATCTCTCGACAGATTCGAATCATCGAATAAGCGCTGGCATTCATCGCCACCTGGAAATCTTCGAGCGAAGTCTCGATGAAGCGATTCTCGAGGGCCGCTTTCGGCGCGTAGCCGACGCTGTGGACGAGAAAGTCCAACTTTCCGATCTGACTCTTGACTTGCTCTTTCAACAGCGCGTATTGCTCTTCAAAGGCAAAGTCGATGGTCAGAGGAACAAAGTTCTCTCGGTCGGCGGTGAGCTTGCTCACCCCTTCCAGCAGCCGCTCGTTCTGTGCGCCAATTCCAACAATCGCGCCGTGCTGATTGGCGAGGTCTGCAATGCCCCAGCCCAGCGAGTTTTTGTTCGTAACGTTAAGGACAATGCCCTTTTTGCCTTCGAGCAACATGAAGGGGACTTTACCCGCCACTACAAATTGCACTACGGACCGAACTGGACTCTCAGCCCCGACGCGTTGGCGCGGTAACGCCGAAGTTCGACAGATTCGCCTCGGGCTGCAATCGGGAAGAGAACTCGGAAAGCATCAACTCAGCATCGGAAAGAAAGGCAAACGAACCCGTAATCTCGCCTTCCCAAATCTGCTCCACCACCCATGCTGGAACCGGAAGCCAAACCACCCGCTCTGGAGTCGGAACTCGCACTTCGAGCACCGTCGCGTTGGTTCGAGAGTCCGGATAGATGAACTCTAGAACCACCGCATGTGGCTCATATCGCGTGGCTCCAACCTGTGGTTCACCCTTCGCGCGGGCTTCTTTCAGCCGATCTTCATCGTAAGTTCCTTCGGCCGGAGCTTGCCCCGACTTCAATGCTTGATAGATCGACATCCGCTTCTCGGCGGCAAATGTGTTTAGGCTCATGGTCAATGTTACGTTCGCTTTTGGACGTTTGCCCGCATCGGTTTGGTCTTAACAACTTCGGTCAACCGCTTTCGAATGGATCGTGATAACCCAAAATTCATCAACATTTGACCATAAACCCGCGGCTCGACCAAGAGCCGAAACGGCACGTCACCCGAATGCCCCTCGATGCTGATCCAGCCCCCCAAGCCAAGCATCGTGTGCACGTTTGGCCGAAACTTAACTCGTTCAACATCCGCGCGCAGCACGCGAATCTTGCGGGTGTCGCTGATGAACCGAATCTCATCTTGATCCACCACCAAGAAACCAACATCCTCGTGAGCATCCAAAACCCCCGCGAACTTGGGCGAGGCGAAACCGACAAACCATCGCTCCGCGCCAAGGCTTTCCCGCCGAAACTCGAGCCGTTTCCGCAACTCGGCCTCCATATGACGGTTCACCTGAACCCCAGATAAATTCACCCCAAGCCAGCCACAAAACAGCCCGGCAAGCATCCACCAAAGACCCTCACCAAGATAATCCTGTTTCTGAAGAATCTGAACAAATCCGTAGGCGGTTGGGGGGAGCCAAAACAGAAACGGAATCAGGTTCCCCATCAGACGACGCTGACGAGTCCAAATTTTCGTTTCCGGTTCTTGACTCACAGCGGCATAATACAACCACCTTATGGGCAATGGCAGGCTACGGGTCATCCGCATCGTTCCCGGCCCCAATCAGGTCTCGGCGGTCGTGCGCCAATTCTGCCAAGTACCGGAGGGCGTCATCACCGCTTTCTCGGACGGCATCCTCACCTTTGTTAGATCCGTCGTGCCCGAGTACACCGCTGAAGTGAAGGCATTCGGCGAGGTCAGTCGCAAGATGCTGTTGCTCTGCGGACAAGACCCACCCAAAATTGCCGCCGCTCCGTACATCCAAGCCGCCGTTGCCCGCGCGTGCACCGACCTCGATGACGATTCCCCGTTCCACGGCTCGCGGAACTTTGTCGGCACCCACATCGCCATCGCCGACGCGCTCCACGAACTTCACGCCTGGGGCCTCGACGCTGATCGACTCGACGCCATCGCCGTCCAAACCACCGACCCGCTCCGCGCAAAGAAACTTGAGTCACTTTCCCAAATCGATCGCGCCGTCACCACCCGGCTCGAATCGCTAAACCTCTGCCGAAACTCCGTGCATTTGCAAGCGAGCTTTGGCGAAATCCCAGAGTTCGACGGCGACTCGAAGCGCTTACTCGTCATCGTCGGCAGCGAGTTTTCCCCGCTCCGCCTGAAGTGGATCCAGTGGGCCGCCGAAGCGGGGATGGAGATCACTGCCGTCTTCTATCGGCACTCCGGCACGGCCGACCTCTTTGCCGGCGCAAACCGAGCCATCGAACTCCTTGACCAGCCGGTTGAAGACATTGGCGATGGAAACGCCTTCATCCGGCAGCTCTTCGCCGAAGACTTCGAACCAACCGCCGACATCGCGGTGCAGCTTCGCAGCGCGCCGGACCCGCTCGCCGAATGCGAATGGGCGATCCGCGCCGTTCTGGATCACGGAAGTCCCGAGGATGCGGCTATCTATGTTCGCGACCTCGAGCCGTACGCCTCGATCCTGAAGGCCACCGCCCTGCGCTTCGGGGTTCCCCTCTCCATCGCCCATCGCGTGCCTCTGCTCACCAACGCCGCCGCCCGCGCTAGCGTCCGCCTGCTCAAATCGCTCTGCGGCACGGACGTCCGCCAGCTGCGGTTTATCCCGAACCTCTCCTACTTGCGACTCTCACGAGACGACCAAAACCGCCTCAGCCAGATCATCGAAGACGCCCACCGAAAGCGGCAAAACGCCTGGGACGAACTTGAGTACGTTCT
This sequence comes from Chthonomonas calidirosea, assembly GCA_945882415.1. GTDB lineage: Bacteria > Armatimonadota > Fimbriimonadia > Fimbriimonadales > Fimbriimonadaceae > Fimbriimonas > Fimbriimonas planktonicus. The sequence goes on from CAMCWC010000012.1 coordinate 22,248, forward strand.
GAAAACCGAAGGTGAGCGGTTCGCTTGGCTTGCCACTGTCCTCGATTGGCGACGCCGCGCCTTCGCGCAGCCCGCCACCAGCGTCGAGTGGCACGAGCGACTCAAGGAACTCCTGCCCACCCTTCCTTGGTTCGACGCTGCCGACACCCGGCAGCCCGAGCTGAACCTCCGCGACCTCAGCGCCATGCCCGCGCTCCTACGAGGGATCGCCGCTTATGCCAGCGTCGACCAGGTCGGTGAACCCCAAGCCATCGGGTTCGATTCCTTCGTGAAGCTCGCCGAAACCCTCTGGGATCCGATGCAGATCACCCTTCCTAGATCGCCGAACGGACTTAAGGTTTGCAGCAACCCAGAGCAGATGCCCAACGTTTCGTTCGTCGCCGTGTTGGGAATGTTGGAAGGCGTCTTCCCCAAGCGTCGCTCCGAAAACGCCGTGCTCGATGACGCCGACCGCGAGGAGATTTCCCACTTCGCTCCCGACCTCCCGCGGCTCGCAAATTCCCACGATAAGGCCCGCGAAGAGCGAGACCTGTTCTATCAGGTCTGCGCTACCGCTAACGCCAAGCTCTACTTGAGCTATCCCCGAACCGTCGGCGACAAAGACAACATTCCCGCTTACTATCTCGAAGTCGTGAAGCGCCTCATCCGCGAGCCCGATGAGGAAAACTTCCGCCGCCGGAACGTCGTACCCAGCACCCCCACTTTGGCCCCTGATATCGCGCTAGCCCAATCTCTTGGCGTTCGGACGACCAAGAGAAGGGTCTTCGATCTCGCAACGTCGCAGGCAAAAGCCGTGATCCCTGGCAACGTGCCAACCGCATTCCGGATCAACGAACTCGCCGACGCCCTCGAGTGTCCGTTCCGCTACACGTTCGAACGACGTCTTCGCATTCAAGCCCGGTCGAAAGGTGCACGCTGGTACCAACTCACCCAGCTACCGAACAACTCGACGCTAGCAAGCCAAGCAACCCGTTCCGAAGCCGAAGCTGCCCTCATCACGACCCTGGAGGCCCTCCTCGAGGAGCAATACGCTCATGTCCCTGACTACGAATTGCGACTCATGCGCGCCGGCGGGGAGCGCGTGATCCAGGAATGGGTCACCCGTGAGTTCGATGCCCGCGAGCACTGGAACCGCGGCGAAACCCAAGTCAATGTCGGCTTTGACCGTTTCAACGACCGACCGAACCGAACCGGCGACATTCGCCTTGTCGGCACCGTGCCCGCCGTCTCGGAATCCGGGCTAATCGACGTTGTCCATTTGTACAAGTTCAGTACCAAAGAGATTAGCGAAATCTCCCCGAAGCACCGATTCGAACTCGGACTCTACATGCTCGCCTTCTGGCATCCTGGCCGGTTTGTCTTTGTGGAAGTCGATGCGATGAACGGCAAGCGGATCCGCTATGGAATCTCCAGCGACTACGTCCCTGGGCAATCGCAGAACGTTTCCCGTAATCTGCGCATGGAGTACCTAGAAGCCTCAAAATCCGGGGCCGACGCTTGCAAGGCCGTTTTGCGAGAGACCAAGGAAACCTTGTTAACCGTCCTCCAGAACATTCGCCAAGGCTCAATCGCGGCCATCCCCGGAAGCTACTGCACATTCTGCGACCACGCCGAACTATGCCGCGTCTCCGGCGACTACGCCCCCGCCGATGAGGAGGCCGGAGAATGAGATTCACCACCGAGCAACGCGCGGTTATCGAAAACGATCAGTCCAGCTTTGTGGTCGTTGCCGCCGCCGGATCGGGCAAAACCTCCGTCCTTGCCGAGCGCTACCTGCGCCTCGTCCAACAAGGCCATTCGCCCGATTCCATCCTGACCATCACCTTCACCAACAAGGCCGCCGCCGATATGAAGCGTCGAATTGTCGATCGTCTGCGGCGAGAACGCCTGTACGACGAAGCGCAAATCGCCGAAACCGGCCCGATCCAAACCTTCCATGCCTTCTGCGAGCGCATCCTTCGAGAAAACGCCCTCGTCGCTGGCCTAGACCCCCAGTTCAACATCTTGAGCCCCGGTGATGCGTCCCAGCTGAGACGCCAATGCATTCGAGACGTCCTCGCCACGGACTTGCGAGAGTTCCCCGAGGCCGCCGACCTAGTACGAACCGCTGCCGGAAAGCAAGGCTTCCAAGCCAGTTCGCCCTACCAACAACTTGAAGACACCGTCATTGGCGTGCTGGAAGGGATGCATAGCAGCACCTTCTCGGACGACCATTACCAGCAGAAATTTGGAACTCTCGAAGCCGCTCTGGCATCATTCGGACGCTTCGTCCAAGCACAACTCGACCCTGATCTCGACGTCGATCTTTCAGACATCTCAATCGAGAACTGGAATGAAGCCATTACTTCCGCCTATGCCGCCGCAAAAAAGACCGATCGCATCCGATTCGCCAAGCCAGCCTGGGTCAACAAATCGAACGGAAAGGATCAGTCCACATACCTTCGCCACACCGTTGGCGTGGTGCAGCTCGCTCTCGACGCCTCGTGGCGAATCCGCGTGCAGATGCGGCGATCTCAGCAGTTCGATTTCAGCGCCCTTGAGCACCTCACAGTGGGCTTACTAAAAGACCGCGTGGAAGCCCGAACCCGCCTCCAGCGCCAGTATCGATACGTCATGGTCGACGAATCGCAGGACATGAACCCGATCCAGGACGAGCTGGTCAGCCTTCTCGGCGTTCGAGAAGTGATGCAAGTCGGCGATCCTCAGCAAAGTATCTACGGCTTCCGCATGGCCGATGTTGAGCGGTTTCAGTCCAAAGCATCTGAAACCAGCACCCTCCGGCTCGGGTTCAATTTCCGCTCCGAACCCGGGATCATCAACTTCGTCAACGAGTTCTTCCGCGATCAATGGCCCGACAACTATTCGCCGATGCAGAAGCTCGGTCAAGTATCGGAAGTCCCTGAGGACGACCCGTTCGCAGAACCTTCGCTGGACTTCAGCGGCGTTGAACACTGGCCGATCGGCGATACAAATTACGCACTGATCGCAACAAGAATTCAAGAGCTGATCCGAGACGGAACCGCCCCCGGAAAGATCACCGTTCTCGTGCGAAGCACGAAGTTTGCGGTGAATATTCAGGAAGCGTTGGACAAAACTGGCATCCCCGCCGCGATTGTAGGCGGCTCCTCCAAGTTCTACGCCCGCATGGAAGTCCGCGACCTTGCGAACATGCTCACCGCCCTGGCCAACCCGTACGACGACTTCGCCTTGCTGGCGACCCTCGGCGGACCCGCCGCCCAGCTTTCCCTCGACGCTCTAGTTGCCCTCAGTGCCGTCACGCCGGTGTCGGAGCAGCTTTCCAGCATCCAACTAGAATTGCCCGAGGATCAGGCGAAGCTCAACGCCTTCCGCACCTGGTTCGAACCCCTTCGCGAAGGCGCCGACCGCATGTCCGCCGCTGAAGTACTGGCGGAAGTCTTCCGCTCAAGCCCCCTCCTCGTCCACGTTGCGAAGGGACCGGGCGGAGAGCAAGCTCTAGCAAACGTTCGCAAGCTCCTGATGATGGCCAGCGATCAGCCCGACCTTGGCCCGCTCGACTTCGCCGAACAAATGCGGACCATCAGCGAGCTAAAGGAGCAAGAAGGCGACGCCCCGGTTCATGAAGACGAAAGCGTCGGCGAGTCCGAGCGTCCGGTCCAAATCATGACCATCCACAAGGCCAAGGGGCTGGAATTCCACACTGTCGTTCTGCCCGACACGCAAGGCGCGTTCAAAAAAAAGATTCAATCAGTGATATTCGATCAGCGCTTGCCACTTTTATCCGTAAAGCTCGAATCGGGCGAAGGGCTTATCCACCGGCTGCTTCACCATTTGATCTCCGAGCGATCTCTCGCCGAAGAGCTCCGCGTGCTGTACGTCGCCCTCACCCGCGCTAAGCACCGACTTTGCATTGTGAGTGTGAACACGAAAACAGACTCTGCGACCCAGCGCTTGCAAAGAACCTTCAGCCGCCTAGGTGACAAGATCACCACGCGTGGCGCGGTAAGCCCACCCGACGAGAACTCGGTACCCTCTGACGAATGACGCGCATCGCGGTCGTGGGCGGAGGGTTAGCTGGCCTAACCTGCGCCAAGACCCTCGAAAACTCTGGATTCGCAGTCGATCTCTTTGAGCAATCCGACCGCGTCGGCGGTAAGTTGAGAACCGATACGGTCCGAGGATTCCGAGTCGACCGGGGCTTCCAGGTGTACTTCCCCGCCTACCTAAACGCCAAAGAACTCCTCGATCACAAACAGCTTGATCTGAAGTTCTGGAAGAACGGAGCGCGAGTCTGGACGGGCGATGCCTGGAACCTGATTGACGCCGACCGACCGCTTTCGACGGCAATTTCCCCTCTCTTGGGCCTAAAAGACAAGTTGCTCACTCTCCGCCTAAGGCAATTTGCCCTCGGCCTTGAAGAAGCCGACCGAAACAAACTCAAAGACGAAACCGCCGAAACGTTCCTTCGCGGGTTCGGACTGTCCGATGCTTATCTCGACCGGTTCGCGCGGCCGTTCTTCGGCGGCATCTTCCTCGACCGATCGTTGAGTGTTTCTGCGAGGCAATTCCTGTTCGTCTTCGCGTTCGTGGCGAGAGGCGGCGCGGCTACCCCGGCGAAGGGAATCGAAGCCATCCCTCAGCAATTGGCGGACGGTCTCAAAAACACCCGAATCCGAACCGCTTGCGATGTTGTAGAGGTCACTGGAGCCTCTATCCGCGTCCTTGGCGAAAGCGCCAAAACCTACGCCGCAACCATCGTCTGCGCTGGCCACACCGGAACGGAAAACCTAATCAACAATCCGGTCGTCACCGGCATAAAGTCCTCTGTCTGTCTCACTTATGCCGTTCAAGATCCGCTCGTGATCGAGCCGTATCTGCTCCTCAATGGCAGCGGTCAAGGCCTTATCAACGAGGTCGCTCCCCTGAGCATCGTTTCGCCCGCGCTCGCGCCGAACGGCGGACATCTATTCAGCGCGACCGTTCTCGGCCAAACCGAGGTCGATCCCGACGCGATTGAGGCCGAACTCCGAACTTGGTTCCCCGCCCACTCCTTCCGAGGTCTGACTCTTCTCAAAGTCGACGAAATCCGCGATGCCCAGTTCGCCCAACCTCCCGGATTCCAAGACAGCCGACCACCTTACGAAACCGCCACGCCGAACCTGTGGCTCGCCGGAGATTTCAGCCAAAACTGTAGCATCGATGGCGCAATGAACGCGGGCCACCAATGCGCACAGGCCGTTGCACGTAGGTACTCAGCATGAAAGTAGGGATTGTAGGAGCAGGGATTGCTGGTCTTTCCGCCGGACGAGAACTCCAAAAGCAGGGCCACCAAGCGGTGCTGTTCGAGAAAAGCCGCGGACCAGGCGGCAGGTGCGCCACCCGCCGACGAGGCGATTTCTTCTGGGATTCTGGCGCGACAAGCATCCTCCCGCGCGGAAAAGCCCTTGAACAGGTGATCCTAGAGGAACTCCCCACCGACGAGCTCACAAGAATCACCTTGCCCGTAGCGACGCACGAGAACTTGCGGGTGCGACCTGGCGACCCGCGCCGCGGCGGCACGCGCTACTGCTACCAAAACGGCATGAACACCTTGGCTAAGCTGCTGGCTACCGGGTTGGACATCCGCCCCGAAGTCAGCGTAGACGCCATCGAAAAGTTGGGCGAGAGTTTCAAGATCGCGGGAGAGATTTTCGATGCCGTCATCCTCACCTGCCCGATCCCACAAACGAGCCTGCTGCTTTGGGGCATGAACGAATCAAGACCGATTGGAAATGTCCGATACCGCCCGTGCATCAGCGTCCTGCTCGGCTACGAAACTCCGCTTCCCGAAACCCACTACTTCGCTGTTCTTGATCCCGAACAATCGCACCCGCTGACTTGGCTGAGTTTGGAGAGCAACAAAGTCCCCGGCCGCCCGCCAACCCTCGTGGCTCAGATGAATCGGACTTTCAGCGCCAGAGAGTACGACCGCGCCGATGCTGACCTTGTCAGTTCGGTTTCGACCTACATTGCGTCGCTGATAGGTAACGCGCACGCTGTGCCAGCCGTCAGCGATGTAATGCGCTGGAAATATTCCCAACCCGAAAGCTTCGCCGATTTCGGCCAGGTGAACCCGCCTGGAAGCAAGATCATCTTGGCGTCCGATGGCCTCCTCGGCGGTCATTTGGAAGATGCCTATGAAGTCGGACTAAAAGCCGCTAGAATGTTGGCACTATGAGACCCAAGTCTCTTTTCATGGCTTTAGGCTTTTCGGGTTTTGTTGCGTTAAGTTTCGCCCAAAGCGGTTTTGCTCAGGGTGGTTCTGTTGAGTTGCTTGTCAAGCAGAAGTCAGAAGAAGGCGTTTGGACCGACTTGGGCAAAGCGGTCGTTAGCCAGAAGCTCCTGACCCAAGGCGGCAAGAGCGTCGAGGTCCGGCTAGAGAATGGCGATTTCACCACTCGACAGCAAAGCATCTACGACATCAAAGGTCAGATGATCCGGCGATATGTGCAGAGTTTAGAAAAGGGCCGCCCGAAGGATTCGAAGATCGTAACTTTTGATGCCAAAGGGGCGAATGTCGTGATCGACCGTTCCGGAACGCGCGAAACCCGCAACGTTCCGTTTCTCAAAGACATCCCGATTGCCAACCCCAGTGAGTTCTGGTTCATTCGAGAAAAGCCGAAAGCCGGACAAACCGTTACATGGCAACAATTCACGGAAGCCGACGTTTGGACCACGGCAAAAGCGATCTACAAGGGCCGCGTGCCCCTTCCCGGCAAAAACGTCCAGGCCGAGTTGGTCGTGACCGAATACTCGAACCGCAAAGTGGAATCGTTCTTTGATGACAAAGGGCAAATCCTGCTGGTGCGCGACAGCATCGGCATCCAGATGGAACGCCAGTAAACTAGCGGAATGTCAAACCTGCGGGTTGGAATTGTCGGCGCCACCGGACGAATGGGCACCGAGATCGCGGCTGGGCTAGATGCGGATTCCGGCTATGAACTCGCTTTTGGAATCTCCCGAACCAACGGCCCCGCACACCCAACGGTGCCACTACTTCCGATGTTCACTGACCTTTCGGATGCCCTAGTGGCGCATCCGATCGACGCTCTTCTCGACCTCTCGCACCGCGAAGTAGCTGTGCAGAACGCTCTCACCGCCGCTAAACAGAGGGTGCCTTCCGTCATCGGCGCCACCGGGCTCGCTCAAGCTGACCTCGACCGACTGGCCGAAATCGCCGCGGAAAACCAAGTGGCCGTCCTGTACATCCCGAATTTCGCGATCGGCGCCGTCCTGATGATGAAGTTCTCCGAGCTCGCTGCCCAATGGCTTCCCGATGCAGAAATCATCGAAATGCACCACGAGCGAAAAGAAGACGCTCCGAGCGGGACCGCGATGCTCACCGCCGAACTCATCCAACGCGGACGCACCCAGGCTCCAATGCCGCTACCAAAGCCGTTCTTAAAGGCGGAAGGCGCACGGGGCGCGACCGTTGCCGAAGTGCCAGTGCATAGCGTTCGATTGCCCGGCATGCTGGCCCACCAACAAGTCATCTTTGGCGGACTCGGGGAAACCCTCACCTTGCGCCACGATAGCCTGAGCCGAAGCTCGTTCCTTGCCGGAGTGAAGCTTTGCTGCCAAGCTGCGCAAACGCGTACGGGACTCACCGTGGGCCTGGATCAGATATTGTTCCCCTCTGCCAGCTAAGGTCCGGTACAGTTTCACCTATGGCATTACCCGCCGCTGGCGAAGAAATCGCGGTTCTTCATACGAACCTTGGCATTATCAAACTTCGATTCCTGGAAGACAAAGCTCCAAAGCATGTCGCTGCCTTTAAGAAGCTCGTAACCGACGGCTACTACGACGGCATCCACTTCCACCGCGTAATCCCCGGCTTCATGATTCAGGGCGGCTGTCCGAACACCAAGCCCGGCGCTTCAGGCCCTGCCGGCACCGGCGGCCCCGGCTATACCATCCCTGCCGAGTTTAACGACGTGAAGCACGAGCGCGGAATTCTCAGCGCCGCTCGCACCGCCGATCCAAACTCCGCCGGAAGCCAGTTCTTCCTCATGGTGAAATACTCGCCGCACCTCGACCGTCAGTACTCCGCATACGGCGAAGTGTTTGAAGGCATGGACGTCGTTGATGCAATCGTGAACCTTCCTCGCGATCGCTCGGATCGACCACTCCCGGCCAATCCCGCTATCATTGAGAAAGCAACTCTCGAAACGTACGGAGCCACTGAATGATTACCCGCATCTTGCCCTTTATCCTCGGAATCAGCCTTCTCGGCTTTGGATGTGATCCAAAGCCAGCGGAAACGGCCAGCCTCGATTCAAGCACCTCGACTGCCGGCACCACAACTGCTGGCTCATCGACGCCAGCTGAAACCCCGGCAGAAACTCCGGCCGAGCCCGCGAAGGCAGAGCCAACGCCGGCCGATCAGACAAAGGCCACCGACAAGCCGCCATACGCCGACACGGTTGTCTTGCCAACGGACGTCGTGGTTCTCGAAACCAGCATGGGCACCATGAAGGCAAAGTTCTTCCTGGATAAAGCACCAAACCACGCCAAGAACTTTGTTTACTTGGCCAAGAAGGGCTTCTACGACGGCACGCGATTCCACCGCGTCATCAAGGGCTTCATGATTCAGGGCGGCGACCCGAACACCAAGCCTGGCGGCGAAAAGAACGGCCCTCCGGGAACTGGCGGACCAGGCTACAACGTCAAGAACGAGTTCAACGATACGGCGCACTTGGGAGGCATTCTCAGCATGGCCCGGTCCCAGGATCCAGACTCGGCCGGAAGTCAGTTCTTCGTGGTCCACAAGACTGCTCCGCACCTCGACGGTCAATACACTGCCTTTGGCAAGCTCATCTCAGGCATGGACGTGCTTGAGAAGATTGCCAACGTGAAAACCCAACCAGGCGATGCCCCGGTTGAGCCCGTGATCCTCAAGTCCGTGAAGATCGTCAAAGGCTGATCTTAATGCGCTGGCCCTCTTTTCGTAGATTCAATCTGCCGAAGAGGAGACTCAGCCAAACGATCGTGATTGCCGCCGGAACCTACGCCCAAGGCGTGGCCGGCGGCTTAATGTTTGGTCTGCCGCTTCTCTTCACCATGGAGATGTGGCAACACGGCGCAACTATTCCCTCGGCTCATCTTCTCCTGAGCATCGCGCTCACGTTTGGCATCCTCTTGCTCTTTAACCGCACCGTCGGAACGCATCCCGACGCGTCTTTTCGGGATGTCGTCATGGAATCGGTCGAAGAGCTCGGCCTGGGATTTATTGTCGCCGCTACCGTTCTTCACCTCATCGGGCGGATTCACGTCAACATGCCTTTCGCCGAACTCGCGGGCAAAGTGACCATGGAAGCGCTCGTCACGAGCATCGGAGTGAGTATCGGCACGGTTCAATTCGGTGCCAGCGCAAACGGCGCAAGCACCAACGGTAAGCGTGAAGTCCCCATTCTCGGACAGATCGCCGTTGCCTTTTGCGGCGCCATTTTTGTTGCCGCCAGCGTGGCTCCGACCGAAGAAGTGCTGCTCATCGCGGTGGAATCGTCGCCGGTGAAGGCATTTCGAATGCTCATCGCGTGCCTCATCCTCACCGCGCTCATTCTCGGGTTTACCGACCTCCGGCGAAGTCGCGATTTCCGTACCCAGTGCTGGATTCCGCGCTCAATCTTCGGGCCCGTGGTCACGGTTGGCGTAGCCCTCACCACCGCCACCATGCTTCTCTGGTTCTTCCGTCACCTCGACGACCGCTCTTTCGCCGTCAATCTTCGCCAAATCGTGACCCTGGCCGTACCTGGAGCCCTCGGTGCTTCGGCGGGCCGAATCCTCTTTAAAGCATGAAACGAACCATTCTGGAAGTATCGGTTTTCACGATCAGCCTGGTCATCATCCTGATCGTTTCGATCGGACTGATCATGGACATCAACCAAGGGCGCGACCGGTCGGTGAACTTCAAGATCGCGATCACCAGTGTCCGAAAGATCAATGACAGTTACGATGTCGCGATCAAACTGACAAACTTGGGCCGCCAAACCGCCGAGCAAGTGACGGTGGAAGGGATTGTGAATGACGAGTCGTCTTCGATCACGTTCGACTACTTGCCGAACGACTCGTCGGATCGTGGTGTTTTACGATTTACCGCAGATCCGGAGCAGTTTCCGCTCCGGACCCGCGTAATCAGTTACCGCTTACCGTGATGGTGCGGAGAGGACTGGGCTTCGGCCCGCTTCAGTCAGATACTTCAGCACGTCAGCTTCCTTCGGAATGGTGCGACCTTCCAGGAACTTCGTATCCAACGTGCCCGCCTTTCGGTTTGCCGCTGCGGCAAGACCGTTGAATCGAGAAACCTCGTCGGAGATTCGGCCACCCGCCTGCTTCGACAGGAACGAAGCCTGTTCTGCATAAGCCGCGGCCGCTGCATAGTGAGCAATCGCACTGTTTGGGCTGGCCTTAATTGCCGCCTCACCGTAAGCGACCGCTTCCGATGGCTTGTTCTGATACAGAAGCACGGTGAGCACGCCGGCAAGCGCTTCTGCCGATTCTGGGCGAGCAACCAGCGCCGTGTCATAGAAGGCACGTGCGGTGTCGTACAGATAGTCGAGTTCCTTTTGCTCGAGCTTGCTGCTAGTGACGACGCCCATGGACTCGTTTCCACGCTCGATGTAGGCATCAACGTTGGTTGGCTCAGACAAAACGGATCGCTCGAAACCACGTCGTCCTTCCTGGAAGCGTCGAAGTCGGTTGTTAACCGCCGCGAAGTAGTACCAAGTCTCGGTCCGCTGGGCTCGATCATTCACGAGGCGGTTCGAGAGATTCGCAAGAACGTTTGTTCGGTTGAATTTCAGGGCGATGAATGCCTGCGCCGTAAGAACCCCGAGGTCTCCTTCGTTAGACAACAACGCTTCTTTGATCGCTTCGTCCGAGTTCACCGTGTCGCCCAGCTGAGCGTTGGCGACGGCGGCGGCGGCAAACGAATAGGCATCCAGCTTTCCGTAGCGCTTCAGCGTTCCGAGCACCTTGAGCGCTTCGGCATATCGGCCGGTTCGGATGTAGGCGTACGAGAGGCGATTCGCCAAGTCGGTGCGCGACGTATCCCGGTCGAAGGCTGGAGCGACCGCGTTAACGACCAGCGAATAGCGCTGGGCCCGAATGGCCGAATCAGCGTAAGCAACGAGGTTGATGTCGGTCGGAGCACCGAGCTGATCAAGCGTCGCATCGAGAATTCGCTTTCGCGCTTCTACCGCTTGCTTGAAGGCGGACCGAATGCTTGCCAAGGTTCCGGCGCGGTCATTGTCGCGGCTAACCGTGTTAAAGGCGCGGCGGAGATTGACGCCCGAGAGAACTTCGGAAGCCGCAACGTTTACGGGATCGATCGCAAGCGCATCTTCGGCGAACTTCTGCGCCGTATCAAAAATGCCGAGGGCAAAGTTGGCGCGGGCGAGCAAGACTCGAGCCGGTACCGATTTCTCCTCAATCTTCAGTGCGATTCGACCGCTGACGATCGCCTCGCGATACTTTCCGTCAGAGTAAGAGACCGTTCCCTGTTCGATGTGGAAACCGGCTCCCTTCGAAAGGCCGTTATCAATTCGGACCGTGATCGACTTCTCGGCCGACTGGCCTTCGGCGGTAAACGCCTTGAATCGCAGCTTCAGCGGGCCCTCTTCTTCGGCAAGCGAGTCGATGCGGAACTCGTACGGAGTGCTTGTGTCGCTGTCCCGAAGCTCCGCCCCAACGTAAAACTCCACCTGGTTCACGTTGTCGTCTGGATTGGTGTTCGTTACGGTGACGCGAAACTTCCGCTCGCCCGTGACGACTTGCCCTTCTGGGCAGTCGACGGTGACCTCCACCTTTGGTGCGAGGGCGATTGCCCAGAATGCCGAAGTTAGTGCGATCATGCTCATCGTAAAATAACCTGTCGCAAGTATGACGAAACTAAGGCCTCAGTAATTCAGCCTAAACCGCAATTTCTCCGCGTTCGTGCGTTCGAATGCGATATGCGTCGGCGACATCCTCGATGAATATTTTGCCGTCGTCTGCCTCGCCGGTCCGTGCATTCCGCAGAATGGACTCAACGATCTCCTCGACTTGGGCATCGGCGACGACAACTTCGATCTTGGCTTGAATGGGCATCGGCACCACGCCAACAAGGTTCGAGTACCTTTGCTCTCGCACCGGAGAGACTCCAACGCCTCGGACGTCGCTCACCGTCATACCATTGACTTCGGCGGCGGCAATCGCCGATTTCACCATTTCCACCCGGTGCGGGCGCACGTAGCAAGTAATTCTCTTCATTGAAAAAAATTGCGCGGCGAGATAATTCGCCGCGCAAAAGTAAGGTGTCTTCGCTACAACTGAATCATTGGCACGTTGGCCAAAAATTCAACCGCAAGGATTTAGCCGCGCGAACTGCAGGAACCGCATCCGCCGCCGCCAGCGACGGCACCTTCGCCTTCCGCCTTAAAGCTCGATCCGCAACCGCAGCTCGAAGTTGCGTTTGGATTCTCAATCTTGAAGCCGCCACCGAGAACGTCATCTACGTAATCCACGTGGCTACCTTCCATGTAGCTGAGGCTGATGGCATCGACCAAAATTTTGATGCCGTTCTGCTCGAACAACTTGTCGTCTTCTTCCGGCGAGTTGTCGTCAAGGGCCATGCCGTACTGAAGTCCGGAGCAACCGCCGCCGGCCACCCAGACACGAAGGGCCGCGTTGTCTTTGCCCTGGCTCTTGATTAGGTCAGCCAATTCGACTTCTGCGCGCTCAGTTAAGGTGATCATTAATTCTCCATACGTCCTGAAACGAACGATTGATGGCCTTATTATTGCTCAACTTCTCGCCACCACCCCGAGGCCAGAGCACAAATTGGGCTTTTCGAACCTAGTAGACTGTAGGACGGAGTTATTGAAGAGTGCCATACGTTGTCGCTGAACCCTGTATCGGAGTTAAAGATAAGTCGTGCATGACCGTTTGCCCGGTCGACTGCATTTATGAGGCAGATGACCAGGTTTTCATCAACCCGGATGAATGCATCGACTGTGGCCTTTGCGAGCCAGAGTGCCCAGTCAACGCCATCTTCGTGGACAGCGAAGTGCCCGCAAACTGGAAAGACTTCATTGAGCTGAACGCGAAAGAAGGTCGTCGCCTCGCTGAAGAGCGATAAACCCAATGCAACCCCCCATTGAGGACGGTTTTGACGAGCCGGCGGAATTCGAAGAGACCGAGGCCCATCCGCGCCCGGGTCGAGCCGAATCCGTCTTAGGCGGTGCCCAAGACCAATTCATCCTCGAATGGGGACGCATGAGTTCGAGTTGGGGAATCAACCGAACGATGGCGCAAATTCACGCGCTGTTGTTCGTCACCGGAATTCCCCTCGAAGTCAACGAGATCATGGACCGCCTCCAGATCAGCCGCGGCAACGCGAGCATGAATCTGCGCGAGCTCATGGACTGGGGCGTCGTGCGGCGATTTCGACAACCTGGCGACCGAAAAGATACCTATATCACCGAGACTGATCCTTACCAAATGATCATCCGGATCGTAAAGGAACGGAAGCGTCGAGAGATTGACCCGACGGCCGAGGCCATCGAAGAGATCCTTTCTCGACTCCCTGAAGGCGACCCCGACGAAGCCACGCAATCGCTCCGAAAACGCCTTACCGCATTGCTTGAGATTTTCGGCCTTGCCGACGTGGTCTACAAGCAACTCTTCATCAACGAACTCACCTTCGATGAGCTCCGTGACGCCGTCAAAACCAGCCGTCTCCCCGGCGACACCGGGCCCTAAGCGCAGACGGTAAGCATGCGGTCAAGCGCGATCTTTGCGTAGTGCTTGACCTTGTCCGGCACCACGATCTGGTTGACCACAACCCCGTTCACGAGATTCTCCAGCGTCCAGAGCAGGAAGCTCGGATGAACTCGGTACATCGTTGAGCAAGGGCAAATCTGCGGGTCCAAGCAGAAGATCAGCCGGTCCGGCATTTCTTTTGCGAGGCGATTGACGAGGTTAATCTCCGTGCCCACCGCCCACTTGCTGCCCGGCTCCGCCGCCTCAACCGTCTTGATGATGTACTCCGTCGAGCCGTTAAAGTCCGCCGCGTTCACCACCTCAAGCTCGCACTCCGGGTGAACCAAAATGTTGATGCCAGGATGCTCCTCCCGCGCCTTCGCTATCTGCTCTAGGGTGAAGCGCTTGTGGACCGAGCAGTGGCCCTTCCACAAAATGAACTTTGCCGACCGAATCGCTTCTTCGCTGTTCCCGCCCAGCGGCTTGAAAGGATCCCAAACCACCATCTCGGTCTCGGGGTCGTAGCCGAGCTTCGCACCGGTGTTTCGCCCCAAGTGCTGGTCCGGGAAGAACAAGACTTTCTCGCCCTGAGTGAGCGCCCAAGCGACGGCCGTCGGGGCATTTGTGCTCGTGCAAACCGTGCCACCGTTCTCACCGACAAACCCCTTAAGGTTCGCCGCAGAGTTGATGTAGGTCACCGGCACCACACTCATCGCGTCGCCCAAAACCCGCTGCAACTCTTGCCAGCACTTGCGAACCTGGAAGATGTTCGCCATATCCGCCATGCTGCACCCCGCCGCAAGGTTCGGAAGAATCACCTTCACGTGATCCGGCGTCAGGATGTCCGCGCTTTCGGCCATGAAGTGCACACCACAGAAAACGATCGTGTGCGCCTCCGGGTGAAGGTTCGCATCCTTCGCGAGTTTGTAGCTGTCTCCCCGGTGATCGGCGTGCTCAATGATCTCGTCGCGCTGATAGTGGTGACCGAGAATCACCGTGCCAGAACCAAGCTTCGCCTTGGCCGCATGAATCCGGCTACGAATCTCCTCCGCACTCAGATCGGTGTACTCCGGCGGCAACGGGACTTGGTACATAGGCCTATCTAAGTATACGTTCCGAACCACGCCCCCCTTTTCCCGGGTCCCAGGGATCCGATCCAACTAATCTTAGCAATTAGTGGAATTCAAGGGATAAACATCACCTATTCTTCACAATGTCCGAGCACACTAAACCTATGCGAAAGTCACCCCTCGTCGCCGGATTAGCCATGGCCGCCGGAATCACCATCCTCGCCTGCGGCGGAACCGGTGACCAAATCACCACAGCCGACTTTCAAGCCGCGGTGCGTCGACTCCGAAGCCTCTCAACCGCGGCCGACCTCTACATGGGCGACAACGACGATATGACCCCGCTCGCGAACAGCTGGATGGACGGCATGGAGCCATATACGGCCGACCCAAACATCTTCGTCTCTCCCGCCGTTGACCCGGCCGACTACGGATTCGCCCTCAACGCCGCTGCCGCAGGTAGAAACCGATCCACCTTGGACGCCATCGCCACCGTGCTCATCTTCGACTCGAACGTCCTCGGAAGAAACGCAACTGCCGCAACGAGCACTCAGCCCAACCCTGGCCGTTACAACGGTAGCAACGGTCTGCTCTATCTCGATGGCTATGTTCCTGGCTATAACGACACTTCCCCGCTCATCGATCAGTCCCTGACCCGTGTCCGCGCGCTCGCCGTAGCGACCAGCGTATACAGTGCCGACTATGACGATGTGCTGCCCCGAAGCAACTGGGTTGACTCCACCACTCCGTACGTCAAGCGGGTCGAGTACTACCGCTCACCCGTCTTCGACTACCAACCCAATCAGTACGGCTACGCCTACAACATCCTCGTCGTCGGCGGCAACATCACCACCATCGAAAACCCCGCCGCAACCTTGATGTACTTCGACGCTAACAAGAACCAGCGAAATGCTGTTGATGTCGCCACCAACCGACCGACACCCGGCCGATACAACGGGGAAAACGCCGTCAGCTACGTAGACGGCCACACCGGACGACTCTCGCCGTAGGCCTTACTCTTCGGCCAAACGGCGCGCTTGCTCTTCTTGAATGAGCGCGTCGATCATCGGCTGAACATCGCCTTCCAAAAAGCCCGAAAGGTTGTGCAAAGTCACCTTGATCCGGTGATCCGTCACGCGGCTCTCGGGGAAGTTGTAGGTTCGAATCTTTTCCGATCGGTCGCCGCTGCCAATCTGGCCCTTGCGAATCCCCGCCCGCTCCGCGTCCGCCCGATCGCGCTCCATCTGCAAAATCTTCGACTTGAGAACCGCCATTGCCTTCAGCTTGTTCTGCTGCTGGCTTCGCTCGTCCTGACACGTGCTCACCAAGCCCGTCGGTCGATGCACGATCCGGATCGCGGTTTCGTTCTTCTGCATGTGCTGACCACCCGCCGAGCTTGATCGGAAGGTCGAAATCTCCAGATCTTTGGCATCAATATCAACTTCCACGTCCTCCGCCTCCGGCAGAACCGCCACCGTCACCGTGCTCGTGTGAATCCGGCCCTGGCTCTCGGTCGCCGGCACTCGTTGCACGCGGTGAACGCCGCTCTCATGCTTCAGCTGAGAAAACGCGCCCTCGGCCTGGATGTTGAAAATCACTCGATCGAGTCCGCCGATGCCGGATTCCTCGTGCTCGACAATGTCCACTTTCCACCGCCGCCGCTCGGCATAGCGTGTGTACATTCGGAACAGCTCGTTCGCAAACAGCGCCGCCTCGTCTCCACCCGCCGCCGGGCGAATTTCGATGATCACTGGCTTCTCGTCTAGCGGATCTCGCGGGAGCATCATCAGCCGCAGCCGATCCTCAAGTTCCGTACTTCGGGCGCGCAATGGCTCAATCTCCGCAAGTGCCATCTCCTTCATTTCCGGATCGCTGAGCATCTCCTCGGCATCGCTCAGCTCGGTTCGAACCCGGTGGTACTCCCGAATCGCCGCGACGATCGGCTCAAGCTCCGAACGTTGCTTGCCCAAACGCTGCATTTCCCCTGGTTTGGAAACGATGGCGGGGTTACTGTAGTCAGCTTCAACCGCTTCAAAGCGACGTTCAATTTCGAGCAACTTTTCGAGCATCGACGGAGTGCAGATTGTACCGGGGACCGGTTACTGCCGATTCCAAGTCTTAAACGCGAGGCCGTACATCGCCTCTTTGATGCTCTTCAGCGTCGATTTTCGGAACTCGTCAAACGGTACTTTCGCGTGCTCGGCATCTTCCGGCGTCACCTGGAACAACGGCCGCCGCCGCCCAATCACGGTGCCGTCCGTTCCAATGGCCACCTCAAAAAGCTGCGGGTTCTCGTCAAAAAATGCGTTCAGCTTTTCGACCGCATCATCTGCCCGGTCCAAAGCTGCGTCGCCGGCGAACGCCACCAGCGGCTTTTTCCCAAACTTCAGCTGAACCACGTCGCCCTCACCCGGCTCCACCGTCGTGCGATAAGTCGTGGTCACCAAGCTGCGCCGAATCGGCACGCCGGCCGCTTCCATGTAAGACGTCACCGCTTCCGCACGCTGTCGTCCGGGTGGGTGAGTTCGATAGATGCCCCAGTCCACCGCCGCCGTGCTGCGCTCATCCCGCGCTAGCCGCTCCATAAAAGTCAGCAGCCCGGTCGGGTTGTAAGTCGCGCGGTTCATGTACTGAAACGCCGCAAAGTCCGCCGACTTCTCGGCGTCGACCGTCCAGCCATTCGCCAAAGCCGTCGTCGTCAAGCTTCCAAGCTGAAGCAACTCTCCCCGGCCGGTCAAAATCGTCGCGAGAATCAGCGGGATCGTCAGAATGTCGAACTTGCTCGTCTTGCGCCGCAGATACACCACGTGGCGTTGCGCGGCATGCGAAATCTCGTGCGCCAAAACGCCCGCCACTTCCGCATCCGACTCCGCATATTTCAGCAGCCCTTCGAAGATGTAGATGTAGCCGCCGGGCAGCGAAAACGCGTTCACGTCCTCACCCTCAATCACCTTAAAGGTGTAGGTAAACCGGTTGAGTTGCTTGTCGCCCCAGGTCACGTTCACCGGCGAAACGTTCGCAATCGTCGCCAGGTCTTGGCCGATCTTCTCGACCCGCTTCAGCATCTCCGCATTTGTGCTGAGCTTGTACTCCTTCTCCGCCTCAAGGCTGTACTTCTTGCCGAGTTCCTCGTCTTCGGCGAGTTCTTTCTTCCGCTTCTCATCCGGCTCGTTGGCCACCTGAACGGCGGCTTCTTGCCAGGCTCGTTCGGCAAATGCCTCTGGGTCCATGGCGGGCCGCGGTGCGGGCACCGTCGCGGTAACCATGAGGGCAGTGAGAAGAATGTTCATTACGGAGAATTGCCGGGCCTTATGTTATCACTTGATGGATTCAGTGGCCACAAACTATTTAACGTTCGGCAACATGCGCCATCACGGTATCAGGACCATGGGCTTCAGAATTTCTCCGGCTTTCATTTGCTGATAGGCCTTCGGAAGCTCGTCTAGGCCGATGAAATGAGAGACGACCTGATCCGCCGAAAGTTTGCCGGCCCGAATAACTTCCAGCGCGTCCTGCGTATCGTTCGGCCCCGCGCTGTAGGCGTTTCGGATCGTGATATCCCGAAAATACGCGGCCTGAGGAACCCGTAGATCCTCCCCTGGCGCCAGCGGCGCGAACATCACAATCGTCCCACCCGGATTCACCATCGAAAGCGCAAAGTCGAAAGCTCCCTGCGAGCCCGGACAAACGAATACCGTCTCCACCATCTCCGGCTTTGCCGCACCGCCAACTCGCAAGCCCTTTCCTCGCGCCCAATCTACTCGACCCGCGTTCAGGTCATAACTCACCGGATCATCTAGCGCGAACATGTGCAGCAGCCCCATAAACCCGAGGCCCACCACCGCCGCCCGATCCCGCGATCCTGCCAATCGAATGGCCTTCATCACGCACCCCAGCGGCTCCAGCAGCGCCGCGTCCTGCGGCCGCAAATCGTCGCATCGCACCGTGTCCGTTAGGTTCTCCGGCGCGACCACAAACCGCTCCGCCATCCCGCCCGGCACCAGCTTCGTCGACTTCCACTGCGGACAGTGAACAAACTTCCCTTCCAGGCAAAGCGCACACCGAAGGCACGGCGCGTGATGGTGCGGAAAAACCCGCGAGCCCACCGGGAACCGGTCGTCTTCGCTCACTTCCACAATCCCCGCGACCTCATGCCCCAAAACGTGCGGCAACTTGCGGTCCATGTACCAACTCATCAGCTCACCGCTGCAGAGTCCGCAAGCCTCCGTCCGAACCAGCAACCCGCCCGCGGGAACGGCAGGAACCGGCTCCGAAACGATCTCCACGTTCCCGTTCCCGATGTATCGCGCAAGTCGGTTCATCATGGCCGTATCACGTACTTGAGCCCATTGCCCGCCTGTAAATCTTCAAAAATGGCATTGGCCTCTTCCAACGTTCGCGAAGCTGTGATGATCGGTTCAAACCGCTCAGGGTCAGCAATCAGCCACTGCCGCGCCTGCTTCACCGCGTGCGTTCCAAAGTGGAACGGACTCAGCAAAGTGATCTGATCGTAATGAATTCGGCCCGTATCCAAGGTCACCGTAGAACCCGAAGCGCATCCGCCGAACCACATCACCGTTCCGCCCCGACGCGGCAACTGCACCGACCGCTCCCAAACTTCCGGCATCCCGGTGCACTCAATCACGACATCGTAATCGCTCGGAACCAACTCCGAATACGGAACCGTTGTTGCCCCGAGCCCTGCGCCAATTGCCAACCGCTCCGCGTTCCGCCCCGCCAATGTGATGTCCGTCACCCCTTCCGACCGCAGCGCCGCCACGAACATCAGCCCAATCGCCCCTGGACCGATCACCAGCACCTTCGTCTCCGCCGGAACCCGCAACGCCTGCGCTTTCTTCAACTCCCGCCCCCCCTGCGCCACGCAAGCCAGCGGCTCCAGCAAACTTGCGATCGAAAAATCCAACTCCCGCGGCTTCAGAAAAACGTTCAGCGCCGCGATCCGCGCCGGGATGAGCAAGTACTCCGCATAAGCCCCCAAAACCTTGGTGGCCATGATGCTTTCGCACAAGTTTTCTTGGTCATTCTTACACCAAACGCATGCTTGGCAAGGGGCAGAATGGACCCCCATCACCTCATCTCCCACTCGGAACGGCGCTCCATCTCCAACCGCCGTAACCACCCCGCTATATTCATGCCCAAACGGCCCCGGCATCGGAATCTGAGGATGTCCCCTTCGCCAAGCTTTAAGGTCGGTTCCGCAAGTCGTGGCGGCCATCACCCGGATGACAATCTCGCCCGCTTCGGGCTCGGGAATCGGCAAATCGGCCAGCACAAGCTGACCAGGGGCGTTGAGAATAAGGGCTCGCATAGAACGGCTGACCGTTCCTAAAGGGTACCGTCAACCTAGCATGCCGATCGTTGAAACCACCGTTTGGATCAACGCCCCGCTCGACCGCGTCTATGCCATTGCGAAGGACACCGAGCGATATCCCGAGTACATGAAGGAGGTCCAAAGCATCACCCCCGTCGAGCGCGACGGCGAGCGATTCATCGCCGATTGGATCGGCCTCGTCCCCACCTTTGGCCTCAAGGTCCGCTGGCGACAAGAAGAACTCTGGAACGACGCCGAAACCTCTTCCCAGTTCCGCCAAGTCTCCGGCGACTATGACCGCTTCGAAGGCACCTGGAAGTTCACTGCCGAAAACGGTGGTACCCGGTTTGACCAGTACCTCGACTACGAATACAACGTGCCCACCCTCGCCGCCCTCGTAAAGCGGGTCATCCACACCATCGTCGTCAAGAACCTCGAATCCATCAACGCTGCCTTCAAGTCGCAAGCCGAAAACTGACAATCATGGCCATGACCGTCGCCCAGCGAGTGAGTTACGAAACCAACGGTTTCCTCGTGATTCCAAACGCCCTCTCACCGGAGGAGCTCGCCGCGACGCGCGAAGCCGCTAACCGCGCTGAAGCCCTTTGGCGCGCCGAACCGCACCGCCGCGGAATCCGCAGCGAGGTCCTCGACCAAGTTCAGGCCCCCATCGAATACGACCCGCAACTTCTCTCCCTGCTCTGGCACCCGACCGTGTTCCCCTTGGTTCGAGACGCGGTAGGCGATGACGTGATGATGATCGACAACGATTACTTCATCACCCCGCCCAACACCCCCCGCACCCACGCCGGCTGGCATCACGACGTCGGCATGCGCGGCGTCTACCACCCGAAATCCACGATGATGGTGAAGGTGTTCTATCTGCTGTCGGATGTCGATGCCTCCAGCGGCGGCACCGCCATGATCCCCGGCTCGCACAAATTCCCGATGAAGTGGCAGTTTCCGGAGGTCGAAGAACCGAAAGACATGCCCGGCGCCATCCAAATGACCGGCCAAGCCGGAACCGCCTACCTCTTCAACGGCCGCACCTACCACTGCGCCGTAAACAACGAAAGCCCCACCCCCCGCCGCGTCCTCATCTACAACTACGGCCACTTCTGGATGAAAATGTGGACTGGCTACGAACCCTCAGAACGCCTCCTAGCCGAAGCCCACGCCAGCAACGACCCCATCCAAAAACAACTCCTCGGCATCGGCGACGCCTACGGCACCGCATTGTCGTAAAGCGTCCAAATCCCTCCTTTCATTTCCCAATGAGAGGAGGGGTAGGGGGTGGAGAGCCGCCCCGCCAAATTTGTCTACTTAGGCCCAACCATGGCCACGATCCGGCCCAACCTGGCCTACAATTGAGACCAACAACGACCATGGCTCACACAATCAAAATCTCCGGCGTCTCCGACGAACTCCTCCGCCGCGTTGACGAACGTTGGAAAGGACGCCACTACGCCGACCGATCCGAATACGTCCGAGACCTGATCCGCAAAGACGTCCTCGGCGAACAAGGAAGCACGCCCCCTACCTTTTCGGAAGGCATCCGAAGTCTATTCGGCGCGTTGCACACCCGTGCGAACCAAGAAGGTTGGACCAACGAGGAAATCGCTGAGGACGTCGAGAATGCCCTTGCCGAAGTGCGACAGGATAGAAAGAAGGTCTCCAAGTAAGTGGCACGTTCAGGCCCTTTCTGGAAATCCGCAAATTCACTGCTGCTCGTGCCGCCCAAAGGTGCAGCACTGCGCAGGCCGTCGGTAGAGTCATTTTTGCGCACTCACTCCGCACGCCTTCAGAACACAAATATTCGTCTCTACCAACTTGCGTGCGAAATGGGTATTCTTTAGAGTAGACAAGCATCTACTCATTTTTCGACTTGACACAGACGACCACGGGTCCAACGCGCACGATGCCTATCAACGCTGACAAACCACACCAATGGAAAGAAGATGTCTCTGCCTCGGTTGACATGTTCAACACTTGGTTCATGCATGCGGCCCCTGCCGCCTTCCGCGAAACCCGCATGAAAGTGACGGGAGAAGTAGAACAGCACCTACTTTCAAGCTCAGATGGAAGAGCCATTTCAGCGAGCTATCTTCGGGCGAACCCACAAGCGTTGGCTACACTCCGTATGGCAACCTGCCCCCCGTTAGCCAGAGAACGCTTGAGTGGCCTTGCAGGTGTTTCAAAGACAGTTGTTGAATCCCTAGAAGCTGGGAAAATACCACGCATCCAAGAGACGGCATTGCACACTCAACTTGAAAAGGTTGCAGGGATTCTCGTGAAGCTCATGGACGATGACTTGTTCCCATGGTTAACAGACGGCTCTACTCCATCCGAGACCCAGCGATACCGCGCTGCGACAATTCTCGCCGATAGATGCTGTACAGCGGTTGCTAATCCAATCGTCAAAAACGCACAGGAAGCACGACAACTTCGCCTGGTGAAGGACTACCTGGAAGTTCGCGGATACAAACATTCCGAAAGTGTCTCTGATCCCAAATCAATGGTGGCCGGGACATTCAGTTTTCGAATGAACGTCCCAGCGACGAATCAAAACGGGCAGGTCAACATTCCAGTAGACATAGTTATCCAGCCAAAGTCCATCCAGCCTGATCGAATGCCGATCCTCATCGAGGCGAAGAGTGCCGGAGACTTCACTAATGTGAACAAGCGGCGGAAAGAAGAAGCACAAAAAGTGCACCAAATCAGGGCAACGTACGGCCCTGAAGTTCCGTTCTATCTGTTCCTGTGCGGTTACTTTGACGCAGGATACTTAGGATATTCCGCTTCAGAAGGCATTGACTGGATATGGGAGCACCGCCTAACTGATCTTGATGGAGTGGGACTATGAGCATTGCCGAAGAAAGACTACGGATTCAAGTCGAGCTGGACGCCAGGAAGACCCAACTCGAGCGAAATATGCTCGGGCAGTTTGCTACCCCGCCAGCCCTCGCAGAACAAATCGTTAGAGCCACTCTCCCGTTTCTTCCCGAGAGTGGACCGATACGATTTTTGGAGCCAGCCCTTGGGACTGGCTCATTCTTCCAAGCCGTGCACAGCCTTGCCGGTAATAGAATTGAAAAGGCGGTTGGAGTGGAAATTGACCATGCGTTTGCGAGAGCCTCTAGCCGAATGTGGTCAGGATATCCGTTGAGTGTTATTGAAGCAGACTTCACTTTGATTGACCCAATCGCGATAGGCTACACATCAAACCTCCTCATCACCAACCCTCCTTACGTTCGTCATCATCATATTGAGGCTGAGCAGAAGCGGAATCTCGTCAAGCTTTCCGGCAGAGTTTCTGGTATTCAGCCAAGTGGGCTTGCTGGTCTCTATATTCATTTTATGCTCATCGCCCATCGGTGGCTTACACCCGGAGCGGTGAGTGCATGGCTCATTCCATCCGAGTTCATGGATGTGAATTACGGTGCAGAACTCAAGAAATACTTGACTGAGAAGGTTGAGCTACTTCGCATTCATAGGTTCGCTCCAGAGGACGTCCAGTTCGATGATGCGCTCGTGACTTCGACTGTAGTGATCTTCCGAAATAGGGCTCCTCATTTGGGAACTGCGGTTAGCTACACGATTGGCGGAAGCATGGACCAGCCACGAGAAGTGTCTGACATTACCATTGAAACGCTCCGAGCATTACGCAAGTGGAGCACGCTTCCCGAACTCGGATATTCGGATCAAAAGCCAAACCTGACTCTCGGCGACGCCTTTTCAATCCGGCGCGGAATTGCCACCGGAGACAACAAGTTCTTCATTCGACCATTATCAGAATTTCAAACTTTAGGCATTCCAAACGAGTTTCTGAAGCCGATTCTTCCTTCACCCAGAAACGTGCGTGAACTTGTTGTCGAAGCGGGTGAGAGCGGATACCCGGTTCTCCATGAGCAACTAGCACTATTTGATTGCTCCTTTCCAGAATTAGAACTTCAAAGACTATTTCCTCTTGTCTATACGCTAGTGCAAGAAGGTAAGGATTCTGGGGTGGATGAGGGATATTTGTGTAAAGGAAGGAGCCCGTGGTACAGCCATGAGAGGCGGGAGCCGCCTCCGCTGCTTTGTACCTATATGGGGCGCCCCAAGCACGGTGAGCCACCATTCAGAATTATCCGCAACAAGAGTCGGGCGATTGCCACCAACGTCTACCTGCTGCTCTATCCCAAACCATGGGTCACGAAGGCTGACCTCGATGGCAAGCTTTTAGACCGGGTAGCAGAGCAATTGCGTAAGCTTGGTGCAACTGAATTCACTTCCGAAGGAAGAGTTTACGGCGGCGGACTACACAAAATGGAGCCCAAAGAACTGGCACGGCTTCCACTTTGCCTTGCCGAGCTGGAAACGGCCAATCGAGGGTTTGTCCAAAATGTACTGTTCGAGCGCAGATCACCATACGATGGAAACCCGCTCGCTCAATCATTGCTCTCCGCGGGTGAAAATTTGCGTTGAACGAGTTTGTAAGCCTTGAAATCGATTTTGGGATAACGGGCATCCCGTACCGCCGAAGTGATGAGGGCAGTCACAGCTGGGTGAACCTCGTGGAGCAACCAGAATTTCTAGACCTTCTTCCAGAACCGAATCGCGAGCCCATCCTAAGACAGGCGCTGATTGAACTTAATGGTTCAGGCTCAATCCTTTCGACAATTGGTTGTGAATGCTGGGAGTCAAGTCAATCGTATGGCGATTTTGAGCACCATCGGTTTGGAGCATATGTTGCTACGCACTTTCGAGAAGATAAGTTAGGAAAGGTAGCAGAAGACTGTTTCGTAGTCTTCTTTCGACTGGCACAAGCACTCGGGGAAATAGCTTCACCCGAGCCTGGTTCGGTGAAGGTTCTACTTACTCTGAAACAGTTTGGCTACCTTGAATCAAATCGACACGGGTGGCAAATGGAACTTACTACCGTTTGCACATGGAACAATCCTGTATCGGCGAAGACTCTTTGGGACTATTGGTTCCCAACCGCCGTGAGATGTCTCATGGACGCAAGTCTCGAAGTTGAACACTTCGAGGAAACAATTGATCGAGAGACTTCTGCTCCAACCGAGAAGTCTAGCTCTGGCGAGCCTGCACGTTCGAAAAGAGCCAAAGGAAGTACATGAGCCGCCATCGAATCTTTATCAGCCACACGATCCACATCCCGAAGGCAAGAAATGCCAGGACCAAAACTCCGAGTTCACGAAGGCGACGACCAAGTCGCTGATCAAAGGTCGGTTCCAATCGCATAGACTTGATTCCAACGAAAGAGGTGCAAGCCCCTGTTCTCGATTACCGGGCTTAAGACTCGGAGTTAGGATCCTTAAGGGATCATGGGTTTACGCCTCTTTCCTGGTTTGACGCCGCTTCCAGGCATTAAATGTCACAACCAACACAATCCCTCCAATCAAGCCGCCACAGCAGCTATAGCCAGACCCGGCAATGCCGTCGCCCGTATCGACCGCCGAAAATTCTCCGTTGTACTCAGACAAGTATCGCTCGTTGTAATCAGCCTGAAACCAGCCCATGGAAAAAACTCCACAGGCAAGAACAAATAAAGAAGCAAGAATCTTTCTTGTCATAAGGTCACGACCGGCACTCGATTTCTAGGACGCCAAGACGGCCACCTGAAGAACCACAAACGGAGCATGTTCCGTCACCTCATCATCCAGAACTTCCGCGAACTCGATCGCGAGCCTTGGATCATCGAAAAGGTGATTCTCGTTCAATACCGAAACAAATTGCGGCCACGCAACACGATCTTCCTCTGAGTACACGATATTCATCACCCCGCTCAAAAGCCAGATATCCGCCACTTCATAGCCGAGGATGATCACCTCTTCCTCGCCACCTGAAGCGGGATAAAACCGCTCCGGATCGATCTCCGTTTGACTCGCGAGGCAGCTGATTCGAACTGCCGTGGTCGAGGGCAGTTCAGAAACGACTGAGGAGTGAGGATAAAGATTGAGCGTCCAGTTCCGGCCGAGGTCCTCGTTCGTCTTCAACAGCTGCAAGAAAGCCGCCGATCTCGGCCAGATCATCTTGTCGACGGAAAGCATCCGCTTCGCCGTCATCGATAGCCGAATGTCGACAGGATAGTCGCTCACATAATCTGCGACCCGACCATCCCAGCCAAGGTGAATCCAACTTAAATCCGAGCGCTCCACAACAGATGCAACCTACCACTTAAATCTAAACAGGTTTACAAATCCCTCGCTCGCCAACTAGAGAGAGAATTCATGACGAGCCAAAACAAACCCGAACATCCGAACGAATCCGAACGAATCCGAACCTGGACCGCCCTGTAATTAATTAAAAAGCCTGGGGGGGAACGTTAATTAATTACGCTCCCACCCAGGCAAACGAGGCCACGAAGGCACCCCGCCTTACTGCTGTTCCAGCTTCATTTTCTCGATATCGAGCTTCGCCGGAATGCGGAACAGGAAGGTCGAGCCCTTGCCGACTTCCGAGTCCGCCCAGATTTTGCCGCCGTGCACTTCTTCGACCAAGTGGCGGACCAAGAACAGGCCGAGGCCGGTTCCGTAGATCTTTCGGTTGTCGTCGTTGTTCACGCGGTGGAACTTCTCGAAGACCTTGCCCAGGTGCTCCTTCGGAATACCAAGGCCCTGGTCCTGAACGCCAAAGAGCAGCGTGTCGCCCTCGCTGGTCGCGTGGACAATCACGTCGCCGCCGTTCGGCGAGTACTTGATCGCGTTGTTCAACAGGTTCGTGAGAATCTGGTCGAACTTGTCTTCGTCGCCAACGATGATCTTCGGAAGCTCGTTGTGAACCTTGAGCGAGACCACGTGCTTCGTGGTCGACTGCTGCTGCACGCGAACGACCTTGTCGAGAAGGACCGGAAGGTCAAACTCGGCATAGTTCGGGCTGAGCGATTCTCCGGCTTCGATTCGCGACGTGTTAAGCAAGTCGTCGATCAGGCGGCGAAGTCGGTCGCACTCCGAAACCACGATGCCGAGGAACTCGCGCTGGTCTTCCTTGGAGTACATGTCCTCGTCCAGACCTTCCAGCAAGGTGCTACTGAAGCCCTTAATCGCGGTAAGCGGCGTTCGAAGTTCGTGAGAGGCCATCGCGACGAAGCTCGACTTCATGCGGTCGATGTTCTTCATGTCCGTGATGTCGTTGAGAATGGCGACGACGCCAAGGTCCTTGCCCTCCTCTCCCCGCACCGGCGCGGCCTGCACTTCGTAAATGCGGTCCGAGCCGCCGATGATAACGTTGATCTCGCGCTTCGAGTTCTCGATGCCCTTGCTGGCGTCGGAAATAACCGCCCAAAGGTCCTCGTTCTTGAGCTGGTCCTTTGCGCTCTTGCCGATCACGTCGGCCGAAAGCTGGAACACCGCTCGGGCCGAGGAGTTGACCTGGCTGAGGCGACCTTCGGCCGAGACCAAGATGAGTCCCGCGCTGAGCGATTCAAACGTCTGCGCAAGCTCTTCTTTCTTCTCGACGACTTCGCGATAAAGCTGAATGTTCGCGATGATGGAGCCAACGTTCTTGGCCATTCGCTCGAGCAAGCGAACATCTTCGTCGTTGAAGTCGCTGCCGTCTCGCTTGTTGAAAGCGTGCAAAACGCCAATCGTGTTTCGCTCGACCACGCGATTCTGCTCGTCTCGCTTTTCGATGACCAGCGGAACCGTGACGCCGTTGGTCACGTGGAGCAGACCAAACGGGTCCTTCTGCGCTCGCGGATCGTTGATCGCGTCGTGAATGATCACCGATTCGCTTTCGCGGAAAACCTGACCGGAAATGCCCTGCGAAGCGCGCACGCGGAGGATTCGGAGTTGGTCGTCATCCACGCCAAGCGCCGGCGGAATGCCGTGCAGCTCGCCCGATTCTCGATCGTAAAACATGATGACGATCTTCTCGGCCTGCAGAATCATCGCGATTCGCTGAACCAAGCGGCGCAGCGCCATATCGGCTTCGCTAATCGGGGCCATTTCGGACTCTTCCGTCCGCGCCGATGCCGAATTGTCATCGGTCTCTTGCCGTGACACGCGCCGTTGAAGCTCGTCGATTCGCTTCTGAAGCTCCTCGATCTGCCGTTGCTGTTGCTCCTTCTCTTGTTCTGGATTAAATTCCATACTTACGTACCTGCGGTGCTGGGGGAACTTTACCCCTCTCTGGCTTCCCTGATGCCATATTTGTCGTGGAGCGTTATACTCATTTGACGATGAATCCTGAGTTGGAGGAGCTTCCGCTATTTCCGCTAAACACGGTTCTGTTCCCGTACGCGTCCATCCAACTTCACGTGTTTGAGGACCGCTACCGCGAAATGGTTCGAATGTGCGTGCGAGAAGATCGCCCATTCGGCATCGTTCTCATCCGTTCCGGCGGAGAAGTTGGCGAAATCGCGGACCCTTACATGGTCGGCACCGCCGTCCGTGTCCGCGAAGTCCACACCTTCGAAGACGGCAGACTGGACATCTATGTTCAAGGCGAGCGCCGCTTCCGAATCCGCCAACTCGACGACTCCCGCCCGTATCTCGTCGGCTACGTCGAACCCGTTTTCGAAATCGGAATCTCCGACGATTCCCTCGCCGTCCAGCTCATGCTGCAAGCCCGCGAAGAATTCGAGCTCCTCGTCCAGCGCCTCTTCGAGCGCCAAGAGTTCGATGTCCAAGTCGTTTTCCCCTCCGATCCGATGGTCCTCTCCTTCACCATCGCCAACCTGCTGAGCATGGAAAACATCCAAAAGCAGCGCCTCCTGGAAACCACGGACACCCTTGAGCGGGTTCAAGAACTGCTCCCGATCCTGCGAAACCACATCGTCGAGGCCAACCAGCCCAACTACTACCGAATCAACACCCAAGATCTTTCGGAGTGGGTTTCGCCAAACTGACCGAATATGCGACGCGGCATCATTCTCGCCGGAGGCTCCGGAACGCGCCTCTACCCCCTCACGATCAGCGTGAGCAAACAGCTCATGCCGGTTTACAACAAACCGATGATCTACTACCCGCTCACCACCCTGATGCTAGCGGGCATGCGAGAAGTCCTCATCATCACCACTCCAGAGGACCAAGCCAACTTCCAACGCCTCCTCGGCAACGGCTCGCAATGGGGAATCGAGATTCAATACGCCGTCCAGCCCGAACCCAAAGGCCTCGCCCAAGCCTTCACCATCGGCGCTTCCTTCGTCGGTGACAAGCCGTCCTGTCTCATCCTCGGCGACAACATCTACTACGGCCACGGCTTCACCAACCTGCTTGACCACGCCGACGCCCAAACCGAAGGTGCCACCGTCTTTGCCTACCGAGTCCAAGACGCCCGCTCCTACGGCGTCGTCTCCTTCGACGCCGACGGTCGCGCCGAGACGATCGAAGAAAAGCCCGCCGTTCCGAAGTCGAACTACGCGGTAACCGGCTTGTACTTTTACGATTCCCAAGTCGTCCAAATCGCCCGCGACCTAAAACCCAGCGCCAGGGGCGAGTTCGAAATCACCGACGTCAACCGCGCCTATCTCGACAAGGGCCAACTCAACGTCGAAACCATGGGCCGCGGCTACGCTTGGCTAGATACCGGAACCCACGAAAGCCTTCTCCAAGCCGCCAACTACGTCGAAACCATCGAAGCCCGCCAAGGCCTCATGATCGCGTGCCCCGAAGAGGTGGCGTATCTCAAGGGCTTCATCACCGCCGATGACGTGCTGAAACTGGCCGAGCCGCTGTCAAAAACCGGCTACGGCCAGTATCTCCAGCGGCTCGTGAGTTAGCTTATTTCGAAGCGACGGCCTTGTCTTCCAGCATCTTCAAAAGCTGGAGCCCCATAAGGCCATTCACCCCGCCATCGGAGCCTTCCGATCCGGTGATGAGCAGCTCTGGAATGATCTTCACCTTTCCGCTCGCGATCTGTTCCGTCACCTTCAGCCGGGTGAAGTTCTCTTGTCCCATCGCTTCAACCTGAAGCTGGAACGAGTGCGCGGTGGATTGGCCCTTCGCCATGATCGCCTCGGCTTCGGCAACGCCGGTCTTCGAAATGCGCTCGGCTTCGGCACCGGCGGTGAACCGCGTCGCGTCGGCAGCGGCAGAACCCTTAGCTCGGGTCGCCTCGGCGTCCGCATTGGCCCGGAGCTTAGTCGCTTCCGATTCCGCGCTGACTTGCAGCTTCAGACTAGTCGCGTCACCTTCCGCCTTCTTAACCGTGGCATCAGCCGTGCGCTGGGCGATCTCAACGCTTTGCTGCGCCTTCACAATCTCACGTTGCATGTCGGCAATGGCGGTTTCCTTTTCCATGCCCTGGCGCTGCTCTTGCGCCATTCGCTGGGTCTCGTAGGTCTTCTGCTCTTCCTGCGCGATCTTTCGGTCGGTCAGGGTCTTCATCAGCGCCTCCGGCGGCACGATGTCGCCAATCAGAGTGTCAACCGCGTTAACGTTGTATTCATCGAGCACCGCGCGAATGTGCTCCTTGGCCGACGCCTGACGCTCCTTTCGGGTGCTGAGGAAGCTAATGACATCGCTATCCTGCGCCGAGTTTCGGAAGTAGTTTCCAATCGTCGGCTCCAAGACCTGAGACACCAGGTTCACCATGCTGCCGAACCGTCCGATGACCTTAGGCGCTTCGGTCGCCGGCACGTGGATGATCTGCGACACGTCGAGGTTGTAGGGGAATCCGTCCTTACTGCGGACAGTGATCGTACAAAGGTGCTTGTCCAGCGCATGAGACTCCGTTCGAGCATTCGCCCAGTTCAGAACTAGGTTAGTCGTCGGGACCAGTTCCACCTTCATCGTGTACTTGTTGATCGGGTACTTGCCCGGACCAAGCGGCTCCACCCAGACGCCCCGGAAGCCCTTCTCCACGATGTTTCCGTGACGGAAGTGCTCGCCCGTCACGTCTTCGCCGTCTTCGCCGATGTACGAAATCACGACGCCGACGTAGCCGATGGGAACGTCGGTCATCGGGATTTCTTCAATCTGAAGCCCCCAATGGTTGATGAAGTAGCTACCGGCCAGGATCACCTGAGGCTGCAAGCCACGGTTGCCGCCGAGGGCCAAGAATTTGTCGAAGTCTTGGAAGTTGTTGTGGCCGTCGATCTGCTCACCTGCAATCTGGCCCTTGCGAATCGGTGCACCGTCGAGAGCCGTCACGATGCCGACCATGTTCTCGTTGATGACGGTGATGTTATGAAGCGATACCGTGAAGGCCAGGGTGTTGATTCGGTAGGTACCTGAAGTCAGCACGTGGGTTTGGCGCCCTTTTTGGCCACCGGCATCCAGGAACCGGACGGTGTCTTGGAAGTTGTCGCATTCGACTTTGCGAGCGAGGATGTTTCCGGTCGGCAACTCGTTTCCGTCATTGGCCAGAACGAGGCCGATCTTGCCCTCTGGAACCACGGTGAACGGCGCCATGGCAACGGAAAACTGCCAAGGCCACATCATCCAGTACAGACCAGGTGCCAGGGTACGGGCTTGAATGCCCGCCTCGCCCTGGGTTGCGAGAATTCTGCCGTCCGGCAACTCGCGATGCGCCCCGCTTAGGGCGAACTTCTTGGTGACAATTCCAATGCGGTCTTCGGGGACGATAACCATCCCGAAGAGCACCCGCAGTACGGGTTTGAAGGCAAAGATAAGGATCGGGAAGATGAGAATCCACCAGAAAGAGATCAGGGTTTCTGGGGCTATGGTTTGTGCAAAAAGCATACGTGTGCGGCACCACCACCACCGGGGCGTCGTTCCGCATCGAACGGGTCTCGTTGGCGCGTTGCGCCTCCGAGATTAGAACGGGGACCTTCAATTTCGGGTTGCGAAGGTCCCGCGTTCCTTTAGGACTGATTCAGATTTAGGAAGCCGCCCAGAGGAATCCGCGTCGCATCAGCTCCCGCGGGACTTCTGCCTCCAGAACAACTCGCTGGTGACCCAGAGCGTTGTAGAACACGCGACCTGCTCCGTACGACTTCGTGTAAACCTGCGGCATTCGGCAAGGGTTCTGAACGTGTCGTCCCGGCGCGCCTGGGGTCGGGAAATTGCAGTAGGCCAAGGTGTTCACGCCTGGATCGACGTGTAGATAGTACTGCTCGCTGACGACCTCAAAGTCCGGCAATCCCGCGGAAATTTCGTGAGGGTTGGTTCGGTCGAAGTGAACGTAGTATCGGAGACCATCGTTGCCGGGGTGCGAAACCCACTGGCTACCGGTCATGAACTGCCATTCCGTGTCGTTGCGGAACGAGTCGCACATTCCGCCGTGGGCTCCGGCGATGCCGACGCCATGTTCGGCAACGGCGGAAGTGACCGAGGCGCTTTGCTCACCAGTAATCGAGCCCATCGTCCAAACCGGCACGATGAGATTCTGCGATTTGACAAAGTCAACATCCAAAAAGGCATCGAGCGTGTCGGAAACCTTTACTTCAAACTGCTCCGCTCGCAGGATCTCGGCGAACAGGTCTGCCACCGCCTCCGGTTCGTGTCCATCCCATCCACCCCATACAATTAGCGCCTTCTTAGCCATGCCGAAAGGCTACCATTCGACTGCCACCAAAAAATCTATTGAACACCGAAGCGGGATGTGGACACTTAACTGTTGTGAACTCAACGAGCAAAATCCTCGCCCTCCTCGCCGTGGGACTCTTGGTCCTGAACACGAAGGCGACCCCGACCATGCAGCAGAACCAACCGGAAGAGAAAAACATCATCATCGTTTCTGGCGACGGGCAAGCCAAGACTGACCCCGACATGGCGGTGGTCAGTGTTGGAATATCCAAACAAAGCGCGACCGCAAAGAATGCCCAAGAATCGGTCAACAAAACCGCCGCCGCGATTCGCGATGCCGTTCTGAAAGTTGTGGGCGACCGAAAGCTTATTCAAACTAGCGGGCTCTCGCTTTATCCGCAATCGAACCAAACCGGCAAGACCATCGGCTACCAGGCCAGCAACATGATCACGATCACGGTCAATGACATCGCGAAGGCTGGCGATGTAGTGGATGCGGCGACCGATGCTGGAGCCACCAATCTCAACGGCATCTCGTTCGGGCTAAAAGACCCGAAGAAAGCTCGTTCCGCCGCCCTTAAAGACGCTGTCGCGGACGCAAAGAGCAAGGCCGATTCGCTCGCCGAAGCACTCGGTGTCACCATCACGGAGATCGTGCAAGTCACAGAAGGTGGATCGAACTCGAACCCATATCCAATGCAGTTCAAGGCAGCGGCGATGGAAATGAGAGCCGGAGCCCCCATTGAAGCCGGTCAGGTTGAGCTTGGCGCGAGCGTGACGATCAAATACCGCTTCAGCCGCTGACGATCTTGCTGTACAGATAGCCGTCCAGCACCAGCAGGTTCACTCCCTGAACAATTACGGCGATCCCCGCCCCACGAACGCGGGGGTTGCCGAGCACCAACAAGCTGATGCCAACCGCGACATAGGCCACATTCAGTCCGAGATTGAACGCGAGCAGATCATCAATTGTCATTGGATCAACTTTCGGATTCATTCGCCCCGGCAGGGCGATGAGGATATTCACCACGCTCCAGCCGATCGTCATCCATCCAAATGACCCGACGGGATCGGGCCGCCGCATCAGGAAAATCCCGAGGACGATAAATGCGATGGCCACGATGATCAGTCGATCACAGTGCGCGACCATCAGGCTTTCCAGCACTAAGCCACCCGTTCGGCATTGACGGCCAAGCCGTCATCCGAAACATCGCGATAGAAGCACGACCGGAAGTTCTCGTGGCACGCCGCGCCAACTTGCTCGACTTGGAGCAGCAGGGTGTCCTGATCACAGTCCACCGAGACGCGCTTTACGTGCTGGACGTGGCCGCTGGTTTCGCCCTTAATCCAGAAACTCTGGCGCGACCGGGACCAGAACGTTGCGCGTTTGGTTTCGATGGTTTTCTGGACCGCCTCGCGGTTCATCCAGGCCATCATGAGTACTTCTCCGTTCTCATGGTCCTGAACGATGGCGGGGATGAGGCCATTTGCGTCAAATTTGAGTCCGTTCAGGATGTCTTCCATCCCTTGAGGGTACCGCCGACCCAAATTCGGAATATCCTATTGGGCACCTTGGCAAATCAATTCCGTGAGCGATGGGCGTACGTATTGCTCGCCCTTTTGCCCATGGCGGGCTTCTGGTTCACCGGGCTCTTCGACCTCGACGAAGGCTTTTACGGCGCGGTCGTCTCGGAAATGAATCGGCGCGGCGAGTGGATCACCCCTTACTATGCGGGGCAGCCATGGTTTGAAAAGCCGATCCTTCTCTACTGGCTCGCCAAACCCTCGCTGATGTTCTTCGGTGAGTTTGTGGGCCCTCGCCTGCCCAGCGTTTTTTGCAGCTTAGGCACGCTCTGGATCATCCGGAAGTTTGCTGAGAAGCACTTCGGTGAGGACGCCGGCCAAGTTGCGCCACTGGTCCTGGGAAGCTGTCTCCTTTTCGCGATTCCCGGACAGTTGATGATGACGGATCCGGTGTTGCTACTTTGCTTGACCGGGGCTTTTTTGGGATTCTGGGACTCGATGTCTGCCCCAAATCAGCGATGGAAGTTTGGGCTTTGGCTTGGACTGAGTGTTCTTGCGAAAGGGCCGGTTGGGGTCCTGCTTTGGATTCCGATCGCAATCTGGGTTTACGCTACGCTGCCAGAAAAGCGGGCTGGTTTCAAAGGTGGCTGGCTGCTTGCGCTCGTCGTCTTTTCGCTTGCGGTTGCGTCTTGGTACCTCCCTGCTTATCTGATCAATCGAGACCAGTTCGTCCAAAAGTTCTTGATCGAGCAGAACCTGCAACGGTTCACCGGCGGGGACGAAGCGCACACCTGGAAGAACCCGCTGGCTTACCTGTACTTCATCCCGGTGATCCTTCTTGGCGCGGGACCTTGGCTGTTCTATGCCTACCGAAAGCGCGGTGAATCGGATGAAACCGAGCGGTACCTGACGGCTTACGCAATCATCATTTTCGTTTTCTTCTCGCTCAGCGGGGCGAAGTTGGTGCACTACGTGATGCCTTGCTTGCCGCCGATTGCGATCCTCGCGGCGGTCCGACTCTCAAAATCGACCAAGTCCATCAACCTTCCGGTGTTCGGAACCTTGACCGTCGTCACCTTAATTTCCTTGATCGGACTGCCGATCTACTACCGCCTCAGCGGCCAGCAGGAAGCGCACACGCTGATCCGAAACTTCACTGGATCGCGCGATATTGTTGCTCTGTACCAAATCGGCCGCCGCGAGGCGAGCAAGGGAACCGGCGGAACCCAATTGAGGGAGACTTCTATGCCGTCGCTCCGCATGTATCTGAACGGTGACGCAAGAGACGTCGAGACCTTAGAGGACCTCTTACAGCTGCCCTCACCAATCCAGGTCTTCACTCGCCGAAATCGGATCACTTCCGAGGATGAGGTGAAAATTCTGGACCGCGGATTCTTGCTTTCAGATTTGCCGACCCCAGACAACTCAAACTTCCGGGCCTTTACGCTGAGCAAACGAAACGCAATTCTTGATCTTGAATCAGCGAGAAAGACGTCACCCGTCTCGCCGGATCAGCCAAAATAGTCTTCGGAGCTTCAACGATGAACCACCTCGAACTGCCGCCGCTCGATTCTGAATACATCCTTTCTCAGGCCCAACTGGATGAGTACGCCGAGAATGGTCACATCCTTTTGCGAGGTGTTTGCTCTCCAGAAGAGATTGCGGTTTATCGAGATGCGATCGTGTCCGCCGCGATGGCGCACAACCGCGAAACGCGCCCGATCGAAGAGCGAGACACCTACGGCAAAGCCTTCCTTCAGGTGATGAATCTTTGGACAGTGGATGAGGCGGTGAAGCACTTTACGCTCTCGAAACGATTCGCTGGCATCGCCAAGCAGCTAATGCAAGCGGACGGAGTTCGCCTGTATCACGATCAGGCTCTGTTCAAAGAGCCGGGTGGTGGACACACCCCGTGGCACCAGGATCAGTTCTACTGGCCACTTGGCTCTGACCACACGGTCACGCTTTGGATGCCGCTTGTTAACGTGAGCGAAATCATGGGATCGATGACGTTTGCGTCCGGTTCGCAGCGAGAAGGGTTTGTCTCCCTGGGCGAGCAGATTTCTGACCAAAGTGAAGCGTTCTTCGATGCTCACGTGCAGGCGAAGGGATACGAACTGAAAACTGCTGGGGCCATGGCGGCGGGCGACGCCACCTTCCACTCCGGCTGGACCCTGCACCGAGCCCCCGGCAATGTCACCGAACAAGTTCGAGAAGTGATGACGGTGATCTACTACCCAGACGGCACCCGAGTCATCGAACCCCAGAACGACTTCCAACGAGCTGACCTTGCCACATGGCTCGATGGTCTTCCGGCGGGAGAATTGGCAAACGGCAAGTTGAACCCAAAACTTGCGTGAAAGTGAAAAACATCACACTTTTACGAAAAAGTTCACCCAAATTTAACAGTCCCGTCTTACAATCCTTGTGTGATGCACATCGTCGTGTCGGACCCAGAAATACTGTGGGGTACGCCCGTTTTTTCCGGAACTAGAATTCCGACGGAAACCCTGTTTGATTACATCGAAGCGGGGGATACGCTCGATTCTTTCCTTCGCGACTTCCCGTCGATCAGCCGAAACACGGCGATCGAAACCCTGCGGAATGCTCACCGAGCGTTCGTAGACACCGAGCTTCAAGCCGTCGCCGCTTAAAGCCGACCAAAGGGCAAAATAACGCCATGAGCCAAGGTCCGCTGTCGAACCTCTCCCAAATCGTCCCTGCCCGAAGTAAGCGCATTTCCAGCTACGACCGCGCCGGCGGGAATCACGATTCCATTAGTGTCGAACCCGGTGAGACGAAGGTCATCGCCGAAATCGAAGGCGCGGGAATCGTCAAACACATTTGGGTAACGATGTCCAGCGGAGATCCGTTGTTACGCAAAAACCTGATCCTTCGCGCCTACTGGGACGGGCAAGAGCATCCAAGTATCGAAGCTCCCATTGGCGACTTTTTTGGCCAAGGCTGGGGGGAAAAGTACAACTTCATCTCTCTGCCACTTGCGGCTGCTCCAGCAAATGGAAATGCTCTCGTCTGCTACTTCCCTATGCCTTTCGGGAAAGGTGCGCGGTTCACGGTTGAGAACCAGAGCGAAATCAAGACAGATAATTTCTATTACTACCTAGATTACGAGGAGCACGAATCGATTGGAGATGACCAAGGGAGATTCCATGCTTGGTACAACCAAGAGCTCACCCAACCCGAAAGTGGTTCGGGAGATATTGAGAACGAATGGGCGGTTTTTGGAGAATTTGCCAACAACCCGAGCGATGCTCAGAACTACGTTTTTGCCGAGATTGAAGGTACCGGACACTTTGTCGGCGTGAACTATTACGTCAACTCACCGAGCCCAATTTGGTACGGAGAAGGGGATGACATGTTCCTAGTAGATGGGGAAGCATGGCCCGGAAGTGCCCATGGAACTGGTACGGAGGACTACTTCAACCAAAGCTGGTGCCCCGACGAGCACTACTGCCATCCGTACTTCGGAACGGCATACGCGCCTGGGCGGAATAACAATGATCCGCGATTCGGTTGGCTTGGACGAACGCATTGCTTCCGTTTCCATCTTGAAGACCCTATTCGCTTTACCCGGTCCCTCCGCGCCAGCATCGAACATGGACACGCGAACTGTCTGACGTTAGATTTAGCCAGCGTGGCGTACTGGTACCAAACGCTTCCAAGCAAACCGTTTCCACAATTGCCGAATTCAGTTTCGCGAATACCAAGACGTCAAGTAGATGTCGTAGCTGTTCACCGATGGCGAAAAGAGTGGAGAGATGCCGCACCCGCTGGTGAAAAGTACGGAACCGAAAAGATCGAACCTTGACGAAATTGCGCTTCTGGCCAAATAAATTCTCGTAGACGGATAAATCTCGGGCAATTCGCCGTAACTCTTGACAGGAATCAGTTTTCGTACGATACTTGCCTAAACATCAAGGGTAACTGATGCTTTAGGGAACTCATTACACTGGAAGTTCGTTAATACCCCTTCGTAGGGGTGAAGGCAGGTAACGTGGCCAGCATGAGAATGAGGATGAGAGGAAAGATTTGTCACAAGTAAAAACGTGGATGACGACATGGCGATATGACGTGCCAGCATCGCTGGTTGTATTTCTTATCGCAGTTCCCCTCTCGTTGGGAATTGCCCTTGCATCCGGAGCGCCAATCTTTGCGGGCCTTGTGGCGGCGGCAGTTGGCGGCATCGTGGTTGGTCTTTTCGGTGGCGCACCTCTTCAGGTGAGTGGACCTGCAGCGGGCCTTACCGTCATCGTATTTGGCCTCACTCAACAGTTTAATGACTGGCGCGCAGTCGCTTTTGTCGTGATGATTGCCGGCATTTTCCAGATCATATTCGGTCTGCTGAAGATTGCCAACGTTGCCCTCGCCATTTCGCCGGCCGTGGTCCATGGAATGCTGGCAGGCATCGGCGTCGTCATCGTGCTTGCGCAGTTACACGTCGTTCTCGGTGGAGCGCCAGAAAGCAAAGCGATCAAGAACTTGACCGACCTTCCGGCCCAGATTGCCGACTTGCACGGGCCGGCGGCGATGATCGGTCTGCTAACCATCGGCATTTTAGTAGGTTGGAAATTCGTCCCACCCAAGCTGAAGGCCATTCCCGGTGCGCTTGTGGCTATTACCGCCAGCACTCTCATCGCGATGTTCATGAAGCTGGAACTTGACCGGGTCAGCCTGAAAGGATCCGGCTCAGGATTCCAAGCTCCGATGATTCCAACGGACAACTGGGGCGCGGTTCTAACCGGTGCGTTGGTTGTTGCAGTCGTTGCGAGCGTCGAATCTCTCCTCAGCGCCGTCGCAACGGACCGAATGCACACGGGTCCCCGTGCGGACCTTGATAAGGAACTCATCGGCCAAGGCATCGGCAACGCTGTTTCCGGATTACTTGGCGGCCTGCCAATCACCGGCGTTATTGTTCGAAGCTCGGCAAACGTAAACTCGGGAGCCAAGTCGAACTTGTCTGCCATTTTGCACGGCGTTCTCATCGTTCTCTGTGCGGCATTCCTTGGATTCGCTATGGAGCAGATTCCGCTTGCAGCGCTCGCTGGCCTTCTCTGCTTTGTTGGTTCGAACCTGATCAATAAGGAACACATTCGTGACTTGATGCGGCACAAAGAATTGCCCATCTACCTTGTCACCCTCTTCGGCGTTGTGACCACGAACTTGCTGGAGGGCGTCGCCTTTGGATTAGTCCTGGCCGTGATCCTGCTGGTTCGGCGCCTTGCTCACCTCGAAGTGAAGATCACCGATAAGGACGACATCCAAGTCGTTCAGATCGACGGTTCGCTCACCTTTGCCACCGTGCCGAAGCTCACCAAAGAGCTTTCCAAGGTGAAAGAAGGCACCGTTGTTCGAATTGAGCTTCACTCAGACTTTATGGACCATGCCGCCTTCGAGGCGATGCATGCATGGGAAGCCAGCCACCTACGGACGGGTGGCGAAGTGGTCATTGATGAGTTGCATCAAGACTGGTACCGCAGCGCTTCGGAGCAGCTGCCGCGCGTTCGTCGTTCATCGGTTCGTGCATCGAACAAACCGATCGCCGTTTTAGCTGGAACAGAAGAAAATGTCGAAAATTAAGCCTGCAGAGATCGTCAACAACGTGGTCAAGTACTACCAAACCAAGTTCAACAAGGTACGACCACTCCTCAAACAGCTTGTGCAAGATGGCCAAAAGCCGCATGCATTCGTTATCACCTGCTCTGACTCGCGTGTCGTTCCCGACATGGTGATGGGAAGCGAGCCAGGCGAAATCTTTGTTGTCCGAAACATCGGCAACATCGTTCCGCCAAGCTACAGCAAGCCAATTGAGCAATCCGTTGGCGCCGCGCTGGAATATGCCGTTGAAGTGTTGAACGTGCCAAACATCGTGGTCATGGGCCACGGGGACTGCGGCGCAATGAAGGCCGTTCTAGCCGGTCAGACTGGGCTCCGACATGTGGACGGATGGCTGAAGTTCGCCGAATCTTCCCACATCCGATACAAGGTGGACGACGAATTTGGTGCGGGACTCGCCCCTCACGATCGACTATCGCAGATCAACGTTCTCCAGCAGCTCGAATCGCTCCGAACGTATCCGCCAGTAGCCGACCGACTGGAAGCCATGTCGATCACGCTTCACGCTTGGTGGTTCGACATCGAAACCGCCCGAGTGCTCACGTTCAATGTTCGAAAGAACCAG
Organism: Chthonomonas calidirosea; assembly: GCA_945882415.1. Lineage (GTDB taxonomy): Bacteria > Armatimonadota > Fimbriimonadia > Fimbriimonadales > Fimbriimonadaceae > Fimbriimonas > Fimbriimonas planktonicus. The sequence continues at coordinate 62,562 of CAMCWC010000012.1, forward strand.
TTCGTGCCACTCGAAGAGGTTTATCCAGTTCTGGACCCAGAAACGGAGAAACTTGTGAAGCAGATCGAAGCCCAGTTCGTCAAATAAGGTTGCCCGGAACATCGGGCCAGTGAGTCCGCGTACCTAGAAGGCTGCCCGCTTATTGCGGGCAGCCTTTATACTTGGTCCCGTTGGAAGCTTCGCGAAGTAACCCATCGGGTTCAAGTCGCGAGTTTGCCAATGGAGGAACGTTCTTGATCGCTTTATCCGCCGCAGCCCTAATTGTTGCATTCACCCCCTTGCAGTCTGAGGCCCCGCGCCTCATGCGCTTCCCCGATGTCCATGGGGATCGCGTTGTTTTCACCTACGCGGGAGACCTCTGGCTTTCTGGCCTTGATGGTGGAGCCGCACGCCGCCTTACCAGCAGCCCTGGGCTAGAAACCAACGCAAAGTTCAGCCCTGACGGATCACAGATCGCATTCACCGCCCAGTACGAAGGCGCGTCGGATGTTTACGTGATCGGCACCGAAGGCGGAGAGCCAAAGCGCCTCACCTTCGATCCCGAACCCGATAACGTCATGGATTGGACTCCAGACGGCAAGATTGCCTATTCGAGCACGAACGGCAGCTTTGTAAACCGACAGCCTCGCCTTTGGTACGTAAACCCAGAAGGCGGACTGCCAATCCGAACCGTGATTGCCGAATGCGCTCAAGCTTCGTTCTTCGCCGACGGCAAGCGAATGGCCTTCAACCGCCAGAGCTCGAACGTGTTTAACTGGCGACGATATCGAGGCGGCACCCAGGGCCGAGTCAGCTTCTACAACTTTGAGACCAACCAATACAGTGAGCTGCCATCCGGACGCGAACAGTCCCACAACCCGATGGTTGTCGGGAACACCGTATTCTTCATCAGCGACCGAAATCAGGGAACGCTGAACCTTTACCGATACGACCTCGACACCAAGAAAGAAACCCAGATCACGAAGTACACCGATGCGGACATCAAGTGGCCCGCAACAGACGGCAAGAACATCGTCTTCGAGCGTGACGGTTACCTGTATCGATACGACATCGCCGCTAACACGTTCACCACGGTTAAGCCGGACATCAAGGGTGAGAACCTGTGGTCCAGACCCTACGTTCGACCGGTCGCAAACCAAATTGCCAACATGGCCCTTTCGCCAAGCGGGCAGCGATTGCTCGTTGAAGCCCGAGGCGAACTATTCTCCGTACCTGCGAAGAACGGCGACACCCGAAACGTCACCGGTACTTCGGGCACGCGAGAGCGATTCCCGGCATGGTCTCCAAACGGAAAGCACCTGGCCTACGTGAGCGACGCCTCTGGATATTACGAGGTTCACCTCCAACCGCAGCTTGGCGGAGAGGCTCAGCAACTCACCACCGCGAAGCTCCCGATTTCGAGCATCGAGTTCAGCCCAGACAGCCAGCACCTGCTCCTGACAACAGAAGCAAACGAGGCGTACCTGCTTGAGATTGCGACAAAGAAACTGACAAAAGTTGTCCAATTCCGATACGGCGGCGGCGGTTTTGAGTTCTCGCCCGACACCAAGTGGATCGTCTGGACGCAGGGCCTTCCAAGCGGCATGAGCGCGGTAATGCTCTACGACATCGCAACCGGAAAGGTCAGTCAAGCAACGAGCGGTCGCTACGTTGACGGCAGCGCTACCTTCGACCAGAACGGAAAGTACCTCTACGTCACGTCCACCCGAACGTTTAACCCAACCTTCGGCGCCTACGAGTTCAGCTTGAAGGTTGAGAACGGCGACCGAGTTTATGTAATTCCTCTCAGCAAGGAAACCGGGAACCCGCTGGTTTCGCCTGGCGACGAAGAGCCCGAAGCGAGCGCACCTCGTCCGCCCGCTGGCGGCCCTGGTGGCGGAGCGCCTGCGGCTCCTTCAGCTCCGGCGACCAAGATTGACGTCGAAGGTCTCGAGTCCCGAATGATTCCGCTTCCGTATGGTGCGGGACAGTACGGCATTCTCGGTGTGGCAAACGGAGTGCTTGTCTTCGATTCCGGCACGGTTACGAAGTTCGACCTCAACTCCCGAGAGTCGGTGCCCATCGCTACCGGCATGGTCGGCCGAGTAACAACGAACGCAACGCGAACCAAGGTTGCCTACCAGGTTGGTCCGGTCATCGGTATCGCGGATATTCGGCCCGGACTGGCAGTTGGTGCCGGCCGAGTGGACACGACTGGCGTCGAAATGACCCTTAACCCACGGGACGAATGGAAGCAGATGTTCTGGGAGGCTTGGCGCTTCGAGAAGACGAACTACTACGATGCCAACATGCGCGGCCTGGATTGGGATGCCATCGGTAAGCGGTACGCGGGCTACCTGCCGTACCTGAACCACCGAAGCGATCTCAGCTACATCTTCGGTCTGATGATCAGTGAACTTGGAACGGGGCACTCGTACGTTCAGGGCGGAGACTTTGGTCCTGGACCAACGCCGCTAAACGTTGGTCAGCTCGGAGTCGATTTCGAAGCGACCGGTAACTCGGTTCGCTTCAAGAAGATTTACCGAGGAGAAATCTTTGAAGAAGGTCGACGTGGCCCGCTCGGTGACCCAGGCGTTAATGTCGCGGAAGGCGAGTACCTGATTGCGATTGATGGACGTCCGGTGAACCGTAACGTACATCCAAACTCGCTCTTGCTAGGAAAGGCCGGTCGGTTCGTGACCTTGACCGTGAACAGCACGCCAAGCACCGAAGGCGCACGAAAAGTTCGCGTTCGAACGATTGCGAGCGAAGCCAACCTTCGCTACGTCTCGTTCGTCGAGGAGTGCCGACAGAAAGTCGAAAAGGCATCTGGTGGCCGAATTGGCTACATGCACGTGCCCAACACGGCATTTGAAGGAAGCGTCGAGTTCATTCGCGGCTTCTACAGCCAAACGGATAAGGACGCTCTGATTGTCGACGAGCGATGGAACGGAGGCGGATACATCCAGCCATGGTTCGTTGATACGCTTGCTCGAAAGCAGCGAATCGGGATTCAGCCTCGACACGGCGAAGACACGCCAGAAGCACCGACCATCGACGGGCCGAAGGCGATCTTGATCAACGGCTACGCCGGATCGGGCGGAGACTTCTTCCCTTGGATGTTCCGACAGTCTAAGCTCGGTCCACTCATTGGAACCCGAACCTGGGGCGGTCTCGTCGGTATCAGCGCTGGCGCGCCGTTGGTCGATGGCGGTTCCGTAACCGCTCCATCGTTCAGCCTCTTCGATCGGGACAAGAACGAGATCATCGCTGAGAACACTGGAATTGATCCAGATATCGAAGTCGATGCCCGACCAGATCTCTGGGCGAAGGGTCAAGACCCTCAGCTTGAGAAGGCAATTGAGTACCTGATGGAGCAACTTGCGAAGCTTCCGGCAAAGAAGAAGCGAACGGTCGTTCCTCAAGTTGGCCCGAAAGGCCGCGTTGGTGGCTGAAAAACGCGAAAAAAAGCATTGAAAATTACGACTATTCGGCTACAATTTGAGTAGTCGAGCAGTTGTCACGCATATCCGTGACTTGTGATTTAAGATGTCAGTCAATTTTTCGTTCTCTTCAGCGAGCTCAACTCTAAACCAAGCCACCGCCTACCACCGCCCGTTGTCTGATTTGATCGTGGACAACGTGGCGGCGGCGGTCAGCTCTCGCTTACCCAAAGTCTTCACCACCTCCGCCCTCGCCCCGCGAACTTACTTAGGGGCGCCGAGCACGCGGACCGTGGTTCTGGCACGCCCGCCTCAGCGCAAGGCAGAAATCCTTGGTGCGGAGTTCGACGCTATCTCGGTCGCAGGAGATTTGTTCGTCGCCTTCAAGCCGCTGACCAACGTTTTCGGCTGGGAGATCATCAGCATTGGGGGCGGCATCGCGAAGATCGGCATCAACGGTGACATTCACTTCTTCGACTTCATCGTTGAAAGCAATCGCGGATACCTTCACGTGGGTCAGATTCTGGAAGCCATCGAAATGAACGGCGGGACGGATCCGTTTGCCTCCACCTCTGCTTTTGCCTGAATTTTTGATTGCAGGCGAAAACAGGTTGATTATTTAACACTACAGCGATAGAGTGCTGGTATGTCGCTACGCGTACTCTCCATCGCCGACCTGCCCGTTGCAAAAATGGAACGGGTGATCGTTCACTGGACGGGCGGTCCGTACAATGCTTCTGCGCTTGATCGCGAGCACTATCACTTCCTAGTTGAGGGCGACGGCGATGTCGTCAAAGGTGATCATTCCGTTAAGTCCAACGAAGTTGTTGTGCCGGGACGCGGTTATGCCGCGCACACCCTTGGATGTAATACGAAGTCCATCGGCATTTCCGCATGCTGCATGTTAGGAGCTCAAGAGGGCACCGCGAGCCGCCCCCTGCGAGCCGGAAGCAACCCGATGAAACAAACCCAGTGGGAAAAGCTAGCGCTTGTTGCCGCTGACCTCTGCGAGCACTACGACATCCCGGTGACCCGGGAGACCGTGCTTGGCCACGGCGAGGTCCAGAAGAACCTCGGTATCACGCAACGCCAAAAGTGGGACCCCATGGCGTTGCCTTGGGATCCAAACTTCCAGAAGCCAGCAAATTATTCCGCCGTCGGAGACATGTTCCGTGCTCGAGTGCGAGCCGCGCTAAAGCCCGCACCAACCGTCGAAATCCCGGCGGAAGCTCGCGTGTTGCTCAAGAACGAGTTCTTCCCGGCAGTCCTCGAAGACGGTTCCAGCTGGGGAGCAATCAAGGCGATGGCCGCAAAATTTGGATGGAGGCTGATCAAGATCACCCAGAAAACTGCATCTGTGCAAATTGGTTCTGAGACCCACGAAATGGACTTCATCAATGAAGACGGCACGGGCTACGTTCAGTTGGTCGACCTTGCCAAGGCATTAGACCTACAGATCAGTTGGGATCCGATCTCTCGAACGATCAAACTCGACTAACGTCGGCTAAAATGGTGCCCATGCCGACGCCGGTTCTTGCCGCTCTTCTGGGTTTTTGGGCACCCACTTTTGACTTCCACGAATTTGGGCCGTACGACTCTGCCGTACCCAAAGTGGAAGCGACCCTCGGGTACTCCCTCGGGAGCCGAATCACGACTTATTACGACCAAGAGCGGGTAGTTCTGGGTATCGCGAGCAAAGCCGGATCGCGAGTCCGCGTGACCGAATTTGGCAAAAGCGTTCAGGGCCGACCGTTACGGGTCATTGCCATTTCAAGCCCGAAGAACATTCAGAACCTCAACACCATCCGCGAGGCCCACCAGAAACTTGCGCGCGGCGAGGATGTGGACCTGAGCAAGCTACCAACCCTGGTTTGGATCAACCAGAGCATTCACGGCAACGAACCCGCCAGCTTCGAGAGCGCGATGATGCTGATTTACAACCTCGCGGCAAGCCGAAACGCTCGCATTACGAAAATTCTTGACGAATCCGTAGTGCTCGTGAACCCGGTTTATAACCCCGACGGTCATGAGCGATTTGGCGTTTACTACAACAGCATCGCCCGCGGTGGAAGCGCGCCAAGCATTTTTGAGCAGCAAGAACCGAGCCTGATCCACGGTCGAACGAACCAGTACCGGTTCGACATGAACCGGGACCGCGTGGCATTTTCGCAAGACGAGACCCGTCAAGAATTCGCCGAGTTCCTCAAGTGGTCGCCGCAGATCTACGTGGACCAGCACGGGCAAGTTGGAACCTACTTCTTCCCACCGGAGCCGATGTCGATCAACCAAAACGTCGACCGGGATCGAAACAACAAGTGGACCGAGGTCATCGGCCAGAACATCGGCCGAGAGTTCGATAAGAAAGGCTTCCAGTACTACGTAAAGGACGCCTTTGACCTTTACTTCCCAGGTTATCTCGACTCGTCGACCACGCTGTCCGGTGCGATCGGAATGACGCATGAGACAGACGGCGGAAAATACATCGCTGCTCGTCGTGGCGACGGCTCAGTCCTTACCCTTCGGCGCGGAATCGAAAAGCACTTCACCTCTGCCCTGGCCGTGGCGGATGCGGCCGCCCAGAACCGCCTTGCTCTTCTGCAAAGCGCAGCCAGCTTCAAGAAGAAGGTCGTTTCAGGCGAGGCCGCCGGTAAGTTCCAGCGCGTGGTCGTGACCAGCGCTGACCCTCGTCCCTTGAAGCGACTCGCCGACCAGCTCGGACGGGCTGGCATCAAGTCGAAGTGGGCCCAAGAATCGTTCACGCAGGAAGACGCGAACAACTATTGGACCGGCAAGCGCGGCAAAGCCGAGTTCCCGGCTGGCTCGCTAATCGTCGACATGAATCAACCTCAGGGTGCGTTCGCCAAGGCCCTGCTCGAACCAGGACAGAACTTCGAAAAGGAGTTCATCGAACAGCAGGTAGCGAAGAAGAAGTCCGCGCCAGACGGTGAGACATATCCAGGCCCAGACGAATCCGAGTTTTATGACATCACCGGCTGGTCGCTTCCTTTCTCTCACAGCCTGCAAGCAAGTTGGTGCGAGTCAAGAGCAACGGTTCGAACATCGGACGCTCTCGATGCCCTGACCTCGAAAGAAGCCTCCAAGTCCAGCATCGGATACGCCATTGCGTATCAAGACCAAGATGACATCTTGGCCGTCCACGACATCCTCGCGGCGGGAGTCAAAGGTTCGATCACAAACAAACCGATGAAGCTCGGTGGCCAGAGTTACAGCGCCGGAACATTCCTGTTCCTTGCCGACCGTAACGAAGACGGCTACGAAGCGGTGATCTTCGAGAAGGCAAAGGCGCGAGGGGTCTCGGTTGAGGGCCTGCTCACAAGCTATCCGTCCGAAGACCGCTACGGTCCCGGTTCCGGCACCGTCCAGCTTTTGCAGAAGCCGAAGATCGGCGTCGTCTTTGGCTCGGGTAGCAATTTGGCGAGCGTCAGCGGCACTTGGTTTGCGTTCGACCGTGTCTTCAAGCTGCCTTTTGATGCACTCTCCACTTCCGCCCTCAGCGGGAATCTGAGTGAGTACACAGCAATCGTCGTCCCACCCGGAGCAAATGCTTCGACGAGCGACCGATTGAAAGATTGGGTGCGAAGTGGTGGACGATTGATCGTGCTTGAGGATCTCGGCTGGGCGCTTGGGCCGTCGGGGTTTGTCAGCCTGGACCGCGCCAAAGCGGAAACGCAGTCGCTCCCCGGAACCCTTTTCCGCGCGAACGTTGATGCCCGAAGCACGTTGAGCTACGGCTATCCACGAGGTACCGATGGAAAAGTTGAGATTGGCGTTCCGATTGCCGGATCATCATTCTTTAGCGTTCGAAAGGAAGGCGGTTCCGTCGTGACTCTGCCAGACGAGAAGACCTCAAAGCTCCTCAGCGGCTGGGCTTGGCCCGACGAGTCCGAGAAAGCGATCTCGAATACGGTCTTCCTGCAGGACGCTCCGTTCGGACGCGGACATGCTTACCTGTTCACGTGGGAGCCAACCGATCGTGCGATGTGGCCGGGGCTTCACAAGCTCTTGCTGAACGCGATTCTGCTCTAACCGTTATCGTCGTCTGCGCCGTTTCTTCGGCGCAGACTCGGCAACCTGCTTCTGCTCGTTTGCCTTAGCCAAATCTTGGGATACCGGATCGAATGTCCCGCGGATAACAATCGCATGCGGTACCGGCCTTGACGGCGTGCTGGCAGTGCTGTGGCCGGAGGCGAGAACGGAGTTCTCATAGACGAGCGACGTTGAGAAGCCGCTGTCCAGCAAGATTGCTTCCAAGACTCCCGCCGCCGCCAGGGCCTTTGCAAACTTGGCGCTACTCACCGAGCCCTTTGTTGCCGCGTAAACCATGTTTCCGCTCGCGTCAACGCCGATTGCCGCCCGCCGACGGGCATCCTGGATGTCGGAAGCTCCATACACGTTCATGTCGTCCCGTTCGCGGGCGACGCCACCATGAACGAGCCACACGCCACCCATAAAGACATCGGTCACGTCCGGCATGAAGTCTCGGAAGGCTGCATCGGTCCGCATTGTTTCGGCCTGGAACGGCAGAATCGCCACTCCGCTCGGGCCCCACATCATTACGGGCCGGTTTCTCAATTTTTCCCAGCGGAGCTTTTCCTCATCGCCGACCACTTCGGGTTGATCGTGGGTTTTGCACGGACCGACCAGACGGTTGTCGGTGGACTTGATTGCCGCCATTGCGAAGAACGTGCCGTTGATGCCAGCTTGCGCACCGGTGCGCTGAACAAATTCCAGCACACCTTCTCGAGTTTCGGACATGACGGTCTCCGGCGTGCCTCCACTCATGAGCACCATTTTTACGTCTTCGATCTCTTCAATCCGGAGCGTGATTGGAGCGGCGGACATTGGAGCTTGGAAGATGCCGAGCGCCCCACCCGCAAGCGCCTTGGCGCGGTCTTCCAAGGCTTTATCGATTCGCGTGTGCACGTAGCGGTTAACGCAGAAGAGACTCGGGGACTCTTCGGCTAAGCCGTTTTCGATGCTAAACGCCATTTTGTAGCCTACGGACTTTGTCAGCTCTTGGGTGGTCTGATCGTTCTTGCCGTTTGGATAGGCAAGGAAGTCAACTTTGACGCCGAGCTCGCGCTCCAGCTCTTCTTTTGAGTCTCGAAGCTCTCTCTCCTGTTCAAACGGGTCGAGTTTTGAGAGGTCATCCGGGTGCGTGATGGTGTGTGAGCCAACCGTGAACAGCGGATCCTTGAGCAGTTCCTTCAGCGTCTCATACGTCATCTTGGGATGCTCGCCATCTTGCTTCCCAACGAAGCCCGTGTGGACAAACACCGTGGCAGGAAACCCGTACGATTTCAAGATGGGCCACGCGTTGTCGTAGAACCCCTGATAGTTGTCGTCAAAGGTCAAAACAACAGCCGTCTCCGGTACTTCTTTTCCACTGGTGAGGTGGTCATGCAGGTCTTGGATAGAAATGGGGACCGCACCGTCGGCTTGGAGTTGCTGCATCTGCTCGGTGAACTCCTTCACGCTGCAGTCGAACCATTGCGATGTTCGGGTGCGTTCCGGGATCACGTCGTGATACATGAGGACCGGAATACGTCGATTCTGGGACTTGAGCGATATTTCGGTGTAAGCCGGGGGCGGCGGAGTAGGTGCCGGTGCTTTGAGCTCGGTGGGGGCTTCGATCTGGGGCGGCCCACCATGGCCCGAAAACATCTGGCATGAAGCCAGAGGAATTCCGAACATCGCCAACTGAAGCGCAATCAATCTTCTAGGGTTTCGCACCGGTCCCAATGATTTACCCGGAAGAGTGGTAAGACAGTCGCATATGGTCCCGATTCTTGTTGCGATGACGCTTCAATCGTCGCAAACACCACCGGTTCGAAAGAGCTCATTGACCGGAGAGATTCGCATTCACCGCGAATTCCCTTCAGAAATTTTTCGCAACAAGCGGAATGTTTCGGTCTACTTGCCGCCGAATTATGGCGGGGAAAGTAAACGACGCTATTCCGTTCTGTACATGCACGACGGGCAGAACGTGTTCGATGGAATGACTTCGTACATCCCCAATGCGGAATGGAGAGCAGATGAGGCGGCACAAGCCCTCATTGAGTCAAATGCGATTGAGCCGATCATCATCGTCGCCATCGACAACGCCCAGGCAGATCGAGCGAACGAGTTTTTGCCAACGCGAAGCCGCGAGATGGGCGGCAAGGCGAAAGACTACGGCCGATTTTTGGTGGAAGAAGTGATGCCGTTCGTCGATAAAACTTATCGAACGAAAACCGGTCCTGGCAACACCGCAATCGGTGGCTCGTCGTTCGGTGGCGTGGTCACCGCTTGCGTGGGCATGCAGTATCCGGACGTCTTTGGAAAGCTTGCGATCCTTTCGCCTTCGGTCTGGTGGGACAATCGCGTGCTCCTGAAAATGGTCGCCGCAATGCCAAAGAAGACGAACCAGAAAATTTGGATCGATATCGGCACGGCAGAAGGAAGCATGGCGGTTCGGGACACGCACGATCTGTCGGACACCTATACGGCGAAAGGCTGGAAGCTCGGGAAAGACCTATTTGTGTATGTCGACCGGGATGCCGAACACAACGAGCGAGCTTGGGCCAGCCGATTCGGCGAGATTCTGTTGACCTTCTTCCGAAAGTAGATTCAGCGCGATCGGCGGGAGAAGAACAGCTTGGTGGCTTTGGCCAGAATGCGCAGGTCCATCGCCGGAGATCTGTGCTTGATGTAGTAGAGGTCGTATTGGAGTTTCACCAGGCTGTCTTCTTCGGAGACTCCGTAGTGGTACATGACCTGAGCCCAACCCGTCACTCCAGGCTTGACCGAGTGCCGTGCCCGGAAGAACGGAATGGTCTCGCTGAGCAAGAGAGTGAATTCGGGCCGCTCGGGCTGCGGTCCGATGAGGCTCATCTCTCCCCGCAAAAGGTTCCAACTCGTGGGCAAATTCTCAAGGCCGGTGTTGCGGAGATACTTGCCGACTTTCGAAAGCGTAGGGGCGTCATCCCGCCATGCCGAAGCGATCTCGGCTTCCGATAGGTCCTCAATCCGGAATCGAAGCATCTGAAACTCCGTCCCCCCTTTGCCCGTCCGTGGTTGGGTCGTGAACAGTGGACCGCGGTTTCTTGTCGCAAGGTTGAGGACCGAGATCACCGGGGCGGCCACGAGGGTCAGAAGGAGGCCGAGAACGGAAACCACGATGTCGACGCATCGAACGAGTACGTCGTGGACAAACGGATGGGGCGCCTGCTCCATCGGAAACATGATTCCCCAGTTGTCTCCGACGTGCTCTACGACAATTTTCTCGGTGAGCGATTCGTACAGTGCTGGCATGCTGCAAACGCGGATTCCACGCTCTTTTGCATTGATGAGCAGACTGAAAACATCCGCCCCAATCTGCACTTTGTTCACGGCCAGAGCAAGCGTATCGACTTGATGGCTCTCGATCACACTCATGGCGTCGGATGAAGTACTGAGCACGGGATAGCCGCCCTTGATGGATCCGACTTTTTCAGAATCGTCATCGATGAATCCAACGAGTTGGTAGTCCTGATCTCCGCGCACGGCCTTGCCATGAAGCTCCTCCGCAAGAATGCTCCCGCTGACGCCGGCTCCAACAATCAGCACCCGCATGGTGAACGGAATGAATTTTGCAAGCACGTAGAACGCGACTCGCCATAGGGCAAAGCCGATGAAGGCGACACCTGCGTACCGGTAGGCCATCATCAAGTCTCCTTCCGGAGCAGGAATTTGATACATCAGGCGAGCAACGCCAATGGCAAGGATTGCGCCTACGGTCGCCCGGTGGGTTCGGCTCCAGCTACTGGCCCGTGAAAGACTATAAAGATTCCCACTGATCGCAAGAACGATCCAAATCAGGACGCCCATCAGGAGCGCAGCGATTTCTTGATTTGTGAAGGCAACGGGACGCTCGGTATGCCGAACCAGGGTTGCGAGAACCATCGGCGCGAGCAAGGCAATGGCGTCACCAAACCCCAAGAGCCAGCGCCCTTCTTTGTGGGTAAGAAGGCTACGTCTGCCGGAAGCGACCTCTAACGAACTCGCCCCTTGCGGTGAACCATTCTTTCCCGGCTTAGCTCTCTCGTCTAACCGAACCATTTGCCCCCAAGCAAAAATTGCTTTTTCATCTCTCGCGAAGTTCCAATGAGACTCCAGCGTCTGCGTTGAGCACTTTCAGTATGCGCCGAACTTTTGTTAAATCACCGAACTTTTTGACCCTGAAGAAGCAAATTGGACCAACCCACTCTTTGAGGGTTGGTCCAATTGCGCGATTATCGAGTCAATGATCGAATCAGTGCAAGCGAAATTCCTGCAGACGTCACTGTCTGGGTAATCGTTTGCAGCGCGTTCACATTGTCCTTCAATCGCACGGCCTGCACCTTCGTTGGAATCAGGATGTTGTCTCCCAGCTCAATCTTCACGCCCTTCTTGTAGCGGATGATGCCACCCGTTGCGCGAATGATCAGAATTTCCTGAATCGATGCGTCGTTCGTGAGTCCACCGGCTCGGGGCAGGTAGTAGTCAAGTCCGGCGCCTGGCCGGTAAAGCACGGCCGACGGCAGCACAACCGCGCCGGTAACGCTAACGGTTGTAGGCGTTTCTGGAACGTTGATGACGTCGCCGTCCTTCAGGATCGGGTCCAGCGTGCTGTTCGGCTTTCGAAGCGCACCGCGAAGATCAATGTCCAGGTTTCCAGAAGGAACGAGTTCGTTCTCTCCGAGCTTTCGAGCGTTCGTTGCAGCTTCACTTCGGAGCGCCGCAGCGAGAGCTTGGTCCAAACTAGCACCAGGCTGAAGCCCTTGGTCGCTTGCACCGCCACCGGTCTGGATTGGCAAGAGGCTCGCCGAGGACGAAATAGTTGCCCCCTGAGAGAAGACGATGCGTAGTCGGTCCAAGTCGGCCAGAGCAGAAGCTCGGCGATACTCGGCGTCGGCAACCAAAAGCAAAGTTCCAGCGATTCGAGGTTGCAAGGCCAACTGCTTCGGAGTGGTCAGCAGCGATGGGTCTCGGTTAAATTCAGTTCCCTCTGGGAATGCTCCGGAAACGAGGCCTCCAGCGCGCTGAATCAAGTTGCTCAACCGATCGTTCGTGCCTGTGATCATGTACGGACCAGGGAATCGGACCTTACCGTTGATGTAAACGAGGCGCGCTCGCTCCTGAATATCGCTTCTTGCAGGAAGCGTGACTTGGTCACCCGCTTTGATTTCAATGCTCGCTGCGGCCGCCCCGTTGATCACATCCATTACAGCAATGCGCTCTACAGGCGTACCGGTCTTTTGCCATGCTCGTGAGAGCTCAATGACCGATGACGCATTCGGCAACACGCCGCCAGCGAGGGTGACTAGATCTGCCAGCTTGAGGTTGCTCGAAGTTGGATAGTTGCCAGGTCGCTGAACTGCGCCAGAAATGCGGACCGTTTCCGTAACGGTGAATTTCGATTCCGCCTCGGTGAAGATCGAGAGACGATCTTTTACGTTGACTTCAACGTTTGAGGCCAAGTCTCCCTTAAGAAGCGCAGCCAGGTCGATGATCTCAAGCGGCCCCTGAGTTCCGTTTGGATTCGCTCGCTGCAAGTAGGCGCGGCTCTTTTCTGCCGTCGGCAGCAGGCCACCAGCAACTTCGATAAGGTCCTTAAGTCGCATGCCCGCCGACTTCGTGAAGGTTCCGGGTCGCTGAACTGCACCAACGATTTCCACGATCTGGTCTGGATAGAAGTCTGCTGTCGCAAAGGTGTTGACGGTCAAAACGTCATCGTCTTGAAGAACGATGTTCTCCGCTGGATCTCCGACGGCGGCCTTCGCGAGGTTTACGCGAACCAGAGGACCGGGGCGACCATCTGGAAGGGCTCGCTGAAGCAGTCCAACTCGATCGTTTGCCGTTGGGAGCAATCCTCCGGCTTGGATTAGGAGATCGCGCAGGGTTTGACCGTTCGAACGAACGTACAAACCTGGTCGCTGGACAGCGCCAGAAATAGTTACGCGACGCGGGCTCAGGAATTGCGTTTCCTTAATGCTGTAAACGCGAATTCGGTCGTTCGGCTGAAGCTCGATGTTTGCGCCAGAAACCTTAGCAATGGCATCTCGCAGTCGAACCGGAATCAGCGTGGTCGAACCGTCTGGGTTCTGTCGATAGAGATCGGCTCGGTCGAGATAAGTGTCTTCAATCGTTCCGCGAGCGAGCAGAAGCAAGTCGGAAACCCGCATACCCTTCGAAAAACCGAAGGATCGTGGCTGGTCAACTGCGCCCTCAATCCGGACTGCGTTTTGCACCAGAGAGCGAATGCTGAAAATGTCTACCGAGTCGCCATCGTAAAGGACCGGATTGTCGGTGGTGCTTCGTCCGAGGAGGTTGGCGTCGATTAAGACGCGAGAGACTCCGGGTCGAACGGATTCAACGGAAACCTGCTGGGTGATACCGGTCGGTTTCGCTCCACCAGCGTACGCCAGAACATCCCGAAGCTTTTCACCCGAGCGAATCTCATAAACCGCGGGGCGGCGGACTTCGCCTTTCACCGTGATGCGGGAGTCTGCGGGTGGAATGAAAATCGTGTCGCCAGGCTGGAGTGGAACATCGAGGCTGCCATCACCCTGAAGCAGAAGTCGATACAGGTCAATTCGCTTCAGCGGGGTGTTGAATCGTCGCAGTTCAATGTTTCGGAAGCTACCGGTGTCGTTCGGGCCACCTGCGGCATACAGCGCGTTGAACAACGTGATGATGCTTGGGACTTCGTAAGTTCCAGGAGCGTAGGCATCACCAAGAATTCTAATCGAAATCGTTCGCAGCTCGGCAAGCTGTGTTTCTACTTGCGCGTCTCGGAGATAGCGGTTGGCGATTCGCGAGATAGTGTTGTTCGCCTGTCCAACGGTTTGTCCGCGAACGACAACTCGTTCGCCGGTCCCTGGAACAGTGATGCCACCCGTCGCGTCAACTCGAACCTGCTGGGTCGTTGGCGCTTGAACTGGGCTAGCGATTCGAATGCTGAGGAGGTCGCCAGGTCCGATTTGGTAGCGCTCCGGAACTGGCAAGTTTGCGCCGCCCTTGAGCATCTGGTCTGGACCTACCGCGGTTTGCAGTGAGTTTCCACCGCCAGTGGCTCCGCCAGCTCGTCGCTGATCGATCAATAGTCGAGCTTCTTTAAAGTACTCAAAGCCGAAGACCGGGAGGTTCTTGATTACCGGAAGGCCAGGATCAGCAGCCGCTCCGATTGGAGCCACGATGGGCGGCGACGTTTGACCGGTCGGTGCGCTTTGCGGAGTTGGGGCACCTGCCGTGGTTGCCGGAGCCGCAGTGGTACCGGTCGCTGTCGTGCCACCGGTTGTAGCTGTCGTTCCGGTTGTAGTACTGCCGCCGGTCGTCGCGGTCGTTCCGGTTGTTGTCGTGCCGCCGGTTGTCGCGGTTGTTCCGGTTGTCGTCGCGCCGCCCGTTGTTGCGGTCGTACCCGTGGTACCGGTTGTAGAGGCCGTGCTAGTCGTCCCACCCGTGGTTTGGTTCTGGTCCGCGATTGTAATCGCGCTTCCAAAAATGAGTGCTGCGCAGGCGACTGTAGGGCCAATGCGACGCAGCCAAGAAACCAAAACCGGAGAATATTGCGAATTTCGCATGAGCAACCTGCAACGCGTCCAGACACGCGTTCCTCGGAAGCGAATCATACCACTGGATGGGCTATTAGACTATAGTCTCAGAGGCTGGATATACTCAGCGACGCAAGGGTGCCGGACAGCACCGGAGAGGAGAACGAATGGATAACGGTGGATCTGGATTTGTGACAAAGATCAAACCTCACCTCCCCGAGCTGAAGAAAGGTGCCGGTCTGATTATTGGAAGCGGCCTTTTGTCGGCCGCTGTGGCCTACGGAATCATCGCTACGAGACCGGCCGAGTATCGCGCTAACAGCAGCTTGATTCTGCCCGCCTCCGCGGTTTCTTCCCTTACGGCTGCGATTCCATTTCTGAGCAAGGAAGCCTCGCCGCTTTCGGTTCTTACCGGAATTGGTAAGAGCTCCCGCACATTCTTGGAGTTATCGCAAGCAACGAAGATTTCCACCGAGGAGTTGCGTAATCGCCTGCACTGGGAAGAAAACGCAACGACAAACCAGCTCACGGTTTCGTACGTTGACTCGAAGAAAGAAAAGGCCGTCAACGTTGTTAACATCGCGCTCCGGATTCTAAACCGAACATCTGTGACCGTTAGCGCCGGGCTAGGAAGCTCGCAAGCCGATGAAATCAACTCGGTTCTGAAAGATCGCGCCGCAAAGCTGGCCGAGCTTGAAGAAGGGCTACTCACGTTCCAAAAGGAACTTCAGACCGCCCCCGACGCCGCGAATCCGTTTGCTTCAGGTGCGTACTTCGCCCGACTGAAGGAAGTAGAACTTGATCTTGCCAAGGTTGACAAGCAGATCGAGGTCGAGCGAAATGCCGCCGTCCGGCGAGGCGAACCGGAACTGGAGCGCACATCCGGCCCCGCCAACCCAACCTGGCGAGAAAAGCTTGCAACGGCAGAATTTGAACTTCGTGTTGCAGAGACCAGGCTTGGTCCAGATGCGCCAGAAGCGGAAGCACTCCGACGAAAACTGAACGTTACGCGGATTCAGCTTCAAAAGGAAATCCAAAAGTACATTGCCTCCGTTCAAAATGGGCTAGACGGCAAGTTCGCCGCCTTAGAATCACAACGGCAAGTCCTGGAAATCCAGCGCGAATACCTAACCGAGCAGTCGAAACTTGCTCCACAAGAGAGCCTTGAGTTTCAACGTCGAGTTCGAGAGATTGAGGGTCAGGCAAAGATCGTTGCGGACCTTCAGCGCCAGTACGAACTCGCGAAACTAGACAGCGAGGTGTACCGAATCCAGTACACGACTCTCCAGCCAACTTATGTCGAGCCAGAACCGGTCAACAAAGACGCTGCCAAGCCAACGCTGTTCTCCCTCATCGGCGGACTCCTGACTTCGGCGTACTGCATCATCTTCGCCGGAATGTGGCGAAGAGATGCGGCGACTACTTCGCGCCCTGCCGAAGATTGAACTTCGCCGAAATTTGAGCCCTTGCGCTCTTGCTCAACATTGATCGTAAGCCACGCTTTATGAACGAGAAGAGGCCAGCCTTAGAAAGGTCGCTGGAAGAGCTCATCCACTCCGGTCGGTAGGTCTTGTACAGGGCCTCGTATACCGGCGCCGAAACCTGAACGTCAAGCTTGGTTCTCGCGTAGTTCAGGGCGAAAGCGCCGAGCTCGGCTTGTCTTGCCTCGCTTTGAATCGCATCTGTCAGCGCAGCTTGTAGTAGTTTTCGAGTTTCCGCGCGGGCTTGGCCGTCGCCGACGTTTCGGCCGCTGAAGTTAAATTCGGCGAGGGCATCCACGGTTTCGGCGGAAACAACCCCGGCAAAGCCGACCTTTCCGACGACAAACGTTGGTTTTCCGGCGGCAAGGCCCTCAAAGACGGACCGCCCCATCCCGCAGATCACGCTGGCCATTCCGAGATACTTCTGTGCCGACGTGCTTTCGTCCACGGCACTCACAGCAATGACCTTGCCCGCTTCGGAGTTCACTCGGGCGACTTCGGCATAAATCTCTTCGGCAATCGAGGTGACGTCGGCGTAGCCAATGTGCACGAAACAAATCGGGATTCCCGCCTTGTTCATCGCCTCTGTCACGGCAACGCCATCCAAGATTGAGTCGCGGTAAGCAGGTCCGATTCTCGCAATTCGAAGGAAGATCGGGGCGTCCGCAGGAATCTTGTACTTCGTTCGAAACTCGCTCGCCTTTTCCGCGGACTGAAGCTCCTGAATTTCGTCCACATCAATCCTGGCCGGCACGACAATCACGTCTTCTGGTTTGGCCGCAGCCGTTTCGAGAATTTCAAGTTTGTTCTCTTCGCTAAGGCAAGTAGCGAACCTTAACTTTAGCGAACTCATGATGCGAACTTCGAGCGGTTCCTTAACCGCCGGACCACCACAACGCGTGTAAACCCAAGGGGTTAATGACTTAGACGCGAACTTAAGAATCTCGACGAGCCCAAGCGAACTAAAAGTGTGGACCGCATCGAGCCGACCAGCTGCTTTGAGTTCTTGTAGCTTAGCGATAAGTCCGGAAGACCAGCCATGGGCAATGCGATCGAACTGGAATCCCGCATCTTCAATCACCTTCGTCGGCGATGCAACGCCTACCAGGTAATGCACTTCGTGACCTCGTGACCGCATTGCCTTGCCAACAGAAACGGAAGTCCGAGTGTGTCCGCCAAGGCCGGCGTCGAGAACCACGATCACGATTTTCATCGCGCCTAGGGTACCGCTTGACCAAAATCTGGTTACATAGGGCATGCCAACGGCATCCACGACGTTCCTTTTCGATCAACACCGCACCGGGCGAACGCCCTTTGGGATTGGAACCGCGGAGGCACCCAGCGAGTTGTGGAAGACGTGGTTGCCAAGCCATCCGAGCAAAGGTGCAGAAAGCAGCCCCGCATTCGACATCGAGGGCAACCTGTACTTTGGAAGTCACGACGGATGCTTCTACTGTCTATCCAATAGCGGCAAGGTTCGCTGGATGTTTAAGACGGATGAGAAGATTTACAGTAGCCCACAACTCATCGATGATAAAGTGGTTGTCTTTGCCGGTGGAAACGGATACCTCTACGCATTCTCGACCGATGGCGACCTCCTTTGGCATTACGACCTCTGCCAAGGTTATCGCCCTGCGGGAGCCGTCAAGCGAGCCATCGCAACGTTAAAGGAGCTTCCAGTAACCCTGGATTGGAAACGCAAGTATTTGGTTACGACAAAGTCCTGGGCGTCCCCGTCGCTGCACTCGGAAGGCTTCTTGATCGCGACGGGTTACGGTAAGGGACTTCATGCCGTGAACCTGGATGGTTCGGGGCGCTGGAAGTTCGACCTCGGCGCTCCGCAGTACTCGCTGAGCGGCACTTGCCTGGACAATGACGGAAACATCCTCGTTACCGCCCTCGAAGGCGCGGCCTATAGCGTGGATGCAAACGGCAAGCAAAACTGGAAAACTTCCCTACCAAAAGGCTTCAAAAACTGGGGGACTCCAAGCTTTGATCCAGAACTTCTGCAGGGGTATTTCCCGGTTTCGAAGAAGGAAGAATCGGCTTTTGTCTTTGCCTTGGACCCATCAGGATCCGTACGATGGAAAGCTGAAGTGCCTGGGGGCATTCGTGGTTCGGTTAGCATCGGCACGGGCGATCACGCCATCGTTTGCGGACTGGCTGGCGAAGTGATCTATCTCAACCGGAAGACCGGTACCGTTGACCGAAAGGTCCGCCTTTCCAAGGATAGCCGCGCGCTTTGGACCACGGCAGCCATCGACCCTCAGGGCCACATTCTTTTGACGACGAAAGAGACCAACACCACGGGAAGTCTTGCCTGCCTTACGGCTGACGGCGTTCTGAAGTGGTCCACGCCGATTGGCAAGGCCCTTTCAACTCCCGTGATTGATGCGGAAGGTCGAATTTACGTTGGAAGCTGGGATGGCTACTACCGCTGTATTCAATCCTAAGCCGCAGGCTTCTTACCGCGCTTGAGCTTCTTGAGGATTGGAGCAAAGTCCGACTTCTTCGCAATCAGAGCGTCGGACCACTTCACTTCGTACCGCTTTAGATATGCGAACAAGAAGAGCAGGGCGCCAAGCGAATAACCAACGCTGCTCGCAATTGCGCCACCTTGGATTCCCATGTTAAATTGCCTAATCAGAACCACCGACAGCGCCAAATTGACGATAACCGCGACGGCATAACTTCGAGCTGCGAATAGTGGCTCGCCACGACCCGCGAGGTCGCCGCCAAGGACTTTATAGATGACACCGAGCAGTACGCCGGGAATCATGGTGCGAGTGGTTGCGGTCGCCTGAGCCAGCGCGGTTGGTCCAGCATCGGAGAGCTTCTGTCCAAAGAACAAGAGCATTAACGGGCCGGCCGCAAAGTACAGCGCTGCTCCCGCCAATATGGTGATCGGGAGCGTGAGCCGAAGCGCCTTCACCGAACGATCGACCGCATCTTGAACCGAACCTGAATTGGCACTCTTGCTGATCAGAACCGTTCCGACCGCAGTCGGAATCTGCCAGAGCACCTCCACGAGGCTGACGCCCAATCCGTACACGCCCACCAAGCCAATACTGACGCTTCGCTCGAGAACCAGAACATTGACTCGATAGTTCAGCGCGATCACGAAGGCGGCAACGGCATACTTGAGCCCGAGATTGACCAACTCGGAAACCACGGGCTTATCAAACCTCGGCCAGACTTTTGCCTCATGCCCGAGCCGTAGAATGGGAGATGCGGCTCCGGCCATTGCGCCAATCAAGAAGCCCATCGTAACGCTCATGAGGCCAGCCTTCACGACGAACAGGAGCACGAGCAACCCGATCATGTAGCCGGCGTATCGCTGCATTTGCGAAGCGTTGAAGCTCTTCATCTGCTGCTTCGCCAGGAAGATCCCGTTCCCGTAGTCAATCAGCAGAATGAACGGAATGGAAGCAAGCGCGGGAATGAGCAACGGCCAGCCGAAGGTCTGCGCGGGGCCGGTCGCGAAGGTGGCAGAAACCAACACGATCGCAACACCTGCAGACAGCAGCAACATGCTGAACGCGTTGCCGTAAAAGGTTTTCAGATCAAAGCTCTTGTTCGCATACATGATCGTGAGCGAACGGTTCATCCCCAAGCCGGTGATGCTGTTGACCATGTTGATGGTGGCGAAGGCAACGGTGTAAAGACCTTGACCATCGGGTCCCAAGCTTCTCGCGATGATGAGAGAAATGATGAGCCCTGCGGAAAGAGTGAAGAGTTTTGCGAGAAAGACGAGGATCGAACTTCCGGCTAGGCTCTGCTTTCCTTCACTCATTATTAATTTTCCTTAAGCTGGGGCAAGGGCCAAATCTGGGTTCCCAGTTGGCTCGGGTTGGGGACGTTTACGCAGCTCCGCCGCAACGCACCACGACACGGCGAGCAACGTCCAGAGAAGTGTAAACCGCAACCCTTGGTGCGTAAATCCATACGAGGCTATGGATATAAACGGGTACGCGTCGTATCCCTGACCACGCAAGCAGAAGTAGAAGAACGTGCCAATGAGCGCACAGCCAATGAAGCCGTAAGCGAAAATCAGGGTTCCGAAGACAGAGTGCAACTCTTGCCTACCTGATCGTGTCCATCGCGTTTGGTCAGCTTCACTTGCGCCGAAGGCCAAGTATTGGGCGTTCTCCCAGATTCGGTTGTAGCCTCGGCCCTCCGCGTTGTCGTCGGCTTGCGTACCGATTCCGGAAAGACGCGCTTCCGCACGGTCGAGAACCGAAATGGCGTCTGGGAATGCCGTGAACAGGGCGAAACCGATGGCAACGATAATCGCAAGGATTCCTGGTTGCCTGAGTCCATAGAACACGAGCATGATGAGGACGCCGACAATTGCCGCCTTGGAAAGCGAAATGAGCGAAAGCATCAAGCAGATGAAGAAGAGCCCCGTCACCTGCCAAGTTTTCGGTTGAGCAACCCGTGCAAGGTAAGCCACCATCGCCGCCGCAATCAATGAGAAGTAGCCTAGCTGGTTCGGATTGTTAAAGAAGATCGTCGCTCGTGCCGGGTTCCCGATGTCACGGATACCCAAGACGAACTGCAACACGACGCAAACCGAGATCGCCCAATACGAGCTGAGCAGGAATTTCTTCCCGTACTCGCTATAAAGCACGAACACTAAAGCCACTGACATTCCGTTATGAATGTAAAACAGGAACGTTTGGACACCCAGCGAGTCCGTAAGCTTGAGAGCGTAGAACGAGTTGTTGAGGAAAACGTATCCGACGAAGAGCCAGAGGAATTTGATCGCAATCCGCGATTCTGGCAACACCTTAAAGTGACCACGGACAAGAAGCCGGATCGCAATCGCAACGAGGAAGAAGTCGCTGATTCGCGGGAGACCGCTGGGGAGTAGGTAAAAGGGGAAAGTCAGGATGAACATCTGCCAGAGCAGCAGGTTGACATCCTTAATGACGAACGGAGACTTCACACTGCCACCGTCTGTTTCTTCTTCGACCACTTCTTCGCAAAACCGCAATGAATGACAACGGAAAGGATCAATCCGATTGAGAACGACAGTACGGCGATCAGACTGTAGCGCTTGTTGGAAGGTGTCGATTCAACCGTCGGTTCTTGAAGAACGGTCCAAACGAGTCGATAGAATTCGCTTTTAAGTTTTGCCTGCTCGTACTGCTCACGAACCGTATCTGCGGTGGTCTGCTGCGCCTTGATTTGGCGGAGCATGCGCGAGAACTTCAAAGCTTCTTCCGGTGCCTTCTTCGAGAGCGTGACGAGAGTTTCACGCGTCCACTGGAGAGCTGCCTCTTCGGCCATTAAGGTTGCGAGCTCAGGGTCTAGGTTGGCATCCGCTGCTGCTTGTCGTCGCTTCATTTCGTCGACAAACAAACGTCTTGCCGTGCCAATCTCTCGTCTAAGGGCTTCGACTTCTGGTGCTTTGTCACCGTATTTTGTGAGTGCGACCTGAAGATCATATTCAAGCTGGACAACTCGGTTGCGGTAGGTTTCGCGCGCTGGGTCACCCGTTGGCATGTTTGGAGCCGCCGAGGTCACGCGCTTGATGTAACCTTCTGCACTCTCAATCTTCTTTCGAACTGCGCCGAGTTCGATATCGATCTGCTTCAAACGCCGAACGTAATTAAAGTTGACGAGGGGACTTGCCGTGTCGGGCACGGTTTCAAACTGTTCCTGTACCTTACGGAACTCCTCTTCGAGCGACGCCAGCTCGGCCTCTTCGCGCTCCAATGTCTGCTGAAGTAGTCCGGTCTGCTGGTCTCCAAGCGAAAGGCTCAGCTTTCCAGAAAGCGTCCGCAACTCGTTGAGAGCGAGATCCACGACTTTCTTACTGAGATCTTTCTTGCCGGTGGTCGCAATGATGACCAACTGTCCAAACTCCGCATCCTCTCGGTAGTCGAGCAATCCTCGCAGGTCCTGCGTCGAGATTCCGCTGCCTTTGCTTACGGCTTGCATCACCGGAAGGCTTTCACCGACGCCTTGAAGAACGGTCAGGGGCGAAGCTTGACCCTGGAAGGTCGGTGGAGCATCGGCGCCTGGAACCACCGGCGTGACGATTACGGCAGTTGCGCGGTACTGGCTTGGCATCAGGAAGGCCACACCCAGAACAATCCCGGTGAACAAAGCGGCGAGCAGAATCACCCGAATGATGTTCTTTCCGAGGAACTCTAAATACGGCCGCAGGTTAATTTCGTCGTTCGTCATCCAAACCCCGGCTTAGTACCGCTCTAGTCAAAAAATCATACCAGAGTGAACCTAACGCGTCTCGAGAGAGCTCACCAGTCGAGCTAATCCAATTGAAAGCGGGGTCATGGGTGAATCCCAGAGACTTCGCATGCGCCCAACATTTGCCCGTGAGATCATAATGTCGCCTGCCCTTGGCTCGCCAAAGGTCACTTCAGCACGGATGCCGAGAATGCCTTCAAGCTCTTCCACAAGGTCACGCAGGGTCACTGAGGTTCCAGTACCAACGTTCATCAGGTCAGGAACTTCATTCTTCGGGACGAGACTGGTGATGAAAGCTGCCAAGTCGCGCACGTACACAAAGTCTCGCGACTGGTAGCCATCGCCAAAAATCGAAATTCCTTGGCCCGCCTTGAGACGGTTCACAAAGATGCTGATCACGCCGCTGTAGGCCGAGTTCGGATCTTGCCTTTCGCCATAGATATTGAAGAAGCGAAGCGCCGTACCGTGAATCCCATAAAGCCGCCCGTAGGCCCGCAACAAGAACTCGCCGGACATCTTATCGAGCCCGTACGGCGAGGAAGGATCGGGCATGTCGGTCTCGAGATGCGGTTCCGGCTTGTTTGCCGTGTAGGTCGCCGCGGAACTGGCATAGACGATCCGCTTTACTTCGCTCGCCCTCATGGCTTCGAGGACGTTGAGCGTGCCAACGTAATTTGCTTGGTGAGTTTCTAGCGGAAATTCCACCGACTTCGCGACCGACGGTTCGGCAGCAAGGTGCACAACGGCAGCAACGCCCGACATGGCTCCCGCGATCGATTTCGGATCACAGATGTCGCCTTCGACAAACTCGAACGGCCCCTCAAGGTGACTCAAGTTGCTCAGTTTTCCGGAAGAAAGATTGTCCAGAATCCGAACGGAATAGCCAGAGGCAAGCAACGTTTCAACGACGTGCGATCCTATGAACCCCGCGCCACCGGTAACCAAAACAAGTTGAGACACGCCTTAGGTTACCGCTGGCGTAAGCTATCCACAAGCCGATGACCTTGATCGACACGCATTGTCACCTGCACTCCGCCCATGAGTTTTTCCCCGATCCGGATGCCGAACTTCAGCGGGTCCGGGAGGCAGGAGTCGAAACCATCATCGCCATTGGAACCGATCCCAGTGATTGGCAGCGCGCTCTGGACTTTAGTGATCGACATTCCGGAGTTTTTGTCGCCTTGGGCTGGCATCCAACGCACGTTTCGGACTTCGAATTGAGCCAAGTGTCAGGGCTCAGAGCCCTGCTCGCGCATCCGAACGTGGTTGCCCTTGGCGAGATCGGTTTGGACTTTCATTGGGACTACACCACGCCAGACCAGCAGATGGCTGCCCTGATCCCGCAACTAGACCTTGCTAGCGAGCTCGACCTTCCGGTGGTATTTCACGCCCGAAAGGCAACCGGAGCGCTACTGGACGTCTTAGAAGCTCGGCCCGTACAGCCGTACCTGTTTCATTGCTTCGCAGGCGATGAGTCGGACGTCGAACGAGGGGTCGCACTTGGCGCCTATTTCGGAGTGGACGGTCCCGTGACTTACAAGAAATCGGAGGATTATCGACAGTTGATCAAACGAATTCCGCTAGATCGGCTGGTTCTAGAAACCGATAGCCCGTACTTATCACCAGAACCCGTGCGGGGTAAGCCAAATTCGCCCGCTAACTTGCCGCTGATCAACGCAAAGATGGCCGCTATCTTCGATCTTTCGATCGAAGATGCGGCCAAGCAGTTCACGGACAACGCCGTGCGATTCTTTAGGCTAGAAAGCCGCGCTTGATCACGATGTCGCGGAGCAATCGGCGACCTCGGTGAATTCGGCTTCTGACGGTGCCGATGGTCGTGCGCTGAACGTCGGCAATTTCGGAGTAGCTCAGACCTTCGAGGTCACACATCACGATCGCGGTTCGGTAGACCTCCGGGAGTTCTGCAAGAGAGGCATGCAACTCGGATCGAAACTCGTCCGCAAGCAACTCTTGGTCCGGGGTCGGAGCGGAGTCTGCAATCGGCAGTTCCTGTACTTCCCCGTCCGATGGCGAGATCATGGAGTTCAGAGAGTCTGCCTTTCGAATCGGGTTTTCGCGTCGGAGGGAATCTAGATAGGCGCGCTGCATGATGCGAAGGAGCCAGTTGAGGAATGGGCGGCCGGCGATGTAGCTGTCATATCCCTTCCATGCCTTCACGAACGTTTCCTGCATCAAATCTTCTGCGTCCGATGGGTTTCGGGTCAGCTGAAGGGCCATGGTGTAGGCGCGGCGCCGGGTCTCAGAAACTTTTTGCTGGAACTGACGCAGGTCACTTTCTGTTCGAGCCTCGGCTGATATGTTTTCGATCAATGTTTCCATTTATTGCGCTCCTCAGCCTAGAATCCCTCAATTCTTGCCGTGTGATGGTAATGATACATCATTCAAGAGTAATAGGCAAGGGCCCACACAAAACAGAAATTTTTTAAAAGGACGCGAACAAGGAAGGGATAAGGGAGTTCTAACATCTACCAGTTCTATGAATTTCGTTGTCGTTTCCAAGGACGCTGAGGTCATCAAGGCCGCTCGGGAAGGCTTTCACCCGTCGGATGTTTGCCAAACCTTCGAGGATTGGCGTCTGGCGTTACAAGCATGCGGTCGAGCCGACATGCTTTTCGTCGACTTGATTTCGACTTTGATAGAACCCAACCGAATTGCCGGATACGAAATGTTCGCCAACGCGAAAATGTCGGATCCCACTTGCCTCAAGGTGCCGCTCGTGATCATCAGTCCCGAACCCGACTACGATCTGGACTACATGGTGGGTTGGCCCGATTTCGTCTTCGGCCATATTCAGCGCCCGGTCTCGTTCAAGCACTTCCGACGAGCTTCAACTTGGGTCTGACGTTTTAGGCGACGTGCGCATGTGAGCGCGGATGCGCCTTCTCCACCGCATCTCGCAACCGCTCAACGCTGACGTGGGTGTAGATCTGCGTTGTCGACACGCTTTCGTGACCCAAAAGCTGCTGAACCGCCTTCAGATCCGCCCCGCCATCCAGCAGGTGCGTGGCAAAGCTGTGCCGTAACGTATGCGGGGAAATCGTATCCGGTAGCCCCGCTCCCTTTGCCCATCGCTTAATCACGTTTTGGACGGTCCGAGTGGTCAACCGCTTGCCACTGGGCCCGGTGAAGAACGCCTGGTTTCCGGCGCCTCGCGGCGTGATGCGCTCTTCCTTCGCGTACCGCTGAAGTGAACTCGCGCATGTCTTGCCAAACAAAGTCATGCGATCTTTATTGCCCTTACCTCGAACGCGGACCATGCATTGATCGAAGTCAAGGTCGGACTCATCAATAGACACGGCTTCCGACACGCGCAAGCCTGCAGAGTAGATCAACTCCAAAATGGCTCGGTCACGCAACGGTGAGTCTCCGGACGGCATCTGGTCGAGCAGATTTGCGGCTTGCTCTTGGCTCAATGCTTTCGGCAAGTTCCGTCGCTTGATCGGGGCTTCGAGAGCTTCCGTCGGATCGGATTCAAGCATTCCGACCAGCTTTAGGTACTTCACAAAACTTCGGAGTGAGCTCAATTTTCGCGCGCGGGTGACTGGGGTTATCCCAAACTCGCGAAGGTATCCGCGCAAGGCAATCGGCGTTAAGCCGGCAACATTGCTCACTCGACTCGAAAGTTGCGCTAGATCGGCCCCGTAAGAACGAACGGTGTGGGGAGATCTTCGAACGGTGAGTTGATCCAAGTACCCCTGGATCAACCCGTGAAGCTCGTTCGTGTAAACCACGAATCAATGGTTGGCTCAAACTCGCTTAAGTAACAGCGAAACGTTGTGCCCGCCAAATCCGAACGAATTGTTCAGGGCGTACTCAATCGGAAGTTCACGCATCACGTTCGGAACGTAGTCCAGATCGCATGCCGGATCGGGCGTTTCGTAGTTGATCGTCGGTGGCACTTTCTGGTCTCGAATCGCCAGAGCGCAAACCATCGACTCAATCGCACCGGCTGCACCGAGCGTGTGACCCGTCATGCTCTTCGTCGAGCTGATCGCTACTTTGTGGGCGTGATCGCCAAAGGCGCCTTTGATGGCCAGCGTCTCTGCTGGATCGCCGATGGGAGTACTTGTTCCGTGGGCATTGATGTAATCAACGCGGTGAGGAGAAACTCCGGCTCGGTCAAGTGCGCGAAGCATCGCATTGCGAGCGCCGCGACCTTCGGGATGAACTCCGGTGATGTGATAGGCATCGGCGGTCATGCCGTATCCGACAATCTCCGCGTAAATCTTGGCTCCGCGGGCAATGGCATGCTCAAGTTCCTCAAGAACCATCACTCCCGCGGCCTCGCCCATTACAAATCCATCACGATCAAGATCAAACGGCCGACTTGCCCGCTGAGGCTCGTCGTTTCGAGTGGACATGGCACGGGCAGCACAGAACGCAGCAACGCCGATGTCGTTGATTGGGGCTTCAACCCCTCCCGCGAGCATCATCTTGGCGTCACCACGCTTGATCACGTGGTAGGCGTCACCAATGGAGTTTGCGCCGGTGGAGCAAGCGGTAACTGCCGCTACATTGGGACCGCGTAGGTCGTTCAGAATCGAAACGATTCCGCCCGGCATGTTCGCGATCATGTAAGGAACCCAGAACGGGCTCACTTTGCTCGGGCCGCGCTCGTACATGATGCGCGTGTTCTCGTGCATGACGTTTAGTCCGCCGATGCCCGAACCGATGAAAACACCGAACTCATCTTTCAGCTCGTCAGTGAGCACGATAGTTGAGTCGTCTAGGGCCAGACGGGCAGCCGCTACTGCCATTGCAATGGCACGATCCACACGGCGAGCGTCCTTACGCTCCATCCAATCTTCAGCCTGAAAGTCTAAAACTTCGGCGGCAATTTTTGTAGGAAAAGGCTCTGGATCAATCAGCGAAATTCGATGAACTCCGCTCACTCCGTTCAGACAGTTCTGCCAGAACTTTTCCACGCCAATCCCCAGCGGGGTGACGGCACCGAGTCCGGTGATCACCACCCTGCCAGATCTGGCGAGCTCCCGGATCATTTTGGGAGTTTCTTTTCGATGTACTCAACCGCGGCGCCGACCGTCTTGATCTCGCCAACTTCGTCATCTGGGATCTCGATGCCGAACTCGTCCTCCAGGGCCATTACCAATTCGACAACGTCAAGGGAATCGGCTCCAAGATCGTCCTGGAACGAAGATGATTCGAGAACCTCTTCTTCCTTGACGCTCAGTTCCTCAACCGTTACTTTTCTTACTCTGCTTAGAATGTCCTCGGACATAACTTTCGGAAGATACCCCGGCTAGCCGCGTTCTGCGCGGGCATTTTGGTGTTTAGAGGGTTAAACCGCCATCAACCGTGATCGTTTGACCGGTGATGTATCCCGAATTTTGGCTCGCTAAGAACAGTACGGCCGGTGAAATGTCGGCTGGCGTGCCTAGTCGGGCGATTGGCGCCGTCTTTTCGACCATCTGCTTAAAATCTTCAGAAAGTCCGGAGGTCATGTCCGTTTCGATGAAGCCCGGTGCCACGGCATTGCACGTGATTCCCCGCGATCCCAGCTCCTTTGCCACCGATTTCGTGAGTCCGAACAGGCCCGCTTTTGCCGCGGCATAGTTTGCCTGGCCCGCCGCGCCGCCTTGGCCAACAACGCTGCTTATGTTGATGATCCTGCCGTACCGGGCCTTCATCATCGACTTAGCGACGGCCTTGGTGCACAGGAAGGCGCCCTTGAGATTGACCGCAATAACGCGATCCCAATCATCTTCCTTCATTCGGATCAGCAAAGTGTCCCGGGTGATTCCCGCGTTGTTCACCAAAACACTTGGCGTTCCAAGCTGAGCCGTGACGGCCTCAAACAGCGCCTCAACCGATTCCTGGTTTGAGACATCCGCCGCGAACGCAACCCCGCCAATCGCTTCGGCGGTGCCACTCGCTCCCTCAATCGTGGTGGCGACGCAGGCAACCTTTGCGCCTTCCGCGGCGAAAGCTTCGGCAATTGATCGGCCGATACCACGGCTCGCTCCGGTCACCACAACGACTTGATCCTGAAACTGCATCGCCGTAGTAAACCCCTAGCCAAAGGCCCGCGATGAAACGGTCCGATCAATTCGCTTGATCAATCCGCCAAGCACTTCTCCGCCGCCAAGTTCGACAAACTCGGTGACACCCTGCGAGATCATGAATTGCACCGATTCCGTCCAACGAACCGGACTGACAAGTTGCTGTTCCAAAATCGGGGCCCAGTTGTCACTTTGTACGGCTGCGGTCACATTCGCAACAACGGGAACGTTTCCTCCCGCAAACTCAACCGCATCGAGCGCCTCGCGCATTCGAACTGCGGCCCCTGCCTTGAGCGGGCTGTGGAAAGCCCCGCTGACGTTTAGGGGCAGAACCCGCTTGGCCCCGGCTTCGGAAGCTTTCTCACTGGCAAGTTTCACGGCTTCTACTTCTCCGCTAATCACGAGCTGTCCGGGACAATTGTCATTGGCGATCACAACAACTCCGCTCACCGACTCGCACACCGCGGCGAGAGGTTCGCGATCCAAGCCGAGCACCGCCGCCATGGTTCCGGGAGCCAAGAGCCCGGCCGATGCCATGAGCTCGCCTCGACGCTGAACAAGCTTTGCCCCATCTTCCACGGTCAGCACACCGGCACAAACGAGCGCCGCATATTCCCCGACCGAATGGCCAGCGGCGAACTGGAACTCTTCTTCCTGAGCGAAAAACGCCGCGACCGAGGTGACAAACAAAGCCAACTGTGCGTTCTGGGTTTGGCGCAAATCTTCTTCGGAAAGCTCCCAGCAGACCGCCCTCAGGTCCTTACCGGTTGCGCTCGACGCACGATCAAAAACGCTCGCGGCAGCGTCGTTTGAGGTGGCTAGGGCCTGGCCCATGCCCGGTTTTTGCGACCCCTGTCCCGGGAAAATCATTGCTTTCATGCCCTTAGCCTACCGACTGAAGGTCCTATTCTTGGGGCCAGATCCCGTGACATAATTTGGACTGTTTGATGAAAAGAGCCTTCCCTTTCACCTAGCGTAGCGGTCCCGTCGGCGCCCGCAAACACGCTGACTCGCTACTCTCGCGCACTTGCCGATCCCGCTGCGCACCGTGAAAACCCATGTTCCACTTGGAACGGAAGTGACTCGTGAATTACTCAGAGATTCTCAAAATACGCGCGTTCCGAGACCTATGGCTCGGGCAGGCAATTTCGCAACTGGGCGACGCCTTTTACTACGTTGTGTTCATGTTCATGGTCAAAAAAGTGACCGGATCGGACGCAATGGTGGGATACGTGGCAGCCTTGGAGTTCTTGCCATACCTGCTGCTCGGACCGTATACCGGCGTTCTGGCTGACCGAATTGACCGGCGCCGAATCATGCTGTGGAGCGATCTCGTCAGCGGCGGCGCGCTGCTCGTTTTCGCCGGAGTGTTGCTGTTCCAGGCAACGCCGCCCGCATGGCTTTTGCTAACCATGGCGTTCTTGCTAAGTTCGTTCCGGTGTTTCTTTATGCCGGCAAAATCGGCAGCCATTCCAGCTCTGGTGCCGGAAGATAAGCTGCTCGTCGCTAACTCGCTGAGCATGACCACTCAGAACATGATGCCGCTCATAGGCCTTGGGGTCTCGGCGAGCGTGCTGGGTCTGTTATATGCCGGGTCGCCAAAGTGGTTCTACTTCATCACGATCATGCTGAACGCCGCCTCGTTCCTCGGATCGGCGGTGTACATCTACCGGCTCCCGAAGATCTTGCCAGATCGAGACAAAGTGGAGGAGAGCGCTCCGATGAAGGATTTCAAAGAAGGAATGGCTTTCGTCGCGAAGCGTCGCGACTTGACCGTGCTCATTGCTTTGTTAACCGTCTTCCGGCTGATGGTTGCCCCGTTCTTCGTGGTCTACATTGCCGCCAACGACGCCTGGTTCGATGGCAAGCCGCAGAACATTTCCTGGTGGGAGTTCAGCTTCTTCAGCGGAATGATCATTGCCAGCTACTTTGCCGGAAAACTAACGGTGAAACGTCCGGGCCTGTGGTTTAGCTACGGCCTCGCCACGGTTGGCGTGACCGTAGCCGCGATGGCTTTCTCGCACAACTTTTGGCTGTTCGTTCTTTGGAACGTGATCGCCGGACTCGCGATTCCGCCTGCAGACATTCCGATTAACACGTACCTGCAAATCAGCGTTCCAGACGCGTTTCGAGGCCGAGTCAACGCGGTGACCTCGATGATTGCGAACGGAATGATGCCGCTCGGCGCGGCAGTAGCGGGAGTCTTTGTCGCGCGGTTCGGGATTGCGGCCGGATTCCTCACGATGGGAATTGGCATGATCCTTGCCTGTAGCATTGGGCTGATCGATCCGGTATTTAGAAACATCCGAATGCCAGAGACAAGCCAACCGAGCCGAGAATCAGACATCATCGATCCATGTCCGACGGACGAATCGGTGTTGACGAAAGCGGAAAAGGCGACTACTTCGGTCCCTTAGTGATTGCGGCGTGCTATGTCGGGCAGGAACATCTTGCGCAGCTTGACGGCGTGGTGGACTCCAAAAAGCTGACCGACCCACAGGCTCGCCGCTTGGCCGGAGTCATTCGAGCAAATTGCCCCCATAGCGTCATTTGCCTCCGTCCCGAAAAGTACAACGATTTATACTCAAAGATGAAGAATTTGAATCATCTGTTGGCTTGGGGGCATGCCCGAGCCATTGAGAATGTGCTCGAGATTCAGCCGGCAGATCGTGTCATTTCCGACCAGTTTGCGGCCGGTGGAAAGGTCGTGAAGGATCGACTTTTTGAGCTTGGAAAAGCCGTGAAATTCGAATCAAGAGTACGAGCGGAAGCCGATATCGCGGTCGCCGCGGCTTCGATCCTCGCCCGCGCCGAGTTTCTGCGGGTGCTAGAAGAGCTGGGCAATTTATCTGGGATGCCGCTTCCGAAAGGCGCAACCAACGTCATTGAGCCCGGCAAGCGGTACGTTCAGAAGCACGGATTCGACGCCCTGGGCCAGGTCGCGAAGCTGCACTTCCGAACGACCGAACAGCTACGCCCCTAACTTCGAATACTTGGCAAGCAGAGTGTCCTCGGGGAACCGGTCGGCCAATCTCCTTAGCGCGATGAACTCGATTTCCCGATGCGGAAACGGCGGCGCGAATCCGGCCTTCGCGGCAAGCTGGACGTGCTGAGCCGCTTCGGCGCCCATGCGGCTGTCCTCGAGGAGCGCGTAGGCCAAGAGGTACCGAAGCATCGGTAGATTCAAATGCCGAAGGCCCTCGTCGGCAAACCGGGCGAGCTGGTCCAACCGGCGTAGAGTCAGCAACGTACACGCCACCTCGATGAGTGCTTCCGGCGTTTCGGCAAGAGGGGCTAGGAGAGGATTTTTCTCCGCCGCTTGTCCCTGGTCAGATCGCAAGAAGGCTTCTGCCCGAAGTAGCGGCTCTACCGGATTGAGATAGTGCGCGTTCGGCAAAGGTGCATCATTGTCGGTCTCGTTCGCTAGTCGCTCCGCGAATGCCTGGCCCCACCAGGCCAGCGGATCCTCGGCGTTGAACCGCAGTGAGCGCTCGAATTGACTAGCTGCCGTTAGGAAGTCACCTCGAATCAAAGCTGCTTCCGCGAGATCGGCGAAAGCCAGATGACGCCACGCCGGATCTCGAGTATCCGACTCAGAAAGCGCCGCAGCCGGGCCCGGGGTCCGGCTCCATTCAACTTTGCCTGCAAGATTTGCATCGGTTCTAGCCAGGACGTCGCCCGATTCGTCCAGAAGCGCGACTTCCACGATCGCCTCAGGTAATTCGGCCAGCGGGATTTCCCAGATCGACTCTGGGTGCAGATTCATTCGAGAGTCCAAGCTTTGCCCACTCCGGGTGAAGAGCACTACTTTCGCATTTTCGAGGGGGCGGACAACCTGAATCTGAATCTTCTCCTCGCTCAGCGAGATAACGCCGGCATCTCCGTAACCCATTCGGCCAGGCACTACCGTTGTCGGCGTAACGGTGGCTTCCCAAGTTTCAAGCGTGCGTCGAGGCAGGTCAAATTCGTCAACCGCTGAAATCCAACCGTCGGCGTCAACGCCAACGGGAATGGTTGGGTGCTGAAACACGAGGCGGTTCTGGCCCTGGGCGACGGAGAATAGGTCAGCGCGATCGGCACCGTACCATCGCAATCCAGGGAAGACTCGACTGCCAGCGCTGGAAGCATATGTGCAGATTTGAATAGTAAAACTTGCCGAATCCGCTGGAAGCTCAATTCGGCACCAGAACCGAACGTCTGTTCCGGGCCAAAGACCACCGAGAGTGACGCCCGCCGGCATGTCGTCACTCGCGGCAAAGTGCGAGAGCACTTGCACCGGGCCTAAGTCAAGCCCTAA
The DNA here is from genome assembly GCA_945882415.1 of Chthonomonas calidirosea. GTDB lineage: Bacteria > Armatimonadota > Fimbriimonadia > Fimbriimonadales > Fimbriimonadaceae > Fimbriimonas > Fimbriimonas planktonicus. The sequence continues at coordinate 95,592 of CAMCWC010000012.1, forward strand.
TTCTGGAGTGGCACCAAACGTGATTCCGAATGGTACGTGCGCGCCGCGCTTGCCTCCGGCAGTCGCCGTGAGATCACCGGAAATGAACTCCGTTTGCGTGCGTCGATCAAACAGCCCAACGATTCGCCCGCCCAGATCCGGACAAACCGTGATCCGTAAAAACGGGTTCTCCAGAATCAGAGTCCGTAGCTCTCGCTGATCACTGCGACCGGTTGGAGCTAGGCCAACCAGCGGATACCCGGCCGACGGATAGGTGCCTTCGTCCGGGAAAATGGGTTCCAGAATGGGGGCGGAAGTCGACCAAAGATCCTCAAATAATTCCGATGCCAAGGTGAGTTGAGGGTACCTGCGACATAATCTGGGTATGGCCAAAAGCGGCGTCGGCGGATTGGTTAAGTGGCTACTGGTTCCGGTGGCTACGCTGGTGGTCGGCTATATGGTCGTCGGACCACAGGTGGGCGGAAAAATTGTCTCGACCGCGTCCAAAAATTTGCCGATTCCAAAGGAAGTCAAAGCTTCCGTAAGCAAAGCTCTCACCGCTCCGGTGGCAAAGAGCGAGCCAGAACAGGATGAACCTACGCCTGAGCAGGAACCGCAACCAAGGGCCGCGCGGGCCGATGACGAACCGATGCAAGCCAGTCCGTCTACGACCAGAACGCGGACGGCCAGCAAGTCGGCGGGCCCTGAGGTTGAAGTTAGCGTTCGGGAAGCAACCGTCTTAGATAGCAACCGAACTCCAAGCTCTCGGGAAAGATTGAATTCAAACAGAACCGTATCCGGCGATGTTGCCCAAACGGCACCGAAAAAGAAGAAGCGCCGTAAGCCACGAAAGGCGACCACCACCCAAAAACCGGTTGTTCGTCAGCCAGAGGTATTGGATGAAGGCGGGAGCGGTGGAGCGATCGGCGACCCTGCAAGCGGCGGCGGAGACCCAGCCGGTGCGCCTCCGCCACAAAATTGATGGGACCATCCCCGTACCCTGGTAAACTGCTGATCCTGTGAGCGAAAAGAAGTCCCCATCCAAGCCGTCCGCAAAGCCAGCTTGGTACAAGAACACGTACTTCTGGATTGCGCTCATTCTGTTTGTGGTTGGGATTATCGGCATTCCTGGAATCGGAGGCGACTTAGCCATTCGAGACCCGGGGCAGAAACGAGAAAGCAACCTTTTCATGCTCTACCTCGGAGCGGCCATCGTGATGCTTGTTAACGGCGTCATGAGCCACCGCCAAACCCTTCAGCAGTACGAGGAAGAACAACTTCTCAGTTAATTCAATTAGAACTATGGTCCAGTGCACCTGCGGAAAATCGATCGAAAAGATCCCAAATTGGCTTCAAGGCGTGAAAGCAGAATTCGTCTGCAATAACTGCCCCAATCGAAACACCAAGAACATTGCTGTCGTCAGCATGGAAATCGACAAGAAGCTTGCGGGCGGCGCCGCCACCGCTTTGACCCTCCCGGCCGGCGAAGACGACGATATCGATCTGGAAGACGAGTAAGCCACCGTCTCCGGTAAAACCTTCGCATGATCATCGTCATGCAAATCGGTGCGACGGACGTGCAAATTCAGTCCGTCGCACAGGCCATCAAGGATCGAGGTTTTGATCCACTTGTTCTCCCTGGCGAGGGACGAACCGCCATCGGAATTCCTGCCTCCCTTGATTCCGATCAGCGAACCCTACTCGAAGTTCAAATCAGCGCAATGGACGGCGTAAGCAAGGTTACGCAAACCAGCCGCCCCTACAAACTTGCTTCCCGCGAAGTTCATCGCGAGGACACCATCGTCAAGGTCAAAGACCTCACGATCGGCGGCGGAAGCTTCGTCATCATGGGTGGCCCCTGCTCGGTCGAGAGTTACGAGCAGTTCGAAGAAGCAGCTCGCGTCGTAAAAGAAACCGGAGCTACGATCCTTCGAGGTGGCGCTTTCAAGCCTCGAACCAGCCCGTATGCATTTCAGGGGCTTCAGCTCGAAGGGCTGAAGATCATCAAGGAGATCGGAGACAAGACCGGCCTTGTGACCATTACGGAAGTGATGAGCGGAGACATGGTCAGCGCGGTTGCCGAGCACGTCGACATTCTTCAGATTGGCGCTCGTTCCATGCAGAACTTTCCGCTCCTCATCGAAGCAGGAAAGAGTGGCAAGCCGGTCTTCCTGAAGCGTGGGCCGAGTGCGACGATTGACGAGTTCCTTCTCGCGGCTGAGTACGTGCTCAGCCAGGGCAATCCGAACGTGATTCTCTGCGAACGCGGCATTGTCGCCATGGACAAGTCCTACACGCGCAACGTGCTTGACCTTGGCTCTGTGCCGGTTCTAAAGGAGCACAGCCACCTGCCCGTAATCGTCGACCCGTCTCACGGAACCGGCGTGGCGCGCTACGTTCTTCCGCTCGCTAAGGCGGCCGTCGTAACCGGATGCGACGGGCTTATGGTCGAGATGCACCCGAACCCGAAAGAAGCCTTGAGCGATGGCTCGCAGGCCCTGACCCCGGCGCAGTTCCAGAATTTGGTCGCCGAGGTCATGAAGCTTCAGGCCTTCGTTAGCGCTTAAAGTTTCAGGTCTACCGTTCCGCTGACGCCAACGCCTTCCACTCGGTTCAGCCGGGTGACGTCGGTGCCTTCGATCGGGATCATCGCGCGAATCTTAACTTCTCGACCAAGAATGTCTTGGTCGAGTTGCACCACCGAGCCGACCTTCTCAACCGCGGCCTTGGGTCCCATAACTTGCGCGGCACCGATAGCCTGTCGAGAAGAAACGCCACCGCTGAGGATCGGCACAACCTTTGTGAACTGCTTGTCCGTATCCGTGTGCTTCACCAGCTTGTTGAGCGACTTGTTGATGTCTGGCCCAAATTGCTTGACGGCAGCTCCGACGCCAACGACCTTGAGAACCGCTTTGAGCTGCGGTGCGGCGGTGGCAACGAGCGCGAGGACGGCAACCGAAGAAAGGGCAATGTGAATTCTCTTCATTACGAATTCGAACGTACCTAAGAGGCCGACCGTTACAAACAAAAAAAGCCGCCCACCTTTCGGTGGGCGGCTCGCTTAAGGTTAGTTCTTAGAACTTGACCGAAAGCTGGGTGGTGAAGAATCCACCCTGGTATCGACCGGTTGGGCTGGTGGAACCAAAGCCAAGGGTCTGATAGTCGTTGACGTGATCGGAGATTTCGTATCCGATCTTGAGCATGGCGTTGTCACCGATGCCGTAGCCGAAGCCAACGTTGTACCAGCGGTACTTTGGCTTGCCTGCGACGCCGACAACGTTCTCGAACTCAGTCTGTTCGAAGCCGAGCATAACCGAGAAGTTCGAGCTGAGCTTGTAGTCCAGTCCGAGGTCGAATCGGGTGATGTCGGTGTTGGTTCCGAACGAGCCAACTGGAGCGCCAGCGAAGGTCTTTGCGCCTTCGAGGATCATCGCACCACCGCGGAGGGTGAGCGAGTCGCTGAGGTTGAAGTGACCGTTACCGAAGAATCCTTCGATGTTGGTCGGGTTTCGAACGATACCAAGTCGTCCCCAGTCTCCAGGAGCGAAGTAGTTGTTCTCGACCTGCTTGTAACCGACGGTAACGCCGTATCGGTCTCCGCCAAGGCTTCCCTTAACGTAGAACGAACCGTTGTCGTCGTTGAGTCGAGACTTCTCGTTTCGCTTGAGCTCGGTCTGAGCAGCGCCGCCAGCGAGGCTGACTGGGCCAACCTTGAAGGTTGCGTCTGCGCCGATGACCTGAACTCGGTTGAAGTTGGTTGCGTTGATTGGCGCTGGGTTGTTCGCATCGAAGACGAGGTAAGCAACGTTGATGTTGCCGACGTTTCCGAGAGCGAGGCTAGCGTTCACACCAGCCGATCGGTCTGGCGAGAAGTTGAGAGGGTTCTGGCTGCTACCGAAGAGGTAGGAGTTGATCTCAACGCCGTTGGTGCTGAATCGTCGGTTGTTTCGACCACCGAAGATGTCAACCTTGGCCTTACCAAGTCCGAGGGTAGCGATACCACCGTCGAAGAGGTACTTGCCGTTGTCCCATCGATCGTTAGCGAAGTAAGACGTGAAGTCTGGTCGCTGAAGGATCATTGGGCTGATCTTGTAGCCAACTCGTCCGATTTCTGCGTTGAAGCCGAGGCCTGCAACTGCGGAATCAAACTTGACGCTGAAGTCCTGGAAGTAAACGTCCTGGCCAGCCTGTTCGAAGTAGTAGGTTCCCTGTCCTGGGAGGCCCTGGTTGAAGAAAGCACCGCGCTGAGCGTTTCCGCCGAGCATGTTGCCTGCGACCAAAGTTGCGTTGAACTTAGGTCCCATTTCGTTGGTGGTGCTGAACTTGAACGCGCCTTCGTGAAGGATCGCGAGATCCTGGAAGAAGGAGGTTTCTCGAACGACGCCGCCGGTGGTCTGAGCGCCAACGAATCGGCCGTCCTTGTTGAGGCCGCCGTTTCCTTCGAGACCTGCGCCGGTGCCAACCCAGAGGTTAGCGTCGCCGCTGATCGAGATTGCTGGCTTAACCTTTTCGAGAACCGTGACTCGGTCCTGAAGGTCCTTGAGGTCCGTCTTCATCTTTTCGACGTCGACGTTCAGGTCCTGGAGTTCCTTCTGGAACGTATCGGTCAAGCGGCGAAGGGCAGCGACATCATCGCCCCACTTCTTCATGCCACCGACTTCGCTCTGGAGGTTCTCGAGAGCAGTCTTGAGGTTCTGGGTGTCGCCGCTACCGGTGTTTCCGCCAACCTGTCCCTTCAGCTCGTCGATCTGCTTCTGCAGGCCGTCGGTGATGTTCTTGAGGTTAACGTAGGTTGCGTGGATAGCAACCGCCATTTCGTATCGCGATGCAGGTCGTGCGCCGCGGAAAAGGCCGTCTGGGTAGCCGACCAAAAGGCCGTTGCTCTTCAATCGAAGAAGGGCTTCGTAGGCCCAGTGATTGTCTGGAACGTCTGGGAAGTTGTCCTGAGCGAGGGCTGGGGTAACCAGCGCTGCGCCGAGGACTGCCGAGAGAGCCAACTTAAGGGTTCGCTTCATGTTTTTTAGTCTCCGGAACGCCGGGAGACATACCAATCATCAACTCGCACTTTCCGCCAAACCCTTTCTTCGCAATTTCCATGTTGCCTACGAAGTCCAGATCGAACCGAAACTGCTTGCCAACTTCTGATAAGTCGCCTAGCAGTGACAGGTGTCACCAATACGGAGTATGGCACATCGGTCAAGTTCGTGCAAGAGTTTGACTGGGCCTAGGACTTTTTGGCCTCTTTGTCCCGTCTACAATAGTCCTGCCGCCATGCTGGACCGCGAACTTATTCGAAAACAGACCGACCTCGTCCGAGAGGGCATTAGCCGTAAAGGACTCGATGCTGGCATCGTTGATGCATTTATTACGGCAGATTCGAACTGGCGAAAGGCCCTGACCGAGCTCGAAACGAAGCAGGCCGAAGCTAATCAATTCAGCAAGTCGATCGGCCAACTGATGGCGCAAGGCAAAAAAGAGGAAGCCGAGGCGGCAAAAGCGGAAACCCGGCAACTTAAAGAAGCCATTGCCGTTTTGGAAGGCGAGGCGCGCACGCTCGAAGAAAGCCTGCGAGCGATTGAGCTCGACATGCCCAACTTGCCGCACGAGTCCGTTCCAGACGGGGCAAACGAAACCGAGAACGTCACCCGCCGAACCTGGGGCGATATTCCGACCTTCAGCTTTACGCCGAAACCGCACTGGGAAATAGCCGAGAGCCTCGGCATTGTTGACTTCCCGCGCGGCGCAAAAATCAGCGGTTCCGGATTCCCGGTCTACGTCGGCCTCGGAGCGCGCCTGCAACGGGCCCTCATCAGCTTTCTCATCAACTTCCAAACCGAGAACAACGGCTACCAGGAGATCTATCCGCCGTACTTGGTGAACCGAGCTAGCCTTGTCGGCACCGGGCAACTGCCGAAGTTTGAAGAGGATCTGTACAAGTCTACGGATGATCTCTACTTGATTCCTACCGCAGAAGTACCGATCACCAACTTGTACCGCGACGAGATTTTGGACGCCAAAGAGCTTCCGATCAACCTCGCCGGATACTCGGCCTGCTTCCGACGAGAAGCCGGGGCGGCCGGAAAGGACACGCGCGGGCTTCAGCGGCTGCACCAGTTCGACAAGATCGAGATGGTGAAGTTCACCACGCCAGAGACCAGCTACCAAGAGCTGGAGACCATGACCCAGAACGCGGAAGACGTTCTGAAGGCACTCGGCCTACCCTATCGCGTCATCGAAATTTGCACCGGCGACATTGGGCCCAAGGGCAGCAAGCAATATGACCTTGAGACTTGGTCACCAGTGATGGAGAAGTGGCTGGAAGTTTCGTCTTGCAGCAACTTTGAGGCTTACCAAAGTCGCCGCGCAAACATTCGGTACCGACCCGAACCAGGCGCGAAGCCAGAATTTGTACACATCTTAAATGGCAGCGCCCTCGGGATGCCGCGTGTCTACGCGACGATTTTGGAGTCGTATCAACAAGAAGATGGTTCCGTGCGTGTTCCCGACGTTTTGGTTCCGTACATGGGAACGGAGTTGATATCGAAGACGCAAGATCCGAGCTAAATCCGATTCGTCTCGCGCTTGAGGCGGCATACGACTCGGGAGACCTGATTGAGTACCGCCCGTGGCCAGATGACGGCGCGATCCTTTGCGGATACGTGACCAGCGTTGGGCCCGAAGAGGTGACGATCAAAGAGATCGACTCGAACGGGATGCAAAGTGAGGTGGATGATGAGATCTACGACATCTCAGATATCCACGAGGTCACCTTGCGTTCACCCTATCTGATTCGCCTTCAGCATCTGGTCAACGCCCCGTTGCTCGGCGCGATGGATACATCCAGCCTGCTCCAAAGTCAAGAGGAGAAGCTGCGGCAAGCCGTCGAGGGTAACCGGGCCATTACGATTAGCTTTCCCGACGACTCGGAGGCAGATGAGGACGAAGTGTCGGACACGAGCACGGAGTACCAGTACGCAATTCGGAACGTCGATTGGCCGTTTATTGAAGCCGAACAGCTGGACGACAACGGCGAATCTTACGAGTGGAAGATCATTCGTGCGACTCGAACCCAGGTCGGTAAAGAAGGAAACTCCGACGCCCAAGTCACTCAGCTGCTCCACAGCCAAAAGCGGGCAAGTTCGATTTTTGCGGACGAGGACCTTTTCGTTCGCTTGGAGCGATTCTTGGCGACGATCGGTCGGCAGGGCGCTTCCCTGTTTGGACCGGACAATTTCTTAGACCTGAGCAATGGCTATGCCGTCTTTGCCGGCGTCGGTTGCCCAATCACTCAGGCCCACGGCCGATTCTCCGCCGAGGACATTGCTAAGATAACCGAGTTCTATGCCTCGCGCGAGACCGGTTGGGAAGCCCTTGTGACGCCCTACGCTGATCCAGGTGCGGTGGAGCGACTTCAGGAAATTGGTGCGAAGTTGAACGGCTGGGAAACGGTTCTGTTTCTTCCGCTTCCCCACCTCAATATCGGCGGTGCTCGATTGCTGTCCGATGTTCGGATTGAAGAAGTATCGGTTGATCGGGTTGCCGACTGGGCCGGACTGTTGCAGTCAGGATTTGAGGATCCGAGCCTGAGTTCGGCGTTGGAGAACCTGAATCGCTACATGATGGAGCTGCCGGACATGCATCGGTACGTACTTTCATGCGGCGGTACCCAGGCTGCGGCGGCGGGTTTGATCATCCGCGACGATATCGCTTACTTGGCCGGGTCCGCGACGAAGGAAGAATATCGAGGCCGAGGTTTCCACGGCGCGCTTTTGGACCGACGAATCCAGATCGCCATGCGCCACGGCGCGCGGCTCGCCATCATCGGCACCGAACCCGGCAGCACGAGCCAGCGCAACGCCGAACGAGCTGGCTTCCGAGTGGCGTACAACGTGATGTCATTCTCGGTTCCGAAAAGTTAAGAGACATAACAATTACTGCATTCTGCTAAGTTGACGCAGTATTCTGTCGCTCAATGAGTCCTGCGCTCACTCGCATTTGCCGTTGCTTGCTTTGTGCCCTTTTGTGGTGCGGAGTTGCTACCGACGGCTTCGCGCAGATTCAGGATTCTCCACGTTGGCTGGTTCTGCGAACCGAGCATCGAATTCTCGATCAGTTTCACGACAATTTTGGCTGGCCAGATCCCGAGATTCCAAAGGGCCAAGCCGTTGTGTACGTGTATGCGGAAGCCGCCTCCTATAAGCTTCTGGCCGTCGGACCGGTCGCGTCCGATGCAAAGGTCTACGCCCGAATTCTGAATGACTGGAAGGAGAAGCATGGACTGATCGGAAAGGTTCTCTATTCCCAAGAGAACGATTGTGCAGCCGCTCTTTTTTCTGTATCCGAAGCAGGCTTTGGCAAGACCTCCTCAATCCTAAAGCTTCCCCTCGCGTCAATCATCACGGAAATAAAGTTAGAAACAAAGACCAATCTGGGTCTCGTAATCAACGGGAACCTCAAGTGGCCCACAGAGCTGCCACCGCCAGGTTATAAATCTAAGAGAAATTACGGCTTTTGGGATCTGTCGAAATGGGATGAACCGACGGATTTAGCCATCGAACATAAACTTGAACCTTGGCTGCTGACCTACTTCGTAGTCGTTCTACTATTTCCGTTCGTTGCGAATGGAGCCTGCTACGTGTTCGCTACGAGGTTCGCAAAAGACGAATCCCGATCTCTTGAGCAGCGTCGCAAAGTCTATCGTCAACTCGTCCTCGGCGGCACGGTTGGGACGATTGCACTACACTCGGTCATGTTCGTACCCGCAATTGCGCTACGTACTTTCGATCCAATCACCTATCTTTGGTTTGACGCATCCTTCTCTAGCGTCGGACTCTTTTTCGTACCTTTGCTTCTGCTCATGCCATTTGGTAGCTTGGCGAGCTTGAACCGAACAGAGGCCAGGCTTTCTAAGTTGACAGATGAAGAGTTACTGAAGGTCCAGCTTCCACCATCCGCACAGGATAAGCTCAGTCTGCCAGCACATAATCTGCAGTTGAAGCGTCTCCTTCCAGCGATCAGTATTGTGATTGTAGGGATCTGCATCCTCTTGTATCCAACAACCAAGCAAGACCCTTTTGATCAATGGAAGTTTCCAACCGCAATGGCAATCATCAGCCTCTCTTCTTTCGCAGTTAACGCCAGGAAAGAGCCCGCTAAATGTGAAGCTGATGATCTTCCCGAGTTGATAGCCAAGGCGGAGCGCGTCACAAATAGGTTCAACGAATTGAACAAACCGTCGCTTACAGAAGTCACGATACTTCCCTCGAAGATTCTTGATCGGTCCTGCTTCATCAAAGGTTCAACGCTCGAAATTGCGGAAGGCGCTCTACGAACGTGGAGCGAAGATGAGCTCTTGTACTACGTCTTGTACCAATCGTGGTACAAGCCTCAAAACCCGCTCACGAACCCATATTTCTATTTACTGATGGCATCGTCTATTGCGGCTTACGTATTCCTAGGCACAATAATTTCAACGACTCCATACCGCTTCTTGGCTTTCCTACTTCCGCTCTCTGGCGCATATATTTTTCGGGAAGTATCTACACGAAAATCGATCCAGCTCACGTTCGCAACCGATCTTCGTGTCGTCGAAGCCACAGCAGACCCTGAATCGGCCATTTCGGCACTGGAAAGGATGAACAAGGCACTCCAAGTTGGCTTGGACGCAGGAATAGACAAGCCGAAGCCTTCGTTCTTACAAAGGATCGAACGCATTTGCACGGCATTCCCAGGATCCACGGCTGATGAACGTCCAATCTCACGCTGAAGACAATTTTTGGACCAATCAGGAAATGCATGCCTAGACTCACCTTTCGTTGCAACTTGAACCTGCTGGTCAGCGCGCTCTTCTGGTTTTGCGGCCTCGTGTCGTCTCACGCCCAACTTGTGGTATCGACGGACCCCCTCATCGGCAATCCAGAGTTCAAGATTCTAGAGCAGTTCCGGGATAACTTTGGGTGGCCCACTCCTGAGATTCGGAAAGGGCAATCCGTTCTCTATGTGTTTGCAGAGGGACCGAGTTACAAGGTGGTGGCAGTGGGACCGACCACGTCCGATCCCAAAGCCTACGCCGAGAAGCTCGATGCTTGGAAGAGCAAGCAGGGCCTTCCCGGAAGCGTTCAATATGCTCGCCAGAAATCCGCCGCGGTTGCCGTCTACACCTACTCGACCACAGGCTTCGGAAAGGCGGGCTATAGCCTTGAGCTTCCATTGGCGTCTCTCCCGCGCGAAGTCAAGCTTGAAGATGTAACGAACTGCGCGCTCGTGTTCTTTCGCGTAACCGGCCCGCCGTCAGCGTTACCTGGTCCAACGTTCGTGGGACAGGATGGATTGAAGTACTGGAACTTATCCGCAACTCCTGCCAAGAGCGATTTCCGATTTTCGGAAGCCTTGTCTGGCTGGCTGCTACCGCTTTTTGCGTTAATCGTCTTATTGCCAATAGTCGGAGCGCTCTACGCGTACAACCTTGCCAAACCGATTCGGCAAAGGTCGGATCTAACTGATCTTGATCGGGAAAACCTATTCTACAAGAGTCTTCGACCTATCATTGCCGCGACGATTATGCTTCACTGCTTTGTTTGCTTGGCAGATATTTGGACCCGATCGTTCGATCCCTTAGTCGCCCTTTGGTTTGGACCATCACAGATCGGCACCGGTGTGGTTTTGCTCACGGTCTTCACGATCTTGCCGAGTTTGCTTTACTCCTTTCTGCTTCGGAAGAGCTATAAACTAGAGGCTGAAGTTCAAACAATCATTGAAGCGTCCGGCCCGCCGATGGATGATGAGCCAGTACGTTTTCGCCCCAAGGCCACGGAAGTTATCGCCGTGCTTCCCCTTCTAGTTCCTTTCGTCACACTATCCATTGCGGCATTTATGCCATCTTTACCATTCGAGTGGATTCACAACTTTCATAGCTCTTGGGGTGCAATTAGCATGGCGTTCACGAGCTTCTTTCCCACTCGGAATGAATCCCTAACGGCACCATCAAGGGCAGTTGACCTGCCAACGCTAAAACAAAAACTAGCAGAAGCATTTTCACTGGTCAAAACATTAGGCGGGAATACTGACAAAGAGACTCAAATCCGTAGGACGAGGATTCCCGAGTTCGAAATATACGAACTTGGCCAGGAATTTATGATTCCTGGATGGTGGATTCGGCGGTCATCTGTGGATGAGATCGCGTTCTCACTTCTTCACAAATGTTGGTTCAAAGTTCCACGGCCATTAGGGGATACAGCAACTGCCCTATTGGCAGTTACCGCCGGAGCAGTTCCATACATCCTGTTCGTGGCCCCATCTTGGGTCCCAGGTGCTACCAATTTCGTGCGTTACGCTAGCCTACTGTTTCCGGTCACGGTTGGAATCATCTACTGGCGCATGTATTGGCTAAACAGCAGAGCCGCCATGTTTGCGACCGATGCCCGGATTATAGACGCCACACAGAACCCAAGTGCCGCCATCTCGGCTCTTCAGCGGATGGAACGGATTGAGTTGGTCAGAAGGGCATACCGAAGCTTTCCACCGGATCCAACCTGCCGCGAACGGATTGAGCGCATCCAGGAGCGGCTCGCTCAGTAGCCGGTCTTATCTCATGTTAAGGAACAGAGAAAATCAGGTCGCCCAACAACAACCCGCAGTATCATTGCGCGTGATGAGCTTCGTAGGGCGCCGGTTCTTATGGTTGCTGACCTGCTTAATCCTTGCCGCCGGGCTGGTGACCTCAGCTGGCGCTCAGATCGTTGAGTCGAGGGAGTGGCTGGTTAAGAAGACCGAGCACAGAATTCTTGACGAGTTTGGAGCAATCTTCGGTTGGCCTGATCCTGACTTGCCGAAAGGTCAGGCTGTGCTGTACGTTGACGTTACGGGGCGGTCGTATCGAGTCTTGGCGGTTGGGCCCACTTCTTCGGACGCGAAACAATACGCCGAAAAACTTAGGTCATGGCGAGACCGTCATGGCTTGTCGGGAACCGTTCAGTATTCGCAGGAAGACGACTGCGCGGCAGCTGACTTCTCACAGTCGGTCTTCAGCCTAGGAAAGACAGAGCTGAGTTACGCCATTCCGCTGGCAACCTTGTATCGAGAGGTACGACTCGAAGAAACAACTCACTTTGGCTTAGTAGTGAACGGCGTTGCCCAGTTGCCAAGCGATTTCCCCGAACCCGATCGAACAAAGCCCCTGGGACATCTATATTGGAACCTATCCAATTGGGAAAACCCAATGGATGTGACAATCACAGTGAAGCTGGATTGGTGGGCTCTGCCATTGTTTGTGGTGTTAGCCCTTGTTCCGCTGGCTTACATTGGCGCCGTATATGTGCGCGCAAAACGCATCGCACGGCATCCCGGTTTACCTTTAAGTAAACGACGTGAGATGTTCATCAATGCTGAGCAAGGCGCAATGCGCTGGATGATAGCAGCTTGGCTTTTACTATTTATCGGCACTGTTTTGTCCCGAGCCTTCACTTCGCTAAACGATCTTTGGTTAACGTCCGATCTTGAGGCCAATGTTATACTTATGGTACTTGGGATTCTTTTCGCAGCCTCGATCCCGTTCGTTTTGAGAGCTGAGCGAGATACATTGTTGAGAGCCTGCCAGCATGAGCTTGTCAGCAGCGAACAAGAAATTCACGTTCCCAAGCCATTAAAACCCTCATTCGTTCGCAATACGATGTTTACTATTGTTAAGGGAATGGCTTGGCTAGCAGCACTTGCCATCGCTTTAGCACCAACAACGAAAGTGGACGCAATCCATGAATATAAATTCAGAATCGCTCTTGGCATTTTTATGCTGGCAGGCTTCATTCCAGATAAGAACTACATTTCACCTGAGCCGACAATTATTCAAGATGAAGAAGAGTTACGCCACAAAGTCAAGGAACTCATTGCCAAGGTCGAACTTCTCGAACCCTCGCTCATCAAAGAGTTTGAGATTTCCGCAAACAGTGGCGCCTCTATCCATGTCTATTTGTGGGACGGAAAGCTTACAGTTTCGGAAGGCGCACTCCGCAGATTGAATCTTGAAGAACTAGAGTTCTGTGTCTTCGAGAAACACTTTTGGCATTGGATAACAGAACCGCCACTTATGCAGACTCTAGTGTCCGCATTTGCCACCCTAGTTTGGCTGATTTCTTGGGAACGGCTCCGATGGATCCCGGTGCCACTCTTTGTAACACTCGCCATTCTCCTGATTAGTCCGTTCCTCTACTACATTGTCAGGGTAGGGTCAGCATTGCTTAGGGCTCCCAAAAACAAGTTCAAAACAGATCTGCTGGTCGTCCAAGCAACCGGAAATCCTTCCGCTGCAATATCCGCCCTCCAGAAGCAACACGATTTTCTTCGTATCGACACAGTGAATTACCGCTCCAACCCCAAGCCGACTTATTCCGAGCGAATCGCTCGCATCCGCGCCGCATTTCCAAAAACCCCTAGCGACCCGACGTCGGAATAAACTATCCTCAGGTCAACCAACGATGCTTAGCTCCCTGTTCCTCCTCGCCGCCTTCGCCCCCGCACCGTATCAACCGAGCGTCCAAGCCTGGACCTTCAACCGGTTCACCGTTTTCGAGGCGATCGAAAAGACCGCCGCGGCGGGGTCGCAGAACATCGAACTCTTCCCGGGTCAGAAGCTGGCGCCAGATTCCGATGCAAAGGTTGGCCCAGATATGTCGGCCGATGCGCTGCAGAAGCTCAAGGACAAGCTGGCCAAGCACAACGTTCGCGCCATTGCCTTCGGCGTGACCGGCATTGCCCGAGACGAGGCCGGCGCCCGACCACTCTTCGTCTTCGCAAAATCGCTTGGCATCCAGATTCTGAACACCGAAAGCACCGACGCCATCGACACGATTGAAAAGATGGTGAAGGAGTACGACGTCAAAGTCGGTTTCCACAACCACCCGCGCCAGGCGAATAACCCGAACTACAAGGTTTGGGATCCAGCGCATGTGTACGAGCTGGTCAAGAACCGCGACGAGCGTATCGGCTCCTGCGCCGACACCGGCCACTGGGTGCGAAGCGGAATTAAGCCCGTTGACGCCATCAAAACCCTCAAAGGCCGAATCGTCAGCAGCCACCTGAAGGACCTTCACGAATTCGCCCCCGGCGGCCACGATGTCGTTTTCGGCACCGGAGTAAGCGATGTACCTGCGATCCTTGCCGAATACAAGAAGATCAACATGCAAGGAAGCGTGAGCGTAGAGTACGAGCACAACTGGGATACCAACCTCGCCGAAGTAGCCCAGTGCATCGGCTACCTCCGCGCTAACCGAGGACAGTAAGGGTTCCCATGGCGCGATGATCAGTTGGCTCAAGGGTGCGAAGCGGGTTCATGACCTCGGCGGCTCGCACCCGATCAGCTCGAACTTGCCTTTTGACGAATGGGATCGAAAAGACACGGTCAACACAGACCGCTGGATGCGAAAGCTAAAAGAGCCCATCCCGGTTGCCGAGCCGGATCGCCCGTTCTTTGGGTCAAGAATGCATGATTCCTGGCTTGTTGACTCAAAGCGAGCGGGCTCGGAATATGTTCTAACCCTCAGTTGCTTCTTCGCTTCCATCTTTGCGGAGAATCTTGCAAGCATCATTGGCCTCCGTCCGGAACATCTCTATTGGAATTTTTCGGGACCATTTCGGGTCAATCTTTGCTGTCACGGCGTCACTTATCAAAGAACAGCCACCGAAGGAATTGATGGATGGCTTAAACATTTCCGCATTCCGCCGCACGAGTTTAAGAGTTACAACGACGGAACGTTTCTTTACGATTGGTTCGAGCAGCAAGATGATCGAATCCAGTGGATCGTCGAACTTAACCTGGGTCCCTCAGTTTACGTTTTGACCGACTGCAGCGCTGTTTCCGCTACTGACTTACGAGAAATTGACCTCGTAACTGCTTTTGGTCCGAAGGTCCGGAATGTTTGGAACGACGTTCTGGAGGCTAGCAAGAACGCGGACTTACACTATTTTTTAGTCGGGGAGGCGATTCATAAGTCTATGGCCGCCCATGGTTTATCAACACAAGACTTCGACACGACGAATTTTCAACATGCTTTCTACGACCCTAACAGATAAGTAACCTTTCCCCATGAGCCGCTACATTTCCGTCGACACCGAGAGCACCACGCGCCTCATGTCGTGCTTGAACCACTCAGGACCAGACGGAATGCTAGGAGATCATAACCGACTGGACAGACTCGCTTCCCCAAACCTTACGAAAGCAGACTTTGATATGGCTCACTACAAGTTTGAGCTAATCTCTTCTCACACTAATTACCGATGAAAAGCTGGCTAAAAGATGCGAAGCGTGTGAATGACCTCGGAGGCATACCGTACCTGAAGTCAAACATTCCATGGGAGGAGGAGCAACGGCGAGAAGCAGTCTACTTGGAGCGCTGGTTAGTCAAACAGAGCAAGCCAATCCCGGTAAAAACAGAATATGCACCGTTTTTCCGCTCGAGCATGCATGATTCTTGGTTGGTTGGTTCCGAGCGGAAAGATCAAACATACAACCTTACTGTGAGTTGCATCTTTGCAACCGTCTTTGCCGAGAATCTGGGCGACATTCTCGGATTACATCCAAAGGGTTTACACTGGCATTTCGCCGGACCGTTCAGGGTGATTCTTTCCTGTCACGACATCTATTATCAAAGAACGGCCGAGCTTGACCTCAGTGATTGGCTAAAATTCTATCGAATCGAACTCCCCGAGTTTAAGAATTTTGAACAGGGAACCTTCCTTTTCGATTGGTTTGAGGAGCAAGATGATCGTATTCAGTGGATAGTGAATCTTTGGATTAAAGGGGAAAATGTCTATGTTCTGACTGACTGCAAGTCGTTATCCGCAACTGATTTGAGAGAGGTCGATCTGACAAAGGCATTCGGCCCAAACGTCGCGAAAGTATGGGCCGATGTCCGAAACGCCACCGAGAAGGACTGGCATTACGTCCTGGTTAGGAAAGAAATTCAGAAGTCCATGACCGCCCACGGCTTAACCCCACAAGACTTCGACACGACGAACTTTCGATACTCCTTCCGCGAACCAAGGTATTGAGTAACCTCGCCCAATGCGCGTATACATCTCCGTCGACATCGAAGGCATCACCGGGCTCGTCTCGTGGTCGCAGTGCAGCCGACCCGATGGCAAGTCATTCGACTACGCCTTCGCTCGACGGATGATGTCGCACGACCTCAACGCCGCCATTCGAGGCGCCCGCCGCGCCGGGGCGACGGAAATTGTGATCAAAGACTCGCACGGTAACTCGAAGAACCTCCTGATCGAAGACCTTGAGCCCGGGGTCGAGCTGATCAGCGGGCACGGCGCGGGCCGAGACGGAATGATGCAAGGCATCAACGCCACGTTCGACGCCGCGCTGCTTGTCGGCTACCACGCCCGCGCGGGCGCCCTCGGCGGAATCATGGAGCACACCATCACCGGAGGCATCCATCGTATCATCATCAACGGGCAAGAGATCGGCGAAATCGGCCTAAGCGCCGCCGCCGCTGGACAATATGGCGTCCCGCTGCTCGCCGTCACCAGCGACCTCGCCGGCTGCCAAGAAGCCAGCAAACTCATCCCCGGCCTCAAAACCGCGATCACCAAAGAAGGCATCGGCCGCTACATGGGCCAGCTCAAGCACCCCTCCGAAACCGGCCCCCTCATCGAAGAAACGGTCACCCGCGCCCTCGAAGAAAAATCAGCGGCGCCATTTGCGTTCTCGACGCCCCTTCAACTCAGCATCGAATTCAACCGAGCCGAAGAAGCCGATATGTCAGCGAAGCTGTCGAACGTCGAGCGCCTCGACGGCTACACCGTAGGCGGCACCTACCCCAACTTCCCCGCCGCTCATCAAGCGATCTGGAACTGCGTGGCAATGTCGTTCGAAGGAATTGGTGCGCAGCATTGAGCTAAAGCCTGTTGGGTGGGCCGGTCTGATTGAACAACACGGCGTCGCCACCATTCATCAGGGATGCCTCGGCATGGATCCGATCGTAGTTCGCCACTAACCACTTCGTCATCTCCCAACTTTCTAAGGAGTTCCAAAACTGACCGAGGAAGATGATTCGCCCTTCGGCATCCTTGATCGTTTTGCTTGACAGCCGTCTCGTGACTTCGTTCCGATCTGCGGTAACAATGATCCAACCCATCTCGATCGCTTGAGGAATCCAGACATGATCCGCCATTCCTTGCCATCCCAACTTGCGCAGATGCTGAATCTCCTTAGGTGCGCCGCACTTCGCGAGCAATTCAACTAAACGCGAAGAAATATTCTCGTCAAAAACCAGCGTCATGCCACGTTCGAAAAGTGCATCTCAAACTCCACCGCGTCTTTCGCTCGACCGTATTGAATTTCAAACCAATCCGCTACCCGCTGCATGTCCTGCTCTTTGATATATAGATTAAAGACAGAACGAGTTGGAGTACCGGTGTCCTTCAAGATCGGTTCTCCATACTTGAAGTTGGGATCTACGATCACTGCTCCGTTTCCAGCCGCAGGGGTCCAAGCAATTGCCCAC
>CAMCWC010000013.1 GCA_945882415.1 Chthonomonas calidirosea
CATCTCCTCGCCTTCCAAAAGGCGAGCCACGAACCTTAATCTTTCTTCCATCACCGAACACTCTTTCCAAGGCATCACTCCCTCCCCTTAGAAAGCAAGTGTTACCTATGTGTCCGGAATAATCTGTAACCCATGTGTCGGCATGTACAAGTTTTCTTCCGCCTTCTTTCGCGGCTCAGAAGTTTATTTATAAATGCTCCCGCCTCAGAGCCGCGTGTAAATTTTATGTTTTCAACGTCTTGGGCCTATCCATCTCAATAGGGCACGCGGACGGCCGAAGTCAACCAAGTATTTCCATTTTCGGTAGCCCAAGGTCGCGATTCGTCAATCTCCGGGGACCAGAACGGCGCGAAAATCTTCGGGTGAATCAAAGATTTGAAGGAGCCGCATGGTCGGCTTGCTGGGCTTTCTGACGCCTTGCTCCCAACTTTGAAGGGTCTTGACGTTGACGGCAAGCAGGTTTGCAAACTGCGCCTGACTCATGCGGCGACGGGTTCGAATCGCCGCGACCTCTTCACCGGTGAAGGAGCGACCGATCGGCACGAGGGTCGTGGCGAGAGTTGCCTCGCCTCCGGCGTACTCGATGCCTTCGACAAGGCCTTGCTTAAGTCGCTGGGCGAGTGGTGCTCTTTTAACTTGGGTGTTCATAGCCTTCTTCGTTTGCTTCGTGCTTTCAATTCTTCAACAAGTTCATGGGCGAACGATTGCAGTTCCTTCTTTTCGGCGCCGGTCAAGTCGTCAGCCTCGTCCTTTCCGTACACATCGAGCATGAAAAGGACCATGATTTCAGGGATGTGGATGTAGATCACCCTCAGCCCGCCTCGTTTTCCCATTCCGCGTCGAGTGTCGCTCCATCTCAGTTTTCGAAGCGGGGCGGCACCGGTGATGACGGATCCTCGGTCCGGTTGCATTGCCAGTTCCAGCTGAAATTCCGCGTAACTTTCGTCGCTACCGAAGTAGCGTCTTACGCTCCGCGTAAAGTCGATGGCCTCGATGAAGAGGTACGAACCACTCATACAGCCATCCTACAGAGTAGGACGAAAGATCGGTCCGAAAGGTTCTATAGATTCGCGGAACCAACAAAATCTACACCTACGATGCGGCGGGGAGGACGACTTCGATTTCTTGTGGCGGGACGCTCCGGCCCTTTAATTGGAACGAGGATGACCGGTTGGTGTCTCTGGCGCTAAGGTGACAGGGAGTGTGCTCTCGGACAGCGTGAGCACGATGGTTCCGGGGATTTCGGAGCGAGGTGGGGGGACGACTCGGCATCAGCTTGCGGACTGCTTGGGTTAGGTGAAGAAGTTGACTTCGGCGGGTTCGGTAACGGACTCGATGGAGTACGACGCCTTTGGCGCCGCGGTGAGCCAGACGGGGACGACGAACAGTCAGTCCGGGTTTGCCGGTGGCTGGGGCTACCAGACGGATGCGGAGAGCGAGTACCAGTTGCTCGGGAATTGGTAAGACGACCCGGCGACGGGGCGGTTCCTGACGCGTGACCCGATTCGGGATGGGCGAAACTGGTACGGGTACTGCGCGAATAATCCGCTCGCTTGGATCAACCAATCACGTTAGGAGGGAGAAGGTGTCGTGGGCCGAACCATCCTAGTACCTACTACAGCACCGTTGCCAGTTTCGCGGGCCCCACTGCCGACTATGAAACCTGGTGGTCCCGGAGCAATCGGAACAGTTGCTGGGGCGGCACTGGTGGGCTGGGCAATTGGAACTTGGATTGATCAGTCCACCGGCTTTAGCGTTTGGGCAGGTAACGTTCTCGGCGGAGACAAAGATTACTTACCAGCTGATCCAAAAGTAAAGAAGCCGAAGAATTCGAGAGGGGGTAACGGCAGAGATAGCAACAACAGCGGCCGCGGAGACGATCCGGAGTACAGCTGGACGAAGGAAGAGCTACTCGAAGCGATCGATGCCGCGCGAGAGGCTAAAGATACGACACGACTCAAACAGCTCCTGAAAATACATAAGGAGCGATTCCGTGGACCTAGAAATGGGTGATTTGCGAATCCGACTTGGAAACCAAAATGACTGCTCAAGTGCATTTAATTTCAAAAACAAGCTCATTTCTTGAGATTTGGGATCTTGTGGAGGCGGCAAGCCAGGCGCGGGAGTCTCTCACCTGCGGAGAGCTTTTACACCTATTTGAGTGCACAAAAAATAGTGGTCTGCGGGCGTCGATCATTGATCTCATCGGGCAAGGGAGTGAAGAAGGGAACTGCGTCCACCTGAACAACCTACTCTCTCGAAGACTCGCGCCATTAGTCCGTTATTACTGCGTTCGAAACATGATCGAGATCGGTTGCGATGGCTGGCGACCGAAGAGGCGAAGTCAGCTTGATTCCAACTTTTACAAATCTCTATTGGCGTACGAAGCGTATCTGAAACGTCGAATATCTGCGGAAGATCTGAGACAAATTGCCATTACCCATCACCGCAAACCGGGTGATCATTGGGAATGGTTAACTCATCCGGTCCCGATCATCAATACAACCAGAGATTCTCCAAATGTGGAGCTAGATTGTCCCGGGTCAGATTAATGATGTTCCCCGGTTCAAGATGAAAGTTTCGGTGCGATGGGTGGAAACTCCCACGTCGGCAAGTGTCGGCTAGAATGTTACATTAAAGGTCCTGTCCGGCGAGACGGAACGATCCCATGGAATTTCACAGCGGCTATCTCTACAGTGACGATTTCACCCCGTACCTGAAGGTGCGCGCGGTTGATATAGTTGATCAATTGGACTATAAGGGACCCATTCTGCGGATAAAGCTGAAGGAGTTTGATCCGCAGATTCCACAAACCCTGCTCATTTTTGCCCGGCATGAGGGGTTTGACCATTATTTGGTCAGCGGTAAAGATGTCAGCGTGAATATCGTATCGGATGTTCCTGATCTTCCGATTTCGGAAGCGTTTTTCCATCCGGACAAAGTCTTGTTAGCCATTGGCCAGTTCACTAAAGATTTCCCTAAGAACGCTTTGTCCGAACAACCAGATTTCAATCCTTCGGAAGAAGCTTGGTGGGAGAAAGGAAGATATCCGACCATCCATCCGGGCTAGATCAGGCGATTCGGCTCGACGAGCCAAACGGCCGGCTCAAAATGTAGCACGTCGGGTTCGATAAGAACCTTCAACTCTTCCTGAAAGAGATGGAATTCCGGCTTAGTCCGCGTTGCAAAGACAATATCCGCGAAATTCTGATTAAAATGTAGCTGGAGGATGCAGCCGGTTTTGCCCGATGGAAAGGTTCCCATGGAAATTCACAGCGGCTATCTTTACAGTGACGATTACATTCCGTACTTCAAGGTGCGGGAGGTTGACATTGTTGACAAATGGGACTTGGACGGACCGATTTTACGGATAAGGTTGAAGGAGTTTGATCCAAAGATTCCCCAAACGCTACTGATCTTTGCTAGACACCCTGGGTTTGATCACTATTTGGATACGGGTCAAGAGGTTTCGGTCAACATAGTCTCGGACGTCCCAAGTCTTCCAATCTCAGAAGCATTCTACGATTCGGGCAAGGAGCTGCTAGCGATAGGTCACTTTACAAAAGATTTTCCAGCGCATGCGCGCTCCCTACAACCAGGTTATGTTATTCCAGAAGGCTGGTAAGAGACTCGTATAGCGACTGCCTAAGTTGCTACGGCGAACTGAAACAGGGGCCGGGCTTGTTAGCATGATGGCGCTCATGTGACGGCGCGTGTGCTTTCGGACAGCGTGAGCATGATGCTTCCGGGGATTTCTGTGCAAAGCGACGGTACGACTCGGCCTGGACCTTTGGTCTATTTGGGTTTGATGTAGAACGGATTTGTCACTGGGATGGCGGAGAATGGTGGCAAGTGAAAATCGCCGCGATTGTGATCGGAGTCCGAGTCTTCGCTTCTTTGCTGTCGTACGTCTCGCATTACCGAACCATTGCCGGTTTGACCGGGCGGGTTGCGGAGTACTTTGACGACATCGACGGAGAAACGATTACGGAGGCCCAGTTTGAAGAGGGACTTCGACGGTTGGAGGCAGAGAACAATCTGGAGCGTGAGCTACTTGGGACGATGACCTGCAGCGACGGACACAAGTCGCGGGTTTTTCGATTTCTTTCGACCGATTCTTTTAGGTTTGTTGGGAATCCATTCGGTACGCGATGCGCTTTTATCGTGATCTATCCGAAATGTGGTCAGTCGCAGATTGCAATTTCAGAGTGGGCTTCTGGGCTTTGAAGGGGTCTGGTTACGCTAGTGCATGCAACTTCGCCGTGATCGCGCGCGACCTCGGCAAGGCAAGATTTTGGGAATTCTGAAGCCGTAGACATTACAACCGGATGGTAATCATCTAGAATTCAGAGATTCGACATGTTGTTTTTGGCTCTGACGTACGGACTCGCTTTGACAATCTCTCCGACGGCGCCAGCTCGGCTGAAAGAGAAGCCCGCAGTGCCGGACTTTGAAGTGGCACAGGAAATTGCCCGGGCGGTTTGCTTTGAGAAATATGATCGGGAATCTGTCTTGCAGCAGTTCCCGTTTACGAGTGAAAAGAAGAAGGGCAAATGGGTTTTGTCGGGCGATCCTCCGATGACAGAGTTTTTCGCTCAGTTTTGCCATAACTACATGATCGAGATTGATGCAGTGACGGCTAAGATCGAGTTGTTGCAATACGGTGAAGTCTTTGAAGGCAAACTCGTTACTCGACCTGAAACGGCCGACTCGATCATCTATGCAATCGGCTGTCGGAAGTTTGGAAAGCCTGCGATGAGGCGAAGTTTCCCGTCAGCGCTAGTGCTCAAAGATGGGATCTGGGAGTTTCGACAGCTACGCGATGTTCCGGATCGACTTAATCCGAAGGATGGAGCCGTAAGAATTCAGCTGCGTGCCTCGGACGGATCGCTGGTGCTTGCAGAGCGGAAGAAAGCTTGAAGGTGGCCGCGACGGCGAGCGACTCGGTATCGGCGCGATTGATAGCTGTCCAATCGTGGAACTTGCCACGGCATGTTCTAGGTTAGGAAGAACGGGGCGGAAGGCGCCACCACAGGTAATGCAGCGTGCAAACTGAACAAAAAGTTGCGAGGCGGCGAAAAATTGTACGAACGATTGGTAAGTCAGCCATGATCGGCTTTCTTTTCCTCGCCTTTGGTGGGTTTATGTTTAACCTCGGTAACTCGGTTGTCGCGGTTCGGACCGACTATCCGGTCGTTTACTCAAATGGAGTGCGAAACCTTGAGGCGAAGGTGTTTCGACTAAAGTTAGGAGGAGCGATCGTCAAAACGGACGAATTCTATCTACTCCGCTACTCAGCAACAGGACATCAAGTCTTCCATATGAGTCGTCAATACAGTGAGCTTGGCCCGTTCTTAGTTGGGCCGCTGCTTGACGATGAACTACAAATCAAGGCCCCACTTTCAGAGCCGCTACTGCACTGGAATCCAAAGTTAAGAGAAACAAAGGAAGGTGTCGAGTTTAAGACGCTTGAAGGCGACCTGATCAAAGTTCAAAATCCGTAACACCGATTCGTTATCCGACCCTTCAGCCCGAGTTTAACCGTAGTCGGAGTCAGGTAGCTTTCAGAAATGAAGTTTGAAGCTGGGGCAGTGATGTCGCTTTTCGTTGACGACGCTTGGAGTGGAGACTTCAAGGTAGTGGACAGCTTGGATCTGGCCAACGGGGTGCGGCTTGGGCTGCAAAGTTTGGGAACCGGGAACATTGATGGGCCAGGGATTGCTCCCGACTTTATAGGAGTCCACGTGAATTCATCCGAACTTGTGTGGCTTCAGCCGGGTAGGGGTGCACCATGCCGAACGTTTCACTGGATTCCGGGAGCCGAATTCTCGCAGCCGTACACCAACCGGGGGGCGATTCATTACGGAAGCGTTCAGGAAAACTTGGAGCGTTGGCGAGAAATGGAGAAGTAGGTCCTTTAGAGCTACTACTGGTCAGTCGCGCTTCTTCATTGGAATCGAACTGCTCTCCTGCACTCCGGCAGGGCCTAATCAGCGAGTTTCGCTTATGAAACCGTGAGCCTATGATGTGGCCGTCAATTTGGCCCGCTCGAACCGCACCAGATCCAAGCTGAACGCGATAAATGCGGGAAGCCAGATGATGTCGTTGGTGAGGTTGATCCAGCCGAAGGACCAGGGGAGGTCGCCTTTTAGGGCGGCGAAGACGAGGCCGATGGGGCCGAAGAGTTTTCCGGCGAGGCCGACCCAGACGAAGGGGCCGTAGCGGACGGGGTCGCGGGCGATGAGCCAATAGCCGAGCGCGTACACCCCGACCACCATTCCCATGCCTTGCCAAATCGGCAGGTAGTTGGGCATCGGCAGGTTCAGAATCTTGAAATAGCCTTCGGGCCAGAGGACGACAAACGCGCCCCAGACCGCGTTATAAATCGCCGCCGCATAGAACCAGGCCGAGTATCGCTTCAGTTTTTCCATGATCGGTGCTCTTTGCTACTTCCTTGAAGTCTACGAGATTTCGGCCAGAAGCTCCCGGCGCGCAAGGACCGACAGCTGCGGGCTTCTTCCGGTTGCGCACCTGAACCGCTAGAATGGGTCAGCAAAATGCGCATCAACTTTGTGTTAGTTGACTATGAGAACGTGAGCTCTCTCCATACGGGCGCCGTTCCTGCTCAGGCTTCAATTGGAGCGTCGTCACCGATGGGGCGGTTCGATACACGGCTGTTGTGCAAGTAAACAGATTTCTTCAGATGATCTTCGGCTCAAACACGAACCCTCACTTTAAGGAGTTTGTCGAGCATAGCCGTGTGATGAGCCCGCAGGGAATCTCCGATGCCGTCTTAGTGCCAAGCGGTAGTTCGAACTATGAGCTGTTTGTCGTGCCCTCAGGTCAGGCACTGTTTGGACAAGCTTGGATTCTTGTCTTTATTCACTGTCAATCTGGTGCTCCCGAGGTCTCATGGAAAGATGAATCAACTCTTTTGTGCGAGTGCACTTGTGAAGATGTGTCTTGCCACCAGGAGAACGTAGCGATTTGCAAGGTAACGGCTGGATTTGTGGTCAAAATCCGGAAGGCATAGAACTGTTCAAGTTTCGAGGTTAGGATGCCTGAGACAGGTGAACCCACCGATGTTCTTAATCGCCGCCGCAGCGTGCTCCAGCCTGACTTCGCAGTTGATCAAAAAATACAACATTAGCTCTTGGCGGCTTGAGACTTGCAGAACACGGTCCAGGCGACGGCGCAGATGGTGGCCATGATGGCGTACGGGGACGCCGTGCTACCGACATTGAAGGCATTTTCCATGACGGCATCGTTCGGTCTGGAGGTGTCGGCGCTGAACGCAGTCGGAATTGCGAGCGTGAGTCGGACAAAGAACACCAGCCCCGCGATGCCGGTGACCAGCCAGAGTCCGATGGCAATCACCCAAAGGACCGTTTTCACAACAAAATTCGCCTTCATTGGTCTCTCGGACAGTTTGCCTTTGTTGAGGGTTCTGCCGGTCCGAGAAAACTACGACTTGGTTGACGATCCCTACGCTAAAGTCAAACCGAATCGTCAAAACATCATCGGACGATTGCAGGGCGAGTCCGAACTGTTGACCTAACTAGCGCTGCATAAAGCTACTTGTACTGCTCGAAGAAGGCTTGGTTGACCACGTAGACGGTTTTGGGCTCAACCCCAAGTTCCAATCGCTGCATCATCTCGAACAGGCGTTCTCCGTCAACAAGTTCAACGGGAGGCGCACCGTCACGAATTGCCTCGCGCTCCGCCTCTGTGCTAAAGGTGCCGGTCGTGATGATAATGCCCTTATCTGATCTTCCGGTCATTGCCCCTCGAAAATCCCGCACCGCTCCGGAACCTACCGTTCCGGCGTACTTTTTGCACTGGAACAAGACTCTGAACGAGAGCAGCTCATTTAGTTCCAATATGCCGTGGCCGTCGATGCCGCCGTCACCAGATCTTCCCGTTACCACCACTTTTGTGAAGCCTGCCTTTCGCAGTAGAAGTTGTGAAAGTCGCTCAAACCCACCAGGACTAAGGCTCTGCAAAACCTGGATAAGCGTCTGACTCGTGTCAGCCTGTACCTCCTCTTCCGGTCCCGAATCGGCGTCCTGTTCCTCCGATTCTTCTGGTTGTGCCGCCCGCCCAGCGATGCTTTCTTGACGTCTCTTCGCATTCCATTCTCGAGCCAGCTCGTTCGCTTGCTCTAGCGTCAAATGCTTGTTCCGTCCGGCTTCGGTCAGCGTCCAGACTCCCTTAGCCGCTCCACCGATGAAACCGAACGCGCGCAATCCGCTTGCTGCCCATTCCATGTGGTTATGCACAACAAGGACGCCAGTCTTTTCGTAGCGCTCAGCCAACTTCTCGGCTGGGATTCCCATGAGTTCTGCCGTTTTTTCCTTGGCCTCCGAGCGATGAGCTGAATCACCAAGCAGACGTAGTGCATCTAGGAGCGGCCCCATGTAGGTTGCGAATGCGACGCCTCTTCGTTCTCTTCTCATTTCGTTTCGGGTTGGTTGACAGTATCGGTTGAGTTGGACCTAGGGATTTTTCGCCCGAAATCGTCAGCCTGTCCTAACTGGTCAGCGTTATGATATCTGCTTCAGTAGAATGGAACTGGTTCAATCGATGAAATTTCGCCCCATTCCATCGATAGTCCCCGCGAAGATTAAGAGAACGTTAGGGCACCTCCGCCTGAACTAAACTGCGCTCATGGCAGACACTTCTCGAAGACAGCTTCTTCTCGCCGCCGGAGCCGCGGCGACCGGACTGCTCCTGCAGCCCGCAATGGCGCTTGCTCCGAAGCGGCGCGCTCTCCGCGTCGCGCACATGACGGACTTCCACATTCAGCCCGAGCTGGCGGCCACCGAAGGGTCCGCAAAGGCCCTGAAGCACGCGATGGGGCAGAAGCCTAAGGTCGACCTGATCCTCGCGGGCGGCGACCTGATCATGGACGCCTATGCGCAAACCGAAGCGCGGACGAAGACGCAGTGGGACCTGTTTACGAAGGTGACGAAGGCCGAAACGAACGTGCCGATCAAGCCTTGCCTGGGCAACCACGACGTTTGGGGTTGGAACAAGAAAGACAGCAACACCACCGGGTCGGAGCGGCAGTGGGGCAAGCGCTGGTTCACCGACCTCTTCGAGCTTCCGAAGCCTTACTATTCGTTCGACCAAGCGGGCTGGCATTTTGTCGTGCTCGACAACATCCTGCTGACGCCGGATGGCTACAACGGATTGGTCGAACCGGAGCAGATGGAATGGCTGAAGCAAGACCTGCAAAGCACGAACAAGCCAACCGTCATCACCAGCCACATCCCGATTCTGAGCATCACGCCAGTCGCCGGGGCCTACGATAAGACGAAGGGCGATTGGACAGTCGACGGAAACCTGATGACCAAGAACAGCGACGACCTGCGAACCCTGTTCGGCCAGCATAAGCACGTCAAGATCGCCCTCAGCGGCCACATCCACATGGTCGACCGAGTCGACTTTAGCGGCGTGAGCTACATGTGCGGCGGCGCGGTCTGCGGCGCTTGGTGGAACGGGGCGAACGGCGGATTCAACCCGGGCTATCGAGTGCTCGACCTGTTCGATGACGGCTCGTTCGAGACCCAGTACATCGAATGGGGCTGGAAGAAGTCGTAAGTTAGGCCAGTCCGAGCATCGGCAGAATGAAATAGAGGCAGGCGACGATGACGACGAAGGCAACGACGTCGAGAATCAGGCCTGCCTTCACCATTTCCTTTGACGGCACCAGGCCCGAGCTGTAGACAATCGCGTTCGGCGCGGTGCTCACGGGGAGCATGAAGCCAAAGGAAGCGCCAATGGCGACCCCGAGGGCGGGGGGAATGACGGATACACCCGCACTTTCCGCGAGGCCGATGGCGACGGGAACCAGCGTGGTCGCGGCGGCAGTGTTCGAAGCGAGCTCGCTTAAGACGATAGCGGCGGCAGTGCAAAGGGCAGTGATGGCCCAGACGGATTTGGCGCCGGCGGCGGTCGCGGCGAGTTGACCGAGGTCTTTTGCGAGGCCGGTTTCGAAGAGGGATTGACCCATGGCGATTCCGGCAGCGAAGAGCAAAATGGTGCCCCAGTCGATGGTGGCAGCTTCCTTCCAGGTGATGGCGCGGCCGAAATCGCGGTCTTTACATGGAATGGCAAAGAGGAGCGCGACGGCTAGGAGAGCGGGTACGGACGGCGGGACGCGGGTTTGGAGCAGGGAAGTGAGCTCGTGCTTTTTGCCCAGAGCGAGTTCGAAAAGGTCGGGGAGCATCCAGCCCAAAAGCGCAACCGAGAAAGCGGCGAGCACGGCCTTTTCGCTTGGCTGCAACTTGCCCATGGATTCCTGGCCCTCTTCGGCGACCTTTGCCGCGCCAGAGGTGTTTGGCGCGTTTTTGCCGTAGAGCACCCAGAGAATGCCCCAGCATGCAGCAAGGGTGACAATGGTGATCGGCATGCCGAAAGCCATCCACTGGATAAAGCCGATGCGGGTTCCAGTGGCTTTTTCGATGAGGCCGATGCCGATGAGGTTTGGCGGGGTGCCGACGGGGAGGCCGACCGCGACGCTGGACGCCCAGGTGAGCATGAGCATGACGGCGATGGCATAGGGCTTATCGAGCCCGCGGGCTTGGATGGCGGAAAGCAGCGATAACCCGATGGGCAGCATCATCGCCGTGGTCGCGGTGTTGCTGACCATCAGCGAGAGCACGCAGGGAATCAGCGCAAGCGCCCACAGCAGCGCCTTCGGAGACCGATTAGCCCACTTTTGGACGAGGATGAAATAGGCAAACCGGTCGCTGAGGCCAGTGAGTTCCATGGCTTTCGCCAAGATGAAGCTGCCGATGAAGAGGGGAACGATCGGATCGCCGTAGGCCGCGAAGGCGATCTTTTCGCCCGCTCGGCCCGTGAGGACGAGGAGGGAGGTGCTCAGCAGTGCGGTCGCGGCGATGGGAATCGGCGCGGTGATCCAGAGGGAAACGGTCAGCGCGAACAGGGCGCCGATGGACGCTTTTTCGCTACCAAACCCGGCGAGTGCCCAATATGCCGCTCCGGCCATGAGGATGGGCACGAGCCATTTCTTCATCGTGTTCACTATAACGGATTGGGCCGAAATGCACGGAGGCTGATACCCTGCTAGGGTATATTCTGACTATGAAGCGAATGAACTTAGACCAACTGGGGGCGGTGGCGAGTACCGTCTGCGCGGTTCATTGCCTGCTCACCGGGTTGGCGTTGGGTTTGCTCAGCGTCGCGGGGCTTGGGTTTGTCGCTTCAGAGCCGGCCGAGTATGTCTTTCTCGGGGTGGCGGTGACGGTTGGCCTTGCGGCGCTGATTCATGGTCACCGGCGGCATCACAGCATGATTCCGGCCTGGATTTTTGTGCTAGGGATCGGTTTGCTGATCGTGCGACAGTTTGCGTTTCCGCATTCGCACGATGGCACGGAAGTCGCTTCCGGCGGGGAGCTTGCGAAGACGGTGGTGAGCGTAACGGCAGGGCTGGCGCTGGTGGCGTTTCACTTGGTGAATCAGCGCATGCAACACCAGTGTGGTGGGAAGCACTGTTCCCACCACCACTGATTGATCTTTAGGCCAATGCCATTGGCATGATGACGCAGAAGTATTCGCTGTCATCTTCGGCCGGTCGGAAGACAGCGGGCCGTGAACTTTCGGTCATTTCAACCCGCACTCCGGGGCCATCTACTGCGCCGAGGAAGTCGGTGACGTACTTGCCGTTGAAGGCGATTTCGAGGTCGCCGTTGGAAGGAATCATCGGGATTTCTTCCTTCGCTTCGCCCTTCTCTTCGCTTCGGGCGGCGATGACGATCTGGTCTCCATCACCCTTGAATCGAACGCGGTTTGCGTTGTCTTGGGCAAGGATCATGGCGCGGCGGACCTTTTCGTAAAGCTGGTCGCTCTCGACGCTCCAGGTTCGGGTGAATTCGCTTGGCACAACTCGCTCCCAGTTCGGATAGGTTCCGGCGAGGAGCTGCGAAACGACGGTGGCCCCGGTCGATTCGACACCCACTCGAGCGGAGTCGAAGCTGAGGGTGATCTCAATGTCGTCGGCCAGCGGCAAGTTCTTGATGGCTCGGAGAGCTTTATCGGGAACGATGGCGGTGACTTGGCTTCCGATTCCCGGCTTCGAAATCCGTCGGACGGCGAGGCGGTGGGTGTCGGTGGCGACGAGGGTGAGGATGTCTCCGTTGTAGGAGAACAGAACACCGGTAAGGACCTGTCGGTGGTTATCGGTGGAGACAGCGTAGGCTACGGAGTCGACGGCTTGTCGAAGTTCGCCCAGGGGTAGCTTCAGCTCGGCTTCGCCCATAAAGACCGGCACGTCGGGGAAGTCTTCCGCTTCTAGGGTCGGAAGTCGGTATTCCGACTTCGACTGCACAAGCATCGCACCGTGGTCGGGGAGGGTGAACAGCTCAAGATCGCCATCTGGCAATTGGCTGACGATTTGGGTGAGGGTTTTTGCCGGCAAGCAAAGTTCGCCTGGATCCTCCACCAAACAAGCGACGTCTCGTACGACCCACATTTCGCCATCGCAGCCGGTGATCGTGATACCGGTTGGGCCGGCTTTGATCTTCAGATGCTGAAGGATGGAGACAGGGGTGCGAGAGCTCGACGCAGCATTTGCTGCGCTAACTGCTTCAAAGAATTCCTTTCGAGGGCATTGAAACTTCATAGAAGTCGGGTTTGTTTGGTTTGTTGCCGGG
This sequence comes from Chthonomonas calidirosea, assembly GCA_945882415.1. Lineage (GTDB taxonomy): Bacteria > Armatimonadota > Fimbriimonadia > Fimbriimonadales > Fimbriimonadaceae > Fimbriimonas > Fimbriimonas planktonicus. Next base: position 12,678 of record CAMCWC010000013.1, read on the forward strand.
TTCGCATGAGATCGCTTAGCCTTGCATTGGCAGTTGGTACTGCATATGGATTGGGGTGGCCGCTCGTGGTTCGATATTTCCGCCTCGGGCGTAAATCTTCATGAGCACACGTTGGTAGCTTTCTTCGGTGAATTCCGGACCGGGATCGTTTTTGAGGAGATCCACGGTTTGTCGAAGGGTTGACATATCGTGTGAAAGTTCCGCGTCATTGAACGCAACCATTTCTAGTTCTTCGTTCAATTCTTTCGGGAGTTCTCCCCCGGCGTACAGGTCTACGAGTTTTTTATGTAAATCAGATTTCATGACGTACCTTCCATGAGGCTGCCCAACTTATCTCGGAGGGCTTTTCTCCCTCTGTATAGTCGGCTTTTCAGCGCCGGAACACTAATCTCTAAGATGTTTGCGGCTTCTTGCGCACTAAGATCTTCGAGATCGCACAGCACCAGCGGGTCTTGATACTCCTGCGGGAGTTGGTTGAGGGCGGCGTGAACGGTAACCCGTAGGGTTGTTCGCTCTTCTGATCCCTCAAGTGGCGTGTCGGGCGGCAGCTCCAGGAGCTTGTGTTGCCGCAGCTTATCGATGCATAAGTTTCGAGCGATTCGAAAAAGCCACGTTTTAAACGCGCCATCAGCTCGAAGCTCTGCCGAACGTCGTAACACTCGCAGGAAGGTTTCCGCCGTTGCATCTTCTGCATCGGTTCGGTTGCCCAGGAAGCGGTAGGTGAAGCGAAAAATTCGCTCACCATAAATCTCATATATTTGGCCAAGCGCGTTCGGATCGCCTTCGGACAGAGCCTTAAGCAATCGTTTTTCGGCCAGAGATTCTCGCGGTGCGTCATTCGGCATAGGAAGGACGAACGCTCCGATGTGATCGGTGCGCGGGTTGGTAGTTTAACATGATGACGGCCCTGCCGAAGCACGTTGTCTTCGGCAGGGCCCAAATACCGGCAATTTCTGTTACTTGCCTGGGTTGGGCACGAGGTTGGGGACCTCGGCGATTTGGTTTTGCTTCAGCTTTCCGTTGGTTTCGATCAGGGCTGCGATGACCTTTGACAGATTCCTTAGCTCGGTGTCGAGGAGGTCGTCGAGCATTTTGTAGACCTCGCGCGACTGGGCGGTCGGGCGACCAGCGCCAGATTGGACCACGTTCATGAGCGCGCCGATTCGGTTGTTAAGCCGGATTGGGTAGTTCAACGGGTCTTGACCGCTGCGGTTCTTGGTCTGGTAGATCGCTTCCTCAATTCGAGTGAGCATTCCCGAGAGTTCGTCGATTTCCTTGACGATTGGCGAGAGCCCCTTCGCTGAGGCTTCGGTCTTCTTGGCGGCAAAGGCATCGCGGACTCGGCGGATTTCGAGAACGGCGTTGTTCGCGTCATCGGTCCGCTTGGCGATTTGCTTCAGGAATACGTGCTTCTCCTGCAGGTCCTTTTCGGTGGCGGGGATTCGCGGGTCGTGCTTCCACTTGAACTTGGCCGATTGCTTTACGCCATCGACGGTCAGGTGAACCATGTATTGGCCGGGGGGCATGATGAGGGAGCTTGGGAAGGCGCCCCAAAGGATCATTCCCGGGACGGATTTCCACGACGATTCTTGCAAGAATGCGGTGGTTCTTTGGAATCCAGGCTCGCCTGATGCACCAGTGGCAGTTTGGAAAACCTTGCCGTCCGGGCCAGAGAACTCGATGGTGATCTTGTCTGCCTTCTTGGGAAGGTAGTAGCTGACGATGACGCCGCTAGGAGGGTTTGCGCCCGCGCCGGCTGCGGCATTTCCGCGTCCGCCCCAGCGGACGGCGTAGCTGTCTCGCGGGGCAAAGAGGATGGGTTTGTCGAGCTTCTGGCTTGGTGCGAGTTGCTGAAGCGGCGACAGGTCGTCGAGCACCCAGAACGATCGGCCGTGGGTTGCGGCGATGAGGTCATCGTCTTTCCAGGCGAGGTCGTGAACCGGTACGACGGGCATGTTGAGGGCCAATGATTGCCAGTTTGAGCCGTTGTCGAAGCTGACGTAGATCCCGATTTCAGTTCCGGCATAGAGGAGTCCGGGGCGCTTTCGATCTTCGCGAATGACGCGAAGGAAGGCGTTGTTGGGTAGGCCGTTCGTGATCGACGTCCAGGTTTTGCCGAAGTCGTCGGTTCGGAAGGCGTAGGGGCGGAGGTCGTCGTTTTCGTGGTTATCCACCGCGAGGTAAGCGGTTCCGGCTTTGTGCGGTGATGGGTCCACCATGCTGATGAGCGCCCAATCGGGGACGCCTTTCGGGGTGATCTTGGTCCAGGATTTTCCGCCGTCTTGGGTGATGTGGACGAGGCCGTCATCAGATCCGGCCCAGATGGTGCCGCGCTTCTTGGGCGATTCGGCGACGGTGAAGACGGTGCCGTAGTACTCGACGCTCGTGTTGTCCTTGGTGATTGGTCCGCCCGAAGGGCCCATTGTGGATGGGTCGTTTCGGGTGAGGTCGGGGCTGATTTTGGTCCAGCTCTGGCCGTTGTTCGTGGTTTTCAATACGAACTGCGAGCAGGTGTAGAGGAGGTTTGGATCGTGCGGCGAGAAGACGATTGGGTAGGTCCACTGGAATCGCTGAACGAGGTCGATGGCGCCGTGACCCATCGGGTTATCTGGCCAAGGGTCCACGCTGCCACTTTGGTCGGTTCGATGGTTGATCCAGCTCAGGTCGCCACCGTAGCTTCCGCCGAAGACCAAATCGGGGTCGTTGGGCTTGGCGGCCACGTAGCCGCTTTCGCCGCCCGCGGTGCTCGTCCAGTCGGTGAGGCCAATTCCGTTCCCTTGCGTTCGGCTTGGGATTCGGATGGTGCTGTTATCTTGCTGCGCGCCGAGGATGCGATACGGGAAAGCGTTGTCGGTGCTGACGTGATAGAACTGAGCGGTGGGGAAGGTTTGCTCGGTCCAAGTCTTGCCGCCATCGACGCTAACGTTTGCGCCGCCGTCGTTGGCGTTGATCATGCGGAGTGGATTGTCAGGCGCAATCCAGAGATCGTGGTTATCGGAGTGCGGCGTTCTTAGGCCAGAGAATTTCTTGCCGCCGTCGGTGCTTTTGCCCGCGCCGACGTTGAGGACGTAGACGCCCTCTTTCTCTTTCGGATCGGCGTAAACGTGGGTGTAGTACCAAGCGCGTTGTCGCCAGTTCCGGTCGTCGTTGACTTTCTCCCAGGTTTCGCCGGCGTCGTCAGACTTCAGGATTCCGCCTTCGAGGGCTTCGATGATGGCGTAGTAGCGCTTCGGGTCGACGGGGGAAATGGCCATGCCGATTTTGCCGTGGACACCTTCGGGCATTCCTTTCTTTCGGCTAAGGTCAGTCCAGGATTTGCCGCCATCGGTGGATTTCATCAGCTTCGATCCAGGGCCGCCGCTGTTCATCGTGTATGGGCTGCGCCAGGCTTCCCACATTGCCGCAAGGATGATCTCGGGATTCTTTGGATCAAGGACGATGTTCACCGCCCCGGTGCGGGCATCTCCGGGCAGGACGTGAGCCCAGGTTTTACCGCCGTCGATGGACTTGTAGACGCCTCGGTCGTAGCTCGGCTTGACCTTCGGGTGGGCGTAAATGTGGCCGAGGGCGGCGACGTAGATGACGTCGGGATTGGTTGGGTGGATCACGACGCGGGCGATGGATTGGGCGGCTTCGAGGCCGATTTTCTGCCAGGTCTTACCGGCGTCGGTGGACTTGTAGACACCATCGCCATGGGAGATATTGCCGCGGATGTCGCGCTCACCAGTGCCCGCGACGATGATATCGGGATTCGAAGGAGCGACCGCTAGGGCGCCGACGGAGGCGGTTTTGAAGAAGCCGTCGGAGACGGGCTTCCATGATTTACCGGCGTCCGTGGTCTTCCAAACTCCGCCACCGGTGGCGCCAAAGAAGTACTCATCTGGGCGCTGGGTGCTGCCCGCGACGGCCAAAGAGCGTCCGCCCCGGAACGGGCCAATTTCTCGCCACTTCAGACCGCTAAAGGCATCTGGAGAGACGGTCTGCGCTAGCGCCGAGGCGCTGAGGGCAACGAGGGAGACGATTCCAAGAACCGGAATTCGCGTGAAATGACGATGAACGCCCATCGCGGAACGTTACCGCAAGCGGGCAGATCAGTCAACCACGGGCAGTTCGAAAACGCGGATCGTAGGTGCCGAAGTACCAGTTCCGTTCACAACGCCACCGACTACGACGAAGTAAACCTTGCCGCTCTGGAAGGTCAGCGCTGACGAAGCGTAGACGAGTTCGGAATCGTTTGCTCTTGCTTCGTAGGTGTAGGTCCCGGTGTCGAGGGTCAGCACTTTCGCCTTCGAGAACTCGATGTCGTTGAAAGGGAAGCGGGGGAGATCGCCGTCTTGGAAATCGATGTCCGGGCTCGGAAACTCTGCGGGACCCACGAGGGAGTTGAGTACGAAGACACGGGCTTTGCTGCCGTTGGGCTCCGCGCGATTGACTTCAAACAATCCGATTCGCGGACGCTTTTCGAACTCGGTGCCGAAGTTCTTGATGCCCATGCCCGCCACGATGTACGAGGCGTTGGAGTTGAAAACGTTGGCGAGGATATCGAAATCCTCGACGGTGCCCGTTTCTTTGATGGCGAGGTCTACGTCGGCTGGCTCAATGGAGAAGAACGCAGTGTCGGCAAGGTAGGCAGACGAAGTACCGGCAATGAGCCCGTTAATCTGGGTTTCGAGCGTGGCACCAAGGTCCGGGATCGCGTTGATGACCTTAACGTTCGATTTCGCGGTGGTCCCGCCGCCGCCACCGCCGCACCCGACCAGCATAAATACGGTGGCGAGCATGAGCACCAATGCGTTGAGAGTTCGGTATTTCATGAGTTCTCGGAGCGGGATTTGGCGCTCATTCCGCGGCGACGGACTTGAGCACTGACTCCACCGCAGATTCTAATGCGACGTAACACAATGGGCATCCGACCAAACCGGTAGCGACGACCTTCTCCTCCGTGATCTCGCAATACGGACAGACCTTGGTAGGTCGGGCCGCTCGCTTGAATGCGCCGATGAAGTCGGGAAAGCCCGAATACGGCGCTCTCTTGCGTACGCAGGAGTCACACACAGAATCGGTCTCGCCGTTTTCCTTAATGGAAAGGACGGCAGACGATCCGCAAACGGAGCAGGTCAGGTTCAAAAGGCGGTGCCGATTTTCGTGTGCTCTCGGAACAGGCTGATCAGTTGCTTCGTGACCGGGCCAGGCTTTCCGTCGCCGATCAATCGGTCGTCGATGGTGACCATCGGGATGACTTCGGCGGCGGTTCCGGTGAGGAACGCTTCGGAACAGGCGCTCAGGTCGAACGGCGTCAAAGTCGTTTCTTCCGTTTGAATCCCGGCGTCCTTGGCAAGCATAAGGACGGTGTCTCGGGTGATGCCCTTGAGGATTCCGCTCGACGAGTGCGGGGTTCGCAGAATTCCGTTCTGGATGAGGAAGATGTTGTCTCCCGTGCACTCGGCGATGTTGCCTTGAGCGTTGAGCATCAGGGCTTCACCAGCTCCGGCGCGGTTGGCAAACTGCTTCGCCATGATGTTGCCGGCATAGCGACCGATGCACTTTAGACGCGGGTCTAGGGCGTCGGGGGAAATCACGCGGATTGGCGCGGTGACGACGTGAAGTCCGGTTTCGTACGACTCGGGCGGATACAGCGCCAAAGTGGAGATGCCGATCATGACGTTGGCTCGACTCTCCAGTTTCTTCGGGTCCAGGCCTAGACCGGTTCCGCGGGTGACGTTCAAGCGGATGTAGCCGTTATCAATGTCTGCCGCGCGGGCCGTATCAAGGATTGCGGCATGCAAAGTGGCGTAGTCATAGGGCATGTCGAAGCCCATGTAGTTGATGCCGTGATAGAACCGCTCAAGGTGCTCGTCGAGTTTGAAAACCTTTCGGTCGTAGATGCGAATCCCTTCGAAAATTCCATCACCGTAAAGGTGAGCGTGATCCATCGCGGGCACGACTGCAGACTCAAATGGAGTGACGGTTCCGTTGAACCAGACGACCTTGGGCATTTCTGGAGTGTACTTGGTCGGTTTTTCTCAAATGGGTGTCACGCAAATTATCAAGAACGTGTAAAGCGATTTGGCGAACATCCATAATGGAACTTAAGGACTTGATTCAAGTCATTAGACAACGATGAAACACGCGAAGACCATCACCTTTTCTGCGCTTGGATGCGTAGTGATTGGCCTTCCTGTGGCCTTCCTTCAAAAGCCCGCTACGATCCGGCCAAACACCTATGTCGGCCAGGTCAGCGTTGGCGGATTGACGCCCGAGCAAGCACGATTTCGCTTGCGGTCTTGGTGGGAAACCGAGCGCCTCAAACCCGTGCCGCTTACCAGTGACGTCGTTTCAAATCTCCCTGAGCTCACCCCGAGCAAATTCGGCATCGTTCTTGATGACGAAGCTACCGTTGCCCCGCTTCCGTTGAGCGACCTTGTAACCGACGGCAAGGCGTTTGCGGGTCAATTGCCAGAGGAGCGGATCGACGCTAAGCTAGTTTTCAAGGCCGAAGGCAAGATAGACACTTCGCTGTACGAAGCGGTCGTTCAAGCCAGCCCTGAGCCAGAACCCGCCCGGGTGACCTATAGCAAAGGCGCGATTTTAATCCGCAAAGAGCGAGCAAACCTGGTTCTGGACGCGGCCAAACTCCAGAAGGCGGTTCAGGAAATGTTGCCCAAGCTGGAGCCAACGCCGGTTCCGATCATCGAAGGCAAGAAAAGGGTTCCCGATGAAGAACTCGCCAAGGTGAAAGAAGTCGTTAGCGAGTACACCACCCGCTTCTCGGCTGGCAATCGCCCCCGAAGCAGCAACATTCAACTAGCCGCGAGTTTCTTCAACGGCCAGGTGCTGATGCCGGGCGAAAAGCTGAGCTACAACGACACGGTAGGTCGGCGAACGATCAAGCGCGGATTTAAGGTCGCGGGCGTTTATATCAACGGAAAGCACGACACGGGCGTCGGTGGCGGCATCTGCCAGGTCAGTACAACGCTATACAACGCAGCTCTCTTTGCTAACCTAGGCATCCCTCAGCGACAGAACCATTCGTTGCCGGTTCCGTATGTGCCGCTTGGCCGAGATGCAACCGTCGACTTTGGCAACATTGACCTTGTCCTGCAAAACACGACGGACGCGCCGATTGCGGTGGTCTCGACTTACACACCAGGTGCTCTGACCTTCCGGATCCTCGGACAGAAGGTTCCTGGCCAACAAGTCACGGTGAGTCAGGGAAGAGTTTCTACTCGGACGCGCGGGGTTCGAACCGTCGTTGACCGCAATCTTGCCGCAGGTTCGCGACGAGTCCTTGAAGGTGGCGCACCGGCGCGTGTCGTATCAGCCTTCCGCACCGTGAAGGTGAATGGCCAGGTTGTGAAGAGCGAAAACCTCGGCACCAGCTACTATGGCGGCAGCCCACGGGTCGTTGTCGTTGGCGCACGATCTACTAGTTCACTTTAATCAAGCTGAACTGCGTGCCCCTCACGACGACTTCGCCGAGGCTGCTGAGGTCCGGTAGCTCCATCTGCGGGAATGCTTCTGGCGACGGCACGATCACGTAGGTAGCCCCAATTTCGCTTAGCCAAGCCTTCTTGTCTTCGGGCAGTCCCGGGCGGTAGAAGAACCGCTCGAGTTCGCCACGTCGCTCGTTGTACTTCGGCGTTTCGCTCCAGTGACCCGCGTAGGTGTAAGCACCCGTTAAGCCGCTCGCAATCGGATTGAGGTCCGGCATAATCGGGGTCAGGAACGTGTCGGGGATCGTTTGTCCAGCCGAGTCAACTGCCCTTGCCGGGATTCCGGGCGGAGCAACCACGACCTTCTTGTCGGTGATCGCATTGAGCGCGGTGATGACTTTGTTCGCGTCAGCAGAAAGATAGACGGGGTGAACGATCGTGTTCGCGACGTTGGTTTGGGCGAGAGTGATCTCGCGGAATACCCACCGGAAGCCGCTCGCGCCGATAATGATGATCGCAAGCGCGGTCGCGAGATTTCGTGCGGATCGCTCCTGCTTCGCGAGAATGATTGCCGCTCCGCCAGCAGCAAGAACGGCCCATGGAATCACGAGACCCATGCCGAGCTTTCGCTGGAACAGCATCGGGAAATAGATCGAGATGGTTCCGACCAGAGCCCATGAGACAAAGAGGTTCCGGGCGGAATTGAGGTTGGCAACGCTATACAGCAGGAAGACCGTGAACCCATACAGCAACACCCAAATCACCATCGGCAAGAAGTAGCCATCGGTATGGTTCTGCGCCATAACGGCGAGGGCCAACAGCACGGTCACGTACAGTCCAGAGGCAAAGTAGGGCCGCTTTTTGCCGTCGCGCGATGCGAAGAGAGTTGGCACCGCGAGCAAAATGAGGAAGAAGTAGCCGAACAGAACTTGTCTAAAGTTCGGCGAGAACGTCTCCGTCGCGGCGCGGGCTTGGAACACCGGGTCTTCGCGTAAGACGTAGATGAACCAAAGCGCGGCGGGGATGATGCCGGCCGATATAGCGAGCGAGCGAATGATCCAGGGTTTCGTTGCCTTATCCCGAGCCCAAGCCATGACGAGGAACCCGAACATCACCATGCCGATGAGCAGCACGTCGTAGCTGTGGATGTTCATCAGCACGCCGAAAGCAATCGCCCCGGGCAGAACCGGCTTCCAGCTTTCTTCTGCTTCCAGGAAGCAATCGAAGATGTACAGGATCAGGCACAAGCTCACCATGAACAGCCCGTTGGTGAGCATGGACGAAAGCACGAATCCTTCCGGTTGCCACGTATCAATGGGCAACCGTCCCATGAGGATTTGGTTCAGGAAGTCTGGCGCGGGCTTAACAATGGCGACGCCAAAGTCATGCCAAAGGGCAAAGCCGACACCTCCGCCAAGCACCGAAAAGAGGAGAGAAAGCTTGGTGGCGTGGATGGTCCAATCCATCCGCCGAACGAGCCGGTGAAGCAGGAACACGAATGCCGCCGAGAAGCCCATGCGGGCCACGAGGGTTGCAACCGGAATCCCGATCAGCTTCGCAATCCAGCCCATAACCAAGAAGTACAGGTGGATCGTGAGCCCGGGCTGAGCATCCGTAGTGAATCGGTTGTCGAAAAGGAAGCGACCGTCCATGGCTTGCCGCATCCAAGCGGCATAGACCATGTGGTCGTCGGTGGCGAACTGGTGGCCTAGGTAAACGCCGCCAATCGGGCCGGATTGCCACGCGATGAGAGCGGGCAATCCGGCCAGAATGGCCGCAGCAATGGCGAGATTACGGACAAATTTGCCTTCAATCTCGCGCCTTTCTTCCGGCGATACCTCGGTCATGTTTTCGGAGAATTACTTCGGAACAGGTCGACCCATCTGTTCATAGATGGAAACGATGAGGTCGTGCTCTTTCTTGGCGACCGGGTGGTTTGGTTCGAGCTTTAGGACCTCTCGGTAGAGCCGAAGGGCGTCGCGGTACTTGGTTCGCGCTGGCAGTTCGGGGTGGACCATCGTTTCGTGGCCAAAGATCGTGGTTGCCTTGATAAATGACTCTCGGGCTACTTTATCTTTCGGCTTCTTCATGAAGACGGCTTTCGTCGCCTTGTACTTTTTCTCGAGCGGGACCAGCGATGCTGGGAGTGGAGCAGGCTTTGCGTCCTTCGGCGGAGCGGTCTGAGCCATGGCGGCGGATGCCAAGAGCACCGCGATTGAAACTGTCATTGCGCGCATGCCCTAAGTATCCACACCTGACGGAGCCCGTGAGTCCACTAAACCGGGGTTTTGAACGATTCTTCGACTTCGTGCTCGAAAGATTGGATGGCTTCGAGCCATTCTGCTTCTGCCGGGACGGCAAGAACTTGAAGATTGAGGAGTCTACGATACCCAGCGTCCACGGCTGGATGGGTCTTTGCAAAATTTGGCAGGGAAATATCTGATCGAGTTCGTTTCCGGATCAGCATTTCCGCGCGATCGATGCTGGTTTGAATCGCCGCATCGTGCCGCTGCGCGCGAGCGTAGGTGTCGCGAATGGCGAGGAGCAAGTCCCGATTCCCACGCTGGGCGACGCGCTCGGCGTCGGGTTCTCCGAAACGCTTGCCGAGGCTCCAGGCAATAACAAACAGAACAAAGAGGCACTGATAGAACGCAGCGGTGGTCTCTGGCCCGAGGATGTCGAGGAGAGATGGGTCCCGTCGGTTGAAATCCCGTTCGATGAAGACGATGCGTTGACCGGGCTTGACGAGATCTTGGATGAGACCCAGAACGACTTCGGCGTTATCGTGGGCCGCAATGAACCGATTGGTGATCAGAGTCGCGTCGTTGATCGCGAGTATTTTGCCTTTGCCGACCACTCGACCGACAGCAAGCCAATTCTCCCCCTTTGCAAGCTCGACGTATGGTGACGGAACGGCGTCATCAAATTCGCGGGAAGTCTCCTCATCTCCCGGGGTGATGCGTTTTTTCACTCCGCTTGCGAGAGTTACGGTTTCAGGCTCGGACTTAGCGAGTGCAGTTCGGTCCTTAAAGTTCTGGGGGTAGGAAAGCAACACCGCGGTGCCGCCGTCGCGGACGTGCTGACGCACATTGAAGGAGGATGCCGGGTCTGGTTTCGGCCCGGCCTCCGTAAGCACGTTGAGGCCGGTCTTTTCAATTCCTGAGACAATGACGAAGTCGGAGGGCTGAACCTGCGGCTTTCCGCGCCGGTCCACCACGATGGTTGCTCCGGTAGTGCGCAAGGTGTCTTGGAATGCTTGTAAGCCAGAAGGATCGACCGAGTTTGCGGACGGGAAGGTTTGGTAACTTCGCTTTCCGATCCAAAGGCTCGCGCCACTTACGAGAAGGATTCCAACCAAGAGCCACGCGGTGGCGGCGATCCACTTTGTTTTCAACTCTTCACCCCTCTCAGGGCCTGGCGAACGTTCTGATAGATCGCGCGAAACTCTTCGACATCAGCTTGGCCTCGAACCATAAAGCCGTACCAGATGCGATCGAAGGCTTTGGTCGGAGTTCGGAACTCGATTTCGGCGGGCAGTTTGTTGCTCGCTTCGATTCGGGAGAGGTGTTCCCAGTTGGTTTCACTCCGCTCAAAGCGCGCAATACCGGCTTCGTCGATCCGGAGGAGGGTTGCCAAGTAGAGACAGCGGACGCTTTCGCGGTGCCGACCTTCGGCCGCGAGGGCATCTGCCTGGGCGAGCCATTCGTCCACCGTTCGCTCTGGCTCGTCTTCTTCCAGGATCGCCGTCGCGACACGTTTGCGACTCTGGATTTTGCGGATGTGCTGGACGGCGAACCAAGCTAGAGCGATGCCCGCTAAGGCAAGCAGTCCCCACATGATCTGAACGAGCAATGGGCCGCTAAAAAGACCTCCAAATGGATTTGAATTCGGATTCAGCTTGGGCTTCGGAAAGTTGAACTGGAGGCCCTTGAAGGCATTCTCTAGCCAGTTGCTCTTTGCTTTTTCCGCTTGGTCGATGTATAAGCGTGATCGCTTCGCCTTTTCCGCGAGGGCTTTGCCATCTGGTTTCGGCGCGACGGTTGCCGCCCATGCACGCGTTCCGACCCAGTCTCGCAGGCTAGTGGCTCGCTTCGCGATCGGCTCCTTTGATTCGAGGAGGCTTCGTAGCTGCTTGTCGGTCGTGAGTAACGTTGACTCTCGGACTGCCGCGACCACCTCCGCAGGCTTCGCGGTTGCGATTCGGGATTGGAGTTCGCCGTAAGTTTCGGCGAACGCGCTACTCAGTAACGTCGAAACGACTACGACGAGTAACACGAGTTTCTTGTGCCAACTGCGCAATGTCATATCCCTCCAACCGAGTGCGGCGTTCAAAGTAGATCACGGTGGTCACGGTCGCGAAAGCGGGGACCACAAGAAGCAACGAAATGTAGGGGCCAATCTGCGATACGATTTCGACCAACATCGGTCCGTATACGCGAGTTTGTGCAAATGACTCAAGTTGGAGGAGCGAAGCAATGTATCCGACAGCGGCGCTGAATCCAAAGGTGAGTAGCCCAAACAAGATGATGAAGAATCCGAACTGGAACCAGACGGAGATGTAGCCGCTCTGGATTTTCCGCTCTGAGGCCATGAGCTGCCGGGATCGGTCAAGCGCGGCTTTGACATCGAGCTTTTCGACGAGCATTGCGGGCAGGGCGAGGGAGTATTTCGCGGCAATACCAACAAAAGCAACAAGGCTAATTCCTACTGCATTCAGGGCGATGACGGCAATCAGTGCTACGAAGAGCTTTAAGTTTGACTGCACCTGACTCAAAAGGCCGCTCGTTACGAGCAGAGCAAAAGAGGCGAGCAGGAACCTCGAACTTCGGGCGACGATGGTAAAGATGACCTTTGCGGCATCTCGAAATGCGGGTCCGCCGACAGCTTGGTCCGAATCGTCAAAGGGTTCCCCGAGCATCCATTGCGCGGTGAGCTTGGTTGCTCGTGGAACGATGAGGGCAATGCCGAACATCATCAGCGGCACTGCCACAAAGAGCCCTAAGGACAGAGTGCCCAAGAACTCGACAATCTGGACCTCGATTCGATCGGGATTGGTCGTTTCGCTGAGCGCGGGGATGACGTATCGACCGAGGAAGGTGAGGCCAAATGAACAGAACAGCAATCCGAGGGTGCTCGCAGGAATGATTCGTCTGCCGATTGCCTGGAGCGCCGCGAGCCCGGTATCGGTGACTTCCGATGAGGACATGACGCGGATGCGCTGTCGCCGATCGAGGCGAGCGGACCGCCGAAGATAACGCTCGATGGGATCAGACGTCATGCCTAATGGTTTTCCCTTCTGGGAGATATCCTCATAAAATGATGACCGAATTAATGTTGGCGGTAGTCCTTGGGTCTAGCCCAGTTGCTCCGGAGATTCAAGACTACACCCAAAAAGGCCTTCGAGACGCGACGTTCGTTGCGAAGAAGGTTAAAGCATCTCAGAAAGAGTTACGTGAGATTAATGACGATTTTGGTACCACTTACCGATTCGATCGCATTCAGTTTCAATACAAAGAACCCTTGAAGCTTCGACTGGAGGCTCAGGTTGACGAAACTTCTGCGGTGTACATCATCGACGGGCCGCAGCAGATGATCAAAGTGCCGCGCTTGCGGGTGAACACCAAGCAGGATCTTGCGAAATCGCCGGGGCGACGTCAGACGCCGCTTGACTTTGGGGTGCTCACTCCGGCTCTCTTCAAGGACCTTTTCCAGGCAAAGTTCGTGCGGATGGATAGGGCCACGGGCGATGCCGTTTTCGACCTGACTTACCAAAACACCGACGACACGAGTCGTCACCGAATTTGGGTGGACGTTGAGAAGGGCATTACCACCAAGCGTGAGTGGTACAACCAGCCAGGCCGACAGTTGGCGACGTTCATCTACGAGAGCCCAAAGTCGTTCGGCGGGGTTTGGATTCCGACCCAGGTTTCGGTGAAGAACGTGAACAACGTGGTCGCTGGCATCACGCGATACGAAAGCGTGAAAGTGAACACCGGGCTCGGCGACAACCTCTTCTTGATGAGGTAAGAGTTAGCCGAAGTACTTGGTGAGCGACTCGCTCAAGGTTTGAGCGGTGAAGTTCACCAACGGAATGCTGTCGTCGTATCTCATTCGAGTTGGGCCAACCACGGCGATGACGCCCGTTTCGGTTTCTCCGACGTAAAAGCTCTGCCGGACGATCGAGAACTGCTTGAGTTCATCTCGGCGGTTCTCTCGCCCGATCGTGACGACTTGGTTAGCCTCACCCTTGGCCACGCTTTGATAAAGGGCCTCTGAGTCGTTGAGCTCTTGGATCAGGTGCGTGTAGGTATCGAGGTCGCGCCGGAATTCGGGTTGCGTGACCAGGTACTCCTCGCCTTCCGTGATGAGCGAACCGCGTGAGTACAGTTTCGCGATTGCCTTGAGCTGGGTCCAACTGACATTCACAAGACGGTCAACGGCAGGGTTGACCGCCACCGGAGGCTTCATTTGCGCGGCGGTTCGTAGCCCGACGCCGAGGAGGTTTGCGGTGAGGAACTCGTTTGCGGCTCCAACTTGCTCCAAGGTCAGGTCGGCGGGAACTTCGATCATCCGGTTCTCGATCTGCCCGTTGCTGAGCGCGATGACCAACAAGACTTGGTTCGGCCCGAGGGCCGAGAGGATCGCAGTTTTGATGGTTAGATTCGGCTCTCGAATGGTAGCGGCGACCCCGAGCAAGTGAGTGAGGCGGCTAAGCATTCGGGTCGCATCGCGCAACACGGTTTGCAGGGCTTCGCCTTCTCCGGTCGCAGATTTGAGGCGGTCTTGGATGCTGAGCTCGATCTCCTTGGAGATGACGAGTTTGTCGACGTAGTAGCGATAGCCGAGGTCGCTAGGGATTCGGCCGGCGCTGGTGTGAGGTTGCTCGATTAAACCGAGATCGAGCAACTCCGCCATTTCGTTACGGACGGTCGCAGACTTGACGCCAAGGGGGTATTTCGCGACCAAGGATTCGCTGCCCACGGGTTCTGCCGTGAGCACGTACTCCACGATGATCGCGTGCAGAATTGTTTTCTTTCGACCGTCAATTTCTGCCATTCCCTTATTGTACGGGCGAGCGGCCTAGTCTTGTTCGGTCACGTTCTGGTCGATCTTGAGCCCCTTCGCCGCTAGCCCTTTACCGTGCGCTCCTGCAAGGGGCGCGGGGTAGGGAATATTGCCCTTTGCCGCCGTCCAGAGTTGGCGGTTGAACTCGTTTTCGTCGACCGTGTCTGGTCGCTTTAGGTCCAACGTTCGAGACGTGGTTCGAGTTGGGTTCATCAGGTCAAGGGGGACTCGATTTGGCCGAACGTTGTACGCCTTTAGGTTCGCTTTTGCCTGGAAGCAGTCGGTCATCAGGTTTGCCTGAATCTCGAATCGGGTTGCTGGCTTCAGACCAAGCACGTGCCGCACGGTCTTCAAGACCGAACCTTGGTTGTAAAACTTCGACACCACCGCTCCTCGGCGGGTGTACGGGCTAACCACGAGGCAGATGGAGCGGTGTCCATCGACATGGTCAAACCCGGCCTGCGGGTCGTCCTCGATGACGAAGATCACGGTGTTCTTCCAGAACTTCGACTTACTGACCGCATCCACGATTTGGCCGAGGGCGAGGTCGTTATCGGCCATGTGCGCGGTCGGAGCAGGGGCTCCCGCACCGGTTCCAGAGGTGTGGTCCTGGGGCAGGTAGACGAAGTTGAAGTTCGGCAGCTTGCCCGTTTTCTCGGCAGTTTTGAGGTCTTTTAGGAAGTAGCTCGCCCGAAGGACGTCGGGGATCTCCATGTTCCAGCCTGGGCATTCGGGATGGCTGTACTTCTTGAGCCGCTCGATTTCGATCTTGTGATTGAATTTGACCTTCGGTGACCCTGATTGGAAGTCTTTCAGGATGGCGGTGTGCTTTTCACCTTTGCTCGGGGCGGCGTAGTCGTACTCTCCGTAGTTGCGGAAGGTTAGGCCCTTATCCAGGACGGCGTCCCAAATGTGTCCAGTGGATGAGATGGCCAGCGGGTCGTCACCGAACGGGTAGCTCCGGGTCCAACCGCCGAACGATCGCTCGAAGTAGGTTGTTGCGTTTCCTTCGGTGCTCCAGCTGTGGCCGTCTGCGCTCAGGACGCCGTTGCAATAGTAGTTGTCAAGAAGGACGAACTCTTTGGCGAGCGCGTGGTGGTTTGGCGTGATGTCCTCGCCGTAGATGCAAAGGCTTGGATCGCCATCGGCACCCGGAATATCTCCAAAAACCTGGTCGTAGGTTCGGTTTTCTTTGAGGACGTAGATGACGTGTTTGAAGATGCTCGGCTCTCCGGCTCGCTCGGGAATCGGTTTAGCGGCGATGTTCTTACGAGGGGGTTGGATGGCAGCCAGAGTTTCTGGCTTTTGCATGTTTGCGGTGCGGGGAATGACGCTGAGAGTTCCGGTGAATTGATAGACGCCTCTTGATTTCGCATCGGTGGTAGACAACGGGCTTCCGAGCTTTTCGGTCGTTGCGATAGTGTCGAATTTGCCGTTGCGAAGGTCATTTCGACGACCACCGAGGCCCTTTGCACTGGCGACGACGAGATTGTTTTCAAACGCTCGGACGGCGGTGGGGTACCAGCCAGATCGGTAGGTTTCGACCGGTGCAAACTCACCGGCCGAAAGAACAACGACTTCGTTGCTGCCACCGCATGCAACGGCGACTTGGCCCGATGCGAGCATGGTGAGCGAGGAAGGTGCAGCACCGACGCTCGATTTCCAAAGCGGAACCCATTTTCCGGAGCTCGCGTTTATGGCGATCAATTCATCGTCGTTTGCTACGGCGACGTAGACTTGGCCATCCCGAACTTCAAGTTCGCAAGGCTGTCCGCCGACGAGCACGCTTTTTGTTGCTTTTCCGATGGCGATAGAGATTTGTGAAACCGTTCCGCCGGTCGCAATCCCGCGCCGATCAACTGCGACGGGTGTGCCGGATGCGTTTGATTTAGGCTGTCCGGGTTGAGGTGTGCGGCCCCAACTGGATACCCAGAGGGAATTCGATTCCAGATCGATCGCGAGTCCAAACGGCGCCGGAGCAACATCCATCATGCGGTCAACCTTGCCCGTTTCGAGGTTGATTTCGGCGACTTGGTTACTCCGGCTGAGGGCGGCAAAGAGCTTGCCGTCGTGGAGAAGCAGATCGCAAGGATAGGCCGCGCCGCCAACGGCGGGACGGGGCATGGTGAACGTCCGCGCGACTTTGGCTGGTAAGACAGCGACGTCGACTTCGATGACGTTGCTGCTTCCGTTGCTGTAGTAGAGCTTAGAGCCGTCAGCGGAAAGGGCAAGCCCGGTGTGCGAGGAAGCTCCGGACACGTTCAAGCGTTGAAGAATCTTGTTGCTGGCAACGTCGATGATGGTGAGGCCAGTCGATTCTTTCACGTAGGCCGTCTTCCCATTTGTTGAAAGCACAACGTCAACCGGTCGGTCGGCGAAGACCGTGAGCTGGCCATCGGGCTTGATCCACTGTCCGGTATTGACAAGGATGCCTTTTCCGGCGTTGAGGTCGCCGACTTTGTTGTTTGCCTGAAACATAAAGGCGAGCCCAGTACCAAGGCCAACGATGGCAAGGGCTAGAACGCTGACGCGGCGATGAGGAGTCGACTGCACGATGAAATTCTAGCAAGTCAGGTGCGCAGTATGAGTCTTAAATATCACTTGTGTTGCTTCGCTTAACACTATTGAGCCATTTTCTTCTGAATGGTCGTTTTTTGAGGCACATGTGCGACAAGTTGACTATAATAGGGTCGTTCAATTTTTCACTAAATGGGCTCATCCTCTCAAAAATGCTGCAACATACTAAACGAAGAATCCGTCTCAGGCGCTTCTGTCTTCTCTTCGTAACTGCTTGTGTTCTAGCTCCTTTATCTGCCGCGCAAGTTCCGCTTACCAAAATGCAGGCAGATGCTTTGTATCCTCAACGTTTAAGTTCAAACTGGATGAGGTTCGAGGTGCCACACAATTGGTCTGAATTTGTACCATATTTTTCAATATACGAAAATCCAGTAGGTGATTACTTCGCGGATATTAATGAACAATCGTTGATCCCAACGGGTTACGACTCATTTCCGGTTTATTACGTCGACCCAATTTCTGGGGCTGACTCGAAGGATGGCAGCCGACAAGATCGCGCATTTCGATCGATTGCAAAGGCGCTTTCGATGAGTGGAAATAAGAGGATTTTGTGTCGTCCTGCCGTTTACGATTACATCACCGGCTGGAAAGGATATTCGGCTTCTGGCAAAGTGATCGTGGAACCCTGGGATGAAACGGGTTCAGTCATTTGTTCGGGTCACATTCCGGGTATTGCTTGGACGCCGCTAGGTGGCGGGGTCTACCGCGCTCGTTGTTCCACGTATCCGCACGAGGTGTTGGATGAAATCTATAAGGATCAGTGGGGGAATGGAGTTCGGTACGTTCGGGAATCCGATTCTGATGACGTGGAAGAGGAGGAAGGAACCTTTGCCGTTTCCGGCAAGGACATTTTGGTTCACACACTGGACGGTCGCGCGCCAGACGCGAACATTTCGGTGTACACAAATCAACCAAACGGCAGATTCGATACAAACGGGCAGCTCTACGTGCGTAACTTCGAGTTTCGTGGCGGTTTTGTTCCGTTTCAGTGCCTAACGTCGGTTCCGGGACAGGTTGCAACGTTCATCGACTGCACATTCCGCTACTCGCTTACGGGGCAGGACGGCTACTCCATGGAAGGGCCTGGGCTGTCGATTGCTATTCGATGCAAGGCCACTGGCAATCATAGTGACGGCTTTGATTATCGAGACGGTCGCAATTTTATAGAGATAGACTGCAACGGAAGTGCTAACGGTTTCGGATCTAGTTACCTCGATAACGGCACCACCGCGCACTTCGGCTCGGTTGGGATCACGATTGGCGGATTATATTCGCAGAATAAAGGTCGAAACATCCACGATGTTTTTGACAGTAAGAGACTTTTGCTGGGTGCGACCGTTGGCGACTCACGTGGAGTCGATGCCTCTAAAGCAGATATTTGCGCGGGAGCCAGTACGTCGGACAGCCCAGACCGGACGGAAATATGGGCGCTTGGTATCCGGTATTTGCACGGGTCTCCCATCTCCCGTTCTACTTCGTCACAAAGCAAAATTTGGTACCGCCGACACCTGTCGAGCGGAACCGACATTAGCGAACAACTAGGAACGATCAGACCTATATGAAACGCCAAACTGCGCTCTCTCTCCTAGTTCCATTGGCATCGTCTGCGTGTGCGCAATACGATCCGAACACTGTTCTCACTAAGGCGATTGCAGATCTTTTGTATGAACCAAAGGGGGTTTCCACTCGAACGACGTATTCCGCGCCTGCAAACTGGCCAGGGTCATGGGGGAATTTCACCGTATTCGAGACCGGCTCCGGCTCGTTTACGACGGATTTGAATCCGCTGAGCTTGCGTCCTCCCGACGCGCACACATACACCGTTTATTACGTTGACCCAATCACGGGCAGCGACCAGAACAGCGGTTCGACCAAGCAGTCGGCCCTGCGCAAGCTTTCCTTGGCTGTTTCCAAGCCTGGTAACAAGTGGATTTTGTGCCGACCGGGAGTTTTCGATTTTCGAACCTGTTGGGGAGGTGTCTCCTCGGTCGGGAATGTGGTCATCGAGCCTTGGGACGAATCCGGCTACGTGATCAGCAGTTCGCAAATGGACAATCTGGCGTGGCAATCCGACTCCGGAATTTTCACTTCGGTGACCTCTACTTCCGCTGTCCAGGTCATTGACGAGCAGTCCAGCGATGTCTATGGTGTCGGTTCAAGTTTGATAAAAGTGACGAGCGTTGCTGCCGTTCGCTCAACACCTGGAAGCTTTTACAGCGAGTCGAAGCGGGTTTGGGTGAATCGCAGCAACGGTGCGGCTCCAGATGGGCAGCTACTGCTCTTCGCAAGTACCCAGAATGGCGCGGTGCAGAACGGGCGAGTGTGGCTGCGTAGGTGTGTTTTCTTAGGCGGTTCAAACACTTTCACCGCGAGTCTGCCCGCGGATTCAGAACTAACGTTCTCTGACTGCTGGTTCAAGTACGCAACTTCGGGCGATGGGCTTGCGGTTTCCGGGCCCGGAAAGGTGAATTCTCTGTTCTGTTGGTCGCTTGGGAACAGGGACGATGGCTTTGACTATCGGAGTGGACTTCGTTTTCTTGACGTTGCTAATGTTTCGGTTGCAAATGGTGTGCAAGGTGCGAAAGAGAGTTCTGGACTGGCGGCCTTCGATGCAACCAACGGCATCGTTGTGAACGGGATTTACCGCTCTAACTTTGGTCCGAATGTAACGGCTACCAGCAACAGTTCGTTATTGATCTTCGGTTCCACGATCGGTCAATCGCAAGCATCTGGTTCCTCGGCGGTTGATTTACGAATTGGCCAAGGTGCTTCGGACGCGACTCAGGGATGGGCGCTGGGCATTAGCTACGATTCTGGAAGCACTTACTGTCGATCGGTTGCCCCAACATCAACGATTTGGTATCGGAAGCACCGAGACCTGCGGCCCGATATCCTCGGCGCACAAAATCGAATTCGTCCCATCTAAACGGGACAATTCAGCGATAAACTGAGTTGTGCGCTGGTTCGCTGCTTTTTCTTTGATCGCCGTTAGTTCTGTTTGCGTTGCTGATGTCCAGTTGAATTCCATGTTCCAGTCGAACATGGTGATTCCGGACAAGGCCCAATTGCCGATTTGGGGAACGGGAACTCCCGGCGAATCGGTTCTCGTGCTTGGTAGCTGGGGGGCAGTCGCCGGTGCAACCGTCGATGAATCCGGTCGATGGAGAACAACCGTTATCACTCCGAGTGCCCAAACCGGCCTTGGTATTGAGGTCATTGCCTCAAACCGAATCCAACTGAGCAATGTTGCCTCCGGCGATGTTTGGGTTTGCATTGGCCAAAGCAACATGGAGCACACGCTCGCTCCCACTCCGGGGCTCCGATCCGTACTGAATGCTGACCAAGAGATAGCGGATGCCAACTATCCAAACCTGCGATTGCTACGCCTCTCTCGGGTTCGACAGGCCGAGCCGGCGACGAGCGTAAGCGGAACTTGGGAGGCTTGCACGAGCCTGACCGTGCCCAAGTTTTCGGCAGTCGGTTATTTCTTTGGCCGAGATCTCCATCTAGACCTTGCCAAGCCAATCGGAATGATTGCCGCGGTTAAGGGTGGAACGACAATTGAGGAATGGATGCCCAATTCCGCTTTTGCCGAATCGGGTTCGAGCGTATTGCCCACCACGACCTACTACAACGGCATGATTGCGCCGATGAAAGACTTTCCGGTTGACGGATTGATCATCTGGACCGGTGAAGGGAATGTTTCGAGACCGAACGAGTTCGGCCGCACCTGGAGAACCTGGCTGACGACGATGCGACAGGCTTGGAACCTTCCCGCACTTCCGACTTACTTTGTTCAGCTACCTCCGTACAACTACTCCGGTGCAAGAAAGGGCGGTGCTCCGTTGTCGCGCGAAGGTCAGGCGGATTCACTCTCTTTGGCACGAACCGGCATGGTTGTCATTTCTGATCTCATCGACGATCTGAACGACATCCATCCGATTTACAAGCAGGCCGTTGCAGATCGCATCGTGCGTGCCGCTCTTGGCGAAACCTATAAGCGTAGCGGCTCAGTCGGGGCGAGCCCGCAGTACTTGAAGCACAATCGCGAGGGCCGAACCTTGCGAGTAATGTTTAAAAACGATCATGGTGGTTTGACTTCCCCCAACACAACGCTCACTTCTTTCGAGATCTCTGACGGTGGTGGTGTTTGGTATCCGGCAACGGCAATCATCGAGCGCGGAGCGGTGACGGTTTGGAATGATGCGGTTTTGAAGCCAGTGCATGTTCGATTTGGCTGGGCAGATGCTTACGTTGGAAATCTCTTCAACGGTGCTGGAAACCCAGCGGCTCCGTTTCGTTCGGACAAGCCTCTGCCACCTTTCGATCGTTAAGAATTTCGGGCGTTCGGTATGATCCCTCCGATGGCAAAGTACGGATTTGGTCAGTTCAAAGCGGATGTCAAGGCGGACATCGCGGTTGACAGCCGGCGTCGACCGAAGCTGTGGTTTCTGACCATCTGGACCAGCGTCCGATTTCGGTTGCTATTGCTCTACCGCCTGGGAAGGTTCCTTTCTGGCGTCAAGGGCATGAAGCTTTTTCTGCCGTACTTGAGAATGCGCCAATACCGACTGTGCGGCTGCGAGGTTTCGCCGCGGGCAATTATTGGTCGGGGCGTTTTGCTCCCGCACCCAACCGGGATCATCATCGGTCAAGGCGTTACAATTGAGGACAACGTCACTATCCTGCAGAACGTAACTTTGGGTCACTTAGGTTCTGGCACAGAAGAGGATGCATACCCAGTGATCTGCGAAGGCGTCGCAATCTATGCCGGGGCAAAGATTATCGGGAACGTGCGCGTTGGAAAGGGCGCAAAGATTGGTGCCAACGCCGTGGTCTTGAAGGATGTCCCCGACGGCTACATCGCAGTCGGGGTACCGGCGCAAATGAAGGCGCCGAAGGCTTAGTCAGCCTTAACGGTCGCGCCGAGTCCGGCGAGCTTTTCGGCCACGTTCTCGTAACCGCGGGTGATCATCCACGCCTTGTGGATGGTCGTTTCGCCTTCGGCAGCTAGGGCGCAGAGCATCAATGCCGCGCCAGCGCGCAGGTCGATGGCGGTGACGTCAGCTCCGTGAATCTTGCTGCCGCCCATGATCTTTAGATAAGCGTCCTCAACCTTGCTCTGAACGCCCATCTTTGCGAATTCATCGGCGTAGCCATATCGGCCATGGAAGCGGAGGTCGATGATTCGAGTTTCGCCGTTAGCGAAGGCGCCAAACGCGCCGAAGAGCGGCTGCATATCTGAATTGATGCCGGGGTAAGGACCCGTGCAGATGTCCACCGGGTGAGGTCGTCCGCCGCGGACAATCATGCTGTCGCCGTTCACAAAGAACTTCGCGCCGCTGTCTCGCAAGAAGATGAGAGGAACTTCGAGGTCTTCGAAGGGGAAGTTCCGGATTTCGACATCTCCGTCGGTGATGACCGCTCCAACGAGCCAAGTGAGTGCTTCGACGTTGTCGGCTAGGGAAGTCTCGGTCGTTCCTCGAAGTCGCTCCACGCCGTGTACGTCAACTCGCTCTTGGGAATGGACCTCGATCTGCGCGCCCATTTTGTTGAGCATGCGGATGAGGCGGAGGCACTCGGGTCGGACGTGGGGATTGAAGATGCGCGTCGTGCCCTTGGCGAGCACGCTGGCAAGAATGGCGTTGTCGGTCGCACCCGTCGATCGGAAGGAAAGGTGGATATCGGTTCCGGTGAGGCCGTTCGGGGCTTCGGCGCAAATGATGTCGCCTTCAGTCCAGATTCGGGCGCCCATCTGCGTGAGGAGCTGTTCGTGCAGGTCCCACTTACGCTCACCGAGTTTGCAACCGCCAGGGTAGGGAACGCGGGCGTGGCCGAAGCGGGAGACCATCGCGCCGAGCATCAGCAGCGTGTTGCGGATCGACTTTTCGGGTTCCCAGTCGAGCGTCGTATTGAGATCGCCGGGCTCGGTAACGGTGATGGCGTTGTTTTCCATCACGTATTCCTTGCCGACGGCTTTCAGCATATCGGCTTGAATCTGAATATCAAGCAGCCCGTTGGGGTGGTTCTCGATTCGAATCGGGTCAGAAGAAAGCAGCGTTGCGACCAGCAACTTGAGGGCACTGTTCTTTGCCCCGGAGACTTCAACTGTTCCAGACAAGCGCGTTGGGGAGATCTTTAGCGTTTCCATTACCATCACCTCGGCTGGTTCGGGAGGCCAACCACGACGCGGTAAGTATGACAGCGGGCGCGCTCGAAAGGGTTTTAACTTAGGATGCGTGCTAATTTTTTACGTAAATCTGAGTTATCGAAAATTGCGACGTGAACGGCAACACCTGTAATATTTGCTAGTTCGAAACGTTAAAGTTAAGGAATTGTTAAGAGTGGTGTCAAGGGCAGAACACCGTTGACATACTAACTTCCGATGATTGGAATTTTAGTTCTTGCAACGGTTGCTTCTGCAGCCGTTCCATCCATGGGCAGCACCGCCCTCTCGCAAGGCGCATTCATCGAGAACAAAGGTCAGTGGAACTCCACGGCTCGATTCTTGATGAAGTCGCCAGGCGCCAACCTGTGGGTCACCGATTCCGGTGCCGTTATTGACTACTACAAGCACACTTCGAAGAGCGTTCAGATCGACGAAGAGATCACCGGAAAGCAGATTTCGACGACGGGCGATGTTGTCCGTGTGAACTTTGTCGGCGCATCGAGCTCGGTCGTACCGGTCGGAGTCTCTAAGAAGAAGAGCCAGACCAACTTCATCGTTGACGGACAAGAATTCAACGGCGCGGCTTCGTTCAAAGAAGCGAAGCTGGTTAACGTTCTTCCTGGCGTTACCGCACGCTACTACCTAGATGGTGGCTCGCCACGATACGACGTTATCCTTGCTGCTGGCGCGAAGCCAGAATCGGTCAAGCTGAAGTACGAAGGCGCGAAGAACCTTCGCGTCGGCGCTGACGGTTCGCTTCAGTACGACATTTCTCTTGGCACGGTCCGAGAGCAGAACCTCTTCGTTTACCAGATGGTTAACGGAACGAAGAAGGAAGTTGCGGCTAAGTTCACCATCAACAACGGCCAGGTTGGCTTCAAGCTTGCAGGCTATGACGCCACCAAGCCAGTCGTCATCGACCCACAAATTTTCCTATCGGGAACGTTCCTTGGCGGAACGGGCCTTGACGAAGTGGGTGCCGTTTCGGTCTCCCCAAGCGGAGCCATCGTCGTTGCAGGCTTGGCCGCAGGCGCTGACTTCCCGACAAGCACCGGACCTTACAACAGCGACAGCACGGGCGCGGATTGGTTCATCTCGCACTTGAGATCGGACCTCACCGACATTGACGTCTTCAGCACCTACGTATCTGGTGGTGGCACGGAAGTTGGTTGGGCTGGTAGCACGCAGGGCATGAAGGTTCGCGTTTTGGATAACCAAGACATCGTTTTCGCAGCAAACGGAAACAGCACGGACTTGCCAGCAACGGGCGGCGTGCAGACCGGAAACGGTGGCGGAAACGACGGTTATGTTCTTCGACTCCGCGCAAACGGCGGAACTCGAATGTTCTCAACCTACGTTGGCGGATCTGGCACGGACTGGATTTGGGACATGGATGTGAACCCAGCAAACGGTGAAGTAGCGCTTGCCATGCAAAACGGTTCGGCAGACTTCTCAAGTACGGTTGGAACTCGTGGCCCGCTGACCGCTGGCTCGGCGGCTGACACGACTAAGAGCGGAACCTCTGCAGATGCATTCGTTCTCGTTCTCAACAAGTCGCTTTCTGCGGTTAAGATGGGAACCTTCTTCGGTGGAGCAAGCACCGACACCGGCAAGACGGTCAACTTTGGACGGGGCTATAACACGCTCGTTCTGGGTGGACAATCGCAATCGACGACTGATCTTTCGTTTACCAACGGTACAGTCAGCGCGACGACGAACCGCGAACTGTTCTTGGCTCGATTCGCAATCAAGACGGCTGCGGTTCAGTTCAGCACCGTCTTCGGCGCCAGCGCCGGGAACGACACTTTCCGAGGCATGGAGATGGATATGGTCAATGACCGACCCTACATGACGGCCCTCGTTACGGGCACTGTGAACTCGAGCGGCTTCGGAACCACCATTCCGGTCAAGTTTGGTTTCGACAGCGCTCACGCAACCGGCAACGATGTCATCGTTGCAACGTTTAGCCAGGACCTGAATCAGGCCGTCATGACGTATTACGGAGACTCTGGTAGCGACCAGCCAACCGATATCGCTCTTCAGTCAAATGGAACGGTCCAGGTTGTTGGAACCACGACCTCTGCGCTTCTACCGCTCAACGCAGCGGGCGGAACGAACATGACGGCGACTGCCGCCGCGACGAACAACACTCAGGGCTTCCACGCTCGATTCTCGAACGGTATGGGCCTCATCGGCGCCAGCCTGCTCGGAGGATCCAACGCGACGGACACCGGCACAGACACGCCATACGGCATTGCGCTCTTCGGCACATGGAACAACGCGGTCGTCGTCGGTCAAACTGCTTCCTTCTCGATGCAGGTCTCGACTGCTGGCTTCCAGAACGCGAATCCAGATACCTCTGGCTTCGTCAACGTGCTTGGCTTCTACACCGACCCAACCGGCATTTCGTTCAGCAGCAACAGCGTTTCCGACACTCAGTCGAACTTCGCTGCGGTTGAACTCAATGCTCCGGTTCAGAACGCACTCGGACAGAACGTTGTTCTGACTCTTTCGCCATCATCGGCCGCTCAGTTCTCGAACGGAACTGCAACGATCACCGTTAACATCCCGCAGGGAAGCCAACGAATCGCAGCTAAGATCTTTAGCAAGCAGGTCGTTTCACCAACCCTCGTCACGGTATCGGCTCTCTCGAGCGGTACTACCGTCTCGGGATCGTACACAATTAACCCGTAAGTTCAGGCTTACCTAAAGCAAAAGAGCTCCCTGTCGCAGTTGCGGCAGGGGGCTTTTTCTGTTGAGCAACTTGTCGATAGGTTATAGCGTTTATAGGTAAATATGCCGGATTTTAAAACTCAGTTTCGTTGCGAGATAAAAGGTTATTATTTGCCTCAATAGATGGGGATACTAGGGCCGATGATTGGAATTTTAGTCCTTGCTACGGTTGCGTCGGCAGCCGCACCATCAATGGGCAGCGTAGCTGTCTCGCAAGGCGCATTCATCGAGAACCAGGGTCAGTGGAATTCCGCGGCAAAGTTCTTGATGAAGTCGCCAGGTGCCAACCTTTGGGTCACTGAATCCGGCGCCGTTATTGATTACTATAAGCACTCCACAAAGCTGGTGCCAGTTGCCGAAGATTTCAACGGAAAGCAGATTTCGACCAAGGGTGATGTTGTTCGCGTAAATTTCGTAGGCGCTTCGAAGTCGGTCGTTCCCCTCGGCGTTGCAAAGAAAACTTACCAGACCAACTTTATCGTTGACGGCAATGAGTTCAACGGAGTTGGTTCCTTTAACGAAGCCAAGCTGGTGAACGTGCTTCCTGGCGTAACCGCCCGATACTACGTCGATGGTGGCGCACCACGATACGACGTTATTCTCGCTGCTGGTGCGAAACCAGAATCGGTGAAGTTGAAGTATGAAGGCGCCAAGAACCTTCGTGTCGGCGCAGATGGCTCACTTCAGTACGACATTTCGCTTGGAACAGTTCGCGAGCAGAACCTCTTCGTTTACCAAATGGTTGATGGCGTAAAGAAAGAAGTCGCGGCTAAGTTCACCGTGAATAACGGACAGGTTGGTTTCAAGCTTGCTGGTTATGATGCTTCAAAACCAGTGGTCATCGACCCCCAGATTTTCCTCTACGGTACCTACCTCGGTGGTTCTGGCGCGGATGAAACAGGAGCCGTCGCAGTTTCGCCTAGTGGGGCTTTCGTTGTTGCTGGTTTAACCGCCGCAACGAACTTCCCGACAACCGTCGGCCCCTATAACAGCGACGGCACCGGACCTGACTGGTACATCTCGCACTTGAAATCGGACCTTTCGGGAATCGATAAGTTCAGCACCTACATTTCGGGCAGCGGAAACGAAATCGGCTGGGGGTCTACCCAGGGGATGAAAGTTCGCGTGCTCAATGACCAAGATGTTGTTCTTGCGGCAAACACTCCTAGCACTAACCTGCCCGCAACTTTAGGCGTTCAGACTGCCAATGCTGGCCAGACAGATGGATACGTACTTCGACTTCGTTCTAATGGAGGCACTAGGGCGTTCTCAACTTACGTAGGCGGTGACCAGGTTGACCTGATCTGGGACATGGATGTCAATCCAACCAATGGCGAAGTGGCACTCGCAATTCAGACCGGATCTGCGAACCTGTCGTCAGCAATCACGTCCCGTGGAGCACTTACGAAAGGCTCTGCTGCAGATACGAGCAAAGGTGGCTCGGGAGCCAGTAACGACGCATTTGTCCTCGTATTGGACAAGAAGCTTTCAGCGCCCAAGTTGGGATCGTTCTTAGGCGGCACTTCAACTGACGCAGGCAAGGCCGTCAAGTTTGGACGAGATTACAACACGGTTGTCCTTGGTGCACAAAGTCAATCCTCCGGGTTCTCAGTGACCACCGGAGCGATTAGTTCGAACAGAGACTTGCTGATCGCGCGATTTGCGATGCGGGATGCAGCAGTTCAGTTCAGCCTCGGGTTCGGTTCTAGTGCCAGTGATACTCTCCGAGCCCTGCAACTTGACCCAGTCACCGATCGCCCTTACATCGCGGCGCTCGTCGGCGGATCGATCAATACTGCGGGCTTCGGAACGACCATTCCCGTTCAGTACGGCTACGACAGCACGAGTAATGGTGGTAATGACGCCATCGTGGCCCTGCTCAGCCAAGATCTAAGTCAATTGAACATGACTTATTACGGCGGTACAGGCGACGATGCGCCGACAGATATTGCACTGCAATCGAACGGTTCCGTGCATGCGATTGGCACAACGGAGTCGGCTGGCTTGCCGCTGAACTCGGCAGGCGGAACGAACATCACGGCGACCGCGGCCTCCACTTCTAACATTCAGGGCTTCCATGCCCGGTTCAGTAACGGCTTGAAACTTCAGGGTGCCAGCTTGCTGGGCGGAACGGTTGCTTCCGATACGGGTGCGGAAACGCCATACGGTATAGCGCTGTTTGGGACCTGGAACAATGCCGTCATCGTTGGACAGACGGCATCCACCACGTTGCAGACATCCCCCTTGGCATTCCAGCCCGCCAACATCGACATCTCGGGCTTCATTCAAGTGCTAGCCTTCTCCACCGACCCAACGGCGGTTGTCTTCTCGAGCAACAGCCTGTTGGATACAGAAACGAACTTCGCGGAGGTTCGGCTGAACGCACCGGTGCAGAATGTGCTTGGTCAGAACGTCGTTTTGACGCTTACGCCAACCACGGCAGCGCGATTCTCGAACGGAACTTCCACGATCACGCTTAACGTGCCGCAGGGCAGGAAGCACATGTCGACGAAGATCTTCGGCAATGCAGTCACAACGCCAACTCTCGTAACCGTTACCGCGGTTTCGAGCGGTACGACCGTTTCTGGTTCGTATACGATCAACCCGTAACTTCAACGTTCGGTAAAGAACAAAACGGTCCTGCCGCAAACGCGGCAGGACCGTTTTCGATTTAGAAGGTCAGAAGCTGCGCGGCCGATAAGTTCGGCAAAGCGGCGAGCGTCTGAATCGTTTCTTCCGGACTTGTTGTGGCGGAGAGCGTGGCAAGGCGCTGCCACTTTGCGGAGAGCATTCTCGCTAGATCGTGGTCAGTGTTTCGCGCGTGGCCGATGGGGAACATGACCATTTCGGTTTCGACAACTCCCTTTGAGGTTTGCAGGTGGACCGACGTCGGGATGCCTTCCGGGTACGCCGCGTCGTAGGCTGGGCCGCCATGCTCGAAGCCGATGAGTGCCATGAGCTCCCGCGTTTGAGGATCGGCGAGCGCAGCGTCGTCGTAGTCCACGGGCATCAGCATGGTGGCTTCCCAAATGTCTTCGAGGGTGTTGACCGTGCCCGCGGCCATAGCGTTCTTGAGAATCCGGGCGATGATGAAGACCATGCTGTGGTCGGCCGATTGCCGCGTCTTCGGATCGCGTTTCGCCGGGTCGCCGATGATGCCGAAGGCGGGCTCATATGCTTTGACCGTGATTCCCTGGATGGCTCCGGGCTGTCGCAGTTCCGGGTTTTCGAGGAGCAACTGGAGAATGCCGTGGATTGCACCGGCGGATTGGTGCTCGTAAAGGCCGAGCTTGAAGTGCATACCCATCACGGCAAAGTCATCGCCGGAGTGGTTCAGGACCAAATCGAATGGGGAAGCGCCATCGGTCTTTTCGAACTGGCGGAACATCGATTCTGGGTTGCGGAAGATGTCCTTCGGCCCAACGAAACCGCGCAACGACCGCTGCATGGAAAGTACGGCGGCTTCGGTAGAGATTGCGGCGCTGGCTCCCTTCGAGTCACTCAGCTGCTTTCCGGCACGAATCGCGCGCCAAGGGATGTAGTGGGCGACGAACATGCCGATCGCGCTCTCGATCTGTTCAGGAGTTGCGCCGAGAATCGCGCCGTAAGTGGCCGCCGAGGCGATTGCCCCATGGACCACGTGGTCGATCTTATAGGTCTTTAGAGAGAAGACTTCGGCAAGGCGTCCGCGAATCTCGTCGAGAAGAACCATCGCCTTCAGCGCGGTCGCACCGTCCTTTCCGGCAACTTGGCATGCCGCAATGGCTACGGGATAGAAATCGTTGTGGCCAAACTCGCCCGCCACGTGGCCGAGGGAAGGGTTATAGCCAAAGTTCGTGCCATTGCTGTCCCACTCTCGTGACGCGGCGGAGTTAGCGACGATGGCCTTTTCCGGCTTTACACGGACGTGGGAATTAAAGACGGTTGCCCCGGTTTCGTCTGGGTAGGCAAGCGCTTCGTCGCGGAGAATGGTCGGCGCGTTCGTACCGAGGGCAAGGGCAGAAAGGCCGCAAAGCACCGCATCGGTGTGAAAGTCGCGGGTTCGGTTGAGAACGGCTTCGCTCGGACCGGGTCCGAGTGAGCCGTTCATGAAATCAACCGCAAACTGCCCAATGCCAAGGGCCTGATTCGAGTTTCGATCTAACTTGACCGAGTTGGATGCCATGCGGCTAGGGTACCGGCTGGCTACATCCAGTGCATTTTTGTATCGCCGTGGAGCGTTTGAATGTAATCGATTTGGCCAAGGTGGTACATCGAGTGCATATCGGCAAACAGTGCCAGAGCAAACGGCGTCGTGACTTCATCGGGCAGGATGATCTCTTTCTCCGGATCCTCAAGCGCCGCCGCAAGCAGGTCGTTTACCGAAGCTTCAAACTTTTCGATCGCGACTTCGCGGTTGCGCCACTCTTCTGGGGCAACGGCCCAACCGGTCCAAGGCGCGGGTGTTGGCTCTTCGCCCTTGATGCGCTGGGTCATGCGTCGGTTGACGTACTCGCATTCGTAAAGGAAGTCGTACGCCGTTCGCGTGGTCTCGTTAAACGGAGTTCCTAGTTGCTCTTCGGTGCAGGCTAGGACGTCCTTTTTGTAGAGAGCAAGGGTCTGATTCAGTTGCATCGTGAGGTGGGCTTTTAGATCAACGGGCATGTGATGCTTTTACCCTTGAATCGGATCTGACATTCCGGTGGACCCTTTATCGGGATACGCAAAGACCCGGGACATTCCGCCGTCAATGACCCAGTCCGCACCCGTGACGAACGTGGCTCGGTCGGAGCACAGGTAAACGGCGGCATGGGCGATATCTTCTGGCTTGCCGACCCTTCGGGCCGGGTGAGCCTCGTGCTCAATCAGCGCTAGCTTTTCGTGTTCGTCGGCGATGTAGCCCGGTGAGATCGCGTTAACGCGAAACCCGTAACGGTGCCCAAGCTCGACGGCAAGGGCTTGAGTCAGGCCGATTAGGCCACCTTTCGAGGCCGAATACGGCTCGTTGCGTTGGTCCGTCATCTGACTTCGGGTGCTGGCGATGTTCACGATGCTCGCTCCTGGCGCGAAGCGGGGAAGCAGGAGTTTGGTGAGTAGCCACGGTGCACGAAGGTTCACGTTCAAAATTCGGTCCCAGTCCTCCGTTGTCGTTTCTTCAATTGGCTTATCCCAACTTGCGATGGCGGCGTTGTTGATGAGTGCATGGACCGGCTCGTCGAGAGTTTCGATGAACGACTCGATGGCGGTTGGGTCGGTCAGGTCAATTGGAACATCCGCCTCTCCGTTGAGATCTTTGCCGATGGTTTTGTAGCCAGCGGTGCGGAACTCGTCCACGAGCGAGCGGCCAATGAGCCCTTGCGATCCAGTGATGATGGCAACTTTGAGTTCTGACATTTTGATCCCGGTACAGAGTGATACGCCGGCAAGTTTATTTGTCGCCGGTGCTTGTAAAGTAGCGTTATGTTCGGACCGATCAGTGTTGCTTCGTTTTCGTTCCACGGCATGGTTGCCGAAGGAACCATGGACATTTTCTCGTACTTGGAAACTTGCCGGTTTCGGTATCACCTCGATTCGGCTGACATTTGGAATGGCTTGCTCGGTCCAGATGCTGACTCGCAACTCAACACGACTCGCCTCCACAAGGTCCGAACCGCGATGGACGATCGCGGGCTGGTTTGCGTGAACTACCACGCGGACGGTTGCCATCCTTTTGAACCAGATCCCGAGGTGCGAACTCGGCACCGAGAACTTGCCGACCGGCACCTCGAAGCCGCCGCCATTTTGGGTGCGAAGACGGTCCGCATCGATCCAGGCGGAGGGAATCGGCACTGGGAAGACGAAGAGTTTGAAATCATCGCGCAGAGCTACCGTGAGTTCTGCGACTTTGCGGCGAAGGAAGGCTTCCGAGTTGGACCTGAAACCCACTGGGGCGCGGGCAACTATCCGGACAATCTCCTGCGCCTAAGCGAAGCGGTTGATTCTCCACACTTTGGCGTTCTGCTTCACGTCGGCAAAGACATTTGGAAGACCCAAGACGAGTACGACCACGCGCTCGCGCCGATTGCGATGCACACGCACATCGACCAGAAGAACTGCGAGACCCGATTGCGCGCGACGTTGGAGATTCTGCAGGCGGCCGGATACACCGGGGCGCTTGGCGTTGAGCATCACAGCGGAAAGAATGAGTTTGCGGAGGTCGAAGCGCAGATCGGCGCGGTCCGACGGGAACTTGGGCGCATGAAGCTGGAGAAGCCGGCGAAGTACGAAGGTAATCCGCTTTTGGACCCCGCGAACGAAAGCTCTTAGGCGGTCGGAAGCCACGCGTGGCCGAGCAGGTTGGCATCGTTGGTGACGAGCGTTGCGCGCATCGTCACCGCGGTTGCGGCGATACATCGATCGGCCGGGTCGTGGTGGGGCAGGGCTAGGCGGCGACTGAGAACCGCCATGTCTCCAGAAAGAACCGCTTCTTGAAAGCCGGAAACCGCGATTACTTTACGGAGATCGCTTACCGTGAATCCAGAGAGCCGACCTCGTTCAAGCAGCATTTCGACTTCCCACAAAGTGATTGCCGAGACGAACACCCTCGGGCTAGCGGCCTGGATTTGCTGTAAGCGCGAGGGGGAAAGTTGCGGGCTACCGAGGGCGTACCAGACGAGGATGTGGGTGTCGAGAACGATCATCGATCTTCGCTCGTTGTGCCGGGCTGAATATCAAAAGCGCGAGATTCCTCGGCTACAAAGTGGGTGTTGACCTGGGCAGCATCTGGCGCGGATGGGTAGCCGAACTGGCTATCTCCAAGGTTTTCCCAGGGGACATCGTCGATTGGAGAGATGATGTCTCCGTGGATTTTGCCGGTAGAGGCCAACAGCCCGAAACCCGCTGGAACGGCGGGAGCAGGGTTGGTTGGAGGGTGTAACTCAGCCACGACCTTGCCTCGCTTCGTGATGCGCAGAACCTGGCCGGTCTCCTGGACTCGATCTAGCAGATCAAGGCAGTGGATCTTAAATTCGGTCGCAGACACATCCATTTCTTGAAAGTACCACAAGAACTGGTCATTAAGGTCCTTTAAGCGATTCTAATGTCAGTCTGGCGAAAATCGTTACCTGCGCAAAGTAGCGGGTAGCCGGTGCGCTTTGAGAGAGCGTAGCTAAAGCAATCGCCAAAGTTGAGCTGCGCGGGATGCCCGGTTCCCTTGCCGAACAGCCGGTACGCGACACGAGCGATTTCCGCTAGTTCTTGGTCGAAGGGCACGACTTCAAGAAACGAGATCATAGAGTCAGCGCGTTGGGTGAGGCTCGGATCTCTTCGGGCTTCGATAACTATATAGAGTTCCACCAGGGTCGGGGCAGCAATCTTCGGGGAATTTGCGTCGAGCAACTTCTCGATGAAGATACGGTGATTTGGCTCCTGAAGACAGACTGCCACGATGGCAGATGAGTCAACGATCAATGCGGAAGTCCATCCTCATCGTATAGGAAGTCGGCGGCATTTGCGGCAGTGATGCCATCATCTTTGAGGGTCCCGACGAGGTTTTCCAAGGCTTGTCGGAACTCGGCTTTGCGAGTTTCTTCGCTCATCTTCGCGTCGTACTCCGTCAGCGCTTCTCGAACGACTTGCGTCATGCTGTGCCCGGTTTGGTCCGCCAATTTTCGCGCAAGGCGGTGAACCTCTTCGTCCTTGATGTTCATGCTCATGGTAGAAGTTTACAGGAAGAGTTCTACCATCTCTCGGGTTTGGGACAAAAGCGGTAACAAAAAAGCCCCAGGTGCATTGCACCTGGGGCCAGAACGACCGCAGACTTACTTGTCGGCGGCGCCCTTACCGATCGCGGCCTGAGCGGCGGCGAGGCGGGCTACTGGGACTCGGAACGGGGAGCAGCTCACGTAGTCGAGGCCGATGTTGTGGCAGAACTTGACGGATTCTGGTTCTCCGCCGTGCTCGCCGCAGATGCCGAGTTTGATATTGGGTCGAACTCGCTTGGCCTTTTCGATGGCGATCTGCATGAGCTGGCCAACGCCGCTCTGGTCGATGCTGTCGAATGGATCGCCGGGCAGGATCTTCTGCTCGACGTATGGCTTGAGGAACTTGTCCGAGTCGTCTCGGCTGAAGCCGAAGGTCATCTGGGTCAAGTCGTTCGTTCCAAAGCTGAAGAACTCGGCTTCGACCGCGATCTCATCGGCGGTGAGGGCACCGCGTGGAACTTCGATCATCGTGCCGAAGCTGTAAGGAATCTCGACGCCTTGCTCTTCGACAACCGCCTTGGCAGTCGCTTCGAGAGCGGCCTTGACGACGCGGAGCTCGTTCACGTGTCCGACGAGCGGAATCATGATTTCTGGAACGGCCTTTCCGCCGGCCTTGATGACCCCCGCTGCGCCTTCCAAGATGGCTCGGGTCTGCATTTCTACGATCTCTGGGTAGACGATCGAGAGTCGCACACCGCGAAGTCCGAGCATCGGGTTGATCTCGTGCATCGATTCGGCAGCCTTCAGGATTCGCTCCTTGTCGCCAAGCGGCTCGCCTTTAGCGCGAAGGGTGGCTACTTCCGCAACGAGGTCCGTGAGGTGAGGGAGGAATTCGTGAAGCGGTGGGTCGATGAGTCGGATCGTCGCCGGAAGTCCGTTGAGCACTTCAAAGATTTCCTTGAAGTCCTGTCGCTGGAACTCGAGCAACTTGCCCAGGGCAACCTTTCTCGTTTCGGCGTTGTCGATGTCGAGGATCATGTCCACGACGATCGGTCGTCGATCTTCATCGAAGAACATGTGCTCGGTTCGAGTGAGACCGATGCCTTCTGCACCGAGGTTGATCGCCTTTTGAACGTCGGCAGGAGCGTCGGCGTTGGTTCGAACCTTAAGGGTTCGGAACTCGTCGGCCCAGCCCATGAAGGTGCCGAAGTCGCCGGTCATCTTCGCGTCTTCAACCGGGACCTGACCTTCGATAACCTCACCGAGGCCACCGTTGAGCGAGATGAAGTCACCTTCTTTGATGACGCCACCGGCGTACGTGAACTGTCGGTTCTCGGCGTCAACCTTGATTTCGCCGCAACCAGCAACGGTTGGGATTCCAAAGCCACGAGCAACCAAAGCTGCGTGGCTGGTCATGCCACCGCGCTCGGTGAGAACGCCCTGAGCGGCGAGCATTCCGGCGAGGTCGTCCGGGGACGTATCAGCGCGAACGAGGATGACTCGCTGGCCCTGACCGCCCTTTCCGAGCTCGGCCGCGCGGGTTGCATCGAAGATAGCAATACCCGTTGCAGCACCAGGACCGGCAGGGAGACCCTTGGCGATGACGTTGTACTTGGTGCCAGGAGCGATGACGGGGAGAAGAACCTGGTTAAGAAGGTCTGGAGCCACTCGCGTGACGGCTTCCTTCTTATCGATTCGGCCTTCGTTGACCATTTCCACCGCGATTCGAACGGCAGCAGTTCCGGTTCGCTTTCCAGATCGGCACTGCAGGATGTACAGCTTGTTTCGCTCGATCGTGAACTCGATGTCCTGCATATCCTTGTAGTGATCTTCGAGGATCTGGCAGGTCTTTACGAACTCGGCATAGATTTCTGGGTTGACTTTGTCGAGCTCGCTGATTGGGAACGGCGTTCGAACACCGGCAACCACGTCTTCGCCCTGGGCGTTGATGAGGTATTCGCCGAAGACGACATTTTCGCCGGTCGAAGCGTTTCGGGTGAAGGCAACGCCAGTTCCGCAGTCGTCGCCCATGTTTCCGAAGACCATGGCCTGAACGTTGACGGCGGTTCCGATGGCATCGTCAATCTTTTCTTTGCGTCGGTAAACGATGGCTCGATCGTTGTTCCAGCTTCGGAAGACGGCTTCGACGGCTTCCTTAAGCTGTTCGCGGCTGTCCTGTGGGAAGTGGCGTCCGGCGTGAGCGAAGAGGTGAGCATCGTAGTCTTTGCAGAGTTGCTCAAGATCGTCGCCGCTAACCTGAAGGTCGTCGGTCACTCCGAGCTTCGCCTTCAGATCGTAGAAGAGCTTCTCGAATCCGTGCTTGCTGATGTGGTGATCTCCCTCGGAGAAGGCCACGTCGGAAAGCATCATGATGAGGCGTCGGTAGCTGTCGTAAACGAATCGCTTATCTGCGCCAGCAGCGACCATCGCGGCTGCTACTTCGTCGTTCAGACCGAGGTTCAGAACGGTGTCCATCATGCCGGGCATGGAGAATTTCGCACCGGATCGGACGGAGAGAAGAAGTGGGTTGGATGGATCGCCGAGCTTCTTGTTCTGAGCAGCTTCGACGTCCGCAAGCGCGGTTTCCATTTCCGCGAACAGCGCTTCTGGAAGGGTTTTTCCGGTTGCGTAGTATTCGGTGCAGACTTCGGTGGTGATGGTGAATCCAGGAGGGACAGGAAGACCGATGTTGGTCATCTCGGCAAGGTTTGCTCCCTTGCCTCCAAGGAGATCACGCTGGCTTCGGTCGCCCTCGCGGAATAGATAAACGCGCTTGTTTGCCATATTTATTTTGTTCTCCGAACTTGAATGGAGGCCAATTCGCAACGTCACTGTAGCGGTTCAGCGTCCCCGGAGAGGATACCCGTGAGGCATCATGGCAACGTTCTGCCAACGAAAAGTTGGCAGAACGGTTGGGGAAGTTACGAGTCTAAGGAGCCGGTGCGCCGTAGGTTTCGTTCCACGTGAATACACGTGGGGTGTTGGTCGTCGTCTTCGAAAGCACGAAGAAGTAGTGGTTTCCGTTGATGAAGTTCACTCCCGAGACGGATGCGACAACGTCAAGGGTGCCGGTTCGGGTGAAGAGAACGTTGTGGGCGCCTTCGAAGTTGGTGTTTTCCAACTTCACCTGGTCAGCCGGTCGGCTGGGGTTGTAGGTGAGAAGCGACATGATCTTCGTGGTCGCGCTAGGCGTCATCGTCGTGGAAACGTGCACGTCAAGCTGGTTCGGGAATCCGCTCAGATTGGCTGGGTTCAGCGTGTGGGCGCAGACGATCTGGTTCTTCTTGGCCTGATCGACTCGGCTAGTTTCGAACGGCAACACAACAACGCCAGCGGTGCTGTTTCCAGGACCGTAAGCAGTGATGATGTGTCGATCCGACGCGAGCTGAATGACGTCGTTGCTGAAGAAAGTGGAAGTTCCGGTCGGACTCGTGACCCGAATGTTCATCTGAGTCTGTCCACTGTAGAACTGGCTTCTAGCAGAAGGCGTGTTCTGAGCGACGTCGTTCGAAATCACAACCGAACTTGATGTCTCTAGCGCGGCGTTGTCTCGGAAGAAGTCAACCGCGCCGACGCCGTCGTGCATGGCGTTCCAAACTCGGTAGCTTCGGTTTTGGAATGGATCGGAAGCAGAGCCACTGCCACCGCCGCCGCCGGTACAGGCTAGGGCAGTAAGCGCAAAAATGCCGATGAGGCTATGGAAGGGTGAAATTTTCATGATCATGTCGGGAACGATGTCCCAGGGATCACTTTAGTACTTTTGGTCATGTTCGTGCAAGATTTCTTCATGATTGTTTGGAAAAGTTGGACAAACGGTCATTAACTCCCAGCTTCGGCAAGAGAATATTGCATCTCGGGTTGGGTTTCCGGTACCCTCTGTGATTCGAACCATGAAGCAAGGACTACATCCGAATAACTATCCGGTGATCTTTGTGGACGGTGAGCACGAGTGGACCGGCACCTCGACTCTCAAACCATCTCAAACCCGAGTGGTTGATGGCGTGGAGTACGGAGTGATCAGCGTTGAAATCAGCGCATACAGCCACCCGTTCTATACCGGCCAGAAGAAACTCGTTGACACCGCAGGTCGCGTTGAGAAATTCATGCGACGCTACGGCAACCAGCCTGCCACCGCTCGTAAATAATTTGCCGCGCGAAAGCGCGGCACCGACCTTATATTTGTCTGGACCAACTGGGTGCAACCTTCTTCTCTCTCTCGCGGCTCCCTGTTTGTCGACTTCGAGAACGTTTATTACTTCTTTAAGCAACGTCTGGCCAATCCAAGTGAGTCGAACGACCGCTGTATTGACCTCCTTCGCGCCCTTCGCGAGAGGCTGACCAAAGATCTGCGCATCCAGCCGATCGTCATGCATGCCTATGCTGACTTTGAGCGGATCGAAGAGAACAGCCAAAGCCCGCTTTATCTGATGGGCATCGAGCCGCACTTTGTGATGGGCACCGATCACAAGAACGCCGCCGACATGCGGCTTTCGATCGACGCGCTCGAAGTCTTCTACACCCGAAGCGAAATTTCAACCTTCGTGTTTGTTGCGGGCGACCGGGACTATATTCCCCTCATTCAACACTTGCAGAAGCATGGCCGCCGCGTGCTGGTCGTTGCCTTTAGCGAGAACGTCTCCGGCGACCTGCTACAGATCGTAAGTCGCGACAACTTCCTTGAGGCCAAAGAGCTGCTGCCAGCTACGGTTCGGATGAAGGAAGTGCAAGATTCGCGGACTTCCGTGGGCCTTCGAGCGCAGACCGAACTCATGCCGGCTCCCGCTACGAACTCTCCCGTCAAATTTGAGAAGTGGATGAAGCTGGAAGATGAGAACGAGCGCACCGCGCTTGAGATCATGCTCCGCTACTTTGGCGACAAGCGCGAAGTTTGGGTGACTCCATATCTGCACAAGCTGCGGTTCGAAATGCCGCTTTTGGCCGAGTTTGAGCGAAAGGCGTTGATTACAAATCTGACCGACAGCGGCGCAATTGCGGTCGAGCGTCGCCGCGGCGAGCCGAACGACTACAGCGTCATTTTCATCAACTATGATCACCCGGATGTGATCGACTTGTATCCTCGCGCGAAGTGATTCCGCGCGGTTGGCAGCCGCCATAATAAGGGATGCCTTCCGATTTTGCCTCGTTCCATCGAGTTTCCTTGGGCGAGTCTGATCCTGTCATCTCCAATCTCATTCACCGAGAGGAGCAGCGACAGGAAGAAAACCTTGAGTTGATTGCTAGCGAAAACATCGCGAGCAAAGCCGTACGCGACGCCATGAGCTCGGTGCTCACGGACAAATACGCCGAAGGCTATCCGGGCGCCCGGTATTACGGCGGCTGTGAAGTCGTCGACGAAGTCGAAAACATCGCCCGAGATCGACTAAAAACCCTGTTTGGTGCCGAGTACACCAACGTTCAGCCCCATAGCGGATCGCAGGCGAACACGGCGGTCTACTTCACGTTTCTGAAGCCCGGCGACACTGTGATGGGCATGGACCTCTCGCACGGCGGCCACTTAACCCACGGATCCCCGGTCAACTTCAGCGGCCAGCTTTACAAGTTCGAAGCGTACGGGATCAATCGAGAAACCGAACTGCTGGATTACGATCACGTCGCGGATCAAGCTAAGAAGATTCGCCCGAAGATGATCACGGTTGGGGCGTCGGCCTATTCGCGACCGATTGACTTTAAGATTTTCCGCGAGATCGCGGATTCGGTCGGTGCGTTCCTGTTTGCCGATATCGCGCACCCGGCCGGTCTGATCGCTACCGGGCAGCTTCCTTCGCCGGTGCCATACGCCCACGTCGTGACTTCTACAACCCACAAAACCCTTCGCGGTCCGCGAGGCGGAATCATCATGATGGGTAAGGATTTCGAAAACCCATTTGGCGCGGTTGCGGCTAAGAGCGGTCGAACGAAGATGATGAGCGAGCTTCTGGACAGCATGGTCATTCCGGGCGTCCAAGGCGGCGCGCTGATGCACGTGGTTGCTGCGAAGGCAGTTGGATTCGGAGAGAACCTCCGACCAGAGTTCACGGAGTACACGAAGCAAGTCATCCGCAACGCCAAGGCATTGGCAGGCGCGCTGATGGCACGCGGTTACCACATCATTTCGAAGGGAACCGACAACCACTTGATGCTCGTGGACCTTCGAAACAAGGGGCTCACCGGTAAGGCGGCACAAGCTGCGCTTGACCTGGCCAGCATCACCTGCAACAAGAACGCGGTCCCGTTTGACGACAAGTCTCCCCTCATCACCAGCGGAATCCGACTCGGAACCCCGGCAATCACGACCCGAGGCATG
Source organism: Chthonomonas calidirosea (assembly GCA_945882415.1). Lineage (GTDB taxonomy): Bacteria > Armatimonadota > Fimbriimonadia > Fimbriimonadales > Fimbriimonadaceae > Fimbriimonas > Fimbriimonas planktonicus. Next base: position 52,620 of record CAMCWC010000013.1, read on the forward strand.
AAGGAAGCGGAAATGGAAACCGTCGCTGACCTGATCGATCGGGCTTTGAGTGACCTCACGAACGCTGAGAACCTTGCGGCCGTGAAGCGAGATGTTATTTCGCTCACGGAAAACTTCAAGATCCATTGACAAGAAAGCCCCGCCGAACTCGGCGGGGCAAAGCAAGCAACAGACGGTTGGAGATCAGACGCTTTCGGGCGGGTTGCCGCGAAGGCCTGGGAAGGCAGGAACGTACGTCGGATCGAAGGTTCGAACCGTCGTGTATCCCTTTCGGGCCGCTTCGGTTGGGTCAATGTAGCCGAGAACCTGGTTCACGGCGCGGTCTAGGGTGTTGATGCCGTGGAGCCGCTCGTAAACGTTGTTGTTTGGTGGGCTCGAAAGTTCGAGACCGCTTGCTCCGGCAACTTCCGTTCGTCCGAGTTCAGCCGCCACTAATCGCCCCAAAGTTCGGTGGGCGCTTTCGACGCCAAGAATCTGGGCCGAGAGAAGCTTGAGCTCGTTTGACGAGAAGAAATAAACGCCGAGCTGATAGGCGGCGATAAAGATATCTTCCAGCTTGATCAACGTGTTAAGCGTTGTTTTCGTGCTGGTGAACATCGCGGCGGGGAAGAAGTAGGTCGTTCCTGCGTCAACATTTCCGGTAGCCGATTTGATGAGATCATAGTGGAACTTTTCCTCATCTCGAGCCGCTCGGAAGTAGTCCTGATCATCAGGGTCTAGTGCCGCAAAGAACGGTGCTTCATTGATGATGCCGGTGTACATCGTTGTCGCGAGTGCTTCTGCAATCTTCGCAACGCCGAGGATGTCCACGTCGGCGGCCGTTCCGGCTTTGGACGTGCTAGTTAGAAGACCACCGAAAGCGAGAGACAAAGTCGCCGCGCCGGCACCCTTAAGTAGGCCGCGTCGGTCGATTTCAACATCCGAAAATGGGTTTTTGATATTGTCCATAATTGCGCCCCTGAGAGCAAAACATGCCACTTCTGTGTGACGAGGACAATAGTATCAGAACGTGTTGTTTTGTGAGCAATTTAGGAGATAATTCGGTGCCGGAGGCAAATAATCCTTGAGAATGGTAAGGATTAGTGGTTTAAGCGACTCGCCGCGGCTTCATCAATCGCCATTTCTGCCCGCCATGCGAACCGCGCAATCGCTTGGCTCGGCGTTTCATCGACGTTCGCCGGACCTTCCAAGCAGCGCCAAGCAGCGTCAGCTTTGCCGACCCCGGTAACGAGAAACACCGTTCTGCGCGCCCGGTTTAGGATGGGCGGCGTCATCGTAATTCGGATCGGCGCGTTCACCGGGGCATGGCTTACGACGATATCGTGGTCGTAAACGTGAACGGACGGATCGCCGGGGAACAGGGAGGCGGTATGGCCGTCTTCGCCGAGCCCGAGAAAGGCCAGGTCGAGCACGGGCTCTTCGCCGAATTCTTTCTTCAGGTCGGTCTCGACTAACTTGGCCGAAAGGTCCGGGTTCTCGGTTCGGACCAAGTTTATGATCTGCGTTGCCGGAATCCGCACATGGTTGAGCAAACCGTCACGCGCGGCGCGTTCGTTACTTTGAGGGTCATCCAATGTCACAAAGCGATCGTCGGTGAATGTGACCCAGACCTTTCGCCAGTCAATTTCTGCATCGAGAAGAAGTTCCCGGTACATCAGAAGCGGGGTCGATCCACCGCTAAGTCCGACGATGAACCGACCGCGGTCTTGGACCGCGACTTCGTACTGTTCCTTGAAAAAGGCTGCTCCCTTTTGCGCGACCGCGAGCGGATCCGAAAGAACGTACAGGGTCATTTGAGTTATTGCGGATGTACCGGCGGGTTGTACCAGCGGTGCCCATCTTTCGCCAATAGCAGGTCGCTCGTTTCTGGTCCCCAGGTTCCGGCAACATAGTTCGGGAAGTTTGCGGGCGGGCTGTTCTCAAATGCGCTCAACAGCGGCATCAGCAGTTCCCATGCCAGGTGCTCCTGGTCGGCACGCATAAAGAGCGTGGTATTGCCTTCAATCACTTCTTGAAGCAACGTCTCATAGGCCTCTCGACTTTCTGATTGGAATGCCCTCTCGTAGTTGAAGTCCATCGAGACGGTCCGCAATCGCATGCCTGCTCCGGGCTCCTTGGCCTGGAACTGGACCGAAATGCCCTCTTCCGGCTGAATGTTGATAATCATTCGGTTCGGCTCGAAGTCGTCGGTGCTGGAAGCCGGGAACATCTGGTGAGGGACCGGGCAGAAGTTGATCACGACCTGCGAAACCTTTCGCGCCATGCGCTTTCCGGTTCGCAGATAGAAGGGCACGTTGTGCCAGCGCCAGTTGTCGACGTAGAGCTTCAGGGCCACGTACGTTTCGGTGCCGGAGTGCGGATCGACGCCGACTTCCTTTCGGTATGCCGGGACGGACATTCCGCCGGAGTATCCCGGACCGTACTGACCTCGGACCGAGAACAGATGTCGGTTCTTGGCTTCCATTGGGCGGACGGCCTTGAGCACATCGACCTTTTTGTTCCGAACTTCGTCGGCGTCAAAGCTCACCAGCGGTTCCATCGCCACGAGACACATCAACTGTAAGAGATGGTTCTGTACCATGTCTCGAAGCGCTCCGGACGTTTCGTAGTATCCGCCTCGCTTTTCGACGCCTACCTCTTCGGCTACCGTGATCTGGACGTTGTCTACATACCGGCGATTCCAGATTGGCTCATAGAGGGCGTTGCCAAACCTCAGAGCAAGAATGTTCTGAACGGTCTCTTTGCCGAGGTAGTGGTCAATTCGGTAGATCTGTTGCTCGTCGAAGTGCTCGATCAGCTTCTTGTTGAGGACTTCGGCAGATTCGAGATCCCGGCCGAAAGGCTTTTCGATAACGATTCGATCTCGATCTTTTGCGGCGCTTAGACCGGCGTTTCCGAGACCCTCGGCTACGCGGCCGAAGATGTCAGGTGGAACGCTGAGATAGTAAACGCGGCTCGCCGGTTGCCCAAATTCCGCCTCGCTGGCATCAACTTCGGCCTTCAGCTTCTCGTACAGTTCAACGCTCTGAAAGTCCTCTGCGATGTAGCGGATGCGTCCCGAGAACTCGGCCCACTTTTCCTCATTCGGTTCACCACGGCGCGAGTACTTCCCGAGGGCTTGGCGCATGGATTCTCGGAAGTTCTCCAGATCACCACGTCGGCCAACGCCCACGATGGTGAACTGCCTCGGCAGTTCCTGGTCTAGGAACAGATTGAACAGGGCCGGAATCAGCTTTCGTTGGGTTAGATCGCCGGTTGCACCAAAAATGGCGACCACGGTTGGGGCGATGGGATTTGCCATTTCTTAGGCCCACTTGGAGTGGAACGAACCTTCCTGGTCCAGTCGTTCGTAGGTGTGCGCGCCGAAGTAGTCCCGCTGAGCCTGAATGACGTTCGCCGGAAGTCGGCCGGAGCGAATGCCATCGAAGTAAGCGAGGCTCGCCGACAGCACCGGAACGGGAATCCCGGCCTTTTGGGCGGAGGCGACAACGTTTCGAAGCCCGTCGACGCAGCCTTTAAGCTTTGCCGCGTAGGCGTCATCGAGCAACAGGGAAGCGAGGTCCGGGTTCTTGGCGAACGCGGCGCGGATCGGTTCGAGCTGAACGCTTCGGATGATGCAGCCAGCTCGCCAAACGGTCGCGACGGTTTCTAGGTTCGATTCGTAGCCGTATTCGGCCGATGCCGCTCGAATTTGCGTGAGCCCCATCGCGTAACTGAGGAGCATCGTCGCGAGCAGTGCATCGTGCAAATCTTGGTCGCTCACTCCTAGCGTTCCAGCGGAACCGTAAATTGCCTCTGCTTGCTGCCGCAGTGGCTTGGATTCGCTGAGTTCACGGGCGGACACGGCGGCGTCGATCGCCGGAACCGGGATTCCGAGATCCATCGCGTCTTGGCTGGTCCATTTGCCGGTGCCTTTCGCGCGGGCTTTATCGCTGATTTTGTCGACCAGCCAGCCGTCGGCGAGCTCATCTTCTTTCTTCAGGACGGTTGCCGTGATTTCGATGAGGAAGCTGGCGAGTTCGCCTTGGTTCCACGTGTGGAACAGGTTGGCGGCATACGGCATATCTTTGCCTGCGCCGCGGCGGAGGACGTCGTAAACCTCGGCGATGGCCTGCATGATGCCGTACTCGATGCCGTTGTGAACCATCTTCACGTAGTGTCCGGCGGAACCGTTCCCCATGAGGGCCACGCAGGGAACACCGTCCACCTTCGCTGCCACGCTTTCAAACACCTTGCCAACGCGGTCATATTGGGCAGGGGTTCCGCCGGGCATCATGCTCGGGCCGAAACGGGCACCGTCCTCGCCGCCGCTCACGCCCATGCCCATGAAGCCAAAGCCTTTTTCGGTCATATATCCGATGCGGCGATCGGTGTCTCGGAAGTGGCTGTTGCCACCATCGATGATGAAGTCGTCGGGCTCTAGATAGGGGAGCATGCCGGCGATCACGTCATCGACCGCCTTACCGGCAGTCACCAAGAGCATGATTGCGCGGGGCTTGCGGATGCTTTTGACGAACGCTTCTAGGTCCGAATAAACCTTCAAACGACCCTCGCTGAGGGCTTCAATCTCGGCCGCCTTGCTAGGGGTGCGGTTGTAGCCGACGACGGTGTTCCCGTTGTCGAGCATGTTCAAAAGGAGCGCATGCCCCATCGTGCCGAGGCCAATTAGGCCGAAATCGTAATTTGCGTCGCTCATGAGATGTCGTTAGGAGATCAAAGTCTGGAGGGTTTGGGCTGGTTCAGAGCCAAGGTTCAGGGCGACAATTCGCCGTCCCTTTTCTGCGAGGGCTTCGTAGTCACCACGGGCTTGGGCGAGGACGAAGCGCGTCCAATCCGCGCGCTGACCAGGGATGGAGATCGTGTCTTGAGGCTCGTCCAGAAGCTGGACGAAGTGCCCGACGTTTGGGCCACCCTTGTGGAATTGGCCGGTGCTATGCAAGAACCGTGGTCCGTAACCCATCGTTACCGGCACCTTGTAGGTGTCGCGCAAGTTAGACTGCAGCGTCTTGAGTTGAACGTCAAGCTCGGGGGTTTCGTGCAAGTAAGCTTGGATGCAGATGTAGTCGCCAGGGGCAACATCGCCAAGGAACTCGGAGAGCTTCTCGTTCGATGCCGCGTAAATCTTGTCGGTCTCGGGCAGTTCGCCCTCGGCTTCGACGGCAGCGAGAATGCGCTTGGTGACGTCCTTCGACTCTTGCACGTTCGGCTGGTCGAACGGGTTGATTTCGAGAATCGCGCCCGCCGCGGCGGTGGCCACTTCCCAGCGAAGGAACTCAACTGCTAGCTGATACGGATCCTCGAAGTGGACGTGGAACGATGGATTCGCGACGGGGAGCACGTTGTAGGCGGCGAAGAATCGGTCGTCTCCGTAAACTTCCGGCGCGCCCACGGTTTCGCCAGCGATTGGCAGAATGCCGGTGCCGAACTTGCCGGTGCTTTCGGCTACGAGTTGCTCCAGCCAAAGGCCGAAGCTCGAAAGTCGTTCATCGGTTAGGATGGTGAGCTTGTTTCGTCCGGTCTTCGCGTACGAACCGAGCGCCTGACCAAGATCGAAGGCATCGGACTCATCGATTTGTAGTGCGGCGGCGTAGTCCTGAGCGGCTTGGAGGAACTTTCGGATATCGACGCCAAGCAACGCTGCCGGAACCAGTCCAAACAAGCTCAGCGCGGAGAAGCGACCGCCGATGTCGGCGTAGTTGAGGAAAATTTTTCGGAAATTTCGTGCTTCGGCGTCGCGGTGGAATGGACTGCCTGGGTCCGTGATCGCAACAAAAGCGTTCGGGTTGCCGACGCGGTCGAAGAAGAACTTGTCGAAGGTCGTTGGCTCAGCGGTAGAACCGGATTTCGAGGCAACGATGAAGAGCGTATTCTCGATTCCAGAATCTAGAATGGCCTGAATCGAACCAGGGTGAGTGGAGTCAAGGACCGTTAGTGGTAGTCCGCCCGGTAGCTGACCAAATACTTCGCGCAGCACGTAAGGGGCCAGAGAACTTCCGCCCATTCCGCAGAGAACGACCTTCGTAAAGCCATCCGCAATGACGCTTTCGACGAAGGCATCTATATCGTCAAATTGCGCTCCAACTTTGCCCAAAACATCGACCCAGCCGAGCATCCCAGCAACGTCTGCGGCTGCTCCGGCGGGCCAGAGCGAAGGGTCCTTTTGCCAGAATCGCGATCGAAAGTTGTCTGGTAACGCAATGAGCGGATCAGGCAAAGGGTAGAGGTACAGCGCTTGTTCTGGCATGGCAGTGTTTGGGTTTAGGCGCCGTTGCCTGGGTTCGCTTCAATTTCGAGGACTTTGTTCAGGCGACGAACGTGGCGCTCCTCGCCGGAGAACTCTGCCCCGAGGAATGATTTTACAATTTCTCTAACCACTTCGATTCCGGTGATGCGTGCACCGACGGCAAGCACGTTCATATCGTCGTGTTCCACGCCTTGTCGTGCGGAGTAGGTATCCGTCGCGATGCTCGCTCGGACGCCCTTAACTTTGTTCGCGGCGATGCTGGCACCGACACCGCTGCCACAAACCACAATCCCTCGCTCAGCTTTGCCGGTAGAAACCGCTTTTGCGACAGCGTAGGCGAAGTCAGGATAGTCATCCAGTGCGTCGTATTCAGCCGCGCCAAGATCAATGACTTGGTGGCCCATCGCTTCGATCTCACCTCGTAATCGTTCCTTGAGTTCGAAGCCAGCATGATCTCCTCCTATTCCAACAATCATGGGTAGACCATACCATGAGCCCGTACGCATCCCGAAGGCATTTGACAAGCTGCAGGCGTGGCTCTATGTCTGAAAAACGCTTAGACTGAGCCTGAGATCGCTTTTGAATGTTCGAGCGTCGGAACAATAATGATCACGCTACTTTGCGCTCTTCATGCTCACTCGATTGCGCAGATCAAAGTTTCCGGTCACTGGGAACCCGTACCGCTCGTGGCAGGGGAGTTTCGGAAGCCAGGACAGATTGGCGGAGAAGGAGCCCAGTGGCCGCGGAGCCTAGCGGTTGATCCCACGGGTAAGACGGTTATGCTCGGGATCGATGTCGGCGGTATCTACCGCTCGCTTGATGCGGGGAATCGCTGGGAACCGGCAAATGTCGGCTACTCGCCGCGCGGTGCCGCCGCCATCGCCTTTGACCCCAACAATCCGCTCCGCGTGATTGCGATCGGGGGAAACACCTCGCCGGGTGGGCACCACGGAATTTACTTGTCAACCAACCGCGGCGGATCTTGGCGCAACGTTCTGCCGATTTCTATGGCCGGGATCGGGGAAATCCGGGAACAACTGGCTTTTGACCCGACGAGTTATGCCGCCGGAGCGAGGAAGACCATGCGCGTCTTCTGGAGCCGCGTGAAAGGAGACACGGCGGGCTGGGGCAAGCCAGAAGAGCATCCCGCCATTTATCGCTCCGAGGACGGCGGCGACACCTGGCAAGAATTGCCGAATACCGCATCGCTCGGCGGGAGCATTTTGCGTTGCTTGCCCGAATCCGGCTGGCTCCTGGCCGGGAATTCAACCGGACTTTATGTCTCTAAAGACAAAGGAAAGAGCTTCGAGCAACTGACGAAAGACAATGTGACTGGCCTCGACGTTTCACCGAAACAGTCAACTACGGTCTGGATTTCGACGCCGACGGAAGTGCTTCGCAGCGAGGACCGAGGGAAGACCTGGCGCCCATTGAATAGCCGCGAAATCTCCGCGACCGGCCACATCTTAAAGAACATTAAGGTCAGTCCGGTGAACCCAGATCGGATGGTGCTCTGGCGGGATCAGGAGCCTAATGCCTGGGATTGGCGGCGATACTACTCCGACGATGGCGGGCAGACTTGGCGACAATCGAAGATCGAAGTTCCCCAAGCTTTCCTGCCTTCGAACACGAGGCAGGGCATTTTTGCTTGGAGTCCAACGGACGAGAAGGTGCTCTTTAGCATCGGCGGCGATCTAGCCACCAAAAGCACCGACGGTGGCGCGACTTACAAATGGTCAAACCAGGGCAACAACGGCGTGCTCGTTGGCGGAAAGTTCAGTTTCAACCATCAAAACCCCGACGTGATGTTCTTTGGCTCGCAGGACTATAACGGGGCCATTACGAAAGATCGCGGCAAAACATGGACTTATTTGAACCCAAGCGGAAACGGCTGGGGCGGGTTCTGCTATGGCGGCTATGCCGCATCGGCGCAGACCTTGGTGGTCGGAAACGCGGGCGGCTGGGGTGCACCAAGGAAACTCAAAACCTCGTTTAACGGCGGAAAAACGTGGCAAGAACAACCGCACCAGTTTGATGGCGAAGACGCCTCCTTCGGAGATCCGCGCCGGCCAGAGGTCATATTTGCTTCCAATCTTCGAAGCGAAGACGGCGGAAAGACGTGGGCAAAGATGGACGGCTGCAGGGGCGTGATTACGGCTTCGGCTGGGCCCGACGGTCGGCTGTTCGGAATTCGGCGCGGGGCGAAGGCAGCCGTCGTTGTCTCGACGGATTCGGGAAAGACTTGGCGCGAGGTGGCTAGCTTCGAAGGTGAGATCCGGGATATTGCCTACGATCACGTGGGCGACCGGCTCTATGCGGTGCTGAACGAACTGCCGTATGTCCTTGTTAACGGGGCTTGGGTAGCACTGGATATCCCGAAAAATCAGTTTGGCTGGTACGACGTGCGCGGAATTGCGGTTGATCCGCGAAAGCCTGAGACGGTAGTGATCGCAAGCGCGGGCAACGTTCATGCGAGTTCAACGGCGGTGATGCTTTCGCGCGACTCGGGCAAAACGTGGACGAACTTGACGCGCCAAAAGGCGATCGATCCAGATCGGCTCGACGAGAAGCAACTGGACGGAGGGCGCGAAGCGTTCTGCGTTCGGATCCACCCGAAAACAGGCGAGATCTGGGTAGCGACGAGTTGTTACGGATTCTGGAAATGGGTTCCGAACGGATAAGATACGCGAAGACTTATGAGTATCAAAGTAGCCGTCATTGGTGCCGGAAGCGTCGGGTTCACGCGGAACGTTTGCCGCGACATCTTGACCGTGCCGGAGTTGCAGGACACGCGGTTTCACTTCACTGATCTGAACCAGCACAACCTGGACATGGTCACGCAACTGGTCACGCGAGACTTTCAGTCGAGCAAAATGCCTGCGACGGTATCCAGCACGGTCGAGCGGCGCGAGGCGTTGGACGGCGCCGATTACGTGCTTTCATTCGTGCGCGTCGGTGGGCTCGAAGCGTTCCAACACGATATCGATATTCCGCTCAAGTACGGAGTCGATCAGTGCGTTGGCGACACCCTCGGCCCAGGTGGGATCATGTACGCCCAGCGCGGAATTCCGGTCCTGCTCGATTTCTGTAAGGACATCCGAGAAGTGGCTGCGTACGACTGCTTATTCTTGAATTACTCAAACCCGATGGCGATGCTCACTTGGGCATGTAACCAGTACGGTGGCGTGAACACCATCGGTCTTTGCCACGGGGTTCAAGGCGGGCATTCCCAGATATCTCGGGCCATCGAAGCTTGGGCGAAAGCTCACGAGCTGATTGGTCCGGAGGATAAGGTCACCAAGAAGGATGTCCACATCATCTGCGCGGGCATCAACCACCAGACTTGGTACATCCAAGTCCGTTGGCGCGGAATGGACATGGTTCCGCACCTGCTCGAAGCGTTTGAACTGGTCGAAGATTTTCGGAAGACGGAAAAAGTCCGGATTGACGTTCTGCGGCGATTTGGCTACTACAGCACAGAATCGAACGGACACCTCAGCGAGTACCTGCCGTGGTACCGAAAGCGCGCTTCGGAGATCATGGATTGGATCGATCTCGGTTCATGGATCAACGGCGAGACAGGTGGCTATCTGAGAGTTTGCACCGAAGGACGACGCTGGTTCGAGCACGACTTCCCGAACTGGATGACCGCCGATCCGCTGACCTTTGAACCCGAGAAGCGGGGAGAAGAGCACGCGAGCTACATCATTGAAGGGCTGGAAACCGGTCGGGTTTACCGGGGGCACTTTAATGTGGTTAACGACTCGATCATCGCGAACTTGCCTCCTGACTGCATTATCGAGGCGCCGGGGTACATCGACGCGAACGGCATTTCGATGCCTGAAGTCGGCGACTTGCCGCTTGGATGTGCGGCAGTTTGCAATGCATCGATTTCTGTCCAGCGGCTCGCCGTCGAAGCAGCGGTGAGCGGAGATGTCACGATGCTCAAGCAGGCGATGCTACTGGATCCGCTCACGGCGGCGGTTTGCAATCCGCCGGAAGTCTGGCAAATGGCGGACGAAATGCTCGTGGCGCTGGCCGAGTGGTTGCCGCAATACGAGGATGCAATTCCGGCGGCTCAAGAGCGATTGGCCAACTCCACGGTTCTGACCAAGGAGTATTCCGGTGCCGCGCGCATTCACACCAAGTCGGTCGAAGAGATGTCGGCGGCGAAGGAAGAGATGCGATCGGTGGTGGCGGAATCGGACAAGGCAAAGGAGCGACCGGCAGCCGTATGATGCTTGCTCTTCTTGCTTCCGTGGCGCTTGCTCCGGCGGAGCAAACCAGCCTTCTGATCGTTCGCCATGGCGAGACCCTGGCCAACGCCACCGGTCGTTACAACTCCAAGACGATCAACACGTTCTCCGAGAAGGGGAATGCCCAGGTCGCGCGATTGACGAAGGAACTTGGCAATCAGCGCTTCAACGCGATCATCGTAAGCCCTTCCGAGCGCGCGCTCCGGACGGTGGCTCCGTTCCTTAAAGCCACCGGCCAAAAGGCAACGGTCTGGCCAGAACTTTACGAATGCTGCACCGGGCGAAACAAGCGGATGGACGGCAACGGAAAGATTCGAATGGGCGCGGCGTTCGCGCTACCAAAGGACATTGCGCCGCTCTTTCGAATCGAACCTGGCCATGAGAAGCTGATCGTGAGTCAGTCGTTCTCGGATGGCGTCATGCAGGTTCGTCAGGGCGCAAGGCGGCTGGCGACCGAGTTCGGTCCGAACTACGGATCAGTCCTGATCGTTGGCCATTCCGGGGCGGGCGGAGTCCTTATGGAGATTCTCGAAGGAAAGACGACCTTCGGCAAAAAGCACCCCGAAAACGCGGTGCCTTATGCCTATGAATTGGTGAGTTCCTCGAAGTTTCAGTTTCGGCGCAAGTCGTAAGTAGCCAAGGGCGACGGCTAGCCTCCGCCGCAGCCGCCGCCACATCCACCACCGCAGCCTCCACCGCCACCGTCGCTGCCTCCGCCTCCTCCGCCATCGCTGCCGGAGGAGTCGCCGCCGCTGGAAGAACTATCGCTTGAGGAACTGTTCGAGTCGTAAGAGCCGCCATGGAATCCGCTCCAAAAGAACGGGGTGCTGGAGTCGTGGAAGCTGGTGCTATCGGAAGAAGAGTCTCCGAAGCGGTCGCGGTTTCTACGGATGTAGACCACAAGCATAACGACCAGGATCAGAATCAGCGCACCAAAAAGGATGAGCGTATTCGACGGGCCGATGGCGGCAACCGCGGTTCCGCAACCGACAATGCCCAGGCTCGCAAAGAGTGCCATGGCCGCCAGCGAGAACCGCTTGCGGAAGTCAGCCTTTGGAATCAGCCAGTACTCGTTCGGAAACACCTTTTTCGCTTCGGCGGCCGGGCCAAAGCGCTCGGCCACACTCGGCCAAATATCACTCGGAGCCGAGGCGCCAAAGAAGGACTCGTAAGATTTCAGCGTTTCGAGATATCGTTCGTGGAAGTACGAAGCTTGTTGGCTACCGCCCGTTGTCGGATCGTGGTGGAGCGGTCGGGGAAGGACGTTTGCGCACAAGTCGTCCCAGTAGCTGCGCGTGTAGGTCAGGTGGAGGTGCCAAGCTTCGTCAACTTGGACGGACGGGGTGCAAACGTGGCCAGACTCCATGCAGAGAAAGAGGAATTTCCGGTACTCCTGCAAAACGCGATCGGCGTACGCCACACTCCATCCGTTTTCTGCCGCGAGCCGTTTTGTGAATGAGAAAGGTTCCGAGCCAGTGCCGATATTAAAGGCTTCGAGTTGGTTCCAGAGAGCCAATTGAGTTTGGTTCATGAGGTTGTCTCAACTAGAGAACGTGGGCAGGTTGCGAAAAGATGCGAAATGACATACGAACAGGCACTTAAGTACATTTCCAGTCTAGAAAGTCGGGGTTGGAAGCTCGGCATGGAACGCACGGCGGAGTTTGTGAACCGGCTGGGGCTGGTTCCGTTCCTGCGCGGACCGGAGCGGCCGAAGTACATCCACATCGCTGGAACGAATGGCAAGGGGTCTACAACCGCGTATGTTCAACACGCCGCTCATGCCGCAGGTTTAAGGACGGGAGCGTTCTTTAGTCCGTTTGTGGTTGATCCGCGAGAGCGAGTCCAGTTTGGCCTTGAGCTGATTCCGAAAGACGAGTTCGCACGCATCACCACCTTGATAAAGGCGACCGTCGACGAAATGGATACCACGGAATTTGGCGGGGTGACGGAGTTTGAGCTCAAGACCGCAATCGGATTTTGGTACTGGCAAGAGCGGCAGTGCGAATTGGTGTCGCTCGAGGTCGGGCTGGGCGGGAGGCTCGATTCGACGAACGTCGTTGATCCGGCTTGCGCGATCATCGTTAGCATCGGGATGGATCATATGCACATTCTCGGGGACACGCTTGAACTCATCGCACGCGAGAAGGCTGGAATCATAAAACCTGGCCGTCCGTTAGTGCTGGGTGAAACTCCGCCAGAAGCCCGCGCCGCGATTCTTGAAGTTGCCCGAGAGAACAACGCGGAAGTTTGGGAGTTTGGACACGAAATCCGCTTAGAGGGAGAAACGTTGATGACTCCGGCGGGATCATACGGCCCGGTTCGACCTGGACTCTTCGGCGCGAAGCAGCCGCACAATGCGGCCCTTGCAATCGCGGCGCTCCAGTTAGCCGGAGTCCCGACCGCTGAAGAATTGCTCCACGGAATCTCCACTGCTTTTGCTCCGGGACGATTCCAGACCGCAACAGTAGAAGGGAAGACCGTGGTGTTTGATGGCGCGCACAACGTCGACTCGGCGCTGGTTCTGAGGCAATCGCTGGATCAGCGGTTCGGGGACCGCAAATACGCCCTCGTTACCAGCATGCTCCGAGGTCACGAAGCGCAGCCGTTTTACAAGTCTTTTCTCGGGCCATGCACGCGAGCGGAAGTTGCGCCACTGGACAACCCTCGGGCGCGGTCGACCGAAGAAATTGCCGCCGAAGTTGCGGCGCTCGGAATCTCGGCGACGCCTCACGCAAGCCTAGAGCAGGCGATGGCAGCCGCTTTGGACGGACCGGAGGATTTGGTCGTCGTGACCGGCAGCTTCTATCTCGTGGGAGACGCAATCAGCCGGTTCGTGGCTTAGCGATACATCGCGGTGATCACGATGTCTTTGATCTCCGGCTTGGATTTCAGGACTTTAAAGATGATTTCGACCGCGCTCTTGACATCGGCATTGCTACTATGCCCGACGCCGAGGATGCCTTGAACCTGTAGGACGCCTCGGGTTAAGCGGAAATCCGCTCGGGAGATGTCTAGGCCGCGTCGACTAAACTCACTGCGGGCAAGTTTGAGCCCTCTGGTATCGCTTTCACTTCGCATGGGAGCTCACAAGGCCAGTTAATCACTCCGCCTAAACAGAAACTTCGCGCTGGGCATAATGGCCCAGCGCGAAGTTTCAGGAGTGGTAAGCGATAACGGTGCTTATTTGTCGTTAATTTTCAGATTTTCCTACATTATTGAGATCATCCGCGAATGATCCCTTCTTTGTGGAATACACGGCATAGCCTAGAGCGGCGACGCAGACGACGGTGACAGCGATTCTCACCGTGTTCTCCAGTGGCATGGTGACGACACCAGCGAGCAGGAGCGCCACAAGGTTCATGACCTTGATGAGCGGGTTGAGCGCTGGACCAGCGGTGTCCTTGAACGGATCTCCCACGGTGTCACAGATGACCGATGCCTTGTGGTTCTCGGATCCCTTTCCGCCGAACTGACCGTCTTCGATGAGCTTCTTAGCGTTGTCCCACATTCCGCCTGCGTTCGCAAGAAGAACGGCCATCAACTGTCCGGAGACGATGGCACCGGCAAGGAATCCGCCCAACGCCTGAGCACCAACCAGATTGAACATCTGGCCGTTGATCTCGGTTGGTTCCTTTCCGATACTGAATCCAAAGCCGACGGCAATGGGGAGGGCGATCGCGAGAATTCCGGGTCCTAGGAGTTCCTTCTGCGCCGAGGCGGTGACGATGTCAACGCAGCGGGCATAGTCCGGCTTGTCGGCGCCGGTCATGATGCCGGGCTTCTCGCGGAACTGGCGTCGGACTTCGTTGATGAGCTGGAAGGACGAGCGTCCGACCGCATTGATCGCGAAAGCCGAGAACAGGAACGGCGCGGCTCCACCGATCAAGAGACCGAGGAAGATTTCCGGCACGTCAAGCTTCAATCCGATAGTCGCCAAATTGGCTTCCGTTCGGTAGCTGTTGAAGAGCGCAATCGAAGCAACGACGGCGGTAGCAATCGCAAAGCCCTTTGTGAGAGCTTTGGTGGTGTTACCAGCGGCGTCGAGTCGGGATACAGCCTGCATACCGGCTGGGCTTTCTTTGCCTTCGCCGCTCATTTCGAACACGCCTTGCGCGTTGTCCGAAATCGGGCCGAAGGTGTCCATGGCAAGGACATATCCCGTTGTGCTGAGCAGGCCGAGGCCAACCAGCGCGATACCGAACATCGCCATTTCGTAGCCGCCATACAGCGCGGCAGGGAAGATGAACATCGGGCAGAGGAGCGCGATCACGAGGACCAGCGTCATAAATGCACCGGATTCGCATGCATAGGCAAAGCCCTGAATGATCATCGGTGCGGCACCGCCGCTCGAGACGCCGGCGACCTCCTGGGTTGGCTTCTTGCCGGTGCTGACGTAGTACTCGGTGACCTTTTCGATGACGAGAGCCAGGATCAGACCAACGGCGAACGCGATCACGAAGAGGAACCAGGGAACCTGGTAGCTCTGCACAACCGCAAGCTCAACGTTCTCCAACGGCGGAGAAGCCATCGGCATTCCGGCCATCGGTTGCTGGCTGGCTTCCATCGTCTTCACATCGGTTGGGAAGAACGTGGTGGCTCCAGCGCGCAGAGTCTGCGGCCGATCAACTTCGGAAGGCACGCCGAGTGCGAGCTTGCCTTGGTTGTTGGCATACAGCTCGACCGGGACGGTTTTGAGGTCGTCGATGCTGGCTTTGAGGCCTTGCTGCTTGATCTGCGCTCGCTGATCGGTGATCTGCTTCTCGATTTCACCTTTCTTGACCGGACCAACCCATTGGATCTGGTCGATGTCTCGAGCCGGGGAGCCTGGCTGGCCGTTCGCGCCGGGCTGGGCGGGAAGGTTCGCTTTGATCTGGAGCTTCTTCAGTACGAGCTGATCGTCTCCCTTGCCAAGGAAGAATGCCGCGACGGTGGTGAACGGCGTGGTGCTGTTCGTCTGCGGATTCATCGGCGTCGGAACGGCGAATTTCAGCTGCGGAATGCTGGCGTCATCTGGGTTGGTGACGCGGGTGTAGCCTTCGAAGGCTGGCACGGTCATGTCGGCGAGCTTCACGTTGAGCGCGCTCGTGATGACCATCTCGTCCGCTTCTTTGTAGCCCTTGGCAATTGCCTTTGGCGACTGGAGAATGTCGGCAGAAGTGATCTCGTACGGCAGAACCGGGGTGTCTTTGTCGGCGATGATCCGTGCGGTGACGGCTTGAGGAACTGCCTTAAGGGCGTCAGGAACCTTGGCCCGGTCGCCGTAAAGGTCAAAGATCGTGAGGTCTTTGAATGCTTTTTTGAGTTCCTTGGCCTTGGCGTCGGCGGCAGATCGGATCGCTTCCTTGTTGTAACTCTGAGCCGCGATCTCTTTTCGGAGATTCTGCAAGTACTTCGCTTCGTCGACTTCAAACTTTCGGACCGACACCAGTCGGCCGGTGCTCAGCGGCTTCTGGCCGCCGAGGAGGAAGAATGCAACTGCGCTCGTGCCAACGAGGCTGATGATGACTGCGGTGATGAAGCCCTTTCGGATTGGAATCAGCGGATCGAGGTCGAGGTTGTCGCTACCTTTGACCCGGGCGATGCCGATGATGCTGCTGAGAATTCCAACGCCAGCTGCGATTAGGGCAAAGACAACGAGCTTCGTCCAGGTGTCGCGGTCGAAGACAGAAGACGTAGCAGCGGCCAAGACGATGGCCGAGATAAGCGTGACTTCGTACGACTCGAAGACGTCTGCGGCCATACCGGCACAGTCGCCCACGTTGTCGCCGACGTTATCGGCGATTACGGCCGGGTTTCGTGGGTCGTCTTCGGGAATTCCTGCTTCGACCTTTCCAACCAGGTCGGCGCCTACGTCAGCAGCCTTTGTGAAGATGCCGCCGCCAACGCGCATGAAGAGCGCAGCGAGGGAGCCACCAAAGCCGAAGCCAACGAGGTACTTGACGGCTTGTTCGCCGCCGAAAATGAGGATGAGCGTCGCGCCGATGAGGCCTATTCCGACGGTAACGAGTCCGGCGACCGCGCCGCTTCGGAAAGCGATTTCAAGCGACTTTTTGTAGGAGCTCAGCGCGGCAAAAGCAACGCGCATGTTTGCGTTGACTGCCATCACCATGCCGGTGTAACCCGCGGCGTAGGAGCCGAGGAGACCAGCGGCAAAGCAAAGGGCGACTCCGCCCGCAACAATCGGTCCGCTGGAGGCGTTCAGCGCGAACAGTCCGGCGAACAGGAAGACGGCCACGATGGCCATCGTGAAGAACTGCTTTTGCAGATAGGCCATAGCGCCGTCTTTGATCGCCTTGCCAACGACTTGCATCGTGTCTGGGCCAGGCGATTCGGCCATCAGCTGTTTGATCAGGACAAACGCGTAGATGAGGGCCAGGACGCCAAGGCCGATAGACGCATAGAGGTACGGCAATACATCGCTAGAGAAGCTCAGTTTGACGTGGTCCCCTTCTGCGGCAAAGGCAAAAGTCGGGCAGATGGTGAGAAGAAGAACAGGTAGGAGAAATCGGGAAAAGCGCCCGTTTGCCCGGCGGCAAAACGCGGTCGCAAGCTCATTAAAGTCCATAAAGGTGAAACTCCCCTGCCGGTTTCACGCTTCCGTGCCTAATGCACTTGGCCGCGTAGACGGACAGAACTTGTGGAGAGGTTATACCTTTCTCGGGTTCTGTGAGTTCCAAAATGAACTTGCAATCAGCGGTTGGCGTTGTCCGAAATCTGCCGCATTTCGGTTCCGGCATCATGCAAAGACAACTGGGCCTGGAGCATTTCTGCTTTTCGACGATTGATCCCGGTCAAGAGGGTAACGGGCAGCTCATCGAGCATTTGCTTGACCTGGTTTCTGTTTAATGCAAGCATGTGCTGAAGCGCGGCGATCAAATCTTCTTGTTTGTGGCCCTTATCCGTGAGGAGCAACTCGTACATATGCTCGTCGTCGATGTGGGTGACGTACGCGGCCGCCAGCTGCTTCTTCGGGCGGGTCTCATCGGATGTCGCAATCGGGACTTCGCGGTTGCACTCTTCGCACAGGAGAACGTCCGTTTTCGCACTATAGAAGTTGAGGCTGTTGCAGAAACCGCATCGGACCTGAGCGACCGGCATCGGCTGCTGATCCTGGATGGGGATGAAGCGATGACAGAACATGCAGGTGAAGTCATCTTCGGGAGCCTCAAGCACCTGGTTGGTCTCATTGCAGTACGGGCACTTGACGTCGTACTTCGTGACTTCGCGAATGGTCAGGGCATGCTTGATGGCGAAGCCGAGCGCGCCTAGCCCGATGAGCAGGAGGACGGTGGCGAGAGGCACCGTGCCGCCAGACTGACCACGGTAGTAGTAGAACAGTGCGGAGAAGCAAAGGGACAATATTCCCCCGAGGCCCCAAACCAGAGCTTTCTCTGAGATCAGTTCAATGACATCCGATACTCTCTGAATTCGCTTCATGGTTCTAGATATGCGTGTGCGTTCGACCGCGGTCGTGCCGAGGTTTCTACAGTATAGCAACGGGCGGTGACGCTGAAAAGCATCAGATGCGTTCGAGGTTAGCGGATTTTTTCTGCGGAAACCGGTTCTCTTAACGTTGGTTCCACTGCGGGCACGACGATCACGGTGCCGTCCCCTTGGTCGAAGGCAGTGAAGGCGTAGTCTCGACCCATCGCTTGAAGAATCTCAATTGGACTCATCTGTTCGTAATTGATGTCGACGCTAA
Source organism: Chthonomonas calidirosea (assembly GCA_945882415.1). GTDB lineage: Bacteria > Armatimonadota > Fimbriimonadia > Fimbriimonadales > Fimbriimonadaceae > Fimbriimonas > Fimbriimonas planktonicus. Next base: position 70,822 of record CAMCWC010000013.1, read on the forward strand.
TTTCGGGGAATCCCGGGGCGACGACAACGCCAAGATTGCCTTGGGCAGCGACCATGCGCACGGCGTCAGTCAGCTTCGCTCCTTTCAGGCTCACGCTGGTTGGCTTCAGGTAGTCCGGGACGGGCTCGGTTACGGGAGGAAGGTCTTCCGGTCGAGGTTGGGTCGACAGCTTTGGATCGTTCTGTGATGTCGGACTCGGCGGAGTGACTTCGGGCACCGGTTCGGGGGGGAAGCTCTGGACCACTTGCGTTGGCTCGACCTTCTTCACCTGCGGATTCTGGCTTGGAAAGACAAAGATGGCGACCGCAAAGGCAATCGCCCCTACAGCAGCCAAGACGAGCCCAGCCGTCCAGCCGACCGCCCAAGAACTAGGCTTCGGTGGCGCTGCCCTGGGGACGAACTTCGGCGTTTGAGCGGGCTTTGGCGCTTCAACCACTTTGGCGCGCTTTAGGCCCTTAACCATGCTCGCCCTCTTCCGAAGCTCGGGGGCATATTCGGGATAGCGCACGCAAAATTGGTCGATGGCAAGGGTGTTCTGCCCTTCCGCCAATTCCCACATGAGCTCGTCTAGATCACGCGGCGGCCGCATCTTCTGCCTCCTCGTAGATCACGCGGAATCGCTCTCGCGCTCGGTAGAGCCGGGTTTTGGCGGCGTTTACATTGCATCCAAGGCTGTCCGCAATCTCCTGCAAGCTGAGCTCTTCCCAATAGAACAAAACAAGGATCGCGCGGTCGCTCGGGGAAAGCTTCTCCATTGCGACATGAATCTTGGCGTCGTCCGGCTCAGGCGGGTCTGGAACGCTGGTTTCCATGGCCTCGACCAGCTCGACGTGCTTGTGCTTGTGCCGGGCTTTTCGGGCTTCTTGAATGCTGCGATTTACGGCAACGCGGAAGAGCCAAGTGCTAAATCGGGAGCGGCGGTCGAATCGGTGCAGGTGGCGCAGAACGAGAGTAAAAATTTCTTGAACCGCGTCCGAGGCTTCATCCGAATCGAGCAAGATGCCGCGGGCAATGGCGTGAACCTTGTCGTGGTACCGAGAATAAATCATCTCGAAGGCGTTTTCGTCCCCGGAGAGGAATCGTTCAACTAGAACAAGGTCCTCGTCGAATCCAGGAAGTCGCGCTTTATCGACCGCAGATGGGGCCACCGTTGATTCTTCGACGCGGTCTGACATGGTGGTGTTACGGTTGCTGACTTTCGCTGACTCGGCCTGCCTCGATTCGGGCCGAAAACTCACCCGGTAGCCGGGAGATGGCGAAAGCGTTCGCGAGGAGCAGCGGAACGGCAACGACGACTACCGCTAGATTTGCTCGGCTTTTCATGATGGCCGAATATCCGCTACCAATCCAAATCGCAATCGGCGCCAGTGCGGGGAGCAGATAACGAGCCTGAGCCTGGAAATACTGGTTGTTGAACCGCAGGAAGAGCAGACCAATGAGGGCAGCGAAAGCAACCAGGAAGACCGAGGGGTTGCGATTTTCCTTATCTCGAGCCGCCTGAAACAGGCCACCGGCAAGTCCAAGTGTGCCCACCAGAATGAGAACCCAATACAGGCGGTTTTGCTCGAAGTCAGGCGATTGTCGTCCCGACTGGGTCATCCAAATGTCCATGTAGCCGAAGACGCCATAGAATGATCTGACCGTCCACCAGCCCACCCACCGCGTCCAGTATTCGAGTTCCGGATTTGCTTCCGGACTCTGAGACGGGATGATTTGAGTAACGAACATCTCCTTTTGCGCGGAGCCTTGGAAGGCTTCGGAGAAGGCACGAATCGCGAATGGGTCGCCGTACAAGTTCAAGTTTCGTAGCCACCAACCACCGGCGATGAGAATCGGAAGCACTAGCGCAATCCCGGCCTCTCGGATTCCGGGCCGGTGCTCACCGGGGAGAACGAGGGCGAGGAACGCGACCGGAAGCAGCGCAAGGGCAGTGGTTTTGGTAAGGCAGGCCAGCCCGATCAGCACGCCCACCGTCACGGCACGTTTTATGTTCCAACCGTTCCGTGATCCGTGCGCAAGCCCGACCAGGGTCCAAGTACAGAGAGCAAACAACAGCGGGTCGTTGCTGAGAGCTCCGCTCAGGGCCAGATTCATCGGCAAGAGGGCGGCAAAGGCGGTCGCGGCGATGATAGCCGGCTCAGGCAGTTGAAGGTTCTTGCCTAGAAAGAAGACGCCGGCAACGACGATTGCGCCAAGCATAACATTTAGGAAGCGCAGGCGCCCCCCGGTTTCGGCATCAGTTGGGTCGTTAACGCCAGTGACTTTGGCAAAACCTGCCGCAACAACGTAAAAGAGCGGGGGTTGGTGGGCTTGATAGGTTTCGTACAGATTCGGGTCTTTCGGGTTGAAAACGGGGAAGCCTTCTCCATTGAGAAGCCGAGCAACGTAGTTCGCATGCTGCCGCTCGTCGGGGGCGCCAATATCTTTCTCGACGCTTCGGTTGAGGGTGACGAGGCCGCTTTGGCGATAAGGAGTGATGGACGCAAAGATGGAAGCGAGGATGACGTGGGCGAGGAGAAGCAGCCCCAACGCCGTCCAGGTAGATCGTGAAATCGTCATTGCTTTGCTATCTCATCTCGGATCGGAACGTGCACGAATCTGAACATGCTTCGGATATCATCATTTTTGAGCGAACGAGCCCACCTTTGAGGATGCTGATGACGAAACTTACGACCATCGTACTATTGTGCAGTTTGGCGGGTCTGGCCCCGGCCCAGAACGGAAGATACGCGCTAGGCGATTATCTTGACTCACTTTCCAAAGCCAAGACGCTCTCCGTCGACTACACGGTGCAAACGATCGGTGGAACCCGAGAGGCGTATTCGGTAACCCTTCAGAAGCCGAACAAGTTCCGGTTGCAGTCTCCGTCTGAAACCGTGATTGGCGACGGAACGACGGTCTACCGGTTCGATGCGGCATCGCAGAAGTTCACGAAGCGAGCTCAGGTGGCAAACGATCTCGGCCGATTTTTTGCTCCGATTCCATTCCGAATCTGGGGTGCATTCTTCGACCCGGGGATGGCAAAGGTTCCGGCGGTGCGAGACTTAGGAGTTCGAACTCGACTCAACACGGAATATCGCGCGGTTGAAGCTCAATTTGGTCGCGGCATCACAACCTACTATCTGGATGCCAAGGCGAACATCGCTCGTCAGTTTGAATATCAGGAGTCTCCCCTTCCGAACATGATCGTTGTTGCTCAGGACATCAAGCTGAGTGGCGAGGTTCCGGCGACAAAGTTTGCCTTCGACCCGAAGACCGCGAAGGGAGAGATTTCCGAAATCGAGTACGACTCGCCAAAGTGGTCAACCGATTTGGTGGCCGCAGTAGAGTTGGCCCGCAAGACCAAGCGAAAAGTGTTTGTGGACTTCTTCGTGCCGAAGGATCCAACGAGCGCAAAGCTGGACCAAGAGGTTTACGTCACGCCTCGATTCAAGGCGTTCGAGAATCGGCTTGTGTTTGTGCGAGTTGACGTCATGAAGAATCCGAAGGCGGCGGGAGTGTATGGCGTGACGACATTCCCGACTCAGCTGATCTTGGATGACAAAGGTGAGGAAGTCGACAATTACGACAAGTACGAAGGTGCCATTCCGTTCTTCGACTGGCTCTCCGAGGCGTTGCGCCTCCCATTGTTCCGGTAAGTCAACCAAACCTAAGATATAAACCCGAGTCAGGAGATTCAAAATTCCGGACTCGGGTATCTTTAATCGATCACGAAAGAGGACTATGTCAGTTATTCCAACTACTGGCACAGCGGCATTCGAGCCGTTAGCCGAAATCGCCGAATCAACGAATGATTCGCGCCCAAGTCAGCTTCTTACCAAAGAAGATTGCCTGGAAATTTTCAACCAACTGTATCTCGCGCGATATTTTGACATCCGCTTGATTAAAGAGAAGAAGCGCGGAAGACTGCGTGGAACTCTTTACAGTTCCCACAACCAAGAAGCCATTTTGGTGGGCGCCCTGTTTGGGCTTAAGGCTACGGATTGGATTTCTCCCATCCACCGCGACATGCCGGCCTTTTTCCTGAAGGATTCGAAATTCCAGTGGGACGACCCCACAAGATCCGGAATGTCGATCGAGGAAGTCTGCGCTCAGGTTTGGGGCAAAGTCGACTCTCCGGGCCGAGCACGCGATAACTGGTCGCACATCGGAAGCAAGTCGAAGCGAATTATTCACTCGACTTCCATGCTTGCTGGAACGATCCCGGTTGCCGCGGGAGTTGTGTACGCCGACCGCATGAACGGTGGCGATGCGGTTGTTCTGACGTTTAACGGCGAAGGTTCGACTGCTCAGGGCATCTTCCACGAGGCAGTCAATTTTGCCGCGGTTCACAAACTGCCGGTGGTTACGATCGTTGAGAACAACCAGTGGGCGTACGGAACTCCGGTTCACATGGGTTGTCCGACGCCAGATGTTGCGGACCGAGCCCATGGCTACGGAATCCCCGGTTTGGTGGCAGACGGTCAAGACGTTTTTGATGTTTACGATAAGGTCATGGCGGCAGTCGAGCACGCTAGATCCGGAAAGGGTCCAAGCATCGTTGAGTGCAAGACCTTCCGAGCGTATGGTCACGGCGACCACGATGACGACCGGGCGATGAAGTATCGACCGAGCGAAGAGATCGAGAAGGGACGCACGCGCGATCCTATCGCGATCTGCCGAGAGTCGCTGATCGAGCGAGGATTCCTCAGTGGCGCAGAAGCCGAGCAGTACATCGCCGAGCGCAAGAGCGCCAGCGAAGCTACGAACGATGATTTTCCGCCCGTGGTGGTCGAGTACCTCAACCGAGGTATCGAGTTCGCGTTGAATTCGCCGCTCCCGAACGCAGAAGAAGGCGCCATGTGGGTCTTTAAGGAGAACGCTTAATGGCTGCAATTGCCGCGGAACCAACCCTGGTTAAAAAGAATTACCTGACCGCCCTTCGCGAGGCGCTGATCGAAGAGATGCGTCGCAACGATCAGATGATCTGTCAGGGCGAAGACATCGGCATGCTTGGCGGCGCGTTTGGCGTCACCGAAGGGTTGCTGGATGAATTTGGCAGCACCCGCGTCATCGATGCGCCGATTGCCGAAGCAGCGATCATCGGTACGGCAGTTGGAATGGCGTTGAACGGAAAGACGGTGATGGCAGAAATGCAGTTCATCGACTTCATTTCCTGCGGTTTCGACCAAATCGTCAATATGATGGCGACCTACCATTACCGAACCGCCGGCGAGGTCAACCTTCCGGTTGTCGTTCGCGGTCCGGCAGGCGGCTATGGGGGCGGAGCGCTTTATCACAGCCAGATGAACGAGGCTTGGTTCTGTCACAGTCCTGGACTTCGAGTGGTTGTACCGAGCACGCCGTACGACGCCAAGGGCCTTCTGAAAGCGGCGCTACGCGACGGCAATCCCTGCATCTTCTTTGAGATCAAAGAGCTTTACCGAAAGAATGAAATCGCGGAAGTGATTCCAGACGAGGACTACATTGTTCCGTTGGGCCAGGCCGTGATTCGTAAAGAAGGGACGGACATCACGTTCGTTTCCTACGGTCAGAGTGTTTACCACTGCATGTCAGCCGCCGCCGAGCTTGAGAAGCTGGGTGTGTCGGCAGAAGTGATTGACATCCGGACTCTTGTGCCTCTCGACGAGGAGACGATTTACAAGTCGCTCAGCAAGACCAACAGAGTCGTGGTGGTGAACGAGGCTCCGATGACCTGTGGCTTTGCCGGTGAAATCGTGGCGCGGATTGCGAACAATGCTTTCAACCTGCTTGATGCCCCTCCGGCACGAGTGACGCGGTTGGACACCCCGGTTCCTTGGGTGAAGCCGCTTGAGTTGCACGTGCTTCCTTCGGTCGAGAAGATCGTTCGCGTGGCGTTGCAAACCGCGAAGTACTGATTACTCGTTCTTGAGCGGGTCGTGTTCGAACTTGACGTTCGGCACGACCCTTTCTTCTGCCAAAAAGTCCAGGGTGGGCGGAGATTTGAACTGCACCAGCGACTGAATCAGGCTGTTCGGAAATTTCTGGAGCAGGATGTCGAAGTTGCTGCAGATATCCAGGTAGTAGGCTCGAGCGAGCGCAATCCTGTCCTCCGTGTCCTGTAGCTCCTTTTGAAGCTGGAGGAAGTTTCGGTTCGAACGGAGTTCAGGATAGGATTCCGCCAGAGCAAGGATTTTTCGGCCGACGGCGTGCTGCTGCTTTTGTTCCTGTGCTTCGGCTCTGAGGGTTGCGACCATTTCGAGCGCGTTCGATTCGTGGTCTTTGTATCCCTGAACCGTAGTAACGAGATTCGTGAGCAAGTCGTACCGGCGTTTCAACTGTACGTCGATGAGGCTGAATCCCTGCTTCACCCTCTGGTGGATGTCGACCAAGCTGTTGTAGACCCCGATCGCGCCTTGTAGCGCAAGCACAAGTAAGAACAGGCCACCGTATGCAATCAACATGTCCGGGCGGAAGGGGCGAAAGTCGGTTTGATACAGCTGAAAGGCGGGTAGTCCAATGCAGAGGATGGCTCCGAAGATTAGCGCGCCAAATTCGGTCCAGCCGTGGCTAGAGATGATTTGCTGCTCCTGACGCACCGAGATTAGGAACCGAGGGGCATCGCGGTGATGGGCAATCTCGGGTTCAATTCGATCGGCTCGCTCGCGGCTTTGGCCGACCACAAAGATCAAGCGATCTAAGGGAAGGATTTCCTCTGTGAATCTTCGAGTGTAGGTGCTGTTGGCAATTGCGCCAGCGGGGCCCTTCTCGTAGTACATCGGGTCATGAGGTCCACAAGTTCTGGATAGTGCAGATGCAGGTTCAATTTCCGCTCCGTCTGGCCAGATCTGGATTTGGCCGGTGTCGTCCTCAAGATCGAAGCACGTCATTCGACTGCCGGAGGCAACCTCATTCCAGCCCGATTCGGTTCTTGTCCGCGTGTTGCCTTTTGAGTCTCGCTCAACAACAGTGCGACGCCATTCCTCTTGGACGGAGTATCGGTAGAAGGCACACGGAAGCTCGGCCAGATAGCTCTGGACTGGGTTCTTGCACCGCAGGATGCCGTGGAGTTCTACAAACCCGATGAACACGCCCTTCACGCGGCTCGTGGGCAGCCCCTGCATTTGGCGGCGTCGCTTAGCCTCATTGTAGGCCCACGCAAGGCAGAACAGGCTAAGGGCAGGGCCGATGATGTACAGGTGGGAGACGATGGCGGTGCCAATGGCATCCCCCAAATCGGCACTGGCAAGAAGGGATTTCAGCCTCTCGACCGTCGTGTCCATTCTTGCCTTGTACCGCTAAACGGCTTCGCCCAAATAGGCGGCAATGACTTTGGGGTCGCTTCGGATGGCGTCCGGCGGTCCGGCGGCAATTTCTTTGCCCGCGTCTAGAACAACGATTCGCTCACATAGCGACATGACAAAGCGCATGTCGTGCTCGATGAGAAGCACGGTCAGGCCAACTTCGTCGCGAATGTGCTTGACCATGGCGTTCAGCTCTTCCTTTTCCTGCGGGTTCATGCCGGCGGCAGGTTCGTCGAGAAGAAGGAGTTTTGGCTGCGTTGCCATGGCACGCGCGATTTCCAGACGTCGCTGCATTCCGTAGCTCAGGTCTGCCGAGCGAACATCCGCAACCTTGTCGAGGTTAACAATCTTGAGCAGTTCCATTGCCTCTGCCTTCAAGCTTTCGGTCTCTTTGATGACGTTCGGCATGTAAGCGAGGGCAGAGATGAGCGGTGTTTTGTGGCGCAGAAATCCACCGACCACAACGTTTTCCAGAACGGACAGCGACTTGAAGAGGCGGATGTTCTGGAAAGTTCGTGCAATGCCCAGGTTGGCGATTTTATTGGCGGGAGTACCGCCAATTTCTTTGCCATCGAAGGTGATTTTGCCGCTCGTCGGCTTGTAGACGCCGGTGATGAGGTTGAAGCAAGTGGTCTTGCCCGCGCCGTTCGGACCGATGAGGCCAAACAGATCTCCCTTCTTGAGTTCGAAACTTACGCTGTTAACCGCGATGAGTCCGCCGAACTTGATGGTTGCCTGATCGAGTTGGAGGAGGCTCAAGCGGTGGCCTCCTTAATCGTTGGCTTGCCGAACTTGCTCCGCACCCAATCCCACGAGAACTCGTGGTGTCCCAGCATGCCTTGCGGGCGGAGGAGCATCAGCACGACAAGCGTGACGCTGAAGACCACCATTCGAAGCTTGGAGCCATCAATGTTTTCTTTGAGGCTCGGAACGTTACCGAGGAGGGCTTTGCTGATGAACCAAATAACCAGGGCTCCAACGACAATTCCGAGATACCTAATCGCTCGATCCTTCGCGCTGCCATGGAAGTTTTGCATCACCCAGCGGATGGCAAACACGGCGGCGCTGATCGCGACGAAGGCAGCGGCAACACCCGACAAAGGGATGTTGGTGAAGTCGCGCATCTTTTCTGGCAGATAGAACAGCAGGATCGCGGCAAGCACGGAGCCCGTGATGGACCCGGTTCCACCGAGAACGACCATCGTGACGATGGTGAAGCTCACGTCCATGGTGAACATGGGCGGGCTGACGAAGCTCTCGAAGTGGGCGAGGATGGCGCCAGCGGCACCGGCGAACATTGATCCCAAGACAAAGGCAACGACCTTGGTCTGGGTGACGTTGACGCCCATAGCGCTACTCGCGATTTCGTCTTCACGAACGGCGAGGAAGGGAAGTCCATGCGCGGTTCGAAGAAGGTTTCGGCAAACCGCGATGCACAGGATTGCGAGGAGCCATGCGGCCCAGACGTACTGGATCTTCGGCGCGACGGTGAGACCATAGGCTCCACCAAGGGCTTCTTGATTTTGCGCGAAGATCCGGATGATCTCGCCGAAGCCAAGCGTGACGATGGCCAGATAATCACCCTTGAGACGCAGAGACGGTAGCCCGACGAGAAGACCAGCTAGACCGGCGGTGATCGCCGAAGTGATCATCATCAGAAGCAGCCAGGCGGCGGGTGGGAGGTTGAGCTGGGCGAAGAATCGGCTAGCGCAGAATCCCGCCGTGTATGCGCCTACTTGATAGAAGGCAGCGTGGCCGATGCTGAACTGGCCAGTGATTCCGTTGATCAGGTTCAAAGACACCGCGAGGGTGACGTAGAGGCCAGCGAGCACGAAGAGGCGCTGGACAAATGAGCTTTGTCCTTGCGCAACGCCTTCGAGCAAGAAGCAAAACGCCACCGCTCCCAGAATGGAGGCAAGACGAACGCCCCAGAACTTCAAACCTTTTCCACCTTGTTCGAGCCAAGTAGTCCGCCTGGTTTCACGAGCAGCACAACAATCAGGACGATGAAGGCGATGGCGTCTTTGTAGTTGCCGTAACCGGCCCAGATGACCATGGTTTCGGCTAGACCCATCAGGATTCCTCCGAGAACGGCACCGGGAATGTTTCCGATTCCGCCAAGGACAGCAGCAACGAAGGCCTTAACCCCCGGCAACATGCCGAAGAACGTGTCGATCTTGGTGCCACCGAGGAAGGAGGCGTTCATCATGGCGCCGGCACCCGCGAGGGCAGAGCCGATAAAGAACGTAAAGGCGATCACGGTATTAACGTTGATGCCCATGAGGGATGCGGCATCGAAGTCGAGCGAGGCAGCACGCATGGCGCGACCGGCCGTGGTTTTCATAACCAGCCACGTGAGGATGATCATCAAGACAACGGTGGTGACAAGCATGATCACCTGGCCCTGCGGGAGGGTGATCACCAGCGCGTCTTTGTTTGCCTTGTCGATGGCATTGCGGTAGTCACGCTCGGCATCTTGCGAAGCGGTTCGAAGCTCCTTTCCGACGGGGCTCAGGTTGAACGAGTCTTTTTCAGACTTGAGCTGCTCGTCGTAGGCGGCTTTCGTACTCGTGACTTTGGCCTTCAGTTGTTCGGCTTGGGCGAGTAGTGCGCTGTCCGCTGGCTTCAGAGGAATCTCAATGTTGCCCTTGAATGGGTTGACCTTGTCGCTGATGCTCGGAGGTGGGCTGCTCGGGAGGAACAACTGACCGCCATATTGGAGCAGCAGGGAAATGCCGATGGCGGTGATCAGCGAGGCAATTCTCGGCTGGCTTCGCATTGGGCGATACGCGAAGCGCTCAATCAGCACTCCGACGAAGCCGCAGACCGTCATCGAGACGATCAACATGGCGATAAGAATTCCTGGCGATGAGTCCTGCCGGCTACCTGCCTGCGTGAATCCGAAAGACCACGAGGTGAAAAGCGCGGTGTAGGCACCCAGCATGAAGACTTCGCCGTGGGCGAAGTTGATGAGTTTCAAGACGCCATAGACCATCGTGTAACCGAGGGCTATAAGCGCGTAAATGGCACCCAAAAGGATGCCATTCACAAGTTGCTGCGGCAGGGTGGAGAACTCCAACCCTGCCAAGAGGTCTGGTAATACGGTCATTCGCCGCTTACTTAATCTCGTCCGCCTCGTAGGCTTTTCGGAAGACTTGGAACCCTTCGGACTGAGGTCGGACCTCGACCACGAGTGCTCGCTTTGGTGGGTTGCCGTTGAAGCCCTTGAGGGTGATGGTGCCGGAGACGCCAGCGAAGTTCTCGGTCTCGTTGATCGCTTCGATCAGCGACTTCGAATCCAGCGACTTGGCTTTCTTCAAGGCTTCGAGCATCAACTTGGTAGCGTCGTAGCCGAGGGCTGCCATGGTGGTGCCGGGCTCTTTACCAGCGTGGCCCTTCTTGTATGCGTCCAGGAAGGTCTTGACCGCAGGTCGATCTTCTTTGTTGTTGTAGTGGTTGCAGAAGAACGATCCGAGGATCGCATCGCCGCCGCTGGTGAGGAGCTGTGGGCTGTCCCAACCGTCTCCACCCATGAGCTTAACGTCCTTGAGGCCAGCTTGGCGAACCTGCTGGGCGATTGGACCAACTTCGGTGAAGTAGCCGCTGAGGAAGAGACCGTCTGGCGTTTCGGCCTTGAGTTCGGTGATCTGACCCGAGAACTGGGTCTGACCGGACTCATAGAAGGCTTCCTTGACGATGGTTCCGCCGAGAGCCTTGAACTTGTCTCCAAAGGTTTTGCTCAGGTACTGGGAGTAAGGCTGCTTGTTGTCGGTCATCAGAGCGACCTTTCGGAGGCCGAGCTCTTCGTAGGCGAACTTCGCCATGACGGGTCCCTGGAAGTCGTCAATGTAGCAGACGCGGCTGACGTGGGTGCCTTCCTGGGTGAGGTCGGTCTTGGTTGCACCAATAGCGACAACCGGAACGCCCTTGTCGAAAGCGGACTTTGCGATCTGGATGGTGTGGCCCGAAGCAACTTCACCGATGATGCCGATGACTCCGTCGGAGATCAGCTTTTCGGCCGCGGTCTTTGCGCCTTCTGCTTTTGAAGTGGAGTCTCCGGTGATGAGTTCAACTTTCTTTCCGTTGATTCCGCCGGCGGCGTTGAGTTCTTCAACGGCCATCTTTGCGCCTTCAACGCTGTCTTCGCCCCATGGCTTCTGGTCGCCGGTCAAGCTGCCAACGATGCCGACTTTAATGACATCGCCTTCAACCTTGTTGCCCTCGGCGGTTGGGGCCTTTCGACCAGCCGCGGCGGGCGTTGCTTCGGTGCCTTTGTTTTCGACCGTTGGGGTAGTTGCGGTTGAGTCTCCGCCGTTGCATCCGATTGCGGCGGCTACAGCGAGGGCGATGAGCCCATGTTTCCAGGAGAATTGAATATTCATGGTTGCTTGTCCCACGCTAGACCGAGCTAGCGGTGACCTGAGTGCGCCTATTATACAAAAATCCTGTCAATTCCATGGGGAACGGTAACATTCTGTTGTGAGTTCAGTTGACCCTCGCTTTTCTCAGGCACTTGAACTTCTCCGATCCGAGCAACATTCCGAGGCTCTTCCTCTACTAGACGCCCTGATTGCCGAGTCTCCAGCCAACGCAAAACTGCTAGGATTGCGGGGGGTGACGCGGGCCCGCGCGGGGGATGCGAGCGGCGCAGAAGCCGATCTTCGCGAAGCGCGAAAACTGGATCCGTCCGACATCAAAGTCGCGGGCAACCTAGCGAGTCTGTTGGTAGCCGGGGAAAAGCGCATCGAGGCTTTGCTCATCGCGCGTGAAGTGCTTGAAGTTGACCCGCAGGACGCGACCGCTCTTTCGGTATTGGAGCGGGATGGACAGTTGCCACCGATTTTCCAGAGCCTGGTGCAGCGCGAACCGTTTTGGAGTCGGGTCGGAATTGCGATCATCGTGCTCGGGATCGCCGTCACCGTCGCATTGGCGGTGTTTCAGCCGATCTCACCGCCCGACATGAGCGTAAAGGAACCGATTTCAACGACCAAGCCGAAATCGGACATCGTGAGTTTTTTGGTGCTCTGTGCGTGGATTTCGAGTGGGCTAGCGAGCTTTTCTTGGCTTATTCTAGATATGTTAAATCGGAAGGCTCGGATCGCTTGGTTAATCCCTCAAATGGTTTGCTGTTTTTGTGGGTTACCGTGGTTCCCGACCGCCGTATATTTCCTTGTAGGCCGCAAGAGCCGAGATCAATAAACCGTGACAAGCCTCCTCGCCCTCATCACCGCGCAAGCAGCCGCACCCATCGTCGTTCCGTTCCGCCAGACCGACTCAGCAATCCTCGTGGACATCACCGCCAACGGGAAGAAGATGACCTGCATGTTCGATACGGGCTACGGTGGCACGCTCGTATTGGCGTCGAACCTCAACGTTGGTCCCACGACGGGAGTGCAACAGCTGAGAGACTTCGTTGGTTCGTTCTCCGCCAGTACCGTTAAGCTGAAGTCCATGTCGATTGGTGGCCTGAATGTGCCAGCTGCCGACAGGACCATTGTTGTGATGCCGGAAGATATGTCGGCTTCTTATGGCACTCACGTGGACGGAATTCTTGGATTTGATGGCGTCCGAGATCACGTGATGGAGATCAACTTTGAGAAGAACCAGTTCATCTTCCACCCGAAGTCGCTCGATATAACCAAGAAGGTTCCGGACAACAAGCGAACGTTCCTCGCGAAGTTACTGCCGATTGGTGGTTCGGCCATGGAGTTGGCGGCGCAAGTGAGCACCGGCAAAAAGCTCACGCTGGCGTTAGACACCGGGAACGGGTTTTACGCGACGACGCACAAGGACTCATTAGAGCGGGTCGGGCTTTGGAAAGAAGGGAACAAGCCGAAGTACTTCTTCAGCGCAGGCGTTGCCAGTGGGGCGGTTGACACGTGGTACTACCGGATGAAGGACTCCGTCATTTTCGGAGTACCGGTTCAGGAAAGCATTTGGGACGTCATCGAATTGCCGTCCAGTTCTGCAGACTCGGACGGAACCGTCGGATTCCAGTTCCTTAAGAACTTCAATATCATTTTCGACTATGAGCGACGTCGCGTTTGGCTGGATAACTTCTCCGGCAAGGTGGCCGACGGCTTGTCGGGAGACGTGGGAATTCGGGCTGGCTTCAGCAACGAGCGCAAGCGAACGATCATCTTTGCGGTTGCGCCCGACTCGCCTGCCGAAGTGGCCGGAATCAAGGTCGGAGATCAGCTTCTCAGCGTCGATGGTCAAGAGCAGATTGAAGGCACTTACGAGCGCATCGATAAGCTGATGAAAGGGCCCAAGGGTTCAAAAGTGAAGCTCGTGACTTCCCGAAACGGGGAAGTGAAGCGCTATGAGATTGAACGGAAAGAACTGTTGAACGACTAACCCTTCCAAGCCGCGATGGCGGCATCAAGCATCGGTTCGGTCAACCGGCCGGTGAAAGTGTTCTGCTGACTTGGATGGTAGCTGGCGACGAGCCGGGTCTGATTCGACTGATGCACGATGCCATGGGCAAACTTCGGGCCCTTGAGTTCTAGAGTGCGGTGAAGTTGGGTCCAAGCGATACCACCCAAGCACAGGATGCCGTCCCAATTTCGGCTTGCCAGCAAGCGTCGGAGATAGGGGTTACAGTTCTCAAGTTCTTCGGGTAGTGGTTTGTTATCCGGCGGAGCGCAGTGGCAACTCGCGGCGATCAGCACGTTCGTCAGGGTCAGGCCATCAGCGAGGCTGGTCGCTTCTGGTTGTGACGCAAGGCCGGCACGATGCAAGGCTCGGTAGAGCCAGTCTCCGCTTCGATCGCCCGTAAACATGCGTCCGGTGCGGTTTGCGCCGTGAGCGGCGGGCGCAAGGCCTAGGATGAGGAAACGCGCGTCTGGATCGCCGAAGTAGGGAACAGGCTTGCCCCAATAGTCGTCGTCGGCAAACGACTTTCGCTTGACCGCGGCGACCGATTCTCGCCATTCCACAAGGCGCGGGCACTTTCGGCAGGCGATGATTTCCTGGTTCCAGCTTTCGATGAGGGACAATGAACTCACTGATGCCAGTGTACGAGTACGAGCCGGTGGATCGCGATTGCTTCATGTGCCCCAATCGGGTCGCGGCGATTCAGTCAGTGAATGATGAGGCGTTGAAGTTCTGCCCAGACTGCGGACTGGAAGTGAAGCGGGTCATCAGCCGTGCGTCCTTCAAGGTCTCGAAACAGCGTGACCCGGGCAAGCACGGCTTCACGGTCTGGAAGCGCGCCGAGAAAGGCGTCTGGGAAAAGAGCACCGGAGAGGGCGTTGACTACATGGTCGGTGACAAAGAAGAAATGGCCCAGATCGAGGCGGAAAAGACCCGCCCTTCGAAAGTGATTGATCTCGACGCGAAAGACTGACTACTCAAGAGCGAGGCTTTCTTCGAACCCGTTCATCACATTGAAGCAATGAACCAGCTGGCCCGCGCCAAGCTTTCCGTTTAGATCTGCCATCAACTGGATGGTCAGCAAACTGTGCGGCTCGTCAGGCGTCCAGCGAAGGCGATAAACCGCCTTGTTTGTGCCCTGGACGAGTTTTGTGTCCCAGGGGTCGGTTTCGTTGCGCTGGATAAAGAACGAGCGGCCGTAGCGCTCCTCAAAGAGATCGTCAATGTCGCTCGGATCTGGAGGAGTCGTGATGGCGGCGATCACCGTTACGGCGACCACGGTACCAAGCTCAAGTTCAGAGTGCGAGACGGTGACTCCGCCGCGCCAGTCTGAGCGCGTGAGCCAGTAGCCGAGGTCTTCCTCGTCGGTTTCCAGGCTGGTCATGGCGGTAGGTGCTTCTACCAGCAGGCCCGCTTGAGCCAATGGACCAACGGCAATCGTGGGCAGAACGGCGTTGGCCGGGAGCACGGAAACGACATCAGCGCAAACCAACGGGTTGTTATCCATTAGCTCAACCAGACCGGCCAATTCGCAATCGCGATCGGCAACTCTAACTTCGCGATGCCAACCGTTCGAGCTGAAGGAGATTCCGTTTGCACCCTCGGACACCGATGCTACTCGCGGATGGCGAGACAGCATCGGAATCAGGCCAGTAAGGCCGCTTTCGGCTTGGACGTCGATCACTTGCGGTACGTGTTTGCGGTGAAGGTCATTGGCTGCGTTGAGCCTGCCATTTTGAGAGCCATCGAAAGCTTGCTAGATTGGAGGAAGCCGTCTGAGGTGAGAAGGTGAACGATGCCTCCTCCGGTCATCGACGAGTCTCCGGAGCCCTTGATTGTGACTTTAATCTCGGCAACTTGCTTTCCTTTGACGGACTTGACGCCCACGAAGGTGTAAGTGGCGGTGATGTCCTTCATCCCAATGCCGGTATCGCCAGTGGGTGCCTTTCCGGTCCACGTCGCTCCAACCTTGACCGGCTTTTTAGGCGCGGCACCGAATACGGTTCCGGTGCCGGTTGATCCAGCGCCGACGGGCTGCCCCTTGAGGTCGATCACAGCCTTCTCCGTAACCGCATTTTCAGACATCGCCTGTCCGTTCATTCGGCCTGGCCCGGTCTTTGTTTCGACGGTCGCCTTGCCACCCGTCACCGAAAGGACCTTCATGGAGATCGGCATATCCACCTTGATTCCGCCCATCGCAACCACCGAGTTGACGTAGCTGAGCTTTTGCCCGCTGGTCAGCTTCACGCGGAAATCGTAAAGGCCGTTTTTCGCGGTGATCTGTGCTAACGCGGACGAGGAGACCAAGCAAAGGCCGGCCATGAGCGGGAGAGCAATCTGAGTTCGAGGTGTCATCACTTAAATCCGAGCAGTTCTACTTCGTAGATTACGAATGCTCCGGCCGGAACGGTTGGCTCTCGGCCAAACTGCCCAAAGGCTGCCGCGGGTGGGATTTGAAGTTTGACTTTGCCGCCCTTCTTCATTCCGATTACGCCAGCGTCAATACCGGGGATGACCTCGCCCTCGCCAACGGTGAAAACGTATTTGCCGGAATCGATCTGGTTGCCATCAAGCAAAGATCCAATGAAGTCAACTTCGATCTTGTCGCCCTTCTTAACCGCCACGCCGGTGCCTTGCTTCAGAATCTTTCGGCTGACGGTTGCTTCTTCACCGGCTCGCAGAACGCTTTCGAGCTTGATCGTGAAGTACAGGTCGGCCTTGGGTGGAATCTTTCCGCTTCCGCCTTCACCGTATGCCATTTTCCAAGGAATCGAGAGCTTTCGTTCCCCGCCTTCCTTCATTCCGATGACGCCGGTTTTCCAACCTTCGATGACTTGACCACCAGGACCGGCCTGGAATGAGAACAATTCTCGGCCTTCGACCATGTTCGAGTCAAATTCCGTTCCGTCGACGAGCAAGCCGCGGTACCGGACAAAGCAGGTGTCGCCGGCTTTAACCGGTTCGCCCTTTCCAACCTTGACGTCCTTGATCACCAGCTCATCGAGAATGTCGGAGGTTTCGGCCGTTTTGCCGACTTTGCCATTTTCAGGCTCCTTCGTTGTCTCTGGTGCTGGTGCGGAGTTGTTGCAACCCGCAAGGACAACGGCGGCCAGTAAGATGCCGTAAAGCGATTTCATATATGTTCCAATCTACCCGTGCAGAAGGGTTTACACCCAACCCACGGACACGCAAAGGCTAACGCCTCAGGAAGGAAAGTAGTGCCATCGGTACACTGCTAAGTCCCCGCGGGTCGGGGAAGTTATGGCAAAGGCAGGCAAAAAAGGCAAGGAAGGGGTAGCACCGAAGTCGATTCAGAACCGAAAGGCTCGGTACGACTACGCCATCCAGGACACATACGAAGCCGGGCTGATTCTCTCTGGAACAGAAGTGAAGAGCCTGTATCAAGGTAAGGGCAACCTCACCGACGCCTTTTGTCGCGTGATGAAAGAGGAACTTTGGATCCTCAACTTGGATATTGAGCCGTATGATAATGCATCCGTTTTCGGCCACGAGCGTCGGCGAGACCGGAAGCTCTTGATGCACCGGAAAGAGATCGCGACCCTTGAGCGTAAGCAGATGGAGAAGGGGCTGTCGATCATTCCGCTGTCGGTCTACTTTAACGATCGAGGCAAGGCAAAGGTTCAAATTGCCCTCGCGCGAGGTAAGTCGAACTACGACAAGCGGGATTCGATTGCGAAGGACGACACGCGTCGCGAGATTGATCGAATGCGTTCTGAGAAACTTTAGTCTGGCCAAACGCCAGCGAAAACGGTGTTGGCTGGTCCGGACATCATCACGAACTCGTCCTCTTGAACTTCAATAACCAGATCGCCGCCGGGAAGGTGGACCTTAACTTTCGACTCGGTCTTTCCGGTTACAAAGCCCGTTACGGCCACGCTGCAGGCTCCGGTTCCGCACGCCAAGGTAATCCCGGCTCCACGCTCCCAGGTTCGCTGTCGAACGGCGCCTCGGTCTAAAACTTGCACAAAGTGAACGTTTGTCCGCTCGGGAAATGCCGAATGATGCTCAAGCTCTGGCCCCCAAGACTCTAAGGGTACAGCTGCCACATCTGGAACGAAAATAACCAGGTGGGGATTGCCCATTGAAACGGGGAACCCGTATAGGCCGTGGGGCAACACGGGCAACGTGGTGTCCTTGGGCGGCAAAACGTAGCGACCCATATTCACCTTGATCAGACCGTTCATGGTGCTTGCCGCTAAGACGCCGGCACCGGTCTCCACGTCGAATTCTGGAGCGGTTTCGTAACCTCGATCCAAAATGTATTGGGCGAAACAGCGCAGGCCGTTCCCACACATTTCGCTTTCGCTACCGTCTGGGTTCAGCATTCGCATCCGCCAAGGAGCACGGTTGCTCCGTTCAACGAGAATCAGGCCATCGGCCCCGACGCCTCGATGTCGGTCGCACATTCGTTGGCTGAGTCCCGCCAGATTGCCCGGCGGGAGCTGTTCCGAGATTCCATCCAAAATCACGAAATCGTTGCCGATTCCGTGCATTTTGGTGAAGTTAATCATTCGTCGTCGCGTGCCTCTGGGCCATCGCTCGGCGATCGGTAGCTTCCCACGGGACGAGCGGGAACGATGCTGGCGACGGCGTGCTTGTAAACCAACTGAGTTGGCTTGCCCGGCTGGTCAAGTAATACGGTGAATGCGTCAAATCCGCGCACCTGACCCTTGAGCTGAACGCTGTTGGTCAAGTAGATCGTCACCGCGATCCCTTCTTTGCGCACTTGGTTCAGGAACATGTCCTGTAGGTTTATGGCTTTACCCATCAAAATAATCTCCGATTAGCAATACATCGCGGAAATTGCCTGTCTCGCCTCTGAGACCGCATCTTTTCCACCATCAAGGATCGTGAGATTCTTCTCCGTTCGTAGCCACGTTTTCTGCCGTTTGGCATAACGTACGGTTTCGACAATCGTTGTCTCCATCGCTACGTCCAGAGGAATCTCGCCTGCTCGGTACTTGCTCATCGTCCGGTATCCGATGGCTCGGAATCCAGGATCGTTTTGGCCGTATCCGGCAGACTCAAGTCTTTCGACTTCCTCAATCCAGCCATTTTGCACCATTAAGCTGGTGCGATGGGCAATGGCTTCCCTTAACACTTCAAGATCGCGATCTAACGCAATCTTCAATTGTAAAACGTACGGATTGGGCGGAACAGTTCGCCGTTCCGCAAAAGTCCGCTCGATTGCGCGCTTGACGCGAATCGGATTTTTGAGGTCGATCGACTCAAATGAACTTAGATCCCGCTCCTTAAGTTCGACGAGCAATTCTTCCAGGGGGGTCTCATTAAGGCGTGCTCGGAGTTCCGGCGAAGGCATTTCTGCGAGGTCTGCGTAGTTCTCAAAAAGGGCCCGGATATAGAGTCCGGTGCCACCTACAACGATCGCGTCTTTGCCATCTGCGTGGGCCGTTGCCAGTACGGCCAAGGCCTCAAGGACAAACTCACCGACCCCGTAAGTCTGGTCCGGGTTTCGAATGTTCATCAGCGCATACCGGTCCGGAGTTCTTGATTTACCGGTGCCGATGTCCATTCCTCGATAGATTTGGAATGCGTCGCCGTTAATGAGCACGGCACCCATTTCGTCGGCAAGAGACTCGACCAGCGAGGTCTTGCCAGACGCGGTGGTGCCCATAACGGCAATAAGTCGGGGATCTCCCGACCGTGGAGCGGTCAAGGTTACAGGACCTCGATGGGCTTCTTTTTCAGATCAACTTGGATTTCGTTCTTGAAGCTTCGATCTCCGATTTTCTTTTCCTTTCGGAAGAATCCGGTGACTTTAAGTTTGTCGCCGTCTTTGACCTTCACTTCGAGCTTGCCCTGGCCGTAGATGTGGACGCGCTCTTTGCCGTCGATGAGATCAAAAACAAAGTACGCGTTGCCCTTTCGGCTGGTGCGCTGTTCAAACTTTTCGACTTTGCCGGTGGTTTGGACGTTCTTCTTGTCGAAGTCGGTTGCCTTCTTCGCGAGGTCCGAAACGGTGACGACGACAGGTTTTGCGGCGGGAGCCTTAGTGGTTTGCGCGTTCGCGCTGACGCTGAGCAGCAGTGCTGCGAGGGTAATCGGGGCGAGAAGTCTCATGATTTTCAGAAAGTGATCAGGCTGTGTACGTCGTAATTCGGAAGAGCTTCGCGTCCGTTTAGGAAGCCGAGCTCGATGAGAAAGCCGAATCCGACCACGGTGCCGCCGAGTCGTTCGACCAGTCGTGCGCTTGCCCGAGCCGTTCCGCCGGTGGCAAGGAGATCATCAAGGATGATCGCCTTCTGGCCAGGCTTGATGGCGTCCGTGTGCATTTCAACGGTGTTCGTTCCGTACTCAAGCGAGTACTCCTCGAAAATTTTCTCGTACGGCAACTTGCCAACTTTTCGTGCCAGCACGAAAGGCTTTTGAAGCGCCATGGCTACGGGAACGCCGAAGATGAATCCGCGACTTTCGACGCCCACGATGACGTCGGCGCCCTTGGACTCTGCATTTGCCGCCATCAGATAAACGACTTGCTGAAGGGCTTCTGGTGATTCCAGAACCGGAGTGATGTCCTTGAAGACTATGCCCGGCTTGGGAAAGTCTGGAACATCGCGAATGAGTTTCTCGGCGAGCAATTCATGCATGTGTGTTCAATGTACCAAACGTGTCTTACGCCTCAACCTCTGGTCCTGGCTCCCAACCCTTCTCGGAGGCGCGCATGAGGACGTTAACCCGCATGTCTCGGTCGACGCGGATTTGGCACGAAAGTCGGAATGATCCGAGCACGCCGTCTTCGGTGAGGCTCACTTGTTCGGCTTCGCCAAACGGAGGCGCTTCGGTCGCGAATCCGACCCGACATGTCGTGCATCGAGCGTGCCCGCCGCATCGGTGGCTTACGTCCACTCCGTTCTGTTCAAGGGCAAGAACGAGTTTCGTCCCTTCTTCAACTTCAAACGAACCAACGCCATCAACGGTCACAGTGTGCAATGCCATGGCGCAATTCTAGCGGACAGACGCGCCGAAGTGTTCGGCTCCGCGGCGAGTTGGTCATCTATTTTTCTGAAGTCCGGTTGGACGGGTAAAAGCGAACGAATGATTAACGAGAATCGGCTGGTCAAACTTTTCCTGGACCTGTGCCAATTCAACGCCCCGTCGCTTGCCGAAGCTGAAATTGTCGCTTGGACGAAGAAGCAGCTGATCGAGCTCGGTCTGGAGGTTTGGGAGGACAATGCGGCGGAGCGGTTGGGTGGAACGGCCAACAACTTGATCGCAAAGCTGCCAGCGAATAAGTCGGGCGTGCCTCGAATATTCTTCTCTGCCCACTTCGACACGGTCGAGCCCACCGATCGGCTGGTGATCTCCGAAATCGATGGGGTTTTTGTCAGTGATGGGACAACCATTCTCGGTGCTGACGATCGTGCCGGGATTGCACCGGCAATCGAAGCGGTTCGTTCTGTGATTGAGGATCAAGAACCGCACGGCGACATCTATTTGCTGTTCAGCGTTGCGGAAGAAATCGGGCTGCTAGGGGCATCGGTGATGGATTTCGATCAGGTCGAAGTGGATTACGGGTTCGTTCTTGATACCGGTCCTCCGGTCGGGACCTTTGTTAACCAAACCGCAACCCACGACAAACTCACGGTTCAGATTTTTGGGAAGCCAGCTCACGCCGGAAAGGAGCCGGAGAAGGGAATCAATGCGATTCAAGTTGCGGCAGCCGCAATTCAAGGAATGAGCCTTGGCCGAATCTCTGCCGTTACCACGGCAAACATTGGCTCGATCGAAGGGGGAACCGCAACGAACGTCGTTTGTGCGGAAGTGACGCTTCGAGCTGAAGCGAGGAGCCTCGACATCGAAGAACTCGACCAGCAGATCGAGCATATGCGGTCCCGGTTTTCGGCCGCCGCCGCTGTCGCGGGGGCACAAGTCACGTTCGAACACCACCGTCATTACACTTCCTTCCGGCTCGATGAATCCGAACCCGTCGTGCGAAAGGCTCAAGCCGCGAGCCGGGCGATGGGATTTGAGCCGGTTCTTCGACACACGCTGGGCGGCAGTGACGCGAACATCTTTAACGCTCGCGGGATTCCTGCCGTTGTTGTGGCGACGGGCATGGACAAGATCCACACCCATGAAGAGCGAATATCTCGGATTGATCTTGTGAACACGGCTAAACTTGCGGTCGAAATCATCCGACAATGCAGTTGTCGCTGAATTTAGCCGGGTGCTATAGTTAAGTAAATCCGACTTTAATCACGGAAGATAAAGACATGACAAAGAACATCACCCTCGTAGCAATCGCGGTTGCAGGCCTTTTCGCTGTTCAGACCGCATCGGCACAGACTTCACCAGTCAACGGCCTCAGCGCCCGAGTTGGAGCCTTCTTCCCAACCGGCGGCGCCGCCAAGGCTGAGTCGAAGACCTGGCTCGCAGTTGGTTTGCAGTACAAAGTTCGAGAGCTTTCGCTCGCTGCGAAGAGCCCAACTTACAAGGCGCACCTCGCTGTCTCGGTTGACTTTTACAACCGAAATGACTACCGCGTTGTCCCAGTTCTTGTCAACTACGTGGGCGAACTCAACGAAAAGTTGTTCTACACGGCTGGCGCTGGCGTTTCGTTCTCCCGAAAGCCATCGGGCGGCGGCACTTCGCAGAACACCAACTTCGCTTACACGCTGGGGGTTGGCTACAACCTGACTTCCGGCGCGACTCCAGTCTTCGTTGAAGGACGATTCTTCGGCAACGATGACTCGTCGCTGAACGGCTACGGCCTGTTCGTCGGCGTTCGCTTCTAAGCGAGCCATCGGAGGGCGCTCGAGGTCATAAGACCTCGGGCGCCTTTTTTGTTTGTACTGAACTTTTCATGCACTCATGCGTTTCAGCACTACAACATGGAACTGTGCGTTCGGGCAATGCCCGCAACCCCAAGGCGGCAAATGGAAGCCGGTGCTGAAGAAGCGCTAATCGATCGCTGTCGCAAACAGGACGTGGAAGCGTTCGGCAAGTTTGTTGATGCCTACCAGGCCAGGGTTTTCGGCTTTGTAAAGCGCATGGTCAACAATGCCGACGAAGCGGCAGACGTGACGCAGGAAGTCTTTATTCGTGCCTATCAAAGCTTCGCTCGCTTCGACGGCCGATCCAGCGTTCGCACGTGGCTGTTCCGAATTGCAAACAACTTATGCATCGATCGGTCGCGCCAACTGGGCCGCACGCCCAACTCCGTTGGTCTCGTATCGGACTTCGAGGATGGCGAGGAGATGGATTTTTCAGACTCTCGCTGGCAGCCCGAAGCTCTGATGCTCGATGCAGAACTGATTCAGGTCGTTGAATCAGGTATCGCAGAAATGTCCGAAAAGCTTAAAATGGTTCTGCTTCTTCACGACCGTGAGGAAATGTCCTACGAGGAAATTGCGGAAACCTTGTCGATACCCGTTGGCACCGTAAAAAGTCGTTTGTTTCTTGCCCGGGCTCATCTACAATCTGTCGTTAAGCGCTACATGACGGAAGGAGGCAACGATTGAAAAACGAGAATCAGTTGGATGAAAAACTGGCCAGCGACTCCATGAAGTCGATTGCCAAGCTGGTGAAGGACCTGCCCGAAGAAATTCCGAGCATGAACTGGCGTAGTCAACTCAATGAGCGGATTTTGGCGGAAGCCAAGCCGAAGCCGAAGCTCGATCTGCAACGGTGGCTTCTCAGGCCCGCACTTGGCTTGGGGTTGGCCGCGGCTCTTGCGGTCGCGTTCGTCATTCGGCCTGTGGCATCTGATTCGACGGGAAGCACGGTGGAATCCTTGATGATTGCAACCCATCAGGATGATGTTAACTATGCGTCTGTCACGGGTGCTGGGTTAAGTGTTAGCGAAATGAAGGATTATTCGAGTCCGACTCCAGTCTCGGACCCATTGTTGGATCTTGATGTTTTCTAGGATTCTCGCCTCTACGATCATTGCGGCAAGCGCGGCCACGAGCTATGGTCAGCAGCGCCCGTCCCTGGAGGGCCTGCCGGAGATACTCCGTTTGGCGGTGAGCAGAGCGGACTCGTTGCGATACACCGGAGTCCGGGTAGTGAACGTGCGGGCTCGGGGAGCACAACGAGAAACGGTCGAATACATCACGCGCGATGGCGACCGAATTCGCATCGACTTTCCGAACGATTCGGCGTTCTCCGGACAAGTGATCATCGAAGACCCCACGGAGCGGCGACACTATTTGCCTGGACAGAATGAGGTCCGCGTGTTGCCACCTCGTCGCGGGGAATCGCTCCTGAGGCTCGTTGCGAGCTTGGCGCGCTTTCGCCAAGAGCGAAAGGTCTCGGTAGAAAACGGTTCGTTGATTGCGGGGCGACTGACTCGCTTGCTGCTGGTTGCGGATCAGCGCGGAAATCCACTCCAAAAGCTTTACATCGACCCAACAACCGGAGCGGTCCTCAAGAGCGAAGTCTATGATTTTGTTGGGACATCGGTTGGGAGCTACGAGTTCAAATCGATTGAGTTCAAGGATAAGATCGATTCCCGACTTTTCAAGGTGTCAAGGAAGGGATTGCGGACAGTTTCTCCGCAAACCGAGGCGAATGAGCTCACGACCAAGCTCAACCTGCGACAAATTCAAATACCGCGAGAATTCGGCTTTCGGCTGGAATCTGCTCGCGTGATCCGACCAGAAGGCGAGCCCATTCTCGCGCAAATGTTCTCGAGCAACACAGGCAGATTGACAGTGTTTCAGACGCGCGCCGATCTGAAATCTGACCGGCTCAGCAAGTTTGCTCGCGGCGAGATCTCAACGCGTACCTGGCGCGTTGGGGGAATCAACTTCGCCGTGGTTGGTCCAAAGAGCACGAATTTCGACCGAGTAGCGGACCGTTTAAAGCGAGATTTAGGCGGCCAGTAGGTCTTTGTTGGGTCCAAAGGTAACGGACCCAACTAGACAAGCGTCAACCATCCGCTATAATGCCTATTGTGCCAGCCGCTAGCCCAAAGCAAGCCGCGCAGGAGTACCGCAACCCGTGGCCTCGCCGCCTGAAGCGAACCCTCGTTGCCTTTCTTATTCTCCTGTTAGGGCTTCTATGCGCCGTTGCGATCACGATCTTTTTCGCATCCAAAAATCTCCAAGCGGATGCCGAGCAGATCGAGCAGAAGATGTTGGTCGCAGATTCCGAACCAACGATCATTGTTAGCGCGGACGGAGTAGAGCTTTTCCGGCTTGTTGACGAGTACCGCAAGCCGTTCACGCTGAAGGATGTTCCCGACCACGTGGTCAATGCTTTCTTGGCGGCGGAGGACAAACGGTTCTACACGCACAGCGGCGTTGATCCAGTTGGTTTGTTCCGCGTCGCATTTCTCGCCGCGCGTGAACGTCGCTTGTCTCAGGGCGGATCGACCATCACCATGCAACTCGCGAAGCGCTTGGTGAATGGCGACGACCGCTCGATGGACCGTAAGTTCCGGGATATCGCGCTTGCGCTTCAGCTTGAGAAGCTGAAAACTAAGGAGCAGCTTTTAGAGCTGTACCTAAAGCAAGTCTATTTTGGAGAAGGCGCGTACGGCTTGGCTTCGGCAGCGGAGATCTACTTCGGGAAGGAAATCAAAGACCTAACG
Organism: Chthonomonas calidirosea; assembly: GCA_945882415.1. Taxonomy (GTDB): domain Bacteria; phylum Armatimonadota; class Fimbriimonadia; order Fimbriimonadales; family Fimbriimonadaceae; genus Fimbriimonas; species Fimbriimonas planktonicus. The sequence continues at coordinate 96,040 of CAMCWC010000013.1, forward strand.
ATTGGCGAGGCGGCGATTCTTTCTCGATGCGTACGTCGTCCGAGTGACGAAAACCCGATTAGCAACTACAAGCGCGCGCTGGCTAATCGAAACGTGGTGCTTGACATCATGTTGGAAGAAGGGATGATTTCCCAATCGGAGGCCAAGCAGGCAAAAGCCGAGAACCCACGGGTCAAGAAATCTTCGAAATTGCTTGTGTCGTCGAAAGCGCTAGCTCCGTACTTTGTTGACTATATTTTCAAGAGCCTTCGGGAGCAGCTGCCAGACATCAACCTGAGGAAGGGCGGCTATCGGGTCGAGACGACGATCCGAATGGATATCCAAGAGTACGCGGAGGGAGCAGTCCTGCGCGAAGTCCAAAAGCACCGGCGGCAGAACGTACAGGATGGCTGCTTCGTGTTGACCAACGCCAACGGAGAGATCGTGGCGATGGTCGGAGGCACAAACTACAAAAAGGACCAATTCAACACGGTGACCATGGGGTTGCGATCGCCTGGCTCCAGCTTTAAGCCGATTGTCTATGCCGCAGCGCTCCAGACGGGCAAACTCGCGATGGGGCAGCAGGTCTCGAACCGACCGATTACATTTCCACAGTCCAATGGCAAGGTTTGGGCGCCGAAGAATTCGGGTCGATGGGATGCAAGCTCTTACGATTTAGGTACGGCGTTTGCGTATTCGATCAATCGCCCGGCGATCTGGACCTCGTTTGAAACCGGGCGCGAGGTCGTGGTGCAATACGCACATGACCGCTTTGGGATACAGTCAAAGCTTGATCCGGTTCTGAGCATTGCCCTTGGCCCGATGGGCGTCCATCCACTTGAGATGGCGGAGGTCTACAGCGTTTTCGCTTCGAGAGGCGATCGTATTCGACCTTTTGGAATTCGCCGTGTTACGGGACCGGACGGTAATGCGGTGTATGTGGGCACCGCCCGAAAATTCCCGCGTGTTCTCGACGAGTGGGTCGCTGACTCCATGGATCAGTTACTTGAGCAAGTTGTCCAGCGAGGTACGGCAACGGCGGCGCGAGTCATTCCGAACGCTCGGGGCAAAACAGGAACGACAAACGATAACCGGGATGCCTGGTTCTGCGGCTACTCCGACGGCTTGGTTGGCATCGCTTGGGTGGGCTCACGAAACAACTCGCGCATGAGTAGCAGCGTCTTTGGCGGGACCGTGTCGATCAACTTCTGGGTCGACATTATGCGGTTCGCTCGAAATGCCTATGGCGGCAAGATGCCGACGTACAACGGCAACGAGTCCGGAGTGGTTGTGGCGGTAACAAAGCCAACGACACCTGCCGTTGTCGACGACGTACCGGTTCCTCCGGTGACGGAGGATGATACTGCGGAGCCGAAGGCGACTGACCTGGATCAAGACCAGGATGAACCTACGCCGAAAGTCGAACCCGAAGGTGAGCCGGCGGAAGAGCCGTCCATTCCGAAGCAACCCGAACAAAAACCGCAGCCACCGAAGCCAGAACCGCCAAAACGTCCGACCGAAGATGTCGTTGAGGTCGAGCTATGCGCGGAGACCCTTGCGGTGGCAAATCCGTTTTGTATGGAGACGATCACTCGACGCATGAAACGAAGCAACATTCCGCGGAAGAGTTGCCCTGTGCATCGGGAGTAGGAACGGATGATGGAAGAAAAGCAGAGGCCCGGGGCATTGTCAACCGAACCGATCCGGATGTGGATTTTTCCCGGTTTGATGGCCTTCGCCTTGATCTGCGTATTCTTCAAGCTGTTTTACATCCAAGTGGTTCGAGGAAACGATTTCCAAGCCCGTCGAACGGCCGCGCCTCGGACGGTGGTTGCCAGTGCCTCTCGCACAAAGGGGCCTGAACTATTTGAACGAGCGCAGCGTTGGAGCGTTCGTACGGCGCGAAAGATTTGGCATCGCGTACGACCTTCGTCCCAGTAGACTTTGGATTCCAGAAATGTCCGTTATTCACGCCCCGAAGCAGCCTGACCTTGACGCGCGACTGCTTGTATTCCCAGGGGTCATGGCGGTGGCTTTGCTTGCGCTTTTTGGTCGGTTGTATTACTTCCAAATCGTAAAGGCCACTGAGCTGAACGAACGGGCGGAGGCAAGTGAGCAGATTTCTATCGACTCGCTCGCGCCTCGCGGATTGATTGTCGATCGCCGCGGAAAGATGGTCGCCGGCGTCCGCCCAGAAATCGTTGTGAAAGGGGTGCCAGATGTCCTTAGGAAGCATCCCGAAGTGCTGGATCAGGTCGCAGAGATTCTTGGTGCGGACAAGAAGCGCTTGGAGAAGAAGCTCAACGATGGGTACTGGCGTAAGCACTTGCCGACCCCCATTTACGTTGGGGCGAGCGTAGCCGCCGGTTCCAAGCTTGCGGAGATCGCGGATACGTTGCCCGGCATTTCAGTCGACACCCAACCCATGCGGTTCTATCCGGACCCAACAAGTTTCAGCCACGTTCTGGGATATGTCTGGACGCCTAACCCGAACGAGGAAAAGAGGATCAAGGAAGAGTTCCAGCTGAAGGTTCCGCCCTACGTTGGTAAGGGCGGCATCGAGCGCGCATACGAGCTCGACCTTATGGGCACGCTCGGGCGGGAATACATTGAGGTGGATGCTCGGCAACGCCCGCTCCGCATCATGGGGCGAGACTCCGGGACGCCCGGTAAGAAACTCGTACTGAGCCTAGATGCCAACCTTCAAAAGTTGGCGACGACCATGCTTACGGAGCAGGGATTTAAGGGGAGTGCCGTGGCGATTGACCCTAGAAACGGAGAAGTGCTCTGCCTAGTCAGTAATCCCACATTCGATCCATCGCTGTTTTTGGGCGGGATTAGCGAGCACGAGTATGCGAGTCTTAAGGACGATCCGAACCTGCCGATGATGAATCGGGCGGTCCAGACCCCGCTTGCCCCTGGATCGACATTTAAGATCGTAACCGCGATCGCTGCTGCAAAGGCGGGGATTTGGTCCGAAACCGGAACGGCTTTTTGTGCGGGTGGATTTACTCTTGGTTCCAAGACGTTCAAGTGCCTTGGACATCACGGAAGCGTTTCTTTTGAACGGGCGATGGAGAAGTCTTGCAACACTTACTTCTGCACGCTAGGCTACCGAATGGGGCGCGAGAAGCTTGTTGAAGCGGCTGAGTCCGTCGGAATTGCTTCTCGAACGGGGATCGAAATTGGTGGGGAAGATCCGGGCTCACTGCCAAACGATAAGTGGCTGAAGCGAAACCGAAAGCCGGCCGTTTGGTTTGGTGGTGACGTGGTCAACGGGTCCATTGGTCAAGGGGCGGTTGGCGCTACGCCGCTGCAGATGGCCAATCTCATGGCGCTGGTTGCGAACAACGGCGTTAACTACGTGCCGCACCTGGTCCATGCGACAGTTGGTCCGGTTGACGGTTCGAAGGTTTCGGTACTTCCGTCCAAGGAATCGCACCGCGTTGATTTGCCAACTGACTTTTGGGTTTCGCTACGACGCTCCCTGGGCCGAGTCATCGAGTCTGGAACCGCCCGATCTGCCGCGATTCCGGGCCTCGCTTGGGGCGGAAAGACGGGAAGTGCCGAGCAGCGTAAGGGACGATTAACGCACTCTTGGTTCGTCGGATTTGCCCCGCTGGAAAACCCAACCATTGCGATCTGCGTCCGCGTGGAAGAAGCGGGTCACGGCGGGGAAGTTGCGGCGCCGATTGCTCGCGAACTTGTGAAGCGCTACCTGGCCAGCACGGCTTCGAAGCCATCGGCCCAAGCCGCAACTTCCGCGATGTCTCCGCCAGTTCGCTGACGAAGTTCACTTAGCATTTTCGTGGCCTTCAGAGCCATTTCCATTTTTGCTTTAACACTACGCATCGTCTCTCCCCCGAAATTCGAGCCCGGATCGTACTTCTCTGTTCGCTCTACCAACGGCACGGTCGAGGTGACGTAGCGATTGTAGATATCAATTGCGCCAACCAGCCAATCGGCCCGCTGCGCGTCCTGTGGCAGTCGCTCGGCGAGGAAGATTCTCGCTTCCGCAGTCTCGGTCGGCACCAGTTCTGGGAGAGAGCGAATTTGGTAGTACGTGGATGATTCCACGGATAGAAGTTGCTTTGCGGTGTTGACCGAGTCTTCTTCGGTGCCAAAAGCGCTTTGGGTCCGCATGAGCTGAGCGAGGGCCGGGAGATTGTTGGGATCGCGACGCAGGGCAGAACGCAACGAATCCATGGCGGCGGCGTAGTTGCCGATGGACTCTTGGGTTCGGGCGAGGACGCGATAGTTTCGGGGGCTCGGGCTCTTTGCTGCGGCGAGGCGATAGGACTCCACGGCTCCAGCATCTTGGGTCGCCATTCGGTACTGGCCGGTGAGATAGTCGGTTTCGCCATCGTACGGCGCGAGATTTTGGAGGCTGGCTAGATCGTCCGCGAGCCCACGATCGCCTGAAATCAATCCGGCGCGGACTTTCGCCTTTGAGACTTCGCCCGCGCAGATGAACATTGAGAATATCAGAAACAGAATCGGTACCGATAAAGCCAAAAGGCGATATGGTCGCAGAAGTAGTTCCGGAGCGATGGCATCGGTGGCTACGGTCGTTCCGAGTCCCAGCAAAAGGAAGAAGATGAACCCAATACCGAAGTAGGAGAGATCGCTATCGACGAACCCGTGGGCGGCGATAGAAAGCACCGCGGTGATGATGGCGAGCCGAACAATTTGTTTCTCGGGAGGACTCTTTCGGTAGCCCCTGAACATTAAGATGAGCCACGCGATTCCGATCACGAACAGCAGCAGCGGTGCGAGAATGGACGAATCCACCGCCATTTGTAGGTAGGAGTTGTGGGCGAAAACGGTTTGGGTGGTGAGGCCGGGGCGTGCCGATTCGAACCGGTAGCCACCGAGTCCGTAGCCGATCGGATTCTTCTCGATCAGGTTGATCGCACCCTTCCAAAGAAGGGTGCGGAATCCGGCTGATTGCTCGGCCGTGCCGCCAGCGTTGCCCAAGCGGGTTAGGGCCGTTGCGGACGCCTCTCCGCCGCCGGCGGCGACGGGTGCCTGGCTCTTGGTCAGGCCGAAGCCCATGATGAGGACCAAAACCATCGCGGCAACCGGAACCTTCAGTCGAGCTTTTTCGGCATTCTGAACAGCCGCAAAAACGAGCGACACCACTGATACGCCAGCGGTGACAAGCAGAACACCTTTGGACTGCGTGAGCAGGATTCCAAGGCCAATTACGGCCAGCCCAAGGACGCTCAGCAGGGTGCCGATCCGGGTGGATAGCTGGCTAAGGCCGAGGCCCAAGAACCAGCCGACCATAAGCATGGCGGCGGTGGCGTTCGGATTGATCCAGCCCGCGAAGACACGCCAGGTTGGGTCGGTCGCCTTCATTTCGGCGTATTCCATCAGCCCTCGGACGGCGAGCAAAGTGCAGCCAACGAAGATGGCGTAGAGCACAAGGCGTGGTCCGTGCTCGCGTCCTACGACGGCGGCAGCGGTGAAAAATGCCAGGAAATAGAAACCCCATTGAACGAGAGCGGCAAAGGCGGGGCCGCGGAACGTCGCGGTGAGGGCGCTCGCGGCGAGGAGTCCGGCCAGAACGATTACCATAAGTCCGAGCCGGTGCGCGGGCATCGGGAACACGCGGTTTGAACCGAAGAAGGTCATTAAAGCAACCACGGTGATCGTTCCAATTAGAGCGTGTGTGAGGAGCGGAACCGCCGCATCGCCCATGAGCGCGAGGAGCACGGGCGAGCCGCCTCCGAAGATCATCTGGCTATCTGTCACGACTTGACCGCCGATGAGCACGGCAAGGAAGGCGGCGAAGGCTAGAACTAGGCCCGGAATCTGGCGGATGCTAAAGGTGTGCTTCATCGGCGCATTCTCCGGACGATGTCATCTCGTTTGTTTTTTGCGATGAAGAACCCGGCGCGGATGCCTACAAACGCGTACGCAGCGCCGAGGGCGAGCGGGCGAAGGACGATGGGCAGTTCGGGAATCATGTTCTTTTTGTAGAACCGCAGCATCGACTTGTGGTGGCGTCCGATCATGCGGTTTGGCGCCTTGTCGGTGCTGTGCCCGACCGCATGGGTGATCACGGCGTCTGGACAGTACATCACCTTCATTCCTGCCTTCCAGCTGCGCCAGCACCAATCTACGTCTTCGCAATACATAAAGTATTCGGGATCAAGTCCACCGATCTTCTCGATTAGCTCTTCCTTCGCCAGCAAGGCGGCGCCGGAGACCCAGTCGACTTCGCGCTCGCTCCGGTGGTCCCAGTCTTCCATGAGATAGGCCTTGGTGAAGGAGTTGTTGGGGAATAGCCGGCCGATCGGGGTGTTTCGGAAGATTGCGGCGACCGGGTTGGGGAACTTGCGGCAGCTCGGTTGGAGGGAGCCGTCTGGGTTGTGTAGCCTTGGGCCGACGATTCCGACCTCGGGGCGAGCCTTTGAGAACGCCATGATGGTTTCGATGGCTCCAGCGTGGACGACGGTGTCGGAATTCAGTAGGAGCGCGTCCCGGCCTTTTCGGTTGGCAAGTGCGAAGTTGTGGCCGCCGGTGAAGCCGAGGTTTTTGGCCATTCGGTGGAGGGTGACCCAAGGGAATTCTTTGGCAACCATGTCGGGCGAGCCGTCTTCGGAGTTGTTATCGATGAGGATGACTTCGAAGTTAGCCTCGTGCCGGACGGCTTCTAGCGAAGCAAGACACGCTCGGGTGTCTTCTAGCGTGTTCCAGCTGCAGATGGTGATGCTAAGGTCGAAATCCGGCATGGTAGCCCTTTGCCCGCACAAACGCTGCGGCGAGCACTAGCGGAGTCAGTATGAATAACCCAAAGCCTGCCAGACCCGTTCCGGCGTGTTTGCGGAGATAAGTGAGCAAGGATCGGTGGGATTCCCAGATCATGCTTTTGCGCACTTGCTTGGTTCCTTCGCCGCCGTGGTGCAGAACGCGGGCGGTTGGGGTGTACCAGCAGGGGAGGTTGGCCTGGTGGAGGCGGTACATGAGGTCGACGTCGTTGAAGAAGATGGGGAATCGCTCGTCGAAGGGGGCTTTGGGTTCTCCGATTTTTTCTAGGGCAGTGCGGCGGAGGAGGGTGAAGGTGGCCATGGGTTGGGGGACCCATTGGGCGTGGTCGTAGTTTAGGTTGCGGAGGAAGTAGCGGTCGGTTTTGGGGAATAGTTTGGTTCCGCCAAGCATTTCCCAGGCGAGGCGGGGGACGGTGGGGAAGCCGCGGATGGACCGTTGGGTTTCGCCTTGGGTGCCGATTTGGCGGATGCTGAGGGCGCCGGCTTCGGGGCGGGATTCGAGTTCCTGGCTGGCTTGTTCCAGGGCGTCGTCTAGGAACTCGGTGTCGGGGTTGAGGGTTAGGAGGAGATCGCCTTTGGCGGCGGCGAAGGCGAGGTTGTTGCCTTTGGCGTAGCCGAGGTTTCCGCCGGAGCGGATGAGGGTTAGGTTGGGGAAGCGGTCGGTGGGGAACTCGGTTTCGACCATTTCGGCGGAAGCGTCGCGGGAGTCGTTGTCGACCACGATGACTTCGAAATCGCGTTTGGGGGCGAACTGGAAGATGGACCGGAGGCAGGCTCGCAGGAGATCGCGGGTGTTCCAGTTCACGATCAAGATGCTGAGCACTGGCGCAAGATACCTAACGGATTGGTCAGGAAGAATTGCGGAAAAATTGATGGCGACCCCGTATATTTGCGGTGATTCCCATTTTCTGGGAATGATCTGGCGGCCAGTTCTCGTCCTAATACCTGGTACTTAAACTTGACTTCTAAGGTCGATTGACGGTACTTTTAGATTCGCTCGGCTAATCGGAGCTGAGCAAGGGACCCTTTCGAGGAGTGGCAGTGCGGGATCAGTACCGCAGAGGAGGATATGCCTATCAAGAAGCTAACCTTAAGTGTGGCGTTATGCGTTGCAGCGGTGAGTCCGGCGTTTGCTGGAAATCACACGGTCGCGAACGGAGACACTTTATTAGATATCGCAAAGCGATACCGTGTTCCGGCGCGAGACATTTTGCGCGCCAACGATCTCAGCAATATTCATCAGCTGAAATTGGGGCAGGTTTTGGTGATTCCGCGACAACGATCCGTCGCTCGCCAGACAACCGCCAAAACGAATTCTACGACCGTGGGCAACGCGACTTACGTTGTCCGAAACGGAGACCACGATTGGAACATTGCGGCCAAAGTCGGCCTGACGCCATCGCAGCTCCGGACTCTCAACCCTCAGCTTAACTGGCGACGATTGCAGATCGGCCAGAAAATCAACGTCGGTCGTTCGGCGGCTTCGCTTGTGGCCAAAGCTCCGGCCAAGGGTGAAGTTAAGCAGCCAGCGGCTTCGGCAGCGGTTTACACCGTTCGAAGCGGCGACAACGATTGGGTGATTGCTAGACAGCTTGGCACGACTCCGAGCAAGCTGCATGCGGCGAACCCCGGCGTTTATTGGACCGGCTTGAAGCCTGGACACACTTTGCGCGTTCCGGCGGCGGTTCCGGGAACTCGGATTGCGGCAGCACCGGTTTCGGCCAAAGCAGCGCCTCGGATTCGATCTCGATACGCTCGAATCAATGCCGACCGGGTTTCGGTTCGGCGTGGGCCTACTACCGATGCGAACAAGCTGATGGCCGTTGCCGCCGGGGTTCGCGGGACCGTGGTTGACCGAGAGGGGCAGTGGCTCAAGCTCAAGTTCCCGCATGGTACGGCGGGCTGGGTGCGAGAGGATCTGCTGGCTCCGGTGAGCAGTCTCGGTATTCGGCCGGTTTCTACGGTCGTTGCAAAGGCTCCTTCGAAGCCAAAGGTTGCGGCTAAGCGCTCGACGGTTGTGGCTCGGGCTAAGACCAAGCCGACGCGGGTTGCTTCGGCGTCGAAGAAGTCTTCGCGGTTTGGGCGAAAGTCTAGCGGCGGCGGGATTGTTGGCACGCCGGTTGCCGGTGGTTCGCTTTTGGCGAAGGCCGAGAGCTTCCGTGGCGTTCGGTATAGCTACGGCGCGATGTCGCGGTCGGCTACGGACTGTAGCGGATTTACTTCCCAGGTTTTCCGAAGCGTCGGTGTGAAGCTTCCTCGGACCAGCCGCGAGCAGGCTCGGGTTGGGGCGAAGGTTGACAAGAGCGGGATGAAGGAAGGCGATTTGGTCTTCTTCCGAACCACTCGGGGCAACCGAATTTCCCACGTTGGCATTTATGTTGGCGACGGCAAGTTTATGCATGCCAGCAGCGGCAAGGGCCGGGTTCGAACCGACTCTTTGAGCAGCAGCTACTATGCCAAGCGGTTTGTGACCGCTCGGCGCGTGGTCTCTAAGAAGGCCGTTTCGAAATCTGCGGCCAAGCCTAAGGCGCCGGTCGAGAAATTCCCGGACAAGGTTCCGGCTTTGGAGCCCGCAACTTCGGCGGCGGCTCCTGCAACTGGCGACAAGTGAGTCGCATTGTTTGCCGCCGATGGCAGTCGGCGGCAAACATCTGTCATAATCTACCGTTCGCTCCGGTCGTCTAGCGGTTAGGACATCGCCCTTTCACGGCGAAGGTCGCGGGTTCGAATCCCGTCCGGAGTACCAAGACCCCCATTTCCTTTGGGTCTCGGACCGAATTAATTAACGTTCCCCCCCCCAGGCAGATTAATTAAGGGATCCTTCCATCACACCGGACCGGATGTTTCCTCCAGTAACATTTTAGTCAGAAGTTCGACGACGTTGTCGTTGTCACGCTGATTGAAGCGGAATTCCATCTCTTTCATGAAGAGGGGAAAGTTCTTCTTGAATCCGCCGTGATACATTTTGAGTCTTCGTTTCGCGAAGCCCCAGAAGTTCTCGATGCCGTTGATGTGGTTTCGACCACTGGCATAGACCTTCGAATGGTCGATTCTCTCGTGGTGAAATCCATCGAGACTGAGTTGGTTGTAAGCCGGGAACCGGTCGCTGTAGACCCAGCTTTGCGGCTCGACGTTCTCCCGAATGGCCGCCCGCAAGACGGGAGCTTTGACTGACTCTGGGAAGACGACTCGAACCTCACCACCGCGCTTTAGAAGCCCAAACACCGGGATCTTGCCGCCCGCACCTCTGCCTCTCTTGCCGGGCCGAGCAGCGCCAAAGTACGACTCGTCAACTTC
>CAMCWC010000014.1 GCA_945882415.1 Chthonomonas calidirosea
TCCGAACTTGGAAGAAATGGCAGAGCTTTACGAGTGCGGCGTGCTGTTCTCTTATTCAATCCATGAGAGAAGAATGCCTGTTTTCGTTCCGTGTTACCTGCTCGACTTCTTCCTTCCGAACCTATTCTGGTCTCAAACGTTTGGGCCTACTTACGTTGCGCTGTTTGGTAAAGAACGGTTGCTCAGCTGTCCGGCCTACAGCGTTTTGGAATGGCCAAACGGCAGCATCTCAATTCAATTGACGGCAGAAATGTCAGATACGCAGAACTCCTTACCAGAGTTTCGTGAGGCTAGAGCGAATGCGAAAGCGCACCTTGGCGACGACATAAATTTCTCCGAAGAGAAGGGGCGCTTTGGAAAGTACCTTACGCCGGATTTTGGACTGTCTCCACGACCACCACATCTACAACAGCTTAGGCCTTTGCTTGACCTTCAAGGTGTCTTAAAAGGGCAATATAACGTATTCTATTAAGTTTAATCCTGAGCAGCTAGCAAGTTTACGATTGCGCGTCCTGATTCGCAACCGCGTAAATTTTTTCAATCAGCCTGATGTTTTGACGTTTTCTCCTTACGGTAAATCATCAGATCTAGATTGACCTAAACTATCCATCGAACTGTATCCTAACTCAAACTCACCGGATCCACGTCAATCACCACGCTCACCCCGCGCACCGAGACCGACTCCACCGCCGATTGAACCTCGGCCAGATCAGCAACAGCCGGAAGCTTCAGTAGCAAGTGCCGCCGCCAGCGGTTGTTTAGGCGCTCCAGTGGACAATCGGCGGGGCCCAAAACCGTCAATCCACTAGGCAATGCATCTCGAACCAGCCCCGACGCCTTGCCTACCGCCTCCCGATCTGGTCCGGTGACCAAGATATTCACTAGCCGCAAAAACGGTGGATAACCCACGCCTTGCCGCTCCAGAATCGCCTCTTCAAAGAACCCAACGTAGTCGTGCCCCTGAGCGTGAACCACCGCTGGATGCTCGGGGTTGAACGTCTGCACAAACACCCGCCCCGGCAGCGAACCCCGCCCCGCTCGGCCGGCGACCTGGCTGAGCAGTTGGAAAGTCCGCTCCCCGCTCCGAAAGTCCGGCACGCTGAGCGAGATATCCGCCGCTACCACGCCGACCACGGTCACGTTCGGAAAGTCGAGCCCTTTGGCAACCATCTGCGTGCCCACCAAAATGTCCATGTCCTGAGCACGAAAAGCTGACAAAACCTCCTCTAACGCACCTTTGCGAGACGCGATGTCGCGGTCGAGCCGGCCGATCCGCGCGGCGGGGAACAGCTCGCGCAGCCCTTCTTCCACCTTCTCTGTCCCTAGCCCAAACGGGTTTAGCCGCGTGCTCGTGCACTTGGGGCATTCCGACGGCACCACGACGGAATGTCCGCACTGGTGGCATCGCAGCTTCCGCTCGCCCCGGTGATAGCTCAGAGCCACGCTGCACTGCGGGCAAGCGGTGCGATATCCGCAATCGCGGCACATCAAAAACGGCGCATACGCCCGCCGGTTCAAGAACAAGATCGCCTGCTCACCCCGGGCCAAGGCGTCCGAAATAGCCGTGGCCAACTCCGGCACCAGAAGGGCTGGCTTGCCGTTTCGGTACCCCTGCGTCAGGTCGCAAATCTCCACCGTCGGCATCTGCGCGCTAGCCGCCCGCGAGGGCAGCGAAATCAAGGTCACCCCGCCCTTCTCGGCTTCGTAAAAGGTCTCCAAACTCGGTGTCGCCGAACCCAAAACGATCGGACACCCGTGCAGCCGCGCCAATTCTCTCGCCACCGTTCGGGCGTGGTAGCGCGGAGATTGCTCCTGCTTGTAGGCCGATTCGTGCTCCTCGTCCATCACGATCAGTCCGAGGTTTGGTAGCGGCGCAAAGATCGCCGACCGCGGCCCAAGCACCACGCTCGCCTCCCCGTTCGCAATCCGCAACCAAGTTCGCAATCGCTCGAGTTGTGTAAGTTCGGAATGCAAAACTGCAACTCCTCGCCCAAATCGCGACCGCATTTGCGAGATCGCCTGCGTTGCCAGGGCAATCTCGGGCACGAGGTAAAGCACCTGTCGCCCCATGGCCAGCGCCTGCGCCGCCGCCCGCAGATAGACCTCCGTCTTCCCGCTCCCCGTGACGCCAAAGAGCAAAAACGCCGTGCTCTCCCGGTCAGAAATCGCGGATGAAATCGCATCGACCGCCAGTTGCTGTTCAGGATTCGGGGTCGGCGGAACCGAGAGCTTCACCTCGTCCGTGGTCACCCATTCCAGCAGCCCCTCCTGCGCCAGCGCGCGCACCGTGGTCTCCGTCACCCCCGCCAACGCGCGGACTTCCAGCGGAGAAAGCGGCGGCCCACCCGCGGCCTGAAGCCGCATAAGGGTCAGCGCCTGCGCCGGCTTCCGCTTCCCCTCACTCCGCAAAAACGCCTCAATCGCCGCCTCGTCACTGGTCAGCCGTACCAGCTTCTCCTTCTGCCTCCGCTCCAAAAACGGGGCCAGCCGCTGCACAAAGTTCACTTGCCCACTGGCGCGCAAAGCCTTAAAAGCGCGCTGGATTCCTTCTGGCAAGGCACCTACCTCCGCCTCCGAAAGCTCGCCTCCCGCCTCCTGCAAGGTCCGCAAAACCTCTTGCTGAACCACCGAAAGCTTCTCGCCCGCCGGAGCCCCCAAGCTCCAAGCCCCCTCCAGCCGCTCCCGCACCCCCGGCGGAACGCAAACGCTCAGTGCCACGGGCAGCGAACAAAGATAAGTTTCGGCAACAAACTTAGCGAGATCAAGCAACACCCCGGGAATCCGAATCCCGTTGACGACTTCTATAATCGACTTAAGCTCATCAAACCGAAACCCAAGCTCGTCTGCCGTCGCCTCGTACCGCCGAACAACAAACCCCAGCGCCTGCCGCTTCCCAATCGGCACCAAAACCGCATCGCCCAGCGCCGCATCCCCGTTATCGGCATAAGTCCAAAGCGCCCGCCGCCCCGCTGACTTCGGATCCAGGGCGACATCCAAAACCGCCCGTGTCGATTCTCCGTGATCACGCCCGCCCAGTTGTGTACTCAAGCGCCACCCAGGCGATCGAGGAATATCGCGTACCGGTCTAAGCATCCCTCGCGACGACACCAATCGCGAATCAGATCCAAATTGACCAAGTTGTTTTTTGCAACTGCTACTGCCTGTGCTAGGGCGCTGTAGTCCGGTGCCCGAGAAAACAGAAACCAGGCCAGCCGATCTCGGGTGCTATCCGTGGCGCTCAGGATGTTAAGGACTTGGCCGTTGTCTTCCAGAGTTGCCCAAGAAGTAACTAATTCATCGCCGATGGCTAGGGGCCCTTTTGGGAACTCAAGAGTAAATCGCGTTTCTGGGTGAATATAGGTACCCGATTCTCTTCGAAAGCCGAGCTTAGTGAGTGGCTCATCGGTAACTCCTAAGGCCCCCCAGTAATCTAGAATGAAGTCCAAATCGCGCGATTGGACCGCATCGGGTGCATAGATGGTCGCTGCACCGCCTCCCGAAAGTACAGCGGTGATGCCGTGATCCGAAAGCGCGGTGCCAACTATAAAGGCAACCTGTCGAAGCGTCGATGAGCCAGTGATCAAAGCGCCTTCCCGCTCCGGCGAGGACGCCTTCGCAACGTCGCTAACCGTTCCTGAAATGCAGCATCGTTCGACCCAATCCTGGAAAGCAAACTCTCAAGCTCCGCCTTCGCTACAAATCTAGGATTCAAGACCACCCGTCGCGCGTTCCCGACCTCCGTCCCAACGACAACACCCGCTTGCTCAAGGCTGTCGATGGCGTCCTTGATCCGGCTGGGACTGCGCTGGAGCACCCTCGCGATCTCGGCAGCGTGCGTTTCGCCCAGCATGTGAATCGCGAGTAAGGTGTTGGTTCTGGTCGCGGTGCCGAACAGGCCCACGTTACCAAAGAGAGAATCCACGCACACATTATAGACCGCTTTTCGCTTTATATCGACCGAAAAGCGGAATGACCCACGAGCCGATCGACCTTTCCTGAAAACGGTTGCAAGCCCATAATAAACCGTGTTCACCGGACTCGTTCAGGGCGTAGGGACCGTCGCGGCGCGCGACGAGAGTCACCTCGAAATCGCCTTCCCGCCCAACCTCTGGGACGACGCTCTCAGTCTCGGCGAAAGCGTCGCGATCAACGGAGCTTGCCTTACCGTCACCCACTTCACCGAGAGCCAAATGAGCTTCGACGTGAGCCAAGAGACCTGGAATCGAACCTCCCTTGGCCAGCTCAAACCGGACTCAACCGTAAACCTCGAGCGCGCCATGCGCGCGACCGATCGGTTCGGTGGCCACATCGTTCAGGGCCACGTGGACGGCGTCGGAAAAGTCCTCACGACAACCGACAGCGGCGAGTTCACGGTAATCCGATTCGAAATCCCCGCCGAAGGAACCCCGTTCCTCATCGACAAAGGGTCCATCACCATCGACGGCGTGTCCCTCACCGTCGTCCAGCCGACCGGCACCGAGTTCGACGTCTGGGTCATTCCGCACACCCTCGCGAACACCAATCTCAATAGCCGCAAGCCCAGCGATGAAGTGAATCTCGAATACGACGTGATCGCAAAATACGTCCAGCGACTCGTCAAGCCGTTTATCGCGTAGAAGGCACCATGAACCCATCCACCGTCGCCCTCGTCACCGGCGCAAACAAAGGCATCGGCTTCGAAATCGCTCGTCAGCTCGGCGAGCAGAACATCGAAGTTCTCCTCGGCGCCCGTGATCCCGAGCGCGGAAACGCCGCCGCCCTGCAGCTTCGCAACGAAGGGCTCAACGTCGACTTCTTCCACCTCGACCTCGAAGACCCCGCGACGATCCACAGCGCCGCCGAGCGAATTCAATCTGCATACGGCCGCCTAGACATCCTTGTCAACAACGCGGGCATCCTCAACGACCGTGGACTCCTCCCCAGCGAACTCACCGAAGCCGCTCTGCGGCAGAACTTCGAGATCAACTTCTTCGGACCTTGGTTGCTCACCAGCGCACTTCTTCCACTCCTGAAAGCAAGTGAGCATCCACGCATCGTCAATCAGTCCAGCATCCTCGCAAGCCTCACCTCCATCGGAAAGATGGACGGCTGGATCACCCCCGGCTACACCGCCGCCAAAACCGCGCTCAACGCTATGACCGTCCTTTTCGCGAAGGAACTTAAGCACGGCAAAGTCAATTCCGCGCACCCCGGCTACGTGGAAACCGACATGACCGGCCCCGACGCTCCGCTAACCCCCGCCCAAGGCGCCGCCACCGCCGTCTGGCTGGCAACCCTCGAAGCAGATGGCCCAACCGGCGGATTCTTCAACGAGAAAAAACCCCTTGCATGGTGATGTGAAGCCAGCATAGACTGGCTACATGGCGGCACAAAGCTATCCAAACGCGATAAAGTTCGTTCTGCAGTGGGAAGGGGGTTACGTCAACGACCCCGACGATAAGGGTGGTGCCACCAATAAGGGAATCACGCAGAAAACCTACGATGCCTACCGAAAGAAGGTGAAAAAGCCGCTGCAACCGGTCAAGCAAATCGCCGATGCCGAAGTCCAGGCGATCTATAAGTCAGGTTACTGGGACACTATCGGCGGCGATGCCCAACCCGCACCGCTCGACCTCGTGCTTTTCGACGCCGCCGTTAACCACGGACCCGGCAAAGCCAAACAGTTCTTGGCAAAAGCGAAGACGACCATGGACGACGACGCAACAAACGACGGCATCGAACTTGCCCGCCGCGTCGTCGACCTCCGGGTCAACTTCTACTACACCATCGTAAAGAACAACCCGTCCCAGAAGAAATTCCTGAACGGGTGGCTCAATCGAATGCGCGCGCTCAAAAAAGCAATCGGCTACTGACCGTTACTTCGATCGCGCCAAGTAGGCGTAGGCGTTGTGGTCGTGAATCGATTCATGGTTCTCGACCTCAATCTCATAGCTCGAAATGAGGGCGTTGGCGTCAAAAGCCAGCGCCACTTCTCGAACCATGTCTTCCACAAACCGTGGGTTCAAGTAAGCCTGCTCGGTCACAAACTTCTCGTCTGGTCGCTTCAAAACCGGATACAACTGCGCCGAACCGGATGCCTCGATCAGGTCGATCACATCCTCGAGCCAAAGCATGCCGTTCGGCTTCACTCGCACCTTCACGTATCCGCGCTGGTTGTGTGCACCATAAGCGCTGATCTCTTTGCTACATGGGCAAAGCGTGGTCACGGGCACGGTCAGCTCAAGAATGAACTCATTCTTCGATCCGCCGGAAGCGATGAAAGCGCACTCGTAGCCCATCATGCCGACCTTTCCGGTGACCGGCGCGGCCTTTTCGCGGAAGAAAGTAAAGCCAACTTCGAGGTGAGAAGTCTCTGCGTTCAGCCGCTCACGCAGCTTGGCCAAAATGTCTGGAATCGTTTCCGAGCTGATGTCCTGGCTATATTCGCCCAGTACCTCTAGGAATCGGCTCATGTGCGTGCCCTTGTATTCCTTTGGCAGGTCAACGGTCAGCGTGAAAACACCGACCGTGCGTTGAAGCCCGTTGTCGCGCTCTCGCACGTGAATCGGGAACTTCACTTTCTTCACTCCCACTTTGTCAATAGGAATGTTTCGTTCGTCTTGAGAATTTTGAATGTCGACCATTGGAATTACGGCGGAGTTTTCTTCCGCCTGGGCGCTCGGTACTGTTCGCAGAGCCATGCTAGGCAGTCCTACGCCTAAAGTATTGTTGGGGGTAGCAAAGACGGTTCTAGCCCTAATTTTGGACCCAGTTAATCTGATAGCGCATCCAGCCCAATAAACGACGCCTCCAGCATCTCGGCTAGGTGCAACACCACCGGCTTTCGGGCCGACTCGTAGCAACCCTGAGCAATCCAAGCGTGACAACCCGGATTGCCGAGAACCACAATTTCCGCCTCCGTGTCCTCAATGTGCCGCATCTTTCGGTCTAGCAACTGGCGGGCCAGCTTCGGCTGCGTCACGTTATAAATCCCCGCGCTGCCGCAACAGGTGTCCGCCTCGGCCAACGGAACTAGATCCAGCCCGGGCACCGCCGCGAGCAGCTTGCGTGGTGCTTCCCAAATCTTCTGTCCATGCGCTAAGTGACATGCATCGTGGTACGTCGTGCGGTTGGTGAGTCCTGGTGAATCCATCAGCTTCTTCGCCAAACCCTCCGCCAAAAAGAACTCGCTCACGTCGCGGACCCGTTTGGCAAAGCTCACACCCTCCGGGCCGAGCAGTTCGCCGTACTCCTTCATGGTCGATCCGCAGCCAGCGCTATTCACAATCACGGGCAAATCGTCGGGCATCGCCTGAATCAGGTCCCGTGCGCGTTCGCGGGCTTCGTCCAATCCGCCGTTGTGGGCATGCATCGCGCCGCAGCAGCCTGCCTTCACTTCCCGAACTTGGTAGCCCACTCGTCGCAGCAGCCTCCGGGTCGCCAAATGAACCCGTGGGAATAGCACCCGCATCGCGCAGCCTTCCAACAAATACACTTCACCCCTCACCGGCGGAACTTGCTTTGCCAACAGCGGCGCAACGTGCCAGTCGCTGGGAATTTGTGGCTTATCCACCTCTGCGTCCACTCCGCTCACAAATCGGCTGACAAAGTTTGGAATCCGATGGCCCGGAAGAAAAGTAGACAGCTTGGCTTGCAGCCGCATCAGGCCCGGGTCGGTCGCCACCTTCAAGAGCGCCTGACGCGGTCGGTTAGGGCGTTGCCCTTCAATTGCGTCGCGCGCAAGTTCCAGGATGTTCCCGTACTCAACCCCGCTGGGACATGCCGTCTCGCAAGCGCGGCACCCGAGGCAACGGTCCAAGTGCGGCTTCACATCGTCCTGCCAGTTCAGCTTCCCGTCAAGCGCGCTTCTCACCAGATAGATTCGGCCCCGCGGAGATTCAAGTTCGCTCGCCGTTTCGGTAAACGTCGGACACGCCTCCAGGCAAAATCCGCAGCGAATGCATTGCGATGTCAGCGCGGATAGTTCTTTCATAGCTGCACTTCTCCCGGGTTCAGTTTGCCCGAAGGATCAAACTCCGCCTTCGCTCGTTGCCAATACTTTGCCTGAACCCGATCCGCGATGGCGTATCGTCCCGCCGTTAGCACCCAGCCCGTCGAGGCTTCCGCCGGCTCGCCAACGCCATAAACCACGCTTGCCGCCTTGTCGGCCAGAACGACGGCATCTCCCAAAGCGGCTACGAGCGACGGGAATTCCGTTGGCAGCGTCCGCTGGATGAAGTCGACCTGAGCTGCCTGGGTCACAGCAACATCCGGCAATGCCTTCAGCGGGCAAGTGCGCAAAATCACTTCGGCGATGATCCCAAGCGTTCCTCTCGCGCCAACCAAGAGTCGCTGAACATCGTAACCCGCAACGTTTTTTACCGCCCGGCTACCGCAATGCACTATCTCGCCGCTTGGTTGAACCACCGTAAGCCCCAGGACCCACTCCCGCCAACTCCCGTGGGTCGCCATTCCGAGATGCGGCAGGTTCATCCCAATCGCAGTGACAAGGTCAAGGTTCTCCTCTTCCCCCGGCCCCGGCACCCAAGGCAAACCTTGACCTTGGGTAGCGAGTTCCGTTTGAAGATCCCGAATCCCCGTACCCGCTCGTACAACAACCACCTGATCGGCCGGATGGACCTCTATCAAGCCCCGATAAGATCGCAAGTCGAGTTCATCCGCTTCTGGCAGAGGGGCGTTCCGAAATGGATGCGGCGACATGTGCCGAATCGCACGACTCTCCCGCACGGCGTTCTGCAAAAAGTCCAAGGAATCGACGCCCAACTTCACCACGCCATCCCCCGCCAGCGCGACTTGTGCTCCACGCAGCTCTTTTGGTTCGGCAAAATCTTGCACGGATTGCACAGCGCTCCATCGTTAAAAATGCGCTTCGCCTGGGCCTGAAACTCAAGGTCCGCCGGACTAAACATCAGCCCCATCAGGTCTAGCTTTTCGACCCCGATCCCGTGCTCACCCGTGATCGACCCGCCTAACTCAATGCACCGTCGCATGATCTCCTCTCCCGCTTCAACCACTCGACGCACCTGGTCCGGGTCGCGGTCATCAAAGTAGAAGCACGGATGCAGGTTCCCATCTCCCGCATGAAAGATGTTCGCGACCCCGATCTGATGCCGCGATGCGACTTCGTAAACCGTGTCCAGCATCTCCGGCAATTTTGATCGCGGAATAACGCCGTCATGCGTCACGATGCTGGGCGCAAGCCGCCCCATCGCTCCGACTCCTTTCTTCCGCGCGGTCCAAAGCTTCTGCCGTGCCACCTCGTCTTCGGCTGTCTCCAGGTTCAGGCAGTTCTGTGAGCGGCAAATGGCATCAACGGTCGCCATTTCTGCCTTAACCAACTCGGCTGAATCTCCGTCGCATTCCACCAGAAGTAGCGCCTCCGTTCCGACCGGATACTCCAAGTTGAACGCCGCCTTAAGCGCACCAAGAATCCCGCGGTCCATGATTTCCAGTGCGGCCGGAATCGTGCCGGAAGCGATGATTTCCGCAACCGATTCCGTGGCCTCGCGCACGGTGCCAAACGCAACCAACGCGGTAATGACGTGGTTCGGTAACGGAGTCAGCGTGACCCAGGCTTCGGTGGCTATGCCAAGCGTCCCTTCCGAGCCGATCACCAGCCCGGCGAGATCAAGCCCTGGTCCGCCCGGAACTCGGTCGCCCAACTGAACAACGTCACCTTCCGGGGTCACCAGGGTCAGCGCGACTACGTGGCTCGCGGTGACTCCGTACTTGAGCGTGTGCGGCCCGCCCGCGTTTTCGGCGATGTTTCCGCCCAGCGTGGCGACGGTTTGCGAAGAAGGATCGGGTGCAAAGTGCAGCCCTGCCGCTTTCACTGCATCCGATAGCTTCTTGTTCGCAATCCCGGTTTGGGCGAGCATTTGGCGGTTGGGCAGGTCTATCTCAAGAATTTGCGTGAGCTTCTTGGTAGAGATCACGATCCCGCCCAGGGCCGGAAGCGATCCGCCGCTGAGCCCGGTACCGGCGCCTCTGGCTGTAAAAGGAACGTTCCGTAAGTTGCACCAGCGCACGACCTCCGCTACTTCTGCCGTCGATTCCGGAAGAACAATCGCCACTGGCGGAAAACGATCAACCGTGTAAGCGTCGCAATCGTATCCGCGTCGCGCCGCCGCGCCGGTCAGCACTTGGTCCGGGCGCAAGAATCCCATCAGTTCTGCCAGCCAACCGCGCTCAACATCCACTCCCCCATTGTCTCACTTTCGGGTCATGACCACGCTAACGAGTTAAACTAGACATATGAAAACCGTGCGCGGGTCGATGGATGCGTCTTCAAAGCGCTTTGTAATCGTGGTCAGCCGTTGGAACGAGGCCATCACTAAAGAGTTGCTCGAAGGTGCGCTGGATGAACTCGCCCGCCATGGCGATCCCGAAGTCACCGTGGTTCACGTGCCCGGAACGTGGGAAATCCCCCCGGTCATTTCAGAATTGCTCTCTCGACACGAACGGCCAGACGCCGTCATCGCCCTCGGCTGCATCATGCAGGGTCAAACTCCCCACGCTCGCTTGCTCGGCGGAGATGTCAGTGGTGCCCTCATGGGCCTGCAGGTTCAATACGCCGCGCCGGTCGCTTGGGGAATCCTCACTCCCGACACCCAAGATCAGGCCTGGGATCGGGCCGGATTGAAGATGGGCAATAAAGGTCGCGAGGCCGCGCTTGCCGCCATCGAGCTCAGCAGCGTGCTGGATCAGATTTGACGCCGCTTGAATTCGGCGGGCTTGTGCTTTTCGGAGCCATCGCGAGCGGAATCAATGTCATCGCCGGGGGCGGCACTCTCGTCACCTTCCCGTTTCTGACCTTCGGCTTGCACATGCCGGCCAACGTCGCGAACGCCACCAACTCGGTTTCGCTCTGGCCCGGTTCCTTGGGCGGCGTGTTTGGACTCCGTGCGCTGTTTCCGAAAGTCAAGGCGCAGCTTCTTCAGCTCGCAATCCCCACCATCATCGGGGCTACCCTGGGCGCTTGGTTGTTTGTCACCTCGGGCGAATCGGCGTTTAAGAGGGTCGTTCCCTACCTCATCCTCTTTGCCGCATTACTACTGCTCTTCCAACCGAAAATCAAAAAATTCCTCCTCGGAGACCGGCCGCATGTACCGGTCTGGCTGGGAGTTTTCATGCAGTTCCTAGTCGCGCTTTACGGCGGCTACTTCGGCGCGGGAATGGGGATCATGATGATGGCGGCGTTCGCGCTATTCATCGACGCCGACACCCACGAGATCAACCTGATCAAAAACTCCCTCGGCGTCCTCATCAACTTCTCCGCCAGCGTCTACTTCTTCTTCTCGGGAATCGTAAACCTCCCCGCCGCCGGCGCCCTCACCATCGGCGCCGTCCTCGGCGGCTACGGAATGGCCCGCTGGAGCCTCCGCGTCCCGCCCGACAAACTCAGAACCGGCGTAGCCATCTACGGCGTCCTCATGGCTGGCATCTACTTCGTGCAGTCGCTTCGGGGCTGAAGCCAAAAATCCGGCTATGCTCAATAGCAATCCGACATGTTTCTCAAACGCCTGAAACTAGAGAATGTCCGCTGCATCGATAGTCTAGAAATCGACTTTCGCGTTGCAGATGTCGACGGTGACGTGAGGTCAAGTGCGCGAGGAATCAACCGAAAATGGACCATGATTCTGGGCCAAAACGGCACCGGAAAGAGCTCGATTCTCCGTGCCTCAGCTCTAATCTTGGCGGGAAGTGATGCCCTAACGGAACTCCTCGGAACTGCGAACAAATGGATCCAACAAGATCAATCCTTCGCAGAAATTCAGGCGGAAGTCGAAACCGCAGAAGGTGAGCCACGCGAACTTCGACTCCGGATTCCGCGAGACAAAACGATCCTCGACATCCTTGAGCTAAACCGAGATTCGCTGAAGGCGATTGACGCCGCCCTTGCCCACACGCAGCGTAGCTACTTCTTCGTCGGTTACGGGGCTTCTCGTCGTCTGTCGTCCAAGCGGATGGCGCAGTTTGGCGAGACCTATAAACATCCGCGTGCCCAGGCGGTTTCGACGCTTTTCTCCAGCGATGCGAACCTCAATCCCCTAGAAAGTTGGGCGATGAACCTCGCGTTTAGCCGACCAAAGTCCGGCATCGAAATCATTCGATCCGCCCTGGCGGAGATCATGCCGGATGTCACGTTCCTCGACATCGATCGAGAAACCGGAGACCTGATGTTCGACACGCCCGACGGAGTGATCCCGCTGAGCCAGCTGAGCGATGGCTACCAGAACATGGCCGCGTGGTGTGGCGATTTGCTCTTCCGGATCACCTCGGCATTCAAGGACTACAAGAAGCCGCTAGAAGCGCGCGGGCTACTGCTTCTAGACGAGATCGATCTGCACCTGCATCCCGTTTGGCAACGCCAACTTCACGAGTTCATTACGAACAAACTTCCCAACATTCAAATCATCGCGACCACCCACTCTGCGCTCACCGCACAGCAGTCCGGTCCCGGCGAGCTCTACTTCCTGCAAAGAGGTGAAAACGCTCAAGCGCCGAAGCTCGAACCGTTCCGAGGTTCGCCAAATCTCCTCCTCGCTCATCAGATTCTCGCGAGTCCTGCATTCGGAGTCAAGACTCTTGATTCGAAGTACGTCGAAGATCTAAAAACTCGTTACCGACAGATCAAAGCAATCTCCTCCAATGAGCGTTCTCGATCTGAGGCAAAGGAGTTCAAAGAGTTGTCCGAGCTCTTGGAATCGTTACCGACGTACCCGATGCCAAGCCGTTCCAACGCCGACCTAGAGAGCTTGCTACAGGATGTGCGGACCGAGCTCAAACTCGCGAAGGGCGAAAAGTAGATGATCGCTTTGGCTCGTGACCGGAAAAAGTCTGTCGTGCCCAAGCTCTTCCAAGGCGAAAAGCGGCTTGAACTAGCGCAGAAGCTTTTGCCAAAACTGGACGGTAGCCGGGAGTTCGACTCCAAAAAGTGGAAACAAGCCAAAAAGCATCTCATTAAAGAGAGCCACGGCAAATGCGCATATTGCGAAGCAGACACCACGGTCGTCGCTCATGGCGATGTTGAGCACTTTCGGCCCAAATCGGTGTATTGGTGGCTCGCGTACTGCTACGACAACTTTCTCTTTGCCTGTCAAATTTGCAATCAGACGTACAAGTCGGACAACTTTCCGGTTCGGGGAACGGTGCTCTCTCCGCCACAGATTCCCGCTGGAGTTTCCGCCGAGGAATTTGCCCAGCTTGTTTCCCGCGCCAGCATCGAGCCCGTTGACGAAGCAAGCGGGATGCCTTATGATGAGTTTTTCAGGGTCTGCACGGAAGAAGATTGCGACCTACTCAATCCTTACTTTGACAATCCTGAGGAAAAGTTTTCCTGGGAAGTCGATGATGTGCTCAAGACCGTGACCATCACCGCGAAGGAGCCACAGTTTGAAAGGTACGTCCAAGCCGCCCGAGCATTCTATGGCTTGGATCGGGAAGAACTCAAAAGCCTCCGGTACAGCGTCTACCGAGACATCGATACTTTTAGAGAAATCCTTGGTGCCGAGACGATAACTGAGGACCTTAAGGAAAGAGTTCGCGCTCGACTCCAAGCCCACCTGTTGCCAGAGGCTCAGTTCGCTGCCATGTCCCGGTATTTCATCTGGGAGAAGTGGAAACTCCAAGTCTGAACAAATCAGCAGCGCAAAGAGCTTTTGCCTTAACTAGAAACTGCTGCAAAGTGGAGTGAACTCGGAGGCCGGCAGATCGTTGTTCTCTCTCAAGCGGGTCAATTGGAGCAAATTTAGAATGGAAAGAATCTTCATCAAGCTTTTACCGATCGTGTTCCTCGTCGGATCTGCATACGGAACGGCCAGCGGAGATTTGTCCAGCAGTCTCCGGCCCCAATCGAGACCCGAGATTCCAAGCCAGGAGGAGCAGCTGGAGGACACCCTGAAGCGAGCGAAGGTTTTGCTAGACGTGCTTCGAGAGAAGAACTGGGACCGGTGGAGCGTGCCCAATCATATGTTTAGGGTTCCAGCTCAAGATTATGCTGAGGACGCTTTCAATCGCCGACCCGAGGCTGGAACGTTTTCGGTCTCAGTAACAAATCCGGAGACCTATCGCGAGGTCGCTTTCTACTCGCTCCTGTTTGTAAGACGCAACATTCAGAAGGGTAACGGGCCAGAAGGGCTCGTCTCATCGCCAACCGGCGTATACATTCTGGCTTGGAAAAACGGCAAGATCGAGACCGGACCCGTGGAGGACATCAGCGCTGTGCCCCATCCGTACATTGAAGACGCTTACAACTTCGTCTTTCCCGGCATGAAGGCCTACAAGAATGCCATCCACGGATGGTATGTCCGCACCGATATTCCTTAGGGAAACTACGCCGCCTGCGCGAGACGAGCGTAGTCGCCGTTCATGATCCGTTCATAAGCCCCGGTCAAGTACCACCGCTCCAGCTCCTGGGCGCGGTGGACCGGCATGGGGTGAGTGAAGGTCTTGCCGTACATCATGAACAGCACGGCCTTCCCAATCTGATCCAGCGTGTCCGCGTCCTGATATGCCCGCGCTTGGTCCATAAACGCTTCTCGGTTCTGCTCGTGCCGCAACCGGCTTGGTCCTGCGGTCAGCGAAATCTGCGAATCCAAGCTGGTCGTCAGCGACTGAGACACCAGCAATCCAGCCCGGTCTGCCGAGAACTCTGCCTGCCGCGACCACTCGTAATAAGCCAGCACCAAGGCATAAGAAGCAACGTCCGTTGTCCCCAAAGTCCGCTTGCCCAACAGATCAAGCAGCGCAAACAGCACCGCGCCAACGCTGAAATACAGCACGTGGTTCGCCTTAATGTGCCCTAGCTCATGCCCAATCAGGTGATACAACTGCTCGTCCGAAAGGTTGTCCACAATCCCGGACCGCAGGGTGATATAGGGTCGCTCCACGCCACCCGCAAAGGCGTTCGGAAACGGGTTGTTCGTAATGTAAAGCTCCGGCTCCGGCATGTCCAGCACCGCGCAGCTCTCCTTCAAAATTCGGTGCAAGGTCGGATATTGGTTAGGTCCGCACCGAACCGACATCGACATATTCATCACGTAGAACCACCGGTCAAAACCGACCTCGTAAAACTTCCGCATCACCAGCGGCAACAAAGGAACCTTCTGGAGCTTTTCAAGCGCCCATCGATCGGCATCAGAAACGAAAGCGTCGGAAGAGATTCCCGTGAGAAGTTTGCGGTCCGCCATGGCTGTGGGATTAGTGTAGAGGCAACCGGTTCCGAAAGGGGCATTTAGTCCCTGACCACCGGCGCGATGCCCTAACATAGCTTACGTCGAGCCCGCAACCGATGCCACGGCCCGACTGGAGACAAAGACAATGCTGTTTGGAGACGTTCTTGCCGTTATCACCGGGTTTATTGCCCTCACGCTTACCACTTGGGCAGCCCTATTGGCCGCTGGACTGATGTTCGACGCCAAGGTTCACCGCGCTCACACGAAACTGCAAAGCGGATTCTGGGCCCCCATGCTCCACGGAGTAGGGATCCTCCTGGTTCTCGGAGGTCTCGGTCTCGCATTGCTAAACGCCCCCTCCCCAGGAGTCAAGTTCCTCGGCGCGGCCCTGATCGGCGGACTGCTCGCCATCGGAACCGTCGGCGGAGCCGGACTTTCGCGACTCGTCGCCATCCGAATGCGAGAGCAGCACACGGACATGTCCGAGTTCACCGCCTTCTCCCGAAGCTCACTCATCTTAGTCGGCGTCGGTCTGCTCCCTGTCCTCGGCTGGTTCCTCTTCCTCCCCGCTTTGCTCTGTATTGCCTTCGGTGCCGGCTGGTCGGCCCTGCTCGGCAAGCAGAGAGTCGAAGCCCTCGAGCCAACTCCGCTGCAGTAAGGAAGGCCACCCATGAGCAACCAACCCAACATCTCCCGGCGTGATGCCCTCGCCCTCGGCCTAGCCGCCGGCGGTGCCGCCCTCCTTGCGGGTTGTTCCGACGTCTCTCGCCGCATCTCGCCCGAAGGCAAGGCCCTCAAGACTCCAACCGGCAACGTCTCCGAAGAAGTCCGCCTGGCAAATCGCCTCACCTTCGGCCCCCAAGGCAACGACCTCGCCGAGATCAAAACCCTCGGCCGCAAAGCCTGGCTAGACAAGCAGCTCGCCGCCGATCAGCAAGACGACCCGCGCCTCCTGCTTCAACTCCGCCGACTCTCCGCCATCTATTACGAAGGCGGCGAACTCCGCGACCTGCCCGACTACGAAGTCATTCGCCACCTGCAGCAAGCCGCCGTCCTCCGCGCCGTCTACAGTCCAAATCAACTGCAAGAGCGCATGGTCGACTTCTGGTCGAACCACTTCAACCTGTACGGCAGAAAGTGGCCGATCGCCTACAGCGTTCCCGAAGACACCCGAAAAGTCATTCGCCAACACGCCCTCGGCCGCTTCGAAGACATGCTCATGGCCAGCGCCAAAAGCCCGGCGATGCTGCAGTACCTCGACAACCAGATCAACCGCAAAGGCGTCCCGAACGAAAACTACGCCCGCGAAATCATGGAACTCCACACCCTCGGCGTGAGCGGCGGCTACAGCCAAAAAGACGTCATGGAAGTCTCCCGCTGCTTCACCGGCTGGGGCATCCAAACCGGGTTCCTAAAGCGACGCGGTGCTTTCCTCTTCGAATCCGAAAAGCACGATGACGGCGCAAAGATCGTTCTCGGCAAGAAAATCCCGGCCGGCCAAGGAGAAAAGGACGGCGAGATCGTCATCGACATCCTCGCCCACCACCCCCAAACCGCAAACTTCCTCTGCCGAAAACTCGCCCGCTACTTCCTCGGCGACGAGCCCGAGCCGGTCATCAACAAGATGAAAGCCGCTTACCTAGAAAGCAAAGGCGACATCAAGGCGACCCTCAAACCGATGCTATTGAGCAACGCCCTCCTCGATGCCCCACCGATCTTCAAGCGCCCGTTCGACTACGCCGTCAGCGCCGTCCGAGCCAGCGGCGCCCAAACCGACGCTGGCCCCGGCCTGCTCAAACATCTCTTCGACATGGGCCAACCGCTCTACGAGTGGCCGATGCCCGACGGCTACCCCGACGAAACCCAAGCCTGGACCGGCGGCATGCTCGCCCGCTGGAACTTCGCCGCCGACCTCGCCGAAAACCGCATCCAAGGAACCCAAATCCCCGATGCCAAAATCGCCAGCGCCGGAATCGCCACCCTCTCGACCAAAGTCGTGGCCGAACGAGCCAAGACCGGCCTCGCCCTGATGCTCATGGCCCCGGCCTTCCAGTGGAAATAAAAATGCCAAACCCACAGAAATTTTCAGGACCTTGGATCTCCTGCGACGGCGACGGAAACTACGGCCGTCCCGAAGTCATCCGCCAACCAAAGGCATCGACAAAAGTCGAAGGCGTTTCCCGCCGCGGCCTCCTCGTCGGCGCATCCATGGCCAGCCTCGCCTGGGCCAGCCGAGGCACCGCCCTCGCCGGATTCACCGTTTCAGAAGAGAAAAAAGACAACGTCCTCATCGTCATCTTCCTGCGTGGCGGAGCCGACGGCATGAGCGTTCTCGTGCCCTTCTTCGAAGACCAGTACTACAAAATCCGGCCCAACATCGCCATCACCGAGCGGCAATCCATCAAGCTCGACGACAAGTTCGGTCTGCACCCCGCCTTCGACCCCATCAAGCCGCTCATCGAGGAAAAGAAGCTCCTCGCCATCCACGCCGTCGGTAGCTTCGACCAAACCCGCAGCCACTTCGAAGCCATGAGCGCCATGGAGCGCGGCCTCGCCAACGACGGCGCCGGACCCGCGAGCGGCTGGCTTGGCCGGTACCTCGCCGCCTCCGCCCGACCCGACCACACCCCCCTCCGCGCGGTCGCTTTTGGCTCCACGATGCCCGATGCCTTCCGCGGTGGGCTAAACGCCATCGGCCTCAACAGCATCGCCGACTACCGCCTCAATGGTAGCGACGCCGAACGAAAAGAACTCGTCCAACGCCTGCGCAAACTCTGCGCCGAAGGCGACGACGCTGCCTCAGAAGCCGGCCGAAGCACCCTCGCCGTTCTGGAATCCGTGCAAAACCTAAAAATGAGCACCGACCTAGAAGCGCGCGGAATCAAGTATCCCGAAACCGGCCTCGGCCAGGGACTCAAAGAGACCGCCACCCTCATGCGATCCGGCATCGGGATGGAAGTCGCCTTCCTCAACATGGGCGGCTGGGACACCCACGTCACCCAAGGCTCCACCGCCGGCTGGATGCCCGGACTCCTCGGCGAGCTCGGAACCGCCCTCGGTGCCTTCGCCAAAGACCTCGGACCACTCTTGGATAAAGCCACCATCGTCGTCAAATCCGAATTCGGACGCCGCGCCTACGAAAACGGCGGCCTCGGCACCGACCACGGCCGCGCCGGAGCCATGCTCGTCATGGGCGGCGGAATCAAAAAGCCCGGCGTCTACGCCGACTGGCCCGGCCTAAAGCCCGACGAACTCGAAGGCCCCGGCGACCTCCGCGTCACCACCGACTACCGCAGCGTCCTCAAAGAAATCCTCGCCAAACGGCACGGATTCAACGACGGCGGCGAAGTTTTCCCCTCCTTCAAAGGCGCGACTTCAAACTTCCTCTCCTAACGCACCCGGGGATGGTCCTAGGACCATCCCCGGCCGGGAACCCTCGGCTCAATACCCGTGTTGTAATTCGTGTAAGGAGAGTCGTGAAAAAAAGTACGCGACCGAAGCAGATGAGTCTATCCTCAGCCGGGGTTGTTTCCTCCCCCAGGGACCAGCAAAGCTGGTAACGCGCAAAACCCTAGCCCCGGCATTTTTCTTACTCGGTACACTCCAGCTAGAATGGCGAACGAAACCCCGACCCCAGAAGAACCGACTAGCTCGGCTTGGTCGTCGGTTCGGCACGCTCTTTCCACCGCCCGATCCAACGGATTCGCCGAAGTCGAACTCACCATCGGCGACACCAGCTTCACCGCCACCCTCTCCCCGGCTCCGGCAAAGCCGAAACCACCCGAAGCCACCACGCCCGAGCAAGCAAAGGACACCAAGAAGCCAATCAAGTCCAACTATGTCGGCTACTTCCGCCCCGCTAGCTCACCGCTTGAAGTTGGACAAACCGTCGCCGCCGGACAGATCATCGGCCACATCGCCGTTCTCGGCCTTGCCAACGATGTCGAATCGAACGTCGCCGGAACCGTCATCGAAGTCCTCGCCGAAACCGACGCCCCCGTCCAATTCGGCCAAATCATCGCCTGGGTGGAACCAACATGACGCAATCCAAAACGCGCGGAAACACGCTCGTCGGCCTCCTGGCGACCCTCGCCATCATCGCCGTCCTCAGCGTCGCCCTCTTCTACGGTAGCGGCGCCTTTGGCGGAGAAAAGAAGAGCTCCCGTGCCGACGGCAAAGGCACCACCGTCCTCGGCGCGGCAAAGTACGCTGCCAAAGACGACGTCTGCCGCAGCAACCTCGGCCAAGTCCGCAACGCCCTCCAAATCGTCGCGATGACCAACGAGGACCAGCCGCCCGCCGACATCAAAGAGACCAAGCTCCCTTCCGAATTCTATGTTTGCCCGGTTGGCGGAGAAGCCTACGAATACAACCCAGCGGATGGCCTGGTGAAATGCCCCCACCCCGGCCACGGAAAATACTGAATGTTTAAGAAGATCCTCATTGCAAACCGAGGCGAAATCGCCTGCCGAGTCATCCGCGCCTGCCGCGAACTCGGCGTCCTCAGCGTCGCCGTTCACAGCGAAGCCGACCGCGAAAGCCTGCACGTCAAACTCGCCGATGAAGCCGTTTGCGTCGGCGCAGGATCAAACACCGATAGCTACCTCAACCTCGCCAACGTGCTGATGGCCTGCCAAATCTCCGGCGCCGAAGCCGTCCACCCCGGCTACGGCTACTTCAGCGAGCGCGCCAACTTCGCCATCGCCCTGCAAAGCCTCGGCATCGCCTTCATCGGCCCCCCGCCCGGAGCCATTGAGGCCATGGGCGATAAAGCGAAAGCCAAAGCCGCTGCCATCGCCGCCAACGTCCCCGTGGTCCCTGGCTCCCCCGGCGCCGTGCCAAACGAAAGCGTCGCCCTCGACATCGCCGACGAGATGGGCTACCCCATCCTCCTCAAAGCCGTCGCCGGTGGCGGAGGCCGAGGCATCCGCCGCGTCGATGGCCCCGACGACCTCGCCCGACTCTGGAAAATGGCCCAAGCCGAGGCCCAAGCCAGCTTCGGCTCCGGCGAAATCCTCATCGAAAAGTGCGTCGTCCGACCCCGCCACGTCGAAATCCAAGTCATCGGCGACCACTACGGAAACATGGTCTACCTGGGTGAGCGCGAGTGCTCCATCCAGAACCTCCGCCACCAAAAAATCGTCGAAGAAGCCCCCTTCGAGCAGATGCGCCCCGAAGTCCGAAAGGCCATGGGCGAAGCCGCCGTGCGCGTTGCCCTCAGCGTCGGCTACCACAACGCCGGCACCGTTGAGTTCCTCCTCGATGACGATCACAACTTCTACTTCCTCGAGATGAACACCCGTCTCCAGGTCGAACATCCGGTCACCGAAGAAATCACCAATCTCGACCTCGTGCACCTCATGCTCCGCATCGCCAGCGGCGAAAAGCTCCCGATCACCCAAGAGGAAGTCAACCTCGAAGGCCACAGCATCGAGGCCCGCATCACTGCCCAAGACCCCGACAAAGACTTCGCCCCGAGCACCGGCCAAATCACCGAATGGGTCGCCCCGAGCGGTCGCGGCGTGCGCATGGAAACCCACGCCTACGCTGGATTCTCCGTCTCCCCCTACTACGACCCCCTGATCGCCAAGCTGATCGTGAAAGCCCCCACCCGCGAGCAAGCCGTCGCGAAGCTCGCCGTCGCCCTAAACGAGTTCCAAATCGGCGGCATCCAAACCAACCTGCCGTTTCTCCGACGCTTGGTCGAGAGCGGAGCCTACAAATCCGGCAACTTCGATACCGGCTGGGTCCCGCGCTTCCTTGAGGGCTTGGGTTGATCTTCTCCAAATCTCGCCGCCACGCCCGCGAACTCGCCCTCCGCGTTCTGTACGAATCGGAATATGGCGACCGCCCCGCCGCCGAAATCCTCACCGAAGCCTTCACCGAAGTGCCGCAAGTCACCGCAGGCGTCGTAGAGCCATCCCTGCTCTACAACCCAGATGACGACGGCTACTGGACCCAGCTCGAGTACGGCTTCAACCCCGAGCTCGAACGCTACACCGAAGAACTCGTCTACGGCGTGCAAAACCAGCAAGCCCGAATCAACGAGCTAATCCAAGACCACCTGCACGACTACGAGCTCGATCGCCTCGCCGCGATGGACCGCATCGTCATGCAAATCGCCACCTTCGAGCTGCTCTACGTCCCCTACATCAGCCCCTTCATCACCATCAACGAAGCCATCGAAATCGCCAAGAAATTCTCCAGCGTCGAGAGCGGCAAGTTCGTAAATGGCGTCCTCGGCAACCTGTACAAGGTCACCGAGAAGCACCATTGGGATCCGAAAATGGGCGAAGCCGAACCGGAGGTTTACGTAGCTCCGGTGGTGAAAGAGGAACTGGTGGAGGAAGTAGTCGACGCCGATTCGCAAGAAGGCAAAAACGCCCGCCGCTTCGGTTGGGTGCTGAAGTCAGAGTTGATGCCAGAGCCAACGCCAGAATAGAATCATTCATGGGCGTCATGGAAACCGCACCGAAACCACACAAGAGCTACATCAAAGTACGGATCGAAAAGCACCGTTCGGAGAACCCGGTGTACCGCGCTGCCTACGACGAAGAAGAGGCGCTCTACCAGTTGTCTCTGCAAAAGAAATCCGCGGATGAGCCGCAAGCGTCGCCAAACGCGACCGACGCCAGCTAGGGCTCTCATAATAAGAAATGCCCGCCCAAATCCTTGATGGCCTCGCCCTGTCGAAACAACTCCGCGCGGAGTTGAAAGAGCGCGTCGGCGTCCTCAAAGAAAAAGGCATCACCCCCCGCCTCGAAGCCATCGTCGCCGCCCAAGACCCCGCGAGCCTGGCCTATGTCCGCATGAAGCGAAAGTGGGCCGAAGCCGCCGGAATGGAAAGCGGATCCTGGGAAGCCACCGCGGAAACCACCCAAGAAGAACTTCTCGCGAAGGTGCATGAGCTCAACGCGAACCCTCTCGTCCATGGCGTCCTCATCCAGCACCCGCTGCCCAAACACCTCGACGAAAACGCCGCCCTCATGGCCCTGGGGTCAGAAAAAGACGTCGACGGCATCACCCCCCAATCGCTCGGCCGCCTCGTCGGCGACCTCCCCGGCTTCCGCTGCGCCACCCCGCTCGGAATCACCAAGATCCTGAAGCATTACCAAATCCCCACCGCCGGAAAGCACGCCGTCGTCATCGGCCGCAGCGTCATCCTCGGCAAACCGATGGCCCTCATGCTCCTGCAAATGAACGCCACCGTAACCATCGCCCACAGCAAAACCGAAAACCTCCAGGCCCTCTGCCGCCAAGCCGATATCGTCGTAGCCGCCGTCGGCCGAGCTGAATTGGTGAAGTCCGACTGGATCAAACCCGGCGCCGTAGTCGTGGATGCCGGCTACAACAAAGTAGAAGGCCGAACCCACGACGTCGGCGACGTGGACTTCGCGGGTGTGTCGGAAGTGGCGTCTTGGCTGACGCCCGTGCCGGGAGGCGTGGGGCCGATGACCGTGGCAAGCCTGCTGGCGAACTGCGTTGAGGCTGCGGAGCTGACCGCGGTGGAGTAGCTTGGTCTTCTCATCCCACAGCAATCGAACTAGGAATATTCGGTTAGAGTCCTCCCGGCATTCTTTTCACACCAGTGATAAGTGATCTGTTCACCTTGTGTAGCGTTCTCTGTTACTAATCCGCTAAAACGTGCAGGCGGAACAACTATCACGCCACGACGGTCATTTCACGGGTCAGTAGCCACTCATCTTCCGCACTAATCGAGGCAAGGACTTTTCGTAAGTTCCTGGTCAAAACTGAATAGAATTTGGCCGAGCTAGAGCTTCCAAGCCGCTGACTTTTCCCCGCATACTCGAAGCCAGTTCCCGGACCGTGCGCTAGTCGCGAACTGAAGGGCGGAGCGGCGAACGTGAGGTGGAAAATCATGAACCAGAACGAACTCAGAAGACCATTTTGCGCGCAAGTTCAGCCGGCGTTGGCTGCGGCCCGTGCCAGCCTTTCCGTAATGGTCTTGGTGCTAGCGTCTGCGGTTCCGACTAGAGCGCAAGCCGATACTCCCATAGCGCAACAAGTGCGTACAAACGATAGTCCTTCCGCGCAGGCTGCGGAAGCCGAAAAGTGGGTCATCGACGTTACGCCCTACGTGTGGGCTACTGGAGTAAGTGGGACGCTTCAGCCGTTTAGAACGGGACGGACCATCAAGTTCGACGAGTCGTTTTCGGATGTGTTGGAAGACCTGAACAGTGCATTCTTTCTGGCCGCGTCCGCTAGAAAGGGCCGCCTCGTCTGTGTCGGGGATTTGAGCTTTGTGGACCTATCCCAAGAAGGCGTCGTGCCGCCAAACACTAAGGCGCGCGGGAGCCTGCGGCAAGTCTCGCTTACCTTTGCCGGCGGATACCAAGCCGTCGCTCAGCAAAAGATGACTCTCGACGTTGTCGGAGGCTTCCGGTCTTGGCTTCTAAAGCCTGGCGTAGAAGCTGAGACTGGCGGCATCGATGTTTCCCGGGAAAAGAGCTTTACGGACATCGTGTTCGGTACCCGCGCAAACTTCCGCATTTCCAATGACTGGGCATTCGTTCTCTACGGAGACGTCGGACTTTTTCGAGTCGGATCGCACGCAACAAGCCAGATCGTTGGCACGGTCAGCTACCGGGCTAGCCGAGACTTCTTCCTCTCCCTCGGGTATCGCGAGTTGTCGGTGGACTACCGCGAAAACGGTAGCCGAGTAGACGCACAGCTTTCGGGGCCAATTTTGGGAGCGACTTGGCGATTCTAAAATGTGACTAGCCCTGAAGGGTTTTTGGGATCGGCTTGAAATTCTTGGCGGGGAATTCAATGCGTCGAGATTAACGACGATGTGTTCGCTAAACAAGGTTGGCCGTCAAACGATTTCGCTAGAGCCCACATTTGAAAGGAGAGCTACAATTTCGGATGTGGACCGCGCTACAAATCGGTCGACTGTCGCAGGGAGCAGCCCGAGCTTAGCTGCAAACCCGCCGGGAAAGCTTGAAGAAGTGCTGCAGCAGTTCGCGAACATCGCAATGGGATCAATTGCAAATTGTGCATCGTGCTAGTTCAGGGGCCGGCCTGCAATTATAATCTTCTTGTGTTGCCCACGCTAAGACTTGCGATATGATCTGATTTGGATTGATGCCGTATGCTACGAATGACTTACCCAGGGTTCGTGTTTCGTGCGCTTTCAAAAGAGGGCTATGACCCGGCAAAGTTGCTTGCGAATACAGGACTGTCGGCGGCCGACTTCTCCGATCCAAAATTCCTGACCGAGTTGCCGCCCCTTCGGCAGTTCTTTCTTAATGCGATCGAACAAACGGGTGAACCGCACCTCGGAATTCGGCTTGCCCAGCAGTTCGAAGCCAGCTTCATCGGTCTGCCGGCTTACGCCGCAATGAACGCGGCGACTTTCAGCGACGCACTCGCTGTGCTAAACCGCTTTTTCTTCCTTGCATTCCCGGCCATTGAGTTCACTTTCCGCGACAAAGACGCTGCAACGCAGCCCGGAGAATTCGCCATCCGGTTGCGGCCGAAAGTCCCGCTCGGAGACATTTCCTGCTTTGCATCCACCAGTGCCCTCGTTGGATGTGAGCGCCTTTGCAGCGCGATCTTGCGCACCTCCGACCCAGTGCTTCGCGCGGAGCTCAGCATTAGCAAGCCCGAAGGTTGGGCGCGAGTTCAAGGAGAAATTGGATTTCCCGTCCGGTTCGAAGCCCAAGAGATTCGGCTGTACCTCGCCGAAGTGCTGCTGAACAGAGTTCTGCCTGGAGCAGACCCGCTCAATCATCCCCGGCTACTGAATCTGTGTGAAAAGGTTGCCGAAGGATTACAAGCGGAGGAGACGCCAGTGGGCAAACTCACCGCATTCCTACAAGAAGGAGAAAACTTGGCCCTGTCAATCTCGCAAGTCGCCGCCGCTCTTGGCTATTCCGAACGAAGTCTGCGTCGGCACCTTGAGAACTCAGGCACAACGTTCCGACAACTGACAAATGCGATTCGAGAACGAAGAGCACGCGGCATGCTCTCGAACCCCGCAATAACAATCCAGACCATTGCTCATGAATTGGGTTTTGACACCCCGTCGAACTTCACCCGCAGTTTCAAACGCTGGACAGGCTTATCACCTTCGGCCTTTCGGCAAACACAAAACGAAACTGACACTAGTGGTCAAAACTGAATAGCAATTGGCCTAACTAGAGCTTCCAAGCTGGCTCGACTGCTACCTATACTCGATCCACATTCACGCCTGACGTTACGGTCACAAACGTGCCCTTTCGGCAACCGTGAGGTGGCAAGCCATGAACTCAAACAATCATAAATGTGCACAGGTAGTGCCGGTCCGACGAGCATTGATGGCCATCGCGAGATCTTGCCTATCCGCACTTGTCTTGGTCCTCGCAAGTGCCGTTCCGGCCAAAGCACAAGCAGCACGTCCCAATATTCTCGTTGTGCTTTTCGATGATGTTGGTTTCATGGACTTTGGGGCATATGGCAGTGACACAAAGACCCCAAATATAGATGCCGTTGCCAAGAAGGGGGTGATGCTCTCTCGATTCCACTCATCGCCGTTCTGTGGACCAAGCCGAGCGATGCTCCTCACTGGAATGGACAATCACCAGTGCGGCATGGGGACGCTGGTTGAGACCGTGACCGAAGAGATGCGAACCAAACCGGGTTATTCGATGCTCTGGGGGGCAAATCAAAAGACCATCGCAAGTCTGCTCTCCGAAGCGGGCTACAAGACTTACGTATCCGGAAAATGGGGCATTGGCGAGTCGGGCGCAAACCTGCCAAACCGTTACGGATTCGATCGATCGTACGTGATGGATGCGACCGGTGGTAGCAATTACAACGCTAAGCCCTACCTTCCCGGTTACCACGAAGTGGGTTGGTACGAAGACGGTAAGCCGGTAAAGCTACCAGAGGATTACTACTCCTCCCGCTCGCTTGTCGACAAGATGATTAGTTACATCGATTCGAGCGACCCCAAGACACCCTTCTTCGCTTTTTTACCGCTGCAGGCCGTCCACATCCCGGTCCAGGCTCCGAAACCCTACATCGATTCCTACAATGGTGTTTTCGACGCCGGCTGGGATGTGATGCGCAAGGCGCGGCTTCAGCGGGCCATCAAACTCGGCCTTGTACCGGCAACTACAAAGCTAGCACCCGTCCACAAAACGCATCGCGCATGGGACGATTTGACCGCTGATGAAAAAGCGGTTTCTGCCCGCGAGATGCAGGTCAATGCCGGAATGATGACCGCCGCCGACGAGCATGTCGGACGGTTGCTGGCGCACTTGGATGCCGCTGGCAAGCTTGATAACACGCTCGTCATCATAACCTCCGACAATGGGGCAGAAGCCGCGGTCACTAAGTTCAAAGGGTTGCAGAACGTGCTCGTGCGCGGAATCGAGTTGATCGAAGGCTTTGAGACCTCACCGGACAACATGGGGCAGGTCAACAGCTTGACCGCAATCGGGCCAGAATGGGCTTCGGTTTCATCAGCACCCTTCAATCTCTACAAGTTCTATGGAAGCGAAGGGGGCCTGAGGGTGCCCTTAATCGCCGCTGGCCCCGGTATTAAAGCGACGGGCATTCTGGATCAGCCGGTCCACGTTGCCGATCTGGTTCCGACCATCCTTGATGCCGCGCAGGTCTCCTACGCCGCAAACGACTTCTATGGGCGGAGTGCCTATCCGATGTTAGCCAAAGAAGCAGGCGGCGGGCGGAAAGAGAACGAGGGCTTTGGCTTTGAGGTAAGCGGCAACGCCGCGCTCTATCGAGGGCAATGGAAAATAACTCGGCTCTCGCCTCCTCTCGGTGACAGAAAGTGGCGCCTTTATGATCTCTCAACCGATCCCGGCGAGACGACAGACGTTTCGGCCGCAAACATTAAGCTCTTTGAAAGCATGGTGGCGGAATACGAGACCTACTCAAAAACGGTTGGCGTGATCGAGCTTGGCCCTAACGACTCCGCCTTCAAGCAGCTATTCAAAAATGTCGCGACGAAAGCCTTGCACAAGTATTGGCCCCACGCACTTGGGGTGATCCTCGCGATCGTCGCCGTTCTCTACTTCGCGTTCCGCAAGATCCGAAGTCTTGTCCGAACCCGACGACAAAAAGCGAGCAGCGGTCAGCCGAAATAACCAGAACCCATCAAAGGAGCAACACCAAAACCATGCACTGGAGCCTCTACCTTATCGCCGGCATCTTAGTCCTTCTTGGAGTCATCGCAATCTTTCTCCGCCAAATTCTCGCCGCGATGGGTCTGCATCGCCACTACACCATCCCAGAGTTCGACCTAAAGGGCCGACGCGCGCTGATCATTTGTACGAACCACAACCGGCTTGATCCCCGCAATAAGGACACCGGAGCATTTGGCTCGGAATTCACCGTCCCGTACTACGCGTTCATCAATGCCGGCATGGACGTGGACATGGCATCACCAAAAGGCGGTCCCATCCCCGTTCAGCCCCCGAGTTGGTCGTGGCCGCTCTCCTGCGCTGACGACCGCCGTTTCATGGCGGATAAGGACGCCATGGTGAAGCTGAGAAATTCGAAGAAGATTCGAGATATCGATCCCAAGGACTACGATGTGATCTTCATGGCGGGCGGATGGGGTGCGGCCTACGACCTGATGCAGAGCGAAGACCTTACCGACCTTATCACGCGCGCGAACGCCCTCGGAAAGATCCTCGGCTCGGTCTGTCATGGCGCACTTGGCCTGTGCAGTGCCAAGGGTCTTGATGGAGAACTTTTGGTTAAGGGTCGCCGCGTGACCGGTGTGACCAACGATCAAATCAATACATTTGGTATCGCTGTGACCCCCAAACATCCGGAGGAAGAATTACGGAAGGCGGGCGCGATTTTCGAGTGTCAACACGGAAGGTTGGATCCCTTTAAAACCCACACTACGATCGACAACAACTTGATCACCGGGCAAAACCAGAACAGCGGGTACGAAACGGCTCACCGCATTCTAGAGAGACTGGCAACCCAAAAGACCGCATAGGCGCTAAACGCACACCAGCAATGCAGATGAACCCGGATCTTAAGGCTGAATGGCGCTCCGTAGATCAAGCCGCGCTCGGCTTAATCTACGGCTCCATATTGGTGCTAAGTGTGCTCATGGCTTTGGAAGAATCTCGGTCAGCACCATTCCGGCCCGCCATCGTCCTGTTTGGGTCGGTTCTAGCCGTGACCTTAGCGAAGGCGTTCTCAGAGTTGCTCGCCCATGCCGTCCAAACGCATGAACGGATCCTTACCCGCGGTGCTTGGGCCGTTGCCTGGCATAGCTCGAAGACGACAGTTTCGGTCGCCAACCTACCAACCCTGGTCCTTCTCGTAGCTGGGCTCGGATGGATCAAGTTTCCCGTTGCCGTCGGAATCTCGCAAGGGTTCTGTGTGGCAATTCTAGCCATTCTCGGTGCTCGCGTGGGCTGGTCAATTCACCCCAAGTCTTGGCTCCCACTCGGCGGCGCCTTCTTTGTTGGCGGGATCGGATCTGCGCTTGCAGCTCTGAAATATGCGATTCACTGAACGGACGGAAGATGAGAGCACATTGGGCGAGTACTTTAAGCATGCACCCGAGCAAGGCGGCAAAGCTTGCAACGCTAGCGATTGCTGCAATATTTATTTGGCAGCTGAATCCCTCTGATGCACTAACGGGAAGTCCGCGCCTTAGTCAAGAAACGTTGGGTGAATTCATTGACGTCCCAGGAGGCGGGTTCGTGAAAGGAGCCGATCCCGTCTACGCCGAAGAGGGGCCACCTGAAACCGTGTTTGTCTCGCCGTTTCGATTGCAAGCGCATGAGGTGACGAACAGCCAGTTCGCCGCCTTTGTGGCGGGAACCGGATACGTGACCGATGCTGAACGAAAAGGCGGCTCTGCGCGGTTTACAAAAAGTGATACGCCTGAAGTCTTTCTCTCTTGGTGGTCAATCGACTCCTCCGCGACCTGGCGAACGCCCGAAGGCAAAGGGTCTACCCTTGACGGGCGGTCCCTCCACCCGGTTGTTCATGTCACGCTAAACGACGCCCGCGCCTATGCCAAGTGGGCCGGCGGTCGTCTACCCTCCGAAGTGGAGTGGGAATACGCCGCAACCCTTGGCCTCTTCGATCCAACAAACCCAGAATCCGGTGCTCATCGGCCAGATGGGACCCTCCGCGCTAACATCTGGACCGGCAGCTTTCCAAAGACTAATTCGCGCCGGGACGGCTTTGAAGGAACCGCACCGGTGGGCTCTTTCGAACCTGGCGCCATTGGAGCCTACGACATGATCGGCAACGTCTGGGAATGGACCGAGACGGCTTTTCGCCCAGCCGGACCCCGCTTTACCATCAAAGGTGGCTCCTACCTGTGCAGCGAAAACCACTGTAGAAGGTTCCGTGCGGCGGCACGCCAGAGCCTCGATGTCGACTTTAGCACCGCCCACATTGGCTTTCGCATCGTAATGCCTGCGAAGTAGGAGCGGTACGTAGCAGCCGTATAGGTCGATTACTGCGTTGCGAGAGGAGATCTTTAATTCATGTCATCGAGCAGGCAACTTCTGGATCGCTATGCTCGTTTCCGGATTCAAGTCCTTCCTAGGGTCTTTCAACTTTCCGGCTGGGAAGAAAACGGATTGTGGCGTGCCCATCACGTCAAGACATAGCTCGTGATTATTATCTCCATCCCCTAAGTCAGAAATTGCGAATGGGGTCACGTCTACCTTGTTACCATTTTCAAGAAGTAGGGTGACTTTATACAGTAAACGCTCAACATCATTTATTTCGTCCCCACCCGGCTTAGTAACGCCTCCACTCCAAGTGACTCGCACCACTTGCTTCGACCCTTCCGCCGCTCCACTACCGCCACCCCAGGGCAAAGGAGTGGCCTTCTTACCAATCGCCCACTCCTCGTCCGGAACAACCTCCGCCCAAACCATCGTTGGGCCTTCCTCTAGAGGGATGACTTTGATACTTTCGCCTTTAAAGTTTAGGGTTTTATCGATGGAAAGAAGGTTGCCCACAATTTCCACTTTCACAGGCTGGTCATCAATACTGCCATAGCTACCTGCGAGCAAAACCGTTCGCAGTTCACCCGTATCATCCGCGGGTGCAAGCGTCACGGCCAGAATCTCTCCCACTTTTCCAGAGGCTGTAGTCACGCGAAAATCTCCAGCTTGCATCGTCTTGTAATCAATCTCGTGGGAAAAAATGACCGGCATGCCGTCTTTACCGCCAGCTCCGGGCCAAATCCCCTTATCCGCTGCCTTTGCAAGAGCGTCATCCAATCCGAAAAATGCTGAAATCAGACCCGCCTGGCGTCCATCGTTATCACGTTTCGAGGTAACCGTCGTAACCGTAGTGTCAACTTTAGAGGCGTTGGAAAACACAGGATCATAGTTTCGAATGGATTGGATTTGCTGAACCTTGCCGCATCCTGCAAGGATCAAAATAAAAGAAGCCGCCTGCAGAGGATTAATTTTCATAGTTCCACTCGATTTTCTACGGTTTGTTACACAACTGAGTACTAGTTTACCTGTTACGTCTTGCAATCATAAGGAAAGTCGCTGAATATAACATGCTGGTTGGGCTCCAAAATTTGTCGGAATCAGACTTATAAAGGCGTCTCTATCCCTGCCGCCTTTGCGATGAAGTTAATGCGTTGAAAGTCCGCCACTGACAACCGCCGGAAAGCACGCCGTCGTCATCGGCCGCAACGTCATCCTCGGCAATCCGATGGCCCTCATGGACTCCCTGTAAAGTGAGCTGTATGGAGTGTTCGTTGTTTCATCTCCACTTTAGGAAAGGCTTGCGCAACGGAAAACGCTGAACAGAAAAACAGATCATAAAGGTGCTGAAGGAAATTTGCCCTGCGGCAAGCACCGATGACATGGGCGAGGGATCATCCAGAATGCGAAAATGCTAGGAACCCCAGTTTCGAAGGGGTGACTCTACGTCAGTATTAGCTTGCTGTTTCCCTAGATAAGGTAGGCCTTCACCCCATCCTGCGCGACGAGCCGCGCGAACTTTCTCCAGTTCCCTGTGTCGTGTCGAACTCTTCCCGCAACAATCGCCGGGTGAACACGAGCTCGTCGGGCATAGCCGAAAAGATCGCCGACATTGAGGCTTTCCAGTTCCGCTACGTCCTTCGGCAAAATCCCGGGTGGTACTAAAGCATCGGCGGCTTCCGCGTCCGCTCTACGCTCAATCTCACTTCCTCCCGAAGGAATGCTGAAATCG
Source organism: Chthonomonas calidirosea (assembly GCA_945882415.1). GTDB lineage: Bacteria > Armatimonadota > Fimbriimonadia > Fimbriimonadales > Fimbriimonadaceae > Fimbriimonas > Fimbriimonas planktonicus. The sequence continues at coordinate 31,371 of CAMCWC010000014.1, forward strand.
TCGTAAACGATTTCGCATTCTCCCTTGAGGTCGTTCTTCACGTGCACCAGCTCGTGGAGAAGGCTGTGCCAAAAACTGTCTAAGCGGTCGCACCGGAGAGTGAGGGCAATAACCGGTGAACCGTCGGCCATCAGCATCGCCGCACCGTCCAGATAGGTTTTCTTGAGGTGATCCACGATGACAAGGCGTATTCCAAGTTCGGCTAAAAGCTCTTGTGCTCTCAATGGACCTTCCGGCAAGACGCTTAGCGTGGCCACCTGCCGAAGCACCTCCTCGTTGATCGAGCCACCCTCATAGCGGTTTCGGAGAGGCACGGCGGACGCTCGTGCAAGAACTTGAAGACACCACGCTCGAAACGCATAGCTGTCCATCTTCGCGTTTTGCCTGGCTTCGTCGTTCTTCCGGCACAACGCAGCAATTGTTCCCGGCCCCACTTCTGCCCGTTGAGCGAGCCATCGCATCGCCTCTTCCGAACGTCCATTCACCTCGCCAAAGCCATCGAACCATCCCTTATCCGCCATCTCCTTCACGGGGTATTTCTCCGCGTTCTCAGCAAAAGAGTCATTGTCAAGCTGGCGGCTTGGGTTTCCCAAGAGCACCTCGGCAGGAATAGCCAGGTGTCGATGGAGCGCTCGGATCATCTTCAGCGTCAGCGGTTGCTTGCCACTGAGAACTTCAGAAACCTTGCCTGAACTGCCAATGTACGGTTCAAGGTCGCGACGCGTTAGGCCCTCTTGCTCCATACGGAACTTGATCGCACCGATCGCCAACGGCATTCCAATCGGCCAGCGCTCGTTCTCGTAAATTTCGACCAGCTGGGCCAGGACTTCAAGTTCATCCATTTCGGCGGTCCCGGGCTCCGCGTCCATCAATTCTTCAATGCAACCGAGCGCCCAAGCATGATCCTCGTCGTTTCGTATCGGTCTGATTCGCGTTTTGTTCATATTGTTCTTGCGTCGATCTGGTCGTACTCAGCGTGCGTGCCAACGAATCGTACGAAAACGATTCCTGCAAAGTAGTTCACCTTTACGATCAGTCGGTACTTGTTCCCGCCGATGTTGAACACCACGCGGTTATCGGCGACGCCACTCGCACTCGCGTAGGTCCGCTTGATGTCCCCGAAGTTCTTCCAAAGCGCAGCTTCCGCTTCAGCGTGCCAAGCTTCAAGCGGCTCTTTCGAATCCGCACGACCTGACTTTTCCCAATGCTCTCGCAAGGGCCTCTTAGCAATGACGCGCATAAAGTTCGAAAGGTTCCTGAATGCTCCCAAAAAAGGAGCGTTGTGTTCTCTCTCTGTACGAGAGAGTTGATTTTACTACTAGGAGAACGCAGTGACCCGGTTGATGATTTAAGATGCCCCATACTAGCGCCGCGCCGACTCTTCTGATCGGACCACTCGGCCTGCTTACCCCTTATAACCCACTAGGTTGACCAATCCGCCCCTCACCTACTAAAAGGCATGACCACAAACAAACCCGCCCCGTCCCGGACCCACAAAACCCAAAATTTACATTCCGCCCCAACGCGGGAAGTGTAAATAATAAATTTTCGCCACCCACGCATGGCCGTCCCGACGCTTCAGAAACTCCGCCACTCAAAGCAACCCAGAGCCATGCAAAGCAACGCAAAGCGCCGCCTTAATGGCCATCCAAAGCGCCCTGAACAAACCCGAACCCCCGAACAAATCCGAACAAACCCGAACCTAAAACCAGCTGTAATTAGTTAATCTCCCTGGGGGGGGAACGTTAATTAATTCCGCCCAAACCCTCGGAAACTGCGCTAAACTCCGCTCATGGCAGACCTTTCTCGGCGCGAAATGATGGCGGGTGTTGGCGGCTTGGCGCTGGCCGGACTTCCGAACCTCAACCTCTTCCAAGAGCCGGCAAAGCCCGTCGGCTGGGCCATCCTCGGCCTCGGCGGATACGCCACCCGAAACATCCTGCCGAACTTTAAGGATTGCAAACTCAGCAAGCCCGTCGCCGTCATCAGCGGTAGCCCGGACAAAGCCAAGGGAATCGCCAACGAATACGGCATCCCCGAAAGCAAGATCTACAACTACCAAAACCTGGAGAAGATCAAAGACGACCCGGACATCGAAGTCGTCTACGTCATCACCCCGCCGGGAACGCACCACGAGTTCACCATGCGCTCCCTCGCCGCCGGAAAGCACGTCTGCTGCGAAAAGCCCATGACCGGCGATCTGAAGGAAGCTGAGGAAATGGTTGCCATGGCCAAGAAGGTCAACCGGCGACTCGGCATCGGCTACCGTTGCCACTTCGAGCCGCACAATCTGGAGGCCATGCGCCTCTGCCGCTCCGGCGCCCTCGGCACCCTCCGAACCGTCCGCAGCGACCACGGCTTCACCATGGGCTGGGACAACGGCTGGCACTCCAAGCGCAAGCTCGGCGGCTACGGCGCCATCAGCGAAATCGGAATCTACGCCATCCAGGCCCTGTGCTACCTCGCCGGCGCCGACCCGGTTGAAGTCTACGGAACCCGCGACAAGCTCAAAGTCGACCGGTTTAAGGAAGTGGAAGACGTCAATCACTTCAACCTCATCTTCCCGAACGGCGTCCAAGGCTTCGGCGCCACCGCCTATTCCTGGAACGCCAACAACTTCCGGGTCTACGGCGACCGCGGCAACATCACCGCCGAACCCGCCACCGGCTACACCGGCCACGTGTTCACGCTGAACAATAAGAAAATCGAAGTCGCCCCCGCCAACCAATGGGCCCTCCAAATGGACCACCTATCAGAATGCATCCGCGACCCGAAAATGACCCTCCGAACCCCCGGCGAAATGGGCCTCCGAGACATCCGCATCATCGATGCCGTCCTTAGGTCCGCCGAATCGAAGTCGTCCATCCGGCTCGTATAACGTCAAGTGCCAAACCCAAACGTTAAAAAGCGGGTCCTAATCTACACAGCGGGCACAGTGCTCATCTACACCACCGCCGTCATATACCTGGCGCACAAATACGTCCAACCTTCCCGCCAAAAGTTGGACACTCCAGCGGGACTAGTCGAGTCCACCATCAAAGGCCCCCACGGCGAAGCCCCGATCTGGAGCAAGGATGTCGAGAATCCCAAAGCCATCGTCATCTTCGCCCACGGCTACGGCGGCACCCGCCTCCACTGGCCAAAGCTGATGGCGAAACTCGCCGAAGCCAAGATCAGCAGCTTCGCCATCTCAATGCCCGGCCAAGAAGAGTCCCCCATGCCCCAAGTCGGCTTCGGCGGAATCGAAGCCGACATCATCACCGACGTGGCCAACGAAATTCGAAGCAAGAATCCGAAGACGAAAATCATCCTCTACGGCGTCTCCCTCGGCGGAGCCTCCACCTGGATCGCCGCCGGTCGAAACCCAGAAATCGCCGACGCCGTAATCACCGAAGCCGCCTACGCGAACCTAAACCAAACCAGCCGCCGCTACCTCTCGCTCAAACTCCCCGCCGCCAGCCCCATCCTAGAGCCCATCGTCCTCATCGGCCAAAAGATGGCCAACGTCGACCCCAACACCCTAAACCCCGTCGACTTCGCCCCCAAGTTCGGCAAGCCCGCCCTGCTGATTCACGACGATGAGGACACCCTCGTCACCCCAGAAATCACGGAAGAACTCCAAAAGGCCACCAAGGCCGAAGTCTGGAAAGTCCCCGGCGCCGAACACGCCCGCGCCATCGAACAAGACCTCCCCGGCCTAACCGCGCGCGTCCTAAAATTTATCGCGTCGCTGAAGTAGCAACCGCTTCAATCACCCGCTGGGCAATCACCGCACTCCCAAACGGCGGCATCAAGTACAAGCCCTCCGCCGAAGCCCGAATGAACTGGCTCAACCTCTGCGCCTCTTCGATCCCGATGTTCAAAGCCACATCGTCATCTGCCGCCTCCGCAATCCGCTTCCGCAAAGCATCCGGAATCACAATCCCCGGTACCTCGTGGTGCATAAACTCCGCATGCCGCGCCGACTTCAGCGGCAAAACCCCCACCAACATCGGAACCCCAAACCGCTTTCCTGCCTCAAAGCAAATCTCCGCCTGCGCCTCGTCAAACACCGGCTGCGTATAAACCACCTGCGCCCCCGCCTCCACCTTCCGCGCAAGCCGATCCATCTCCTCCGCGGCATCAAATGCAAGCGGATTGAAGGCACAAGCAATCGTAAACCCGCACTTCACGCCGATGCTGTATCCGGCCAAGTCAATGCCGTCATTGAACCGCTTCAATATCCGGCAAAGCCCAATCGAGTCGATGTCAAAAACGCTCGTCGCACTCGGATAGTCGCCAATGTTCGCCGGATCGCCAGTGACCGCGAGGATGTTTCGAATCCCCAGCGCATGCGCCCCCAGCAAATCGCTCTGAACCGCGAGCAGGTTCCGGTCCCGGCAAGCAAAGTGCATCGTGACCTCAACCCCCGCGTCGCGTTGCAGGATCGTCGATACCGCCGCCGGCGACATCCGCAACCTGGCCCGCGCACCGTCCGAGATGTTGATCGTGTCCACGCCAACCGCCTTCAGCGCCATCGCCCCTTCCGTCAGCTTCTTCAGGCTCAGTCCGCGCGGAACGTCAAGCTCGACCGCGATCACAAACTCCTTTCCAAGCTTTTGACCAAACTCGCTCGGCTCCGTAACCGGCACCGGCTTCTTCGCCTGGCCCTCCCGAACCACTTCGCCGCGAGGGCGAACCTTCACCTTCGTGTTGTCCAGCAGCTGTCGCAACGCCGCAATGTGCGCTGGAGAGGTCCCGCAACATCCGCCCAACAACCGCGCACCTTCTTCCACAAACCGCATGGTTGCTTTCGCGAAGTACTCCGGCTGAATGTCGTAGGTCACCTGACCCTTAACCAACTGCGGCAAACCCGGCGTAGGCATCGCCAGAACGGGCAAATCGGTCGCTTCTACCAGCTGCCGAATGATGTCCAGCATTCGCTGAGGCCCCACCACGCAGTTCGCCCCGACAATATCAACGCCAAGCACTGCCATCTCCCGCGCGCACCGAATCGGAAGCCCCTCAGCGAGCGCCTCGCCGTCCTCAATGTACGCCTTGCTCGCAATCAGCGGCAGATCGGTGACTGCCCGCACCGCCCGGATCGCGACTTCAAGCTCGTGCATCGCGCTGTAAGTCTCAAGGATGATCCCATCCACCCCGCCTTCGATCAGCCCGAGAACCTGCTCAGTGATCGAAGCAAACACCTCTTCCTTCGAGAGCTGTCCAAAAGGCTCCACCGTCTTGCCCGACGGGCCAATCGCGCCGAGCACAAAGCGTTCTCCGCCAACTTCTGAAACAGCTTGGCGCGCAATCTCCGCTCCTCGCCGATTTACTGCGCGAACGCTGACTTGTTCCGGCAACCGAAAGCGATTCGCTTGGTAGGTGTTGGTTTCAATAACATCGCTGCCGGCAGCCAAGTACTCGCGATGAACTCGCAGAACGAGTTCAGGAGCATCGAGGTTAGCCAGGTCATAGGGCTGATGCTGGTAGCCGTACTGGCCAAGGAGAGTTCCGTTCGCCCCGTCCGCAATCAGGACACGGTCTCGGACTGCTTCGAGCAGGGTCACCTAGAAATTATAGCTTCGGTTGTGATCGCCCGAATCCGATCGCGAATCCGGATCACGCGCTCCACTTCGCTGGGCGACGGCTTTACGCGCGGATTCCGCACATCAACTGGTCCCATCACCCCGTCCGTGCCGTCATCAAGGCCGAGCACGTGCCCAAGTTCATGGGCGACCGACTGCAAGATGCAACCTGCAGAAAGCGGCTTTCCGTTAGGTGCCTTGGTTCTAATCTGGATGCGGACGTTCAACCCATTTTGAGTCAGTAGCCACCTAGCGTGGCCCGCAACCGGCGCTCCCTGATACGTGAGGTCGTCTTTGAACTCCAGCACAACATGCGCATCGCGCGCCGTCGGCACCGGTTCAAACGCCACGAGACCGTTCGTCTCAGATTCCCAAAGGTTGAGCCCAGCAAGGAAACCCTCGATCCCAGGTTTTAAAGGACCCGTTGGCAACTTCTTCAAAAAGATGCGGAACCTTCCGTTCGGAATCAACGCCTTACTGTAACGGGCAACCTCTTCGTGTTCTCCACGCGCGAGCTTGGCTTCGATCGCAGAAATATAGGACTCAAAGCTGGAAGCACTGGCCGGAATCGGGTCTTGAATAGCAGGCGCAGCGACGCTTAACGTTGCAAGCGCTGAAATCATCAGCGCGCCTTTGGCTGCGAAAAAGCGTGACACCGTGAACCCCCGGTAAAGTTACGGCAAGTTTGCTGTTTTGCGTACTGGCGATTATTGCCAATTGTCCGACATATAGCCAACTTTAGGTTCAACTTGGGGCTCATGGATCGACTCATTTGTTTCGATATTGGCGGCGTTTTGGTGAGGATTTCGCAAACCTGGCAAGAAGCCGCCAAATACGCTGGCGTCAACGTCACGCTTGCTGATACCCCTCCCCTCTTCTTGGCCGATGCAGATCCCATGAATCGGCATCAGGCTGGGCACATTGACTACGCTACGTATCTGCATGAAATGGGCCAGCTGATGGGTTGCCCGAGCGAGCACGCAGAGAAAGCGCACCTGTCCATCCTTCAGCACGAATATGTGGGCATCCCCGAGTTTGTCGCTGAGGTTCGAGAAAACGGATTTCGGACAGCCTGTCTTTCCAACACCAACGCTCCGCATTGGGAAGACCTGATGAATACCGAGAAATTCCCAACCGTCGCGAACCTAGAGTTTCGCTGCGCTTCACACCTGTTTCAACTCGGCAAGCCAGACCCGGCAATCTACCGTCGCTTCGAGGCCGAAACCGGATTCCGCCCAGATCAAATCATCTTTTTCGACGATAACCGACAAAACGTCGAGGCCGCGAATCAGGTTGGCTGGCTCAGTTTCCGAATCGATCCATACGGCGATACGGTGGCCCAAATGCGCGAGGCCCTGAAAGACCTTGAGATCCTGAACTAGCGCTGGCGAGCTCGGCCGTTGCGGCCAAACGCGCGCTGCTCCTCAAATTCGAGGAGGTACTCAACCTCAGGCGTCATCGGGACTTCTCGTCGCACGATCTCTACCGCATTCCGCAATCCGAGCTGAGACTTGAATAGCAACTTACAGGCTCGGTGAAGGGCGAGTCGGCCGTCCGGCGTGATTCCGTACCGCCGCAAGCCAACCGCATTGATATCGATGACTTCTTGCTCGATGCCATCGACAATCATGAACGGCGGAACATCTTTGACGATCTTCGAATAGCCACCGACCATGGCCACTTTGCCGAGCCGACAGAATTGGTGAACGCCGGTAAACCCGCCAACCGTAACGTAATCTTCCGCCGCCACGTGCCCGCCGAAAGCGGAATTGTTCGCAATCGTGATGTGGTCATGTACTTCGCAGTTATGGCCAATGTGGGCGTAGGCCATCATATACAAATCGCTGCCGATCTTCGTGGTCAAGCCCTCGCCAGTTGCCCGATGAACCGTGGCGTATTCCCGGAATACGTTGTCGTTTCCGATCTCGAGAAAGGTCTTTTCGCCTTTGTATTTTCGGTCCTGCGGGTCGCCGCCGAGGATTGCACCGTGGCCAACAAAGTTCCTGTCTCCCAGAGTCGTTCCGGTGCAAATCCGAACATGCGATTGAAGAATGCAACCCGCGCCGATCTTTACGCCGGCATCCACGATACAGCCCGGGCCGATTTCTACATCATCTGAAATTTCGGCGGAGGGGTCAACAATCGCGAACGGGTGAATCTGGGCCAACTCAGAATTCCCTCTCGACCAGCTTAAACGTGAGCTCCATGCTCGCCGCAAGCTCGCCCTCTACCGAAGCTTGGCCCTTAATCCTACCAATCGAGCCGCGCATCCAAATCAGCTGACAGTCGATGATCAGTTGATCGCCCGGAACAACCATTCGGCGGAACTTAACATCGTCGATGGCGCCGATCAACGGAATTCGCCCTCTCGCGTCGTCTCGTTGCATCGTCAAAACCGCGCCAACTTGGGCCATGGCTTCCACGATCAGGACGCCAGGCATCACGGGAAAACCGGGATAGTGACCCTGGAAGAATGACTCGTTGAACGTAACGTTCTTTAGCCCCTTGATCGTGGCGCCGTCTTCTGCAATATTCAGAATCCGATCTACGAGGATCATCGGATAACGATGCGGAAGAACGCCGAGAATTTCTTGTAAGTTCAGAGTCAAGTGAGGCCTCAATAATGCTGACTTGGGAGGGTACCCGCCCCTCCCAAATCAGCTGGATGACGATAACGTGCTTAAGGGAAGATGCCGCGCTTGATCGTGGCGTCGGCCACTCGCTTCACGCCAATAATCAGAGCCGCATTGCGCATGTCGGTCTTGTGGGCTCGCATCGTGGAATCGACCGACGCGTAGCTTGCACGCATGATTCGGGTGAGCCGCTTGTTCACTTCGTCTTCTTCCCAGAAGAAGTTCTGCAGGTCCTGCACCCACTCAAAGTAACTCACGATCACGCCGCCCGCGTTCGCAAGGATGTCCGGCACGATCAACTTCCCGCTGTCGTTCAAAATCACGTCGGCCGCTGGCGTGCAAGGGCCGTTTGCACCTTCGACGATCAAGCCCGCCTTAATTCGGCCAGCATTCTCTTCGGTGATCTGTCCCGAAATTGCGGCTGGAATCAAAACGTCGCAATCAAGCTCAAGAAGCTCTGAGTTGCTCACCTTTTCGGCGTTCTTAAACTCGCGAATGCCGCCTTCTCGTCCAGAGAACCGAGTGGAAAGTTCGCGAATAGGCAAGCCTTCCGGGTTATAAATGCCACCCGTGGCATCGCTCACGGCAACGACCGTGCCACCAGCCTCTTCCACGAGAAGAGCAGCCGTGCTACCAACGTTTCCAAACCCTTGAACGGCTACTTTCATGTTGCCGAGGTCTAGGTTCCGAACCTTCGCCGCTTCTTCAAGGGCAACCACCACACCACGGCCGGTTGCTTCAACACGCCCTTCCGATCCGCCGAGCTCAACCGGCTTGCCGGTGACCACGCCAGGGGTCGTGTAGCCCGCAGACATCGACATCGTGTCCATGATCCAGCTCATGACCTGAGCGTTCGTTCCAATGTCCGGAGCCGGAATGTCGCTTCGCTCGCCAATCATCGAACTGATGTCGCTCGTAAAGCGTCGGGTGAGCTTTTCAATTTCCCGCTTCGAAAGTCGCTTGGTGTCAACCCGTACGCCGCCCTTCGCTCCGCCGTAGGGGATGTTTACGACCGCGCACTTCCAGGTCATCCACATGGCGAGCGCCGAGGTCTCATTCAAATCGACGTGCGGGTGATAGCGAATTCCACCTTTCGTTGGGCCGCGAGACGCGTTGTGCTGGACTCGATAGCCCTCAAAAACTTCAACCGTGCCATCGTCCATGACCACCGGGAAGTTGACAACTAGAGCCCGTTGCGGATGAGCGAGCACTTTGTGCAGCCCTTCATCCAGGTCTAAGTATTGTGCAGCAATCGCAAGTTGCTGTCGGGCCATTTTTAGGACATCAAATTGACTGCTCATGCTATCAGTTGTTGCTCGCAAACACCTTGGAAGCGAGCCAATAGAGTGGTATCGCCAGCGCAGCGTTGAGCAAAGCTGCTCCTAGTGTAGCCAACGCGACCTCTACAAAACTCCCGCCTGGCACCCCAATCCGGAATAGGATTTGCGCCGTTATGCAAGTCAGGAACGCCCACACCGCCGCCACGATAAAGTTCGCATCGAAATCCAGGGACCGCAGCGACCCAAGAATGTAGCCAACGATCATCCGCGAAGCCGCAAACGCCGCAATGTTCGAGCCGATGACCGCCCCTTCAACTAACCCAACCAAGAAGCCACCCAGCAAGCCCTGCATCCGCGAGCCAAACAGTGTCATGATGGCCAGCACCAAAAGGGTCAGCTTCGAAACAGGCCCAGGTACGCCAAGGAACCCGGCAGAAAGCCACAGCAGGAATCCAAAAGTCACCCACCATTTCATAAGAGAATCTTCACCTCCTTGGTCCGGCCAACGCTCGCCGAAGGCACGATAATCGCCCGGCGGGTGCCGAGCTCAAGGTTGTCCTGAACTTGGATGATCTTCCCAACGATCAGGCCACGTGGGATTTGGGGACCAAAGCCGCTCGTGACCACGGTATCGCCAACGACAACCGGACTCTTCGGATCAAACAAGGTCAGGTTCAACGTGTTGCTATCCACCCCTTGCAAGAGCCCTACCTGCGGCGGATTTCGGCTGCTGTCCATCGCGCCAACTTTAAGCGAAGCACTTGTCAGCATCAGAGCCTGACATCGAACATCTTCCACCGTTTGAACAATCGCAAGCACGCCTTCGGCGGTGATCACTGGCATGCCAGGCTTCACGCCGTCCTTTTTTCCACGGGCAAGGGTCAACCGGTTCTGGTTTGGGAAAAATCCGATGATCTCGGAGCTAATCGCCCGCTGGCCTGGGCTAGTCGGAAGAGCCAGCAATTTTCGAAGAGAACTGATCTCGCTCTCGAGTCGGGTAACGGTCTCGGTGTACAGTTCCGCTTGCTGAATCTGCGACTTCAAAGCAACATTCTCATCCACCAGTCGCTTCCCGCTAAAGATTCCGGCTTGCACATTGCCAAAGAAGCTACTTACGTTGTTCGCACCAACCCCGAGGGGTTGGACAATCGACTGAAACAAGCTCGTCACGATGTCGACCCGGTTTCGAGTTCTCGCCTCGGCCTGCATTCGGTCCAACCCTCCGGCAACGAAGAACAGGACCACGAGCAGAATGATTTCTGTAAGGTTGTTGCTGCGTTGTTTCAGGACCGAGAAGACCTTTCCAGCATTTTGCGAATCACTTCATTTTCGTGCATCGCCTCGACCACGCGACCGGTTCCAAATGCCACGCAACTCAACGGATCATCCGCAATTCGCACCGGCATCATGGTCTCTTTCGAAATCAGTTGATCAATTCCGCGCAAAAGCGCTCCGCCCCCGGCAAGCACAATCCCGTGGTCCATCGCGTCGGCTGCCAGTTCTGGCGGCGTAGCTTCCAGCGTGAGCTTGATCGCTTCGACAATTGCGGTCAACGGCTCTTGGATGGCAGTCCGAACTTCCTCACTGGTGATCGTCGCGCTGCGCGGCAAGCCGCTGACCAAGTCACGGCCTTTAACCAATATCTCCAACTCTTGCTCCAAAGGATAGGCACTTCCGATGGAAATCTTGCAGATCTCGGCCGTCTTTTCTCCAATGAACAGGTTGTATGCGCGCCGAACATAGGCGATGATTGCCTCGTCAAGCTCGTCTCCCGCAACTCGGATGGATCGGCTGTGGACAATCCCACCCAGCGAGATCACGGCGACCTCGGTGGTTCCTCCGCCGATATCAACGATCATTGAGCCCGAAGGTTCTTCAACGGGTAGCCCGGCGCCGATCGCCGCCGCCATTGGCTCTTCAATAACAAAAGCTTGGGTAGCTCCTGCCTTCCGTGTCGCTTGCAAAACCGCCAGCCGCTCCACTTCCGTGACGCCGCTCGGAATCCCTACAACGACGCTGCGTCGAAGCAAAAACTTATTGCTAACCTTTCCGATGAAGTGCTTCAGCATCTCTTCGGTTTGTTCGTAGTCGGCAATCACGCCATCTCGCAACGGACGACTCGCGACGATGTGGCCTGGTGTTCGCCCCAACATTCGCTTGGCTTCTTCACCCACCGCCGCGACTTCGCCGGTTTCCTTGTTGATCGCGATGACACTCGGTTCGCGCAGTACGATATCTCGCCCGCCGACGTAAACCAGGGTGTTTGCGGTTCCGAGATCAATTCCGATATCTCGACTGAACCGCTTCATGAAGCCGCTAAACAGCGAATTTTTACTCATCTTCTACTACGATTTCCCCGGTGCTTAGGCGCTTGGCTAGGGTCTCTTGCGAAATCGCTGAGAGGATGACCGTGCTGCCCGTAGTAAAAATGACTGACTTCGTACGCCGACCTTGCGTGGCGTCAATCACGTTGCCTTCTTTTCGTAAGTTTTGAACCGCCCGGCGCATTGGCGCAGATTCGCTGCTCACGAGGGCAACGATCTTATCGGTGAGAACAAAGTTATAAAAACCGACGTTGAGTACGGCAGGCGCCGGCATTTCCGTAAGCTCCTTGGAAGCTTACAGTTTACACGTACGCGTGGTTAATTCGGGACTATGCTTACTTGGAGCCGCCGACGCTGACGCCGGGCCGAGTTGCGCCGCTACCGCCACCAACGCTTACGCCTGGTCGAGCTCCGCCAGGACCGCCAGGGCCGCCAGCCAGTCCAGCAAAACCGCCGGCTGCCGTTCCGCCGCCAGCCAGTCCGTTGGTCATCTTTGTAGAACCAGCAGGGAGCACCGGCGCGGTTACGTTAGCCTTGGTGACCGCCGCTGGAGTCTCTGGAACTCGCTTCGTGAAATACAGAGTGGTGATTCCGCCGATTGCGAGGACTCCGCACACGATGGAGATGATGAGGTCGTTCTGATTTTTCATCGCTGGTTTGATTTATTCTGACGCAGTTTTGCGGTTCCTGTGTCACATTCCTCTACTTTCTCGAGATTAGTGCCGGAAGTGCCGGGTTCCCGTAAAGACCATCGGAATCCCAAGTTCGTTCGCTTTCGCGATCACGTCTGGGTCCTTTTTGCTTCCGCCCGGTTGCACAATGGCACCAATCTTCGCCGCCGCCGCAGTTTCAATGCTGTCCGGAAAAGGGAAGAACGCGTCGCTCGCGAGTCCTGCGCCGATCGCTCCTTCGCCTGCCTGCTCCAACGATAGTCGAACAGATTGGACTCGATTCATCTGCCCTGCACCAACGCCGAGCAACCGATCAGCCTTGCCAACTACAATCGCGTTCGATTTGACGTGCGGGATGATTCTCCACAAGAACCGGAGCGATGCCATCTGCTCCTCCGTAGGCTGAACTTCGGTCACGACTTGCCAATCCTTGCCCGGATCCTCGTCGGAATCTTGAATCAGGGCCCCGCCCCGAATCGTTCGCACGGTCAAGCCGGACTTCGGCTCTGGCAAAGGTGCCGTCAGCAGCCGAACCTCCTGCCCCCAACCTTTGCGCTCCTTAAACATTGCCAGCGCCTCGTCCGTAAAGCCAACCGCCACGATCACATCGAGCTTATTGCCCTTTGCCGTCATCGCACTTGCAGCTTCCGCGTCCAGAACCCCGTTGATCGCTACAACTCCGCCAAATGCGCTGATCGGATCAGCCACTCGGGCCAATTCAAATGCCTCGCCAAAAGTCGCCGCCGTCGCCGCACCACACGGATTGCCGTGCTTGGTGATCGCACAAGAGATCGGCGGAAGATCCGCGACCAACTCCCAAGCACCGTCCGCGTCGTTCCAGTTGTTGTAACCCATCTCCCAGCCCCACAGGCTGGTTGCATTCGCGAGCCCTTTTCCGGATAAAGGATCCAGATAAAGTGCCCCACGCTGGTGTGGATTCTCTCCGTACCGGAACGGCTGAGCGCGTCGATATCCGACGGTGAGGGTCTCCGTGAACGCATCGAGGCCTGCCTTTTCCGTCATGTATCGGGCGATCATCGAGTCATAGAACGCGGTGTGACGGAACGCCTTTGCGGCCAACTCTCTTCGCAAACCTTCGCCGTCAATCGAACCAGCCAATGCTTCAATGACGCGTCCATAGTCCGCGGGATCAACCACAACATAAGTGTTCGCGTGGTTCTTCGCGGCCGCACGAATCATGGCTGGACCGCCGATGTCAATCGATTCGACCGCCTCTTCAAAAGTGTGGGGGCCGGAAACAGTCTGCTCGAAAGCGTACAGATTAACGCCGACGACCGAAATCGGAACCATCTTCAGGGATTCCATCGCCGACCGATGCTCTGCCAGCCGGAGGTCGCCGAGAATCCCACCGTGGATCAGTGGGTGTAGGGTCTTGACTCGCCCGTCAAGGGTTTCCGGAAAGCCGGTGACTTGCGCAACGTCGGCAACGGTTAAACCAGCCTCTCGCAGGCGAGTTGCGGTCCCGCCGGTGCTGATAACTTCAAAGTTCAAACCTTGGAGGGCCTGAGCGAATTCGACGATGCCGGTTTTGTCGGTAACGGAAAGAAGCGCGCGTGTCATAGCTATGCGTGGAACGGTTATCGTCCGGCCGTTGAAGGACCGGTTGTGCCGCCGGTGGTGATATCTCCCGGTGGTGTTGTGCCAACTCCCGGCGATCCGCCGTCGGTTGCCGGTGGCGGTACATCAGGCTTGTCGATGTACTCAATCGTGATCTGGCGCGGCAATCGCCGTCCCCGATCATCGATCGCGGTCAACGTGAAGGTGGTCTTCGCGTCGATCGTAAATTCGCGCTCACCCTTGAGCTCAACTTCAAACTGTTCGCCGGTTGAAGACTTCAGTTCAACCCGCGCTGCTCGCGTCACCTGCCAAGAAATCGAAACGGCATTGTCAAACGGCTCAACTCTCGTTTTGTTCGCGGTGAACTCGAGAATCTGCGCTTCCGATTCATCGTAAACCTGAATCTGAATCGACTTCACCGTGGCGATCCCTAGTTTGTTCTTGGCGCTGATCTCGTACGTGTAGGGCCCAGGAACTGTGTCGGTCGGAATTGCAACTTCAACGCGGCTGAGCGTGGTGTCAATGTCCTTGTTCCCAGGTCCGAGGGTTGCCGAAACAACCGCGGAACTGAATTTGTAATTCAAGAAGAACGAACTGCCCACCCGAACGCGAGTTGCCGACGCCTTCAGTGATAGGATTTGCGGTTCGGGAACAACCTCCGGCTCGGCGATCTTGATCGTGACCGGATCCGACTTGGTGGTCATGTTGTCCCGCTTTGCCTGGGCAAAAATCGTTACCGAGTCTTTCTGCTCAACCTTGAAAGTGAAGACGCCTTCTGGGTTGCCATTTTCAAGCAAGACCGTTCCATCCTCAAGAATCAGATTCACGCGGCTACGTTCGGAGGATTCCCAACTGAGCTTAACTTCATCGCCACGGGTGACCTGCAAAAGATCGGCGCGCAAACCCACCGCCGGTGGCTTCGGCATGTTGATAAACCAGAGGAACGCGAGAAGCGCAGCAATGACAATCGCGGCGAGGCTGCCGGGCGTCAAAAGTGACCGCTGTTCAAGCTGACCCTGCGTTACCGCAGAAACGGAGCCGTGCTCAACGCTCCGCGCGGTGACGCTAAATCCGATCAATCGGCTCTGCGCGATCACGTTTGTCTTTCGCGGTTTGACCTCGACGGAAACGGTTTTCGTCTGGCCCGGTCCGAGTTGGATGCGTTCGTCGCTAAACTCGTATGCGCAGGCATCTTCGGGATCGCTACCCACCAGTTGAACCGTGTGCGGCGTGTTGCCGAGGTTCATGACCGATAGCTCGAAAACGTTCCGCTTCGTCGTCGGCGATACGTAACCCTTGCGTGGGTTCACCTCCATGCTCAGGGTATGGAACGGCTTGATTTCCAGGATGCCCTGCGCCTGTCGGGTCTCTCCTGTCCCGAGGCTTCGAACTTTGACAACGAATGGATAGTGACCGGCTAGGCTCTCGCTCTCTCGCGGTGGTTTGAAGAACGCCTTTTCCTCGGCGGTTTCGCCGGGTCGAACTTCAATTTCTGGAACGGGAATTGCCTTCCAAACGGTGTCGATGCCCTCAATCTCGATCTCAAATCGGTCCGATTCGGCGCCGCGATTTGTGATGGAGATAGACAGTGGAGTCGTGGTTCCCGCTTCCACCGGCACCACGTCCTGACTCAGGAGGACGCTGAAGCTCATCGAATGGCAGGGTACCAGACCCATTCGTCATGCAAGAAGGATCACGCACAATCGTATTGTGAAGACCGCCGAAATCGTCTCTGTAGGCACCGAGCTCCTGCTAGGGCAAATCATCGATACCCATGCCCCGGTAATGGCGCAAATCCTTGCGGAGTGCGGGATTGGTTGCCAACGGCGCTCCACGATTGGCGATAACTTTAACCGCCTGACCGATGCCTTGCGCGAGAGCCTTAGCCGGGCGGATGTTCTGGTGACCATCGGCGGTCTAGGTCCAACCATGGATGACCTCACCCGCGATGCCATTGCGGCCGCGCTTGGCGATAGCCTGGTTCGAGACGAAGCTTACGAGGCCGAACTTCGCGCCTGGTTTGCAAGCCGGAACTATGAGTTTGCCGAGTCGAATGCGAAGCAAGCCGATCGACCCGAGTCTGGCGTTACGATAAAGAACCCGTTCGGCACCGCTCCCGGCCTGCTTTGCCAAAAGAATGGCAAAGTCGTCATCGCCCTCCCAGGGCCCAAAGGCGAATTCGTGCCGATGGCGCAAGGGCCGGTTCGAGAATTTCTTGAGACCCTCGGCGGCGGGGTGATCCACTCGCGAGTTCTGCGCGTAATTGGGATCGGCGAAAGCATGGTTGAGCAAATGCTCGAGGAACTCATGGATGCCGAGAATCCCACCGTGGCGCCTTATGCGCACACTGGCGAAGTCCACCTGCGTGTGACCGCTCGGGCAAAGACAAAGGCCGAAGCCAATGTCCTGATCGATCCCGTAGAAGCCCAGATTCGATCGATCTTGGGCGATCACTTGTACGGCACCGATGACACCACCCTCGAGGAGAGTTTGCTGCGAGTACTCGAGTCGAAAGGACAAACCGTTGCCGTTGCCGAAAGCATGACCGGCGGACAACTTGCGGGGCGGTTGACCGCCGTCCCTGGCGCTTCGAAGGTGTTTATCGGCGGCTGGGTCACCTACACCGTTTCGAT
Source organism: Chthonomonas calidirosea (assembly GCA_945882415.1). GTDB lineage: Bacteria > Armatimonadota > Fimbriimonadia > Fimbriimonadales > Fimbriimonadaceae > Fimbriimonas > Fimbriimonas planktonicus. Next base: position 48,057 of record CAMCWC010000014.1, read on the forward strand.
GAAGGAGAACGCCCTTGGTATTCCTGGAGACCTGATTTCGGAGCACGGACCCGTAAGCGCGGCCGTGGCCGAGCAGATGGCCATCGCTGCCCGAATTCGATCGGGTGCCACTTTCGGAATCGCCATCACCGGCAATGCTGGACCGACTGCGGACGTGGACGGAAAACCGGTTGGCTTAGTCTTCATTTCGACATCCACTCAGACCGGAACCAAGGTCGAGGAATTGAAGCTACGCGGAACCCGAGAAGACATCCAGCGCCGTGCTACCCAGACCGCCCTTAGCTTGCTCCTCGATGTAGCGAAAGTTCTCTAAGGGATCGGTTCGAGCACTAAATCTGGGGCAAGGCCCGACTGGTCGGTCTCGCCCCCGTTATCCTGCCCATCCGCTCCCACGCTGTACACCCGCGTGAATCGACCGTCAGGCAAAAATCCGAAGTCGGTTCCGCTGAACGGGTCAGTTCGAACGGCCTCGCTGAACTTTGTGATCGAAACCGGCGCGTTCTGATCTAGCAATCGTGCTCGTTCAAGCATCGTTGCGATGATCAGCAAGCGAGTACGCGCAACCATCCGGTCATATTTGCTGAACATCGGGGTCCACGTGCCCAGATAGTGCGCTGCCACCTTTCGCCACACGCGCTTGTCGTCAAACTCTTTCGGCTTCCGCTTGCTTGCGCCCTTCTCCGAATGCTCTAGCGCTTGCTTGACGCGCTCTTGCCGTTCCGCTTCTAATCCGGCAAAGAAGGCCGCGTTCTTGTCTCCGCCCTTGTTCGATTTCAGGTACTTGGCAATCGTATCGCCATCGGGCAAGAAGGTTTTCTCAATCGTTGCCCAGTCGTCCTTCTGCACTTGGCTCGCGAGCAACCCAAGCGAAACGGACTGGTTCTTGCCTTCGTTTTCAATCGTCGGTTTCAAACTCGGCGAGCGGGCAAGCACGGCTTTCAGTCCCCCAACGTATTTCCAAAGCTGAGAAACGGTGAGTCGGTTGAGCAACGGCATGCTGGCAACGCGAATCTCGTCCGCAATCGTAGAGCCCAAGTCGAGATCAATCGCGTCTCCGCCCATAAGGTCGAAGGCAAATTTCATTCCATCGATGCTGAGGGCCTGTGCCTCGTCAAGCTTTCCGGCCGCGATGGCATCGGCAATCTGCCACGTAAAGATTCGGCCAAGTAGCCGCCAGGACGCTCGGCGCGAAACCATCTCCGGACTGCCGACCGAGCCCTGAGCGCTGTAATCCCAAGTGCATTTCAGCTTCGTACCACTACGAACCATGGCAATCGCTTTGGCCCCTTTGGTCGTTGCGGTGGCGCGTTGGGTCTCGTAAAACTTGGTCGCCGTGATCAAATTCGGGAGCGACCGCTGGACCTCAAGGGCTGCTAAACCGTACCGGTCAAACGCATCTTGCGTTCCCGAAACCGGCTGTCTCAGCGTCTCGGGTGCCGGAAACGTCGGCATCGTCGCTTTCGCCCCGAACTGGCATCCGGTCCCGATTCCAAGAGTCGCCAGCCCTACCATCCATGGCAATGCGCGTCGCATTTCGAGAATCTACCGTACACCAGCCACCCGGGCGTTCCCTTCCGAACGGTTGGGGGGTTAGACTAGCCGAAGTTTCGTCTGGAGACCTATGGAATGAAAGGTGTAATTCTTGCTGCCGGAAAAGGAAGTCGTTTGTATCCCGCCACGCACATCGTGCCTAAGCCGCTGTTGCCGATGGCAAACCGGATCACCCTGCACTACGCCCTGGATCGGTTGACCGAGATGGGCATCAAGGACATCTGCGTCGTCGTTGGCGAGAATGAACCGAAAATGCGGGCTGCCCTCGGCGATGGTTCCGATTACGGTGTGAACCTTTCGTATGTTCGCCAAACCGAACCCAAGGGCCTTGCCCATGCGGTCGGGTTTGCAAAGGAGTTCGTCGGCGATGACACTTTTGCGCTGTACCTTGGCGACGCCATCTACGGCTCCGGCTTCGCGGAACACAAGAAGAAGTTTGAAGAATCCGGGGCGGCAAACCTCAACATCGTGAAACCTGTGCCGGACCCTTCCCGATTTGGCGTTGCCAATGTCGAAGGCGATCGAATTGTCAAGCTCGTGGAGAAGCCTAAGAATCCGGAGTCCAATCTTGCTATGGCCGGGCTCTACTTCTTCGGCCCTGAGCTATGGTCGGTGTTGCCCGACCTGCAGCCAAGCGGACGAGGTGAGTACGAAATCACCGATGCGATTCAGATGTTGATCGACCGAGGACACTTGGTTCTCGCGGGCGAGTTCGATGATGCTTGGTTCGATACCGGAACCTTGGATTCCTATCTCGAAACCACTGCCTACCTCGCGAAGGGTGAAAACCTCATCGCGGGAACGGTGAACGGCGAAATTGGGTCTGGCGTAGTTATCGGTGAGGGTGCAGAACTGACCTGCGAAAAAATTGAGGATTCCGTCATTCTTCCTGGGGCAAAAGTCTCAGTGAGCGGCGTCATCCGGCACTCGCTCATTGGCGGTACGGTCAATTCCACTGGTTCGGTTGAGAGCCAAATATTGCATGGTGACTATCAAGGCGAATAAAGCGCTCAGCGGATTTCTGCTGGCTGGCATCTTGGCCCTCACCGGTTGCCAGCTCCAAAATCGGATCACCGGGCAGCGCGAGCTTGATCGCACAGAAGCCCTTCTCCGGGCGGCGTGGCTTAACGCAAACGAAGAGGCCTTGCGACTCTCCGCTGCGAGCTCGCTCCAGGCGAAAATCGTTGCGCGAGACGAGCTCGTTGACTTGCAGGCCCAAATTGCAAACACGCGAAAGCCGAAGTCGATGGACAACTTGCGACTGGCATACGTTGAGGAGCACATCGCGAAGCTGGATGCGGCCATCCAAGTGGACGAGGCGAAGCAACAATTGGACCGCCGACTGAAAGAAGCAAAGTCTTGGCCGGAAAACTTAAAAAAATCGAGCGCTCAAGTTCGTCAAATCCTGGAGAAAACGGATGATCAGGTCCAGTCATTAATGGCCGAGATCGAAGAGGGCCAGAGCAACTACAAGGCCGCCGAGAACACGATGAACGAAATCTGGGGTCGGCTCAAAACGGCCGGAGCCATTCTCCCGAATTCAAAATCAGGTCAAGACAAACAAAAATAGGTCACCAGAGCAAGCTCTGGTGACCCGGTCGTTGAACCGAAAGGCTTATTCGCCTTCTGGCTTTTCGGCTGGCGTCTTGGTTTCTGCTGGCTTGGTTTCGCCCTCAGCTGCTGGCTGGCTGCAGCCAGCGAGAATGCCACCGATAACGGCGAATGCGAATGCGAATGCGAAAATCTTCTTGGTCATAACTAATCTCCTCTTGCTTGATTCAGCCTAGGACTTCGTTTGCGAACATTCGAACCTAACCAGACTGGATTGCACCGAGATTATAGACAAGAATTCCGATATCCGCAACGGTGAGTGAAATTTCTCTGCCATATGTCCCGCTTTTTCTGGGTAACTTACGGTTTCGATGGGCGGGCAGCACATCCCTACAAACCTAATTCCGAGCGAAAACGGCCGCCGTTTTCGGATGTCTCGTCGGAGCTAGGGGAGCTGGGCTTGCCTTCTGAACCTTCCTGCCTCCCCGAAATTTCCTTGTCCTTTCATTTCTCCACGCCCGGTCCATCGAGAATCTGAATGCTCAAGTACGACGTCATCAAATCTCTCGACGATTCCCATGTGATGGGAACCTACCAACGCCTCCCGGCCCTTTTTGTCCAGGGTGCCGGAGCCAAGCTGTGGGATAACCGAGGCAAGGAATATCTCGACCTGCTTTCCGGAATCGCGGTTTGCGCTCTAGGCCACTGCCACCCCGCCATCACCGCCGCGCTCGCTCGACAGTCGCAGCAGCTCATCCACGGCAGCAATTACTTGCTCACTGCCCCTCAGGCTCAGCTCGCCCAAAAGCTCTGCCAAATCAGCGGCATGGAGAAGGTCTTCTTCGGCGTTTGCGGCGCGACCGCCAACGAAGCCGCCCTGAAAATTGCCAAGAAGCACGGTCGCCGAAAGACCGGCGACGAGAGCTACGAAATCATCGCGCTGAACCGCAGTTTCCACGGCCGAACCATGGGTGCTCTTTCGGCAACCGGAAACTCCCGCTACCACGAGCCGTTCCTGCCGCTCGTTCCCGGCTTCCGCCACATCGAGCCAGATGATATCGACGCCCTGCGAGCCGCGTTCTCGGACAGCACCGCTGCCGTCATCCTCGAAACCGTCATGGGCGAGGGTGGAGTGCATGCGCTCTCGACGGAGTTCCTCGCCGAAGCTCGACGCCTCTGCGACGAGCACAACGCGTTTTTGATCCTGGACGAAGTCCAGTGCGGAATGGGCCGCACGGGCCGCTGGTTCGCGTTTCAGCACACCGATGTCGTTCCGGACATCCTCGTTCTCGCAAAGGGCCTCGGCGGCGGTATCCCGATCGGTGCCGCGCTGGCTCGCGGACTCGCCGCGACGATGCTTGTTCCTGGCGATCATGGCAGCACCTTTGGCGGAAACCCGCTGGCTTGCGCGACCTCGCTTGCCGTCATCGACACGATCGAGCACCAGGGCTTGCTTGAGCACACGGAACGGATTGGGAATCAACTCGCTTCGGGCCTAAAACAGCTCGACGGCGTCACAAAGGTCGAGGGCCTCGGACTCATGCTCGGTGCCAAGCTCCGTACGCCCGTTGCAAAGGAGATCGTTGCCAAGTGCTTTGAGAACGGCCTGATCATCAACGCCACCGACCTCAGCACGCTCCGCCTCGTTCCGCCGCTCATCCTCACCGACGAGGAAGCGCGCCGTGCGCTGGACATCATCGCCGACGCGATGGAAACCGCGCGCCCCGTCCTTACACCGCTCGCCGTTCGAACCGAATCCAAGCCAGCGTTCCACGATGTCCTTTCCATCGACGACCTGACGAACGATCAGCTAGAAGAGGTCCTGTCCCTCGCCGCAGCGCAGAAGCACCGCCGCAAAGTGGCTCCGGCACCGATTCAACGCGTCGAGAACCGAACCGTCGCCATGGTCTTCGAAAAGCCCAGCTTGCGAACCCGCGTCAGTTTCGAGAGCGCCGTTTCCGAGCTTGGCGGGCACCCCGTCTATCTCAGCCGAAACGACATTGGCATGGGATCTCGCGAGTCGGTCAAGGACGTCGCGAGCAACCTCTCGCAGTGGTGCTCGCTCATCATCGCCCGCCTCTACTGGCACCGCCAGTTGGTCGAGCTATCGGATGTTTCGGACGTTCCGGTCGTGAACGCTCTCACCGAGTGGGAGCACCCTTGCCAAGCCCTCGCCGACATGCAGACCGTGCGCGAAAGCTTCGGCGACGAGCGAGTAAAGATCACCTATGTCGGAGACGGGAACAACGTCGCCCGGTCGCTTGCCAAGCTGGCCACCCGACTCGGATATCCGTTCACCGTCGCCGGCCCCGCAAACTTCCAACTTGAGCCGATGGAAGGCCTGACCCAGACCGCCAACATCGAAGAAGGCGTGAAAGACGCCAGCGTGATCTACACGGATGTCTGGATCTCGATGGGCGACGAGCACGAGCAGGAGCACCGCATGAAGGTCTTTGCGGCCTACCAGGTCAACGAGGACGTTATGGAAATGGCGAACTCGGAAGCGATCTTCCTGCACTGTCTCCCTGCGCGCCGAGGCTACGAGGTGACCGACGGTGTCATCGACGGCCACCAAAGCCGAGTCGTCCCCCAAGCCGAAAACCGCTTCCACGCCCAGAAGGCCCTCCTGGCCAAAATGATGGGCCTCGCTTAGCGAACCGAAGCGGTGTAAGGCAAGCTCACCGTGAGCTGGTCCGGGTCGTTACTGGTAACGGTAACCGTCCCGGACTTTGTTCCGGCACTCGTCGCCGTGTAAGAAATCTGATACCGAATCGGCTTGCCCCGAGCGAATAGGATTCGGCGTCCGCCATCCCGTACGACTCCTGAAGGCACCGTCACGTTGTGGGTTAGCGCCGCGATGCCGTTTGGACCCCACAGTACGCGATCGCCGTCATCATAAACGTCTAGCGGAACCGAGACGGTTTCGCCGACCACCATCTTTCCAAAGTCGATGCTGGTCTCGGAGAGACGCATCTTCGCGGGAGCCTTGATGTCGAGAAAAACCGGAAGGTGGCCGTTTGCCGGCGTGGCATCCACGAGCGCCTGAGCGATCACGCTTCCAACCATCGAGTTACCAGTGATTGTCATCGGCACGTTGTAGCTCGACCCATCGTTGCCCCAGCATCGGTACGAGTGGTTCGGGTCATTCCACGTGGTCGTGCTGTAAACGAGGTTCTGGACGCCAATGTAATCCATTCCCACGCCGTCCACGAGGTCGGGCGAAAGCAGAATCTGGTCGTACCGGCTGTCCATCTGCCCTACCGGATCTTGCGTGTGGATAAAGCGGAACGAATTGTTATTGTCCCAACTCCCGGGGGACGCAATCGGGTCAATGAACGGACCAAAGCTGTTCACGGAGCGAGTCAATGTTTGATAAGCCGACTGCGACGCATTCTGGATGTTGAGATCGCCCGCAACCATTCGTGATCTCTCCGGCGGTAGTCCACCAGCATTAGAAATGATGTTGTTGACTTCAAGTAGCCGCCGACTAAGATCCGTGGACCCGGTTCCAGATTTTAAGTGAACGCTGTAAGCCGAGATCGTCGCCCGCTCGCTGCTGTATCCCTTAAGCCGAAAGTCGTAGCGCATCGTGTTGCGCGGCTGACCACTCGTGCCAGACGACCCAGCCGCCGCGATGACTTGCCCCAGGAAAGTGACCTTCGAGGTTCGATAAAAGAAAGCACTGTCCGTATCTGGACCGTCGATAAAAGTTGCCGCTGCCCAGTCGCCCGGGCTGCCCGGTGCCGTGTTTAGAATCGAAAGGAACGCCGTGACACCGGCCTGCGAGAGAAATTCTTGACCGATGAAAACGTCTGGCGCGAACTTTCGCCCCTGAAACTCGCCATAAATCGAGGTCTGGAACGCGGACACCCGCCCGCTTGAATAGTTGGTAACGTTCCAAGTTCCAACGCGCAATTGCGCCGCGGAAACTGTCGACAAACAAACACAAAGTGCAACGGTTTGGAATTTCATCTTAAACCGTGTATTATGGTAACTCAGGAGGGGGCCTTTAGGTGGACACGTATCTGTGTGACGAAGTCAATCGGAACATGTCTAGCACACTAAGGTGTCAAACAAACATGAGAACGCCACTGCTTGCCTTCGGGCTAATCCTCTGTAGCGTTCCATCGCTCGCTCATTCGCAAGATCAAATCGTGATCGTGAATGAAGACACCGTTAAGTCGGCTTTCCAGGGCTTCCGAGACTATCCTCAACTGCACCTTCGTATGTCCGGCCAAATGAACCGCGGTCCGGAAATCAGCGCCTTTACTGCCGATATCTACTGGCAGAAAGTCGTGGTCGATGGTCGCACCATCGTCAAAGTAGAAGTACTCGAGCAAGCTCAGCAGCCAAACGGTTCCTTCCGCGTTGTAAACCGAATTTACGGAGACGGCGTCAATATCTACCGATTTGACCCCTTGAGTCGCGAAATTTCCGCAAAGCAGTACGGATCAATCTCGGGAAATCAGCCACAAAAATACGTTGCCAATGTCCTAGACCTGGTCAACTCCACCCCGCTCGGACACGTTTCCTTCGGCGCGCGGATGATGCAAGACATTCAAGGCGGAGATGCCGCGACCTATAGCGGCTGGCTCCCTGGCAACGAACGACTCTCAAACGAATACATGCTGAGCTTTTCGCTCGGCGTGCCAAAGTCTCGCGAGCTCCAGTTCCGATTCAATCCGAACACTCAGGCCCTGATTGACATCCGGTATCAAGAAACTCGTAACCTCGGAACGATCATTCGAGGCATCACCTGGGGGCTCACGGTTGACAACGATTTCGTTTCGTACGTGCCGTTCCGCCCGTGGCCAAACAACACCGTTGCCGGTTGGAAAACCGTGCCCTGGTCAACCGTTCGACAAGTCCGCGACGGATCGTAATCGCTTAAGGCGATTCTCAAACTCTTCCCACACGTCTTCGGTCGGCGGCCCGACCACGAGCATTTCAATGGTCGTGCCGTTTCCGAGAACGGCAAAGCTGCGCTCCGGCCGGTCCGGCTGAATCAAGTTTCGCCAATCGGCGACTGGCGCCGATACCGTGGTCCGCGCGAAAACCGAAGGTGGGAGCACGGTGTCCAGCGGTTGAGAAGAATCCAAGAAGAATCGAATGTTGGGTTGATAGCCAGCATCCTCAAAGAGCCGAAGCCACACCCCGAGCTCAGAAATGCATCGAAGGTCAAATCCGCCGAGCCAGGCGCTACGCGAAATGTCGTCCGGAATCAAGGCAGGACGGGGAATATCGTGGACAACTATCGGCTCGTACGCGTCTCGCCAGCGCACTAGAGCGCGGACTCGACCATCTTTTGCAGCTCGTTCGGCGAAAAGCCCATGACGCTGCCAACGATGTTTCCATCTCGGTTCACAACAAAAGTCGTCGGGAGCGCGCTGACTTTGTATGCGCTGTACGCGGTTCGGAACGAGTCTCGGTAGAAACCAAAACGGTAGTTGTTGTTCCGAATAAATTCGTTGATCTTGCCCTCGTCCTCATCCGAGATCGCGACGATTTCAAACCCCTTATCTTTGTACTTCTCGTACATTTCCTGCATGTGAGGGAAGGACTGGCGGCACGGCCCGCACCACGTCGCCCAAAAGTCTACGATCACGACCTTGCCCTTGAGGCTGCTAAGGGTCTTCGGTTTACCGTTGATCGCAAGTGAATCCACCTCGAAGTCAGGTGCGATCGCTCCGGCCGAAATGCCTTCCTCGGCACACCCGGCTAAGAGCGATGCACCGAGGAAAAAGGCAGCGAACTGCACTCCGCGTGAGATTCTGATGTTCTTCATGGAAAGACTCCTCCAACCGAGTTAGTTGGCGGAAGCACCTGCTGGTTAGAGACTCTTAACGGAAAGACGAGGCTGGACTGGACCAACTTTCGCGCCCTTGGCGATCAATGCGGCGCGGCCCGAACCGGCCATTTCCTGGCAGCCAAAGAACTTGTAGCCTTCGCCTGCGACAAAGACCTTGAATTTGGCCTGGGTGCCCATTGCCATGCAGCACTTGCTCTCCGCCTTTGCAACTGGCACGGCCTTGGCCATGCAGCAAGCCTGTTTACCTTCGGCCTTCTCGGTCATTTCCTGAGCCATGGCCAAGAACTCGGCGTCTGGGTTCTTTGCCTTCTGGCAGCAAGCCTTATCATCGGCCATCGCCGCGGCGGCGAGGGAAACGAGAACGATACCGGCGAACATCTTCATAACATCGTTATTGTGACACGATGATGGAATGATGCCCACCAAAATTCGCATCGGGATTGTCGGCGCAACCGGATATACCGGCGCGGAGCTCGTGCGGCTGCTCAGTAGCCATCCGAACGTGGAGATCGCGGTGGTCACTTCTGGCCGACATGCCGGCGAGCTACTCTCCGCCCACTGTCCCTGGCTCGATTCCGAGCTTGTCCTTTCAAGTTTCGATCCGGCCAACCTCGACGTCGATACGGTTTTCCTCTGCCAAGAAAGTGGTTTCGCCCTCCACCACGCGGCCGAGTTGGCGCAGCGAATGCGCGTGATCGACCTATCTGCCGACTTCCGATTGAAAGATGCCGATGCCTTCCGCGCCGCATACGGCCTTGAACCGGCCACGCTTCCGGAAGGAATTCGTACGGTTTACGGATTGCCCGAGATCACCGATCATGCCCGCATCCGCGAAGCGCACATCATCGCGAACGCGGGTTGCCATGTCGCGGCAAGCACCCTTGCGCTTAACCCATTCGCCAAAGCCGGTCTGGTCAGCGGCACACCGGTCATCGACACCAAAACGGGTGTCTCTGGAGCAGGAAGGTCACGGGCTGAAACTGCCTATCTCTTCTCCGAACTTGACGGCTCCGTCTCCGCTTATAAGATCACGGGTCACCGGCACATTCCCGAAATTGAACAGAACATCGGTATCGCTGTTCGATTCACCCCGCATCTTGTCCCCGTGCCCCGCGGCCTCCACGCCACGATCCAATTCCCATCCACCTGCACTGATCCGATTTCGATTTTGGAACTTGCTTACGAAAACGAACCGTTCGTCCGGGTGGTTCACACCCCGCCCCAGACCAAGCATGTCCTCGGCTCTAACCGGTGCGACGTCTACGCAACCCACGATCCCCACACTGGTTTTGTCATCGCGATTGCTGTTCTTGACAACCTGGTCAAGGGCGCCAGCGGCAATGCGATCCAGAACCTCAATCTCGCCTTTGGGCTTCCTGAAACCGCCGGATTGCCGATCCACGGACTATGGCCGTAAAGATCGCCGCGAAATTGCGGTAGCTTCCTAAGCTCATGAGTTTGCTAACGGGACCGAAGGGATTTCAATTTGCGGGGGTGCGTTGCGGGTTAAAGAACAAGCGGAACGACCTCGGCTTGTTGGTGTCCGATGTTCCCGCCCGAGCAGCCGGAGTCTTCACCCAGAACGTCGTCCGCGCTGCATGCGTGGACCATTCTCGCGCCGTACTCAGCACGGGCACGCTCCGTGCCCTCGTGGTCAATAGCGGTAACGCCAACTGCTGCACCGGTGAGCAAGGGGCGCGTGACACCGCCCGAATGGCCCAATTGGCCGTTGCTGCGCTGAACTTAGAAGATCAGCCCGTCGCCGTCGCCTCTACCGGAGTCATCGGCCAGCTTCTCGATATGGCCAAAGTCGAGCGTGGTGTGTTCAGCGCTGCCTCCCAACTCGGCGCGGACGTCCGCCCGTTCATGGACGCCATTCTCACGACCGACTTGGTCGAAAAGCACGCCTCGGCGACCATCGGCGGAGCCCAAATCCTCGGCGTCGCCAAAGGCTCCGGCATGATTGCGCCAAACATGGCGACCATGCTCGCCTTTGTCGTCACGGACGCCGCCATTGGTGACTATGACCTCCAAGGCATGTGGAAGCGCGTCATGGACCGCTCCTTCAACCGCGTCACCGTCGACAGCGACACCAGCACCAACGACATGGCGCTGCTGCTAGCCAACGGACTCTCGGGCGAAACGCCATCCGAAGCGGAGTTCGAACGAGCCTTGCTCGAAGTCGCCGACTCCCTCTCTCGCCAAATCGCGCGCGACGGTGAAGGTGCGACCAAGCTCCTCGAGATTCAGGTCACCGGTTCCGCAAACCCCCGACGGATTGCCGAAAGCATCGCGAACTCGCCGCTGGTCAAAACTGCGATGTTCGGGTGCGATCCTAACTGGGGCCGCATCCTTATGGCCGCCGGAAAAGCAGAAATTCCGTTTGAAATGGACGGCATCGTCCTGACGCTCAAATCGAACGGCGAAGACCATGTGCTCTTCGAAGCGGGATCACCTGCGCCCTTTGATCCCAAGAAGGTCTCGAGCGGCCTCAAGTCCGACCACGTGATCGTTGATCTCTACTTGGGACCCGGCGAGTCCGAGACCGTCTACACCTGCGACTTTGGCTACGGCTATGTTCGCATTAACGCCGAATATCACACCTAAGATGCCGAACCACTACGTTTGCCCAAAGCTCGATGTGCCGTTCAGCATCAACGGCCGGCTCGACCATCCGGCGTGGATGAATGCACCTTGGACGGAGGACTTTGTCGACATCCTCGGCCCAGAAGCGAAGAAGCCTCGTTTCCGAACCCGCGCGAAAATGCTCTGGGATTCGCAGTACCTGTACGTCGGGGCGGAACTCGAAGAACCGCACGTGTGGGGCACCCTCACCGAGCACGATTCGGTCATCTTTCAGGACAACGATTTCGAGATTTTCCTCGACCCCGACGGCGATAACCATCTCTACGCCGAGTTCGAAATGAACGCCCTGAACACGACGTGGGACCTCCTTCTCGTGAAGCCGTACCGCGATGGCGGTCCGCCGGTGGATGGATTTGAGCTCGCCGGACTTCGATCGGCTGTCCACATTCGCGGCACTCTCAACGATCCACGTGACACCGATGAGGGCTGGACCTTAGAGGTGGCCATTCCCTTCGCCGCGCTCAAACAGATCGCCGGAACAACTTGCCCTCCAAAGCCCGGAGACGTCTGGCGCATCAACTTCTCCCGCGTCCAATGGATCACCGACATCATCGAAGGCAGGTACGTGAAGCGTCCCGGTTTGCCCGAAGACAACTGGGTCTGGTCCCCGCAGGGCGTGGTCGATATGCACCAGCCAGAGCATTGGGGACTTCTACAATTCTCGGACGGAACACCCCTGCCAACACCAACTTTAGAGCCCGAGCGAGCAAAGCTGATGGCGGTATATCACGCTCAACATCGATTCCGTTCGAAGTCTGGACGTTGGGCCAGCGAGCTATCCCAACTCGGCTTGGAAACCGGGGACATCCGTATTGAGGCAACCGGCTACCAATGGAGCGCACAACTCGGCGACTGGATGATTGACCATGAATCGCGTTTGCGCAGGTTCAAATAAGCCGTTCGTTGCGGAAATAATTGCATCATCTCCCGCAAATCTGCATAGCATATACATTAATCTTAGGCGTCGGCGTAAAGTAGGACAAGTGGAAAACAAGTCCGATACTGGTTGTTCCGGTTGCCCAATGGTGCGCCTCCTGGATTTCTTGTCTGGACGCTGGGCGTTACCGGTCCTCTTTCATCTGCACCGCGCACAGGGCCCAATTCGCTTTGGCGAACTTCGGCGTAGCATTGGCCGGGTGACCCAGAAAGAACTCACGCGCACCCTTCGCGAGTTTGAGCTCCGGGGTCTGGTCACACGAACCGTTTATGCCGAAGTGCCACCCCGGGTTGAGTACGGTCTCACTCCTCTCGGCGATTCGCTTAAGGCGCCGCTCGCTGCTCTGGCCGCATGGTCCGAGGAGCACCCAGAAGCCGTGGCGGTTATCCCGCAGTCCCGAATTGACGCTTCCAGTCATCCAGCAGACGAAGTGCCTGAATTGGCGTTAGCTGGTTGACGTCGAGGTCTTTCAGCGCCTGCACCACCGCAGGCTCCTCCACGTCAAACAACGTTAATTGAAGCTTCTGGTGCTGTAGCGGCACCGATTTTGGTGCGTCGTTGCTTTGCTCTAAATCGGCCAGCACTTCGCGTGCGCGGCGGAGAACACTCGCTGGAACGCCCGCGCGCTGCGCCACGTGAATGCCATAGGAGCGATCCGTCCCACCCGGCAGCACCCGGTGCGTCCAAACAATATCCTGCCCGATCTCTTCCACAGCAACTCGGTAGTTCGCAAGGCTCGGAAGTTGGTCGGCAAGAGCGTTGAGCTGGTGATAGTGGGTGGCGAAAAGCGTCTTCGCCCCGATCTCTGCCAGGTGCTCAATCATCGCCCAAGCGATCGCGAGGCCGTCAAACGTGCTCGTGCCCCTGCCAACCTCGTCCAAGATCACCAGCGAGCGCGGCGTGGCGTGGTTGAGGATGTTCGCGCTCTCCAGCATCTCCACCATGAAGGTGCTTTGCCCGAGCGCAAGTTCGTCCTTCGCTCCGATCCGCGCGAAGATTCGATCGCAGAGACTCAACGTCGCCGACTCGGCGGGCACAAAGCACCCCACCTGCGACATGAGTTGGATCAACGCGTTCTGCCGCAGGAAGGTCGACTTTCCGGCCATGTTCGGCCCGGTCAAGATCATGATCCGCTTGTCGCCAAGATCGGTATCGTTCGGCACAAACGAGGCGCTGGCAAGCTCAACGACCGGATGCCGCCCGGCCCGAAGCCGAATCTCGTCGGTCTCCGAGAAGGTGGGTTTGACGTACCGGTTGCGCACCGAAGCTTCCGCGAAAGTCGCAAGCACATCGAGTTCGGCCAGCGCCCGTGCCGTTTGTAAAAGGCTTCCCGCGTTCTCTGCCACCCGTTGCCGAACCCGGAAAAACAGGTGAGACTCGAGTTCGGACGATTTCTCCTGCGCGCCGAGTACGAGGGACTCCTGATCTTTAAGCTCCGCCGTGATGTACCGTTCCGCGTTTGCAGTGGTCTGTTTCCGGATGTACGTGTCGGGAACGTTGGCCGAGAACTGCTTGCTCACCTCCAGGTAGTAGCCAAACACGTTGTTGAATCCGACCTTCAGCGAGTTGATGCCCGACTTTTCGCGTTCGGTTTTCTCAAGGGCCGCGATAAACGATTTCCCGTCCCGGGCAAGTTCGCGCAGTTTGTCGAGCTCCAAGTCAAACTCGGGCCGAATCAGTCCGCCTTCACGCACGGAGAACGGCGGATCATCGACCAAGGCTTGGCTGAGATAGTTCGCCAACTCTCGGTGGTCGGCAAGATCCTGCTTCAGTTCGAAGAGCCGTCCGAGCGCCACCTTCACCAACGGATCTTCGAGGAACGGTAACGCCAGTAGGGATGCCCGCAGGGCGACCAAATCGCGCGGGTTTGCGTGGCCGGTGCTGCACCGCGCAACGAGTCGCTCCAGATCCGCGACCTTGCTAAGCAGATCTCGCAAATCGCCTCGCGCCATCGGATTGTTGATCAGCCGCTCCACCGCGTCGAGTCGAGCCTGAATCGTGCCTTGATCCAGCAGCGGTTGCTCAATCCAGCGCCGGATCAACCTCGCACCCATCGGAGTTAGGGTCTGGTCTAATGCCGCCAAAAGCGTAAATCGCTTAGAGCCGTCGTGCAAGTTTTGCGTCAGTTCCAGCGAACGACGCGTCGAAGGATCGAGCCGCATAAAGCCATCCACCGAGTAGGTGGAAAGCTGTTCAATGTGCTGCAACGGGAGCCCGTTCTTCTCCGCATAGGCCAGCACCATCGATGCGGCAATGACTGCGCCAGGCTTATCTTCGCAGCCGAATCCGGCCAGGTTTCCGGCCTGGAACTGCTGCAAAAGCTTTCGAGTGGCTCGTTCCAGCGCAAGCGATGGCTGCCCGGAAGTTACGGTTCCCAAAGCCTGCTGCGCCATCTCCGCAAAGGGGTCCGCGTCCGGACCGTATAGCAACTCGGCCGGGCGAATGCGAGCTAGTTCCGGGAAAAGCAATTCCTGCGCACGGTCGTTCGAGACCTCCGTAACGTTAAATTCGCCCGTGCTCGGATCGAGAATCGCCAGCCCGGTCCGATCCTTCTGAACGCAGATCGCGGCGAGGTAGCTGTTCTGCCCGCTCGAAAGCATCGAGTCCTCGACCAAAGTGCCCGGCGTGAGCACCCGGGTTACGCCTCGCTTCACGAGTCCCTTTGCTTGCTTCGGGTCCTCCAGCTGTTCGCAAAGGGCGACCTTGTGTCCCTTTTGGATCAGCCGGATTAAGTACTTTTCGATGCTGTGAAACGGGACCCCGGCCATGGGGATTCGGCCGTTACTGCCGTCTTCTCGCCCGGTGAGGGTGATCTCGGCCGAGGCGGCGGCCAACTCGGCATCTTCGCCGTAAAACTCGTAAAAGTCCCCGATCCGAATCGCCATCAAGACGCCCGGATGCTCCGCCTTTACGGCAAAGTACTGCCGGAGCATGGGCGTCTGCGGGGTCATTTCCTATTATGAGCTTTCAGGAAACTACGCGGACTCGGTGACGGTTTCCACGTCGGTGGCGACTTCGGCCTTCGCCTTGAAGAAGCTGTCGGCAAGCGGCACCGTCACGGGGGCTACCGCCTTTGCCGCCTCTGGCAGCGCGACTTGCTTATCGATATGGTCAAGCGCCCTGGTTGCGGCGGTTGCCAAGCTCGGTACCGACTGGATCGCTTGCATCACATCCACGGGCACCGCGAGAACGACGGTGTTTGCCGAGGATGTTCCTAGGCTGTCAAGGGTCTGCAAGGTTCGAAGCTGCAGCGCACCCGGAGATGCGTGCATTGTTGCCGCAGCGGCAGCGAGGTTGGAGGCCGCATCGCGGTCACCTTCCGACTTCGTAATGTTCGCGCGCTTTTCTCGTTCGGCAGAAGCTTCTCGCGACATAACTCGCTTCAGGTCTTCCGGAAGAATGATGTCCTGGATTCGAATGCCCGGAACCTCAAGTCCCCAGCCGTCGATTTCTCGTTCGACCATCTTCTCAATCCTTTCGCCGAGCGCCTCGCGGTCGGCCAGCAATTGGTCGAGCGTGACCGTACCAACAACGTCTCGTAGCGTGGTCAACGCGTACTGTCGAATCGCGTGAATGTAATCCTGAACCTGGATGATCGCGTTCTCGGGATGCACGACCCGCATGAAGATAACGCCGTCGAGCGTGACGGGAACGTTATCTTTGGTGATTGCTTCCTGCCGCGGAATATCGATGGTCTGAATTCGCGTATCAACTGTCCGGGTGGAGTCGATGAACGGGATAACCGTGAATACGCCCGGCCCCTTGACCGCTTGGAACTTTCCAAGTCGAAAAACCAGAGATTTTTCCCACTGTGCGGCCATTCGGAAGATGTTTGCTAGGAGCAAGCTTGCCGCGCTCCAAATCACGAAGGTGCCAAACGCTTCGGGCGAGCCGCCCGGCTTTAGGATGGCGAGTCCAATCGCAGACAGAATGAACCATAAGATCGCTGGTAGCGGATTCTTCATGTTCTAGTCCTTACCGGCGCTGGCCCATTCGGTTGCAGAAACCACGTCTTCTTGCCAGGCCTTGCTCTCCGCGGGATCGTAGCCCATCCAGTACTGCTTCAGCAGACCATCTTTCTTTCGAAGCATGAAGAACGGCAGGGCCGGTGGGTTCAGCTTTCGAAGGTCAGCCCCGGTCGGATCATAAGGCAGTTTTGCTGGACCCTCGCCAACGAGTCCGTTCAGTCGAACGACCTTGATTCCTTTTGCTTCGAGCGACTTGAGCGCCGCCTCGCAGTCTACGGACGGCTTGCTGGAATCAAGCAGCGCGATCAAGGTGGTCTGCTTGCTCAACTGATCCGTCAAATTGATCGACTTTGATCCCTGCTTCCAGTTTCCAAACTCGAACTTGCTCTCGACATCCAATGGCGAGCCGGCGCCCGGAACGGTAACGGGCGAGTAGTCGTCGGGTATTCGCAACACGAAGTTGCTTATCTGGAACTTCTTTGCCGTGAACTTCGAGAGCTCCCAAGTCCCTTCTTGGTTTCCGCTCATGCTCGTCACCTTGAACATGTAATAGAGGACATTGCCGTCCGCACCAATCAGAACCTTGTACTGCACCGAGGTTCCGGGTTGCTTCATGTCATAAGTGATTTGGTCGCCGGTGAGGTTGCCAATCTTTGCGTTCCGCGTAAGAACGCGTTCTTTCTCGCCCGGCACCGTCGAGCTGAATTTTGGAGAGATGAGGAACCTTGGAAATGCGAGCGCAAACGCTTGGCTTAATCTGGAATCGCGAAGTCCAATGCCTTGGGCAACCCCCGGATCATCGTAAACCTTGTCTCGGTGCTCAACGTCCAACCAGCCCTTCTCTGTGCTCGAAACCTCGTAGTTCGACAGGCTTAGGTTTGCCCAAAAGCGAACGCGGTCTGGCTTTTCAATGCGTAATTTGACCGGCTCGCGCTTGATCAGGTAGCCAGAGAACTTGTATTCGGCCTCGAACGAAACGTTCTTTGCAAGAAAGGCATCGGCACGCGCTAAGACCTGAGAAACATCATCGAGTGGGAGGGCCAGCAATGCGATCATAAGCACGTCTCGCTTATGGTACGCCGTTCAACCGGATTTGTATGGCTTCCCACGCGGCTTCCGTGACCTTTTCTATAGGCTGAGTTCCGTCAATCACGCACCACGCCGGCGATTCGCCAGCGACCTGCAAAAATCCTTGGCGGACTTGTTCGTGAAAAGCGATAGGCTCGTTATCAATTCGGTTGCGATCTGCCCTCCGCGCCAAACCGACTTCTGCTGGAACATCCACGAGCAGTTTCAGGTCCGGCTCCGTTCCCGCAATGGCAAAGGCATTGGCTGACCGTACGAAATCCGCATCCAGACCGCGTGCAATGGCTTGGTAAACGAACGTCGAATCGGCAAAGCGATCGCAAATCACCCACTCTCCGCGCGCAAGCGCCGGATTGATAAAAGTTTGGACGTGCTGCGAGCGATCGGCCAGGAACAAGAACAACTCCGCCGCCGGCACCATCGAGTCCCCATCCAAGAGAATCTGTCGTATTCGCTGACCAAACTCACCCTCGCCGGGTTCGCGCGTGAGACGTGGAGTGAAGCCGTGTTCGCTGGCCCGCAGAGCTAGGTTCCGCGCAAGGGTGGATTTGCCGCCACCTTCCGGTCCTTCCAGCACAATGAACACTCGCCGAGAATACCGAGTCATTTTCGATTCCCGAAATCCGTATCCGTCGTATACTCATCGGAAGAAATCTTGTTAATCCCGAGATTGTCCTAAGGATGGGAACGTAACATGCTGGTTTTGACACGGAAACTTGGCCAGAGCATCGTCATTGGAGACGAGGTTGAAGTTGTCGTGCTCGAGGTTCGAGGCGAGCAAGTCCGCATCGGAATCAAGGCTCCGAAGGACGTAACCGTTCACCGAAAGGAAATCTACGAACAGATTTCAACCGGTGAAACTGAAGAGCCAACTCCGAGCACGTAATGCTTCGTAACGTCCCGGTCGTCTTCATCTTGGCAATTCTCGCCGCAAGCATGTCTTGGGGCTCCCTCAGCCCAGATCAAAAAACCGTGACGCCGATGGTCATGATCACGTTGGCGCTCAGCGCGAATGCCGCCGCGATGCTGCTCATCCTCTTGCGCGCGGCTCACATTGGCAGCGAAGATCTTGCCGCCAGCGTTGCGGGCCGAATGCTTGCCTGCCTTTCGTTCGTCGGCCTGTTCGCCCTGGCTCATGTTTTGTGGCTCACCCCACAAACCGGCGTCGAACGCCCGAATGACCTCATCCGAGGAACCACCCAGCTCCGCGATCTAAAGTTGCTTCTCGCAATGTTTCTCTTACAGTGGGCGACGATTGAGGCAATGCAAAGGATCTGGTCCCGCGGAAGACCCGCGACGGCAGATCGGTAAACTTTTCCTATGCAGGTGCATTTTGGACTTGGGCGCCTGCGCCCCGAGTGGACGGCCGCGGTTGCGTGCATCGGCACCTTCGACGGTTTCCACCTTGGCCACCAAGAAGTAGTCAAGTCTGCGGTTCAAATGGCTCACTCCAAAGAGCTTCCCGCTACCCTCGTCACCTTTGACCGGCACCCTGCCGCCGTGCTGGCCCCGAGCAAAACGCCACCCCCGATTGCATCGCTCGAAGCCAATCTCGCGGTTGCGAAAAGTCTAGGCATCGACCTCGCCCTCGTCCTCCCGTTCGATGCAAGCCTCAGCCGAATGTCGGCCGATGAGTTCTTTCAGGCCGTGCTTGTGCGCGGGTTAAACGCTCAGCACCTTGTGGTCGGACACGACTTCGCCTTCGGCAACGGCCGAGAAGGCACCACGCAGTGGTTGGAAAGCCGGGTCGAAACCACGGTAGTCCCGCCATTCCAAATCGACGGCCAACGAGTCAGCTCAACCATCGTCCGAAAGCTCGTCCAAGACGGAGAAATCGAATCCGCAAACCGAATGCTCGGCCGACCGTTTGAGATCACCGGCTTCGTCATTTCAGGCCAGCAACTTGGGCGAACCCTAGGTTTTCCGACCGTCAACCTCGCGAGATCTTTCGACCAAGTTCTGCCGCGAGACGGTGTGTATGCCGCAACCGCGGAAACCGTTCACGGCGAATACGCGGCTGCCTTGGCTATCGGCATGCGCCCCGCCGTTGACGGAAAAAGCCGCACCATCGAAGCATTCCTGATGGACTATCCGAGCCATTCTCTGTACGGAACCTCCGTTCGGCTGAAGCTTCAGCACTTCCTTCGCCCGGAACTCAACTTCCCATCGCTCACCGCCCTCACGGACCAAATGGCCCAGGACGTCCTCAATATCCGCGAGTTGTTCGCGTCTACTAAGGCATGAAGCTCAACGGGTTCGTGATTGCCGCAATCGTGCTCATTCTCGCCTGGGGCGGCTGGCGGCTATATGAGTCGGTCTCGCCAAACGAACCCGACCAAGTCAAGATCGAACGTGCGCTGGATCGCTCCATCCGAGATAGCCGCGAAGGAAAACCGGGCGGTGTCCTTGATCTGCTTAGTCAAAAAATCACCCTCAATCAAGCAAACGTCGGAGCTGACCGGCGACAGATTGCCGACTTCATCAAAAACAGCAAGCCGAGCTTCGACGTTCAAAATAAGACCGCGAAAGTCTTCGGCGATGAAGCCCGCATCGTCTCGCCCGTAGGGCTGAGTCTGGCTCCGTTTGGTGAACGCACCATCTCCGAGGTCACCCTCATTTTCCAGCGTGAATCGGATCGCGCTTACGGCATCATTCCGGTTTCCCGTTGGAAGCTTGTGGACATTCGAATGGAAGAGTCCGCCGTCAACGATCTCATCGGATTCTGAAGCCCCACGGTTCGAACGGCTAAACTGAGCTATGTTCGATGCGCGTGTAACTCGGCTTGCCGACTTAGTCTGCCGGCACTCGGTACAGCTTTCCGCCGACGATTGCGTTCTGATCCATGCCTTTGACGTTCCGAGCGACATCATCGCGGAGTTCGTCCGGGTCGCCCAAGCTCAATCCGCAAAGGTCCTCGTCCGGTCCGAATCGAATCCGATCCGTCGGCAAATGCTCCACGGCATGACCGTCGAAAACGCTCAGCTGATCGCGAAACTGGAGAAGTTCGAGATGGAGCACGCGACCGCGTACATTGCCCTCCGCGGAGCCGACAACGCCTTCGAGCTTTCCGACGTCCCCGGCACCCAAACCGCCATGTGGCAGCGAGAATACGCGACGCCCGTCATCTTCGAAACGCGCATCCCGAAGACGAAGTGGGCCGTTCTTCGCTGGCCAAACCCTTCGGTTGCTCAGCAAGCCTCCATGTCCAGCAAAGCCTTCGAGGACTTCTACTTCGATGCTTGCACGGTGGATTACATCCGCATGGCCGAAGCCGTGAAGCCGCTGGTTGACCTGATGAATCGAACCGACCGTGTTCGCGTCATCTCGCCCGGAACCGACTTCTCTTTCTCGATCAAAGGCATCGGCTGCGTCCCCTGCACGGGCGAGCGCAACATCCCCGACGGCGAGTGCTTCACCGCCCCGGTGAAAGATAGCGTCAACGGCACCGTCCAGTTCAACACGAGCTCTCTCTACCAGGGCATGGAGTTCAAAGACATCCGGTACGAAATCAAGGACGGAAAAATCATTGATGCCAGCGCCGGCGGCAACACCGAAAAGCTGAACGAGATTCTCGACACCGACGAAGGTGCCCGATACTTCGGCGAATGGTCCCTCGGTTTCAACCCGAAGGTCCTCCACCCCATCAAGGACACCCTCTTCGACGAGAAGATCGCGGGATCGCTCCACTTCACGCCCGGAAACGCCTACGATCCACCAGGGGGCAACGGCAACAAGAGCGCGGTTCACTGGGATACCGTCCTCATTCAGCGCGCGGAATACGGCGGCGGCGAAATCTGGTTTGACGATGTCCTGATCCGTAAGGACGGAATCTTCGTGGTCCCAGACCTCCTAGGACTGAATCCCGAAAATCTTGCGATCTAGTTTTTTGGGCATACACTCCAATCAGCGATGAAAAGACTGCTATTGAAGTGGGTGATTTTGGGAGTCGCGGTTTACGCGACCTCGCTGATCACCCAAGCGCTTAAAATTGGCTTCCGCGCTCAAGCGGGAACGCTGAGCGAAGTCATCGTCTTGCTGATCGGCGTCGCCGCGCTCGCCCTGCTCAACGCGACCATGGGCAAGATCCTGAAGGTCCTCACCTTCCCGATCAGTTGTTTGACCCTTGGCCTCTTTGGACTGGTCGTCAATGCTATCGTCCTCTGGTTTGCCGCGTCTCTGGAACTTGGATTCCGAATCACTAAATCCGGCGTGGAAGGGTTTGTCGCCGCCTTCGTTGCAAGCGTGCTCATCAGCATGATAAACGGCGCCCTCCAAACCGCGCTGCCCGACAAAAAGGATGATTAAGCGGTACCGGCTCCGGCAACTCCTTGCGCCCACCCGGGGCCTGCAAACCGCATTGGCCGGCTTTTTGCTGGGCCAAATCGCCCTCATTCTGGGCCTCGGCCTGAGCTTTAAAAACATCATCCGGCCAACCCTCGCCGGGCTGTCCAGCACCACCGACCGGCTCCTCGGACGATTCGTTGACGAAGAGCGTGTAGCTGTGACCGCCCACCTTGTCGGAGGCGCGCTCATCGTCGTCGGCGTTTTCGTAAGCATTCGGGCCATCGTCCGCGGCCTTGGCCACGTTGTCGACACGCTTACACCCGAAACAAAATCCGGCAAGGTGGATGCTTACTTCCGCCGATTAGAACTCGCCCAAGGGCCAAGAATCGTCGCCATCGGCGGAGGCACCGGCCTCTCCACCCTCCTCCGGGGACTCAAAAACTACACCAGCAACATCACCGCCATCGTGACCGTGACCGACGACGGCGGAAGCTCCGGCCGCCTGATGCGCGAGAAAGGCATCATCCCGCCCGGAGACTTGCGGAACTGCATGGTTGCTCTCGCCGATGCGGAAAAGACGATGACCGATCTTTTCCAACACCGATTCCGAGATGATTCCGGTTCGCTCAGTGGCCACTCCATTGGCAATCTTCTCATCGCCGCGCTTGCCGACCAAGCGAACGGAGACTTCGATACCGCCGTCGGAATTGCCTCGGCCGTTCTCAACATCCGCGGCCACGTCGTCCCGTCCACCCTCGATCATGTCAAGCTCATGGCCGAGCTCGAAGACGGCTCTGTGGTCTCGGGAGAGACAAACATCGTCGGGTCCGGACAACGCATCAACCGCCTCTATCTTGATCCCTCGATGTGCGAGCCGCACCCGAAGACGATCGAGGCGATTCGCCAAGCCGACCTCATCTGCATCGGTCCGGGGAGCGTCTTCACAAGCGTCATTCCAAACCTCCTGGTCCCCGGCCTCGCCGAAGCCATCATGGCCTCCCCCTCTCCGAAGGTTTATATCTGCAACGTCATGACCCAGCCCGGTGAAAGCGAAGGCCTCAGCGCATCCGCCCATGCCAATTCGATCCTCCGCATCCTTGAAAAGCGGGTGATCGACTACGTCCTTGTCAACGTCGCTCAGCCAAGCGCCGACCTTATTGAACGTTACGAAACCGTGAACCAACATCTCGTAGAAGCCGACCTCGACCAACTCCGAAAGAACGGATTCCGACCCTTGCCTGGCGATTACATCAGCGAATCTGACTTCGTGCGCCACGATCCCGTCAAGGTCGCCGCCCGCCTGATGAAGCTTCTGGAGGGAAGATGAGCGGAAAGCTTGTCATTCTTAGCGGCCCAAGCGGGGTCGGCAAAGACACCGTCATCGACGGCTGGCAAGCGCGAAACCGAAACGTCGTGCGGGTGGTCGCGTACACCACCCGAGCCCCTCGGCCGGGCGAAGTGAATGGCGTCGATTATCACTTCACTGACCGATCCGAATTCCTTGGCAAAGCCCAAACGGGCGACTTCCTTGAGTACAAGGAAGTCCACGGAAACTTCTACGCAACGCCTCTCACGGACATGATCAAACTGCTGGAACAAGGCAAGATCGCCGTCCTGAAAATTGACGTTCAGGGCGCGATCAGTGCGATGGAAAAGCGACCAGATGCTCTATCCATCATGCTCCTTCCGCCATCTGCAGAAGAGCTCGAGCGCCGCATTCGGCAGCGCGGAACCGAAGATCTAGCGACCATCGACAAGCGCCTCCGAAACGCCCTCGAAGAAATCGCTCAAGCCCACCGCTACCACCATCAGGTCATCAATGAGGATTTGACCACGACGATCTCGATTATCGAGGTCATCGTGTCGGAGGCAAAGTGAAAGTCCTTCTCGGAGTCAGCGGCAGCGTCTCTTGCTATCGCGCTGCTGACATTGCGCGCGACCTCATGCGCGCCGGGCACGACGTTCGCGTGTGCCTCACCGACTCCGCAGCAAAGTTCGTCTCGCCCATCCTGTTCGAAACTCTCACCGAAAACCCGTGTCTTACCGATACGTTTGAGGAGCCGATCACCGGACAAATGGCGCACATTGATTGGGCGCGGGAAGCAGACGTTATCCTCATCGCTCCCTGCACGGCGAACACAACGTCGCGTCTCGCTCACGGTGTCGCGGCCGACATGCTCACGACCATCGTCGTCGCTTCCACCGCTCCGTTGCTGATCGCGCCGGCAATGAATCCGTCGATGTACGCCAGCGATCAGGTCCAGTGGGCATTGGGAATTCTGGAATCCCGCGCCGCCACCATCATCACCCCGCAAGAAGGTGATGTCGCGAGTGGCGAAGTCGGGCTCGGCAAGCTTGCCCCGAATCCGGAGATTCTCGAGGCGGTCGAAACCGTGCTTGCCCGAACCCAGGTTTTAGCTGGAAAGCACGTCGTCGTCACCTCCGGTCCAACCGAGGAGCCCATTGACGATGTCCGTTTCCTGACCAATCGAAGTTCCGGCAAGATGGGCGCCGCCGTCGCCCGGGCGGCACTCCTCATGGGAGCTCGCGTCACCGTCATCGCCGGTCCCCAAACCGCCGCCTTGCCGCTTACTGCCACCGTTCATCCGGTCCAAACCGCCGTTCAAATGCTGGACAAGGCGCTTGAAGCCAGCGAGGATGCGGACTGGATCATTGGCGTCGCGGCTGTTGCCGACTACCGTCCAGAGTCCCCCGCGATGGGCAAACTTCGTCGGTCCGAGGAGGCTCTGACGTTAAGGCTTGTTCCTAACCCCGACATCATCGCCACCCTCGCCGCCGCGCGGCCAAACGCCCGCGTCGTGGCCTTCGCGGCAGAGCCAGATTCGGATCTCACCGTGGCACGGCAGAAGATCATCAAGAAGGGAGTCGTCGCCATCGCCGCGAATGACATCTCGCGCAACGACATCGGCTTTGGGTCCGAGAACAACGACTTGACCCTCATCCAAGCCGAAGGCGAACCGCACCGCAGCGGGAAACGATCCAAACTATCCGCTGCCCTTTGGCTACTCGAAAAACTCGTCCAGGAGGAGCACAAGCATGCCCGTCACCCAAGCCGCGATTGATCACTTCATCCCCAAGCTTGCCGCCGTCCGCGAGATCACGATCAAAAAGATGTTCGGCGGTCTCGGTATTTACGCCGACGGTGTCTTCTTCGCCGTTCTCGACGACGATCGGCTGTACTTCAAAGTCGACGATAACAACCGCACTTTTTACGACGAACACCAGACCGAAGAATGGATCATCAAAGGTGAATCTCCGCAGGTGATGCCATACCGAGAAGTACCGAAAACTACTCTCGAGAACCCCGACGAACTTGCGACTACCATCGACGACGCCGTCGCGGTTGCGCTGAGAAAGAAGACCAAGCCCAAGAAGCGTTAAGCCCGTTTACGGATGGCCGCAAACGTAAAAATCGGTGCCAAAGCCATCGCCGCGATTGACCACCAGATCACGTGGCGGCCTTCCTCCTGAATGTGGCTGTAAACCGCGAAGGCGATGATTGCGGCCGGCATCAGGAAGAACAAAGCCAGAACCGGATAGCCACCCGGAATCCGGTACGGCCGCTCTAAGTCAGGCTCTTTCCGGCGGAGTACGATCAATGCCGCGAGCTCAACGAGAATCGCGCTGGAATACAAAACCACATCCACCACCGCCAGATTCTCGAAACTGGAATAGCTAAACAAGGTGTAAGCGCAAGCCGAAACCAGAATGGCGTTCACCGGTGTGCCGAACCTAGGATGGGTTCGAGTCAAGATTTCCGGCAGCAAGTGATCCCGCGCTAGGACAAGCGGAATCCGAGTCGCTCCCAGCATCGTTGCTGCAAACAGCCCCGCTGCGCTCGCCATGCCGGTGATGGCAATCCAAATTCCGAGCCCCTTGCCGCCGATCGCCTCGCCGATTTCCGGCCAAAGCCCCTCCTCCCATCGGCCAAGCTCCGGGACAACCGCTAGCCCAACCAGGGTCGGCAACAGATACGAAAGCACGATGAGTGGCATGGCGATGAAGATCGCCTTCGGAAAGTTTTTCCACGGCCGGTCAACTTCTGCCGAAACAGTGCTCAGCGAATCCCACCCCAGGTAGTTCCACATCACCACAAAGAGCCCCGCTCCGAGCGCCGACTGCGTGGTGGTGCCGGTCGGTACAAACGGTTGCGTCACCGCCGCTGGATTCGCCAAAACCTTCGGCAATCCAAGTGCGACCATCACCACAAACGGAAGCAATAGAACACCGCCCAAAACCAGCGACGTTTTCCCAACGGACTTCGCCCCGCGCACGTTGAGCCAAGTCATCGGCACGATAATCGCCAACCCAACCAGCCACTTCCGCAGCGGATCGTCGGCAAATCCGTTCGCCAGGCCGAGCTGACTCAACAAAGCCGAGACGTAGCTGGCAAACAACACCGGATAGATTGCGACATCGACCCACGAATACAGCCACATCCACCAAGCCGCACATGCTGCCCAGCGATCGCCAAGTGACCGCTTGATCCAAACGTAATAACCTCCCTCCGCCGGAATCGCACTCGCGAGTTCGGCGGTCATGAATGCAGTCGGAATCGCCCAGATGAGCGGGGTCATCAAGATGAGCAACAACCCCATCCCCGCCCCCGATTGCATTAGCGGCTCCAATCCGTGGGGCCCGCCGCTGACGCAAAAATAGATCGCCGCGACAAGCGGCGCCAGCTTCAGTTTTTCGTTGGCCGGTGGGTGGGACATTGGCGTGAAGGAACGGAACTCGGACTATAGTGACCCGAGCTCGCCAATTCTTGCCAACGGAGGGCTTCGCCTAGCTCGGCCGGGTCATTTCAATCGGCTTCACCCAGTTCGTGAAGTCCTCATCCGCCACTTCGCCGTAGCCTGTCGCCGCTTCTCGCAAGGACAGCCCGTTCTTGTGAGCGTGCTTCGCAATCGCCGCCGCCCGGTCATAGCCAATGTGCCGGTTTAGGGCCGTGACCTGCATCAGGTTCGTGTCCAAGTTCTCCTGAATCCGCTCGTAGTTCGGAAGGATTCCGACCGCGCAGTTATCGTTGAACGCACTGCAGGCGTCGCCCAGAAGCTGGATGCTCATCAGGACGTTGTGCACCATCACTGGCTTAAAGACGTTGAGCTGGAAGTTGCCTTGCGATCCGCCGAAGGCGACCGCCGCATCGTTTCCAAACACCTGAACCGCCACCATCGTTAGCGCTTCCGATTGCGTCGGGTTCACCTTGCCCGGCATGATGCTGCTTCCTGGCTCGTTCTCGGGAATCGTGATTTCCCCGATTCCGTTTCGTGGTCCCGAAGCAAGCCAGCGAACGTCGTTCGCCATCTTCATCAGTGCGCCGGCAAGGGTTCGCAAGGACGCACTCGTGGTGACAAGCGCATCGTGGGCAGAGAGAGCAGCGAACTTGTTCGCCGCCGAAACGAACGGGAATCCGGTCTCCTCGGCAAAATACTTCGCCGCAAGATCGCCAAACAGAGGGTGCGCATTCAGGCCCGTGCCGACGGCCGTCCCGCCAATCGCGAGTTCGTACAAGCCGGTTTCGACATGTCGAACTTCGGCCAAGCAGTAGTCCAACTGCGCTACCCAACCGCCAATCTCTTGGCCCAAGGTAATCGGGGTCGCATCCTGTAGGTGCGTTCGCCCGACCTTCACGAGATCGACATATTCCGCTGCCTTCGCGGCAAGCGTATCTCGCAGCTTCTGAACCTTGGGATTCAACTGCCGGTGGAGTTCCTCGACTACGGCAATGTGCATCGCGGTCGGGAAGGTGTCGTTCGAGCTCTGGCCCCGGTTCACGTGGTCGTTCGGGTGAACCGGCTTCTTCGAACCCATCTCGCCGCCGGCAAGTTCGATCGCGCGGTTCGAGATGACCTCGTTCGAGTTCATGTTGCTCTGGGTGCCCGAGCCGGTCTGGAAAACGACGAGCGGAAAATGGTCGTTGAGCTGCCCCGCGATGACTTCGTCGGCGGCGCGGACGATCAGTTCGCTGACTTCTGGAGCCAACTGGCCGAGATCTCGATTTGCAAGCGCGGCGCCTTTTTTCAGAATGCCCATCGCCCGCACAATCGAGTTCGTCATTCGAAATCGCTCGACCCCGATCGGGAAATTATCGATCGAGCGTTGCGTTTGTGCGCCCCAATATCGATCCGCCGGAACCTGAATCTCACCCATCGAATCGCTTTCCGTTCGGTAGCTCATAGGTTCATTTTGACAGGTGAAACCCGGGGCGGGTCGGCTTGGCTGCAAGCACTATTGTGGAAAAGCCGAGGAAATCTGCACGAATAAACCCGATAGAATCGTAGACTGCAACAGAATCGAATGTCAGAACCCGACTGTATGACCCTTGCTGAGGCACTGGCCGAGTTAGAAAAGACCGCGCCAGGAGTTCCCCTACTCGCTCTAGGACAGACCATTTTTTGGGATGAGCCGATGAAGGCGGGCGTGGCTTTGAGCCTGCGCGAGATGGGATCGTCGCGAAAGTTTGTCGCCGGGGTTCATGACACCGACTACTTTGCCAAGCTGCCCTCAGGCCCCCGAAAGGCCGGGGCGTTCAAGGTTTTCCCACACAACGACACCACGACCAAGGGACTTTGGAGCGCCGCCGCTGAATTCTCTTCGCTGTTCGGGTCGGAAACCGTAATCAGTCGCGACATCCTCCAGACTGCAGGTCTGCGCATCGCGATGATAGAACGTGAGCGTCCCGAGATGCTCGACCAAGCGACCGAAGCATTCGGCTGGCGAGGCGTAGTCTCTCTCGACGAGTCGCCGCCGATCGCGGCCGACCTACCCTTGCGCGGACTGTTTCCTGCCCTTGTAGAAGCACTCGACTGGGCGATCGATGCCAGCGAAAGCTCCCTTTCCGGCGACACCAAAGAACAGGGCCAGAAGCAAGGTGAACATTTGCACCGACTCTTGTGCGATGTCGAGGATGCGCGCAACGGCAAGTTTTCGGAGCTGTACCAAGGGCTGGTTCGGCCGATCTACGACTTTGTCGCGGGTGAGCCAGTCGATATCGACGTCACCGCCACCACGCAGTTACTTCGGTTCACATCGGAAACAGCAAGTCTGCCGAGGTTCGAAATCCTCGACCGCTTCGTAAATCCGCAAACTAAGGCACAGGCTTGCGCAGCTTACGACGAGGCGCTCGTTGGCGGCTCGGGCCAGTACGAGCTCAGCCGATTTGGAACCGGGGCCATCCCGTTCGATCTCGTGATTCCCGGCCTTGGACGCGGCACCATCCGCATCGGCAACCGAGGCGTGGTCATCATGACCAAGACCCCCCAGTTCCTCTCCCTGAAGAAGCCACTTTCGGGAGTTCAAGAATTGGCCGCACTCGTTCAAGCCAAGTTCGGACCGAATTGTGCGGTAGTCGGAAAAGCCGTCGCCCTCATCGGAATGCTTGCCCGGGAGTTCGTCTTTGTCTTCCACGAAGGCGCGAGTAGCTACGTGCGGCACAGCCGGAAGCTCCACGCCAAGTTGAACGAACTCGGCATTGGCGTGCCGGTGCACCCGATTCTGCGGTTGCGCTACGAGGTTTGGGACAGCCTCCAGGCCACTTGCGCGTGGTTCCAGCTTCCAGCGCCATTACGTCGCCCGTTTGGTGCCGACGAGATGTGCAGCCCAAGCTTTGCCCAGCGATGGCGAGCCGTTGGCGAGGAGCAATCCGCCCTTCTTACGAAGCTCGGCCGGCTCAAGCGGCCGGTGGATCTGATCGAGTTCCTAAACGCGCAGTTCGGCGGATCGTGGAGCCGACTGGGTGAGGAGTATCGAGAACTTCGTCTTACGCTCGACCAATTGCAGGCCGAGATCCAGCAACTTCGCCTCGAACGTGACGCACTTTACACACAGCGCCGAGCGCTTCGAGCGGAGCGGGTGCAAGCCGAAATCGCGCTTGGCGAACAATGGCGGACAGAAATTTTCGAGAAGTCGGCAACGCCGAGTGCGCACGCAACTCGGCACAAGCTCATGGCCGCTCGCGATTCCGTGCTCTTGGCCATCCGGGAAAATCGCGCCGAGTTTGTTCGGTTACGGGAAAGGCAAAACCTGCTCGTGCGATCCGAGGAAGTGCTGCAAATTCACCAACGTCGGCAGCAGATTGAGCTTGAAGCCGAACTCAAGCGACTCTGTATCATTCGGGAAGCCGTGATCAGCTCTAAGGGGCTTAAGAGTGCAAACCACCGACCCTCGGCCTGGTGGTTCCCGCTGGTCTCGCCCAACGGAAAATGGTTCGCCGAAGTGGTTCGAACCGCAAATGCGTACTTCGAACCACTCAGCTAGTTCAAGCGAACTTAGTGCGTGACGACGCACTCAATAGACTTGGCTGCTTCGATCCACTTCTCGACTTCCGATTCCGAAGGGACTCGGTTAGCGATGTTCTTTTCGCCGTTGACTTCTTCGAGC
Organism: Chthonomonas calidirosea; assembly: GCA_945882415.1. Lineage (GTDB taxonomy): Bacteria > Armatimonadota > Fimbriimonadia > Fimbriimonadales > Fimbriimonadaceae > Fimbriimonas > Fimbriimonas planktonicus. Next base: position 78,292 of record CAMCWC010000014.1, read on the forward strand.
TTGGTGGCAAGGTTCGCTGCGTTTCGCTGTGCGAGTTCTGGAACCGAATCAACGCCAGCAGCTTCCAGAAGTTCGGAATACTGCGGTCCGATGCCGCTAATCCGCATCAGGTCTGCGTGGTTCACGAACCGGAGAATGTTCTTCTCGGGGATTCCTGTCGCTTCGGCCAAAGCCTCTCGGCCTGCGCTGCCAGCCGCCTTTTCGAGCAAGTCCTCAACCGTGCTCACGCCCGCTGCCGCGAGCTTTTCTCCGTAAGCTTCTCCAACGCCTTCGATTTCTGTAATTTTTGCCATGAAATAACTCCGGTACGACTTCGTACCCGCGAAGCGAGTTTAGCGCAGTTCGATTCCGGCACAATCTCCTTGGTGCTTCGAATTGCCGAAATTTTTACGAGCGTTCAGGGCGAGGGTTCGTGGATCGGCGTGCCCTCAACGTTCGTCCGGCTCAGCGGATGCAACCTGCGCTGCCGATGGTGTGATACGCCATATGCAAGTTGGAAACCTGAGGGCCCGACGCGATCTGTTGAAGATTTACTAGCAGAACTTACTGATTCTCCCGTTGATCATGTCGTCATCACCGGGGGCGAGCCGATGATCTTTGATGACCTGGAGCCGCTTGCCCAAGGTTTGCGAGATGCCGGAAAGACGATCACCATCGAAACCGCAGGAACGGTCTTTCGCTCCGTTGCATGCGATCTCATGAGCATCAGCCCAAAGCTGGCAAACTCCACCCCCGATGGCGATTGGCATGATCGACACGAATCCACCCGAAGCCAGCCCGGGGTTTTGCGGCAGCTCATCTCTCGCTACGATTACCAGCTTAAATTTGTCGTTGACCCAGAGGTCGGCACCGACGTACTAGAAATTGAAGCCCTCCTTGCAGAACTTGGCGCGGTTGATCCGCACCGGGTTCTTTTGATGCCAGAAGGAATCTCAAGCGAAGATCTCTGGCGTCGCGCAAAGCTACTTGTGCCTATCTGCATCGAGCGCAACTGGCGATTGACTTCGAGAATGCACGTCGATTTGTTCGGGAATCGTCGAGGAACATGAAAAAGAAACCCCTTTTAGCCCTGTCTCTGTTGGGTTTGATCGCCGTTAGCGGATGCAATCCGCATGGCGAGTTGGTCCCGTACCTCGGAAAATGGGACGGCAAGTTCACCGTGCTTGAAGCTGAGCCAAACGCGACCCCCAACGACCTGGATCGCGAATCTCTGCGTGGCTACCTCATGCTTTACGCCACCAAGATGCTCTTCAAATTGCATCTGGAAGGCGAGCAGGAGACCGTCGATATCGAGGGCACCTGGCGCCTCGAGAAGGGCCGCGTTTTCCTGGACACGAAAAAGACAAGCATTGACGACATGGGCGGGGAGAACTTCCGCGACCCGAATCGGAAGTTCATTCCTGGCGAGGCCATTCGCGCAACTTACAGCAAGCCAGTCACCCTGTCGTTGGACAAGACCAAGAAAAAGCTCTCTGGATTGCCAATCACGATGGGCAAAGTTATCGGGAAACACGAGTTTGAGAAACTAGGACTTCGGTAAAGTTTCCGCATGGTCAACCAGCAGTGCGACATCCTGATCGTCGGTGCTGGGACCGGTGGTACCGCCGCCGCACTGGCGCTCCGTGAATGCGGTTTCTCGGTCGTTCTTACCGAAGAAACGGCATGGCTCGGCGGGCAGCTCACCAGTCAGGGCGTTCCGCCGGATGAGCACCCTTGGATTGAGCAGTTTGGGGGAACCCTCTTGTATCGCCAGTATCGCAATGCCGTGCGCAATGCGTACGTGCTTGGCCAAATTTCTCCTGAGGCGAAGACTGCCCGGTATCTGAATCCTGGTGGCGGCTGGGTCAGCCAGCTGTGCCACGAGCCAAAGGTCAGTGCCCGGATTCTGGACTTCTGGAGCCGAGCCAGCAACCTCACCGTGATCCGACACGTTCGACCCATCGAGGCGGCGACCGACGGTGACCTCGTTAAGTCGGTCACTTTCCGAAGCCTAGAGATGGGCCAAACCTTCGCCATCGAAGCAAAGCTCGTTCTGGATGCCACGGAGCTTGGTGATGTACTGCATCACACAGGTGCGGAGTACGTGACCGGCTTCGAATCTCGGCTGGATACCGGCGAGCCAAGTGCTCCAGAAGAAGCGCAGCCTAACAACTGGCAAGCCATCACTTGGGTGTTCGCGATGGCGCATGATGCTGGTTCGAATCGGACCATTTCGAAGCCGGACGATTACGATGCTTGGCGCACCTACCAGCCGCCCTTCTGGCCCGGGCCGCTGCTCGGCTTCCAGGATGTTAACCCGTGGACGCTGCAACCGCGACATCTCCCGCTGTATCGCGAAGACGGCGGCCTCGCCCTATTCGATTACCGACAAATCGTCTCGCCAGAAATTCTAGGGCAGCCAGACCGGCACCCGGTGACGATCGTCAACTGGCCGATGAACGACTACTTCGTCCGGCCAATTATCGACACAAACGGGGAGCGAGATGAGTCCGCGATGGTCGGTGCCATGGCCCTATCCCGCAGCCTGCTGTATTGGCTGCAAACCGAAGCACCGCGCCACGACGGCGGAACTGGCTATCCGGGCCTGTACATGTACGGCGAATCGGTCGGGACCGAAGACGGCTTCGCCATGTTTCCCTACATCCGAGAAGCCCGCCGGGCGCTGACGGTCAAACGCATCTGCGAGCAAGATGTTTCCGCCGCCCTTAACCCAGGCTTACGGGTAGCGCCACTGCACGAGGATTCGGTCGGGGTCGGTGCCTACCGCATCGACCTGCACCCAAGCACCGGCGGGGACAACTATCTCGATGTCAGTTCGTTACCGTTCCAAATCCCGCTCGGCGCCCTGGTCCTGGTCCGGATGCGGAACCTCGTTCCGTGCGCCAAGAACATCGGCACAACGCACATCACCAATGGCTGCTATCGCCTGCATCCGGTCGAGTGGAACATTGGAGAATCGGCGGGGCACCTGGCCGCCTATTGTTTGACCCATGGCCTCAGCGTGCAAGCGGTTTGGGAAAGTCCCGCGCATGTTTCGGAACTGCAGCGAATGCTGGACAACGCTGGAATTGAGCGCCGGTGGCCAGAAATTGGACCGCTCTGAACGCGTCTTATCGAGAGAACAAGAGGCTTAAAAGAAAAATGCCCGCTCGAGGCGGGCAAAGTGTCTGTCTGTTGCTTTCGTTCCGTTAGCGGCTAGGCTCTAAAGCGGCTTCGTCCGTTTAACTTAGGTTCAGTATCGGAGTTAGCTTCGATTGAAGCAATAACGCTTTTCCGGGACACTTAATGTCTGATATACAATTATTTGAATCACTCGGGCTGACAAAGGAGCCCAAACGGGTCCTCGTGGTGGAAGATTTTCGCCCCGCGCTCTTTGGCGTCACCAAGCGTTTGGAGGAGTACGGACACTCTGTAACGCCCGTACTGGGCATCTCCATGCTCCAGCCAACCAAGGCCACCGGCATCGGAATCGACCGCCCCATCCCGCTCCAGTTTGCCGACTTTAACTACGCTTTCCTGGATTACTACTTCCTTGGCGGAATCACAAACGGGGGCAAGTTGACCGAAGTTCTGGTCTCCTTCCCGCAGCTCTCCGTCATCGGAATGTCTTCCAGCGGGAATGCAAACGCCGAAATGGAACGCGCCGGTGCGCGGCTAGTAATGCGAAAGCCGTTGCTTCTTGCCGAGCTTCATTTATAGGATCATTTTCAGCGAAGCATCACATTCCTGATTTGATCATCAGCGAGAGCAAGTGCTCGGGATCAATTCTCGCTCAATCTATGAATGATCATGGCGAAATTGATGCGACAGAGCCATTCATGGATCCGACCGATTTACTTCGGTCTTGGTCTGGTGTTTGTCGCCCTCGGATATATCGGGCTCATCCTGCCCGTCATGCCCGGCACCATCTTTTTCATCCTCGCCCTGAACTGCTTCCGCCGCTCGAACGCGAAGCTTGAGTACTGGCTCCTACACAAAACCCCCATGGGCCCAACTCTGCGCCAGTGGGACGAGACCGGGGCGATCAAACCGAAAACCAAGAAGGTCATCGTTTTCCTTCTGGTCGGCTCCATCTGTGGTTCGATTTACCAAGCCTTCAAACACTATCCCGGTATGAATGCAATCCTCATCTCCGTGGCTCTGGTCGCCAGTGCCGCAGCGGTTGTCTCCTACATTCTCACCCGGCCCAACGCCTAGGCAACATTCGGATTCTTGCCCGGCGGGTAAACCTTCCGAGCGACTGTAACCGTCGTACGAGTGACCCATGGACGAAACCGTTTTGGAAACAACCGCGCCGGACGACATCACGGCCGAATATGCCCCGTCCGAGCTCACTCAACCGGCAAAGCTTTCCACGCGCGTTCGGCTTCGGGTCGGCGCAAAAAGCGACCTCGGCCGGGTTCGAGAGAACAACGAAGACAAGTTTGAGTACTACATCCCGCAGGACGATGCGGTCCTCGCCGCGCGCGGATCGGCCTTTCTCGTCTGCGACGGCATGGGCGGCCACGCCGCCGGACAAATCGCCAGCGAACTCGCCGCCAAAACCTTTATCGACGTCTATTACAGCCACAGCGCCGAAGAACCCATCGAGGCCATCATCGCTGCCATCCGCGCGGCGAACCGCTACGTCCTCGACGTCGGCCGCTCGGTGCAGGGTCGCCGCGGCATGGGCACCACCCTCACCGCCCTTATCATTCGCGAGAACAGCATCTGGGTAGGCCAAGCCGGCGACAGCCGTCTCTATCGCCTTCGAGAAGGAAAGTGCGAACGCCTCACGAGGGACCACACCTTTGTCGAAGAGAGCATCCGTTTCGGCTCGATGACCAAAGAAGAGGCCGAGGTTCACCCCCACCGGCACGTTCTCACCCGAGCCGTGGGTGCGGAAGACCTCCTCGTTCCCGACGTCGAAAAGCACGACCTTCTCGCGGGCGATCGGTTCATTTTGTGCAGCGATGGTCTCACCAACCACGTGAGCGACGCCGCGATTGGCGAAGCGATGTCGCGCCTCGGGCCGTCCGAACTCGCCTGGTTCCTGATCGGCCTCGCCCTCCAGGATGGCGGCTCGGACAATACGACCGTGTTGAGCGTGTTTGTCGATGGCCTCGATCCGGTTGAGCCGGAAGCTGACGCGGAATAATCGGATATGCCCAAGTGTGTTGTGCTCCTCAGCGGCGGTCTAGACAGCGCCACCGTCCTCGCCATGGCGAAGGAGCAAGGCTTCGACCCCTGTGCACTCACCGTGACCTACGGCCAACGCCACGCCGTTGAGCTCGACGCCGCCCGCGCCACCGCGGCAAGCCAAGGCGTGACCGACCATCGTTTTGTTCAAGTTGAACTCAACAAACTTGGTGGAAGCGCCCTTACCGATAACATCGAAGTTCCGAAAGACCGTGACGAAAGCACGATGGCTGGCGAAATCCCCGTCACCTACGTCCCGGCAAGAAACACCGTCATGCTCAGCATCGCTCTCGGCTTCGCCGAAGTCGTCGGCGCGAACGACATCTTCGTCGGCGTCAACGCCGTGGACTACTCCGGCTACCCCGATTGCCGCCCGGAATACATCGAAGCCTTCCAAACCATGGCCCGGCTGGCCACTAAATCTGGAGTCGAAGGTGCCGAAATCACCATCCACGCACCGCTGGTCCACCTGACAAAAACTGACATTGTCCGCGAAGGCTTGCGGCTAGGCGTGGATTACTCAAAGACCCATAGCTGCTACGATCCCGACGCATCGGGCCAACCGTGCGGTCGTTGTGATAGTTGCCAAATCCGAAACCGTGCCTTTGCCGAACTCAGAATGACCGATCCGGCTCTAAAAGCCTAACCGCCGCCGGTAGTCCCGGTCGTTTTCTTCTTATCGTCGCGCGGCAAATCGTCGTCCGGATCGGAATACACCTTTCCTTTTATCTTCTCCGCCGAGAACCGTTCGTCGCCTTCTTTGGTATGGACGGTAAAGATCCTCGCGACCAGATCATCGCCGATGCTGTTCTTCATCCGCGACTCAAACTTCCCATCGCGGCTGAATGTCTTCAGAATTTCCGTTTCGCCGTTATATTCAGCTTCGTAGGTCCAAACTTGCCGCCAACGATTGTCCGGCAAGTTCTGTCTGCCCTGCGGATCGCCGGTGATCTTCGCCAAGCGCGAGCCCTTGCGGTACACGTAGTCGATGTTTTTTGCCAGCAGCGTCAGCGGATATTCCCGTAGAGTCTCGCCGTCGCGCAACTTCTTATCCAGGTCCTTTTCCGCCTGACTCGGCCCAAAACTATCCTCCGGCCGGTTCGCCTTCACCTCGTCCGGAACCAGTGGCTTGAACGGCGGAAGCTCTTCTTCCTGCGGCTTATAGTTCGTTTCTTCGTCTTTCTTTTTCACCAGCATCACCACATTGCCACTGAAAACCGCGCGTTTCTCTTTCCGGTTCACCACCACCGAATCGGCGACAATGTTCGCCTTTCCGCTGTAATAGAACACGCGTCCCGAAGCGGTGAGAACGTCCGACTTTCGGTCCAACAAGATCTTCGGCGCCTTGATCAGCACCTCGCCGTCGGTGGCCGAGGCATCCACGTACGTCATTATCCGGGTCTCTTTGCCGCTGTCGTCCATCGTGTCCGATTGAACGTCCCAGGCCGTGCGCTTTGCCTCTTGCGGCGCGTCTGGGTCCTGAGAAACGCCCGGTAAGCGCCCGATAAACCGGATGTTTTTGCCCGAGAACGCCTCCGTGTTTAGGTTCACGCTCCCGCTTTCTGCTCGGGCGATCCCGCCCTTCAAGCGACCGGAAACAGGCTTTGGCATTCGCACCAATTTCTTCGCCTCGTCAATCGTCAATCCGCTGGTCTTAAAGTCGAAATCTTTCCCCGCTATCCGCGTCTGCCCCCGAACTTCCAGCGACTTGGTATCGGTTCGCCATAGCGCGGTCGCGGCGGCAAACTGAATCGGACCGGTTTCTGGAGATTTCTGCGCAATGACCCCGTTCCGAATCCCGGACATTTCGTAGGTGATCCGGTCGCGAATGATCTCAAACTTCTCCACATCCGCCTTCGTGGATAGCTTTCCGTTGCGGTAGTAGGAGAACTCGACGTCCTCCAGCTTGATCCCAACTTCCTCTCGAAGCCCCGGAATCTGTCGCGGGCGAAGGCCCGCAAACGGATCTACCTTCGCCAGTTCCTGCGACCACTGAACGACCCAAACGCTCGCCGCCAAAAACGCAACCGCACCAACCCACTTGCCCGCGGCAAGCAGTCTTCGCTGATTTCGATAGCGAGTCGCAATCTGGATCGATTCAGAAGTTGACATCTTTACGAACAATTTGATTATTGCTGGTCAGCGTCACGTTCACACCGGGGCTCGTCACCGCGCCCTTGGTGGCCTGAATCGTATACGTTCCCGCCGGAACCCAGAAGTAGAACGTCCCGTTCGCACTCGCAGTCGTTGTACGGATCGCCGTGCCACCTTGAAGCAGCTTCACCGTCGCCGAGTCACCCGTTGCGACCGGCAAAGCCTGACCATAGATATTGTAGGGCGTTCCCGGCGGATCGTCCGACCCCGGAACTAAGAGGATGTCCTCGACCGTCACAACCCCGCCGCTCGCGGTTTTGCCATTGGCATTGAAGTCCGCGGCAAAGAACCCGGTCGCCGTCGCGTTGCCAAAGATGCCCCAAAACCCGGTCTGAGTCGTGCTGGAATAGGCCACGTCGACCAAGTTGAACTGGCCCGACGCGTTGGTCGTGGCCAACCTTCCAGCAAACGAAATCGACGCGTTCGGGATCACCGCGTTTGTGACCGAGTTCCGCACCGTCCCCGTCACCCGCACTTTCTCTGGCCCAATGTAAAGGTCGCCCAGGTCGGTCGATCCCGTTGCGGCGGGGAAACTGAACGTGAACGACGGGAAGCCCGAAGTCGCGCTGGTTGTAAGAGCCGAGACCCCCGTTGGTGCATCGAAACTAAAAGATCCATCCCCGATCTCGGTGGTTGTTGAGGCCCCGCCGGCCGCCACCGTGACGCCAGGATTCAAAGGACCTGTCGTAACCACGCTGATCACCCGCCCCGCCAACGGCACCGTTGTTCCCGGAGAAGACCCACCGCCCCCGCCACCACCGCAAGCAAGCAGCACAATGAGCACCGCCAACATCAATCCATACCGAGCGAATCTCATGCTCCCACCACCGTAATGCGGAACTCCTGAACCGACTTCTTCGCGCGGAACTTGTAGGTGTTCCCCTTATACGGCCGGAAGTTCGTCCGCGCCGTTGGATCGTAAAGCGTCACCCAGTTCGTGTATCCAATCTCCGGCGTCATCTTAATGCTGTACTCCTTCCCAGGAACAAGTTGATCAAGTTTCAAGGTGTAAATCTGCTGATTTCCGCTTCTCCGAACGTCGCGGTAAAGCGATTCCGTTCCCGCGAGCTTCGCTTGGAAGCCGCCAAAAGAAGGCGGCAAAGTCGAATCTTCCTTAGCGTCAAACCCCGCTCCCGCCGTCGAGCTCGTGGCGATGTAGCAGTCCGTCGAACCGGCCGGGCCGGAAATGTCCAGCTTCATCTGCCACTTCGCCGCTGGTGCCTTTGCTGCAGATCGACTCGGCGCAGCGCTAGCATCTCCGTTGATGCTGACCAACGCGCCCTGGCTAGATAGGCATCGCACAAAGTACGCCATCCCCGGCTGCAATGGCCCTGTAGCCCCCTTGAACGAACCCGTCTCTGGAACCCCGGAGCTCGCATCCGCCGCGCCAACGGAGAACGAAAACACGTTCGCTCCAACAATCGTCCCGGTGGCTTCTGTCCAAGAAACTGGGAAGCCCGTGCCTGTCATCACCAACGCCCGCGTGATATCCACCGGCGTGTCAAACGGAACGGTGACCAAGTTCCAGCCTGGCTTTAGCGCCCAACTTCCGCGCTCGAGTTGTCGTCGGCCGGGAACCGCCCGATTAACCGCCCCCGGCGAGCGAAGAAGGAACCCTTGACCCGAATGGAACGCCCCAAGGTCTGGATACAGCTCATATTTCGCTTGCGATGGGTTGTATCGCGCCAAGAGCAGGTCTGCCTCGGTTATCCCAAGTAGCTTCGCTGCGCTAGAAGTCAACGGTTCGCCCGGTACCCCGACGGCGTGAATTCCGCCCCGGCCCAAAGCGACAAACGGGGAGGAAAACTCATCTGCTCGCAAATCCAGGGCGAGTTCGCCTTGCCCTTTATTCACCCGTCTCTCCAAGACCGTCGTCTCCACTCCGGTGGTGGATCGGTGAACGACTCGGATCAGAAGCGAACGAGGCCGAAGGAAGTCATCCGTCGTCACCAAAGCGCCGAAGGCATAGTTCGTCAAGGTCGCTTCTGCGATCGGCGGCGCGGTCACATCCAGGTAGGCCCGGACCAAATACGTGCCCGCCAGCGTGAGGTTCCGCCCCGCGAACGTTCCGTAGAACGTTCTTGGCTTAACTAAGCTCGCGGTGGCAATGCTGCCAACCGGCAGATACTGCCGAACTACCTGATCCCCAACCGGAAGATCAATGTTCACTCGGTACGGCGCGCCGAGCCCGTCCGTAAAGTTCGGCCCGACACTTCCGTAAGCACCGGCGATATCCATCCGGTCGTCCTGCGCGCTGGTGCTGATTCGGTTGTTGAACGCGGTATCCCAGAAGACCGGATAGCACGTGCCGGAAAGCAGGGTCTCATTGCCGTTCGTTTCGCGGCGGAAGTAGTGCACTTCAACGTTGAACACGCCATAGTCCGGTCCGGCCAAGCCGGTGGTGATCGGCGTAATTTGCGACATCAGCTTCGTGCCCGCCGTGTTGTCGACCTCCAAAATGTACTGTCGCCGAACCCAGTCCTCAAAAGGCACCCCTTCAACCGTCGGCTCGCCCGGCACTCCGCGCAAGTCCTGCAAGATCGCCTTGCTGTTCGAAATGAGTAGCGCCTCACTGTTGGCAATCGCCGGATTTGCGGCTAAACGCAGGTTCAACTGCTCCGGAAAACTCGGATATTCCGCCAGAACTTTTGCCCAAACGGACCCTGCCATCCGGTATCGCAGCAAATACAACCCGCCGTAGGTGCCACCGAGTGGAAGCGCCTCTCGAACCAAGTTCGGCGCAATGAAGTCCGAGCCGCCCAGCGCGCGTTGATTGTGCCAGTCATAGAAGCCGCCGACTTCGTAGCTGTTAAACAACACTTGCTCAATAATCTCGGCGTCTGCACCGGGAAGTGCGCCGGGAGTTCGCGCCACGCGAGCAATCACCGCGCGGACCAAGCCCTCTTGGTAAGCGTCAAATGCGTATGGCGTCGTGCCCTGAAAAGCCAAGAGCACGCAGTGGAGGAAGTTGACCGCTGCCGCTTCTCGACTCAAGTAGATGGGGAATCGAATCTGCCGCTGGCCTTCGCCGTTGTTTGGCACGTAATATCCGCCCGCAATCGCATCTCGGTCCCCGATGGAAGAATCGTAGTTAATGACCGAAACCGCCCCACCCAGCACCGGCTGCCCGTATCGCGCCACCAAAGTCGGCTTTGCCGCTTCATAGATGTCCTGCAAAAACTGTCGATACTCCGCCGGAAATGTGGAGTCGAAGCTCAAGGCCAAATCCGCGTGCTTGCTTCGGGTCGGCGTTGGCAGAACCTTGCCCTTATCCGTCAGCTCCACCCGCATGGGCATGCTGAACGGGGTCTTGCCGCGCCAGCTCTTGGAGCGCGCTTGGGCGGTGAGGTCGGCAAATCGTTTTGCAACCTTTTTCACCGCCATATCGGTGCGCTGAGCGATGGTTTTTCGCTCTCGAATCGAACCGATCTCAACCCGCAACAGGTTGGTTTGCGCCATCGCGCAAACCGAGGTCAGCATTCCGGCTGCCAGTAGAACTCCTTTTAACCTAAACATACAAAAATAGTCCGGGACAAACGCCCCGAACTATTCTGACGACAATGTTCTGCAACCGCGTTCAACATTTCCGCAAACGCGCGGCAGATTCCATCAAGGTTTAAGGTACTTATCCAGCCAAGCCACCCATCGCGCCCATTGGTCAAGCATGGTTTCCTTCGCAATCTGCCCGTGATCCTCATAGGGATACACGTACAGTGCCGACGGCTTTCCGAGAGCTTCCAGTGCCGTAAACAGCCGCTCGCTGTTGATGAGCGCCGTTCCCAGGTTTTGGTCCTGCTCGCCGTGATACATCAGCAATGCGCCGGTGAGCTGCTCCGCATAAAGAATCGGGCTCATGTTCAGATACATCTCCCGGCCCTCCCAAAGCTGCCGCTGCTCGGTCTGGAAGCCAAACGGCGTGAGCATTCGGTTGTAGTTTCCGTCGCCCGCAATGCCGCACTTGAAGAACGGCGTGTGAACCATTGCATTCACCGTGGAGAACGCACCGTAAGAGTGTCCGCCCAGGCCAACGCGCTTTCGGTCGATCCAGCCTTTCTCGTGAAGCTCGTCCAGCACCGCGCTCAGGTTGTTCCGAAGCTGCGGAACGTAGCTGTCGTTCTGCCGTCCAGCCGGTCCGAAGATAGGGCAATCTGGCTCAACAAGCACGTAGCCGGCGCGAAGCAAGATCGCCTTATTTCCGCCGCTGATTTGGCTAAACAGGTTCGGGTTACGCTCGCGAAGGGTTCGGTTGTATGCCGCCTGATCAACGTATTCGTTCGGATAGAACCAGAAGAACGCGGGACGACGGTACGCGCCCGCCTGCATCGTGACTCGAACCTGGAACTTCATTCCGTCGGCCCGGGTGACCGTGATGCTCTCGCGAACTGCGCCGGTGAGGTCGGGATTGTAGTCCTTGTTCGAGGTCAGCGCGTTGCCGTTTCGGTTGTCGGCGGTCACCAAGAAGTTGTTTGGCGGCACCGTCTTCGATTGGCGGGTGACCAAGAACTTTGTGCCGGTGTCATCCAGAATTTGCGCCGTCTCGTAAACGTCCGTCTTGCCTTCGAAGATCCGGTCCTTCTTTGCATCGGCGAGGGCGACTCGCTCAATGTACGGCTGGGGGCCTTGCCCTTCCTCCGTGTTTGTCTTTGTGCCGGAGACAAAGGCGAACTTGCGATCCGCGGTCATGCGGATGCGTCCGCCGGAGGTAACCAAAGCGACTCCTCCACCAAGGCCGGCCGCCGCTGGTGGTCCACCCGCTTGCGCTGCCGGGGCTGCTCCGCCGCCGGTGAACAAAGTCACGCTCGGCGTGCTCGATTTCAGCACCACGTAGTCGGTGCGAGATCGGCTGTCCACCGTCTGGCTGACGAAGAGGTCGTTCAGCGTCAAGCCAAACCGCGCGGACGAGATTCGACCCTCGGTTTCGAAGATGTCGGTCTGGTCTTTGTCCGTGAACGGTGCCTTCCAAAGCACCAGACGGTCCTTTCGTTTTCGGTCGGCGTTCGCTGGTCCGAGTTGCAAGAAGGTCAGGGCGTCCTGCTCGGGGTGCCAGGCGATGGTCCGCTTGGAATCATCTTCCCGGGCGGGTGCCGCTTGGGCCGCAGCCGGGCCTCCGCCGCGAGGGCCGGTGGGGGCTGGCGTCGCCGCGGGGTCCGCTTCGCCCAGTCGCAGCGCTCGCTTCGAAAGCTCGATCAGTTCCTTACCGTTCTTGTCGAGCACGACTTCCCGCTCGCCAAAGCTGCTCGCCGGAACCAGGTACGAAAATGGCTTCGTCATCACCGTCGCGCGAACAAGCTGCCCGTGAGGCGAAGCCGAAAGGGTCTTCCACATCGCCGGTTTGCCGAACTTAGTCACCGGCCCGCCCGGCGTAATCACCGCCAGTTGTCCGGTCGTGAAACTCTCAAGAAGCCGCTGATCGTCTGTCGTCTTCAGCAGCGAGGCGTAAGTACGCAGGCTGTTTCGCCTGCTGTCGGCGGTTTGGATTCGTGGGCTGCTCGCCACCGCTTCGCGAGGGGCGGGCCGCTTGAATCCGTCCGGCTGAAGAACCACTGCAATTTGCCCGTTGCGGGTCCATTCCAGGTCGCCGCACAGCGTCGGCAATGCCGGAGTCTTGGTTGCCGCACTGGCTCGACCGGTCTTGGCGCTTGCCGTCCACACCTCGGTTCGGTCCTCAAAGTGGGTGAAGAAGGCGATCGTCTCGCCGTCTGGGCCCCACGCAGGATCGCTATACCGCGCGTTCTTGGGTAGCTCAATTGAGACAAATCGCTGGTTTGCGTGGTCGAAGAACCGCATTCCCGACGCGCTCCGAACGTACGCCCCCCGCTCCCGCAGTCCACGCGTGTCGATCTGCAATCCCGCCAAATTCTCCGTCGGCACCGCCATCCGCGCCAGAGTCGGCGGGCCATCGCGGTCGACGATCAGGGAGTAGGTCCCCTGCGAGTTGAGGTTGGTGAGCGACACGTTCAACCACCAAGGCGCCATTGCCGCCTCCATGATCGACTTTGGAGGCTGAAGGTAGCTCTCCGAACTAATCGTATCCGCCCCAACCGGGCCCTGAGCAAACAGCAAAAGTGCGGCGAACGCCATTTGCGATGCATACCCGATTGAGGAAGGTGGTGTGGGTGGGTTGCCTCGGTTGCTTAGATATCACGGAGTGGACAATTCATATCTGGTGGCTATCGCATATTCTCGAATCGCAAGAAGAAACTGCTGGTCAGGGTGCCGGGCCACGAGAACATTCATGCGATCCAGAGCCCGCGAGGCAAGATTATGATCATGGCTGACGTTAGCTAACCGCACCGCACTCAAACACCAATCAGCGATTGCTAGTGGTTGATCCTCACCGACTACGTCAAGGACGTTTTGGGCATATTGAAGTGATCGTTGGAAGGCGTGCTTGGCACCTTCGAAGTCTTCATGCATCCGTAGAATGGTTCCAATTTTTTCTAAAGCAATCGAAACATCTCGCAATGTCTGTGGATGATGTTCGCCAACAATGCTGAGCATTTGTTCGGAAAGACTAAGGGCCCTGCGAAACCGGTTTAGGGCTCCTTCCGTGTCTCCATGTGCTTGCAAAATATCTCCGATATTTTCTAAGACTATCGAGATATCTCTGAGCTCTCGAGGCTGTTGATGCCCAACTATGTTAAGGAGTTCTTCGGCGCGTTTCAGTATTTCCTGATACAGCTCAAGTGCTGCTTCAAATTCTCCAGCACCTTTCAAGATGCTCGCAATTCTTTCTAATGAAAGGCAGACGTCTCGGATAGCTTGTGGCTGCTCTTCTCCGACAAGCTTCAGAACCTTTTCGGAGAATTTAAGCGACGTCTGGAATCGATGAAGTGCTCCTTCTGCATCTCCTTGGGCCAGCAAAACACCTCCGATTTTTGCAGAAGCGATCGAGACATCCCTGAGTACTTGTGGTTGACCATCTCCAATCAAATTAATGATTTTGTCCGACAACATTAGTGATTCCTGATATTCATGTAGCGCTTCGTTCAAGTCACCCCGTGACTGTAAAACATCTCCAATCCTCAAGTGTGCAATTGAGACATCTCTTAGCGTCTGCGAATTTTCACGGCCCGTGATACTAAGAAAAGTTTCGCTGATTTGAAGAAGTCTTTCGAACTTTTCCTGGGCTGAGTTCAAAGCGCCTTTCTCCAGAAGTAGGGCTCCTGTTTTGTCTAAGGAAACAGCAATTTGTCGAAGAGCCTCTGGGTTTTCGGGACCTACGATTTGGATAACCTTTTCTCGGATCCGTAGCGCTCTCTGAAATCGTTCCATTGCTTTTGGCAAGTCCCCTTGTACCTTCAGGATGTCTCCAATCCTATCAAGAGCGGCAGCAACATCTCGAAGCGTAGCGGGATCTACTGGCCCACCGACTTCGAGGGCTCGTTCGAAGAGGGCCAAACTCTCGCCGTAGTCAGCACCAGCAAGCTGCATTTGTCCGCGGCGCTCGCGCCAAGTACCACGTGTGAGCACCCACCAGCCGACGGTGGTGAGCGCGGCTGAGTGTCTACCTGAACCACTCCTTAGCCGCTCCCACCCAGGTTCAGAGGCTATTAGTATTCGTTCTGCTTCCCGCACATTAATCGTTGTACCATCCTCAATTAGATCAAAGGCGGTGACCCAAACCGAGGCTAGTTCTCTCGTTAGTTTCAATCGTTCTGTTGTCGAGAGTTCAACTTGATCTGCAATGAAAGCACTTAGTTCACCGGCAATTACAGAGTCCGCCAAAACGCCAAAGTTCTCGGACGTCGCACTTAACGTTTTCACGAACTCTGCGCCTCCGCGTGCCTGGTTCTGTACAATTATTCTCTGTACTACTAACGGAAATCCCGCAAAGTTCTCTAGTACAAATGCGCGAAAAGGTTCTTCAGATAGCGATGCTGGAATAGATCGGCCAAGAAACTCTAACCAACGGAGCTGTTCATCCTTCTTAGGCGTCATTCTTTCTCTCCCTTGGCACTGATTTAATTGCGTCATGGAACAACTCGATCGTTTCACCTTCTATTTGTTCCGCTGGGGAATCGCCGATCAGGCTGGCGCCATTGAGCCGTGCTCGAATGAGCGCCTCCGCTAAGGGATCCGGCTCAAGGTAGTCCCTGTCTTCCAGCGTATGCGAAGCCATCTTGCGAACTTTCGCTCGGTCCGCGCCTCGCACCGATGCTGAATCCGATGGAACCGAGCCCATTATGCAAGCCCCAGTCAGCGCGTTAATCTCTACTTGCCCGGCTTTAATCTCAGTGCTCCAAATCCGAGCTTCGCGCTTGAGTACGAATCCTTCAAGCACATCTGTGCTCCAATCGTTTAGTTTTGCCGGATCGAAAGAACTTCCTTCCGCCTGTTCGACGTATGCCAGGGCCGCAATCCCGGCGTAGAGCGGTCGAAGCTTCCGCCGGTCGAACTCAGCAGATGTGAAAACCTCCAGCAACTTTTCGTCCGGGTACGCGACGCGGCGAGCGCTCAGATTAAACACCGCCAGCCGAAACATCTCTAAAAACTGCTCGGGTGAAACCGGCTCCAGTCGTCTTGCCCGAGAAATGGGTCGCGATAAGGATGAGACGCAACTAAAGTCCGCGTCAGTGGAGGCGTCTCCTTCGCCATGGATGAACCTCGCGAAGTCGAGACTTTCCAGGTACCGGCGGTCCAAGAGCAAAACCCTCACCGGAAACTTGTATTGTCCCTTGTTTGTCTGCATGACCCTGAGTACGGGGCCAATTCTGCTCGCCGCAGATTCCGCGTAATCGAAAATGAATATTGTCGGCCCGCTCGGCCGCCACTGATCCATCTGCGGCGGAAACCCATTCTGAACAAATCCGCCTTGCCAGCCGAGAGCGAGCGATTGGTAGAGCCATTCCAGCGCAAGCCGTGATTTACCGAGCCCGCCGTCCCCGTGCCAAATCCAGTAAAGGAAGTTCTCCTCATGATCCCGAAACTCCCCAAGGCTTTTCAGTTCTGCCTCCCTCCCAACCAATCGGGGCACCAGCCGCTCGGCGCACCGTAAACGGGAAATCTGCGCTTTGCGGTCGTTGTACCGCGATCCTTCTGGAACCGGAATCACCACGGTCGGTTGAACCCCTAACTTTTGCAGAATCTCATCCAGCGAACTAAAGAGAGTGCGGTTCGTCCCGGGCACCAGCCGCTTGATCTGCGCATCCAGTCCGCGTCGCACCTCTGGCGAAATATCCTTGGGCAGCCGACTATAGTTTGCAAGCACTCTCAACGAAAGCCTCCGCTCTTCTGGCTCGCCGATGGTATCCAGAATCGGGCTTATCGCAGAATCGATGGCCTGGTCGTTTTCGCCGTCCTCGACGAAATATGTTGGGATGAGCTTGATCATACGATCTGCTTCAATGCCTGACAAGCGACCAGCATCGCGCTCTGTTTCCACCCAAGTTTGAAACCTCACGCGCGCGCCTTCCGCTGAAAGCTGGTTCTGTTGGATGTCTTGAACCGTTTCCAGAATCTTGTTCAGTCGAGTTTCGAGAGCGTCCGCTTCGTTCGCCTCCGCCGGTCCCGTAACCCCCCGAACTACCGCCAGCGTCGCGAGCCCGAGCCCCAATCCGATAACGGGACCTTTTCCGCTGCAACCCTCGCAGATTTTGTTAAAGACGTCTGCTGGCAACGTGGTCTGCAGGAGTGCCTTTCCAGTACTCGCCAAGTCGCTTCCCGCCCCGGCAATCGCGACTGCCTCAGCGGCGTTCTTGAGCTTAAAAATCGACCGGATGGCGTCCTTCATGACCGGCTACATCTTAGCCGATGCAAACTTCGGGCGGGGTCTGCTGGCACCGTTGAGTCTCGGTCGTAACGTTTGTTCGCAGGAATCAGGCTTCAGACGCCAGCACAACCCTCGAAAACTCGACCAGATGGTCAAGTCTTGACTCAATCACTTCCAAGAGCGTTTGTGGCTTAAGTTCGGTGTGGCGAAGGACCAAGAGGTTTTTGAAG
This sequence comes from Chthonomonas calidirosea, assembly GCA_945882415.1. Taxonomy (GTDB): domain Bacteria; phylum Armatimonadota; class Fimbriimonadia; order Fimbriimonadales; family Fimbriimonadaceae; genus Fimbriimonas; species Fimbriimonas planktonicus. Next base: position 95,566 of record CAMCWC010000014.1, read on the forward strand.
TCGACCATGCTCTTAAGCTCGCTTGCAAGTTTGGTGCTGATCACTTCTTCCCGCTCAAGCAAGTCGAAACTTGCCCGGCTTGATTGCGGCACATCTAACCCACGCTTGTGAATCACGTAGGTCGCAATCCCAATCGCAAGCTCGATTGCCCGCAAGACACTCAGTCCCGCCGCGTCATGGCGGGTTTCATCCTGTTCAAAGGGGAGCACGCTGGGCAAAGCAGCGCAAGCTCGGGCTCGATGGACGCAGAATTCCAACCTTGACCTCTTCGCGAAAAGAAACTCGTCCATAAGTTGGGAAAATCCGTGGTTGACAAACGCCGTTCTCAGCCCACTTACAAGTGTGCAACAAAACTCCAAACAACCCCCGTCCGCAGAAATTTATGTTTCGCGCCTAAGGCGGGAACATTAAATAATAAATTTTTGGAGCGAAGAATCACACGTCGAGCGACTTCAAAACGTCCGCGTACTTCTCCCGAACGAACCTTCGCTTCACCTTAAAGGTCGGTGTCAGCTCGCCGGAGTCTTGGGAGAAAGGGGTGGCGAGGATGGCGAAGCGCTTGACCGCTTCGTAGTTCGCGCCGAGTTTATTCTGCCGGTCGATCTCCGCCTTCAGCAGCTTTCGAACCGCCGGATCGGTGGTCAGGTCCACTGACTCGGAAAGGCCCAAAGCCTCTCGAACTCGGTCCGCCGCCGGAACAATCAGCCCGACGCAGTACTCCATTCCGTCGCCGAACACCACGGCTTCGAGAATAAACGGACTCTGCTTCAGCCGATTCTCCAAAGGCTGCGGCGCGACATTCTTGCCGTTCCCCAGGACGATCAGGTCCTTCTTTCGGTCGGTGATCTTCAGATTCACCCCTTCGTACTCGCCAATGTCCCCCGAATGGAACCAGCCTTCGGCATCAATCACCTTCGCCGTCTCTTCCGGCATGTTGTAATAACCCAACATCAGCCCGGGACCTCGCAGCAGAATCTCCCCGTCCTCCGCCAGCTTCACTTCCATATCCAGCGGCTCGCCGACCGTCCAGTATTTGTTCCGTTCCGGCCGATTCACCACGCTCGCCCCTGCCGTCTCGCTGAGGCCATACCCCTGCAAAACGGTAAGCCCAAGCGCCATGTAAAACTCGGCAACATGTGGAGGCAAAGCCGCCCCTCCGCTCACGAAGAACCGCATCCGCCCCCCGGTCCGGGCCCGGACTTTCTCCATCACGACCTTATCCAGCAGATTCGCAAAAGGGGCAAACTCCCCCTTCGCCCGCTTCACGCCCTGCGCAAAAGCAAAGTGAAACAGCTTCTGCTTAAGCGGCGAAGACTTCTTGACCGAATCGGTCACGCGATCAAAGAACGACTCCAAAAACCGCGGAACGCAGAGCATGACGGTCGGCCGGACCTTCATCATGTCGTTCCCAATCGAAGCCAGATTCTTGGCGTAAGCGACGGTGCCACCGCTCCCGATCGGCAAAAACTGACCCGCCACGCGTTCATAAACGTGGCTCATGGGAAGGAAGGAAAAGAAGATATCCCCCGGCCCAAGATTAATCTCTCGCGGCACCACGTCGATGACATTTATCGCCGCCCGATGCGGCAACATGACCCCCTTCGGCTGCCCCGTCGTCCCGCTGGTGTAAATCAGCGTACAAACATCCTCCGGCCCAACCTCGTCAATCGCCGAGTTCCAATCCGCCAAAGAGAGCTCATGATGCTCCGACATCTGCATCAGCGACCCCGGCCCCTTCAGCGGCATCGAAGGAAAGTCCTCAATCCGACGTGCCATCTCCTCACTGCCGGTCAAAGTGATCTTGACCCCAGCATCGCGCAGAATCACCCCGGCCTGGTCACCTGGCAAGCTGGAATAAACCGGCACGAGAATGACTCCAAGGCACTGGCAAGCCCAGTCCACCTGCGCCCACTCGGCACTGTTCTCGGCGTAGAGCCCAAGCCGCTCTCCTTTGGTCAAGCCAAGAAACCGAAGCGTTCCGGCAATCTGCCGAACCCGCTTCCCGAGCTGATGGTAAGTGATCGAAGTGAACTCTTCGCTCCCCTTTTCCGGCGGCACCAACATGGCTACCTTGTCCGGATTCTCCTCGATGCGTTGTCGAAGAACGTCTCCGAGCGATCTTGCCGACGGCTTCATTGCTGGCATGTTAAGAGGCATTTTGTCTGAATCTACGAGGTTTTGCATCAGTTCCAAAGATCGTTGTTAGATCGGTCGCGGATATCGCGGCAAGCGTCAACAACTTGCGCAGTTCCTACGACAAGGTCCCAAGCGAAGCCGAGCCAATCCAGCACGAGGCAGATCAGCTCCATCGGTCCCTCTTTCGCCGCCGAAAACTCGGCCAGCTCATATTCGAGAACCACCAGATAATCCCGTCCAAGCTCCACTCGTGCCAATCCACAAGGGTGATTCTCGTCTAACTATCGCGTCAAACCGCGATCGGTCGGAAACAATTCAGACCTTTCGAACCGGATCGGGAAAGTCTCGATAGAGGGCCGATTTGAAGTTGACGACCTTCGAGAAAACGGCCGCATGCAGTGACTCAACCGGGTCCTCACGCGTTGCGGCGGATTGGAAAGCCTCGTCAAGCTGAGCTAGATTGTTCACCGAGATCCGGATATGAAACTCCGCAAGACAAGGCGGCGCAAAGCCGAACTTGCGGCGAGCAATGCGGTACTCGGCAATCTTGCCCGCATCAACGAAGCTGCCCAAGTAGGCCTGAACGGCAGAAACGAACTCAAGGTCCTTCACCCCTGGGGCCAAATCGACCCAAATGTCGTAGTGATCCATTTCTTACCGTACCGCTTCCAGCCGAACGTCGAAAAGGTTCCTCCGGTACCCTTTTGGGCAAGATGACCGTTCGAGAGTTGCGTGATAAGTACGTCGGATTCTTTGAATCCAAAGGGCACACGCGGTACCCGAGCGGGTCGCTGATCCCGTACGACGTCACCGGGCGGTTAGACGAAAGCTTGCTCTTCAATGGCGCCGGCATGATCCAGTTCAAGCCGTACTTCCGCGGCGTTGCGCAGCCATCCAACAAGCGATTGACCACGGTGCAAAAGTGCGTCCGAACCGGAGACATTGACGAGGTTGGCGATGCAACGCATCTTACGTTCTTCGAGATGCTCGGCAACTTCTCGTTCGGTGACTACTTCAAGACCGAAGCGATTAAGTTTAGCTGGGAATTCTTAACGTCATCCGAATGGCTCAACCTCGACCCGAGCCGACTTAGCTTTACCGTATTTGAGATTGACGACGAAGCCGAATCGACCTGGAAAGAATGTGGCGCGAAGCACGTTTTTCGACTCGGAGAAGACACGAACTACTGGCCCGCCGGCGCCTTCTCAAACGGCCCTCCCGGACCTTGCGGGCCAAACAGCGAGATGTTCTACTGGGTTCCGGCAGATGAACCGGCGCCGAGCCAGCCGTACTCGGTTGAGGAGTGGTCGCGCGATGAGGCCGCCGGAAAGTGGGTGGAAATTTGGAACGACGTCTTCATCACGTACGAATGGCAGGGCGACCAGAATCCGTCTGGCAAAGGCTACGTCAAGACCGGCATGCCGGAGCTGCCGTTCCGAAGTATCGACACCGGAATGGGCTTGGAGCGCACCGCATTTGTACTCGGCGGATACCGGACGGTTTACGATACGGATGCTTTCGCGCCGATCTTCGTTCGCATTGCCGGGGCGCAGAAGGTCGTGGTTGCACCGTCCGCCGAAGTCACAGCGGCAAAACGAATCATCGCAGACCACATCCGCACCGCGACCTTCTGTATTGCCGACGGGATACTGCCGGCTAACAACGGACGCGGCTACGTGCTTCGTCGCCTCATTCGCAGAGCGATTTTGAAGGGTGAGCGTGTTCTTGGCATCAAGGACGCCTTCATGGCCGACATGTACGAAGGCGTGGTCGAAGCGATGGGTTCGGCGTATGCCGAGATTGTCGAACGTCGCGACGTGATCGTCGAGACGCTCCGAAATGAAGAAGCCTTGTTCCGGCGAACCTTGGCGACCGGGGTTGAGCTTTTAAATGAAGCGCTCGAAGGATCGGGCTCGGTTTTGGTCGGCGACATGGCCTTTAAGCTTTACGACACCTTCGGGTTCCCGCTGGAAGTGACCCAAGAGCTCTGTGCGGAGCGGGGCGTTGAAGTCGATTTGCCCGGATACGAGGCGGCGATGAAGGAAGCGCAGGAGCGCTCTCGCGGTGCGCAGAACTTGGAGTCTGTATACGGCGGTGTGACGGCAGCGGCAGATATTGCCTTGCCCGACGCTCCGGCGGAGACGACATTCCTCGGTTACCACGCGGTTGAGTCGATGGCGCGGATTGTTCGGCAGCGAACGGCTAAAGGCCGGGTCAGTGTGGCGTTGGATCGAACGCCGTTCTACGCTGAATCGGGCGGTCAAACCGGTGATACCGGTTGGCTAGAAACGCCGAACGGTGAGTTTGCCGTTCGAAACACTACCAAAAGCGAAGGCACGTTCTGGCATGAATTGGAGCTCGATCCGGCCGAGGCTCCGAGGCTTCTTGGAGAGCAATCTCGGGCAATGGTGGATGCCGAACGGCGGCGGCGGATTCAGCGAAACCACACGGCAACGCACCTGCTGCAAGCGGCACTTCGAGACACGCTGGGAGCTCATGTTACGCAGGCCGGATCGTCGGTCGGGCCAGATACCTTACGGTTCGACTTCACACATGGCAAGGCGATGACGGAAGCGGAAATCGCCACGATCGAGGAGATCGTCAATCGTGAACTGCTTCGTAACATCGATGTCGTTACCTATGCTGACTTGCCAATTGCTGAAGCCAAGGCCAAGGGTGCGATGGCGCTATTCGGCGAAAAGTACGGCGATAAGGTTCGGATGGTTGAGATTGGCGACTTTAGCCGCGAGCTCTGCGGTGGTATCCACGTTCGAACCACGGGAGAAATTGGCCAGTTTCGAATTGTGAGCGAGGCCAGCGCGGCAAGCGGAATCCGCCGGATTGAGGCGATCACGGGAGAATCGGCGCTGGAACGAGCGCGTGAGGACGCACAGAAGCTGAAAGAAGCCGCCGCGATGCTGAAAGTGCAGGCGAAGGAGCTGCTACCGGGGATCGAGCGAGCACTCGATCAGCTAAAGCAGGAGCGGAAGCGTCGCGAACAGGCCGAGCTGGCGCAGCTTCAGGGCGGAGAAGATACGGCGTCGATGGTTGAGATTGGCGGCATCGTACTCTGGCGCAAGAACTTGGGAGACATTGATCCCAAGATGGCGAACACGCTTGTTGATAACGAAGCAGCCGGAAAGCCAAATCAGGTGACTTTGGCGGCGATCTCGACGCCTGAGAAAGTGATGTTTGTGTGTCGTGTCGGGGCCGAGGCGATCGCCAAGGGAGCCCACGCGGGCAACCTAATCAAGGGCGTAGCGGCTATCGCGGGTGGTGGCGGTGGCGGAAAGGCCGAGTACGCCTCTGCCGGCGGCAAAGACCCGAGCAAGGCGGAGGAAGCGCTCTCAGCGGCAGAGGAGTTACTTCGCGCGGCGGTCGGCTGAACGCGCGGAGAAGGCCGCCTTTGCGCTTAGAAGTGATGCGAGGAGACTAATAGCCGCCAGGCGTATGCCGGGCTCTCGATACCGCTGTGCGAAAAAGACCCACACGCAGAAATTGAGTCCGAAGATGATGCAGCCGGCGATGCCAGCGAGCAAAAGATATTGGCGATCTCGCTGGCGGGTAAACGACTCGTCATCTTCCATCAATTGGCCTAACCGAATTTGCAGTTGAGCCGGTTCCGGGCAATAATGTTTCATGCGTCTCCTTCCGATTCTCGCCGGAATTCTCGTCGTAGCTTCGGCCCAAGCCCAGATTGATGTTGCGGCGGCACTTCGCGAACCGGCAAAGGTTGTTTCGGTGAAGGACCTTCCTGATACGTTGCGCGGAGTTGCTATCGGCTCAACCGGCGATTCGATGAGCCCATTTATGTTGATGGGCATGCGTGGCGGCAGCTCGGACCCGACCGGAAAGGCGCTTTTTGAATTGCTCGGTACGGTTCTGATTGATCCGGATGCGTTCGCCGCAGGGCTGGCATCAAAAGGAACAATCAAGGGGTACACGCTTGACTTGGTCTCCATGATGATTTCAGAGGACTCCAAGCCACCAAAGCTGATGTTTAGTGAGGTTTACGTCAACCTGGCTGCGGTGAGCGTATGGTCGCCTAAGCCTTCGGTAACGAAGGAGAGCATCCTCAAGTTGGAGGCGTCAATGACCCCAAGGACAAGTGACGGCGATAGTGCTCCGGCTGCCCCAGAAGCCCAGGACGATCCCACGGTTAAGGAAGCACCGGCACAGGTCATCGACCAGGCCCGACCCGCTTCGGTCAAAACGGAGCGACTTAACAACGCGAAGATGGTCGGGCTTGCGCTGATGATGTACATGTCCGATCACGATGACTTCTTCCCGAAAGCCGAGTCCTCAGCCAATGCGAAGGCTCTCGTAATGCCGTACTTGAAGAATGCGGCAGTTTGGGACACGAGTAGTCCCTCGAGGCTCTTGTACAACACCGCTCTGTCGAAGAAGTCGCAAATGATGATTGAGAACCCGGCAGAAACGATCATGCTCTGGGAGGAGAATTCTGGTCTGGGTGTGCGGGCGGTGGTGTACACGGACGGGCACGCGAAGCTGCTGTCAGCAGACAAGTGGGCTGCGGCTTGGAAGAAAGAGCTTTCCCGGCGCAAGAAGCAAAAGTAGTTCCCGGTTGAAGGGGCATCTGATATCCTGACGGCATGCTCGGTGTTGAGAAACGTTTCTCACGGTTCGTTTGTTCGTGTCTGTTGTTGGGTCTTGTCGGGATTGCAGTCCCGCAGAGCGCGGTACCGGTCGGCCACGGGTCGTACGCGAGTTCCGTTCCAACAATCCGGCTGAATGATGACGGCTACTTTGCGCCAACGCCCGGCACCATCATCAACGAGTTTGCGACTCTTTATCTGGACCCTTCGCTAAAGAGTCGAGCCGTGCCGACGAACCAATGGTGGACCGATCTGATGATTGGTCAGCGGTCCCGAGCAGTTGCTGGTGCACCAGCCGAGTGGTTCCAGCAGCAAATGGACGGAGCCGGAAACGCGGGCGTGCTGCATGCGCTCCCTGGAGCGGTGCAGCCTACTCGGCGCGGAATGAATCTGTTCTTCCCCAAGGATTGGGTTCGGAATGATCTTGACCGACCCAGCTTCGCGCAGGGAAATTTTGACCAGGGTCCAGCCCTTCAGATTGAAAACTATACGGGTTTTCAACTCCCCGCGGACGACACGATGCTGGGCGATTTTGGCGGAACAACCTATCCGTCTGGCTGGGTAGCGAGCGGCGACTTGGTGGGTACAGCCCCGATTCAAGGTGGCAGCTGGCCGAATCAGAGCCCTCCGGTCACGGGACTGATTGGGAACGCTTGCGTCAACACCTACCGTGGAACTGACACCACTCAGGGAACGCTTACATCGCCCGAGTTCACGATTTCGAGCAAGTACATCGTCGTGAAGTCGGGTGGAGGTAACGACCCGGAGAAAACGAGTGTTCAACTCGTCATTGATGGCGCGGTGGTGGCAAGTGCGATTGGGCGACAGGATGCGACTTTGCGCTGGACCAAGTGGGATCTCACAGCGCAAGCCGGAAAACGCGCTCGACTGGTTATTCGAGATTCAAGCTCCGGCGGTTGGGGCTTCACGCTTTGTGCGGCCATCATCGGTACGAACAGCGCCGAAGAGCCGGAAACTCGGTACAGCACAACCCTGACGGTGCCGAGCGCAATGGTGACGAGCTATAGCGATTGGTCGGTGGATTTTCGGCAATCAAACTCCGCCGCGGCGAGCGCAGACACCACCGTCGCTAGGGGAATTCCGTTTGTGTGGACTCGCTATTCGCATGTCTCACCAAGAATTAACGTGGGTGCAAATCCGCAACTGACGGACACAAATGGCAACGCGATATCCACCACGGGTGGGAGTT
>CAMCWC010000015.1 GCA_945882415.1 Chthonomonas calidirosea
AGGAACGGCGTCACGATTTCAGAGACAAGTTGGCAAGTCTCGACAGAGATGATGCCTAGTTCCGACACCCTGATCAGGCTTCGCCCAGAAACGAGCAGTCGGGCAGATGCAAATGGATATGCTCCGAACTCCGATACTAACTTTTCGGATACGGCACGTACTTGCTCCAGGGAAACGCCTAAAGTTGTGAACTCTCGGACGTAGAACAGCTCGATGAGCTCTCGAAAATTTAAATAGCCCGAATCGCCTCGTTGAGATTGTAAAACCGGAAGTTTTCGAACCGATTCCTTCGCGGGGTTGCGATACGTGTATCCGTTAGCCCATCGCCTAATTTGCGCAGCAGGTCGGCGTAGCAGTCTTGCGGAATCCTGCACTGAATAGATTCCGACCCCGAAGTCAGTACCAGACTCCATCTCAACCATGGTCAGATCATAGCATTACGGGGCCCTTAGTCCTCCAAAATCCGCCACAAATACCAAGCCGCGACTGACCTATACGGCCGAAACCGCTCGCCCTCTAAAGTCAGCGCCTTCGGCGTCAAACGCTCCTCTAACCCCATCAACTTCGTCCACCCAGCCCGAATTCCGAGGTCGTCCACCGGCCAAACATCGAGGCGTCCCAGCCGGAACATCAGCAGCATCTCCACCGTCCAGCGGCCGATGCCTTTCACCGCCGTCAGCTCGGCAACAATCTCGTCTTCCGACCTCGAACCAAGCTCTCCAAGAGACGGAATAGTCCCCGCCAAGGCACGAGCGGCAAGGTCTTTCAGATACCCCGCCTTCGCCCAAGAAAGTCCGACAGCTCGAAGCGACTCCAGCGAAGCCTCATCAACCATCCGCACATCCACGTGCACTCCATCGCCGAACTGCGTTGCAAGGCGGCGGAAGATCGTATCCGCCGCCTTCGTGCTCAATTGCTGACTGCAAATCGCCCCGGCCAGGCACGCCACCATGTTGTCGGGCGGAGCCGTGGTCACCAAAACGCACGGCCCATGCTTGTCTACAAGTGGAGCAAACCGCGGCTCCCCCGAAACAATAAACGCCTCCGCTTCGGTCACTAAGCCAATGCTTCCCGAACGAATGCGACGTCTTCTTCGGACAAATATCGGCCCGCTCCAGCGACGTTGACTCGTACCTGATTCTCATTGCGGAATCCAGGAATCACGCAAGCGACGTGAGGGAAGGAAAGAATGTAGTTCAAGGCCAGCGAAGCCAAATCCGTTACCGAATCGCCAAACCGCGACTTCAACTTCTCCAACTTCGGCTTCAGAGCCGTAATGGCCTCCGCCGAGAACGCGGACGAGTTCTGTCGGTGGTCTCCTGGCTCAAAGCTTGGCGGCTTAGACGGATCGAACTTGTCCAGCAATCGCCCTTGTGCCAGCGGACTAAAGGCCACAAAAGTAATGTTCTCCTTCGCCATAAGTTCGCTGACGGGAGACCCTGGATTGATGAACTGAGTATCCAAAGCATGCGCCCAGCTCTGGAACACTGCCGGTCGAACCTTCGGCGTTACTCGCAGAAAGTCGTTCGAAGAGTAAGCCGACTGTCCCTTTACTCGGACCTTCCCTTCCTCAACCAACTTGTCCATGGTTGCCGCGGCATCGTCCAGATACATGTCCGACTCACCGAAGCTGCCGTGGTGGAAGTAGTAGATATCGATGTACTCGCGACCAAGGTTAATCAGCGACTGCTCGCACTGATGTCGAATGTGCGCTGGCTCATAAGCATGGGCCGCAGTCCCTGGGAAGTGGCCGATTTTCGTGGCGACAATGAAATCTTCGGATTTCAAGCCCAGCTTGATAAACGCCCGTCGCAGCATCTGCTCGGCTTTGCCGTTGCCATAAACGTCGGCGTTATCAAAGTGATTGACGCCCGCGTCAATGCCCGCCTTAATCGCCGCGACAATCTCGTCCTCATCAACGTTCGCCCAGCCGTTAGCGTGGCCGTTCACCCAGTTCAGTCCGCCCATCGTCCAGCAGCCCAGACTGATCTCCGAAACCATCACACCCGACTTGCCAATTTCTCGTAAGTTCATGTTGCGAGTTTAGCCCCGCCGAACCATCAGCGGCCGCCAGCAAGAATCAGCGCGGCCATTTTAAGCTTCTCGGCCTTGGTCGTTCGGGCCCGTCCAGAAAAAACGTCGTAGCCACGCTCCTCAATCTTCTCGAGAATCTTCGAATATAGCGCTCGAGCCAGCCGCACTGGCAACCTCGACCTCGCCGGCAAAGCCGGAATTCCCAAATCGGCCTGCGCATAAAGTTCCCGGGTCCGATCGATCTCAAATCGCATGAGATCCACAAACTGCGGCGTCATCTTTCCGGCAAAGATATCTGCCTCAGATACGCCAAACCGCCGCAGGTCCTCCCCGGGCATGTAAATCCGCCCCCGGCCCGCATCTTCCCCAATATCACGGAGGAAGTTCGTCATCTGCATGGCATCCCCCAGAGACTTTGCGGCTGAAATCGTAGCCTCCTGAGTCTCGGCACCCACCACGTAGCACATCATCGCCCCCACCGCCGCCGCGCTACCCTTGGTGTAAGCAAGCAGGTCTTCAAAGGTCTCGTAGCGTGCGACCGTCAGGTCCTGTTCCATCGCATCCAGAAACTCCAGCGGCTCCTGCATCGGAATCTCGCACTCACGAACCGTATCGCAAAACGCCCGGAGCACCGGGGAATTCGGCCGGACGCCCTCGACTCCCGCCAGCAGCTCTGCCCGGTAACTCGCCAGTTGCGCACGCTGTTCGTCCAGAGAATTTGTGCCCGGGTTGTCAACCATCTCATCCGGCACGCGGACAAAGGCATAGAGCGCGTTCACCCGGCGGCGAACCTTTGCCGGAAACCACTGAGACGCAAAATAGTAGGTCGTTCCGAAATGCGCGTGCAACTCGCGACACGCTTCGTAGTCTTCCTTCGTTGCGTACGGACCCATCCGGCTATAGCCTACGCGACCGAACTCGATTTGTCACCGCTTCCACGGTTGAAACTTGCGAACATCGAGCCTTTCGTTCACATCTCCCGTTCCCGCGCTCAGCAATTGAAAGGCAGTCCGGTCGTGCCGAATCAGCGTGGCGGATTGATCGAGGAGCTTTGCGACCGCCAATCGGGCATCTCGCTGAATCGTGTCGGATGGCGGCATCGGTTGCCCAAATACAACAAAACATTCCGGTCGTTCATGCAGGCTCATCTCGTACCGAATCGCGACCGGCACCACCGACTGAACCCCGCCCTTCCGGGCAACAAAGGAAAGCGCATCCCCAAAAGGCAGCAACTCCGGCGGTCGGTGCAACTCAGATTCGGCGAAAAGTAGCAAGTTCCGCTCCCCCGATTTCAATCGTCGCACCGTTTGCCGAATCGTCGCCGCTCTTCCGGCTGCGTCGTCTCGAGGAAAAGGCATTCCCCCGACTTTGGCAAAAAGCGGGAACGAATCGAACTCCGTGATCCAATCCAAAAACGGCCACCCCAGCTTCGTGAGGGCCAAGTACATCACGTAGCCGTCGTGCCAGCCGTGGTGGTTCGGAGTGATGATGCACGGTTGGGCGACTGGCTCAGCGGGCGGAATCCAGTACACGCCGTGAAACGCTTTCCGCACGCTTCGACGAATCATGCCATCCACCAGCCGGCCCAAAAAGCCTTCCGCCTGCGCCGGTGAACTCATGCCTACAGTCTGACCAACCCGGACTTACAAGTACCCGTCTTTCAACAACCGATCTTCCACAAGCTCCGCCCCGATCAAAACCATCGGCAGCCCATTCCCGGGCACGGTGCTTGCGCCGACATAGTAAAGCCCCGGGTTCGCCTTGTCCTTGTTGTTCGGCCGGAAGCAAATGCTCTGGAGCAAGTCGTGGCTCAATCCGAACGCGGCCCCTTTGTCCAAGCCGAGCTTGTTCTTCCAGTCGTGCGGAGTAAAGCTCGCCATGCCGCGAATGTTCTCGCGACGGAAGCTTGTTTCCTTTTCAAGTCGCGTGAACACTTTGTCTCGAAGAATCTCGGCGTCGGCATCGGTAAATGGATGATCCAGGTTCGGACACGGGATCAGCAGATAAAGGTTCTGGTGCCCTTCTGGCGCTTTCGTCTTGTCGGTCTTGCAAGAGATCGCGGTGTAAAAAGCCGGATCGCTGGGGATCTCGTGCTTGTTAAAAATCTGGTCAAGGTTCTGGAAGAAGTCGCCACCAATTGTGATGTTGTGGTGCAGCAGCTCCGGCAACTCGCCCTCGTAGTCGCAGTAAATCGTGAGAGCCGAGCACGAGTACCGTCGCTCGACATCCTTCTTCACCGGGATCAGGCTCTTCTCCGCCGTCGGCAGATCCGCATTGCAAATGACGGCATCGGCGGTAAGGACCTCGCCAGATTCCAGTGTCACCGACTTGCCGTCCACTTTCACCACCTTCGTATTCAGCCGAATCTCCGCGCCGCGCTCTCGCGCCAGCCGCGCCACCGTCCGCGGAATCTGCACCATCCCGCCGTCCGGATACCAAATCCCTTCGCCGTACTCCATGTACACCAGCACCGCGTAAACGTACGGCGCGTCGTAAGGGCTAAGGCCCAGGTACATGGTTTGCAGGCAAAACAGGTGATGGAGCCGCTTGTCGTCAAAAGTCCGCTCGACTTCCTTCGCCAGGTTGCTCAGCATGTTGTGCTTCAGCGCGAGTTGCAGTGCCTTTGGCGAAGCCAAATCTAGCACCGAGTCGTAGTTTCGCCGAACAAATTTCGGGATCGAATCCTGATACAGGCCGCCGAGTCGACCGATGAACTCCGGGTACTTCGCTGCGTCCGCGTCGCCCGCAAGCTCCTGAATGTTCCGCCGCATCAGGGCCATGTTGCTCGTGCAGTTCAGGCGGTTGCCATCCGAGAAGAAAACGCGATAGTTCGGATCACACAGCGAAATCGAAAGGTGATCCGAAAACTTTTCGCCGACGTCCCGAAAGAGCTTCTCGAACGGGTCGAGCATCATGAGCAACGTCGGACCCGCATCAAACACGCAGTCGTTGACGCGAACCTCTCGATCTCGGCCACCCACTTGGTCGGTTTGCTCAAGCACCGTCACTCGGTGCCCCCGATGGGCCAGTCGCAGCGCGGTTGCCAATCCGCCTAATCCCGCTCCGACAACAATGAACTCACGCTTTGGCACGGTTCAATCTACAGCCTAAAGGCGAGGTCTAACAGCAACAGCCCGACCATCAGCCCCAAGTGCCCCACCAAAACGACCCAGCCGCGTCGATCTGCGGGCAATCCGGCCCGCTGCAAAGCAAACGCGCCTAGCCCAGAAATCACCCACCATGCGAAGAAGTTCGCCACCGGTACGTTGCCTGGAAGCGGTCCACCGTCCGTCCATTTCCAGTACCGCAAAGTGTTGACGGCGACGGGCTCCATCACCAGGTCTATTCCTGCCGCAAGGAGTCCAGCCAAGACGGGATTGGGGATCACTCGCGTAGCGGCGGCGGTGATCATCAGCCAGGCCAGGGGTAGCAAAAGAGGAAAGAAGCCGAGCCCATTGAGCCAGATCACCGGCAGCCATTGATCGGTGTACTCGTATCGACCAAACGGAAAGCCCGTCGCCAAGCCCAATACCTCGGTAGCTGCACCAAAAAGTCCAACGCCGATCCCGACCTTCCAAAGTCGAGCATCCACTTCCGTACCGAATGCGACGACCACTCCGATGGCGATGGTGAGGACGGAACTGACAGGCCCGATCAGCCCTGGATCCAACTTCAGCGCTCGCGACGCCAACGTTCCGCAAAGTGAAAACACAATCAACCCAATGTAGGCGCGGACTTCCCAAGAAACCGGCGAACTTGCTTTCACTGACCGGCAAGGTACCCCGTGCTATAATCTGATCTCACGCGGAGAGATGGCTGAGTGGACGAAAGCGCCCGCCTGCTAAGTGGGTAGAGGATAATATCTTCTCTCGGGTTCGAATCCCGATCTCTCCGCCAGCCTTGTTTCCGATAAAACCCGGTAATTTTTCTGCATTTTCAGGCTGAAGTCCTTTTTTCCGGTGCATACACGGCTAAGTACCGTCAGATATTCTCAGGGGGTTCTTCTGAGAGAAGGTATGCGAATTTGGAACTGGACGAGCATCTCGGTATCGCTCTTGGTTGTCCTTTTGGGCAGCTGTGCGGCCGTGCGTGCACTCAGTCCGCGAAATTCCACCTACATGGCGAAGAAAGCCGTTCCTAAGGTCAGCCAGTTTTTGGCCCAAATCCAGACCAGAAAAGATCTTCGTCAGCTGGCCGCTAAGATCAAGAACAACTATTTTCAAGGCGACCTAGTTGGCATTTGCCATACGGGGGGCAAGCCCACCGATGCTGTCACACCGCTGGATGAGCTCACGCTTCGGAGCGTGAAATCGTTCAACAGCCCGTCCAAAGGAGCCGCGTTGGTCGCTCAGTACGTCCGCGAGTACCGCGTCGGGAACAAGAAGTTCAAGATTTACACGGACGCAAAGCGGCAAGCCAACACCTGGCGAATCAGCAAAGTCACCATCGGTTGCACGGGCAAAGCAAACGACGGATTCCTCAGCTTCTTCCGATAAAGCTCCGGCATGATTGAGTATTGATTTACGATTCTGCTGAACCAATCGGCCCGACTCGCCGACTATACAAAGGTAGAGTTCTGTTTACCCATTGCTAACCATGCGAGCCCTTCTCCTCCTGACTGCCTTAATCACCTCCGTTGCAGCGGCTCAGCCAACTGCGGCTGAGTACTTGGCTCAGCGCAAGCGGTACGGAATTACGGAAACCGTTGGCGTACAGGTTTTGGATAAGTTTGTTGGAGCAAAGTTCCTCGAAATCAAAGGAGCAGTCAAAGGCACCTTCTCTTCTCCCGAGCACGCAGGCGTCCTAATTGAACGGACGAAGGACGACACGATTGCCCTCGAAATCGAGACGATTCCCGAGTGGGTCTTTATGCGAGAACTGCCAGCTCGAGCGATTATCCGAGCCGAAAGGACCGAGGAGTACGGCGGGCTTAGATGCACTCTCATCGCCATCGCGCCGGCGGAACTTGTTCCTGACCTCGTCATCAAGAAGCCAACCCCACCTGCTTCAAAGGCAAAAGCAACCGCGAAGGCACCGTCCCGATCCGGCGGTCGAAGAATTCCGAGCACCCCACTCAGCCGTTCGGCCCCGCCCCGAAGCTGGACCCTCCCACGCAGTGAGGTTCTTCCCTACTACGTGCAGTTTGTTCGGAACCAAAATCGCCGCCTGAGCGAACGAGAAGCCACTCGAATCGCCGAAAACATCATCGGCCACTGCCTAAGTCACGGCGTCGACGCGCGCCTGATCATGGCGATCGTTCTGGTTGAAAGTGGTTTCGATCCGTTCGCCGTGTCAAGCGCCGGAGCAAAAGGCCTCGGTCAGCTCATGCCCGGAACCGCATCCGACCTCGGCGTCAGCAACCGATTTAACATTGAAGAGAACGTCTACGGCATGGTCAAGCTGATGCGGAAGCACCTCGAGACCTACATCCGCCAAACGGGCGATTCTGGTCGCGGCATGCAACTCGCCCTCGCCGCCTACAATGCTGGCCCCGGCGCGGTGAAGAAGTACGGCGGAATCCCACCGTACAAACAGACCATCAACTACGTGAAGAAAATCACGTCGATCTACGCGACCTTGACCGGCAATTAGCGCCGATACGTCAGGGCGTCCATGTCCCGCACCTCAAGCGTGACCGCTACGCCGCCCTCTTGGTCCGAGAACTCAAAACACCGTTTAAGCTCGGCAAAAGCCGTGTCCGCCAGTTTGGCCCGCAGTTCCGGAGAACGGCCCGAGAGGACGCCAAGCGTGCAATGGGCAAACCCTTCCGGGTGCCCCTCGCCTACCATCCAGTTCGTACGCAGGGTGTGATAGGCCTTGATTGATGTGGTGGAGATCGACTCCACGGAGGCAAGCGCGATGATCAGGCGCTCCAAAATCTGAGGAATCTCGCCGTTCTCTTGTAGGTCCGCCGTGGTTTCAAGGTGAATATGCGGCATCGTAAACGCATTGTGATCGAATAACCTATGGGCATGGCAGTTGCCGAGACACTATTCATTGGGAAAGGCGATCAGGACGTGCTGCTGCGTCTGAAGTATTCGAACCGCCACGGACTGATTGCGGGCGCAACCGGAACCGGCAAAACCGTCACCCTCCAAACCCTTGCCCAAGGCTTCTCGCAAGCGGGCGTACCGGTGTTTGTCGCGGACGTGAAAGGTGACCTGAGCGGCATCGCTGTCCCGGGCGGAAACAATCCCCGCGTCGCCGAACGCCTGAAAGAATTCGGGATTGAAGAAAACTTCGTCGGCTGCCCCGCCACCTTCTGGGACGTTTTCGGCAAGCTTGGCCACCCCGTCCGCGCCACCGTCTCTGAGATGGGTCCGCTCTTGCTTAGCCGAATGCTCGACCTGAACGAAACTCAGGAAGGCGTTCTAAACATCGCGTTCAAAATCGCCGACGATCAAGGTCTGCTCCTTCTCGACCTTAAGGACCTGCGCAGCATCTTGCAGTTCGTTTTGGATAACGCCAAGGAGATCCAGGGCACCTACGGCAATGTCAGCGGAGCCAGCGTTGGCGCGATTCAACGACAACTCCTAGTGCTTGAACAGCAAGGCGGCGATGGGTTCTTCGGCGAGCCTGCGCTCGAGCTGCGCGATCTTCTCAAAGTCGATCCCGATGGTCAAGGCTACGTGAACGTGCTTGCCGCGCAGGAGCTTATGCAAAGCCCTCGGCTTTACGCGACGTTCCTTCTCTGGCTCCTCAGCGAACTGTTCGAAGAACTGCCCGAGGTGGGTGACTTGCCGCAGCCGAAGCTCGTGTTCTTCTTTGACGAAGCCCACTTGCTCTTCACCAATGCACCCGATTCGCTGGTGGAAAAGGTCGAGCAAGTCGTCCGACTCATTCGATCGAAGGGCGTCGGCGTTTACTTCGTGACCCAAAACCCGATCGATATCCCAGACACGGTCTTAGGACAGCTCGGAAATCGGGTTCAGCACGCGCTTCGCGCGTTCACTCCTCGCGATCAGAAAGCCGTCCGCGCCGCCGCGGAGACCTTCCGCGTTAACCCGAACTTCAAAACTGATACGGCCATTTTGGAATTGGTCACCGGAGAAGCGCTCGTCAGCGTTCTCGATGAGAAAGGTGCGCCGACAGTGGTGGAGCGAACAAAGGTTGCCCCGCCGTTCTGCCGGCTCGGCCCGGTTACCGAAGAAGAACGAACGTACATCCTCAGTTCGAGCCCGGTTCGAGGAAAGTATGACGAGCCACACGACCCCGAATCCGCTTTCGAAATCCTCCAGGCAAAAACGGCCAAGGTAGCCGAAGCGGCAGAACAAGCAGAGATTGAGAAGGAGCTTCTGAAGCAGGCTAAGGAAGAAGAAAAGCTTGAGCGCCAGCGACTGAGAGATCAGATTGCAGCGCAAAAGGAAGCCGACCGGCAAGAGCGACTCGCCCGCCAGCGTGCGGCAAACGACCCGATGAACCAAATCCTCACCGGTGCGCTCAAGAGCGTGACCCGAAGCGCAAGTAGCCAGATTGGCCGACAGCTCGTACGCGGCCTGCTTGGCGGACTCTTCCGAGGCTGAAGAATCGAACGAAAATGCGGCCAAATTCCTAAGAAAATTTGGCCGCAAAGCGAGAATTGATCCGAAACTGTATTCTTAACGGATGCGATTTGCGACCCGTGCTTTGAGAATTGGACAGGAACCGGACCCTAAGTACCGGGCCGTCATCCAACCGCTTTACCAATCCTCAACGTTCGCATGGGAAGACCTCGATCACATTCCGGCGATTGACTACACGCGTTGTCAAAACCCCAACCGTGAAACGCTAGAACAAGTCATCGCATCCCTCGAAAACGGAACCCGCGCTACCGTTTACAGCAGCGGAATGTCCGCGATCGGCGCCGCCTTTAGCCTTCTCCAGAACGGCGATCACCTCCTCATGGCGACCGAAATCTACGGTGGCACTTTCCGAATCGCCGAGAAATGGCTTCCTCGCCAGGGCGTTAGCGTCAGCAGTTTCTGTCCTCACGATCCGCTGACAATCCGAGACGTGATTCGGCCGGAATCGAAGATGCTCATTTTCGAGACGCCTGCGAATCCAAACCTCCGCGTCTGCGACGTCCGCGCCGTGGCTGCCGAGGCGAAGAAGCACGGGCTCATCGTCGTTTTCGACAACACCTTCGCTTCCCCTGCGCTCCAGAATCCGCTTGATCTCGGAGTCGACATCGTCATCCATTCGACCACGAAGTACATCGCCGGTCACTCGGACGTCATCGGCGGAGCCACGATTGTCAAGGACGAAGAACTTGGCGTTTGGCTGTACGAGTACGCGAAGGCCTGGGGCTGCGTCCCAAGCCCGTTTGACTGTTGGCTCAGCCTTCGCGGCGTCAAAACTCTAGGCATTCGAATGGCGCAGCATTCCAGCAACGCCCTCGCGGTTGCCGAGTTCCTGGAGAAACATCCTGGAGTCGCCAAGGTCCACTATCCAGGCCTTCCAAACCACCCAGACCACCAGGTCGCGAAGAGCCAAATGACCAGCTTCGGCGGCATGCTTGCCGTCGAATTCCACTCTGTGGAAGCGGCTCGCAAGGTAGCCGAATCAACCAAGGTCTTCATCTTGGCGGAGTCGCTGGGCGGTGTTGAAAGCCTCATTGCCTACCCGCCGCTCATGAGTCACGCAACGATGACGGAAGAGCAGCGACTCGAGCGCGGAATCCCTCCGACGATGTTGCGACTAAGCGTCGGCATCGAAGATCCAGCTGACCTCATCGAGGACCTCGAACAGGCGCTCAGATAAATCGATCAAAAGTTTCACCGCAGAATGAAACTTTGCCCACCTAGGACCGCTATTCTTTAGGTGGGCGATGTCAATTCATTCCGACTTTCCGTGGTTGAACATCGTTCAGTACCCATTCGCCACCCGCGAATTTGATACCGGCGATGGCTGGATGAACTACGTGGACCACGGTCAAGGCCGCCCCATTGTCTTCGTCCACGGCAGCCCGACTTGGTCCTATTCGTTCCGGCACCTCATCCGCGGTCTCTGCCCTTGGTATCGCTGCATCGCGCCCGATCACCTTGGCTTTGGCCTCTCGGAAAAACGGCCCGATCTGGATTACCGCCCGGAGAAACAAGCCGATCGGTTCGAGAAGCTAATGTTGCACCTCAACCTCCGAGACATTACGTTGGTGGTACACGATCAAGGCGCTCCCATCGGGCTGAACTTTGCTATTAACTACCCAGGACGCGTGCGAGAGCTCGTTGTCTTTAACTCCTGGCTCTGGCCCCAGCAGGACAACCGGACCGCCATGCGGTTAGCGACCCTCGTTGGGCACCCGATCAACCGGCTGTACTACCGAATGCTGAACGCAACACCCGGGTTCATCATGCCCGCGCTCTTTGCCGACCGTCACCGCATTCCAAAAACGACCCAAATGCAATACCTAGAGCCTTTCCGTGGCTTCGACGAGCGAGAAGGGCTGTACCAAATGATCCAAGCCCTGCGCAAATCGGGCACCTGGTATCAAACCCTCTGGGATCGACGGGACGCGATTCAGCACAAGCGCACCCTCTTCATGTGGGGCCTCAAAGATCCGATGTTCACGATGGACCACCTAGCAAAGTGGGAGTCAGAGTTTAAGTACTCTGAAACCGTTCAGTTTCCGAACGTAGGAAGGTTCGTGCCTGAAGAAGCGGCGAAGACGGCCCTCAGTGAAATACGCTGGTTCCTTCTCCGCAGCCCAACTTTGTCCAAGCCAGAATTTGTATGAGCGAGCTTTTCCAACCCATAACCTTTGCGTCCGGCCTGACCCTGAAAAATCGCTTAGTCGTTGCACCGATGACGACGTATTCGAGTCAACCGAACGGCGTCATTTCGCCCGATGAGTTGCCATACATTCGTCGAAGAGCTGAAGCAGGCTATGGATCATTCATCACTTCCGCCTGCTGCGTTCACCCGTCCGGTTGGGCGTTTCAAGGCCAGTGGCAATGTTCATCGGACGAGTTTCTAGATTCTCTGGCGTCCGTTGCCGACGCGATCCATGCGGGTGGAAGCAAAGCCATTCTGCAGATTCACCACGGCGGACGCCAATGCCCGCCAGAACTCGTGAACGGCACCCCGGTTTCCGCCTCGGCGATCCCGAATGCCCGGCCAAACTCCGCTGTACCCCGAGCCCTCGAAGAAGACGAGATCCTCGAGATTATCGAGGCGTTCGCGCAGGCCACGATCCGCGCCAAGCAGACCGGTTACGACGGCGTTCAGATCCATGGTGCAAACACCTATTTGCTCCAGCAATTTGTCAGCCCGCACAGCAACCGACGCGAGGACAGTTGGGGACAGGATTGCCTCAAGTTCCCCCTCGCCGTAACCGACGCCGTCCTGAACGCCGTCCCCGGCTACTCGGTCGGTTACCGATTCTCGCCCGAGGAGCCCGAAACGCCGGGCATCCGGATCACAGACACGATCGCCTTGGTCAATGCCCTCTGCGATAGGCCGCTCGACAACCTGGACATCTCGCTCCGCGACTTCCGCCAGCCGAGCTTGCACGAAAGCTTTGAGGGCTCGACCCTGTCCAAAATCCTCGAAGTCATCAATGATCGCCTGCCCTTGATCGCGGTAGGTTCCGTAAAATCTCGTGAAGACGCCGAAGCCGTCCTAAGCACCGGTGCGGAGTTAGTTGCCGTCGCGCGAGTCGCGATTTCCGAGCCGGAATGGCCGCAAAAGATCCAGAGCGGCGAGACCATTCGAACGAAAGTGGTTGCGAAAAACATGCGCGAAGTCCTCACGCTCCCGAACGGCCTCGCCACCAAGATCGAGCAGGTCCCAGGTTGGTTCGAGGTCGAAGAGTCGGAGGACTGATTTCGGAACGGTATCCTGCCCAATGTGATTCCGTTGCGCGACAAGCTTTCCAGCCGGAATATCCCGGTGATCACGCTTGTGCTCGTATCGCTGAATATCCTCATATTCTTCTGGGATCACCAATGGCGGCTTAACTCGGCCAACATCGTCTTTGCCGACCTGACGATGCGCCCCAACCGGGTGATCGAAAGCCTCAGTGGCGCCCCGGACAAATTCGCCCTCGTTACCGTTTTCACTTCGATGTTCATGCACGGCAATGCGGTGCACCTCCTTGGCAACCTGATATTTCTGCTCGTTTTTGGACCGGGGATTGAGGAAACGATCGGTGCTTGGCGTTTCAGCCTGTACTACTTTGGATGGGGAATCGTGGCGACCGCGGTGCAAATCTTTGTGAATCCAATTTCGAACACCCCAACGCTCGGTGCTTCAGGAGCCATCGGCGGGGTGCTAGGAACCTACTTCCTTCTGTTTCCGACTTCCGTCATCGAACTCCTCATTTTTCCGTTCGTCTTTCGACCAATCCCCGTTGTTGCTTGGAAACTTCTCGGGTTCTGGTTTCTGTTTCAAGTGTTTGTTCCGCAAGAAGGCGTTGCCAACTGGGCCCACGTCGGCGGCTTTCTTGCCGGAATGCTGACCGTGCTAGCTATGGGCGGACGCGACAAAATTATCAAGACCCCGGATGCGATTCATGAATAACCCTCGAACCCGCGCCGTGGTCGCCATTGTCGTCCTATTCCTCGCGACCATCTATCCACTCTGGCGGCGCCACTCTGCCGAAAGCAAAAACCTTGCCGTCTCGCTCGGAATGGAGTACGAGGCGTTAGAATCGCTCGCCGCAGGACAAAACATCCCGGCTGACGAAGCCGCAAAGAAGGTCCGGTCCGCCGGCATCGACGCCCTCGTGCTCGGTGAAGAAACGGTTTCCGACCTCATCGTTCGCGGCGATCTAAACTTGGTTACCACGTCCGTTGCCGAGCTGCCAAGCGATTCAAAGATTCGCATCACATCGCTGATCATCAACGATCCAAGCGTGCTCCCGCGAGTGATTCGGGGCCTTAACATCCGGTTTGGTCCGCTAGTCAGCAACACCCAGCCGCGCAACGGCCGGCTCAGCTTAGGACAAATCCCACCTTCCATGGTGCGAAGTACGTCCATCGGCCTTAACCCGGAGCAAGCGGCTTTCACCAAAGAGAACAATTTCCGCATCGTCGCCCGGGCTGGCAATCCAACTGCCGCCAACGCAAACACCATCACCGCGACCATCGACTGGATGGCCGAATACGGCGTCATCGCTTTCTTGCCCCTTGGTGATCAAGTCCTTGGCCGACGAGAACTACTCAAGACGACCTCCGAAGCCCTGAAGGCGAAGAAGATCCCGTATGCCAGCGCTGAGTTCGCCAAAATCGCGGGCGACGCCAACATGCTGGAACTGAGCCCGGAGAACGTCATTCGGCTTCACACCGCTCAACTCGCCGAACTTGACAAACTCCCCGATGCGGACGTCGTGGACCGATACGTCAAAGCCGCGCGCGAGCGAAGTCATCGCATTCTTCTCCTTCGCCCTCCGACTTCGGCCGCGGCAGAACCCCTCGATCACTTCGCCAATCTGATCCAAAAAGTAGCGGAAGGCGTTCGGGAAGAAGGTCTGGTGATCTCGACACCCCACCCATTCGTGGACCCAGAGCTTCCCGGATGGTACACAAAACTCCTCGCCGTCATCGGCGCTCTCGTCTCCACCCTGCTCATCGGGGTTCTCGTCCCCAAGCTAAACCGCATTCCGCTGATCGGCCTTGGGTTGGTCCTTGTGGCGCTCTCGATCACCAAAACCGGAGCGTCGTTGGTCACGCTGCTTGTCTCGGTCTTGTTGCCGGTGCTCGGGTTCTGGCTCTTTGCCGACCGAGAAGCAAAAGTGCCGGGCAACGACGGCTTACCGGGAATCTTGGCCCGAGTGTTCGGAACTTCGGTCATTAGCTTGATTGGCGGTTTGTACGTCGCCGCGTCCGTGACCGGGATTCCGTACATGATCCGAGCGGATGAGTTCAGCGGCGTGAAGGTCGCCGTCTTCCTCCCGATCGTCATCGTCGGCCTTTGGTGCGTGTTCCGAAACCGCAACCCGAAGGAGATCCTTGCTGCTCCCATCACCTACGGTGCGGTCTTCCTAGGCATCGTTTTGGCTGGCGTGCTCGGTGTGCTCCTCGCACGAACTGGCAATGATGGTCTTGGCGCGAGCGGAATCGAGATCCTCTTCCGCAACTACCTCGACCGCGTCTTGTACGTTCGACCTCGAACCAAGGAGTTTCTCATCGGACACCCGGTCGCGGTGATTGCCTTCGGATGGCTGCTCACCCGAAAGTCCGGCTTACTTCGGAACGATTTAGTGCTCGCGCTTACGATGGCCCTTGCTGCAATCGGACAGACCGGAATCGTGAATACGCTCTGCCACGGACATATTCCGATTCAACTTAGCTTAGTTCGCCTTACCCTCGGACTCGCCATCGGGAGTATGATCGGTGTTGGGGGATGGGTGGCCATTAAAAGATGGCTGCCTTCGGAGGAATAACGCATTGGCATCGCTTCTGTTGGCCGGATATATCGGCTGTGGCAACCTTGGCGACGACGCCATCATGCTCGGCTTCTCAAACGGAATCCATCGGTACGGGCACGAATGTCAGGTATTGAGTGGCCGACCTGAGGAGACGAACCGGCTGCATGGCGTGCCCGCCGTACCGCGACGAGACTTCAAACGCATTAAGGAAGCCATCGGGGAATCCGATGCCCTGGTCTTCCCGGGCGGAAGCATCTTCCAAGACGTCACCAGCTTTCGAAGCGTTCTGTACTACTCTCGCTTAGTAAAGATGGCCAAAAAGGCCGGAAAGAAAGTCTTCATGGTCGGGCAAGGGGTTGGCCCACTCAAGACGGTCATTGGCCGGTCCTTTGCTCGTCAAGCCTTCCAATCCGCCGATCTCATCGCGGTGCGAGACTCCGCAAGTGCGACGACCCTAAAAGAGCTGGGCGTCAAGCACTCGCCCCGCATCACGGCCGACTGCGCATTTCTTCTCTCCGCGCCCCATCGGGCTGACGACTCTTTAGGATTCCAGGTCGGCGAGATGAAGACCGTAGGCATTGCCGCACGACCGCTTGGCAAGGGCCACGATGTGGTCGGGATCATTAGCGATTTCTGCCGTCTGCTATTCCAAAGCGGCGCGATGCCGATTCTGCTCGCGATGGACCGAAACGAAGACGTTCCGCTGATTCAGCAAATCGAAGACCGCGCGGGCGGCAAGATTCCGGATCTGCGCAAGTTGGAGAGTCCGGGCGACATCCAAAGCCGAATCGCGCGAATGGACACGATCGTGGCAGTTCGACTCCACGCCGGCATTCTCGCCAGCACCGTCGGAGTTCCGTCCCTCATGCTCGCCTACGACCCCAAAGTGACCGCATTTGCCCGCCAGCTCGAGATCGGCCCCGCGGTTTCCATGGACAAACTCACGGGCGCAAGACTCTTTGATGCTTACACCGCCTTCCAAAAGGATCGCGACCGAAACGCGTCCATCGTGACCGCCAAACACGAAGAACTCGCAAAAGCGGCGGCCCAAAACGTCGAATTGGTGGCCAGCGCATTCCGAGCACGCACGTAATTCACGGACCATCTGGCATCGACGTACGTCTAACGGTTCTGAGCACTGTATGCTCATCAGCGAAATTTGAACTTGCGGAAGCGTGAAGTGGGTACGGGATTGTTCTTTGCGGCGGTGAGCATCAGCTCGGCGCAGCTCGGCATTCCACAAATCCCGAAAGAGACCTGGGCAAAGATAACGGCGATTCAAAAGCCGGTCACCAGCACTGTGCCACCCCCCACCGTGGCCCCAGCAGGTCAGACCATCGGTCGTCCGGCACTCCGCACCAAAGCCCCAACGCCAAGAAGTCTTCAAGCCTTCTTTAACGAATACATCTCTAACCGAATCGATATCTCGGGACGGCGGACTTTGGCCTACCGCGCGCACTCGGTCGAAGGGGACCGGGAGGCCTTCAACACCCTCAACTATTACGGCCAAGGCGGCGACCAATTCTCCGATCAAGGTCAGATGAACATTTCGGGCCGAAAGGTTTTTGGCTTTGTCGACTTCAACATGCAAGTCGCGGACAACCGGCTGCAGGATCCCGACCAGCGACGCGTCACCTTAAACTTCGACGGCCATCCGTATCGGCTCACCTACGGCGACATAAACGGCTCGCTCCTCAACACCAACCGGTTTGCCCGGTTCAATCGCTTGCTCAACGGCGCCATGGTGGACTACAACATGGGCCGACTGCAAGCCCGTGCGGTTCGCAGCCAATCGCGTGGCGCCGCCCGAACGGTGAGCATTCCTGGAAACAACTCCTCGGGTCCGTACTACTTGCAAAGCGGCCGAGTTCGTCCCGACACCATTGAAGTGCAGGTCAACGGAGAAACCGTCCGCCTTGGTACCGACTACGAGCTGGACTCCGATCTTGGCGCGATCACCTTTATCAACCGAATCATTTCCCCAACCTCCGTGATCGTTGCGACCTACGAATCGGCGGCCTTCAATGAACAAACCGGCACGATCCAGGGGGCAGGGATTTCGTACAACTTTGGGAAGTTCGGCACGATTGGTGCGAGCCTCATGGAACAGGTTGGAAGCGGCGCAAGCTCCGCTAGCAGCAAAATCGAGTTGTTCCAGGGGCAAGGCGTTCCGACGGTTGGCTACGATCTCGACTACGAGCCCATACCTGGAACTGTACAGATTCGCGTCGGCGCAATTATACAAATCCAAGGCGTCGACTTCAACTTTGATGCCACCTACCCGCGCCGTTTTTATATGACGCGGTACATCGATCCGTCCCAAACGGTGTCCGCCACCTACCGACCCAAGGTGATCCAAACGGTCACCGGTGACCGTCGCGTGACCGGCATCGATTGGCTGCTTCCGTTCGTCACGACCGATGCCAAGTCCGGCCGAAAAACCGATCTCGGCTATTTCAAACTCAGCCAAGCCCGCGGCGATGCGGTGAGCGATGGTATCGGCGGCGTGGCACAAGGCGCAGACTGGCAGTATCGCAAAGGCCCCTTCAACTTCACTGGCGGCGTTCGCGATATCCCTGCCGAATTCGTCAGTATCGAATCTCGTGGATTTAACCGAAACGAAAAGGCCACTGAGCTCGGCTTGGAGTACAACCTCGGTCCTTGGGGCTACGGCGTCAAGACCCAAAACTCGCTGGTCATAACTCGGCAAACCGTGAACGGGACAACGGAGACTCGTCTCAACCGGTTCACCACCACGACCGGATCGGCTCGCTACCGCGAAGTAGACGGAATGCAGTGGGGACTAGAGCACTCCCGAATTCGAAATCGGCTGCAGTTCGACTCTGCCCTCGACACTACCGGCATAACGGCTTCGAAGCAGTACGGTCGTTTGACGGCGAACTTCGCGGTAGAGAACCAGTCAGCAACCGGGCCCACTACGTCGGCTACAAGCACGCCGGAAATCGTCAGCGTGGCGTTACAGTCATTCCGAACGGGTCTGCAATGGGATGCATCGAAAAACTTCCGCGTTTCATCTCGCGCCAGTCTCTCGAAGATTGACCGCGATGGTGAAAACAGTGATGGCTCCGACGTCAGCATTGGCGCAGAGTGGCAGCCGACGGACCGGTGGAACGTCTCAACCTCCTACATCAACAGCAACTCCGGCTCAATCTCCACCCTTGGAAACCTCAACTCTGGAGCGGGAATTGGCTACGGCGGAAATGGCTTCAGCAGCGGGGGCCTTGGCGATTCAATCAACCTTGGCAACACCACCCTTCGAAGTTTCCAGACCCAGGTTTCTCACCGGGCTTCGGACCGATTCAATCTCAGCCTGCGCGCCTACCAAACTGGCTCATTTGGCGATCTGAGTTCCAACAGCGAGACCCGAGCTTACGGCGCGGGGGTCGAATGGGATCTGGGCCGGCAAACGCTCTTCAGTTTCTCCCTGGACCAAACGGACACCTCATACGGCTCTGGATTAACGAACGCGGTCAAGGGCACTTCCTACACGGTTGGGCTCTCCGGCTCCCCTCCCGGCCGGCTGAACTTCGCCGCCATCCTTGCAGGTGCCCTGAGCAGCGGCGGGACGAACCAGTTTGGCCAAGACTCTCTGAGCTATGAACTGAGCATGGGCTATCGGATGAACGATCGGAACCGGCTCATTTTTGCCCTCACAAATGCGCGTTCTTCTGGCTATTACGGGCAGCTTGAGCAGATCGCCACCCTTGGCTATGAGTACCGGATCTTCCGCAACATCGGCCTTCAGGCGCTTTATCGCTTCCGCGATGTTTCGAACACGGACGCTACTTTGACCAGCGGAAACTATCGCTCGCGTGGGCTCGATATCGAACTCACCTTTAACTTCCTGCGCTAATTTGGGACGGTCCTAGAGAATCCTGCAGAAAGGTGACATAACTCAACCGTGGGACTTGCCTTACTTCTCGGCGCAACGCTTGCTGCGCCAACTGGTTTCAACATTTCGGCCGCAGATAAGACGATGGAAGGGATCTTCCGCCAAAGCGGCGTCCCGAGCCTCACCTACGCGATCGTAAAGGACGGAAAGGTCGTGAAGTCAAACTCCTTCGGCCGGGCCAATATCGAGACCGAAGCCAAGGCGACCCGGAAAACGGTCTACGAAATCGGCTCGATGACCAAACAATTCACCGCCGCCGGAATTCTCCTGCTCGCAGAAGAGGGCAAGTTGACCCTCGAAGATCCGATTTCCAAGCATCTTGATAATTTGCCGGAAGCCTGGCGCGCACTGACGATTCGGCAGTGCCTGAGTCATACCGCCGGACTGAAGGACTATCTAGCGACCTACTCCCCGCTCAAGTCAGATCCGGTTAAGGCTTCCGATGTCTTCAAAAAGATGGGGGCGATGACCCTCGATTTCGCTCCGCAAGCATCTTGGTCGTACAGCAACACCGGCTATCTGATCGCCACGGAGATCCTCGAAAAACTCTCCCGGCAGTCGTATTCCGAATTCATGCAGACCCGCATCTTTAAGCCCCTCGGCATGAGGAGTACAAGCGTGAGTGACCCAGACCGAGTTATTCCAAACCGGGCGAGAGGCTATAGCATCGGGCCCCGAGGTCTCCAGAATGCTCCGGTAATCAATCCGTCCCTAGCATCCGGTGCCGGAAACTTGGTGAGTACCGTCGACGATCTTGCACTTTGGGAAGCGTCGCTCCAGACCAACAAACTGCTCAAGCCTGAGTCGCTCAAGCAGTTCTTTGCGCCCGTCCGGTTAACCAACGGTAGATCGAGCGAGTACTCCATTGGTTGGTGGATCCGACAGGATAAGGATCGACCCATCATTGAGCACGGCGGAAACACGGTTGGCTTCAGTTCTGATCTCTTCCGTTTGCCAAAAGAAAACGTGAGCATGATCGTGTTGACCAACACCGGCGGCGTTTCTGGTGCGCAATGGGCACGCGCTGGCCTCGCCGCTCTTTTGCCCAGCTACGACCCGAAACTGCGATCCGAACCGGATCCAAACGAGCGAGAGACCGCGCTCATGATGCTTACGCTTCGAAAGTGGGGCAAGGGCAAGTACGACACCTCAAACTTTACGGAAGACTTCAAGAGCAATCTGAATACGACACGCGGCCTATCGATGCGGTTCGGACTGGCTTCGATTGGCAAGGACGCTTTGTCGTGCAAGTACCTCGACGGTGAAACCGTCGACGGCTTTCGAAACAAGCGGTTCAAGTTCAAATTCCCAGGCGCGGTAGCGATCATGGAACTGACATTTGCCCCCGATGGCAAAATTGCAAACCTCGGTTCGATCTATTCCTACGCGGAAAAGTGAACCTGTTCGTTCGTGAAACTTGAGGCTGAGACCCGGAAGCGAGGATGTATTCGAGTACATTCCCTTCTATGCTTAGGAGAGGTTGGCTGTGTATCGTCGCGCTTGTGCTGACGGCGCTAAGCGCGGCCCAACCCGTTTCGCCGGTCATCGCGCCGGACATAAAGATCCCACCGTCCAAAATTGACTTCCCCAACTGGCGGATGGTGGGCGAGTACGAATGGGCCACCGAGTACAACATCGGACTGCCAACTGCCGCGCCGTCGGGTGTGCGAGAAAACGACACGATTCCGGTCCGAATTTTCATTCCGGTTGAGCGCAGGGGGCCGATTCCGATTGTCGTGATCTCCCACTATTGGGGCGCGGTGGACCTCCGCGCCGAGGTTTCTCTTGCGCAGGAACTCGCAAGCCGAAACATCGCGAGCGCGGTGGTCACGCTTCCCTACCATTTGCAGCGAACGCCCGCCGGCGTCAGATCCGGAGCCTTGGCCATTCAGCCAGACCCGGTGGCCCTGCGAGCGACAACCTATCAGGCAGTTCAGGATCTTCGCCGTACGATTGACTTCCTCTCGACCCGCTCGGAGTTCGACAGCGGCAAAATTGGCATCGCTGGCACAAGTCTAGGTGCCATCGTTAGCGCCCTCACCTACGCCGTCGAGCCCCGAGTGAAGAACGTGGCCTTCATCCTTGGCGGGATAGAGCTGGCCAACATCCTGTGGTCTTCTTCCAGAGTGGTCGTGCAACGCGACGAACTCCGAGCAAAGGGATTCACCGAAGAGAAACTACAAACGGAACTGGCGAGCGTTGAACCCGCAAACTTTTTGCCGCGTGACGAACCCGGTAACTCGTTTGTTGTGGTTGGCAAGTTCGACACCGTCATCCCGAAATCCAGTTCCGATGCGCTGATCGCCAAGATGCCGGGCATTCAGATCCTTAGCATCGACACTGGCCACTACGGCGGAATCTTCGTGCAGAGGCGTCTTCTACGCGAGACCGCTGCCTTCTTCGACGCCAAATTTACTGGCCGAACCTACGCACCTCCGACCCGGATTTACGCTCCGACGATCCGTATCGGCCTAGGCGTAGATGTTCCGAGCGGGTTCGAAATTGGGGCAGGTCTCGACATCTGGGCGTTCGATAAACCCCGGCGAAATCTGGCTACCTTGTTCATCTCCCCGCGCGGACCGCGGATTTGGCTACACCGGCAAATCGGTAGCGGCTTCAGCATCGGACTAAACGCAAGCGAAAAGCGCGTCGGCATCGGTCTGTTGTGGAGCACCGTGCTCTGATGCCCGAGCTTCCGATTGGATTCGATAACCTGTTTGAAACCTTTCGCGCCCTTGGCAAAGCAGCAGAGGGGAACCTAACGGAAACCGATGAGTACTTGTTCTCCGAAGGGACAGTGAACCATCCGGTAGCCAACTTTGCCGTCATCAAGAATCTGAACAGCAACGACGCCGGAATGTTTGCCCGGCATGCCGCGCAACGCTCCGTGTTTCATCTTTACGCCATCCCGACCGCCCCCGTGCACGAGATGCTTCGACGCGCCGGCTTCTTACCGGCGTACCGAATGCTCCAGATGCAAGCCCCGGCGATCGGCCCCCCTGCAGATTCGGTCAGCGAACCCATTGCGGAAATTGACGTACTTGCCGCAGCAAGCCTAATGATCGAAACTTTCTTTCAACGATACGGTTTGGCCGAACAAGAAGCGATTCGAAATGCAATCTGTAATAGTGGTATTCCCGCCGTTGGTGAAATCGCAGATGGGTTGGTCTTATCTACGGCGTTAATGCATTACCATGCCGAAACCGTGGGTGTTTACAACCTTTGCGTTTCCGCTTCCAAGCGCAACAAAGGCTTAGGACGTGACTTAGTTCGTAAAATTCGAACGGCGGCAGGTGAAAACCCCGTAATTTTGCAGTGTGACTATAACCTTGGCCCTTGGTACCAGCAACTAGGCTTCTCAGAAATCAGTAGCCTAACGGTTTATACAATTGACCCCAAGATTCGGCCAGAGTTGCTGTAATATAGGAACCAGTGCCCATGGTACGCCGAGCTTTTACGCTTGTTGAGTTGCTTGTAGTTCTCGCCATCTTGCTAGTTGTCGCGGGAGTGTTGTTCCCTGTCTTCGCCGCCGCAAAAGCCCGCGCGCTTTCCACCCAGTGCGCCAGTCAGTTCAAGCAAGTCTCTCAAGCCACGCTCATTTACACCGACGACTACGATCAGCGCTACATGCCGATCAATCACCAAGTCGGCGGCACACCAAGTTCGGAGAACGACCGAACCTGGGTACAGCTCCTCCTGCCGTATCGGCCCGGATTTGATCAGTTTTTCTGCCCGGAGAACCAAACCGGAAAATCTGCCATTTCGTCCACCTTTGATGCTGACCTGGTGGCCGGAGACACAAGCTCGCGGTACTACACGGCTTCACAGAAGGTGAACCTGGGTTACAACTTCCAGTATCTGAGCCCGGTCGTTCGTGAGCGAACCGGATGGGCCGCTCGAACCCGCAGCCAGTTTGATGTTCAGTCCAGCGCGACCACCATCCTGTTTGTCGATTCCGCCGTACAAGATGCAGAAACGGGACAAGTAACAGGCGGGAGTTGGCTGGTTGTTCCTCCGTGTCGCTACTCTGCCGACTCAATCGGCCGCGCCGTCGACACCTTTACCGGCTCGTCGGCTGGCAACACCGAGGTCTACACCCCGTCGCGAGGCTGGGAAGGTGGCTCGGAGAACGTTGAGTTTCGCTACGGTGGAGCTTGGACGTGGCATGCCGGACGTATGACCGTCGCGATGCTTGATGGCTCCGTGCGATCCTTCAGTCCCGGCGATCTGACTCGTGGCTGCAATTTTCAGGCAAATTGGCAAGGCTTCATTCAGAATTCCGCTGTCTACAAGTGGGATTTGAACTGATTTCGCACCGAAAATCGAAACCTACGGCTAAAATGCTGATGTGCTTCGGCTCCCTCATCGTGGATGGTGCCTCGCCTTTCTAGGCGCGTTTGGTCTCCTTGCGTCACTCGCTAGCCCAGCGCCCACCGAAGCCGAGATCCGGAATACCTATCGCGGCTTGATCGATCAGGTCAGCCCAGCCGGGATCAAGCAGACCTACCAAACCGTGAGCGGCTTTGGATCGCGTCTGACCGGATCCGAAGGCGAGCGACAAACCTTCAGTTACGCTGCCGAGCGTCTGACCGCCCTCGGGGCGACAAAAATCAACAAGCGGGAGTTCGACGTCACGATCCCCGATCCGACCGCGAAAGGGACGCTCACCGTCAACCAGAAGCCCATCACGGTCCTCCCGATGTGGCCGAACTTGGTGCGAACCTCGACCTGCGACGTTTCTGGCCCAATCCTTTTCGCGAAGTCTGGATCGCTGGAAGACTTAAACGGCAAAGACGTCAAGGGCTCGATTGTCGTCGTGGAGTTCAACTCCGGCATTCGATGGCGAAACGCGGCGACCCTCGGTGCAAAGGCGATCATCTTCCTGCAGCCCGATGTTCCTAGCCGAACGGAAGCAGAACAAAAATTTAGCGGCGTCCCGCTCTCGGTCCCTCGCTTCTACTTGCCCCTCAAAAATGCCGGTGAAGTTCTTCGCGCCGCTCAAAAGAATGAGGTCGCTACCCTCAAATGCGACCAACGTTGGGTCACCGTCAAGAGTCAGGTCATAACCGCCGATTTTGCCGGAACGGATGCGAAGCGCGCAAATGAAGTCATCGCGGTCTACGCCAATGCCGATGCGATGTCGATCGTGCCCGGGGCCGCTCCCGGGGCAGAAGCCATCGGTGGAATTGCTGGAGCCTTAGAAGTTGCCCGGATCTACACCAAGACCCCACACGCACGGCCGCTCCGGGTTGTCATCAGCGGAGGCCATGCCCTCGCCCTCATCGGAGCCAGGGAATACGTTCAGCACTACTTAGAGTCGAACGAGCAGGCACCGTTTCTTACCCTTAGCTTAGACATCAGTTCCGGCGCGCCGACCATCGGAAGCTACGCCAGGGGATGGTTCTATGAATTCCGCGATGAACTTGTCGACCAAATGCGGAGCATGTCGCGGATCTTTCGCGCCCATGCCGACCGCGTTGCCCTAGAGATGGGCGTCACACCGGCGCGACTCGTTCTGATCGATGGCACCAATAACGGCGACAGCCGAACCTGGAAGAACAATATCAGCGGTAAGTTTGCCGTCGATGCCGAACCGATGGTCCTCGGTGGCCTCAATGCCCTCACCTTTATCACCGTGGAGGATAGTCGACCGAATGTCGACACTCCGTTCGACACGGTTTCGCAAATTGATTTTGGCAACGTGACGCGGCAGGTGCAAACGCTGGCGTGCATGTTGCACCACGTCCTTAACGACACCACCGACCAAACCGAGACCTCTGACAACAAGGTTCCACTCTCCCCGTCGCAGCCTTCGGGAATGCGGCTCATCGGCGGCTTCGGCAAACTCCACGGCCAAGTCGTCTCCTTCGATCCCACGCGAAGCTTTGTGCCCGACGAACCGGTCCCAGGCACCCTTGCGACCTATCTTGCACGGCAAACGACCCTCATGGGCGTCCGCGGCGATATGATCCAGAGCACGATTGGCAAGAAGGCGGATTACCGATTTATCGGCATTCCGACAGTCAACTCGTACGGCCCAATCGATCCGCCGAGGAACCGAATCGCCGCTTTTCGAATCGATACCGCTACCGGACGAATCGACCATGCCGCATCGCTTGGTTTCTACGGCGACTTCCAGTTTCGGATCTTTTTCCAGCTAAAGTCACCCGATCGGCAGTCGCCTATCGTTATCTTCCCGTGCGTTGCCATTGACGTTTTCGGGCTGACCGACCCGCAGGAACTACGAGCCCTGCGCCGCATCATGCCGACCGACGCTCGAAGCGGGTCGATGCCGCAAGACTTCGGCGTCTTCCTCCCACCGTTCGATCAGCGACTGACGGCGGAAATCGAAGACTCACAAGTGGTCTTCCTCAGTCCCGGTCAGCGCTATATCTTGTTAGGCGGTAACGATGAGAACCGACTTATTCTTACCAACTCCAAAGTTGGCAACGAGGAAGGGCTAGGCTTCCGCGCGCCCGGCGGCAAAGACACCAGCCCGCCGACCTCGCCGGCGGACGATCAATATCTCTTCCCCAACACGGCGTTGACGACCGCGAACGACATTATCGCGATCAACCAAACCCGCCTCAACCGATTCTTCAAGTACCGAATCATCAGCCCTGGCATCCGCGACTTGCACGAAAGCGCCGTGAAAGAAGCGAAAGCGGCGGATGAATCGCTTGCCCAGAAGAACTGGGCCGAGGCGCAACGGCACAGCCGTGCCGCCTGGGGCTTTGCCCTCCGCGCTCACCCCGTCATCATGAGCACCGCCAACGACGTCGTCAATGGCGTGGTGTTCTATCTGTTCCTGCTTATTCCGTTCAGCTACTTCGTTGAGCGGCTGATGATCGGCAACCAGCTTTTGATCAAGCAGTTGCTGGCCTCGATCGGAATCTTTGTCGGATCGTTCATCCTCCTCCGGCTCATCCACCCTGCGTTTGAGATCGTCCAGAACCCGTCGATGATCTTCGTCGCATTCGTGATGGGCGTTTTGAGCCTGATCGTCATCTCCTTCATTCTTGGCAAGTTCGAGAACTCGATGAAGGCGATCCGTGCGACCCAGAGCGGCGTTCACGACGTGGACATCAAGCGGTCAAGCGTCGCGATGGCGGCCTTCAATCTCGGCGTCAGCAACATGCGCCGACGAAAAGCGCGAACCATCCTCACCACGCTAACGCTGGTCGTGATGACCTTCATCGTCCTAAGCTTCACCAGCATCGTTGCCGATCTATCCCTCAACGAAGCACCGAGTCCAAACAAG
The DNA here is from genome assembly GCA_945882415.1 of Chthonomonas calidirosea. GTDB lineage: Bacteria > Armatimonadota > Fimbriimonadia > Fimbriimonadales > Fimbriimonadaceae > Fimbriimonas > Fimbriimonas planktonicus. The sequence goes on from CAMCWC010000015.1 coordinate 26,554, forward strand.
GCAAACTACCCGGGCCTATTGGTTCGGACACCTGGGCTTGATCCCCTTCAGTTGGGCACTTACCGAACGATTGCAAACGAGTTTGGTGCACGCGGAACCGTGGTTCGCCGAGCGTTCTACTACGGGGCGGACATAGGTGACACGGGCGTACTCACCCTCCAGCGCGCCGACCGAGTCGCCGAAGTGCGGGCAATGATGGGCCTTGATCCAGAAGAGGAAAAGGTTCTCCAACCACAAAAGGCCCTGCTTCCGGGCGGCCGCTGGTTCCGCCCTGGGGACCGAAATGTGGTCATCCTGCCGCAGCCTCTCGCCGAGCAACTCAAGATCGCCAACAATGAAGTCGGCCGGGCCAAGGTGAACTATGCGGGAACGCAGTACACCGTCATCGGCATCGCCGATGCGGGAATTCTCCGCAGCATCACCGACCTCGATGGGGACGGCTTCATGCCGCCCGATTTCAGCCTCTCAAAGCGGTACCAAGAGCAAACTGCCAGTAGCACTCAGGCGTTCCGAAGCTATCTTCGCCTTGATCCCGGCAGCATTTTCATCGTCCCGACCGACACCGCGTTCTCCCAAGGTGCGGAGCTACGAACGGTTGCCGTTCAGTTCTCGGACCCAACCGCTACCCGTGCTGCCCTAGTCGATCTCATGCCGAGACTTCGATTGAACGTCTACGCGTCGGTTCCGAAAGCAGAAGGTGCCACCGAACTCGAAGTCAAGCAGTTCTCCATCTTCGCCGCCTCGAAGAGCACCGGACTCGGACTCATCATTGTTCAGCTCCTCATCGCCAGCGTATTCGTGCTCAACACCATGATCGCGAGCGTATATGAGCGGACCAAGGAAATCGGCATCTTCAGCGCCATCGGTCTTGCGCCAAACCACATCGCAATGCTCTTCTTCGCCGAATCGCTGGTGTATGGAGTACTCGGTGCAGTCATCGGCTACTACGTCGCGCAGGGCTCGGCGAAAATTATTGTTGCTACAGGTGCGCTTCCGGGACTGACGCTGAACTTCAGCTCGACAAGTGCCGTGATGTCTGCGGTCATCGTGATGGGCGTCGTGCTCTTGAGCACCATTTTCCCGGCCAGGAAAGCCGCCCAAATCGCCGCTCCGGCGATGAACGATGAGGTGTTTAACACCGAGCCCGAAGGCGACGAGTGGCTCCTGCCGCTGCCATTCAGCATCTCGGCCGCCGAAGCCGGGCCGCTTACCGTATTCCTCACCGAATGGCTCAAGGCGTTCGAAGGCTTTACCATCGGCGACTTTGTCAGTCGAGATACCGAGTCTTGGCGGCTACCCGAAGTGGTGCCACCGGCTTACGAAGTCAGTTGCTCGATGTGGCTCGCTCCGTATGACCTTGGCATCTCTCAGAGACTCACCCTCACCCTTGCGCCAAGCAAGGTCGCGGGCGTTTACGTGCTCGATCTGAAGCTCAACCGACTGGCGGGCGACCCGGAAAACTGGCCCACCGTCAACCGACGGTTCCTGGCAAATCTGCGAAGGCAATTCCTCACGTGGAGAACGTTAGAGAAAGAACAGCGAGATCGGTACCTCTCCGAAGTAGCTGACCTTGCCGTGAAGGAAACGAAAGAACCTGCGCTGGTCTAAAGCAGTTTATCGACCAGCGCGGCAACGTCGGCACTAAAAGGAACGCCGTCCAGCGCTTCGGATTCAACTCCGGTGAGGACCAAATGTACGGCACATCCGGCCCGGATGCCTGCTTCGATATCCGTATCCAGCCGGTCTCCGACCACCAAAGTCTCCGCGGCCGACACGCCTAGCTCCGAAATCGCCAGTTGGATCAAGTTTGGGTTTGGCTTACCAACCACGAACGGCTCAGTTTGACTACAAGTCTTGATCGCGGCAACGACGCTTCCCGCTCCTGGAATGAATCCGCCGCCTTCAATCGGGAACGTCGCGTCCTCGTTAGTCGCAATGAAGAACGCGCCCGAACGAATTGCCGCCATTGCCGATTTCATCAGGTCGTACGTAAACGTTCGGCACAGGCCGACGATTACTGCCTCGGGCCGATCATCGAAGTCGACAATCTCCGTTCCTGCCTCGGCCAAAGACTCCTTCAGGCCCGGTTCGCCAACTACTGCAATCCGCGTTAATCCCCGCTTAGCGGCCTCGCGTACCGCACCGTAAGCGGTTCCATAGACGAGGTCTGGCGTGCAGAGAAAACCCATCCGTGAGAGCTTGTCGCTAAAAAACTGGCGTGTTTGGGTGGAGTTGTTGGTGACGTAAGCAACTCGAACACCAGCGTCAACGAGTCGCTGCACAGCTGGCACAGCGCCGTCGATGACCTCGTTGCCGCGATGAAGCGTACCGTCGAGGTCAAAGAGCACGGCTCGAAACGACATGGTCAAACCTTCCGGAAAAGCACGTAGTCTGCGACTGCCTCAAGCACTTGTCGACTATGCGATTCTGGCAAAGTAAGCAACGCTTCCTTCGCGATTCCGACGCGTCGTCGAGCTTCGTTTTCGGCTCGCTCAAACGCGCCCCGAGTATCCATCCAGTCGGCGATCATCCGAATCTCATCGTCGCTCGCGCCGTTTCCGAAACGATGGCGGGCGATCTTCTCCTCGGCGTCCGACAAGGTTTCGCGAAGATAAATCATCGGCAGCGTCATCTGCCCCTCACGGAAATCGGTGCCAGTTGACTTTCCGGTCTTCGCCTTATCGCCGCGATAGTCCAGCAGGTCGTCGACGATCTGGAAGGCGAGACCAACGTGCTTTCCGTAGGTGCTCAGTGCGCTCACTTCGTCCGGCGTTGCATTTGCGATCAACGCGCCGACATGGCAGCAGGCTTCAATAAATCGTCCTGTCTTAAGTTCAACGATCTCTTCGTAGGCCGCTTCCGTCAGGTCGAAGTCCCCGCGAGCTTGGAGTTCTCGCACTTCACCCTCGGCCATCGTTTCTACCGCCGTGCTGACAACTCGAATGACGGTCAAATCAGCATCTGATGCAAGTACCGACATTGCTTTGGCGAGCAATACGTCGCCACTCAGAATGGCGGCGGTGTTTCCAAGCTCGGCCGCGGCGGTCGGCTTACCACGACGAGTCTTTGCATCATCGATCACGTCGTCGTGAATCAGGGTTGCCATGTGGATCATTTCCAGCGAGGCACCGAGCTTCACAACTCGCTCTTCTTCAAACGCGTTGCCAATTGCTTTGGCCGAAAGAGCGATAAATGCGGGGCGTAGTCGTTTTCCTCCGGCCTCCAAAGTGAGTCGGCTGACTCGCTCGACCAGATCAACCCGACTCAGAATCTGACGTCGGAGTTCTTCCTCTACTCGATTCACGTCTTCGGCGACTTCCGCCAGAAGATCCATGTCCAGGCTTCTTTGAGCTACAAATTCTTGAGCCGATGCAATCATTTTTTTCTACCAAAGTGGAGGCAAATGTTTCCGAACATGAGGTCTGCGAAATCAACATCGACAAATCCGGCTTTCCGCATGGAATCAGCCAGAGCATCGCGTGACCAAAATCGCTCGGTACTTTCAGGGAGGTAGGTGTATGCCGTTTGCGCCCCGAATCGGGCACCCAGCCTAGGCAGGATGTGCTTGCTGACAAACCGAGAGCCGGAACGAATTACCGGATTTCTTGGAATCGCCATATCAAGCGACACAAAGCGACCACCTGGTCGCAAAACGCGAAAAATCTCTTGGTGAGCGGCATCGATGTCCGGGACGTTTCGAATCCCCCAGCCGACTGTCACCACATCAACCGCCGCCGATTGAAGCGGCAACTGAACCGCATCGCCCTGAGCCAAATTCGGCAGGCTTTTCTTGCTTGCCTGTTCAAGCATCGGAACGCAGAAGTCCATCCCAATCACGGCGCCAGTGCTTCCAACCGCCTTGAGCAAATGAGGCATGAAATCGCCCGTTCCGGCGCAAAGATCAAGGGCAACCTCTCCAGGTTTTGGGGCGACCTTGGCCGCCGCAATCGCTCGCCATCTCGTGTCCTGGTTCAAGGACATCATTCGATTCAGAGCGTCGTAGTTGCCAGCGATGTCGGCGAACATGGCGTTGACCGCAGATCGCTTATCTGCTCCGGATCGGTCCCAAATCGGACTATCGGCGGTCGGTCTCCCCATGTCATTTATTTATACCTCTGCTTCCGCCAAAAATGGCTGAAATTTCAGTAATTTGTGAAAACTCAGGACTAATGTCTCAATTCGTCCAGCTCACTCTCGGCTTGTCGAACCGAATGGAGGTCTTCCAGGGCACGATCGAGCTTGGTTTGTGCACTCAAACCGTAGGCTCCAACCAATCCATCGTGCAAGGTTCGAAGCTTTTGCGTCAGTGCCTCAATTTTTGTTACGGTGCTCGCCGCGCGTGGATCACGTTCAACCATCTTTTCGAAGTCTGCCTTCTTCATTCCTGGCATCCGAACAAACGGTTGGGCTTCAGACATGGCGTCGTGCATTCCTTCGTCCACCGCAATGATCGAGGACTTTCGGATATCGCGCCAATGGGTTGAGCGGGCTAGGTCTTCCCATTTCTCCGAGACAAGCAGGCTTCGAATTTCCATCGCGGCTTCTGCGGTGGCGTTCAAAGCACGGCCGACTTCGGGATGGATGCGCGAAGCAAGAATTCCTTTCTTCGCGAGTTCGCGCATTTGCTCACTCAGCGCCCGCTGTCGCGCATCGTGGACGGCATTGTTCCAAGCCATCGAATCCGCGCGTTGCTGGATCCACTTTGTGAATCCCTGGAACATTCCGTGTCCTGCTCCAAAGAAAATGAACAGGAAGATCCAACCACCCATTCGGCGAAAAATCAGAAAATACAGCGCAACGGCAAGCGCGGCAGGCAAAACAAACTGCGCGAGCGAGCTACCAAAGAAGCGCTTCCAAGAATCCTGGATGCGCACTTCGGTCAGATAGTCCTGAAGGTGCCGGACCTCAGATGGATTCACGTCACCTTCAATTGTGTCATGCCCGATCTTTCGAAACGGGCCATTTACCGGCTCTCTCGCCCTACGAGGATCGTGGGGTGAAGTCCGTTTCTGGCGTGACCCGCTTACAGAAAGCGGCCATGAGTCGAGCGCAGTCCTGAACGTCGGTCACCGAAAGCAGTTCGCACGGCGTGTGCATGTATCGGAGCGGAACGCCAAGGATGCCCACGGCCATTCCGCCCTGATTGAGCTGCATCGCATTGCCGTCGGTGCCCGTTCCGCCCGCTTCCACATCCACCTGATACGGAATTCCATCTTCCGCCGCCGCGCGCTTGATCATGTCGAAAACGATCGGATTCGCGTTGGCGCCGCGCATGACGCTCGGGCCCTTACCGATATCCAAACGACCATATCGGCTCTCGTCAACACCGGGAATGTCGTTTGCGTGATTTACGTCAACCGCAAGCCCAACCTGTGGAGCAATCCAGTAGCTCGCCGTCTTGGCGCCTCGCAGACCGATCTCTTCTTGCACGGTTGCCACCGCGTACACACCGACTTCAGGATGGAGAGAACCTTCCTCTTTCAGCAGCCTGAGAGCCTCCATGACGATGTAGGTGCCCATCTTGTTGTCGAAACCACGCGCCGTCGCACGATCGCCGAGCAAGTACTGAAACTCCCACTGGTAAGTAACACAGTCGCCGAGGGAAACAACGCTCCGGGCCTCAGCGGCGCTCGTCGCCCCGATGTCAATCCAAAGGTCATAGAGCTCCGGACGCTTCTTTCGCTCCTCTTCGGTTAAGAGGTGAATCGCCTTACGACCGATGACGCCAGCAACCTTTTCGGAGCCGTGAACCCAGACCCGTTGACCGACAATGATCGACGCATCGTGCCCGCCAATGGTCTTGAAATACAGCAAGCCGTCCTCGCTGATGAAGTGGACGATAAAGCCGATCTCGTCCATGTGCCCGGCCAGCATGATCTTGGTTTTGGCCTCCGGATGAACAATTGCGGCGACGTTTCCGTGCACGTCGGTGCGAACCTCATCGGCAAAGCCAGAGGCATAGTCTCGAACAACTTGAGCCGCACGCTCTTCAAAGCCGGACGGAGATGGCGTGTTGACAATCAGCTCAAAGAAGCTCTTAGACTCGGACCGCATAAGTCCGGATATTTGACCCTATCTTAACAATTACCGGCGCGCGCGGGCGCGAAGTATGATCGCCAAAGAGTTCATAACCAGCAGAATCGCTAGCAACACCACGATGGCTCCCGCCGCCGCATCCTGAAACCCTTTCTGAGGCCGCGAAGACCAGTCAAAGATCTGGATTGGCAGAACGGTGAAACGATCGTTCACACCCTCAGGAATAGAAGAAATGTACGTAACCGCGCCGATGGTGATGAGCGGCGCCGATTCGCCGATCGCTCGCGAGAGCGAAAGAATGATGCCGGTCATGATTCCCGGAAGAGCCGACGGCAACACCTGATACCGAATCGTTTGCCAGCGCGTCGCGCCGAGTCCATAGCTCGCCTCTCGAATCGTCCGTGGCACTGCTTTCAGCGCCTCTTGCGAAACGATGATGACCATCGGCAAGATGAGCAAAGTCATCGTCAGCGATCCCGCGAGAATCGAGCGACCCAGTCCCGCCAAGCGGACAAACAGCTCAAGCCCAAGCAATCCGTAAACGATCGAGGGGACACCGGCCAGGTTGGAAATGTTGATCTGGATGAAATCGGTCAGCTTGCTATCGCGAATCTTATACTCTTCTAAGTAGACGGCGGCCGCCACGCCAATTGGAATCGCCACGACGGCGGTGATCCCCACCACCCAAAGCGATCCCAGAATGGCCGCCTTAACGCCTGCATTCTGTGGAATTCGTGAGGGGAAACTAGTCAGAAACTGGCTACTCACCCGACCAAACCCGGTAGAGAAAACCGACCAAAGCAAGGAGATCAAGATGACAACCGCCAGCAAGACAGATAGCTGACAAAGGAACTCGAACATCTTGTCCTTCACCCAGCGCCGGTTTGCCCTGGTTCGAAGGCGACGAAGCAAAAGAAAGTTCACGCGTACACCTTTCGGTATTTACGGACGATCTTGATCGCCACGATATTGAGCCCCATGGTGATGAGGAAGAGCGTGGCTCCGACCGCAAAAATCGTCAAGAACGGAATAGAGCCGGTAGGCGTGTCGCCTTTGGAAATTTGAACGATGTACGAAGTCATCGTCTGGATGCTCTGGCGATAATCTGCCGTAACGTTCGGCGTTTGGCCCGCCGCAAGGGTAACTGCCATCGTCTCCCCAACAGCACGGCTCATTGCGAGAATCACCGCCGCCATGATGCCAGAGAGTGCGCTCGGCAACACGATCTTGCTGGTTACCTCCAGCTTCGTTGAACCAAGCCCATAGCCGCCCTCCCGAAGGCCCTTCGGAACCGCACTGATGGCATCTTCACAAAGCGAGGACACCAGCGGCAGAATCATGATTCCGACGACGATGGAGCCGGACAAGGCATTGAACACTTCAAGCTCCTTGATGAATGTGCGCAGCCCCGGAGTCAAATACACCAGCGCGATGTAGCCATATACGACAGTGGGAATACCCGCGAGGAGCTCTAACACCGGCTTCGCGATCTTTCGGACCGTGGGATGCGCGTATTCGCTCAAGAAAATAGCGGTCAAGATTCCAATCGGAACCGCTACGACGCACGCTCCGACGGTGATTAGAGCCGTGCCACAGACCAGCGGCACGATGCCGAACTTCGGATCGTTGAAAGTCGGGCTCCATTCGGTCCCGAGAAAGAACTCGGCGGGCGTAACTTTCGACTTTGTGAAAAAGGCAATTGCCTCGGTCGAAAGAACCAGCACAATACCGAGCGTCGTCAGAATCGAAATTGCCGCACAAGCGAAGCAGAGAAATCGGATGAATTTCTCGCTTCGCAAGCGCGTCGGGACCCCGTCAATCGGCCGACTGCTGCCCGGCTTAGATAAAATTGGCATATCCAGATGTCAGCGGCCAGTTGGCCGCTGACAGATTATCTGATTACTTGACCGTTTCTCGCTTCAGCAGGTCGGTAATGGTGATTCCGGTCTCTGCACCTTGGAACGAAGTGCCGACAACTTTCTTGTCAACTCGCTCCTGGGCGATCGTGTAGGCCTCATCTGGAAGCTGAACGTAGCCGGTGGTCGGAACGATTTCCTTTGCCTTTGCAAGCAGGAAGGCGACGAAGGCTTTAACCTCGGGCTTATCGTCGAGCGACTTCTTGTTGATGTACAGGAACAGCGGTCGGCTCAGCGGAGCGTACGTGCCGTCGGCGATTGTTTCTGGACTCGGTGCGATTCCACCCTTACCGGCGTCAACCTTGACGAGTTTGAGCTTGTCCTGGTTCTGTTCGTAATACGCGTATCCGAAGTAGCCGAGAGAGAACTCGTCTCCGCTGACACCCTGCACCAGCACGTTGTCATCTTCGCTCGCCTGGTAATCGGTTCGGCTGGACTTTTCCTTTCCGACGATCGCCTTGGTGAAGTAGTCGAAGGTTCCGGAATCCGTTCCAGCGCCGTAGAGCTTGATCGGTTCGGCCGGGAAGTCGCTTCGAACGTCCTTCCAGGTTTTAACCTTGCTGTTTGGCTCCCAAATCTTCTTCAGTTCTGCAACCGTCAACGTCTCAGCAAAGCTGTTCTTGGGGTTGACGATGACGGAAAGGCCATCAAAAGCGATCGGCAATTCAACGAACTCGATGTTGTTCTTCTTCGCCGCTTCGATTTCGGAAGCTTCAATTGGTCGCGATGCGCCAGTGATGTCCAACTCGCCCGCTGCGAACTTCTTGAATCCGCCGCCCGTACCAGAAGACGCGACCGCAAACTTGACCGCGCTCTGATCCTTGCCGAACTCTTCGGAGAAGGCTTCCGAGATCGGGAAGACCGTGCTTGAGCCATCAATTGAGATGGATCCACTCAGCTTCTCGGCGGTTGTGGTGGTGGCATTGGTGCCGCCCTCCGTCTTTTCTGTGGAGGAAGAATCCCCGCTGTTGCATCCGGCAACAAAAATGGCCACCGTAGCTGCAACCAGGCTGGCAAAAGAGATTTTTCGGAGTCGTTGGTCAACCATGCTCTGCGGTAGGTTACAGCCCGAGCGTTAACGGACTGTTAAGAATTCTCATACCGGTAGGGCTGGTTTACTACCGGAGTGCGATTTCGGGATCTCATCTTTAGCCTTGGAGCGGTGGGTGCGGGAATGTTCGTTTACGGGGCGATCTGTGAACGGAAGAACCTGCAGGTCCGCCACTTTCAGCTCCCGTTACCGGGCTGGCCGAGCACTCGGGCTGGTTATCGCATTGCGCTTCTGGCCGACTTTCATGTTCAAAATCTCGATACCGCGGAGCTTGCCTCGCAGGCGATTCACCTCGCCATTGCCGAGCAGCCGGACATGATCGTGCTGGCTGGAGATTTCGTCGATGACTGGTTTCCAAGTCTCCCGCCGCTCCTCGGCGATGTGCTCGCGCCGCTTCACCAGATGAAGGGACGAGTGGTTGCCATTCCCGGAAACCACGATTACTTCAGCGCCCCACCGGATGCCCTAGCAACCATTTGTGATGAACTTGGAATTCTGTTGCTACGAAATTCATGTGAAGTCTTGGACGGAATCTGCTGGGTTGGAGTCGACAGTTACCAAGCTAGAGCCTCCAAGCCGGATCAAGCTATGAAGGCCGCTCAGGCTTTGGGCCCGGATCTGCCTAAAGTTGTGCTCTGGCACGAACCCGACGCGGTTGATTTCTTACCGACGGGTGCCAACCTGATGCTGAGCGGCCATTCTCACGGTGGGCAGTTCGTGCTGCCGGGCGGTTGGGCACCGAAGCACAGCACCATGGGCCGCAAGTATGTGCGCGGGTTCTATCCGCATGCGAAGACGCCGATCTTTGTCACCAGCGGGGTTGGCACAACCTTCCTGCCTTCCCGGTTCAATTGCCCGCCCGAGGTCGCGATCTTAACCCTAAACCCCGCTTAGTGCAGGTTGCGCAGGATCACTTCGCGCAGATCACGCTGCCGCATCGGCTTGGCGAGATGGTCGTCCATCCCTGCTTCAAGCGCTTGGATCTTGGCCGACTCCATCGCGTGCGCAGAAAGAGCAATGATCGCACTTCGATGGCCGGTCCCGACTTCCATCTCGCGCAATCGGCGGGCGGTTTCAAATCCGTCCATGCCAGGCATTTGAATGTCTAGAAGCACCACGCGGAATTCGCCCGGCAAAAATTGCTCAAGTGCCGTCTCACCGCTGTCGCACACGATCACTTCGCAGCCCATTTGGACAAGAGCTTCTCGAGCGACCATTTGATTGATCGCGTTGTCTTCCACCAGCAGAATTCGTAACCCAAGTGCCGCCTTCATGCCGGCTAACTCCTCGGAACGCGATCGCACCGTGCCATCGGTTGAAGGCAGCGGCAGGTGGATTTGGAAAGTGGTTCCAACGTCGACAGCGCTGTCAAGCTCAATTTCCCCATTCATCAGATTGACAAGGCTCTTCACGATCGTTAGCCCAAGTCCAGACCCACCGAATTGCCGAGCCGTCGAGCCGTCGGCCTGGGTGAAGCTTTCAAAAATCGCTGTCTTACGGTCCGGCGCGATGCCGATCCCGGTGTCGCGGACAATAAGGGTCACGTGCCCAGGTCGAAGGCCATCTACGAGTTTTACGTACACTCCGCCGGCTGCCGTGAATTTGATCGCATTAGCCGTGACATTGGCCACGATCTGTCGAACGCGGATTGAGTCGCCTAAATACACCCCTCGAACGCTAGGGTCAATCTCGACTTCAAGGGCAATTTGGCTCCGAGTTGCTTGGGCATGATAGATTCCGCAAGCCGAACGAACACACGCCGCTAGATCGAATGCTTCAACCGAAAGCTCCATCTTTCCGGCCTCAATCTTAGACACGTCCAGCACATCGTCCAGGATTCGTAGCAGGCCCTCGCCGCAGGACAGGATGGTATCCAAGTACCGAATCTGCAAAGCGGTCAGGTCCGTTTGCCCGAGTAGCTCGCCGGTTCCAAGCACCCCGTTCAACGGCGTTCGAATTTCATGGCTCATGTTCGCGAGGAACTCTGACTTAAGCTGCGAGGCCCGAACCGCGGTCTCGCGCGCTTGCTCGACTTCGTCTTGCTGCTGCCGACTTTGGATGCAAAGTCGAACGTAGTTCGCCGTTTCGCGCAAATAGTGCAGCTCGGCGTCGGTCGGAGTTCGCGACTCATGGAAGTAGACGGCAAACGTAGCGATGACATCGCCGGATTGCCCCAAAACCGGCATCGACCAGCAAGCACCAACGTTCAGTTGGTCCACCAGGTGCTGATACTTAGTCCAGTTCGGATCTGACCGGAGATCGGACGAAATCACCAACTCTCGGGAAACCGCCGCCGCACCACAGGATCCTGCATCTGGAGCGATGGCCATCCCGTCCACAATTTCCAGGTATTCCGGCGGCAACTTGCCTGCCGCACCGACCGACAAATGCCCATCTCGCAGCAGCATGACGGAACACATTGAGCCAGTAATCAAAAACTCGAGCAACTCGTTGATCGCTTGAAGCACTACGGGCAGGTCTGCACCTTCCGCCAGGAGCCGTAGCGCACGCGACTGTAGTTCGCTCTGGTGTTCGCGGATGCCTCTTTCAAGGAGCTCTTGCTCTAACTTTTTAGAAAGCAAACGGCTCTCAAGTTGATGCATCACCAAGCGCCCGAGCTTCTCCATCGCGGCAAGGACCTGAGGAGAGTGATAGCGAGGCCGTCGATCGATCGCGCACAACGCGCCGAGCACTTCCCCTGTTTCGGTGATCAGGGGAACACCGATGTACGATCGGAGTTCGCCGTCAATGACAAGTTGGTTGTCGGCGAATCTGCCGTCGGCTACGGCATCTGGAACCACAAAGGGCCGCTTCGTTGGGATGGTGTGTTGGCAAAACGACACGCTGCGTGAAGTGGTCGCGTTCTCCATGCCAATACGGGATTTGAAGAACTGCTTGTCCCGGTGAACCAAGCTGACCATGGCCATCGGCGAATCGCAAAGTTCGGAAACCAGTTGCACAACATCTTCAAGCTGGTCGTCCAGATCGACGGTGACGATGTCAAATGCGTCGAGAACCGCAATTCGGCGCTCTTCCTCTTCTGCCGACAAGAAAGGAAACGGAACTAACTCACTGACCAAAACAGACTCCTGGCCCGCCACAAAAGACGGGTTACCTTTAGAGTGTATGACATTCCTAATGAAGGCGTGCTGCCATCTGTCCTCGTGCGAGACATTTGTTGCGGGTATCTTGCCGATTGGGTACGCCCCTGTAGCTCAGCGGATAGAGCGGCCGCCTTCTAAGCGGTAGGTCGGAGGTTCGATTCCTCTCGGGGGCGCCATTCTCTGCGTGTTCCAAACCGTTCGCTAAGCGCCGGGCTCTGCTCCAAAAATTTATTATTTACATTTCCCGCGTAGGGAGGGCGATGTAAATTTTTCGGTTTGAAACGGTCGCGCCCAACCTAAAGACGCTTTAGCGGGGAAACGTCAACCTGTAAATTTGCGATCGGTTTAGCTTGCTTTGCTGGCCGTAGTCATCGCAAAACCGGACCAGGCCGCTCCGAGCCCAAGGCATAGGCTGGCAACGACGTAGCCGAGTGCAGGGCCAAGTTGGCCATTGCGTGCGAGTTGGATGGTTTCGATGGAGAAGGCGGAGAAGGTCGTGAAGCCTCCGAGGAATCCCACGACCGCAACGAGCCTCCATGGATCGCCCGGCGCGAAGAGTGCGGCAGCAACTCCGGCTAGGAGGGAACCGAGAACGTTGATCCCCAAGGTTGCCCACGGAAAGCCGTCCGCGCTCGCAAGCATCGCGGAGATCTGAAACCGGCAAACTCCGCCGAGACCGGCGCCTAGGAAAACGCTGAGATACTCAATCAGCTTCATGCCTCGCCTTCATCAAACGGAAGGGACAACAGCTCCGGCGATTTGAATTGCGCCACTGGAGGCTCAATCTCGAGAACCTCCTTCGGAGGCTCACCTTGTTTTGCGCCAAGGGCATCCAGCTTTCTCGCCCGGCTCAAAACGTATCTTTCAAGCGGACCGATTGAATTGTTGTAGGCAGTTACAGCAGTTCTTAAGCCCGCCCCTACCTTGGTGACGTGCTCGGCGTAGGACCGAATTCCCACGTACATCTGCTTTCCAACTTCACTGATTTCGTGAGCAGATTTGTTCAGCTTTTCTTGATCAAGCACATACGAAACCGATCGCAACAACGAGATCAAAGTCATTGGGTTCGCCATGAAGACCTTCTCTGAAACCGCGTTTTGGTAAAGCGCCGGATCGTGCTCGACCGCAGTCAGATACATCGCCTCATGCGGCAAGAACATGACCACAAAATCGGCCCCGTCGTATTGCCGCCAATACTCTTTCTGAGATAGTTGCCTTGCGTGTCCTCGAACAGACGTTAGGAAGCGGGTCATAGCAAGCGCGCGAAGTTCCTCTGTCTCCGCGTTCGTAAGCTCCTGAAACGGATCAAACGGGGTTTTGCTGTCGATAACGATTGACCGATTGTTCGGCAAGTGCACAACGGCGTCTGCACGTAGTTTGCCGTCTTCCCGGTCGGTCGAGTCTTGCAGGGTGTAGTTCACGCCTTCTTGCAAGCCTGAGTTTGAGAGAACCGTCTTGAGCATCGTCTCGCCCCAGCTACCGCGGGTTTGCGGCTTTTTGAGCGCATTGCTCAGCGAGGTCGTGACGCCGAACAGGGATTGCAACTGCTGCGTCAACTGGCCAGTTTGGTTTGCGAGCTTCTCATCGGAGCTCTGAACTTTGGCGTCGAGCTTGGCGAGGTTCTCGGCAATCGGCTTGACCATCTGCTCGATGGACTTCTTGCGTTCTTCGAAATCTGCGTCAGCAACAGATCGGCTTGATTTCTGGCTCCGCTCCGCCGCTTCCACCAGCTTCTTTTGTGCCTCATCGAGGGCTTCCGTGGAGAGGGTTTTGAAGGCGTCCTTGAGCTGCAACTGCGCGGTGGCCAGGAGCTCCTTTTGCTCTTCCACGTGGGATTGCATCGCGGCAAGCTGAGCCTTGTTCGCCTCGTTCAGTTGCTCAATCTGCTTCTGCATAGATGCCCGTTCGGACTGAAGCAGCTCGGCAACTTGCTGGTCTTTTGCGTTGAGCGTCTGTTCGGTTTGCGTCCTCAGGTTGCGAAGATCGGTTTCGGCTTCGGTCTTAGCCTTATCGAGGGTCTTGAGGTTCCCTTCAAGAACTCGAAACTCTGCTTCGCGATCTGCCAGTTCTTTTTCTAACTTTGGTAGTTGCTCTAGCCTGGTTTCGCTGGTGGTGAGACGCTCTCGAATTTCCTGCAATTCGGCCTGGCTCTTCTTGGTTGCCTGCAAAGTGGCCCCCACCGCGCCGAGGACTACGCCAATAGCCAAGGCGACAATGCTGATGATAATTGAGGTGCTATCCATCGAAATCTGTAGACGAAACTATACTAAAAGTTCGAGGGCTTCTGCTCCGGATTTGCCATCGTGCACGATCGACATCAAGGCCTGAGTCATGAGCGTTGGCGTCGGGTGCTGAATCACGTTTCGGCCGTAAACGATTCCGCTTGCACCTTGAACCATTAGAGCGGCGGTTCGATCGAGGATATCTTCGTCGGTCGCACGGCCACCACCTCGGACCAAGACGGGGAACCCGCCAGCGATCTCCACCACCCGGTGAAACTCCGAGATTTCGGAGCATGGATCGCACTTGATAATGTCCGCCCCAAGTTCAACTGCCATGCGCACAAGCGGAAGGATCTTCTTGATCTCGCCATCCACCTGGTACCCGCCGGAAACCTCATTCGACTGCATCACCAACGGCTCAACCATTAAGGGCATTCCGAACCGATCGCATTCCGACTTCAACGCACAAACGTTTTTAACGCACTGATTCAAGAGTTCAGATTGTCCGGGCAGTGACAGGAGATTCACCACGATACAAGCCGCATCTAGCCGCAGAGCTTGCTCAACGGCGTTTTGAATCAGCTCCGAATGCAGGGTTGCCGGCAGCATTGACCCGTACACATTTGCCGTGTCGGTACGCAAGACCAGTGCTGGCTTTCTGGGCCCCGGGATGGACTGCAGAATGCGCGCCGAACCGGGCGGAAGCTGGATTGCATCGGGCGAAGCCGCCACAACTGCGGCGATCGCCCGCGCAGGGTCTTCGATGCCACTTAAAAAAGTCGATTCATTGAAGAACCCGTGGTCGATTGCAACGTCAAAACACTTACCATCGGGTGCAAAGAGACGGTTCAAACGGTACGACAAGCTCACCGCACGATTCTATCTTCTTCTTAGAACTTCGAATTAATTGCGGTTTTTGTAGTAAAATTCAGCAAGTTTGATGTTTGTTACCGCCACCGCCCCCCGTTGGGAAACGTAATCTGCATTATTCCGTTGGAACTACAAATGAAGAAGCTTTCAATGACGAAAGGTTCAATCGCTCTTCGCTGGTCGCCGCAGGCAGAATCATTCTCCGCGACTCCCGGTGAATCGATGAAATACTTGCTCCTCCTCAATGGAGTAGCCGGGCTTCATCGCGACCGCTCCGAAACCACCGCCGTTTGCATGCCCGAAGGGTGCGGACCAAAATGGCTTCTCGACTCCCTCGCTCAGTCGAATCCGGAAGTCCTTCCGGGCGAAGACGGCCCCATTGCTTTAGTCCTTGTTCTCTAAGGCGCGACGTATCATCGATGCAGCACTAATATTTGTCCGGTGGCCGCTTTTTTCGGCCACCAAATTCAAAAATCGAATCGGCACCCCACTCAAGTACAAATCGCCGATGAGATCCAGCAACTTGTGCCGCGCGGGTTCATCCGGGAATCGAGCTTCGTTCTTATAGCCGTCCGGACCAAGAATCAGAACCGAGTTTTCATCTAGCCCTAACCCTAATCCGGCAGCGATGATCTTGGGAACCTCTTCAAAGAACGCGAAGGTTCGCGCCGAGGCTAACTGCTCCCGATAACTTTCCGATGTTGCCCGAAACTCAAAGGACTGAGCATTAGGCCATCGATCGCCCGTGTTGTAGTCGTACCGCCAGTGGCCGTTGCCATCCGAGATGGCGATCTTGATCGGGTCTTCGTGAACGAATAGGCGTCGAAAGAGGGGCGGCAACTCCGCAATCCCAAGGTCCGTGGTCCCGGCCGATTCCAGGGCGTCGAAGAACGGCAACGCGCTACCATCCATTCCCGGCACTTCAGGCGCATTGAGCTCAACCTCGGCATCGGTGATCTCCAAACCCGCAAGGGCGCTCATCACATGCTCGATCGTGCAGACCGTTCCAAGTTTGGTCGACCGAGTGGTTTCGGTGACGTTTTCTGGTCGCGCCGCAAACCGATCGGTTCCATAGCGGAAGGCAATTCCCTCTGCGCCTGGGTGAACGGTCATCTTTACCGGAGCGGCGGAGTGCAGTCCGATACCCTCGAAAGAAACGGAGTTTGCGAGCGTCTTGCGTTGGTACGTCATTTTTCTGAGTCCTGCTTCTTTTCGATTTGCCGAAGCCGTTTCCAAATTTCGGGGAGGCGGCCATAGAGGGCCATCGAGCGCTTTTCCGTATCCATCGGCCGAGTGGGATAGCCGAGGTAGTAGCCAGGCTCGGTGATATCCGAGATCACGGCAGCGCGACCGCCGAGAGTGACTCGGCTGGTGATTGAGACATGGTGCGCGACACCACACTGCCCCGCCATCACAACGCCATCGCCAATCTGAGCGCTCCCACTGATTCCGGTTTGAGCGGCGATCAAAACATGCTTGCCGACTTGCACGTTGTGTCCAACCTGCACCAAGTTATCGAGCTTTGTCCCTGCCCCAATTCGAGTTGTTCCGGCAGTCGCCCGGTCCACGGTAGTGCATGCCCCAATCTCGGCGAGTTCTCCCACTTCGACGGCACCCACTTGCGGCACCTTTGCGTGCTTGGTACCGTCCCAGGTGTAGCCAAATCCGTCGGCTCCGAGCACGGCGTGGGGATGGACAATCGCGCCGGCCCGCAAGGTGACACTCTGCATCAGGACGGCATGGGGGTACACAACCACACTTCGCTCTATGTGGCAATTGGGGCCGACATAGGAAAACGGATAGATCACGGCTCCTGCTTCGATGACGGTTCCTCCTTCGATCACGACAAAGGCACCAATCGCGGCTTCAGAAGACACCGTTGCCGTCGGTGAGACCTGCGCAGTTGGATGAATGCCAACCGCTACGGGGTGCGGATCGATGCAGAAGTGGAGCAGCTTGCCGAAGGCCGCACGGGGCGATTCGACTACGACCAAAGAAATCCCTTCGGCCACGACTCCGGTCGGTACCAGGGCCACGCCGATTCCATTCGCTACAACCTGCGAAAGATACTCCGCGTTCTCCGCAAAGACCACGGTATCGGGAGTGGCGTCGAATAGCGTGCCCGGCCGGCTCACCTTTCGGGTCGAGTCTCCAACAATCGAACCGCCCACAAACGCGGCAAGGTCCGCTACCGTCCAAGCTTCTGGGAATTTCGCCATGCTATAAATTCTGCCGTCTTATCTACGGCACCTTTCTTCAATTCAAATCCATTGAGCCCGACCCAAATGCGAAGATCGCTCTCCACAAGCGATTGCGTCAGTTGGGGTTCGGAGAGCTCCGGCGATGAAGGTACCTTGGGCACCTCAGCCAGCGGTTTTCCACCCGGAATCGTCACCGACTCTGCCGCGACGGGCCTCAGTTTGATCACCTGACCTCGCGCAAGGTCAAGTTGAAAGTCTTTCGTGGCGTCCGCGACCTGCTTGTTCGCCTCGGCATTTGCCTGCGCGTCTAGCTCGTTCTTCCGCAATTCAATCGCAAGAAGAATCTGGGTCCGACGCTGGGCGAGAGCGTCTAGGCGAAGAATCGACATGTTCTCGATCCTCGCCTTGAACTCAGCATCAATGCGGGCGAGGTCCTTGCGAAGCTGCAGGGCTTCGTCTTCCCGCAGTTGAGGAACCGGTCGGAGCGGCGTAGGCGAAGGGGTGTTTTGCGGGTTCGGATCGGGCCAACCGGCAAGGAACGCTAGACGCGATACTTTTGGAAGCCTTTCTGCCCCGACTTTCTCCAGTTCCGCCCGAATGCTCTCGCTCAATTCTGTCAGCGAAGACTCCTCAAGATCACCAAACTGCCGTTGGAGCTCGACTTCGTACCGCTTGACATCACGAGCGTATAGCTTTCGAAGTTGCTTCTCCAAACGCACGCGGATCGATTCTTGGAGCTTACGGACTGATTCACGCAGCTCCTCGGCGTTCTGTGGACGCGTCATGATCTCTCGTGCGGGCAATGCGGGCAAGACGGCAGTAATCCCGGGCAAGGGTTTTGGCGCGCGAGGCAGGGACGGTTCTTTCTGGGCAGGTGGAAGTGATTGCTGGACCACCTGGCTAACGTTCACGCTCACCGCCAGTTTCGCCACGGGCGAGCCACAGCCGGCACAAATCAGGAGCGCAAGGAACGCGCTACTTCTTGGCGTCCATTGCTTTAAGCGCGGCATCCGTGAGGTCATTTGCTCCGAAAGGTGCGATCCCAATTTCAAAAACAACGTTATAACCTTCCGCCTTTGCAACTTCCTGAACCGACGTGCGAGCGCGTTCAAGGCCCTTAACCTTTTGGTCCGAAGCCCAGCCCTGAATCTCGTTGGTGAACTGCTTCAACAATCGATCCGCGAATTCGCTCATCGCTTGGCTTCGCCGCGCGTAGTCTTCCAGCAGCGTCCGCTCTTCGGCGGTAAGCCCCGCGGCTTTAGTGGAGAGTTCGGCCCACTTTTTGTTGGCGGTGATGACTTCCGCTTTGATCCGCTCAAGCTCCGCCTTCTCTTCATTGGTTGGGTTGGTCTTGATCGTGAGATCTCGAAGCCGCTGAGCCTGCTCGGTTGTGAGCACACGGTTGGTATCGATGAACTCGAGTAACCCTTCTCGCGATGCCTGCATCTGCCGGAACATCGTCTGGGTTTCTTTCCCGTAGCTACTGTTTTCTACGACCTTGGCAATGTCCACCACGCCGAACTTCATCGAGGGCGTTTGAAATCCGCTCGCAAAGGTGACGGCAGCGAATGCCGCCGCCACGACCCAACCCATTTGGGCAAGGGCGCCCTGCAAGGCTCGGCGGCGACGGGGGGTTCGGCGTGGATGATCCATTACGGTTTTTGGGTCGATTACTTCTTGGCGTTGATGGCTTTGAGCGCTTCTGGCGTCAAGTCATTTGCAGCGTAAGGTGCGGTTTCGTCGGAGAAGACGATGCTGTATCCCTGCTTTTGCGAGATCTCGCTAATGGCCGCTTTGACTTTCAACAACGTATCTGCGCGCATCTTGCTCTGCCGATCCGTGATTTCGCGGCTGAACTCCTGCTGGGTTAAGCCCAAGTATCGCTCGTTTTCTTGAACGTTTCGTTGGTAAGTAGCAAGCTGCGTCTTCTCGGCGTCGGTTGCGTTTGGCTTCGTTTGAAGTTCTCGATACTTCTGATCTGCGGTGACGCCGGCTTTTCGAAGTCGCTCGAGTTCCGCCTTATCGGCATCCGTCTGCGGAAGTTTGAGGCTCAGCTCTCGGAACTTCTTCAGGTCTGCGGTTGCCAGCATCGGATAGGTCGCGAGGAAGTTGAACGTGTTCTCGCGAGCGGTACCGAATTCACGGATTTCGACATCCAGCTTTTGCCGGATTTCGCTGTCATCAAATACTTTGGCGACGTTGACCGTACCGAGCTTCAGGGCCTTCTCTTGAAAGCCCGTGCTCACGACGAAGATGAGAGACATTGCGAGAGCGCCCGAAACCGCCCAGCCTAAATTTTCTTTGTTCATGTTTTTCCTTTATGAAGCCTTGGTTAGAAGGACGTTCCGATCAAGAAGTGAGTACGGCTCTGACCATCCTCATTGAAGCCAAAGTCGATTCGAATAGGTCCAAGCGGAGTTCGGAACGCAAGGCCCAAACCGTAGCCGAGGTGCATCTTGAACTTGTTTGACTGGCTGAAGTTGTTGATGGCACCGTAGCCACCCCAAGCTCCACCGTAGTCCGCAAATCCAATGATGTTGAACGAGCGCTGAACCGGGTACCGATACTCTAGGTTCGTTACCAACTGCTGTCGGCCCCAGAATCGATCTTCATCGTAACCACGGATCGAGTTTGCGCCACCCGCAAAGTACTGCTCGAAGAACGGGACAGTTCCCGAAATCGTGCCGTAGCGAGCTCGGAAGGCCAAAACTCGTCGTGGGGCATCTGGATCGTTTCGGCCACGCGCCGGTTGGTTTGTGAAGTAGCGCCGGTATTCGATGGCCGACTTGGTAAACGAACTGTTCCCAAGCAAGCTGGTATCGGTGATCGCGCCGCCAATGCGGTCGATTCGAGTGAGACCAGGCTCAAACTCGAGTCGAAGGAAGTCGCCCCGCGAAGGATCAACCACCAAGTCTCGCTTGTCCGAAGTCAGCGCAAACGCGATGGTGCTAACGGTGCCGTCCTGTTGGATAAAGCCCGTTCCGGTGGACGTCGAACCATTAAAGGTCTTCGTGGATTCGTAGCGGCCACTGATTCCAAAGGTGAGATCTTCCTTGATCGGCCTGGCTAGAGCCAGGGTTCCACCAGCACGTCGCTCAAAGACCGAGTTGTCGGTAGTCGGCGTGTTGCTGTTGAAGAAGTTGTTGAATCGGTAAATAACGCGGCTGTACACCGAAACCGAAACGGTGGTGTCTTTGTCGTCATAAAACGGATTGATGTACTCGAGTCCAACGCTGGCACCGCCGCCTTGCGTTGTCTGGAGATAATCCAAGGTGACGCCCTGGCCGGTTCCGCCGAGGTTGTTTTCAGAAAGTCGAACAACACCGGCAAGGGAGTTCTGCGGGTCGAGCTGAAGACCAACGTCAAATCGCCCCGTTCGTCCTTCCTTGACTTCGACCGTTAGGTCAACCTTACCGACCTCTCGATCTGGGTCTTCGATGCTTCGTATCGTGCCGGGTTCAAACCAGCCCGAGCCGGCGACTCGCCGCAGATCTTTGCCCCAGCGCTCGCCATTAAATGCGTTTCCAGAGCGGGTCTTGATAAGGCGCTTAAACACCCAGTCCTTCGTTCGAACGTTTCCTTGGACCGAGATCGTGCCGACTTTGATTTCGCTGATCGCAAGGTTGATCGTGCCGGTGCTGCCTTCGAGAGGAGTGAAGTCGAGAACCTGGGCGAAATAGGATTTGTCGGCGTACAGCTTTTCAATCGCGCGGATGCTTGGCGCAAGGGCGTTGGCATTGAAAACGTCGCCTGGCTTCAAGCTGACAACCGCGAGAATCTGTTCGGTGGTGACAACCGTGTTTCCGGTGACGCGAATTTCCTTGATCTCTGGAAACTCAACGAGGTCTACCGTAACGGAGTATTGGCCGCTTTCCAGCGGGGTGGCCCGAACGCTTACCGCGGAGAAAAAGCCTAGGTCTTCTAGAGCTTTCTTATCGCGATCCAAGTTCTCTTGGATGTATGGCTGTCCTACCTTTGTCCGAATGATGCCGCTGATGGTCTCAACGGTTACGCGCTTGTTGCCGCGAATGAAAACTTCCTTGATGTTGGTCGCTTCCTGGGCAATCGCCGCGGCGGAAGTGAGAAATAACAAGGCAAATGCCGCTAGATTTTTGGTCAATGCTCCTCCAACTGGTCCTTCAAACAATGCAAAGGTGAATGCAGACTTTACCCGTGATGCTTCGGTAGACCCGACCGATTGAAGCAAACGTGCTCAGCTTCACTGCGTTACGCAAGGGCCCAGCCACAGATTCAGTTCTTCAGAATCTCACCGAATAGTTCAGACCCACTTTGAAGGGCCGGATCTCATCCTGTCCGACAAAGAACGAGATTCTCGACAGCCAGCCTTTCAACTTTCGCGGTCGGTAATCCAGCCTAAATTCGTATCTGACCGGGAAGCCCGGGAGTGGTTCTCCAATTTGCCTTCGCCCCTGGAAAATGAAATCTCTCCCAAGATTCTTGGCAAAGAGGATCGTGCCTTTTTCGAAGTTGTTGTAATCGAGACTAAGGTAGTCGAGGCCGAGGCTTCGGGCGAGTGGGCTCGTGATCTGCTCGAACACGAGCGGAACCGCGATTCCCACCAAGGCGGACCGTAGTCGCTCCTCGGCAAGGTCTCGTTCGCCAGTGTTTCCGAGGCTCTCGATGACGTCGGTACGACCAAGCAGGGCGATGATTTGGTTCTGGCTTAGGCCAGCCGGATCGGAGGAAGCCGCGAAGCTCAAGCCGCCCTCTTTCAGCAAGTCTCCCGTGACCGCGATCGTGACGTCGTACCGTTCTGGGTTCTGCGTAACGACCGCCGTGGTGACCGCAGTTCGGCCTTCGAGTTCGACCTGCATTGTCGTGACTGGGTTTCGCGCATTGCCGTCGTACTCGATCGCAACCGTTCCGCCTTGGTCTAAACGGATCTTTGCACCCGGAAGCTGGAAGGAGCCACGTTCGACGAAAATCTCGCTCGTTAAGCGTGGGGTCACTAACGATCCGTTCAGGTTTGCATCGCCGTAAAGGTACAAATCCGCCGTCGCCGCACGAAGCCGCGAGAACTCGGCAAGGGAGATGTCGATGGCAAACCTTGGATTAACCAGTGGTGGTGCCGTGGACGCCGACTGGGCCTCAATCTCCGGCACAACGATGTCTCCGTTGCGAACGGTGACGTTTCCGGCCAGCAATGGCGACGCGAGATTGCCGCTTACGTTGATCGTGCCGGTCACCGTAGCATCAACCGCGCCTCCCTTCAAAGTCTGCTTGTGCCGAACGTTGCGAGCCTCCAATTTTCCAGTCACGGAACTTTGCAAGATTCTCTCCAGGCCACCTTCCGAGAAGGCATCTGCCATCCGCTCCAAGCTTCCGATCGGGGACATCAGTTCGAGCTTCACGTCCCCACCTTGGGCGACCATGAAGTCGGCGTTGGTAGAAATCTCGCGCCCGTCTAGTCGAACAGCAAAGTTGGCGTTCTTCAGTCCGTTATCCACGTTCCTTAGCGAAATGTTCTCGGCTTGAACGTTTACGCCCCCCGTGTATTGCAAGTCGTTTAGGGTTCCAGCCGCGCTGATTTGCCCCGAAACGAAGCCAATTGTTTTTTCCGGATCGATCTGCGCGCTGAACTCGCTGATTTCCGAAAGTGGACGTCGGCTTAGGTTGACGGTGGCCGTGATTTGCTGATCCGTGGGAACTTGGGCCGGGAAACTAAACGGAACGTTGGCCGCAATCGAGCCTTGGAATCCTCGGTATTTGAACACTCCGGCAGCTTGAATACCTCCGGTTTTTCCGTCGCCATTCGTGACGTTCACTTGGTCGAGCGACAAGATCAAGCTGGCATCTGGCCGTTTCGGATCGGCGAGCAAGCCCTGGGTTTCTAACGACGCCTGAACGCTCGGATCCTTGACCGTGCCCGACACCGCGAACGGAATGGTAAAGCTTCCAGATCGGCCCTCTAGCGCTGGCAAGTAGGGGCTGAGCTCTTTGATCTGGATCTCGGTAAGTTCACCGTCCACTGAAATGGCGCCGTTCTCGACGACCGTTCCCTGCGCGCTCACTTGTCCCGTTGGGCCCTTTACGGTGAACGATTTCACCGTGGCGACTCGATTTTCCCAGCCGCCGGAAAGCTTGATTTCTCCGATCGCCGTCGGGCCGAGCGCGACCTGATTCGCTTCGAGCGAGTCGACGAAAATGGATGGCTTTTCGACCGTTCCGTAGCCTCTCACCGCGAAGCTCGCGGCGCCCTTGATGTCGTTTAGCTGTCGGCGCGTTTCGTATGGAACGTCCTTTAGATACCGGCCGGATGCCTGAACAAAGTCTTCTAGCAGGAAGCCGTTCACGTTTAAGTTGGCGGTGAACTGCTTACTCTCGATGTCGTAAGCGTCGACGTTGGCTTCGATAAAGCGATCCAATTGTCCGAGCGCGAGGTCGCCCTTGACCACGCCGTCGACAATGCTTGCGTTGATATCTCCAGCGCCGATCGGTGTTCCATTGAAGACGAATTCCTGTACGGCACCTTTAAGGTTTGCCGTGGTGAGTTGCCCATCGGCGATCTTGGCGTTTGCCGTGCCCGCGAACGTTCCGCTGGCATCTAGAATGTCCACCGTTTCGGTAGAGATGTCTTTGAGCGAGATGTTCGAAGCCGAGGCGGTCGCAGAACCGAGGCGCGTGTTCAGGTCGTAGTTGCCGTCCACCTGGACTTTTCCGCCGAAGACCGTGGCATTAAGTCCGAAGAGCGAGAGCTTTGAGTTAGCGAGGGTTACGAGGCCACGAATGTCGTTTGCGCGGACATCGGCAACGACGACGTTCTCTCCGCTGACTTCCGCCGTCATGGTCGGCTTTTGCAGCGTGCCACCAATCGTGATCATGGGTGCATCAATTCGGCCGATGGCCTCTTCGCCCAAGACATCGGCCAATTGGAGTCGCGCGATGGCACCGGAACCACTGATTCCGCCGGTACGGACGGAGTAGCGCATCATCCCGCTGACTTCGGTCGGGCCGCGAACGGCCTGCAAGTTGGTGAGGAACCAATCGTCGCGATTGCCTGAAAAGGTCGATTTGACGAGGGGCACGGTCAGGTTGGCAAATTCGGTGCCATACGCCTCGGCAATCCCCCGCACCAGCGGCTGTGTTGTGGTGCCCTTGACCGTTCCCACCGCACTTACCGTGCCTTTCACGTCGCGAGAGAACTGCCCGATATCGAAGGCAAGGGCAGAAAATTGGAGATCCAGGGGCCCGTTTGGTGCGGCTTCCCCGGTTACGGTGAGCAACGATTCGCCCTGGTTGGCTAGTGCGCGCGCGATTTCGAACGATTTCCCGTCCCAGTTACCGGCCACAACGACTTGCCGGACTTTGAGCGGAAGATCCTTGTTTGCCAGGTAACTCGCGGCCCCGGTTACCCGGAGTTTGGCCGTCGGCTTTGTGAATGTTCCGCCTAGGACGGCACTGAGATCGAGGTTCGAGGATAGCCCCTTCGGGATCTCCTTCAACGCAACTTTTGAAGCGTCAACTTTTTGCGCCGAAACCCAGCCGTTCAGCAGCTGATCGGTGGGGCGAATCGTCATTGCGGCAGACACTCGTCCCAGATTCGTTTGGGCATCGCGGGCGACAATCGACACCTGGTCTGTGTTTCCGGTTAGCGCGAGATTGATGTTGGTTCCGGAGTAGCGATCAAAGGCGGCCGATCCCGCCGTCGCGTTGGCTTGGAACTCAGCTTTGTCGTTGATTCCGGCGATCCAACCTGTTGCCCGAACGTTAGTGGCTTTGGTGCCTTTGGGCAATACGATGCCAAGCGCTTTTGGAAGTCGCGATGCATCGGCGATGTCGACTTCGATCGCGCCAGTGTAGGTGGCCGACTTGCCGAAACTGACGTTGCCAGAGAAAGTGCCGCTCGCGCTGGGGTCACTCGCAGACATGTGTCCGGCGAGGGCAGAGTCGGTGGCGGTTCCGTTAAAGTTTGCCCTAGCAATCCGATACTTTTCCCATGTTATATCGGTGGCCTTTCCGGTTCCGATGTACCGAAACCGGGCCGCACCGGAGGTCGGGATGAATGCCAGAATTTGCCCTTCCGCTCGTCCCGATCCGATGCTGAGTTCTTTGGGGAGTTCTGGTTTCAGCGTATGATTCAATGCGGAACTAAGCGTGGCGACAAACGCTCCGGATCTCACTACCGCGCCTTTCTTGGCGATCTGCTGGGCTCTAAATTCGGTTTCTCCAACGGTCGGGACATTGAGGTGGCCGCGAGCGCGCCAGTCGTCGCCGATTCCCTCGACAACTACTTTGCGAGTGATCGCGGAGAGATTGCTCTTTGTCCGGGCGTCGTAATAATTGAGCCGCAATCCATCAACGAAAACGGAGAACGGTAGCTTTCCGGGCTCACCCTTCTCTTTTGAAAGGTACTGCTCAAATTCAAACTTTCCGTTCGGAAGCCTCCGCAGGTTGATGCTGACGTTTCGAACTTCCGCGCGGACGAGGCTGGTCTGAAAGTTCATGATGTCGCTCGTCTTCGCCGAGGCGGCATCCATGCTGAGCAGTAGTTTCCCCTTAGAATCGGACAAGGAAACGCCCCAAAGCTGCACGGTTCTCGACTTTTCGTCCAATCGGAACCGCTGTGCGCGTAGGGTGAGTAACTGTCCCGCTGCCTTGATTGGAATCTTGACCGGTGCCTGTGGGTCAAGGACGAAGTAGACGACGCCCTGCAAGTAAAAGAAAGCCATCAAGCAGATGGCAATCGGCGGCACGAACGTG
Organism: Chthonomonas calidirosea; assembly: GCA_945882415.1. Classification (GTDB taxonomy): domain Bacteria; phylum Armatimonadota; class Fimbriimonadia; order Fimbriimonadales; family Fimbriimonadaceae; genus Fimbriimonas; species Fimbriimonas planktonicus. Next base: position 52,675 of record CAMCWC010000015.1, read on the forward strand.
ATGAGAAAGCGGAGGATGGATAGCGAGACTCGAATACCCTTCCTCCTGATCAATTAACTTGCGACCGCTTCTGCTCGCTCCAAACGCTCGGCCATGACCTTCTTTGAGAATTCGATGGCGTTGTACGAGCTGCGAATGAATGGTCCGGATGCGACAAACGCAAATCCGAGTTCTTCGCCAATCCCTTCGTACTCCTTAAACTCGTCTGGGTGTACGAATTCGCTTACCGGCAGGTGTTTCATCGTTGGGCGCAGGTATTGGCCGATCGTGACGGCGTCGACGCCAATGGCGCGCAGGTCCTTTAGGGTCTGTACAACCTCATCCCGCGTTTCTCCGAGTCCGAGCATGATGCCGGACTTGGTGTAGATCTTCGGGTTGAGTTCCTTCACCGTTTGTAGGACGCGCAAGGTGCGGTCGTACTTTGCTTGCGGGCGAACGATCGTGTGCAATCGCTCGATGGTTTCGATGTTGTGGTTGTAGATCTCCGGCTCGGCGTCGGTGACGTTCTTGATACACCAGCGCTTGCCCTTGAAGTCCGGGGTGAGGACTTCAACGATCACATTCGGATTCTCGGCGTGGAGAGCGCGGATAGTTTCCGCAAACTGCATGGAGCCCTCATCGGGCAGGTCATCTCGCGCAACGGAAGTGACGACAACGTGCTTCAGTCCGAGGCTGCTGGCGACTTCCGCCACGTTAGTCGGCTCGCTCTCGTCGACGGTGGTTCCTCGTCCGACTTTGATCGCACAGAACCCGCAGGCGCGCGTGCAAGTCTCGCCGAGGATCATGAACGTCGCCGTCTTCTTCGACCAGCATTCCGGCAAGTTTGGACATCGGGCGCTTTCGCACACCGTATGCAGGTTTTTCGACCGCATCATGCCCTCGACTTCTTTGATCGTATCGGGACGAGGCAGCCGGATGGTCAACCACTCCGGCAATCGTTGGGTCATACCGTTATTCTACGCGAACCATCAAAAAGGTTCCGGAAACGTGGGATGCCGAAGCTCAGTCGACGGGCTTGAGGAATGCTCGTATCCCTTGCAGCAACTCAAGCACTTCCGGGAAAGACGGATAATCGCCGTGGCAGAGAATCTGGCATTGCTGTTCATAGTCTCGTCCGAGTGCAGCCGCGACCTCCGGATCTGGAAAGAGAGCGGCACTTGCTGAGAGCTCCAAGCGCTCAGGAAAAACCTGATTCGGAAAGTACTTGGTCGTGAGCGCGTGATAGTCCATCACGATTTCTGCGTACTCACTCGAACCTAGCATTGCTCTCACCTCATCTCTTGGCAAAAGCTGAGATAAATCGTAGTAGTGCCGGGCGTAACCCTCAATCGGTTTCCCTTCCTGCTGCAATCCTCGCGCCACTTTGTCATGGAGCGCAAACATTTTCTCCACAACGGTTCGGCGAAAGTGGAGGAGCTTCATCTGAAACGGCACACAGTCCTCTTGGTCAGGGGCAACTCCATTAGCAACTAAGTGCGCGGCCAGCAGCGACGTGATGGGCATTTGCTCGGTGGGGAATGTTCCGCTTTGGATGCCAAGTTCCAACAGCACGGAAGGGCTTATTCCATCAGAGCTTCGACTTGACCGGTACTTGAAGCGGACGGATCGCGCAACGCCCTTGATAACCGGACCAGTTTCGGGGAGAGCGTCAAACGCTGGGTGGCTCGATCCCGACGCGATTACCTCTTTCAGCAAAGTGCTTCTGGCTTTCTCACCTTTGTCACCAGGCTCCACGTACAGGTCGATGTCCTCCGAAAATCGATTGATCAGGTTCCAGCCTTTCGACAAACTCGTCCCCCCTTTGAACAGCAGGATGTTTCCAAAGTCCCGTGCTAGCTGGCGAAGCAACTCGGTGACGAAGTAGTCCTTCTCGATGATCGCCGGTTTGACGTTCTGACTTTTTGCAGTCGAGTCAATCAACTGCGGGAAATCTTCGCGTTCAAAGAGCCACTTCATTTGGCTTGCCATCTCTTAGCAGTTTTTAGTACACGAAATGCTCCAAAGTCAAATTTTGACAAGGGATTAAGTGAGTCTCGCAATGGCTGCCAGAATCGTGGCGTTGTTCCGATCTCCTCAAGGAATGCGCCGAGCATGGCTCGGACCCTCGGCGGCTCGGACAGAGCTACAGTGACCAATTGCCGTAACCTTCGGGGTTCAAGCTCAAGCAGCCGAGTCAGTACCGACTTCAGCGCATCCGCCGTGTCGGCATCGTCCATCTCACTAAAACGCCCTCGGTCCCGCAACACTTCTAGTAAAGCGGCGTCTGCTTTCGCCAAGGTTTCTGTAGCTCCTGGACTACCCTTTCTCCGTTTCGGTCGAAGTACGCGGCTGTCTACTTTGGCCTGTCCATAGATCACGATCTGATCTCTCGCTGGAACTTGGGTTGAGAGCCCCAGCAAATTGGCAGCCGAGGTGCCGATTGGCCGCGATTTGCCCTTCAGGACTTTTTCAGCCACCGATGAAGCTGCCGGCTGGCTTTGACCAAGCAGCGTCGATCTTGGAACGTAGTACACCCCCTTCGACACTCTCTCAAGTTCGCCGCTTGCGCTCATTCTGGAAAGAGCTTTCATAACGGCAACCGCTTTGGTCGGGTCAAAGTCGCTGACACGAACAAACTTGCCAGCATTTGCCTTTGCAGTTTTTTCCACCACCTTTGAAACGCTTTCCTTTCGCTTCAGGCGGACTTGGCCCTCGTTCACAATTCTAGTATAGCTCTCAGGTTCAATTTGTCAGGTTTAAATACCCAAAAAACGTGACATTTTGACTTTCAATCATGGCAAATGGAATGACTTGACCTGGGTAGCCCGATTAAAAAGCTATACAAAGAGATGCAGGCGAATAAATCGCCACCGGGATGAAGTTGACCATGCAAGGCCAACTGGTGCGCGGGAAAAGACTCGAACTTTCACGCCTTGTGAGCGCTACCACCTCAAGGTAGTGCGTCTACCAATTCCGCCACCCGCGCACGAAAATGTAATGTACCCGATCTCTGCGGCGCGTATACTCGGGTTCCCCAATGCAACCCACCGGTGACCTACGTGTGACGGCTGTTCGGCCGCTTTTGCCTCCTGCGATTCTTATCGAAGAGGTCCCGCTCACCGATCAAGCTGCAAATCTCATCCACAGCGCACGACGCCAAATCGAGGCTTCGTTGCGCGGAGAAGACAAGCGGCTGGTTCTGATCATTGGCCCATGCTCGGTCCACGATCCGATCGCGGTGCTGGATTACGCCGAAAAACTGAAGCAGCTTGCCGACCGATACGCGAACGAGTTGATCGTGGTGATGCGGTGCTACTTCGAAAAGCCGCGAACCACCGTCGGCTGGAAGGGCCTCATCAACGATCCGAACATCGATGGTTCGTTCCAGATCAACGTTGGCCTTCGCGTTGCGCGCAAGCTCCTTGCCGACGTGACCGCCATGGGACTTGCTCCGGCGACCGAATTTCTGGACACCACCATTCCGCAGCATATTGCCGACCTCATCGCCTGGGGAGCCATCGGCGCCCGAACGAGCGAGAGCCAAACTCACCGCGAACTCGCGAGCGGACTCTCCATGCCGGTCGGATTCAAGAATGCGACCGACGGAAACGTGCAGACCGCCATTGATGCGATCAAGACCGCGCGACAACCGCACTGGTTCCCCGGTGCAACAAAGGACGGCATGAGCGCCATTATTCAAACCGCGGGCAACCCGAGCTGCCACGTCGTTCTCCGCGGCGGAAGCCGAACCGGGCCGAATTACACCTTCGAACACGTTCAGAACGCCCACCAGGTCTTAGAGCGCGAGCAACTGCCGAGCCGACTGATGGTGGACCTGAGCCACGCAAACTCCAGCAAAAACCACGCGCGCCAGATCGAGGTCGCAAAAGATGTCGCTGGCCAGCTTCGGAACGGCGACAGCTCGATCTTCGGCGTGATGATCGAGAGTTTCCTTACCGAGGGTCGACAAGACGCTGGATCGGGCACAGACCTAACCTACGGCCAGAGCATCACGGATGCCTGCCTGGGAATAGAGCAAACCGAACAGGTCCTCGAAATTCTTGCCCGGGGCTATTGCTGAGCCATCGGAACGGAAATTGACCACGAGACGTCCTACCTAGTACAACGTCCCTCACTCGCCTTGAAATTGTGTTAGCATAGAGCAAATCAGACGTCAAGCCGATGAGAACAATGCCTTTAATATAACGTGATCAGATGAGCGCAGACCAAATGTTTCCCCAAATCAAAAGAATTGCATTCGACAGAAATTTTATATCTGAAGTTTCTTTTGAATTGAGCTACGATCTCACGTTTGGATTGCAGTCTGGCCAACCACAATCTCTGAGACAATCGGTCAGCGAGGACTTTCCAATTTACGTAGAGGGTTCAACAACGATTGATCTGCCACGATGGGGTGAGGAAGGTCACGTCTCCGCGTCCAGACCTGCGCACATATTTTTCAACGACGTAATGCAATCTGCACTTATTGTGTCAGAAGTTAAAACGCAGGTTGTTACAAACGACTACGTTGTTTACGAAAAATTTAGGGACCTTGTTTCTGTCGGATTTGAGAAGCTAGAAAATAGCCTAACATTCGGAAGATTACAGCAGTGCAAATTATCGTACACGAATAAAATTCCTGCGGTTCTAGTAGACCAAGACGATAAGACTCTTGCAAACGTGCTTAATTCCGAATTGATCGGGCTATTATCAGTGCCATCATTCGCAGAAGGACTAATGCGGAGCAAGCAGGAATTCGAAATTAGCATCTCAGAAAATATTTCCTTGGAAATATTTCTTACTCTCCCGATATCAAGTTTTAACGAGCCAAGTAGGAATGAATATGTTCTCAAATCAGTCTTCACAAGTCGCCGACCTGGATCACTCACAGGAGCAATCAACCAAATGGATGAGATGCACGGGTGGTCCAGCAGATTCTTCCACTGGGCAACAACGGACGAATTCAGATCACATCTCGGTGGTCTTATCATTCCTGAATTCACTGCAAAAGAATAACCCTAGCATTCCAAACTATGGCTATCTGAGTTATGCTCTTTTACGCTCGTTTTGCGAAGCATCAAGACTGTCAATTGGTCTTCACAGGCCGTTCGTTTTTAGGAATCCTGCTTCCACAAGCACTTTCGCGCCATCCAGCAATTTGCAAATTGCTAGGAATCAGTTATATGTTACGTGTACAAGGCTTCACGAGGAAGGTGACACTAGCATTGAAATCCCCAAACTTGAGTTGAGGCTAGCGGACACATTTCTCAAGTTGGTTTATGAAGCGGTCCCCGATCTCTCTTCACCAACAATATGGTTTAACGAAAACGATGGCATCGTCCTTGAATGGGCCAGCAAAATCTCCGTTGCGACGATATACATACATGCGAGTGTGTTTGTTTTTGTTTCTGCGATCTCTGTTGACTCTGCCATCAGGACCGATGAGCAGGAATTCCAGAGCATTTCAGATCTTGTAGGCAGTTTTACCGACTTCCTACAAAATACAGGAGCTTGGTAGCTATTGGATGCATCGGGACCTAGCTGAGTTATGCCAAGGACCAGAGGTGGCCGATGACGAGTACCTTTATCGTAGAGTTCCGCGGAGACGTAGCCATCTTAGGGAGACTGAAGGAGAACTACGGCCAACAAGCGCCGCCTTTGAAGACTCAGAGCAACAAATTTCTGTTGATCTAGCCTCATTAAGAAAGGATCCTCGCGAGCTTTGCAATTACGAAGGCGACGGCGTTTTAATGCTTGAATGCGGAAAAGTTAAGAGGGACGTAAAGTGCAAAGACGGATCTGCATTTTGTGGCGTCTGGGCTGATCCGGTGGATGGGAATGAGGCACATGCATTGATTTGCGTCCGCCCAACCAAGGCTTCTACCGGATCGTTCAAACAAATAAAGACGGCCCTAGTACTGATTGCGAGTTGGAAAATCATTCCAGCTCCGCTAGACGACATCGTGTAACGGGAGGGCGCAGGTTCGCTAGTTCTTGGTCGCGCGTAGTTTGAAGTCCAGCCGTACTTCATACGCTCGGGGCCAAGGCAACCAGACCTTAACGTCCTCCAGGGTCGAGATCGTATAAGCGCCGTCGCTGGCATCGATCTTGGTGCCAAAGAACATGTCGCGGAAATATTCGCCGAGAAACCGCGCGAGGTCGCGCTGGACAAAGTTGTTGACCGCCGAGAGCGAGCTGCCCGTGGTCTCTTCTTTCGACGCACCGGGAAGCTCGGCAATCAGCTGATAAGCCGCCGGTCGCGTGTACCGGTGATAGGCAAAGTCGTTGACCATGCGATGCAGCAGAAACTCGCACCGGGCAACCTCGTTATCCACGCTTCGGTTTCCAAGCTTGTGCGACATCGCCGCGATGTTGGCCGCGGGAATGGCCGTGCCAAGCGTGTTCCCGGCCGTGTTCCAGCCAGCGTAGCTCAGCAGCTTTTCTGCCCGGTTCCGCTCCGTGAGAACTTGGAACAGCCGCGGGTCGGCAACGCCGCTTGCGCCGAGGTTGATGTCTGCCACCGCGACCGGCTGGCCGAGATCAATCTCCTGACCTAACAGGGTCGAAAAGATCTCAAAAGACGAAGCGCGCGGGTTCGGACTGTTAATGAAGAGTGAGTAGTCATACAACCCGTCGCCGGTTGCGGGCCGGGCTCCGGCCGCGAAGATCTGATCTTCCAGCGACTTTCGGATCGGTTTCGATTCATAAAGCGCAATCTGGTTCACCGTCGATGGATCAGAAAAGACGATTCGAACTCGTGGCGCCCAGTTGGCGGCTCTGAGCATGGCGCGAGAAATCAGGATATTGCTGTGCTGATCAATGCCTTCACAAAAGAAAACTCTGGCATCCAAGTTATTTTGGGACACCGCCGCTCGAAGTGCGTTTGTTTCGCTCACGTGCGGCCCGTATTCTCGAGCGTCATCCTGACCGAGGATCAGATAGTCAAGATCGCCTTTCTTCGAGAGATAGAGCAAATGCCCCTGAAGCTCGTGGTTGCGCTTGCGGGTTGCTCGATATCGTCGAACTTCCTCCGCGGGCACCATCTGCGTGGCGTTCCGAATCTTCTCGCGTAACTCTGGACTACCTGTCTGTCGGGATTGATCTTCGAGCTCGACCAATCTAGCGAGTTGCATGCGCCAGCTCGCGGCCTGGCGAGTTGCCGTTGGTGCAAGTCGCATCACCGCCGAGAAGGCATAGATCTGAAGGTTCGGTGCACGCTCCCGCAGTTTGACGAGCCGATTTAGTCGTGCCTTCGCCACGCCGAGCGGGACAGAATTTACACGGCTTTCGATCAACCCCCCGTAGGCGATCATGTCGGTCGACACGACAAGGGCGTCCAACTTTTCGATCGGCTGTGCCTCGAGCCAATCCAAGATCGCGTCGGGCTGGCCAGGTGAGGTGAAACGGCCGAGAGTTTGGTACGGCGGCATCCGAACGTCGGCCCCACCAATTCGACCAATCCACTGCGCGAACTGTCCCGAAGCCGGTCGGCTATCTAATGGAACCAGCAGAATCTGGTCTGCCCTCGCCATCCCGACGAGCAAAAACCCGATCAGGATCGTGAGGAGTCGCACCCGGTTAAGGTACCCCCGGACCGAAATCGCCCTAGCCATGTGGTTCGTCCAAACCGATCCAGCCAACCGCATCCGCAATGTCATCAAAAACGCGCATGTCCGACGGCAGATTCGCGAGGATTTCCTCACCGTATCGCTTCGTTTTCAGTCGAGGATCAAGCAATGCAATGACGCCTTTGTCCGAGGAACGACGAATCAAGCGACCTGCGCCCTGCCGAACCATCATCTTCGTCTGAGCCAAGGTGTGCTCGCGGAATGGGTCGATTCCCTGCGACACCAAGTACGCCATCCGAGCAATCTGAATCGGCTCCGTAGGGACCTCAAACGGCACTCGAACAAGAACCACGCACGAGAGCGTGTCGCCTGGCGCATCGAACCCGGTCCAGAACGAGCGTAACGCAAAGAGGCTGATCTCCGGCGATTCCTTAAAGCGATCTCCTACCGCCGCCGCACCCGTTTTGGGCTGCATCAGAATCGGGAACTCCTCGCGGTTCATCAACTGAAACACGCCTTCCATCTCCTTTCGGCTATGGAAAAGCGCGAGCGTCCGTCCCTGGCAAGCTTCGATAATGTCCTGCAGTTCGCTCGCCAGCGCACGATAGTAGTTCGCCTCGTTGCCATCCCGACGCGCCGCGCTAGGATCCGGAATCGAGCCGACCTTTGGAATGTAAACCGCCGCCTGCGTGGAGTGATCAAACGGCGATTCGAGGATTTCTCGAAAGTCCGGCTTCAGGCCGATGGACCGCTCAAAGAACGTGAACTCGCCATCGAGGACGAGGGTTGCCGAGATACAAGCATGCGGCACCTTGCTCCACAGAATCTCTGTAAGTGGCGGTCCAAGGTCGACAATGTCCTGCCGAAGAATCGCATCTTGTGGGCCAAAGCCGAAGCTCGGTTGTCCCAGATAACTCACCGAAACCCCGTGCGGAGTAAAGATCGCTTCGCATCCTCGGGCAAAGTCGGAGAAATAGCTGATGTAGTTCCGGGCCGTTTCCTTGAGCCCGCGATCGGATTCATCAAGCACGCCCTCCGCCTGATCGACGATCCGCTGCGCGACGCTCGCGACCTCCATCACCAAGGCCCGGGCCTGATCTAAATCGGCCGCCGCCCGAAACTGCTTAACCGCCGGATTGTCCTCGAGTTCGCTCGGCGCGGTCTGCAGAATTCCCGGCGTCCCCAGCCCGGCCCCCGGCTGTTCAAACTGCCGAATGTAAACGTCAAGGTCCTTTCGAATTTCCACAAGAAATCGGTCCCAGTTACCCGACACCAAAAACGATCCCCGCTCGAGCGCGGGACGCAGCAGCCCCTCCAGCCGCCCGAGCAAGCCCAAAAGTGCCCGAATCCGGGGAGCGCTCAGCTCGAACTCAAGCCCGTTTTGCGCGGCTGAGGCAAAGTCGTGAGCCTCATCAAGCACGATGAAATCCAGCTTCCCGAGGATTCCTTCGCCTTCTCCCCCCTCCGTTCCGCTCGCCATGAGCGCGTTTTGGATCACCACGTTGTGGTTCGTGATGATCACCTTGGCCTTCTCCGCTCGGCGACGAGCCGAATAGAAATAGCAATCGTGATAGACCGGGCACGCGCGTGCCGGACAAACGGGCGGCACCGCGATTCGGCTCCACGCTTTCGAGATTTCGGCTTTCGATATTGGCGCGGTACGCCGGAACTCCGTCTCCGTGCCTTCGGTAAGGCGAGCGCGGATGGCATCCATCTGCTGCGGCAGGTGCTGGTCCATGTCTACCAGGCACGCATAGCGCTGGCGACCTAACAGCAATGCAGTGGGAACTTCCTCATCAAACAGGGAAGCGGCAAACGGTACGTCTTTCTGCCAGTACTGGTCAGCCAGAACGTTTGTATACGTCGCGATGACCGTGCGCTTGTCGCCGGCAATGGCATGAGCAAACGCAGGAATAAGGCAGGCAAGACTCTTACCCAAGCCGGTGGGAGCTTCGAAGGCACCGGACTGTCCGCCCGCAATAAGGTCGCTGAGCAAAGAGGAAAGCTGGATTTGACCCGCCCGTTCCATGAACCCGGGCTGTTGTCGCAACCGCTCAAATGCCAGCGCAATCAGTTCTTCCGGCGACGTCGGCATTCACCGATATTGTCACCGATTTCTATTGGAACTCGTTGAACGAAGAATCTCGTACAACGTTAAGCTTAAGAAAAGGCTCGGGAAAACCCGAGCCCAATAAAAGTAAGGAAGTGGCCTGACTTCTCAGGTCCTATTTCTATATCACAGGCCGCGCGATTAACCAAGGAAATTTCTTGGCACTATCCTGTTTTGCGTCAAAACGCGCTGAAATCAAGAAAAAGTGCTAGGTGGGCCCGCCGATCTCAGCTTCGAGAACATCTTATAATTTGATTCCCCCGTTTTCCCTTCTACCGGGCTACACTAGTTCCGCGCATGGCGATGAAGCAGGCGGAAGAAAAGGAGATCACGTCGTCCCCATCTATCTCCGGGTACGAGGCTGGCTTCAGCCCTTTTCGTATTCGCGCAGTCATTCTTGGATTCCTGCTGTGCATTCCCGTCACTTACGCCTGCACAAATCAGAGCGTCTCCGGCTTCTTTAGCCTCATGACCGCGCCGATTTCGGCGCTGCTTTTTTGCCTGATCGCCAACATCGTTCTTCGGAAAGTCAGCCCGAAGCTCGCGCTTTCCCAAAGCGATCTCATCATCATCTTTTGCATCACGGCTTGCGCCGGCGCGATCGCGGGCGAATGGACCGAGTTTGGCCACGCCGCCACCTACAACTACCCCTATAACAGTAAGTGGAGCGACGGCTACAAAAACATCCTGTCCAAAAATGTTCCTGACGCCTTAGTGATCAAAGACTTCGACGAAGTCAAAGACATTCAGGGTGGCGGGAAGGACATGGGCTACGTCTTCTCGAGGCTCGGGACTTACCTTCCGCGCTGGGCAACTTGGGGCGGACTCATATGCACCCTCTGTTTTGCCATGCTGTGCCTCAACAGCCTCATGCGGACCGCGTGGTGCGAGCGCGAGCGCCTCACCTTCCCCCTGATCCAATTGCCGATCGCAATGTGCGAGAAAGGCGGGGCAGGCGGCATGTGGAAAAGCAAGTACATGTGGATCGCGTTCGCGGTGATGTTCGGCATCGACATGCTGAACGGGCTGAACTACCTCTATCCCAGCCTGCCCGCCATCCCGGTCAAGACGCTATTCTTCATTGACCAAACGTTCAAAGAACCGCCGCTCAGCAACATCGGAGACTTCCGAATCTCGATCTATCCGTTCATGTCGGCCATCGGCTTGTTCATCCCGAGCGACCTTCTCATCAGCATCGTCGCCTTCTTCTTGCTGAGGAAAGCAACCCACGTTGCGCTGGCCGCAAACGGCATTCCGCAAAGTACGTTTTCCGGTACCGGTCTACTTCCTGGACCACCGTACTTTGATGAGCAAACGTGGGGAGCGGTCATTGCGATGTTCCTGGGCGCGCTCTGGGTCAGCCGCGAATACCTTCGAGACGTCTGGTCCGACATCAAAACCGGTAGCCGTTCGGCAGACGGCGGCGTCACCCACCGATGGGCATTCATCGGCCTCATCGCCAGTTTCGTGGTGCTCGTTGGATACGGCGTATGGGGCAACCTGCCGATCCCGTACATGATCTTCTACATCGCGCTGTTCTTGGTCTTCTCGGTGGTCCTGACGAGAATTCGCGCGCAGCTCGGTCCGCCGACTCACGAGTTTGCCTTCTTCGGTTCAAACAGCATCATGCATCGGTTCATGGGCACCAAGTGGATTTCGGACGGCCAGGCCGCTTACGTTTCGCAAGTGTTTCTGGTGATGAACCGCATCTATCGAAATCACCCGATGCCGTATCAACTGGAATCGATGAAGCTGGGAATGGGCGAGCGATTGAACCAGAAAAAGATGTTCCTCGCGATCGCCGCCGCAACCGTGGTTGGCTACTTCCTCGCGCAATTCTTCCTGCAGGTGAAGGTCTATCGAACCGGCGCGATTGGCTGGACCGAAGCCCTGCCGTACATGGAAAACATTCTGCGGGACCGAAAGGGACCGGACATAACGGGAATTGTCATGACCATCGCTGGATTTGCCATCGTCATGATCCTCGATGCCATCCGGTTCAAGTTCCCCGGCTTCCCACTGCACCCCGCTGGCTACGTCCTCTCCATGAATTACGGGGTGGATTACTACTGGTTCGGAATGCTCGTGGCCCTACTGATCAAAAACTTTGTGCAACGGTACTACGGCCTAAACGGGTACGACAAACTGAGGCAGGTGGCATTCGGAATCCTCATTGGAGAATATGCCGCCGAAACGATCTGGATGACGATGGCGTTGATTACGAAGCAGAGCACGTACACCATCTCGTTCAATGACCGTAGCCTCGGTGGACAATGATCGAACAACCCTCGGATTCTCCCGCCCCAACCGAAAAGCCGCCCGAAACGAAAGTCCAAAGTCGAAATCCCCTCGGCTGGATCGTGTTGGCTGTTCTGTTTTCGCTGGCCATCCTCAATTCGCTGGCAACGTACTTATCGCCTAACAAGTCCGAAGCGCCAAAGCCAAACCTTCGCCAGGAAACGATGCAGATTGAGATGATTGTCTCGATGCAGCGGCTAGTCGGAGACTCGCCAATGCTTCGGGAGAGCAACAAGTCCACCTGGGCCACACTTTCCGAACGAACAGTAAAACTTCAAAAGACAGAACCTGAAGCCGCAAAAATCACCGCGGTTCTCAAGCGCGAAGCCGGGGAAAAGCTTGCAAAGGCTGACCTCGCCGCCCTTGCAAAAGCCGATAACGGCGATGTTTGGACCAAGGTTGTCTCGGCTGAAAAGCCATCGCTCGCTGAAGCAAAAGAGCTTGCCAACCGCATCACTGGCACGGACTTCATCTCCACCCTGGCTAAAGTCCAAGTGCGCGAGAGAGGTGGCGACAAGGAAGCCCGCGGGCAGCTGATCTCCACAAAGAAAGGAGTCACGGCGATCCTCGTCGGAGCGGTGATTGGCTTCATTCTCCTGACCGGAGGGATCTGTTGGGTCGCCTACTTGATTGCGAGGAAAGCGGGAGAGTTTGTTCCGAAAGGACTGCCGCTGCACACGACGGACGGTCCGACTCTCGATCGCATCGCACTGCTCGCGGCCGGGTTGTTTCTCGGCTTCCTTGTCCTCTCGTCTGCCATTCCATATGCCCTGCGCGGTATCTCTTCCATTCTTGCTTCTGCCGTTAGCGGCGCCGCGATGCTGGTTTGGACGGGGACCGCAATCAAACTCAGCGGTTTCACCCTCAGCGACATTGGTATTCAGCGAAAGGATCTTGGGAAAAACATCCTTCTGGGGATCGGTGCATTCACGATGGAGTTGCCGGTCGCTGGCTTATTCGCGGTCCTTGGCACTCAGGTTCTGAGCTTCCTGCCCACGCCGTCTCACCCCGCTTCGAACACCTTGATGGAAAATCAGTCGCCAGCGGTCGTGATGTCGCTACTCTTTTTTGGAGCGTTCGTAGCACCAATCTGGGAAGAAATCATGTTCCGTGGCCTCCTCTTCCCTGCCCTAACGGGAGCCACCCGTCGGATCGTTTTTTCTGGGTTTGCGAGCAGCTTCATCTTCGCGATGATTCACCCCCAAGGAATCCCGATTTGGTTCGCGCTGGCCACCGTCGGCGGAGCGAGTTGCATGCTTCTAAATCAAACCCGTAGCCTAGTGCCGAGCATTGTCATGCACGCTTGTCACAACTTCACGCTGCTGTGTCTCACCGTGACGTTGTTCTCTTGAGGGTCGGTCGGCGTTGTCCGACCCACTCGCGTCCAGATGAGCGTCCAGATCACCACTTCGATGGAGCCGACGATCACCTTGAGGTCCTGAGTAACGTTGGGACTGAAGCTGAAGAATCCTTCAATGGGCGCAGCAATGAACATCAGAACGATGGAGGTTGAAAGCAGCACGAATGCATCCTTCCCAACCGCGCGCAGAGCCTCTCCGCGCGATCTTCGGCCTGGGTTGATCACCGCATAGCCCAGTCGCAATCCGGCGGCACCGGAGATCACGAGCCCGCTGATTTCGGGCACGCCGTGCGGAAACACCGAGGCCAGCAAGAATCCCAATTTACCTACGGAGGCCATTCCGCTCGCCAGCGTCCCCATGAGCGCCCCGTTGGTGAACAGCAAGTAGATCGAGCCAAGGCCAAGCGTCGCCGCCCCAATGCCGCCGGTCGCCAATGCGGCCCGGGGATTGTTACTTGCATAGAAGCCGGTCATTGAAATGCCTTCCGACCCCGTTCGTTCCTGAAAAACGCCGGACTTCCATGCCTCGAAAACGCTGTTCCATCCTTCGGGAACCAGGGGGTCCTGCAGTTCTGGAATCGCCGCGATGCCAAAGAACACGAGAATCGCGGTGCCGAAGAAAATGGATGCCGACGCCGCAATGAACGGCCAGCATCGCCGCACGGTTTGGGCCGATAGGTTAATGGCGTCAATAATAGCCGTCGCCAGGTTTCGGCGTGGGGCCCGGTAGAGCGTGCCATAGGCACGGCCCGCGAGGTCATTGAGGTACTCGATGAGCGCAGCGTTGTCTGATTGCGTTCGGGCAATCGAAAGGTCACGAGAAACTCGCTTGTAAACCCGAATAAATTCTCTTAACTCTTGCGAAGTAAGAGTTGTCGGGTTAAACTCCGCTTTGTCACAAAGTGCGGTTAGGCGAGCCCAGTCCGTTTCGCGCTTTGTGGCAAACAGTTCCTCATTCATGATTTCGCTCTCTCATTATAGGATCGGGAAACTCGCGGTGATGACGCTTTCGCTCGTCATCTGCGCTTCCGCGTTTGCCCAGGTCGAAATCTTGGACGGCCGCGTTGAAAACGTTGCCGGAAAGCAGTTTGAACTCAGCACGCCAAAGGGTCGCATCAACGCGATGACGGATTCTAAGACCCGATTTTGGTTTGGACGCCAAAGCGTTGAGATGGAAAAGTTCCCGGTGGGAATCAACTTTTCTGCCCGAATCAAAGTTTCCGACGATTCGGCCACGGTGAAAGAAATCGCCGATACGGCGACCGCGGCGTGGCTGACAAACATCCGCAAGACCGCCCAGCTTGGTACCGTTGTCAGCACAAACCTAAAAGGCATTACGGTCAAGTTTGCCGACAACACGACCTTCACCTATCGAGCAACCGAAAAGTCACAAGTCGTTTTGGATGGCAAAGAAGCGAAGCTCGAGAGCATCCAGCCAGGGCAAACCCTTTACTTCCACGCTCGCCTGCTTTCGAACTACGATACGTGGCTGAAGCTTGCCTCCGATGCCCCTCCGGCGATCAAACCGGAAACCACCAGGTCAACTTCAAAAGGCACCTCTGCTAGCCAGGATCGTTCGCCCATGGCGAGTTCTGGGGAAATCGAAGGCACGATTGTGTTCTTCTATCCCAAGGCGCCGATCTTCGACATCGCAATCGATGGGCAACGCTATCATATCAACTACACGGCCAATACTCAGTTCATGGTCGATGGCAAAAAAGCCGGACCGAATGTGCTTGACCTTGATCTTGTTGTGCGAATAAAGTACCGACGGGACCGGTTCGGTAGAATCATGGCCAGTAAGATCTCGACGGACTAAGCGGCGGCTCGCGCTCCGCTCGGGTTCGACCTGTTACCAAAATAGTTTGTTGCCGTTCTATCTATTGTCCAACGCATGAGCGTGAATCCGAATCGGCCCGAGCCAGAAGACGGCATCCCGAGTTATCTCAACCGTCTCACCCAAGCTCCCCTTCTAACGCAGGAAGAGGAGGTTGCCCTAACGCGTGCCGTCCAGCAAGGCGACGCTCAGGCCAAATCCCGACTGATTGAGTCCAACATGCGGCTCGTCATCAACATCGCGAAGGGATACCGAAACCGCGCCATTCCGCTGGAAGACCTGATTCAAGAAGGGGCAATCGGCCTGATGCAAGCCGCTGAACGGTTCGATCCGGATAAGGGCTTTCGATTCTCTACCTACGCGACGCACTGGATCCGGCAGGCCATCGGTCGAGCGATCGATAACAAATCAAAGGCCATTCGGCTTCCCGCCCACGTGAGCCAGTCGATCCGAAAGATTGAGCGCGTGAAATCGGAGCTTGCTCGCGAGCTTGGCCGAGAACCGACCTTGGAGCAGATCGCCGTCGTCATGGGGCTCACCCCGAAGAAGCTCCAGACCCTGATGCAATCCTCCCAAGATCTCCTTTCGTTGGATATGTCCATCGGAGATTCGGGCGGAATGACCCTTGCGGGCCTGATCCGGGACGACTCGGAATCCGACCCCGAAACCGTGGTGCTCGACAAAGAAGTTCTAGACGAGCTTCACCAAATTCTTTCGGAGCTGAACGACCGGGAGCAGCGCGTCATGCGCATGCGATTCCAAGTTGGAGAACCCGACACGGCCGCCCCAGACCCCGAAGAAGTCGCGAAGGAACTCAAGCTCTCGCGCGAGCGCGTACGCCAGATTGAAGTCCAGGCGATCAAAAAGCTCCGAGCCATTGCCCAGAAGCGCCGGTCGAAAGACGTGCTGGGCAATTGACCCAAAGTTTTGGTAGAGTACGGCGCATGAGGTCGTGCCGATGAGTCTGGTTGGCAAGGTCGGCCGCAATCGCCTTAAGTCACGCCTCGCAATGGGCTTGGTCTACGGCCTACTCATCCTCGGCGCGATTACCACGCTGTATCCGTTTCTGCTGATGGTCTCAACCGCGATCAAAGGATCGTTCGATCAAAACGGCACCGAGATCATTCCGCCCTATCTCGTGGACACCGGCGCTTTGCAGAAGAAGTACTTGGACGATAAGTACTCGGGCGATGCTGCCCTCATGACTTCAAACGGTATCGGTGAAAAGTCGGGGCCGGAACCCGTGGCAGCGTATGACCGATTTCTTCGCCAGCTTCCGCTCGACATGTGGACAGCTGGGTTCAAGACCGCGCCGAACCAGGTCACGAGCAAATTGCAGGTTCGCTATCAGAATTGGCTTCGGGAAAAGTATAGCAATAACATCGAAAAGCTGAACCTTTCGTACATCGAAGAGAACATCGCCTTCCAAACCGTCACTCCGCCCGCGGAGATGCTGGAGCGAAAGTCTTGGTTCCCGCCCGACACCCGCAAGTACAAGGAGTGGCGCGAGTTTAAGGCGACATTGCCGGCATCGTTTCGAATTCCAGTTCGGGAGCAGCGGATGTGGCAAGAGTTTGTGCGCGGAAAATTCCGCAATCAGTTCAGCGCCGTGCCGACTGAACTCACCGCTGGGGCCGACTCTTTTGAAAAGCTGCCCGTCATCCGGTTGCATCCCCTGATGACGGAGTTTCGAGAAACGGCCCTTCCGGATCGGTATGCGAATGGCGCGGCCGAAGCACTTTGGACCAGAGAGTTTCCCGGGCCGCTTCCGATTGCGGCCGCAGATCGAAATTTTGTTGAGTCGAACCAGATGGCGATTCGGCGCGGGTTCCTGACGCGCAACTTTGAGTACGTGCTCGACTACATTCTTCTGAACGGTCGGACCGTTTGGAACACCGCGTTCTTCTGTCTGCTCGCAATAGCGACTCAGCTTATTGTCAATCCGCTCGCGGCGTATGCGCTGTCGCGCTATCCGGTGAAGCAGTCTGGGCAAATCCTGATCTTCTTACTCGCGACCATGGCGTTCCCCGCGGAGGTCGCGATGATTCCGTCGTTCTTGTTGCTGAAAGATCTCGGGTTGCTCAACACCTTTGCCGCCCTGGTGCTCCCGACCGCCGCGAGCGGCTACATGATCTTTTTGCTCAAGGGGTTCTTCGACTCGCTGCCGCAAGAGTTGTTTGAGGCCGGACAGCTCGACGGCGCGAAGGAGACGACGATGATGGCGAGAATCGCGCTGCCGCTGAGCAAGCCGGTGCTGGGCTATCTCGCCCTCATCGCCTTCATGAGTGCCTATAGCGCGTTCATTTACGCCTTCCTCATCGCTCAGGATCAGCAAATGTGGACGCTGATGGTTTGGATCTATCAGCTTCAGAACCTGGCGCCGAAGTCGGTGATGATGGCGGCACTTACGCTGGCGGCGGTGCCGACGCTTGTCGTGTTCCTCTTCGCCCAGAACGTGATCATGCGAGGAATCGTGTTGCCAGACGAAAGGTAAACGACCCCAGAGATAATATTTGTAACCCAGGCTACATTTGTGTTACCATGATACAAATGAGCCGCCGCGCGTTCACCTTAATCGAACTCCTCGTCGTTATCGCCATCATCGCGATCCTCGCCGCAATCCTGTTTCCGGTCTTTGCCCAAGCAAAGCTGGCCGCAAAAAAGTCCGTGACCCTTAGCAACATGAGGAGCATCGGTTTTGGCGTGGTCCTTTACGCCGGAGACAACAACGATATGTATCCGCGCACGATGGACTCTTCCACTGGTTTCCCGGAAACCATTTCTTGGTGGGCCGTTGCCAACTACCAACGCGCGCTGGAACCGTATATCAAAAACGGACGCGGCGGCATCGATACCTCCGGATTGGCCCCAAACAAGAACAGCGTATGGTTTGACCCGGCGGACCCAGATCGGGCACAACCGCTGATGTGGGGCTCGTTCGCAAACAACGGTTTCCTAACCGGAATGGCGCGCACCGGTAGTTCCATCGAGGAACCTTCCGCGACGATCTACAGCGGCTTGCGAATCTCGAACTGGTCAAAAGCGATCGGAGTTACCGTTCCCAATCCGCTCCCGCTCTCGAACGTTTTCGACCCATTTTGGTCATCGGAATTCTTTGATATCTGCTTCGATCCTTGGACGCCCGATCGTGACAATTTGACCAGCCCGTTCCATTGGAGCAAAGAACGCGCCGCGCCGCCTTGCTCTCACTTTCCAACAAATGAAAACTGCGCGGATTGGAACGCCCAACTTGATGGCGAATGGAACGAAAACATTGATCCGTTGCCTCGATCCCCGCGCGGAACGACTCGTTATGGAGGGCAGCAAGTTTTCACCTTTGCCGACGGTCACGCCAAAAGCATGCCGTTCCGATCCACCTATAGAAGCGAGGCAGAAAACTTCTGGAGCATCGTGAAGCGCTGATTCTTTCCACGGTGGAGGATGTTGGTCCTAAGGTTGACGTCAAACTGAGAGAGAGACTCTGATGCGTCCGAAATCCGCAGGTGAGAAGCTCACGGAATGAACCATGAAAATTGCAATTCTAGGACGCGGAATCGTTGGAGAGACCTTAGGGGCAAGATGGGCAGGCGTAGGACACTCGGTGGTGTACGGAAGCCGATCGCCGGGCGCGCCCGATGAGCTCTTCCACGCGGAAGCGGTTCGGGTGGCAGAGGTAGTCGTTTTCGCTTTGCCATGGGCAGCAATGGAACCCAATTTCCTTGCCGAACTGGAGCTCGGAGAACGACTGGTGATCGACTGCACCAACCCGATCGCCGCCGACTTCTCGGGACTCGTTCCCGTTGAAGAAGGCTCTGGCGCGGAGCGAGTGGCCAAAGGCGCTCCAGACGCGAAAGTCGTAAAAGCCTTCAATACCATCGGCGTGAACATCATGGCGAACCCGGCTTTTGGCACTACAAAGGCGACGCTACTTGTTGCAGGAGACGACACCGCGGCCAAAGCAACCGTCAAATCGTTGGCCGAGGAACTGGGCTTCCAGCCGGAAGACGCAGGCCCCCTTTCGATGAGCCGATACCTCGAAGCGCAGGCGTGGATTTGGATAAGCATGGCGATGAAGTTTGGTTACGGACGCGAAATTGCGTTCAACTTGCAGCGAAGATAGCTCCTGCGGGCCGGCAAGGGGTACCATGCTCTATTGCCGCAAGGCTCTCTGTGCCGAGGCGTAGATCGCCAAACGCACGAACCCCAAAGGGACCAACACACACAGCATGGCAAACCGCAAATACGAAGCTTTTTACATTGTTCGACCAGACCTCACTGATGCCGAAGTGCAGAAGATCGCCGACCGATTCAAGGACGTGGTCGAGCAGCAGGGTGGAGTCGTCGAATCGGCCGCAAAGTGGGACAAGCGAAAGCTTGCTTACGAAATCGATGGCCTAAAGGAAGGAAACTACATCCTCATGAACTTCGAAGCCGGCGCCGCCGTTCCAGCCGAGCTCAACCGACTCATGCGAATCAGCGACGACGTGATTCGACACCGCGTCTTCCTCGTTTAATCCAAACCGGATAAAGTAACAACATGATTAACCGCATCGTTTTGGTTGGTCGTCTCACCCGAGACCCAGAACTTCGAACCACCACCACCGGCAAGAATTTCGTGAACTTCTCGATTGCCGTGAACAAGCGAATCAAGCCAACCGGTGCCGATGAGCGCGATGCGGATTTCTTCAACGTCAAGGCTTGGAACCAGACGGCCGACTACGTTTCGAACTACCTAACCAAGGGCCGACTCGTGAGCGTTGACGGCCGAATGGAGTCGCGAAAGTACACCGATAAAGACGGCAACAACCGAGAAATTTGGGAAGTCGTCGCGGACAACGTGCACGGTCTAGACCGACCTCGCGACGATGCTCCTGGTGGCGGTGGCGCTCCTCAGAGCCGACCAGCGGGCGCGGCATCTAGCCGACCTGCCGAAGACGAATACGATCCGTTTGCCGACGAGTGATCACTCGGCGGCAGATTCAATTTCGCTGTCCGATTTCTTCCTGCGGAAGATTGTCTTTCCGTTCAGCGCAAAAATCAACATTACGATCGCAATGACCGTGGTCGCAGCAAGCACGCGCATCACGTTTTCAATCATCAGACTGCGCTTTCCGGTCACCGGGTCAATGTGAATGCAGCCGAAGAAAATCTCCTTCGTGGCTTCCGTTATCGTGCCTTCTTTGGCCAAGGCAATCGCCTTTTCAAACCGCTCGACTTCATAATTTGCACCGAGTGAGTAGCTCGAGATTTTGCCATCGGGCGTCAACATCATGATCCCGCTCGGGTGGCTGACCTCGTTTTTCTTCTCGTCATAGGCAAATCGGAAACCCATCGAGTCGGTGACTTTGCGAATGTTCGGCATGTCGCCCGTCAGAAGATGCCAGCTTTTCTTCGTGGAATCAAATTTGGAGTAGCTTCCAAGAATCGATTTCTTCTTGGCCCGGGCCAATTCCCAAGTTTCGGTCGGATTGATTCCTAGCGCGACGACTTCCACATCGCGACCGACTTCGAGTTTCTTCGTGAGGTTGAGCGCAGCAACGACGCCCGTGAGTTCCAGGTAGCACGTTCGTTCGCAGCGATAAAAGATCGGCAAGAGCACAACCGGCCGCCCAGAGAAGATCTCTCGAACCGTCTTCACCTTCCCATCGTCGTCGGTAAAACGGGCATCGAGGGGAATCTGCGCGCCCATCTTCTGGTCGACGCCGATCTCGTTCATCTTCGGACTGCGGAATGCCACGTCCGGGTCAACATCGGTGCCGGTTCCGTAGCCTTGGGCAAATCCCGCGCTCGCAAGCATTCCGGCCGCAAGACTCAAACCAAACCGAAAGCCGTGATGCTGAACCAACACCTTGATTATACGTTCCGGCTCAGTCTGCGTTCGATCCTGTCCCAGCCCCAGCTTGAACATGGCGCGTAAACTTAGCCCCGGTATGGATCTCAACTTTTGGAAGCTCGAAAGCATCGGAAACGATTTTCCGCTAATCCATGCTGATGACTTCACGGGCGATCTCTCGGCCCTGGCTATCAAAGTCTGTGATCGACACTTCGGAATCGGCGGCGACGGACTCCTGACGTTGCAAAAGGTCAGCGAGGGCGTGCTGAAAATGCGGATGTTCAATCCCGATGGTACGGAGGATTTTTGTGGCAACGGCCTACGCTGCGCCGCGCAGCATGCCGTTTTGGAAGGCTGGGTAAGCAGCCCATTTGTTCTCCAGCATCTGGACCGGACCGTGCCGGTGACGGTTGACAATGATCGGATCAAGACCGAGATTGGGTCCGCTTCCTACGATCCAAACCTCATTCCCGTAAACGCCACGGGCGAGCCGTTCAAGGTCCATGTTTGGAGCGGAATGGATGGTGGAATGCCGCTTTCTTTCCACGGCAGCGTCCTCACCACCGGCTCCACCCACACCGTCATCCCAACCGTATCGATCCCAGACGACGAGTCTTTCCGATCTGTAAGCGCGAAAATCGAAGTCGATCCGAAGTTTCCGGCGCGCACTTCGGTGATCTGGTCGAAGGAAGTCGCCCCGATGCACTTGCAGATTCGAATTTGGGAACGCGGCGTCGGAGAAACCCAGGGCTGCGGCACCGGCTCATCAGCTGCGGCGGTGGATTACCTGCGGCGCAAAGGGCTCGGTGGCACCGTCCGCGTCGACAACCCCGGCGGGACCGTCGAGGTTGCAATGGACACCTGGCACCACCCGATCACCATCGCCGGCACCGCGCGCCAGGTCTTCTCCGGAACGCTGAAGCTATAGCTTTCGCGCGATGACCATCATCTCGACTTCGTCGAGACTGAGAGGCCGCTGCGCCCAAGCGCCGGCGGTTCCGCCGTACACATTGTCAACCGTGAAGCCCGCTTCCCGCACCATGCGCGTCACCTCGGGCGGAATGAACAATCGCTCGTAAACGTTCACGTGCTGTTTGCCTTCCGGCAAATCCCACTCATCGGTATAAGATGCAATCATCGTCGCCGGGTCGAACCGCCCTTCCGCGATCAGTTCGTCCTTCATTTGCCGAATCAAGCTGTAGCCATTAAGGCAAGTCAAAACAAAACTCGCATTCGGCTTCAGATGCGCTGCGATGCGCTGAAAGATCGCGCGGTCATGCGCTTCCGCATCTTCACCCATATTGATCAGGCCTAGACCACCCTCGCACAGGCACACCGCGGCATCAAAGACTCTGTCCAACGTAAACGTCTTTGCGTCAGCCTCGACAAACTCAATATCGAGTCCTGCCTCATCCGCCTTCTCACGCGCGACGGCTAGCATTCCCGGACTCAAGTCAACTCCCGTAACTCGGTACCCGCGCTTAGCAAACTCCCTCGCGTGGCGCCCGGTCCCACAGCCAACATCCAGAACGGACGATCCCACCGGAATTGGATATAGATTGAGCAGAAACTGAACTTCAAGCGCCGCATGAGCCGCGAACGGGTTCGATTCGTAATACGGCGCATGGGAGTCGAAAAACTCCTTCCAAGTTCGAGTGATCATGCAGACAGTATGATGCCCCGCTTACCGATGGTAAGCGGGGCACCGAATGTGATCTTATTCTGGCCAGCGAGAAAGTGGCGAGAAGGTGCCCGCCATAGTGAGGTCGAGGAACTGCTTGCAGCCCATGTCTGGAGCCGGAATTCCTAGGTTCGCTGGCTTAACCGTCGTGGTGTCGGTAAGGCAGTAGAACTTGCTCCAAATGTCGGCGCGCGATGGCATTCCAACGTAGCCGGCGCCCTTTGGCACCGCAGCTGGGTTGAAGGTGAAGCCCTGCATCTTGAACGACTTCGCGTGTCCATCGAGGAACGCAAAGTTGAACTGACCGCCGTGTCGCAGTCCGCTGTTCTTGGCTGGACCATCGTAGTGGGTGAGGATCGAACCGATCGCAGAGATCGTGTATCGGCGACCGTTGTAGGTGTCACCGAAAGCTGCGAGCTCAGCTGGACTTTCGCTTGCCGTTGCGCTTACGCCCGGAAGGAAGCTGTTGCCACCACCGGTGTTAACTTCAGCGCCAACCAAAGCGCCACCGGCCCAGATGCCGAAGCCCCAGTTGTAACCGTAGCCGAGGCAGCGATTCTGGTCCTTCGCTGCAGGAACGAAGTAGCCCGCAGGAGTGCTCGCGTTGTTGCAGCTCTGTGGCTGACCGGCTGGAACTTCCTTCGTCCAAACGGGCGAGAAGAAGATGTCCATGTTCTTGACGTAAGGCTGGAAGTGCTGATAGATGTCCACGCCCTGGCCGCCGATGATGTAGGCGGTTGGGGTGGTGTCGTCGTAGTCACCCATGTAAAGGTGCATGCCGGTTCCGATCTGCTTCACGTTACTGAGACCCTGCGACTTCTTAGCAGCGTCCTTCGCCTGAGCAAACACGGGGAACAAGATGGCGGCAAGAATGGCGATGATGGCAATGACCACCAAAAGTTCGATGAGCGTGAAAGCTTTTCGCATGCGCTTATACTTTAGGCAAATTTTGTTAAGACAGTGTAAATCACCGGCGATTTCTCTTCGAGATTAGAGTCGGTCTCGGAGAATTTGCGCCTTTTTCCGCTCCCCACAGAATATCTGCCAATTCTCGGTCTGGGGCCGATTCTTCGCGGAAGGTGTGGAACAAGCGAGCCGAATCGGCCGCCCGGTATGCCATTGCCGTATTCGCCCGGAAAGTCGCCTTCGCCGGAAGAATGGCCTTGTACGGATCGCCATTCACAACCTTCGCCTCAAAAACATCTAGCGGCTTCGCCGTAAACATCATCTGGTTTGCTGGCTTCATCCCCAGCAACCATTCAACCGTCCGCAAAGCGCTGTCGGTATTGAAGAACCGGCTGTCCACCTTTGCCCGCTGGACCTTCGGATGAATCACGAACGCGATGCTGCGATGCCCTTCAACGTGATCGTAACCGCCTTGCGCATCGTCCTCCACGCACACAATCGCAGTCTGATTCCAGAGCGGACCATTGCTCACGGTTTCGACCAATTGTCCCAACGCGTAGTCGTTGTCGGCAATCATAGCCGAAGGCGTCGGCGCCCCCGGAGTCGTGCCGTTTGTATGGTTGTTCCCCAGCCGGAGCAGCATCAGCGGTGGCACTTTTTTCGCCTTGATTAACCGCGCGTAATCCGCCCGCCAAGCCGCAATCCGGCTCTTGAAGCCCCGATACTCCTTCCGATGCTTGGGATAAGTTAGCCCGTACTTCTCCCAAGCATCGCTATCCGCGTAATCCAAGTCATACATCCGGAAGTTCGGATCAACTCGGCCCGCAAAGGCCCGCATCGTCGGCTCATTGTCATTGGAAATCGGCCGCCCCGCCCGGTCGCGCAATGGCACGCCGAGGGCGATGTACATTCCGTAATTCTTGAACTCGCGGTTCTGCCGAAGCGCATTATCCCAAATGTAGCCACCCGGCGGATCGTTCACGTTCCGCAAGCCGTACGCATCGGCCGGCGTCCCGTTGTTTTGCCCCTCGTAGTCGTACTCCCGTTTCCGGCCGCTGTACTCGTACTGCGCGTTGCGCTGAACGTATTCGCTCGTGATGCCGGCGGTGGACCAAGACCAGCCGTCCGCACTCATTTCGGCGTTCGCGTAAAAGTTATCGAACAGCACAAACCGCTTAGCCAGCGCCCGCTGATTTGGAATCACGTCGTCACCATAGAGGTGCAATTCCTTCATGCCGAGCCCCTGGGGCAAATCGCCGAACATCTGGTCGTAGGTTCGGTTCTCCTTCACGATATAAATCACGTGCTTGATCCCCGCCGGAACGGGCGGCAGTTTTGGCGCACTTTTAACGTGGTTCAACTGCAGCGTGAGCTGCGTCATCGCCGCCAGAGTTTTCATCTGCGACGGCTTGACCGTGTAAGCAAGCCCTCGTAGCGAAGCCCGAATTCCTGGCCCGGAATCGCCGTTCTCCATCCCGAGCTTTTTCATCATCGCCGGTGGAACGTTCGGATTCTTAAACCGATCCCCCTTCGCGCTCAAGATCTGCAAGCCGGACTTCGACGCCACCACGTCGGTGGGATACCAACCCGTCGGCACCATCCCCGTCATCTGGCGGGAGGCCCGATCAAATACCGCTACGCAGTTCAAATCGCTCAATGCGACGTACAAAGTTTTCTCGTCTGGCGAAAGCGAGCTCCCTAAAGGATTGGTCCCTGGCAATCCTCGCAACGCGACCGGTCGGGTGAGATAAGTGGCAACAATCTTGTTCGAGGTCGTGTCAATCTCCGAAACCGTGTCGCTGTTGGAGTTGGTCACGAAAAGCCGCGAGCCATCCCGATTCAAGTTCAAATACGTCGGCTGCTCGCCGGTCCGAATCACGTTACGAATCGCCAATGTGTCCGGGTCAATCTCCAGAACATGGCCCTCACGCTCGCTGGTGGCAAACAATTTGGCCGGTCGCGTACCCGCCGCCGCGACATAGCGAACATCCAACGGAAACCCGGAGATCGGCATCGTCGCGACCGCCTTCGGGTTGCCTCGCCGGAACTTCACAATCGCCCCCTTCTGCTCACTCAGCGCAAACGTCTGGTTGCCGAGCACAAACACATCCTGCTGATCCGCCGATAGCGCAACCCCGGCGAAAAACTGCGGCATCAACGCCCCGATCAAAGGCCGCGGAGCCGAGTAAGTCTCGACCGGACCCTCAAGTTGCCCCGTCTCCGAGACCCGGTAAGCCGCAACACGATCCGAACCTCCGTGCGACGCCCAAAGCATCAACTTGCCGTCTGGTTGCTTCACAAACGCCAAACCGAAATACAGCCCGTCCTTGCCCGATTTCTTCCCTGGCGGCAATCCGTTGAACTTCAGCGCACCCGTGACGCGGCCAGTCGTGGTGTCGATGATCGAAAGCCGCTGATCAATCCCGGTGTTTGTGACCGCCATCCAGCGTCCACTCGGCGACAATTCCGCATTCACCGGAAAACCCCCAATCGAAACCGGAGACCCCATCGCCAAGATCAGGCGGCCAGTTGAGTTCGGTGTTTGTGCGGGAAGAGAAAGCAGCAGCGCCAGCATTAGATTAACTTAAAGTTAGCTGACGGGTGTTTGCGGAACGTTAAGAAGGCGAAATTGGCCATCCTGGCCCTTCGCCCGCCCATCCTTTGGCTGATACTAAACACGAGCCAGCCCCCCGAAACGGTGCGCTAGATCCGAAGAACCATGCCGTCGAAGCCGGGTTCGATGCGATACTTGCCAAGTTCCCGCTCCAGATCGGAGTGGCGCGCAAGCCCCTTTGCGCTGTGGTGAGTCGTCACCACGCGGCTTTTGTCGTGCAAAACCTTCGATTCGCGCAGGGCCTCAACCACCCCCGCGCAGGCCTCGACGTCCAAATGCCCTTCGTAGGTGCTCTTTCGCAACCCATCCGTGCACTCGATAACGAGAAGATCAAGCCGGTAATCCTGCAAAAATCCGAACGTCTCCTGCTTCCAAACTCCCGTGTCGGTCGCATACAAGAACGTCTTCCCTTCGCGTTGGAAAATCAGGTTCTGCGAATCCTCATCCTCTTTGTGCCGTGCCTGAATCGGCGTGATCGTGTAATCGAGATGATTGAACGACTGGAAGCTGAACGTCTGCCGAACTTCGATCGGCCAATCTGGAAATGCCTCGGGCAAGGCCGCAGAAATCCGGTCGTTGCCGTAAATGATGTACGGCATAAACAACTGTTCCGTAAATGGAAACAGCGTGTACTGAATTTCGCGTCGGGCAAAGTGGTCGTCGTGCCCGTGAGTAAAAATCAGAGCCGTCCAGTCGGCAGCTCGCAGCTTATCTCGCTGCAATTGGTGAACCGAATCTGGCGGAAGATCGATTTTGATGTGGCCGTCTAACAGCGCCGAAGACCGGGTGCGAACGTCCTTTCCGCCGTATCGCCGCGCATAGCGCGAGATCTCGTCATCACCGTAAAACGTTGGAATTCCATCTGCGGCGCCGGTGCCAAGCAGTCGGATTTCCATCAGCGCGCAAAATCTCCGTACCCAAACATCGCCGCACCGGAGAATGGCGCAGGATCAAGGCTCAAGCATCGGCTCGGCAAACGAAGACCGTTCTGCGCCAAACCGCTCAGCATTTCGCCAGAAATCGGTGCGAAGTCTAATGTCGGCATCGGAACCCGAGATGGTGGCGCGTAAAAGCGAGTCACCGGATTCCCCCAAACTCGGGAAACCAGCAGCTCGTGCCCTATCCAAATTCCAAAATCCTTTAGCATTTCGATCTCCGGACCGTCATCTTCGGTCACGTGTTCCTCCACCCGAATGGGACTAAGCACAAAGGCCCTACCATCCGCCACACGGAAGCCCACATCGCCAACGGCAAGCGGTTCAGACGTTCTCGGCGACAGAGTCCCCATTCTTCGCGCGCTCGCCAAAAAGTCCTTCGACTCAATAGTAGGCAACCCGACCGACCACGGATGGAGCTTTTGACCCACGAACGACCCGAGCGCAACCAACGCGAAGTGCTCAGGCGCATTCTCCTCTAGGTTCGAACGCTGCCGTCGAAAATTAAGCGCTGCCTCGTATTCCTCCACCGCCCCAACAATGTACGCATCCGAAATTTCCGGCAATTCGGCATCCACCCGGAGCACCTTGGCGTCGCCAAAATTCCCAACAAGCTCGCCCGAAACCCCGTTTAGCCAAGTATCGAACTCATCGTCTTGCGTCAACGCCATGATCGGTTCGAGTTGCGTTCGAGTCGCTTCCAACAAGCGCAGCCGATCCTCTCGCCGGTTAACGTCCGTCAAGACCATCGGCGTCAAATCGTCAAGCCGCACTAGGGCGAGGAGATAGCGGCACGTGCCGTAATCCAGCACAAAAGCGCGCTCTCGACCCGTTCCGAGAATCGCGGTGCGTCGCCAGTCTGCCAATTGCGCCGCCGATCGAGCGTAGCGAATGAACTTGCTTCGGTCATCTGCCTGGCCCTCTGGGCTCGAAAGCCGGCCAATGTTCACGGAGGTGGTCAGTTGCGGAAAGGGGAAGGCAGAATGTGGCCCCAGAAATCCGTCGGAGACGCTTGCGTCGGCCTGACGACGCAAGGCACGCCATGGCCGAAGCTGAATCATTCTTTTGACTTTACCGGGATTAACGCTTGCCTAACCCATCACCGGTAGACTTTTGCATCTTGGGTGAGGAAGCACGCGTGACAGTCGTATACGCAGGGGTGGAAAAGTGGCGGAAAATCTCAGACCGCATCGACGCCCGGATGTCGGAACTTTTACCGCCAGAGTCAGAAGTCCCCGGCGCGCTGCATGCGGCGATGCGCTATGCCGCGCTGTCGCCCGGAAAGCGAGTGCGCCCCATGCTCTGCCTCGCCTTCGCTACGGCCTGTGGAGCCGATGACAAAGTGGCCCTAGATGCCGCGTGCGCCATCGAGATGGTCCACGCCTTCTCACTCATCCACGACGACCTTCCGGCGATCGACAACGACGACCTGCGCCGCGGACGCCCGACCTGCCACAAACAATTCACCGAAGCCATCGCCATCCTTGCCGGCGACGCGCTGTTTGCCCTTTCCGGTGAGATCATGCTCTCCACTGGAAACGTGGAAGCCTGCAAAATCCTCGCTGCCGCCGTGCGCAGACTTGTTCAAGGCGAAATGCTGGACGTCTTGAGCGAAGGGCAGGAGATCAATCCGGAGACCCTGCGGTTCATCCATGTCAACAAGACCGGTGCCTTGATCGCCGCAAGTTGTGCGATTGGCGCGCTCTTAGCAGATGCACCGCCGGAACTTGTCGCAAAGGCGACCGAGTACGGCGAGGCGATCGGACTCGCTTTCCAAATTGCCGACGACGTACTGAATGTAGAAGGCGACCCGAGCCAGACCGGAAAATCGGTGGGCTCCGATGCCGAAAGGAAAAAGGCAACTTATCCCGCCCTGTACGGCCTCGCCGATGCGAAGGCCAAAGCTTTGGAACTCGCGGCGGAAGCCGAAGACTGCCTCACCGTCTTCCCGGGCGATGTCGAACCCCTCCGCGCCCTCGCTCGCTTCAGCATTGAGCGACTTCACTAGCAATTCCTGACGCTTTTTGGCCTCGCACGGCGTCCTTGGCATATCCGGGGGCAATGAAGCCTTATTGGTTTTTGAGTAGCGATGCGACCAGAAAATCTATTTGAGAGTCAAGCAACGATCAAAGTAATCGGCGTGGGTGGCGCCGGTTCGAACGCCGTCAACCGCATGATTGCCGAAGGCGTTGAAGGCGTGCAGTTCGTCACCATGAACACGGACGCCCAAGCTCTGAGCCAGAGCCGCGCCGATTTGAAGCTGCAACTGGGCGATGAGCTCACCCGTGGCCTTGGCGCTGGTGGCGATCCTCAGATCGGCGAGCGAGCCGCCCTCGAGAGCGAGCGCGACATCGAAGCCATTCTCGATGGCAGCGATATGGTCTTCATCACCGCCGGAATGGGCGGTGGAACCGGCACCGGCGCGGCCCCTGTGGTCGCCGAAATGGCCCGAAAGCTCGGAATCCTCACCGTTGGCGTCGTCACCAAGCCGTTCATCTTCGAAGGCCCACGACGACGACGACTTGCCGAAGAAGGCGCTGCGAAGCTCCAGAGCCAGGTCGACACTCTCATCACCGTTCCAAACGACCGACTTCTCCGCGTGGTCGATAAGCGCACGACGATGCAGCAGGCTTTCGCCGCTGCGGATGACGTGCTACGACAAGGCGTCCAGGGCATCTCGGACATCATCCTCTTCCCCGGCATCATCAATGTCGACTTCGCCGACGTCCGCAGCGTCATGAGCAACGCCGGAATCGCCCTCATGGGCCTTGGCCGAGGCATCGGCGAGCAGCGGGCCAAGATGGCCGCCCAGGCCGCCGCGACCTCTCCACTCCTAGAAACCAGCATCGAAGGCGCAAAGCGACTTCTGGTCAACATTTCCGCGGGTGCCGACTTCAGCATCGGAGAAGCCCACGAGGCCATGGAGTACATCCTCCAGTTCACCGACTCGGAAGACGCCGACATCATCATGGGTCACGTGTTGCGAGATAACGCCGAAGGCGAGGTCCAAGTGACCCTGCTCGCCGCTGGAATGGGCACCAGCTCCGCCGGCACGGTGCGCACTTCCCGCGATCGCGAGATTTTCTACGATGCCGGCAGCGAGCCAACCACCGCCCCGGTAACCGCCATGTCCCCCCGAATCGACCTCGACGAGATCGACCTCGACATCCCCACCTTCCTCCGCCGCCAACGCGGCGGCTCGGCCTAAATTTAGTCCTGCACGAAAACCGACGCTAGATCGGGAACACGTAACTGGTCCAACGCTTGCCTCGCCAAATGGCGGGGCATTTTTTGTTTAGAGGTTGGCGTCCCGTAGCCGTTTGAACCCCTTCTCCATTCCGATGGACGAGGGGCAGGGTGGAGAGCCCAGAAAGCCGCAAGCAATTTCGGTCACGGCAACCCGACGCACACATGACCCTTCGAGCCAACCTGCCCTTTTAATAACCACTTTTCGGTAAGGCGGAATGAACTAAGGTGCCGCAGGATCCCTAGAGTTCGTGAAGAAGCTCGCAAGTCGCCATTCTTCCAGTAACGGTCAAGATAAGATCGCGGATGTCACGCACCCGATCACCGGGCCAGACTCGCTCAGTCAGTCCCCACGCATCGTATCTGGCTCCATAGTATTACCTGCTAAGCGCGGCCACGCAGTCTACATAATCCATCGATTGAACGTTCGGCAAACTTTCAGCGACTACCAGAGTGCTTAGCGAGATTTACTGAACGTCAAACGAAATCACTTAGACAACCCTTTCTTAAATCTAATATCGGATTTATACTCCGTGACACTCACGAGAACACCATCACCCCGGATCGACTCAACAGTCATCACGGTATCGATTAGTTCACGGAGCTGAGAGTCTACTGGAATGTAAGAGGTCTTCGTTATCGTCACGGAGTCTGTATCCAAGGTACTCATGTCCACGGTACACAGAATGCCGTTGATCGTGACATTTTTCGCGATCAAAACCTTTTGAATGCGGGCGCTCTTGATTACCTTCTTTCGAACCGCTTCGTCGGGGAAGGAGGCTCGGAGGAATGATTCGGCAGCATCTTCAACCGGCGACAATCGCGAGACAGGCGAAGTGACGGTCCTCGTAACTCCATTTTCAGTTGCCTTGATCACAAGGTCATTTTTGACTTTGCGAACTTCACAAAACGCATCAGTCTTGAGGGGCAGCATGCCCTGCCCTTCTAGCCCCACGCTCCTAGTTATAAGCTTGTAACTACATGATGGCGATACTGCCGAGAAGACGAGATATGCACTGAGAAGAGTTGTAACCATTAGAACCTTATTGATATGCCTAAAAATAGTCCGCCAGGACCGTAGCTCAGTTCTCCGTACCTAAAACGTATAGGAGGGATCTTTAAGCAAACAGGGCACTGCCCGAGAATACACCTAATACCCTTCAAACCGGGCTTATCCTGACTACACTTCTCGCCTGGGGCTGTGACACGGAGAGAACAAGCGATGCAAGACTCGGTTGGCGGTGGCGGAGGTGTACCACCGCCACCGCCTCCACCGCCAGCACCATCCGGACATTTAACTTCGATGCTATCACCAGGCTTCGGGCCCATCTTCCCTTGGCAAAGATAATTCGTCGTGCCTCCAGAGCAACAATCACAGTCAAGATCTCCGTTGGGACATCTCATCTGGATGAGCTTCCTCGGAGCTGCACACTTCAGTTTCGAACAATCCTTCGGTGGTTCGCAGGGAGAGAGACCAAGGTAGTCAAAGAACTTGACCGGGTCTTGTCCCGCGTATCCAAATCCTAGCTGATTCGGCCACAAAGGATCGACCGTGTACCACCGACCGGTAACTGGATCAAATACCCTCGCCCGGTCGTAGAGCCGCCGAGCAGTATCGAAGTGATAGCCCCAAGTACCCGCGTACCCCCAGGAAGTATCGTTGACTCCAACCGAGTCCCGAATCTCGCCATAAGGCCAGTAGGCCGCATCGTAAACTTGGTTCCCGCTCGCGTCCAAAACTTTGACCACCGAACCAAGAGAGTCCGGCACCAGGAGCGACTCGCTGCCACCGGTCTCAGAATCCAAAATCTGCGCGTCGATGGTACTAAAGGTAGTCACTTCGCTTGGCGTTCGGGATTGAAGATAGTCGCTACCGTCCCACACGAAGGTCGTTCGTGTACCGCCAACCTCGAGGAACCGACGCATACCATCCGCCCAGTAGGCAAGCGTAGACCGAGCCCCGCCCGGATCAATCGCTGTCCGCATCCGGTTCTCATAGTCATAAGCGTAAGTCGTCCGAGACCCACCCGCATTCACCGCCGTCTGGTTTCCGTTGGCATCAAAGGTGTAAGTAGAAACCACCGCCCCCTCAACCGAAGTCACCAACCGCGAACCCGCGTTGTAAGTCATCGTAATCGGGCTCGAACCCTGCTGACTCTTCACGGTGATGTTCCCGACTGCATCCATCGTAAACGTCGCAAAGGCGCCGGTGACCTGTTGCCCCGTGAGCCGGTCCGCCGAGTCATAAGTATAAGACGTCACAACCGCGTCCCGGAGTTGAGAAATCTTTCGACCTGCCGAATCGTAGGCATCCACAATGGTTAGAATCGGAGATCCACCGACACGCTCAACCTGCGTGACCACCCGGCTCAGCGCATCGTAAGCCGTCAACCGGTCACCCGTACCGTAGTTCACCGTCGTTCGCCGCGAATCCGCATCATAGCTGAAGGTATAAATGCGGCTCTCCGTGCTCACAAAACTCGCCACCCGGTTCAGGGCATCGTAGCTGTACGTGTGCCGTCCGTCGCTCGTGTCGCGGAGCAACGTTCGGTTGCCGACCTGGTCATAAGTATTCGTGTACCGAATATTGCCGGAAAGTCGAACCACGTCGACTTCGTTCCGAGCGGTGTAGCTGACAATCTGGTCGCTGCCCGAAAGGTATAGCGTGGTGGTCAAATTACCAACCGGGTCGTACTGCAGGGTCATCTTCGTGTTGTCGGCATACAGAATCCCAGTCTGCTGCCCCGCCGCATCGTACGTAATCGTCTTAAGCCAACCGTTCGCATCCAGCATCGTCACCGGCCGACCCGCTGCATCGTAGCTCGTCGTTGCAAAAGCCCCCAGCTCGTTCTGAATTGACCGTGGCCGTCCGACTGGATCGTATGCAAAGGTAATACGATTGCCTCTTGCATCCTGCCGCCCGGTCTCCTGTCCCGCCAGATCATACGAGAAGGTCGTGCGATACCCAAGCGGATCAACTGTCGCCAGCACCCGGTTGCTCGTCGGTGCATAAACCGTCGTCGAAACAAACCCAAGCGGATTCTTCACCGTCTCCTGGTTACCGTTCGCATCGTAAGTGAACGAAGTCCGGTTCCCCAGCGCATCCACCACCGCCTCCACCTGACCAGCGAGGTCGTAGACCGTTGTCGTGATGAAGCCGAGACTGGAGATCATCGAAACCTGACGACCGACGCTGTCATAGCTGTAAGTTGTTCGGTTGTTCAGCGCGTCAATGCTTGCGATGAGATCTCGCGCATTGTAAACGCTTGTCGTGCGGTTACCTCGAGCATCTTCAACGGCCCATGGTCGTCCAGCGTCGTCATAGACGGTCGTAGTGCGGTATCCCAGAGCGTCAATCGTGGCTTCAACTCGCTTTGCGACATCGTATTCAGTCGTTGTGATAAACCCACGAGCGTTCATCACCGTGACTGGGTAGCCCATGTTGTCATACGACGTTGTGGTCTTGAACCCAAGCGCATTCTCAACCACGGTTCTTCGCTCGAAACGACCGTAACTGAAAGTTGTCCGGTTGTTCAGCGGGTCCACGACGGCCTGTAAAAGACAACCGTCGTAAATGTACGTCGTGACCTCATTAAGGGCGTTCGTGATCGTCACCACGTGATTCGCGACATCATAACCGTAGCTCGTCACGCGTCCAAGCGGATCAATCGTCGCGATTACCCGGCTTAGGGAGTCATAAACGTTGGTGATGACCGCCCCATCGGCCATCACTTGGGTTACCAAGTTGCCGATCGCGTCGTAGCTGAAGGTTGTCGTCAGTCCTCTTGGGTCGGTGCTCGTTTTGAGCAGCCCGTCCGAGTCATAAGAAAAGCTGGATACTCGGCCGAGCGGATCGGTAATCCGGGTCACGCGCTTGGTTGAGCCAGTACCTTCATAGGCATAGGTCGTTGTAGCGCCATTCGCCTCGATTAGCGTAGTAACATTTCCAAATGAGTCGTATTGGAACGTCGTTCGGTTTCCAAGCGGGTCTTCCGCGACACTCACCAACCACCTTGAGTTATACGTGATGCTTCCGTAGGTTCCAGCTGGCGTAATCTCTGCGACCTTCAAGCGGTTCGTGTTGTAAACATTGGTAACCGTAAACCCTTCTGGCCGGTCGGTCTTGGTGTTGTTACCATCGGAATCGTACGTATAGGTCGTTTTTGCGCCATTGGGCCATTCTTCGACTGTGCTGAAGGCCGAATACGTATACGACCAGATCGCCGAGCCTGCTTGCATCTTAGTGACTCGCTTCGCTGA
>CAMCWC010000016.1 GCA_945882415.1 Chthonomonas calidirosea
GAAGGGCCGCTTTTTTGCGTCAGCTTGCTGGGAGTAGAGTCAGCACTCGCGGACCGTCTTCGGTCACGCCGACGGTGTGCTCAAAATGTGCCCCAAGGCTTCCGTCTTTCGTGACCACCGCCCACGGATCATCTTTCCGGTGCTTCATATCCCCGCGACCGGCGGTAACCATGGGCTCAACCGCGAAGGTCATCCCAACTTCCAACCGAATTCCCGACTTAGGCCGACCTGTGTTTAGAACATCAAGCCCGGGTTCGTGCACCGCCGTGCCAACTCCATGGCCGACCATGTTTTTCAGGATGGAGAATCCGTTTTTTTCGACGTGGCGTTGAATCGCGTGGCCGATGTCCCCCATCGTGTTTCCAGCGCGACTCTGCTCAATTCCGTGCCACATCGATTCTTCGGTAATCCGCATCAGCTTGAGGGCCCGATTCGAGACTTCACCGACGCCAACTGTTTTGGCCGAGTCCGCGTGCCAGCCATCGATGCTTGCTACAAGGTCAAGCCCGAGCACATCGCCTTCACGCAAGAGCTTTTTCCGAGGCGTACCGTGAATCACTTCATCATTGACGCTCAGACAAGTGCCGAACTGATATGCGGTTTGCGAAAAACCGGGGTGGTAGTTCAGAAGGCTCGGCTTCGCACCGTGCGCCGCAAGGACTTCCAGGGCCAAGGCTTCCAGGTCCAACAAAGAAACGCCGGGCTTTGCGGCGTCACTCAACGCCTTAAGAGCTAGTGCAGCTACCTTCCCTGCTTCAGCCATTGCATCCATTTCTCCAGGCGTTTTCAGCCGGATTGGGGGTCTAGGGCGGGAAGATAACATCGAATTATGGTGACACGTTTGGCGTTGGCGGAGGCGTTCTAGACTCGAAACTCACGCCGGTAACCCGGCCAGTCGAGTCGAAATCAACGTAGGCATCCTCTTCGGCAAACGTTTTTGTTTCTCCACTCCAAGCGGAGCGTTCATATCGGAAGTAGTACGTTCCGTCCGCCTTTTCGACCGTGGCTTTCGGATTGCCGATGCTCTTCAGAACGTCTTCTGCGGTTTTGCCAGGTGTGATGACGCCAGCTTTTAGCTTTTGG
Source organism: Chthonomonas calidirosea (assembly GCA_945882415.1). GTDB lineage: Bacteria > Armatimonadota > Fimbriimonadia > Fimbriimonadales > Fimbriimonadaceae > Fimbriimonas > Fimbriimonas planktonicus. Next base: position 1,084 of record CAMCWC010000016.1, read on the forward strand.
ATGGCACTTGGAGCGGGCCCGGGGCCGATGATGGCTTGCAAGCCAAACCACGCGATCGCGAGAAACAAGGCCGGGCCTCCGATGAAGAAGGCCCAATCGATCGGCTCAAGTTTCCGCTTAGATGATTTCATTCCGGCAACATATGCGCCATTTTTGCCCGCTTGGTTTCCATGTACTTTTCGCGAGCTGGATTTGTCGGTGCGATGATGGGCACGTGCTCAACGATCTCAAGTCCGTAACCCTGGAGTCCGGCAACCTTCTTCGGATTGTTCGTCATGAGCCGAATCTTCTGGGCTCCAAGTTCGGCCAAAACCTGCGCGCCGAGGCCATAGTCTCGAAGATCCGCCTTGAAGCCTAGGGCGATATTTGCCTCCACCGTATCCAGACCTTGATCCTGAAGTTCGTATGCCTTCAGCTTGTTCACGAGACCGATTCCCCGACCTTCTTGGGCGATATATAGAACGATGCCCAAGCCCTCAGCTTCGATCATGCGTAGGGCCATTTCAAGCTGGTCTCCGCAGTCGCAGCGGAAAGATCCCAACAAGTCCCCGGTGAGGCAACTGGAGTGCGTGCGCACGAGGATCGGCTGCTCGGCGGACGGATTCCCTTTGACGATCGCAACGTACGGTGCAGCCTCGACTTCTGCCTCAAACACAAACAAGCGGAAATGACCGAACTTGGTTGGGAAATCTATGGGGCCGGCAGCCAGCTTCACCAACTTTTCGGTTCGGCGACGGTAGGCGATGAGATCGGCAATCGTGATGAGCTTGAGGTTGTGATGCTCGGAGAAGATCTCGAGGTCGTCGAGCCGCATCATCGTGCCGTCTTCGTTTAGGATCTCGCATCCAACACCAACCGGTTGGAGCCCGGCGAGGGTGCAGAGGTCAACAATGGCCTCGGTGTGACCGGCGCGAACCAGAACCCCACCTTCTTCGGCTCGAAGCGGAATGATATGCCCGGGACGGGCTAAGTCGGACGCCGTCGCTTTCGGGTCTACAAACACTCTCACGGTCGCCGCTCGGTCGCCTGCCGAAACTCCGGTTGTCGTGCCGTGGAGGGCATCTACTGTCTCCGCCATCGCCGTTCCATGCCGAGCGGTGTTTTGCTTGGTCATCATCGGGATCGACAGTTCCTGGAGCCGCTGCGCCGTGGTCGGGATAAAGGGAACGCCTCGTCCGAAGCGGATCATGAAATTCATGTCCTCGGTCGTGCACGTCTCCGCGGCGCAGACTAAATCGCCTTCGTTCTCGCGGTCCGGATCATCGACCACGACAATCATTTTTCCGAGCCGCAAATCGGCCAGAGCTTCATCTATTGTTGCGAACGGCATATAACGAGATTCTACGGCCCCGGGACCCAGGACCGCCGGGACGCAAGGAAACCCTCAGGCTTTTGCGTCGTCTGAAGCAATAAGCCGCAATCTTGCTGGCAAAAATACTGGAGGTAATGAAATGAAGTTTGATCTACGATTCAGCGGACTCGCCGCGATTCTCGCCGTAACGATGGTGGTTGCACCGGTTACCGCATCGGCCCAATCCTTGAGCGACCTGAGCAAGCTGGTTGACCGGCGTCAGGACAAGAAGAACGAATGGCGAAACATCGGCATCGCCTCGGGAGCTCTAGGTGTGCTCGGACTTCTCAAAAAGGACAACACGCTGTTCTTCGCTGGAGCGGCCGGAGCACTCTACTCTGCAAACCGGTATGAACAGGACCGAAAGAGCCAGAGCAAGCTACAACGAACGAAAGCGGCCTACTTTAGTCGGCCGTACTTCAACCGAGACGGCTACCGGTACACCCGGCAAACGAAGTGGAAGGACGGCAAGAAGTACATGTACTTCTCCAAGTCGAAGCTGAAGCGCTAACGGCGCAAAGCTTTCTTGGTTTTGTAATGCCGAAAGGCAAACAGAGCCCGAATTCCGAATCCGGCTACGAAATCTGCGAAGGTTCCGTAGCCGGTTTTATAGTGAATCTCGTCTTCCAAGATGGAACGGTCATCCAGCGGAAGGAACCGGTGATGATGCCGGAACTCTTTGAAGGGTCCTTCTTCGGAGAAATCCGTAAACCCGTTTGGCCCTGCTTCTTCGATCACCGCAACCCACTTTTGTCGAATCGGACCGATTCCAGACCATGTGACGAAGCGCGCTCCCGCGTATACGCTCAGGTCGTCTCCTTCCACCTGCAGGTTCAAAAACCGGGGGGTTAGGGCGTAGAGAGCTTCAGTAGAGCTGTGAAACGCAAGCAGCTCGGCCACGGTGCAATCAAGTTCGGTACTGAACACGAGGGTGGCCATGTTTAGGTTCTACGGCATATTCCGTGGAACCGGTGCCAGTGGTACCCTTTCCAAACAGTTACGTCCCGACAACAACGTCGTTGAAGGAAATAATGAAACAAACTTACGCCATTCTTGGATCTGGCATGCAGGGCACCTGCGCGGCCTACGACCTCTCGAAGTTTGCCCCCGACGCAGCCATCAAGCTCGGCGACTTATCGTACGATCAAGCCAAGAAAGCGGCCGATCGCGTCAACGGCCTCCTCGGTACGGAGCGTTGCCATCCGTTTCAGGTTAATGCAAAATCCCCGCTGGAACTCGCTCGGTTCTTGGAAGACGCTGGCACGCTCTTGAGCTGCGTTCCCTACTACATGCACCCGGCGATTGCCCGAGCGGCGATCTCTTCGAAGACCAACATGTGCGACCTTGGCGGCAACACCGAGGTTACGCAAGAAACCCTAGGACTGGACGCTTTAGCGAAGGAAGCGGGAGTTGCCCTGGTGCCCGATTGCGGCCTTGCGCCCGGTCTTGTGAACAGCCTTGGGCTTTTCCTGATGGAATCGATGTCTCATCCAGAATCGATCCGTCTTTACTGCGGCGTCTTACCGCAACATCCGGTCCCTCCCTTCAACTACAAACTCACCTTCAACGTTGAGGGTCTTGTGACCGAATACGATTACCAGGCACTTGTATTGCGGGATGGCGAAATCACGGAAGTAGACACGCTTTCTGAGCTAGAGACGTTGGAAGTCGCACCGCTCGGGACGTTGGAAGCCTTCACGACCTCCGGCGGAACCAGCACCGCGCCGTACACCTTCCAAGGTCGGCTCCAGAACTACGAATACAAAACCTTCCGCTTCCCCGGCCACTGCGAGCGGATGCGGATCTTTAAGGACTTCGGTCTTTGGCGCGAAGATGAGATCGAAATCCGCGGAATGAAGGTTCGGCCAAAGGACGTGTTCTGCCGCGTGTTCGGCGAGGCGCTTGGGCAGATTCAAGACGCCGACCAGTGCGTCATCCGCGCCATCGGCGAAGGCTCCAACGACGGGGAAAACGTGCGGACAGTGGTGGATATCTTCGACAAAGAAGACCCTTCGACCGGCTTTACGAGCATGGAACGCCTAACCGGCTTCAGCCTCAGCATCGTCGCCCAAGCCGTCGCCGCTGGCGTCGTTCCGACCGGTGTTAATGGATACGAGACGGCGATGACCGGGACGGCGTTTGTGGAGGAATTAAGGCGGCGTGGCGTTTCGGTTTTGGTGAGCTGAGGCACTCACTCACGCCCAGATTAGGTCTGGGCGGGTGATGATGGTTTCTTCTCGGTCGGGGCCGATGCTTACGATGGCGATGGGGGTTTGGGTTTGGGCTTCGATGAAGTCGAGGTACTTCCTGACCGGCGTCGGGAGATCTTCGAGCTTTCGGGCGCCGCGGAGGTCGTCGTTCCAGCCCTCGAGTTCCACCAATTCCGCTTCCACCCGCGCGAGGTCGGCGGGGTTGGTTGGGAGGGTCGGGATGATTTCGCCATCGAGGCGGTAGCCGGTGGCTACTTGGAGCGGGCCGATGCCGCTGAGGATGTCGACGCGGGTGACGGCGAGGCCGCTGATGCTGTTGAGGCGGCAGGAGTGGCGGAGTGCGACCAGATCGAGCCAGCCGCAGCGGCGACCGCGGCCGGTGACGGTTCCGTACTCTTGACCCTGGTCTCGAATCTGCTGTCCGATGGCGTCATCGAGTTCGGTTACAAACGGTCCGCTGCCGACACGGGTGGTGTACGCCTTGCAGACGCCGAGCACGTTTTGGATGGCGCGGGGGCCGATTCCGGTTCCGAGGCAAGCGCCACCGGCGACCGGGTGGGACGACGTGACGTAGGGGTAAGTGCCGCTATCGAGGTCGAGGAAGGTTCCCTGCGCGCCTTCGAAGAGGACACGCTCATTCCGTGCCACGGCGTTCTGAACGAGGACCTCCGTGTCTCGCACGAACGGTCGCAGACGATCGGCGTACTTGCTGTATTCCTCGTACAAGCCGTCGAAGGCAATCGGCGCGGAGCCGAACATTTCGAGCAGGCGATTCTTGTAGGCCAGAACTTCTTGGAGCCGCTGCTTGAAACGGGTTGGGTCGACGAACTCGCCCATGCGGATGCCGAAACGGGCAACTTTATCTTGGTAAGCCGGTCCAATTCCTCGGCTGGTGGTGCCGATACGGTTCTCGCCGCGAGCGTCTTCCTCTAGCGCGTCGAGCATTCGGTGGTACGGGAACACAACGTGGGCGGCGGAGCTGATGATGAGCTCGCCCAGTTCGGATCGCTGTTCGCGGGTGCGGTCAAGTTCTTCGAGGAGGCCCTGCGGGCAAACGACCATTCCGCTACCGAGAACGGCGACGGTTCCGGGGTGCAGAATCCCGGCGGGGATCAATTGGAACTTGAAGGTTTGGCCGCCGGTAATGACGGTGTGGCCGGCATTGTTGCCACCGGCGTAGCGCACGACCATTTGGGCTTCGTGCCCGAGCACATCAACGAGTTTTCCTTTAGCTTCATCGCCCCACTGGGCGCCGACGATTACGAGAGTTGGCATTTCGTTTCTCCTTTGAACCGATTTCGTTTGCCCCTTTTGCACACGCAAAAAAGCCGACGTCCTCGATGTCAATGTCGAGGATCCGCCGGCTTTTGGGCCGTTGAGCCTTATCTCAACGTGATTGATTATAGCAGGGTTTTAGGCATCTGCCAAGGAACCAGTCGCTTACGCGACCGGTTCTTCGACTTTCTTACCTAGCAAGTTCTCAAGGAAGTCCTCGCCCATGATCTTCTTGACGATCATGTTCTGGTTCACCTTGTACTTTCGGGCTCGCGGGGCGAGGTAGCGGACGTCTACGGGTTCGAAGCTGAAGGTCGGGCCGGTTGGGGTCCATTCGGCCAGAGTGGTCTTCAGCCAGTCGGTGTCGTTTCGGTCCGGCGTGTCCATCTTGAAGTGGGCGCCTCGTGACTCGTTTCGCGTGAGCGATCCGCCAACAATGGCCTTGCTCATTTCGATCATGTTTTTGACCGAGCGGGCAAACGGGACGGCCTGGTTGTTCCAACCGGAATCGTCGATGAGGTGGCACTGGTTGATTCGGACGGAAAGCTCGTCGAGCTGATCCTTCGCCGAAAGCAAGTCGCGCTGGACGCGCCAGATGCCGCAGTTGTTCCACATGATGTCCGTGAGCTCCTGGTGCAGCTTGTACGGATTCTCCGTGCCTTGGCTCTTGCGGAAGCCGTCGTACTCGGACTGTCGGGCCTTTCGCGTTTCCTCGGCGAGGCTTGATAGAACGTCCTCACCGGCCGATTCCATGTTGCGAACGTAAGCCTGAACGCCCTGCGCCGCAATCTCTCCACCGACCAGACAACTGAGGAGCGCATTGGCTCCGAGGCGGTTTGCGCCGTGGTACTGATAGTCGGCTTCGCCAGCGGCGAAGAGACCCGGGATGTTGGTCATCTGGTTTCGGTGGCTGTCTACATCCCAGCTTCCGTCGCCGTTGGTCTCGTAATCCACCCAAAGGCCGCCCATCGTGTAGTGGACCGCTGGATAGATGCGCATCGGGACCGTGATCGGGTCTTCGCGCATGAACTTCTCGTAAATCTCGAGAACGCCTTCGAGCTTGTCGTTGATCTGATCTCGCGTGAATGGACCGCCGCGATCCTTGTGGAGCTGGGTGATATCCAGATAGACCTGTTCTCGGCCTTTGATGCCCTTGCCCATTCGGCAAACGCAGTAGATGATGAAGCTGACAATGTCTCGGCTGAGCAGGTTGCCGTAGACCGGGTCCATTTCTTCGCAGACATACCAGCGATCGGCTTCTGGAATGTCGGCAGCCAGTCGCTGATCGTCCGGATTTCGCGGAACCCAAATTCGACCGCCTTCTCCTCGAACCGATTCGGACATGAGGCGGCACTTGTCCTCGCCCGGAATGGCGGTGGGGTGAATCTGCACCATCTCGGGGTTTCCGTAGTGGACGCCCTGCTGGTAGCAAAGGCTAACCGGGCTGCCGGAGTTGATGATGGAGTTGGTGCTTCGGCCAAAGACGAGGCCGTTTCCACCGGTACAAACCACGACGGCGTCGGCTGGGTAGGACTCGACTTCCATCGTTCGCAGGTTCTGCGCAACGATGCCTCGGCAGGCTTCCTTGCTGTCCTTAATGAGGCCGACAAATTCGTAACCTTCTCGCTTTTCGACGAGGCCGCTGGCTTCCCATCGGCGGACCTGTTCGTCCAGCGCGTATAGGAGCTGCTGCCCGGTGGTTGCACCGGCGTAAGCGGTTCGGTGCTTCAGCGTGCCACCAAAGCGGCGGAAGCTCAAAAGACCTTCGGAGGTTCGGTTGAACGGCACACCCATTCGGTCCAGCAAGTAAATGATTGCGGGAGCGCGCTCGGCCATGCGCATTACCGGGGGCTGGTGGTTGAGGAAGTCTCCGCCGGTGATCGTGTCTTCAAAGTGCAGGTAGGGGCTGTCGCCCTCGCCGCGAAGGTTTACGGCACCGTTAATGCCGCCCTGAGCGCACACACTGTGCGATCGCTTGACCGGCACGATGCTGAAGAGCTTGACCTTGTGCCCGGCCTCCGCCAACTTCATCGTGGTCATCAGGCCCGCGAGCCCTCCGCCTACTACTACAACCGTTCGCTGTCCTGCCAGTGCCACAACGATATTCTACGCGAGGGGTTGCTTTCAGGTTTTGTTGAAACAAGCCGATTTTCGGAGACGGTTACGGATTTTGAATCGTCTGGATCATTTCGGCCCAATATGCGGCAGTCTTTGTGTCCTTGCTCAGGGCGCGTGCCGCCTCGGCATGATTTCGAGCCGCCGCCAGGTCATTGAGGCGCAAAGCTACGTGGGCGCACACCGCTTCGTAGGGCAAATACGGCTCCGTCAACTGAGTCTTGGTAAGCAATGCATGTGCTGCTTCTGGACCATTCGCTTCCAAAGTCGCCGCAACGTGGCCAAGGCGATTGCTAGTGGTCGGTGCCACCGCGATCAGCGCCTCGTAAAGTCGCGCGATCTGGACGTAGCTCGGCAATCCCGTGAACGCGCGCTGAACATGGGCGGATTGAATTGCCGCTTCGAGCTGGAAACGACCCGGTGACTTGTGCGCCGCAGCGGCTTGAAGGAGTTGTTCGGCGCTCTTGATCATCTCTGGGTCCCAGTCCGATGGATCCTGCTGCGAAAGCGGGACGTAAACATCTCGAACCACGGCGCGACGCGATTCGCAGAACAGGAGCAGGGCGAATAGCCCCATAGCTTCTGGATCACCTTCCGAAGCGATCACCAACGACCGGGCGAGATCCATCGCTTCCGTTGGTTCGGTCGTTCCCCAGTCTCGGCTGTAAAGTCCATAGATCGCCTGCAGGACGGACGGGAGACGTTGCTGAAATTCTTCGGGGTTTGGAAGCTCGGGGAGGATTTGCGCGTCTCGGATCTTTCGCTTCGCCCGCACTAGGCGTTGCCCAAGAGTTGCGGCGGGCATCAGGAACAGCTCTGACATGCTCTCGGCAGACATGCCAAGCACTAACTGAAGCATGAGCGGCGTTTGGATTTCGGGGGCAATGGCCGGGTGGGTGCAAAGAAAGAAGAGGCGGAGTCGCTCGTCCGGGAACATCGTGGGGTCTTCTGTTTCGGTGGGATCGGCGGCCTCCGCGAGGGATTCCAAAGGTGTGATCCGCCGTTCTCGGCGTTCGATGTCGATAACGCGATGGAGGGCTACCCGGCACAGCCAAGCTTCCGGATTTGGCGGCGTCGCGTCGTTCCAATCGGTCAGTGCCGAGGCAAAGGCGGCACTGACGGCGTCTTCTGAGCGAAGCAAGTCGAACCCTCGAGCGAGCAGATGAGAAAGAACTTTGCCGTAGCTCTCGCGAAAAACCTCACCTACCCGCTCCGAAGCATCCATCAACTCCTCAGCTCGGGTCCGGAAGAATCGGCCGGACTTCTACCGCACCACCTTCGGTGCAAGGCGCGAGTTTTGCCCAGGTCATGGCCTCATCTAGGGATGGAACATTGATGACTACGAGTCCGGCAAGTTGCTCTTTGGTGTCGGCTACCGGACCATCTTGAATGGTGAGTTCGCCCGCCGTGGCTCGCAAAGTGGTCGCGCTGCCGGGAACTTGAAGTCCTGCGCCGGCGCCCCGAACGAGCACTCCCGCGTCGTCAAGCTGATCGATGTAAGCGCTCCAGGCGCCCCAGTATTGACCCGCAGACTCCGATTCGCGCTCCGAAAACTGGGCGCTGGTTTCGTAGAAAATTAAGCCGTATTTCATTTGCCCTTCTCCATATCTTGGTTCATCGGAAGCAGCTCTCGGACTTCGACGCGGCCGCCATCTTGAATTGCTGGGCAAGTGTTGGCGATGCTCACGGCAGCATCCAGCGACTCTGCCTTCACGATCAGATATCCGCTGAGATTAATCGTGCTGGCGTTAATGGCTCGTTTGCCTTTGCCATCTAGAACGACACCGGTGGTCGGCGGAAGTAAGGCAGAGCCGCTTTCGATGACGCCGGAGGCCCGGATTTTGCCGATGTATCCCATCCACTTTTCCCAGTACTTGGGTGCTGCCGCGCCGGTGCGGTCGCCGAAAGACTTTTGGGTCTCATAGAAGTAGATGCCGTACGACTTGGTTGCTGTTGTCGATGCCGTCGCTTGAGCGCGCGGATTGGAGAGCACAGTCGCCGCCACGATGGCGGAAAGAGAAAGGGCAATGAGCGTTTTCATGGGTTTCCTTTTTCGGACCAATTTGGGTCCTTCAAGGAGAAAGCGAATGGCGGAGGCCCATTTCGACACATGCCCAAAATTTTTTGATCAATTGCGGGCGGTGCTGAAGCGCATCCGCAGGAGACTCTTGATCTGAATGAGCGTGAACCCAACGAGAATGCTGCCCATCACCCAAGCGGCGGCGGTCGCATAGCCGAACTTGAGAAACATAAACGCGTTTTGCCAGACCTCGAGTCCGATGGTCCGAGTGGAGTTGAGCGGCCCGCCTTGGGTTAGGACAAACACATTCTCCATCGCCTTGAATCCGGCAATGAAAACTCCGAGGAGGTTAATCAGAACCAACGGCTTGATACCGGGGAGGGTGATGTACCGAATCTTTTCAAGCCAAGAAGCTCCGTCGATGTCCGCGGCTTCATAACGCTCCGGGGCAATGTTCTTAAGCGCGGCCAAATACAAGATCGACCCCGCTCCCGCTCCGGCCCAAATGCCTGGCAGGACCACGGCAAACATCGCGAGTTGCGGACTTCCGAGCCAGTCGTTCGCGGTCGGAATCGGGCCGTTCCCAAGCTTCATCCAAAGCGGATTGATGGCTTCGATGAAGGGCTTTAGGATCGTGTTGAGCAGTCCCGTATCGCTTTTCTCGTAAAACTGCCGCCAAACGAGGGAGACCACGATGGCGCTCGTCATGGCGGGCAGATAAAAGATCGTTCGGAAGAGAACGGTAAACCGCGGAATCTCGTTGAGCGCGATCGCGAGAATGATCGGTAGGAAGAACCCGATGACTAAGCTGAGGGCAACGTAAACGAAGCTGTTCCAAACGCTTTGATAGAACACCGGTTGGCTAAAGACGCCGATGAAGTTATCGAGCCCAACCCAAGACGCGCCGCCAATGAGTTTGTAATCCTGGAACGCAATTACCAATCCCCGGCCGAGCGGATAGTAAGCCCATGTGAAAATGCTAAGGGCGGCGGGCAAAAGACAAGCGATTAGGAAGGACCAGATTTGCGAACGCGGAATGCCAGCTGGCAGCCGTTCAATGACCTCGACGGCATTTCGGCGTTGCCAGAACCTCACCGAGAATCCGGTGGCGACGATGGCAAGCACGGCTAAAATTCCGGCCGCCCAGCCGCGTTTGGTCGCCATTTCTTCGGGAGGAATAAAGCCTAGGAGTTTCTGGTCCATCTCCTTCTGGGTTTCGGCGAGGATGTCCTTCGCCGGCCGATCTGGCTCTAGCCGTGCCCGATCAAGTGCCGCGTTGAGAACTTCATAAACCTGCTGGCAGTTTCGGCCGTATGGCTCGGGGTGACCCGTTTGGAAGAGCTCGCGGTTGGCTTTGACGTAGCTGGGATCGACTTGCGAGAGGTAGTCGTCGTAGCCGAACTTCTCCAGCCAGACCGGGTTCACGAGATTTCCGATTCCGAGCTCGACGCACTTCTGCGTGTTCACCCGCGCGGCTTCGTCTCCGGCGAAGAATTTGATAAATCGCCAGCACGCATCAAGCTTCTTCGGGTCCGTCACCCGGGACGAGATGGCCCACATTCCGGCGTTGATCTCGTTGCTGCGTCCGGCAGGTCCGGCGGGTAAGGCGCTGACGCCGATGACGCTCGGGCTGAGGTCGCTCTGGTTGAGCACAACGTCGTTGGTGTAGCCAAACCACATCGCCATCTTGCCGGTGTTGATGTCGGTTGTGAAATCGGTGGCAAGGTGCGCGACCGGGCCAGTTCCGTCTTTCTGCTTGAGAAAGAGCTTTCGGAAGAATTCCACCGCAAGCTCGCCGCCCTTGGAATTAATCTTGGATTGCCAGACTCCAGATTCGGTTGGGGCGACAACTTCGCCCCCGGCTTGATACAAAAAGTTCTGCCAGTGATAGCTTGGGACTTGGCTGAGGGCATATCCGCTGCGGCCCGGCTTGGTGAGTTTTAGACAGTATTCGTAGAACTGATCCCAGGTTTCGGGTGGCTTGGCCGGGTCGAGTCCGACTTCAAGAAAGAAGTCCTTTCGGTAATAGAGCGCGATGGCAACCTGGAAAAACGGGATGGCGTACGACTTACCATCGAAGCTCTTGAGGACCTTCAGCACCGTCGGATTGACCCGGGCCATGACCTCTGGATCTTGAGCAATGAGGTCATCGACGGGGCGACAAAAACCTTGTTCCACGAAGGTGTAGTACTGCCGGAAGTTGACGTAAAAGACGTCCGGGGCGCGGTCGCCCGCCATCGACATCAGGAACATATTGTCCGCCTGCGGCCCGACGAGATTTAGTCCCCCGGCGTTCACGACGCGTACGTCTGGATTTGTGCGATGGAACTCTTCGAAGACCGCCCGTCGAATCTGGGCGGTCGTGGCAGTGGCTTCTTTCGGCGGGATTCCGTAGCCGGGGCCGGCCATCATGCGGATCTCGGTGGGAGCTTCCGCTTGCGCCAGCGCACTCGATCCGAGTAGCAAACTGAGACCGGCAAGCAGGAACGATCGAAGTCGGGCCGAGATCAACGTAGCGACATTCTACTGGACGCATCCCTGACCTGCTGAGATGAATTTTAGGGTCCAGAAATAGAACTGGTCGGTGCCAAAAAGACATCGACCAGAATCTGCGATGTTTGTCGTAAGCGAAGCGCTACTTCAAACAAGGATATGAGGCTATTTATGGAATCCAGTATCGAGTTGGTTTCGTCAATGTTTTATCCCGACAGAGGAAAAAGCTAACTGCGAAGCAGAAAACAAAAACCGCAAAGACTGCGGCAAAGGGCCGGTGGTGGCCACATCGCCAACTCCTGACAAGAAATAGGCTAGTGGATTTTGTTCCCAAAATTCGTGTCACAAATTTCCATTACAGTACACATGTCTACGTCTGGTTACAAATATTCAGAAAATATGTATTCTTTTGTCTAGCATTTTTATTTTTTCTTTGGTAAAGTGAGTGAAGAGGAACCCGTGAGAAAGGCAGCCGCGAATTCAGAAGTTAACGTTGACAAGTCCGACCGAGAGAAGGCATTAGAAGCCGCCCTTGGCCAGGTTGAGCGATCGTTCGGAAAGGGCGCGGTCATGCGCATGGGCGATACCAGCCGAGTTGGAATTGAAGCGATTCCGACGGGGTCACTTTCCTTGGACATGGCTCTCGGCATCGGCGGACTTCCCCGCGGACGAATCACGGAAATCTACGGACCAGAATCTGGTGGTAAATCGACCCTCGCTCTTCACTGCGTAGCCGAAGCTCAAAAGCTTGGCGGACTTGCGCTTTACGTCGATGCCGAGCACGCGCTTGACACCGAGTACGCCCGGACCCTTGGCGTCGACGTGGATCGACTCTACATCTCTCAGCCAAGCAACGGAGAAGAAGCCCTCGAAATCGCCGACGCGATTACCAAGTCGGGCGCCATCGACATCGTCGTTATCGACTCGGTTGCTGCCCTCGTTCCGAAAGCAGAAATCGAAGGCGAGATGGGCGACACGTTCGTCGGCATCCAGGCCCGAATGATGAGCCAAGCCCTGCGAAAGCTTGGTGGAACGCTCAACAAGTCCCGCACCGCGGCCATCTTCATCAACCAGCTTCGAGAGAAGATTGGCGTGATGTACGGCAACCCAGAGACCACTCCGGGTGGTCGAGCGCTTAAGTTCTGGGCAAGCGTTCGGCTTGAAGTTCGAAAGGGCGACGCCATCAAAACGGGAACGGACCAGATTGGTGCCCGAACCAAGGTCAAGGTCGTAAAGAACAAGGTGGCTCCGCCGTTCAAGACCGCGGAGTTCGACATGATTTTCGGCAAGGGAATCAGCCGCGCCGGTGATGTTCTCGATATGGCTGCCCTCAAAGGCATCATTCAGAAGTCAGGAACCTACTTCAACTACGGCGAGATCCGACTTGGCCAGGGCCGAGACAACGCCCGAAACTTCTTGGAATCTCATCCTGAGGTCTTTACCGAAATCGATAAGAAAGTCCGTGAAATGTTCTTGGCAGAAATGGCGAAGTTGCCACCGGAGCCAGTGAGCGAGGACGAACCGCTGGACGAAGATCTCGGCCTATAGGCTCGGTAACCGTTCTTCATGGACCAAACCTACGAAGAAAGTCTTCGCCGGGTGATGCTTCGGCTATCGCGCGGCGATTTGACCGAGGCCGAAGCTCGTCGCCTGACGGGCCGCGACGATGTTGTTGAGCACCTGAGAGAAAAGCGGCTGCTCAACGACCACCGGGTGGCCGAGGCGCTGATCCACCGGTGGTCAGGGCGGAACATGCGCGGCCGAACCTGGCTTCAGTCCGAGTTCGAGCGGCGGGATATTCCTTCTGCCATCGCTGGACCCCTTTTAGAGAATCTGCCTAGCGACTTCGATCGGGCAAATGAACTGCTTGGTCTGGTTCGAAAACCAGATGCGGTTCGCAAAGCGCGCTTTTTGGCATCGAGAGGGTTTGCCGAAGAAGTAATCGACTCAGTTCTCGGCGATAGTCTCCGAGAGGCCACCGACTGGCGTCACAATTGAATCTATGAATCCCGTAATGGAAGGATTGGTGGCCGGTGTGGTCAGCGGCTCGGCCATTGTTTACGGGATTTACACCGTGCTGTCGAAGTCTGCACGACAGCAGATCGCTACCATAAAGTCGGAGACTGAGCAAGAAATCAGCCGCATCCGCGCGGAAGCCCAAGCGTTTTCTCAAGAGCGAGCGGTGAGCTTGCAGAAAGCAGAAGATCGTCTGGATGCGCGTGAAGCATCGCTCGACGAACGCTGGAAGCAGATTGATGCTCGCGAGGAAGCCTTTGTTCTCGAATCCAAAACGCTGATTGATCGCGAAGAGAACATTGAGCGGCAACGGCGACAAGTAGAGGAGGAGCTGGCGCGAGTGGCGAACCTCACCAAGACACAGGCGCGCGACCTGTATCTGAAGCGGATAGAGGGCGAGTTCCGAGATATGGCGCTCAGGCGGGCGAAGGAAGTCGAAGAACAAACCGCTTCTGAGCTCAACCGGCAGGCAAAGAAAGTGTTGCTCGACGTCATGCAACGAACGGTGGTCGACTATCTCACGGAGGCGACGCTGGCCGTCATCGAACTTCCGACGGAAGATATGAAGGGTCGCCTAATCGGCCGTGAGGGTCGAAATATCCGTGCCTTTGAGCAAGTGACCGGAGTTGATCTCATTATCGATGAGACTCCGGAAGCGGTTGTGATCTCGTGCTTTGACCCCGTTCGGCGAGAAACGGCACGTCTCACGCTGATCAACTTGATGATGGATGGCCGCATCCACCCGGGCCGAATCGAGGAGCTTTTCGAAAAAGCCACCGCTGAAGTCAATCGGATCGTGGTTGAAGCCGGGGAGCGCGCCGCCGAGCGGGCCAACGTTACCGGTCTGCCCGCGAAGCTGATCGAGACGATGGGCAAGTTGCGGTTTCGAACCAGCTACGCGCAGAACGTACTGGACCACTCCGTGGAAGTCGCGCGGCTGTCGGAATCGCTTGCTTTCGAACTTGGGCTCAACGCCGAGATCGCGAAGCGCGCCGGGTTCTTGCATGACATCGGCAAAGCGCTCGGGCCCGAGTACGAGGGTCCGCACGCTCTCACCGGAATGGAGTTTCTCCGCGTGGCGGGAGAGCGCGAGTCGGTTCTCCACGCGGTCGGGGCGCATCACCACGATATCGAACCCTCATCGCCGGAGGCCATTCTAGTCATCCTTGCCGACACGATCAGTGCTGCCCGACCTGGAGCGCGTCGAGAAAGCCTCGACAACTACATCAAGCGACTAAGCGCGCTCGAAACGATCGCAAACGGGTTCCCCGGCGTCGATCGTAGCTTCGCCGTGCAAGCGGGCCGGGAAATTCGGTTGATCGTCAAACCGGAATTGATTGACGACCTAGCGGCCAAACGCTTAGCGCACGACGTTGCCCGTCGAATCGAAAAAGAACTCGACTTCCCCGGGCAAATTCGGGTGACGGTGATCCGGGAAACCCGAATGACCGAGATCGCGAAGTAAGCCTCACCAGCCAAGAACGTCATACTGTTGTTCTTGGCGACGTTCACAATTCTCTTTCTTGGCGACATCGTGGGTGAAGTTGGGCGGAACATTGTTCAACGCTATCTTCCCTCGCTCAAGTCGACCCACAAGCCGCTGTTCACGATTGTGAACGGCGAAAACACCGCTGCTGGGATTGGAATCACTCCGAAGATCGCGGATCAGATTTTTGACTGGGGAGTGGACGCGATTACCCTTGGTAACCACTCGTTCAACAAGCGAGAAATCGGGCCGTACTTGGATCAAGAGCCGAACATTCTTCGGCCGATCAACTTTTCCGCGCGGTTGCCGGGGCACGGCACGACGGTTCTGGAAAGCGACGGCGTGACGCTCACGGTCGCGAATGTAAGCGGTCGCGTGGGCATGGACCCGGTTTATGACGATCCGTTTATGGCGGTCGATCGAATCTGCGAGACTTCGCCGGGCTTCATCTTCATCGACTTTCACGGAGAGGCGACCAGCGAGAAGGTGGCGATGGGTTGGCACTGCGACGGGCGCGCTTGCGCGGTAGTCGGAACCCACACCCACGTTCAAACCGCGGATGAAAGAGTGCTTCCGCAAGGGACGGCGTACATTACGGACGTTGGCATGTGCGGACCGCTGAACGGGGTGCTCGGAATGGACCGCGACATCATCCTCCGCCGATTTCGGGGCGATCTTCCGGAACGATTTGAAGTTGCTGGCGGGCCCGGTGTAATCTGTGGTGTCGTTATAAACGTCGAAAGAAGTACAGGACGAGCGATGCGCATTGAGCGCATCCGAATTGGAGAATAAACAATGGGACTTGGAATCGTAATTTCAGTAATCGCACTCACCTCGATGGGTACGCAAGGCAGCGAAGTGCTTTACACGCCGGTTCGGGAAATTAAGGACCAGAACATCTCGGTCAAGGGCTGGGGCAGCGGCGTCATTTCCGAAACTGACGAAGTGGCGTACGAAGGAACTCGATCCATTCGAATCTCCACCCGAAACTTCTTCCAGGGCGGTCAGATCAACTTTGGCAGTCCGGTGGACTTGGCCAAGGCCCAGACGAACAAGAACAATCTTTTCCGCCTGATCTATCGACCGGTTGATTCTGGTGCGATGGGCACCGGAGCAGGCGGCGCGAATCGCCCTGGTTCGGGAACTGGCGGAAGTCGACCCGGCGGCGGCGTTCCGGGTGGAGGCTTCCCAGGTGGCGGTGTTCCTGGAGGCGGTCAGTTCGGCGGCGGCGGCGCTCCTGGTGGTTTTGGCGGCGCAGCGGCCGGAGCTCCACCGAGCTTCAAGATGATCCGCGTGATCATCACCACGACCGACGGCAAGAAATCGGAAGCCTACATTCCAACCAACACGTCGTCTTCAGCCGGCGAGCGCGGTTGGCGAACGGTTTCGGTTCCACTTCAAGCAATCTCCGGCTTCGATCGCACGAACAAGGTGATCAACCAGATTGGCCTCTCGGCCGACACGACCACCACGTTTTACGTGGGTGACCTCCGGGTTGTGAGCGACTCCACTCCGATTCGAGCAGAAATCACGCCGAAGTCGTTCAACCGAGAGCTAGGCGCAGAGATGATCTTTGGCGCTCGTGGCGAAGGCGGATCGAGCATTCTGAAGTACACGTGGGACTTTGACGACACCGATGGATCCGACGAGAACGTTGACTCCGAAGGGCAGTACGTCAAGCGCAAGTTCCGAAAGGCGGGTTCGTACACGATCACCCTTACGGTGAGCGACTACTTCGGCCTGAAAGAGAAGTACAAAACGTCCATCAAGGGCGTTATCAACGGCTAAGTCCGTGAGCTTTAGGGTCGCAGGAGTATCTCCTGCGACCCTTTTCTATTCATGAAAGTCGGAATTGAGATCAAGAACGCCCTTCTTGCCGATCTCGTCGTGCTTCACCTCTCCTCGCACGGACACTCGCCGACCTTCGTAACTTCCGAGCCGAATTTGGATGTCATCGTGACGGACGGCGCTCCGTCGCATCCGAAAGCAAGACACGTTCGGATTGATGCCAACACCACTTTGGCGGCGCTCGATGCTCAACTCGCCTCTCATTCTTCAGCGGTTAGGTCTCCTTCGTCCGCGTACGATTCGGCCATTCCCCTCACCGCCCGGCAGCTCGCCGTCGCTCGATTGGTTGCCGCGGGCCTGAGCAATCGGAGCATCGCGGAAGCAACGGACCTTCGGGAGCAGAGCGTGAAGAATTTAGTAAGCCAAATCATGGATCGATTGGGCTGCCGAAGCCGCGTTGAGGTTGCTCTGAAGCTGGCAAAAGAGGGCTCGTCCACGGCGTCCTAGCGTAATCGAGCAAACTAGGAGCACAAATGCGCCAGCGCATCCTGACGGCAATACTAGCGATCCCTTTGGTATTGCTCCCGGTCATTGCGACCCCGCTGTGGAGCGTTGTTGGCGCCTCGTTTCTGATATTGTTTTTGGCCCACGGAGAGATTCGAAAGTTCGGCGACAAGGCGGCTTTTCCAATTCCCATTTTCGCTTCGCTGAGCTTGCTCGCGTCTGGTCTTTTCCTCGATCGAATTCCAGACTGGAGCGTTTTTGTCGCCTTCGTGATTGGGATCATTGGTTCGTTGCTTTGGATCCGACTCCCAAAGGATGCGCCGCATTGGCAACGGTTCTTGCAGGCCGAATGGATCAGTACAGGCTGGATCGTAACGACCCTGGTTGCCTTCATCTTTGTCCATCGTCACGGTAACTTGACAATTCCCCTCGACTTCCGAACGCCGATTCTTTTCGGCTTCATTCCAATCTGGCTCGGCGACACCACGGCGATGATCGTTGGCAAGAAGTTTGGAAAGCATAAGCTTTGGGCAGAAGTCTCGCCAGGCAAAACTTGGGAAGGAGCGCTTGCAAACCTTTTTGCGAACATTCTCGGTGCCTATGGATTGGCGATGCTGACGGGCATGCCGACCACTATGGGCCTCGCGATCGGCGCGGCAACGGGGATTCTCGGACAGATCGGCGACCTCTTCGAAAGTTGGCTCAAGCGAACGGCGGACCTGAAAGACAGCGGCACACTCTTCCCCGGTCACGGCGGCCTTCTGGACCGATACGACAGCCTTGGCTTCTCGGCCATCGCCATTCTCGCGATCTTCAAACTGTTCGGTAAATGAGCCTCGATTTGTTTCACGTGAAACAATCGGCGGCGGTACATTAATCGGACCTCTATGACATGGAGGGAGCAATCATGAATGAATTCGCGATGCCTACGCGTTACGACGCGACTCTGACGGAAACGAAGTGGTACCTAGCATGGGAAGCTGCCGGACTTTTTCAACCCGCAGCTGAATCGGACAAGCCGACTTACACCATCACCATTCCGCCGCCCAATATCACCGGCAGCCTGCACATGGGCCACGCCCTCTGCTATCCGATCCAGGACATGCTAGGGCGATACCAGCGGTTGTGCGGCAAGAACGTCTTGGTTCTTCCAGGTCAAGACCATGCCGGAATCGCTACCCAGTCCGTCGTTGACAAACAACTCCGAAAAGAAGGATCCAGCGCCGCGGCCTTGGGTCGAGAGAAGTTCATCGAACGTGTTTGGGAGTGGAGAAAGGAGAGCGGCGATACGATTCTCAAACAGTTCCGCGCCCTCGGCTGTGGCTTCGATTGGTCGCGGAGCCGGTTTACGCTGGACGAAGCGTACGCCCAGGCGGTTCTCAAGGTCTTCATCAACTGGTACGACCGCGGCATTATCTTCCGCGGAAAGCGCGTTGTTAACTGGGACCCGACGCTCAAAACCAACGTTTCTGACATCGAAACCGAGCGCCAGACGGTGAAGGGCAAGCTCTTCCATCTTCGGTATCTCTTCGAAGACGGATCGGGCGAGATCGTGATCGCCACCACCAGGCCAGAAACCATCCTTGCCGACGTTGCGGTTGCCGTTCACCCTTCCGACGAGCGCTACAAAGACCATCACGGCAAAAAGCTGATCGTCCCGCTCGTGAATCGGGCGGTTCCGCTTGTTGCGGATATGTATCCGGACCCGGCTTTTGGTACGGGTGCGGTGAAAATTACTCCCGCGCACGATGCGAACGACTACGAGGTAGCGGTTCGGCACAACCTACCGATGCCGGTCATCCTGACCGAATCCGCGCACATCAAGCTGGATGAAATTCAACCGGTCAATGAGTTGATTGCAACCTACGACGGACTCAACCGCGCCGAATCGCGCAAGAAAATCCTGGAAGATCTTGAAGCTGCCGAGCTTCTGGTCAAAGTTGAGGATCACGAGATCGCGATCGTCCTCAGCGATCGATCTAAAGACATCATCGAACCGCTGCTCAGCGAGCAATGGTTCGCCGACCAGCCTGCCCTCGCGCAGCCAGTCATTGATGCGGTCAGGAGCGGAAAGGTTAAGTTCCACCCTGAACGGTACGAACGGATCTTCATCGAATGGCTGGAGAACATCCGACCATGGAATATCAGCCGCCAGCTCTGGTGGGGCCACCGGGTGCCGGTGTACTACACCGAAGACGGCGAGGCATTCGCCGGGCTCAGTTGGGAAGAAGCGCAAGCAAAGGCCGGGGACAAGAAGATCGTCCGGCAAGACGATGACGTGCTAGACACCTGGTTCTCCAGCGGCCTTTGGCCGTTTGCAACGCTTGGTTGGCCAGAAGAGACCGCCGATCTCAAGAACCATTATCCGACCGACGTTCTCGTCACCGACCGCAACATCATCAACCTCTGGGTTGCCCGAATGATGATGATGGGGCTCGACCTCGTCGGCGAAGTGCCGTTCCACGAGGTGATGATCTACGCCACGGTGATGCGAGAAGATGGACGACGAATGTCCAAATCCCTGGGCACCGGCGTCGATCCGATGGAGGTCATCGAGACTCTAGGTGCCGACGTGCTCCGATGGACGCTTCAAAGCCAGACCGGCGAGAACCAAGAGATTCGGTACTCCGAACAGAAGAACCAAGACTCTCGAAACTTTGCCAACAAGATATGGAACGCCACGCGATTCGTTCTCATGAACGTCGAAGCGATGCCGTCCGAACCGACGGAGCTCACTGATGTCGACCGTTGGCTCCTGAGTCGCCTTGCGAGCACCGAAAAGGCGGTCCGGAAGGCATTTGACGAGTACGACCTGCAAACGGGCTGTCAGGCCCTGTTCCGCTTCTTCTGGAGCGAACTGTGCGACTGGTACATCGAGGTCTCCAAATCGCGTCTGAACGACCCTACGCAGCGCCTGGTGCCGCAATGGGTGCTGCTCACGTCGATCGAGGCGTTCCTCACGATGCTGCATCCTGTCATGCCGCATTTGACGGAAGAACTCTATTCCTTCCTGCCGATCCCGTACAAGGCGCCGTTCCTGATGTCCGCCAGCTGGCCCGTGTTGCCAGCGCACTTCGAGAATTCGGAGACGGAAGAGCGAATTGAGCGAGCGTTCGAGATCACGCGAAGCCTCCGCGCCCTCCGCGCAAGCGTCGAGGTTGCGGCCATGGTGAAGATTCCGGAAGCGTTTTACGAAGGTGATCTTCAAGGAAACGAATCCATCGTCATGAGCCAAGCCTGGGTAGAAAAGTTGACCCCTGGCAAGCCAGAGGGGGTTCAGCTCGTGTCGGTCACGACCGCCGGAGTGGACTTCCATCTACCGGTCGATAGCTTGGTTGACAAGGCGAAGCAGCTTGACCGGATTGAGAAGGAGATCGCGAAGCTCGAGTTGGAAATGACCAAGATCGCGGGTCGACTGAACAATCCTCAGTTCGTTGAGCGAGCTAAGCCCGAAGTCATCGAGCGAGATCGCGCGGCGGTGGACGAGATGACCGATCGTCTCGCGAAGCTTCAAGAACGCAAGCAACTCTTCAATTGACGCGCTGCCAACGGCCGGAACGAATCTCGAAAGTGATCGTTCCGGACTCGTCGGTTCGATGAACCTTTAATCCGGCTGCATTCACCCTCTCCAGAACCTCGGGATGCGGATGTCGAAAACGGTTGTTGCGTCCACAACTAATAGCGACATCCGTCGCCCCTAAGCCTTGGAGCAAGGCGTCACTCGTAGAGGTTCGGCTGCCATGATGCCCGGCTTTAACCAAATTCGCCGTCCACTTAAGCTCATCCGTAATCGTCGGCTCCAGCGCAGTGCTCGCATCGCCGGAATTCACAAAGCACGCGTCGGCGACGCAAAACCGCGTGAGCATGCTGCCGTCATTATCCGGCGTTCCTGGCATCCAAGCCGGCACGTACACCTCAAGGCGCGCCGTGCCCATTTGCAAGGTGCCGCGATCCGAGACCCACCGAACGCGATCCTGTAGCTTCCATAACCGAAGCGCTGAAGCGAGTTCTGGATGGGTCCGAAAGGCCGCTGAAATCAGAACTGGGGCGTCGGGAAATTCTTCGGCGATCGCTGCCGTGCCGTTGATATGATCCAAATCTGGATGGGTCAGGAAGATACCGTCGAGCGTAGCGACCCGTAAAGACCGGAGCTTGCGCGCCAATCGATTGTCACTATTCGGCCCGGTATCAATTAGAAGAGTCCGACCGTCGCTCTGGATGAGGGTCGCGTCCCCCTGACCGACGTCCAAAATCATAATTCGGCTCGCGGGGCGTCCGGCGTATCCCACCCAAGCTCCACCAAGCGCGGCAACTACCACGCCAACGCTCGTGAAGCTAAACAGCCGGCGCACGGTTGAACCTCCAAGTCCCAAACAGGGCGATCAAAAAGCAAGCCGCCACATCTGGCGGGACATTTGGGAAGCGCAGCATGGTCCAAGACCAGCCGGACGCCATCTGGATCACGACTTGGCAGTAACTCAGTAGGCCCTCGATCAGCCAACCGGTAACGGGCTCCAGAAAGCCGAAGCCGAGCTGTGACAAACCGAACTGCGCCAAAGCGAGCACGACGCATGCGGACGAGGGTAGCGCAATGAGCAAGTTCGGAACCAGCGAAAGGACCGGGCTCGTCCCGAAATGCAGCGCCAGTAGAGGCAGTGAAGCGATGGAAGCGATGACGCCCGTCCGAACTTGCGAAGGCAGATTTCCCAAGTAAGCTTCCGACTCGGACGCCGTGTTGCCATAGAGCCCCAGCGCAGAAACGGTGATGAACGAAAGCTGAAAACCCGGATCATAAGCCCACAGCGGCCGCCACAAAAGCAGCCCAAGAGCCGTACATGCGACCGTACTCAGGAAGTCAGACTCTCGACGCACTAGATAGGCGAACAGCGGCACAATCGCCATCGCCGATGCCCGAATGATCGGGGCGTTGAAGCCGGCAGCGAGTGAATAGATGCCGAGCGCACCGGCCAATACGAAAATCATGAATGGTCGAGCTACCGGCAAAAGCGAAAGCAACACCGTCAATGCCGCCGCAACGATAGAAACCTGAAAGCCGGAAGCACTGACGATATGGATCGTGCCGCTATCTCTTAGTTGCTTCCACTGCGTAGGGGTCAGAAGCGTGTCCGTTCCGAGACACATTGCCTGGAGTAACTGTGCGTTCCCATCCGAAAATCGCGAAGACGACCACTCCAAGAAGCCGGTGCGCAGGTTCAAAGCTGGCTTCATTCCGACGATTCGCGAAGGTTCTACCAAAGCGTACTGATCCGTCGTCACTCGGCCGGATAAGCGGTTCAGATCGTAGTAAGTTTGGTAATCCGAACTCGGTTGCCGCAGCTCACCGGCGAGACGCAACTTGTCACCCAGGCCGAGCTCTCGATTCCGCGACAAGAGAACGACATCGTAAAGTCGATCTTCTTTGCGCCAAGTGAAGCGAGTGCCGGCCTCGAGAATCTTTGGCATGGAGACGATCTCGCCGACCCCGGAAACTCCTCTCTCGAGAGAACTAACCGTCGAAATGTTCGGTGCAATCCAAAAACCAACAATCGCGGCGACAAGCACAACGACCCGACCCACCTGAGACTTTAGGCAAGCCAAGAGAACCAGAAGGTAGGCAACACGAAACGGTGAGGATGCAGTGGCTAATCCACAAAGAAGACCGAGAAGCGCCAGCAAAGCAGGGCGGTACTCAAGCTCCTTCCTCACGCTTCCTCGCTTTGATTTTTTCGAGGGCAAACTCTCGGAAGTTAGTTTCCGCCGAACTCACATAAGTCGACTCTTCAACAGGAATCAGCTCCGCCGGAACCTCCAGCGAGCGAACCCCGAACCGCACTTTCTCAAACAAGCTTCGATCTCCGGCTTCTTCCGCCAAACGACGCAGGATCGTGTCCGACTGCATTCGCAATTCCTGCGCCCATACGGAGTTGATCACCGCCACCCAAAGCGTGCCCTGATCATAGCGATCCGGCTGGCTCTTCTTGGCAAGCTCGGGCCCGACAATCTTGGCCCAGCGACGCATGACGCGAAAAGCCCGCGCCGTTCGCAACACCTCGGGTCGAGCTACCGCCGACGAAAGCAAATCCGAAACTTGCCTCAAACCGAATTCACCTCTCCGGCCGAAACCTCAAACACAGATGCCGAGTTTAGCAAGCGATCACCCGCAAGGGAAGCTTCCGTGCAAGTCAGGAGCGCTTGCCCCGCTCGGTTCAAAACCACATCGACCAAGAACGCCCTCCGCGATTCATCCAAGTCGGAAAGCATGTCGTCCAGAAGCAGAATCGGCGCGAACCCAAGCCGAGACTTTGCGACTTCCAGTGACGCAAGTTTCACGGAAATCACCGCTGTACGCTGTTGCCCCTGTGACCCAAACGAACGGGCATCGCGATTCTCAATAAAGATGGCAACGTCGTCACGGTGCGGGCCAACCGACGATCCTCCCCTTGAAATATCCGCCGCGCGGCTTTGCGCTAGGTAGGCGATCATCTGTTCTTCCGTTTCGGCAGGGTCGTTCGCTTCGTATTCCAACCGCAATGCCTCTCCATTGCCCATCTCCGCGTGAATTTGGGCGGCAAGCTGATTAATGGCGTCAACGTAGTTTCGGCGCGCAGAACGGAGTTCTACCGCCGGACCCGCCATCATCTGCTCCCAGGGCAAATAAGCCTCCTCGGCCACAAACCGCTCGCGCGCCGTCCGAAGAAGACTGTTTCGCTGTTCCAGAGCCTTCTTGTACTGGGTCAAGTCGCGAAGGTAGGCCGCAGAAAGGGAACTCAAATCAAGATCAAGCTGCATGCGCCGATCGCTGGGATCTCCGCGGACAAGCTCGAGGTCAGCGGTTGTAACGGAGACCGTTGGCAACCGACCCAGCAGGTCTGCTGCGCGTGGCAAAGAGGCACGGTTCAGAGCCGCTTTCTTCTTCGCCGTTCGGGAAACGTGAATCGAGAGTTGGGTCAACGACTCGGCCAAGGTCACCGTCACCGAAGCATCACCCTCCCCATCTCGAATCGCTTCCTGTTCCCGCCTCCCTCGCAAAAGACGAGTCGTAGAAACGAGATACAAAGCCTCGAGCAAGCTCGTCTTTCCCTGAGCGTTTGCGCCAACCAGCACGTTGAATCCAGGATTCAAACGGACTTCCGCCGTTCTCAAGAGCCGAAAGTTCGTGACCGAAATGGTCTCGGCAACCGGGGTCAGAGATTGATTTCCACCGGGTGTTTCTAATTGAACGTCTGTATTTACTGAACTTACAGTTATTATTAGAGGCCCCCAAATCGGTGGAAAACCACGGTCTCTAGGTTCAGCCGCAGGTTCAAACCACTTTGGGGAAGAGGACGGGAAAACTGTCCCAAAGATGAAGCAAACTTGGGCACCTTTCCCCAAGAAGCGAAGTCACCAAAGTTTTCCCCGGTAAAGTCGGGCACCTTTCCACCAGGTTTTCGGCAGGTCAAAGCAGCCCGTTTCGTCGCCCGTACTTCATGACGACAGCCTCCGCAAGAAAGATCGGGTGGATGGTTGGCATCGGTGGAACTTGCCGAAGCTCGGCGAACGGAATCCAAACTTGCACGACCATTTCGTGCTGAATCCGGTCCGGCAATTCCGGGAATCGGTCGGCAAATCGCTTCAGGGCGTGGTACTCGCTCAAGGTCATTCCCTCGAGTTCGCCCACCTGGCTTTCTAACGGATGCAGCCCAGCGCGGTGCGGTGCGATCACGTATTTCGGCGTGTTGCGTCGCTCAACCACGACTACCGTTCCCGCCAGCATGTCGCCCAGCCGTTGGGCTTTGGCGTTCGTGAAAATGGCAATCAGGCCCACCAGATAAGGGCCCGGAAGGATGTCGGCAACCCGCAGCATGTTCCGAGCACAAGCCGCATTCCACGTGATTGGCGTGCCATCAAGCATGCGGACTCGAACGCCGGTCGCCTTCTTGCCGAGGGTCTGACCGTTCATCCAAACTTCGCTGAGGATGAAATAACCGAGCGGCACCAGAAAGCTTGCAATCAGCACCAGAGCCGT
This sequence comes from Chthonomonas calidirosea, assembly GCA_945882415.1. Lineage (GTDB taxonomy): Bacteria > Armatimonadota > Fimbriimonadia > Fimbriimonadales > Fimbriimonadaceae > Fimbriimonas > Fimbriimonas planktonicus. The sequence goes on from CAMCWC010000016.1 coordinate 26,350, forward strand.
CGCAATTCCAGGATCAAGCCGTCCGATGCCGACGGAGAGCACCAAGCTGAAAAGCACGATAATGCCGGCAACGATAATCACATCGAGCAGATGGGCAAAGATTCGCGCACTCAGGCCAGCGAGCCGATAGGTTACGACCGCCTTATCTGGGGTAAGCACCGCAAATTCGTGCTGCACAACGTACATTCTACGGGTTAACGCAAGCCGAGCAAAAGGATTTCTCTTGGTACCAACGAAACGATGCTGGCTCTTGCTCGCGATGGGTGTTCCCGTCGGGGTCGTCAGCACGTCTTTGGGCAGTCCGTACCTGCTGATTGCTTATAACGTTCTGGTGCTGGTGGCGACCTATGTCGACCATCGTCTTGGACCAAAAGGCGAGAACATCACGATCAAGCGAGTTTTCGATCCGGTTCTGTCGGTCCGGGTTCCGAACCGCATTCTGCTGCGCGTTGAGAACGGATCCCGGGAAGCTCTAGAAGGAAAACTTCGTGACGAGGCCCCGGCCGGTGTCGTTCCGGATGGAAACGAAGTCCCGATCTCTCTCCAGCCGGGAGCATCTTTTGACACCGTCTATCACGTCACGCCGGGAGAGCGAGGTACCGACCGGTTCCGGGGCACCTACCTTCGGCTGAATTGTCCGTTCGGGCTGTCCTATCGCGACCTGAAGCTCGAAACCACCGAGGCCGTACGGGTGTATCCAAACGTCCTCGCCCTGCGCGAATTTGACTTGCTCAACCAGCAAGGTCGGCTGCGAGAAATGGGGATTCGCCGAAGCCGGTTCCGAGGACTCGGGTCGGAATTTGAGTCTCTCCGCGAGTACGCCGAGGGCGACGACTTCCGAAAGATCGATCACAAAGCCAGTGCTCGCCGCGGAAAGCTGATCGTGCGCCAGTACGAAACCGAGCGCAGCCAGGCGGTGCTCATCCTCATCGACGTCGGCCGGCACATGCTTTCCGAGGTCAACGGCGTCCGAAAACTGGATCACGTTCTGGACAGCCTTATCTTGCTGACGAATGCGGCGTCAGTTGCTGGCGACCTTGTTGGCCTACTGGTCGTTTCCGACACGGTCCGGCGCTACATCCCACCGCGCAAGGGCCGCTCGCAGGTCGGCATGGTCATCGAAAGTTGCCACGACCTCGTCGCCGAACCGGTCGAGACAGACCTCATCGGCGGCACCTCCTATCTCAATGGCCGCTGGAAGCGAAGATCGCTGGTGGTGGTGTTCTCCGACTACGAGGACGGTGACCGGGCGAAAGAAATGGTCGCCGCGCTTGCCAGCCTGACTCGCCGCCATTTGGTGCTGGTCGTGCGAGTTCAAGATGGTCGGCTAAACGAAGCACTGAACGCTCCTATCGACTCGACGGAAGCCGCTTACACCCGCGCCGCCGCTGACTTGCTTCTGTCCGAAAGGAAAGAGGCAGCCAAGTTGTTCAGCGCCGCGCGCATCCACCAACTCGAATCCGAACCGCAGGACCTTGCCGCCAACCTGGTCAACTTTTACATGAACGTAAAGGAACGCGGCCTGCTCTAAGGGATAGCGGACATCTCAACCGCAAGTCTCGCCGCCCGGGAAATCGCCGTCGGCTCTCCCAACAACTCGCTCAGCTCCGCAAACGCGGCAAGCTGGCCCGAAGGATCCTTTTGAACCCGCAGAAACTCGTTCGCAATGGCTTCGGGAGTGGCGGCCATTTGCACGAATTCCGGCACGGCCCCGCGGTCAAGGATGATGTTTGGTAGGCCGATGAACTTTGGCCAAGGCGTTCGGGTTATGGCCCGCTGGACCTCGAGCAATCGCGTCGCGCGGTAGAAGATCACGTGCGGCGTGTTGCATAGGGCCGCTTGGAGCGTGGCCGTTCCGCTGCAAACCAACGCCGCTTCTGCCGTGGCTAAAACCTGCGTGCTTCTTCCGACTTCATACTTGTCCGATTTGCGCCCTGAGAGCTGAATCCACCGCTTTAGGATCGCTGCCACGCTGGCCCCCGGAGCAAGTCCCAAGGTCGCCTTTACGGGCCTTCCGCGCCTCGCCTCGATCAACGGAAGCGCCTTCGCGAGGATCGGCAAATGGAACTTAAGCTCGTGATTCCGGCTTCCCGGAAGGAGCGCGATGGAATCCGGCACACGCGAAGCGTCGGTCAGTTTCTCCATTTCGCCCTGAATCAGCTGCTTGAGTGGGTGACCAAAGAAGTGCGCGTTCCCGCCGTTTTGGTTCAGCATCTCGGCCGACCAAGGGAACGGGGTCACGATCGCATCGGTGATGGTCGGAAGGTCCGCCCCTTGCCGGTCCCGACGCCAAGACCCGGGCGGGATGAAGTACAGCACCTTCCAGCCCCGAGCCTTCGCCACCCGGCACATTCGAACGTTTACGAAGCCAAAGTCAATCGGCATGAACAGACCCGGCGTTCCGGTGTTGAGCTCTTCCTCCAGACGCTTTCGACCGACCAAAACATCTCGAGCCAGCTTGACCGCCTCAATCGCCCCGATCGCCCCCCAGTGGGACGAGTCTGCGATGATCTCCGCCCCTTCCGCCCGAATCTGCGTGCCCCCGATTGCCCGAAAACTCACGGGCAAATCGGTCGCCTTTCGGATCTCCCGAATGAGCGCGGCACCGTAGGCATCGCCCGACGCTTCACCGGCGGAAAGAACAATTCGCATCATCGCCATTGTGACCAAACGGGGCTCTGGTAACCTGCCCGGCGACGCCAACGGGGTCTTCAAACATGGAAAAAGTAAGAGTAGCAATGGTGGGATGTGGTGGCTTTCAGCGCTACCGAGTCGGAAATTTGCAGGAAGTTAAGGAAGCGGAAATTGTCGCCCTGGTAGACACCAGCGACGAGCAAATTGCGCTGATGAAAGAGCAGCGACCAGTGACGGCCAACGCCGCCGTTTTCCACGATCACAACGAGATGCTGGAACAGGTCAAGCCAGACGCGATCATGATCGCCACGCCGCACACCCAGCACGTCACGCAGATTCTCGACGGTCTAAAGGCAGGCGTTCACGTTTGCTGCGAAAAGCCGCTCGTCACGTCGGTTGCCCATGCGCACGAAGTCATCAAGGCCCGCGACGAAGCTGGAAAGATTGGCATGGTCAGCTACCAGCGACACTTCCAAGCCGAGTTCCGCTACATGCGAGAGAAGATCAAGTCGGGCGAAGCCGGCGCAGTTCAGTACATTCAGGTCCTTCAGAGCCAAGAGTGGCTGCGAGCCTGTGCTGGAACCTGGCGACACATCGCCGCCCTATCCGGCGGTGGTCAGCTCAACGACTCCGGTTCGCACGTCATCGACATCGTTCTTTGGGTTACCAGTCTCTCGCCAAAGTCGGTTTCGGCTTACACCGACAACAAGGGCACCGAGGTTGACATCAACTCGTCCCTGTCGATCATGTTCCACGGCGGCGCCATGGGCAGCATCGCCATCGTGGGCGACGGCATGTCTTGGCACGAGGACGTCACGATCGTTTGCGAGAATATGGCGTTCTTCATTCGAGACGGCAAGCTCACCATCACCGACCGAGATCGAAACCGCATCAAGGCCGAGCACCTTTCCGGTGGCTCAACCCCAGACCGAAACTTTATCCACAGCATCCTCGGCAAGGTCGAGTGCGAATCGCCGTTCGAGTGCGGACTGGAAGTCATCCGCCTCACCGAAGCGGCTTGGCAATCCAGCGCTCTCAACGGCAGCGCCGTTGTCGTTACGTCCTAAAACGGCGAAACGATCTCTTGGATGGCATCGGTTCGAGCGATGCCATCCATGACCGTTTTTCTTCGTGGCATGGTGTGCGCGACCTGGACAAACGGAACGTTGTCCTCCATCAACTTGCCCGCCGCCCATTGAGCCGCTTTCTGCCCGGTAAAGAATCCGAAGACCGCCGAGCCGGAGCCGGTTAGCCCCGCCTGTACCGAACCCAGCGTTCGCATGCGCTCAATGAGCCACAAAGATTCCTGGCCAGTGACTTGCTCGAAATCGTTGTGACCGAGATCGCCACGGTACGACACAAAGTCTCGGACCTTTCGGTCGAGGGCGGTGAACATCTTCGGCGTGCTGCCGTGTTCGAAGGGCCGCGCGACGACCAGCCATCGAACCGGAGTATCGGGCAGCGGTCGCAGAATTTCTCCATAGCCTGTCCCCAGAGCCCGGCCACCGGTAAAGCAAAACGGAACGTCCGCGCCGATCATCAGCCCTAGCTCCAAAAGCCGTTCATTCGTGAACGCATCCGGAACCACGGCCTGAACAAGTCGGAGGACCCCGGCCGCATCTGCACTCGCCCCGCCAAGTCCGCTTTGGCTCGGGATTCGTTTGATCACTTCGATGCGAAATGGAGGAAGCGTCGCTTGCGTTCGGAGCAGCATTAGCGTCTTCGTGACCGTGTTGATGTGCGGAACGTTTTCTTTTTCGAAGGCCAGCGAACTGGCTTTGGTGAACTCAACTTGGTCCACCGCCGTTTCGCCCGTGGTGACGACAAGCTCGTCCGCGAGGCTGATTTCCTGGAACACCGTCTCGATCGGGTGATAGTCCCGATGGTCGGGACGGCCGACCGCTAAAAACTCATTGATCTTGGCCCAACAGGAGATTCGAAATTGCATGGCGTTTCCTCGTTTCGAATGTTAGACTATCGCCGTGCTTGATCTCGCCCTGCTTTTTGTTGCCACCACGCTAAATCCGCAAAATGATCTCGGTATTGAGAAGTTTCACCCGACGAGACTGATTGTGAAGTGCAATCAAAAACCTTCGCTTCCGGGCTACAAAACGCTGCGTTGGATGCCGCAAATCAAGCGCGCAGTGATTCAGGGTGCCTCTACGCTGACCGTCAACAGCATCGACCGGGTGAGTCGCATGCCAGGCATTTTGGCCGTGGAGCGAGATCGAGCCGCGAAAATTGCCTACGTGCCAAACGATCCGAGATGGACAGACCAGTGGAATCTGCGCACGATGAAGGTTGACCTGGCATGGGATCGAACTCTCGGAAGCAACTCCGCCATCGTCGCGGTCATGGATACCGGCGTGAACACCGCGCACGAAGACCTAGTTGCCAACCTTTGGCAGAACACCGGCGAAATCGCCGGAAACAGCATAGATGACGATGGGAACGGCTTTGTAGACGATATCAACGGCTTCGACTTTGTTGGCGAAGACGCGATTCCCGAAGACGTGAATGGACATGGAACAGCCTGCGCCGGCATCGCGGCGGCGGTAGGAGATAACAGCATTGGCGTCGCTGGCATCGCCCCGAAGGCCCGCATCATGTGCCTCAAGGCGGCTCAGGATGACGGCTACTTCTTCCTTTCCAACAACCTGCCGGCCTATTTGTATGCGGCGGATATGGGGGCGAAGGTCCTCAGCATGTCGTTCTACTCCGACAGCTTGAGTCCGGCAGAGCGGGAAGCGATCGATTACGTTTTCAGCAAAGGCTGCCTGCCCATCGCGGCCTCGGGCAACGATAGCACGGTGTATTCCTACTATCCCGCTGCGTATGAGAACACTCTCTCGGTCGCCGCCACCGTCCAAAGCAACGCGAAAGCCGGCTTTTCTGACTGGGGTTCCTGGGTAGACGTCGCTGCTCCAGGCGTCGGTATTTCAACTACGGTCACCAGCGGCGGATACACGACCGGTTTTGCCGGCACGAGCGCGGCATGCCCCAACGTAGCCGGAGTCGCGGCGCTGCTCTTCGGAGCCCGACCCGATGCAACGCCTGCTCAAGTCCGCAACGCGATTGAGGACACGGCCACGACCCTCACCCAGAGCCCGTTTGGAGAGTTTTCCAACTACGGCCTGGTCGACGCGCAGGCCGCGTTGAATGCGTTGCTCGACGGCAACGCGCGCCGCAAATCAGCTTTAGTCCGCTACGTCACCCCGGTCGGACAAGATCCAACCGGCGTCGCGACGGCACGAATCTACGGTCGAAGCCTCGACGGCCGTATGACGATTTCAACCAGTCGAACCCGGCTGGCCACCGTCGCAGCAGGTCGGGATTATCGAGACATCCGGTTGGGGCCAAACACGAGGTCATTCACGATCCACGATCGGTTTAACCAGATTGCAGAAATCAACGCACCCGTTTCCAATGGACTCGCCTATCCTCTCATCGAAGGGGCTTCCGATGGCGGTGGCCTCGTTTACGGTGGCTTCTTTGAGACCCTCGAGAATGACCGTCGAAACATGCGGGTCACCCGTCGCTCCAACGGCTCCGTGATGCTGGAAGGAACCTTCCGCCGATTGCCGGGAACTGGGTTTACAAACCTAGTTCTGCGGCGCAAGTACCTCGGCACCGTCACGGGCAATGAACGAATCCAACTGTACGATTGGTCCTCCAATTCCTATCCGTACGGAACGTTCGTGGATCTGCGGGTGGGTGCGTTGCCGACAACCTGGAGCAAGCTCGATTTGCCAGTTACAAACGGGCAGAACTTTGTGGACTACGAAGGCACGGTCTACTTCCGGATCCTTACGGATGGTGGTCAATCGGCGGATACGGAGTTGCTTCTGGACTTTGCCCTGCTGAAATAGCTTCAAGGATCACGTACCGGACGCTCTTTCCAACCGGATAAATCGCTAGCGAAACTCGGCGCGGGCCGCCGGGTTTCAGCTTCTTTCGGAGCGCATCGCCGTCCACCTTCACGCCGCGAATCTTTACTTCGTGGATCATCGCCTCGTTTGCTCGGAGCCAGGCTTGGGTGCGTTTGAGGTCTGCGGCATGGTGGGTCAGCAGGCGATAAGCCCTGAGCCAAGGGCTCTTGTGGAACTGGGCGGAAGTTAAATAGCCTTTCGAGTCCCCAAGGATGGGCAACCCAAGATGACCGACCGCGTGTGCCCGGACAAGAGCGGGGTCGCAGTCGAAGAGGTAATCCTGTGGCGTTTCCGTGGACACCGTTTCGGCCGCGTATGCGACTGACCCGGTCTCAACGTGAATCGCTAAGCGACCGGGCTCCGCTTCTTCTCCCCACAACACAAGCGCTTCTCGACACTCACCGCCGAAAGAGACGAACTGCAAACGCGGTCCAAGCGATTCCAGTTCATCGTCGCTCAGCATCGGCGAAAGCTTCATCACGCCAAGTTTTGCGGCCGCGTAGTTTTCAACGATGTCCCTCGGCGGGGGAGAGAAGTCTTCTAGCTTCGCAAATCGTTGGCCATTCTTCCGCCGAGCCGGGTCCGCGAAGAGATACGGCATAGGGCCGGAGGTGAGGCCATCGGCCGTCAGAACCGTCGCTTCCAGCCCGTGAACCTTCAAGTTCCAACGTGCAAACTTCGCCCTCTCTGAGTCCAGTTCGTATCCTTGCGCGGGGCCACGCGCCGCCAGCGCCATCAGGTCAGCTCCGGCTCCAACCGTGAGGTCAGCAACGAGTTCGCCGTTTGGGAACAGGCCCGCGTGATAGGCGGCAAGCCGTTCGTGAGTCGCCATCTCCACCGTGTCGGCATCAAAAAGCATTTCCTGCGCCCGGGCAAACTTGGCCTCGGCTCGCCGTCGGCTATGGACTTGCTGCACCGCCCAAGCGCCTGCTTCGGCCCCGAATTCGGCCATCAGCCTTTCGATCTCGCTCGCCGATGGTGGGAATGCAAGGAGTCGCGCGCCAGCCAGCGCTTCGATCTTGCTCGACTCAATCAATTCGGACTCCATCACTTAGGGTTAGGTTATGCCATGCCGGCTGCCATCGTCGTTCTGGGTGTCGTTCGCAAGCTTTGCCAAATATTATTTCGTGAAACCCACTACCAGCGGCTTGAAAGAAGGGTGACCCTGTGCCAAGGGACCAATCGGCGGTACAGTTTCGTAGAGAAAGGTCAATGAGCGGAATCATCCTAAAGAAAACGTGGCGTGAAAAAGTTGGACTCGCGGAAATGCTTAAGGGAGGCGTCATTATGGACGTCATCAATCCCGAGCAGGCAAAGATCGCCGAGGATGCCGGTGCCGTAGCCGTAATGGCGCTAGAACGTGTTCCAGCCGACATTCGCCGAGATGGCGGCGTCGCGAGAATGAGCGACCCTGAGATGATTCAGGAAATCCAGGCGATCGCCTCGATTCCGGTGATGGCCAAGTGCCGAATCGGCCACTTCGCCGAAGCCCAAATTCTTGAAGCTCTGGAAGTTGACTTCATCGACGAGAGCGAAGTGCTGACGCCAGCAGATCACGAACACCACGTCGACAAGCACATCTTCACCGTGCCGTTCGTTTGTGGAGCGCGAAACCTTGGCGAAGCATTGCGCCGCTGCGCCGAAGGCGCGGCCCTGATCCGCACCAAGGGAGAAGCCGGAACCGGCGATGTCGTGGAAGCCGTTCGCCACATGCGAACGATTCAGTCTGAGATCCGCCAAATTCAAAACGCGCGCGAAGACGAGCTCTACGTGCACGCGAAAAACCACCAGGCGAGCATCGAGCTGATCCGAGAAGTGCATGAAACCGGCAAGTTGCCCGTTCCAAACTTTAGCGCGGGCGGCATTGCGACCCCTGCCGACGCGGCTTTAATGATGCAGCTTGGAGCGGAAACGGTCTTCGTTGGCTCTGGCATCTTCAAGAGTGCAGCCAACCTGTCCGATGCGGAGCGCATCAAGTCGCAAGCGCGACGCGCGCGGGCCATTGTCGAGGCCGTGTTGTTCTACAACGAACCAAAGAAAGTCGCCGAAATCAGCAAGGGTCTGGGCGAGCCAATGGTCGGCATCAACTGTGACAGCCTGTTGGACTCGCAGAAGATGGCCGAACGCGGCTGGTAAGGCTACTGCGGCGCGGCGGCGGCGATTCCCGGGAATCGACTGTCGACCCGGGGCCGTCGATTCGGCGACCTCGCCACAACGTCTCCGGCACCTCGGTCAAACGAGGTGCCACCGCCGTCATCCTGGAGATTCGGACCAACGCTGTAGACGATGATCGAATCATCAAGCAGCTTTACGAGCAACGGCTTTCCAGAGAACGGGTCGAGCCGCTCGGCTCGAAGTTTCTCGCTTACGTCTTTTCGCTCCGAAGGCGGGGTTGCGGCGATGAGGGCGAGCAAAGAAACGCATCGCGAGAGGGCAACCGTTCGCGTCAAGGATGTTGGAATCTGGTTGTAGCTCGGAATGGTTCGGGTAGCTAGCCATGCTTGCCAGGTCCGATCTTCCTCTCTCAGTTGATCAATCTTTAGCAGCTCAATGCCCGCTTTCCCAAGATCGTCAACCGATCTCGGCGCGGCTTCAATGAGCGCCCGATAGCGTGCCAGCAGCTTAGCTTCCATCGCGTCTTGCACCGCGCCGAGCTTCACTAGCTTGAAATTTCTGACAAAGCGCTCTTCCGTGCTTTGATCCTCAGGGGCTGGGACAGCGTTCAGCCACTTCTCCGGATCGGATCGAAACCTCTTTGTCGCTAACTGGCCGAATGCGGGTTCATAGACAACGTAGGTTCGCAGGTCTGGCAAGCTTGGAAAACTATCCAAGACACCCGCGATCTCGTTGAGAAACTTAGGGTGTTGCTCGTGCTCTCCGACGAGAGACATACATTCGGCGAGAATTCGATTTCGGATCCCAGCTGCAACCAGCTGCGAACCCAGTGTGCGTTCCCGCCCAAAGTGGGTGGACATGGCGAGCGCCGTTTGAATTTCGGAAATCGCTCCTTTAAAGTCACCCGCTTCGGCCCGGCCACGGGCGCTGGTCATCAGCAGTCGAGCTGCGACTGGTGCCTCTTCAAACTCGGGAACACCAACGGCGTTTCCGTTCGCTTCTCTCGAGAAGGCACAGTCTGGAAACTTCGCTGCGTCTCTGAACCTCTGGAGCGTCACTTCCGCGTTTTTCAGCGCGGCTGCTCTCTCCGCGACCGATACGGTTTCTCCATCGATCGATTCATTCGAATCAAGAATTTTGGACTGTCGCTCATCTTTGGCGAGCAAAAGTTGCATCGATCCGAAGGCCTTTCGGTAGGCGCCCGCCGCGTTGCTTTCGACCGGAATCTTCCGATTCAGTTCACTGGAGTCTAGAATGCCCCCAACGGCTTTGATGGCTTCGCGTTCTCGTAATAGCTGGGCTGACGTTTGCGAGGCATAGGCTCCGTATCCGGCCGCAACAATAACGGTAACGGCCCCGAGGCCAATGAGTACACCTTTAATTCGCTTGTCGCTCATTCTCAGCCTGCGAGTTACTACTCTCGCCCCCCAATCCTAGCCGAAATTATTCCGCTATGCAACTCGCGCAGCTTTCTGACGCGCGTAGTTGGCGCTTTTATCGAGCCAGAACATAAAGACATCCATGTTGTCCAGCACATCGCGCGGCATCTTCACGTACTCGCGCATCGGTTCCATATCCGCGTCGGGCTTCATGGGCCCCGATCCGGGCAGCTTTAGGGCTTCTTGGATATCGTCCGGAGAAAGCTTGAATCCAATGTCTTCGCCAATCAGGAAGGCGAACATCTTTTCCCCAGTGTAGACGCCCATGCCACCGAACATACGGCGGGCACGGACATCATAGGCTTCTGCAGCCCGCATGATCTGCTCGTAACGAAGCGGTCGGTAGACCATGTTGAGTTCCCTTCAAGCCGTTGAACTGGACACCCCAATAGGGTTTCCACCCGGCCTCAAGCATTGTACCAAAGGTCGCCTTGGAACCCAAGTACTTATTGTGTTGAGATCGAATCTGCCACAGGTCGAACTCGCGGTTCCAGCTGCGCAATGATGTTTTGTCCCAGCGGGCCCACCGTTTGGGCACCAAACCCAGGCCTTGGCGATCCAGGCAACCAGGCAATAACATCGGAAACGGGTACGGGGCCAAAGTTTCGAGAGTCCGAACTCTTTCTCAAGTTATCCCCAACGACGTAAATGTGATTCTCTGGCACCGTCGCGATCCGATAGTAGTCGGGCGCCAGGTTCTTTGAAGGAACAACTTCGACCATATCCCACAGTTCGCCCATCCGCTTCCATTGCAAGTACGAGTCGCCGGCAACGAAAGCAACCCGCTTCAACAGAACTCCGTTCTCGGTCTTCACCACCACCACATCATCTCGTTTGAGTTGGGGCAACCGACGGTCGACGACGACAAACTGCCAATCTCGGTAGGTTGGTGACATCGATTCGCCACTCACCACCATTGGCCGATAGGGCTGCACCGTATATACGGTCAGCACTACTACGGCAGCAGCCAGAGCTTTGATTGAGTATTTGATTGACAGAACGTGCGCCACTGTGATTCCCTATGCTTCGGGCTGGGAGTTGAATTCCGTCCCCGTGCTCGCTTACACGCAAATCATAGGGGCAGGTTCTCCCAAAGAACGCAGAAGCGGTAGAAAGGCCCACGTGAGCGGTAACGTAAGACGTGGATCGTCGGCGTTTTGTTGTCATTGATGGGTATTCCCTCCTATACCGAGCATTCTTCGCGACCCGCTATCTCAGCACGAGCGACGGCCGGCCCACCAATGCGCTGTTCGGCTTCACCTCGATGCTTTTCAACCTTTTCGAAAAGCTCGAGCCGGTCGCCATCGTCGTTGCCCTAGATGCCCCGGTCAAAACATTTCGGCACGATGCGTTTGCCGAGTACAAAGGAACACGAAAGGAGACCGCAGACGAACTGAAGGTTCAGTTGCACGACGCCCGGGAACTGATTGCCGCTCTTGGCATCCCAAGCATTGAAGTCCCAGGCTACGAAGCCGATGACGTCGTCGGCACGCTCTCGAAGTTGGCCGAAGATCACGGTTACGACACCACGATTGTTACCGGCGACCTGGATTCCCTCCAGCTTGTTGACAACTGCGTTTCGGTGTTGACCCTCAAGACCGGGGTGACGGATACCGTGACCTACGATCCTGCCGCTGTGGTCGAGCGCTACGGCTTCGGACCCGAGTTTGTGCCCGACTTCAAGGCGATCAAAGGCGATACCAGCGACAACATCCCCGGCGTTCCGGGAATCGGTGACAAGGGAGCGGCGGAGCTGATTAACTCTTTCGGCACCATCGAAAACATGCTCGAGAAGTGGTCCGAGCTTCCGGAGAAATACCGAAAGAAGATGGACGGCAATCAAGAGCAAATGCGCCAAAGCAAGTGGCTCGCCACCATCGTGCGTGAAGTTCCGCTGGAGTTCGGTTTCGAGCCGTACGTCCTGAGCAATGAGGCCATGGAAGCGGCGGTTGCGATGATGGACAAGCTCGAGTTCCGCGGCCTCGTGAAACGTGCTCCCGGTGTGCTCGGCAAGTACCTAGAGGGTGCCGCCGACCGCGAACCGGTGGTGCAAGTCGTCGAAGAGGCGCTGTCTGTTCGGGAAGAAAAACTCACATCGGGAGATGAGCTTGCCGCCTTTGTCGGCGACGGCGAATTCTCCATCTTCCTTCCTGCAGGCGTTGCTCGCCAAGACCTCTTTGACGAGCCGGAGCGATGGGCATTTGTCGGCTCTGGTGATGCTGCCGCGGAGGTCCCCGAAGCTTTGGCACTCGAGCTTCTCGCCAAGAATCCGGAGCGAGCAATCCTTCATGATGCGAAGCCTGTCATTCGGCGCTTGGGTCAAGAGCTGACGCCCGGCTTTGACACGATGCTCGCCGCCTTTGTGCTTCGGTCGGAGCGGTCCAATTACCCGCTGCGCGAACTCGTGCAGGGCTACCTGGAGGTTGCTCCGCCGAGCACGGGAGCGCAGATGGCAGTCGGACTCTATCAAGTCCGCCGGGTCCTCACAGACCGTCTAGAAAAAGAAGGTCAGCTTTCGGTGCTCACCGGCATCGAGCAACCGCTTATCCCAATCCTGGCCAAGATGGAGAAGCTGGGCATTGCGGCGGATAAGACGCAGTTCCGAGAGTTCTCCGCGACCCTTTTGATCGAAATCGAGCGACTTACGGCAACCATTCACAAGCTCGCAGGCCGAGAGTTCACCATCGGTTCTCCAAAGCAATTGGGCGAAGTGCTCTTCGATGAGTTGAAACTGCCCGGCGCACAAAAGACCAAGACCGGCTACGCGACCGGCGTTGAAGTTCTGGGCGACCTAGCTGCCGAGCATGAAATTGTCGCGGAAGTCTTGAACTGGCGCGAACTCACGAAGCTGAAGTCGACCTATGCCGACGCGCTGGAGCGGATGGTGCGGGAAGACGGAAGGATCCACACGACCTACCACCAGACCGGCGCCGCCACCGGACGTCTGTCTTCCAACGACCCCAACCTGCAAAACATCCCTATCCGTACCGAGCTTGGCCGCGGCATTCGCAAGGCGTTCAAAGCTGCCCCTGGCTACACGCTCGCATCGCTGGACTACAGCCAAATCGAACTCCGCGTCCTAGCCCACCTGTGCGAAGAGCCCCAGCTCGTGCGGGCCTTCAACGAGCGCGAAGACGTTCACACCGTCACCGCGCAGGCCATGTTCCCGGGTGAGTCGGTTTCGAAAGAGAAGCGACGTCTGGCAAAAATGCTCAACTACGCGGTTCTATACGGCGTCACGGAGTTTGGTCTGGCACAGCAGCTCGGGATCGGCTTTGGCGTTAGCGAAGCCCGGGAGCTCATCAAGCAATACAACGAGCGATTCCCAAGCGTGAAGGAGTTCACGCAGTCGATCATCGCCGAAGCGAAATCCAAGGGCTTCACGACGACGCTCCGAGGCCGCCGTCGGTACTTCCCGGACATTCACGCCAGCCGCCTCAACGACCGAAAGTACGCGGAGCGACAGGCAATGAACGCACCAATTCAGGGCACCGCGGCCGACATGCTGAAGCTCGCGATGCTCAAATGCTCAGCTGTCCTGGCGGATTCGCCTTCTCGAATGCTGCTGAACGTGCACGACGAAATCGTTTTCGAAATTGCAGACGGCGATGAGGCAGTGGTCGCAAAGCTCCGCGACGCGATGGAGCAAGCCTTGCCGCTCAGCGTTCCGGTGGAAGTGGACGCCAAGCTTGGCGAGAACTGGAACGAAATGACGGTCGTTTGACCTGCGGCGTGATCTAGCTAGCCTGCGCGGCGGGGCTCAACTGGTTGCAGAATCGCCCGCCGCTCCGGCGATAGTCGGTCGAGTAACGCGGCCGAGTACTCATAGCCAAACCGCGTCGCACCCCAGCAGACGCCGTAGCGATAGATCGTGATCCGTCTTTCGCCAGGATTCGTCCTGCTGCTCCCGCCGTGCATCAGACCATCGACGAACAACAAGGCATCGCCGCGGTCGAGATAGACCGGAATTGCTCCGGGCAAGGCGTCCATCCGGTCCCCTCGTCCGTAATCGCCCGCAAGCGGATGAGGGAAGTTGCTCTTATGGCTTCCTGGAATCACCATCGTCGGCCCGTCACCCTCGTGAATGTTTGTCAGGGCCAGAATCACGTTCACCTGCCCGCAACGGAAAACGCCGTGCTCGTACTTATAGGCTCCCCGGAGTGCTCCTTGAAACCCACCGGAGTGAACCGGGTGATGGCCACCCTCGGTGCGCACGGACAGTATGCATTCGTCCAAAAACAGCCCCTGCACATAGCTCCCTTCCTCGCCGCACCAATGACGGGCGTAGTTCACCCAAGAGGGATGATCGATCAGCTCCTCAAACGGCTCGCCAAGCTCGACCGCGTTGTGCATCTCGAGGCCTGTTTCTTTGGTGTAGTCCCTTCGTTGCGCGTTGCCAATCCATTCGCCAAACTCCACCGATGGCAAGGCGTCAATCGCCGAATTGATTCGGTCCACCAGTTCCGCAGAGGCCGCTTGGCGAAGGACCAAGTAACCGTTCAGATCGAAAAAGAAGTCGTCCAACGCACTTGGTTGTCGCGGTTCCACGCCTTCCAGTCTAGTGCTCAAAACCGCGCTTGAACAGGGCTAGCCGGTACTTTGCATTGCTGCGGCGAGGCCAGCGATCGTTTGCAACATCGCTTCTCGCCAAGGGCCGGACTGCTGCTCGTCACTCAGGTCACCCCAGGCTCGCATCAGATATATCTGCATCATCGAAAGCGGCATCACCGCCGGATTTCGGAAGTGGATCGTATTGCGAACCACCGTTGCTTCAGACAAAAGGTGTTTCTGCTCCGTTATCAATAGGATGGCTTCGACACTTCGGGCATATTCCTCATCGATCAGGCGCTGAACGTCGGCAACTTCGGGATCGGAAATGTGCTCGGAGTATTTTCTCGCCGTTTCCAGGTGAGCTCGAGCCAACTCCAGTTGGGCATTAGCGATGACGGTGCGGAAGAACGGCCATTCTCTCGCCATCTTCTGTAGCGTTGTTCGACCATCTTCGGTCGCCGTCATCTCGGCCAGGGCCGTCCCAATGCCGTACCAGCCCACTACCGTCGCGCGATTTTGCACCCAGGCAAAGTTCCAAGGAATAGCGCGCAAACCCTCGATGCCAGAGATGGCCTGCCCGGGCCGGAACACTGGTCGTGAGGCAATCGGTAGCAAGGCGATGTGCTCGATCGGAGTCGCCTGCGTGTAGAAATCCCAGAACTTCGGATGATCGTAAACCAGAGCCCGATACTTGGCTCGGCTAGTCTCCGAGAGCTTCTGCATGATCTCACGGTATTCCGTTTCCGGGTTCACCTTCGCCGGTATGTGCGGCTGGGCGGCAAGCAGTCCGGCCGAAACAATTTGTTCCAAGTGCCGATGAGCAATCGGCGGTAGGGCATAGCGGAAGCTGATGACTTCGCCTTGCTCGGTGAAGCGAATGCGCCCTTGGAAGGTGCCCTCGGGCTGCGATAGGATGGCTCGGTTCGCGCGACCGCCGCCTCGTCCAACCGTTCCTCCCCGACCATGGAAAAGCCGGATGCTAACTCCCGTTTCTCGTTGCACCGCCGCCACTTCGGCCAAGGTTTGCTGCAGGTACCAGTTTGCCGCCAAGAAGCCGCCGTCTTTGCTGGAGTCGCTGTATCCCAGCATCACTTCCTGAACATTTCCGCGGAGTTCGACGTGCTCTTTGTAGAGCGGCAAGCTCAACAATTCGCGAAGGAGACCGCCAGAACGCTGCAGGTCATCGATGGTTTCAAAGAGCGGAACCACATCCAAGCTAACGCCCGCTTCTTTGGCAAACACCAGAACCTCCAAGATGTCGCTGAGGCCGTGGGTCATCGAAACAATGTAAGTTTCCGCCGCAATCTTTCCTAATTCCCGATGGGAACGGCTGAGGATGGTAAAGACATCGAGCACCCGGTGGAGCGCTTCGCTTTTCTCGCAATTCTGAGGAAGCAGCGGTCTCGGATTCTGAATTTCCTGCTCCAGAAGCCGGACCTTTTCTTCTTCGGGAAGCAGCGCATAGTCTTGCGGGCTGGCGAGCACTCCGCCAAGCGCGAGCATTTCACCCAAAGCAATCGCATGCTCGTCGCTGTGCTGGCGCACATCAAGCGATGCCAAGTGGAATCCGAAAATTTCGACTTGCCGAATCAAATGCGGCAATTGACCATCCGCGGAGAGAACTTCGGCTGAGTTGTTTCGGAGGCTGTCTTGGACAATCCGTAGATCCGCAACGAACTCGTCTGGAGAATGGTAGGCGTTCGGGAATCCATCGCGCCGGCCGGTCGACTTCATCGCAATCGCTTGGTCCAGCGTTGCCTGAAGCCGCATTTCGCAGCCGAGTAAGAGCAACACGTACGGCTCTTGAGCGTATCGATCTTTCGAGATTCGGCTGTACGGAAGCTTCTCGAAGTAGTCGCCCAAACGATCGATCAGTTCAGGGCTGACGTTCATTAACTTGACGCTTTGCGTCAGAGTCTTACGCAAAGTCTCGGTACTGCGAACGTAAACTTCCAGGACCAAACGCCGGTGCTCTAGCAACGTGTTCCAAGTGGTTTCCGGAGTGACGTTCGGATTACCATCGCGGTCTCCGCCCACCCACGAGCGGTAACGCATCACCACCGGGCAGGATCGTTGCTCGCCTGGGAACACCTCCGCGAAGGCGAGATCGAGGTCTCGATGCAGCCACGGCACCACGTCCAAAATGGTTCGTTCGAAGAAGTAAAGCGCGTTGCGAACTTCCTCGTCTACGGTCAGACGAGTTCCGCGCATCTCGTCGGTTTGCCAAAGCTGGGTGAGGAGTCGTTCAACTTCGCCTAACGATGTGCCGACCGCGTCCAGCTTTTCTTGAAGGGAAGGCGGTGCTTCCGCTTCCGCAAGGCAGATGGCGATGGCTTGAAGTTTGTCGAGAACCGACTTACGTTTCGCTTCGGTCGGGTGCGCGGTCAGGGTCGGAACAATTTCGAGCCCTTGGATCAGGGACATCACTTCGTCGGCGCTGTGCCCTCGAGCCTTCAGCTGGTACATCGCCTCCAAAATGGATTCGCGGCGGATACCCTTCCGCGACCGGTTGACTCGCACGATTTCCTTCTGTTCGGCGACGTTTAGGAGCTGGAACAGAACGGTGAACGCTCGTGCAAGATCGCGAACAAAGATCGGGTCGCGAAACTCGACTTGCGCGCCAAATGGAGCGTCTTTCGTAGACAAAAGCTGCCGAGCGAGATCAATGAGTCGGTCCTGTCCCTGGGAGGACAGGACCTTGCCAAGCAAGCGATCCAGAGTTCGGAGATCATGCGAGAGCTCCGGGCTTAGCCCGTAAGATTCGGGCTCAATGTTCAAAAAGGATCGATGGCTTGGCATGAGAATCGGCTCAGCAACTTGCTAAGTAAGCGCCGCTGGCCAGAAGACCGGCTTTTTCGCCTTCTTCCGAGCCATTGAAGTTCTCATCTTCGAGTTCAATGCTTACCATTCCATCGTAGCCGGATTTTTCCAAGATTCGGAAAACTTCGACCCATCGAGTTTCGCCGTGACCAGGGATGGTGTAGCGCCACGAGGCCCCACCAAATCCGTGCTCCGCGCCAAAGGTCGACTGCTGCTCATAGCCGTACTCGTATTGAGCCTCGGCCATGACTTCGGTGTCCTTTCCGTGGACATGGTAGACGCGATCTTTGAACTCGTGCAGGAAGCGAATTGGATCGATTCCCATTCGGATCAAGTGCGACGGATCGTAGTTGATGCCAATCGCCATCGAGCCAACTGCCTCGAAGGTCGCGCGGTAGGTTTCTGGCGTGCAGCAAAGCGCACCCGCGCCTGGCCAGCCTTCCATCACGAGTCGACCGTTATTGGCCTCAAGAATTGGAGCAAGCGCCTTCAGGCCAAGCACCATCGAATCGAAGTTGTCCTTGCGAGGTCGCGCGGCGTCGGCAGGGAGCATGACGGTGAAGTAGTTGCGAATTCCGTGACCCCCGAAAGCCGTGATCTTGGTTTCCAGAGCGGCGACGGCGGCGGCACGCTTTTCTTCATCGGGGCTCATCAGGTCGGAAGAAAAGGCATCGACCGATCCGACGGTAAGGCCAGCGGAGAGAATGGCTTCGGCATCGGCAACCTCGTTGCCAATATCAATCCCGCCAAAGCCGTTTTCTTTGGCAAAACTGATGACCGAGGAAATGTCCTTTTGCCAGTCAGACCAGCCTCGTCGGAAGCCGATAGGAAATGAACCAGTTCGAGTTGCAAGCATCGTGGGAGACGATACCGGACAACCAACCATAATTCAGGGGTGTCCCAATCAGATAACGCCGTCCGCATCGTCACCCTCGGGTGCGCAAAGAACGAGGTCGATAGTGAAGAAATCGCGGGGGTGCTGAACGAAGCCGGCTACCGCGTTGATGCGAACGCTCGAAAAACTGCCGTGACCGTGATCAACACGTGTGGATTTCTTGAGGCATCGAAAGAGGAAAGCATCGCCGCGATTAAAGAAGCGGTCAAGGCAAAGCATAAAGGCCTGACCGGACGCGTGATCGTTGCCGGTTGCTTGGCTCAACGCCTCGGTCCTGAGCTGATGAAGCTGGCCCCAGGTGCCGACTCTTATGTTGGCGTTGGCCAGATGGGGCGCTTTGCAGAAATCGTAAAGGAAGTGCAAGCTAGTCGCGAATCAACGCTTGATGTATCTCCACCGCATCACCGCTGGGCAGACGTGCCGACGCGGGCGAGGAGCGGACGACCTTGGAGCGCCTACTTAAAAGTTTCCGAAGGCTGCGACCACCGTTGCACTTTCTGCACCATCCCTTCGTTTAGAGGTGCTCACCAGAGCAAACCGATTGAGCGAGTCATGGAAGAAGCACACTTCCTTGCCAGTCAAGGGACCAAGGAAATCAACCTTATTGCTCAAGACGTTACGCAGTATGGGTACGACCTTTATAAAGAATTCACGTTACCGAAACTTCTGAAACAACTGAACGAAGTAGACGGCATCGAGTGGATTCGCATCCTGTACTTCTATCCGAATCGCCTCACCGACGAAGTGATCGAAACGATGGCAAGTTGCGCAAAGGTGGTGCCATACATCGACATCCCACTTCAGCACGCACATCCAGATGTGCTTCGACGCATGAAGCGCCCTTGGGACGGCGAACGCTACCTCGCCCGGTTCCAAAAGGTCCGCGATGCGATGCCCGACTGCGCGATTCGAACGACCTTTATCGTCGGTTTTCCGGGAGAAACCGACGCTGAGTTCCAATATCTGTTGGACTTCATCAAGGCAGCGCAGATGGATAGGGTCGGCGCTTTTGTGTACAGCCGCGAACCAGGAACGCCAAGTTTTGAAATGGAAGGGCAAGTCCCGTTCCGAACGAAACGAATGCGCTATGACCAACTTATGAAATTGCAACAAGGGATTTCATTAACGAAAAACCAGGCCTGGGTCGGGCGCGAACTATCGGTTCTAATCGAGGATCATCGCGATGGCTGGTCTATTGGTAGATCGTTCAGAGACGCGCCAGAAATTGACGGTTTGGTTTTCGCAGAAGGAAGTTTTCCCTTGGGTGAACTTCGTAGCGTACGCATTAAAACCGCAGAGCATTACGACCTAATGGGCGTGTAGTCCTTTATCGTGTCCCCCTTTTGTGCTAATTTCCAAGCAAAATGCTATAATAGTAGCAAAAATTTACTGCAGTATTTGTTCCAGGAAGCATAATATCAGAACGTAGGTTTACGCCATGAATTTGAATACCAAGGTAGCGTTCGTTATTTCCGGATTGATCGGTCTGAGTGCCGTGTCCCGGGCAGATTACATTCTCGACACGCCACTGTCCGACTACATCCTTGACGGTCCTTCCATCGCGACGGCTTGGTACTTCAAGGACGTGCAGTTCAAGGCTGGTCAACAGATCCGAGCGGATATTCGAGTTTCCAATGGTGCCTTGGAATTCACCAGCACCAGCACGATTCTTCCATCCGGAGCACCTGCAGGACTGAAGGTCTTCTCCAGCTACGGAACGACCGTTGTTGGCTACGAATGGGCCTTCGTCGACAACCGAAAGCTGTACGTGAAGGCAGTCTTGGCCGATGGAACGACGCAGATCGTTACGCCAAACTTTGCAAACGGCGTTATCACGCCAGCAACCTTGGTTTCGGGTTCTTCTGAGGGCACCGCAGCGCGACTCACGTCGCCAGACGCTGGTACCTTCGGCGCAGGTTGGACCTTCGGCGACGAGGATGCATCCACGGATGGCGTCCAGATCAATGGCTGGGTTGAGTTCAACAAGGAGTCCGGAGTCATCCGATTCCGAACGAACAGCACCTGCGACGAAGAAACCGGTCGAAATTGCGGACCGAAGACGATCAACCGAGTCGGAGACAACACGCTCTCCGTTCGAAAGGTCAAGGACATCTTCTTTGCCGACGGAAAGGTCTACGTAGTTGCGAAGGTTCGAGAGCAAGGCGATGGCGCCAAGACTTTGGTCTTCACCACCAACTTCGAAGCCGGCACGGCCGCCCGAGCAATCGTTCCAACCGTCGACTACATCCTCGACTAGTAGGAATAAAACAAAAAGCCCAGCCTCTACGGAGGCTGGGCTTTTTTGTTGTCCGGAATTTGAGTTAGGCGACTAGACCTTCTGGGAACCAAAGTGCCAGCTCGTTCGCGGCGGCCTCTGGGTCGCTGCTGCTGTGCGTGAGGTTGTCGTCGATGCTGAGCGCGAAATCGCCGCGTACCGTGCCAGGAGTCGCATCGAGTGGGTTGGTCGCGCCCATCATGGCTCGGATGGCTTTGATTGCATTTTCGCCGCGAACCGCGAGAGCAACAACTGGACCCGACGTGAGGTAATCGCAAACGCTGCCAAAGAACGGTCGCTCCTTGTGCTCGGCATAGTGAGCTTCAACGGTTTCCCGTGGCGCATTCACGAGCTTCAGTCCAACAACTTTCAGGTTGCGTCGCTCGATTCGGGTGGTGATTTCACCGATAAGATTTCGCTGAACGCCGCCTGGCTTAATGAGAATCAGAGTTGTTTCCATGAATTCGGAAGTGTACCGACCTGCCTTATGGCCCACGAGAATTCTTCGGGCGTGTTAAGCTATGCGCGTCTCGTGACTGTAGCCCGAATCAGCAATCTCACCGTACGATACGGCAACTTCACCGCCTTAGACGACCTCTCCTGTGAAATACCAGAAGGTTGCACTGGGCTGTTAGGTCCGAATGGTGCGGGCAAAACAACGCTCCTCAAAACCATCCTCGGTTTTGTCAATCCAACCTCCGGCGAAGGCACGGTCATGGGCAAAGACATCCGCACCGATGGCATGGCGATCCGCCAGCTCATTGGCCTCATGCCAGAGCAGGATTGCCACATCCCTGGAATGACCGCCGTTGGCTTTGTCAGCTATGCGGGAGAACTCTCCGGGATGCCGCCAGCGGATGCCCTGCGGCGAGCCCACGAAGTTCTCGAGTACTGCGGACTCGGCGAGGCGCGCTACCGAAACGTGGAAACCTATTCCACCGGTATGAAGCAACGGATCAAACTCGCACAAGCGCTTGTGCACGGTCCAAAACTGCTGTTGCTAGATGAGCCCACCAACGGCCTCGACCCGCGGGGGCGAGAAGAGATGCTGGACCTGGTCCGGTCTGTCTCGCACGGTCGTGGTGTAAACGTGATCGTAAGCAGCCACCTGTTGCCCGATATCGAGCGCGTCTGCGATCGTGTCATTGTCGTCATCAAAGGCAAACTCCGAACGGCCGGCACCATCAAGGACCTAAAGAAGCTTGCCGGTCAACCTGCCGACGTTGAACTCAGAGAACCCAGCTTGGCCTTCTCAAACTTGCTAATGGACAAGGGACTCACCGTCGCCCCGCCCAAAGGCAATGTCTACCGCGTACAAAGCGAATTGCCACCGGAGGAGCTCCTACGAGTTGTCCAACGAGCCGCCATTGAATCTGGCGCCCAAGTTCGTGGATTCGAAACCGCCGTCCGAACCTTGGAAGAAGTCTTCTTGGAGGCCCTCACTTCATGAGCAACATCAAACCGATTGCCGACCTAAGCTATCGCAACTACGATGGCCCGCTCAAAAAGCCCGGCTCCCGCTGGTGGGTCATCGCGAAGAACGGCATCCGCATCGCGCTGAAAAAGAAGGCGCTGTGGGGCCTGATGTTCGTTTCGGCTTGGTACTACCTCGTCATGTTGGTGGTCCTGTTCTTCGTGAACCAGGTGACCGCCTCGAACCCCGCGGGAGCACAGGCGATGAAGGCATTCATGGAGCGGCTCGTTTGGCCGGACCAGTTCTTGCACGGGTTCAGCTACGCCCAGTTGCCGATGCTCATCATTGCGCTTATGCTCGGTGCGGGCTCGATCGCAAACGACAATCGGGCGAACGCCATGCTGGTCTATCTCAGCAAGCCTTGCGACAAGCGCGAGTACTTGTTCGGAAAATGGATTGGCATTGCCCTTCCGATCTTCGTGATCATGGTTGTGCCCACGATCATTTTCTACGGCTACGGAGCGCTGACTTTCCGCGAATATGGGTTCCTCAAAGATGCATGGCTCCTGCCGAAGATGCTCGCGATCATTCCGATCGCGGCTATTTTCCATGCCAGCATCGTGGTCGGAATCAGTTCGATGTTTAATCAAGCCCGTAACGCTTCGGCGACCTACGCTGGCATCTACTTCATCACGAACTTCTTCACGTTGCTGATGGGCGGAATCTGGGCCTCTTCTCGCGGAGAGACGCCGTTCCCGGTCAAGCACCTTTTCTATGCCAGCATCGACGGTGTCCTGATCGGCGTCTGCAAGGCCATCATCGGTACAAAAGGATCAGCTCCATTTGGGATCCAGAGCCCCGGCGGAGTGAGCCAAGTTCCCGCGCCTAATATTGCGGCAATCCTAGGAATCGCCCTCCTGATCAGCGTCGTATTCGTGCTGATCGCCTGGCGAAAGATCCGCGCCGTGGAGGTGATCGGATGATCCAGATTGAGAACGCCTCGCGATGGTTCGGACAGGTCATCGGCGTTAACGACGTTACGCACACCATCGAGCCCGGTGTCACCGCTCTCCTCGGCATGAACGGTGCGGGAAAGAGCACGCTTCTGCGCTTGATAACGGGACAGATTCGGCCCACCACCGGATCGATCAAAGTCTTTGGAAACGAACCGTTCGCCAATCCCGAAGTCTACAAGCGCATGGGCTACTGCCCAGAAATCGACCAGTTCTACGAGCACCGAACTGGACGACAGTTTGTGAACTACCTCGCTCGGCTGGCCGGAATGTCTGCCGCCGAAGCGAAGACCCGAACCGACGAAGTGCTTCACGAAGTCGGCATGGCCGATCGCGCCGACAAGAAGCTTGCGGGCTATTCAAAGGGAATGCGCCAGCGAATCAAGCTTGCGCAAGCCATCTTGCATGACCCTGACATCATCCTTCTCGATGAGCCGCTCAACGGTCTCGACCCCGTCGGTCGTCGCGAATTCATGTCGTATCTGCACACGCTCGCCGAGCGCGGAAAGACAATCCTGGTGAGTTCGCACATCCTCTTTGAAGTCGAGCAAATGACGAAGTCGATCATGCTTCTCCACCGGGGCCGGCTGCTGGCCGCGGGCGATGTTAGCCTGATCCGCGAGTACATCGACAAGTACCCGCACCGTGTTCGAATCGAAACTCCGCAGCCGCGAGAGGTCGCCGCAAAGCTGATTCAGTTGCCCTACGTGCTGAAGGTCGAATTTGATGAATGGCGCGGCGGCATCGAGTTGCAAACCCGAGAGCTAAACCAGTTCTTCGCGTTCTTGCCCACGCTCACGACGGAAGAGAACTTCACCATCACCGGCTTCTCCTCCCCCGATAACAACTTGGAATCCATCTTCCACTACTTAATCGAATGAGTATCGCGCCTTTCGTATTCACGTCCACCCTGCAGGACATGCTTCGGCCCAAACGCTTTGCCATTTGGGTTATTGTTGCCATCGCGATGGTTGTTCTGGGACAGGTCTTCCTGCGGTTCACCCCAACCAGCACGGCGACGATGGCTTACAGCACGCTGTCCGAGTTGATCGTTTTCCGAATCCTCGCCCTTGCGGCGGCGATTTTTGCGACCGGTGTTGTGAGTCAGGAAGTTGAGCAGAAGACGATCGTTTACTTGCTCACCCGCCCGGTGCCTCGTCCGGTTCTGATCCTCGCTCGCACTCTGGCCGCATCGGTCACGGTATCGATTGTCGGAATCCTGGCCGCGCTTGGCACCGCGCTTGGGACCCGGTCAACCATCGGCGAACTGTTCTTCCGAGACTGTAGCGCGCTTATCCTCGGCTCGTTTGCTTATTGCGCCCTCTTCGTTTTGGTGAGCTTGCTCATCAACAAGTCGATGGTGATCAACCTCATCTTTGCCTTCGGTTACGAAGCCGCCGTGCCAAAGATGCCGGGCGACATCTACAAGGTCAGCATCAACAGCTACCTGATGTCGATTGCCTCGCACCCGAAGATTGCGCCCGTGACCTCAGATGCCGCACCAGTTGCAACGCCTGCTGCCGTAAACACGATCCAGCCTGGTGCAGCTTGGCTGGCCATGATCGGCTTGGTCGTGTTGTGTTCGATGTTCAACGCCCAGTGGTTCGACCGAAACGAGTACGTTCCACGAGAAGACGGTGACTAGTCGCGAAGTCGCTGTGTTCGGCAGCGACTTCACCAGCTCCGAAATCCTTTCGAGATCGAAGGCTCAGCACTTGGTTAGGGGTCACCTCTCCGGGAACCATCTCAGCATCTCCAGTCATGAAAGCTTCGTAACCAACGAGTCGTGGATCGCGGCTCTGCCAAAGAACGGACCGTGGGTGTTCGGCGTCGACTTTCCCCTTGGGCAGCCCAGGGCCTTTTGCGATTCGCTTGGGATGGAAACCTACGACGAGCTGATTGCCAGAGCTTCAAGCATGAGTCCGGCCGAATGGAGAGCCGCCGTAAAGGGTTTTCGCGGCCCCAAAGGTGAACGTCGAATCGGCCGGCATGTGGACCGGCTTGCGAGGGCCGGGCACGCCATGAATGTCGACAACCCGCCCGTCGGAATGATGTTCCACCGTGGTGCCCCGCTCTTGTATCGGGCCGGCTTCTCCACGGCCCCGGTTCGACTAAATTCATCGGAGCAGATTGTAATTGAGGCCTATCCGGCCCTTGTCGCGGCGAAAGCAATGCCGAGCCGCAATCCGATGAAAGCCGTCAGCTACAAGGGTGGCAAGTCCGCGCAGCGGATCGCAAAGCAAGCTTGCCGACAAACAATCCTCGACCGCCTCCCCCAGGTGTGCCCCGATCATTACGGCTTGAGCATTCAGATCGCGGCCGAAGTCCACCAAGCGGCCCTCACCGATTCGCACGGTGACATTCTCGATAGCGTTCTGGCTGCCATCCAGGCGGCTTGGGCGGCAACTCAACCTGGATTCGGCATCCCCGTAGATGCCGATCCATTAGAAGGCTGGATTTGTGATCCAATCTTAATCGCTGCTTAACATAACCTTTGCTAGACTGCCTTATGCGTAAAGCCTTCACGCTGATCGAGTTGTTGGTGGTCATTGCGATCATCGCCATCCTCGCGGCAATCCTTTTCCCGGTCTTTGCCCAGGCCAAAGCCAGCGCAAAGAAGACCGCCTGCTTGAGCAATCAGCGTCAGCTTGGCATCGCGCTTACGCAGTACATCTCGGACAACGACGACCAGCTGTTCTTCTTTGCCCACGATGTCGACCTCAGCCGGACGAACCTTTCCCGACCTTACGGCGCGACCCGTGAGAACCGATGGTGGAATCAGATTCAGCCTTACGTCAAGAGCCTAGACATTCTTAAGTCCCCGAGCGACGCTGGCCAGCGACCCCACTCGCTCGAGGACGGCACCAACGGCAAGCCCTTGGTCAAGCGATCCTATGTGGCCAACCGAGCCGCCGAAGGTCTTCCATACTCCGCGGTTGAATTCCCGTCGGACATCGTCGTGATCACCGTCAAGAACGGCATCTACGACGATTCTTGGTACGAGCCACCCAAGAACCTCTACAACAAGACCGCCACGACCCCGCCCGTACTTGCGCTGGACCTCCAGAACGGTGGCGTAAACATGACCTACTTCGACGGTCATGCCAAATGGATGAGTAAGGGCAAGATCCTGAGCGACCCTTGCGGCGAACCGTTCAGCGGCGTTTCCCTAATGCGACTCTTCCCGATTCCGCCAACCCCCGGCCGCCCAGATCGATCCCCCTGGCACCCGAACTGCCCGAACTAATTCTCGGCCGAGTCGAAGCTGACTCGGTGGTACAGCTCCCGAACTGGAACTCGAAGTCCGATGACTTCAAGTTCCAGTTCGTCATTTAGGAACAGGTCCCGGACGATCCATGAGCCGTCAGATCGGCGGGTGCTGAGCTCGATCCATGGCTGAGCGGAATCGATCGCTACGATCACCTGGAGAGACATCAGCCTTCGGTACTGCGGGAGCTTTGTAGCAAGATCGTGTACCGTGCTTTCTCGCGAAAGCACCTCGAAAACCACGATCGGATTCAGCAGAGCATCGAAATCTCGAAAGGCCCCAAACTGCGCTGACCGGGCGATTAAGCCATCCGGGAAGAAGTAGTTCTCAGGACTAATCCGAACCGACTGGTCCGGGCCAAAGAACTCAAGTTCTCGTTCGTCGAGCGCTGGAAGGACACACCGATTAATGTTCGATTGAATGCGGCTATGCTCTCGCGGTCCGCTGAGCCGCTCTCGAATATTGCCCTCGACCAGCTCTAACCTGGATGACGAGAGAGCAAGGTGATCCATGAATTTGTCCGCTTACTTCGTAGCTTGCTTCGGTAGCTTCTGCTCCAAAAGCCAAGTGTAAAACTCGTCCTTCGCGTAAAAGTCCGTCCAAACGTCGTGCCCGCCGCCCTTGATGATGTCGAATCGCGGCTTCGCCCCGGCCCGGATCAGCGCATCCACCATCTGCTGACTCTCGGCGATCGGCACCGCGCCATCCGCATCACCGTGCGTCACCCAGGTCGGGATATGCGCGATGGTCTTTGCCAGCCGGAAGTTGCCGCCACCGCAAACCGGAGCGATCGCCGCGAAGCGATTCGGGAAGGTCTCCGCCAAACCCCACGTGCCGTATCCGCCCATGCTGAGACCGGTGATATAGATTCGATCCTTATCCACCCGGTACTTGCGCTCGAGATGGTCGATCATTCCCCCAAGCGTGTCAATGTCCCACCACTTATCCGCCGGACACTGCGGCGCCACGACGATCATCGGAATCTTGCGACCCTTGGCGATTTCCTTAAGTGGCCCATGGACCCCCACCATCTTCAGATCCGTTCCACGTTCTCCCGAGCCGTGCAAAAACACCATGAGCGGCCACTTTTGCCGCTTGTTCTTGTCGTACCCCTCGGGCAACGCGACCTGGAATGCGGCGGAGACGGTTTTCGTAATCTTGCGCGAGAACGTTTCGTCTTGCGGGGTTTGTCCGTGGGCACCAACCATCGCAACGGTGAGAAGAGCGGAACCAAGCATTCACGTAACTTACTCCAATCCCTTTCCGTGCCACACTTGCGCAGGATGATCGGAAGACTTTGCGGTGAGCTTGCCGACCTTGAGGGGAGTCTGGCCCTGGTCGATTGCGGCGGGGTTGGCTATGAGGTCACGATCCCCGACCACGTTGCACTGAGCTTAGGTGCCATTGGTAGTCAAGTCGAATTGATGATTCGGCAGGTGATTCGGGAAGACAGCAACACCCTGTACGGATTCCGAACCCCGTTCCAGCGCCGCGTGTTTGACCTCCTTGTTTCGGTAAGCGGCTGCGGACCAAAGAGCGCCTTGAGTCTGCTGGGCCAAGTCGGAGAAGACGCCGTTTGCGGGGCCATCGTTTCCCAAGACGCGAAGACCCTCGCCCGTGCCAGTGGCATCGGTGCCCGAACCGCCGAGCGCATCATCGTCGAACTGAAGGACAAGGTCGCTGAAGTCATGATGGTCCACCGCATCCCCGGGACCGTTCCGCTGACCGCACCGAAACTGATCGACAGCGAACTCACGGAAGCCCTGCTTGCCCTAGGCTATCGACGCAACGAAATCGAGGCCATTTCGGAAAAGGTGTCGAAGCAAAGCAAGGATATCGCCGAGCAAATCCGCCTCGCCCTCGCCGAACTTCGTGCCTAACCATCACGCGCTAAACTGACCTATGCCTCGCGGAGATGAGCTCGATCCAAACGTTCATGCGGACGACTTTTCCGCCGAGCTGAGCCTGCGTCCCCGTCGCCTTACCGAGTTCATTGGACAGGAAAAGCTTAAGACCAACCTCAACGTCTTCCTCACCGCCGCGCGGCAACGAGATGAGGCCCTTGACCACGTGCTGCTCTACGGCCCGCCTGGCCTTGGAAAGACCACCCTTGCACACATTATCGCCACCGAAATGGGCGCAGAGTTGCACGTAACGAGCGGCCCTGCCGTCGAGAGACCTGGTGATTTGGTCGGAATTCTCACCAACCTGGAGCCCGGTGCCGTGCTGTTTATCGACGAAATCCACCGCCTAAGCCGGACCGTCGAAGAGATTCTTTATCCGGCAATGGAGGACTGCAAGGTCGACATCATGATCGGCAAAGGCCCCGCCGCCCGATCCATTCGGCTCGACGTGCCGAAGTTCACCGTCGTCGGTGCGACCACCAGGCAAGGCCTTCTCACCGGTCCGCTTCGCGACCGCTTCGGAATCATCTCCCACTTCCAGTTTTACGACCGCGCGGCTCTGTACGAAATCGTCGTCCGCTCGGCCCACATTCTTGGCTTCCCCATCGACCGCACTGGGGCCGAAGAAATCGCCCGCCGAAGCCGCGGCACCCCCCGCATCGCCAACCGCCTCCTCCGCCGCGTCCGCGACTTTGCCCAAGTCGACGGCCTCGACACCATCGACAACGTCATTGCCGCCAAAGCCTGCCACGCCCTCGAAATCGACGACAACGGCCTAGACCAAATCGACCGCCAACTTCTGCGCATGATGATCGAACGCTACCGAGGCGGCCCCGTCGGCCTAGACACCCTCGCCGCCAGCACCGGCGAAGACGCCACGACCATCGAAGACGTCTACGAGCCCTACCTCCTCCAGATGGGCTACATCCAACGCACCCCCCGCGGCCGAACCGTCACCGATGCGGCGTATAAGCTCCTCGGCCTGGCGAAGCCAAGCGATCCGCCGTTGTTGGAACCATGAACGGTCAGCCCACCGATAGCTTGAACCAACGCTACAGAGAAACCATAATCACCCGCCCAGACTTGATCTGGGCGTAATCTCTTCCAATACTACTGGACGGTTCCATGCTGTGGGTACGGTACCGGTATGGCGTCTCATTGGGAGTTGCGACCATATGGCTTGGAATCGTTCTCCTTCTGGTTCGCGAAGCGACTCCTCGGCCGCCATCCTGAGTGGCTCGCCTACGTCGAACCCGTGGAGTTGGAGGAGGACGGTATGCCTGTCCGCACGCTGGGAATAAACCTTCCATCCCAGAATGAGCAGATTCCCGAGCCCTTAACGATCGAGATAGCCCTGGATAGGATCGTCGTTGTCTCGTGGTTTCCGATGGGCAGTCAGTTACGGTGGCACCTCGACTGGGTCTGCTACTTGAAAGAAATGCCGCGACCGACTGAGTGGGTTAGCGACCACGACGGAGTCGATAGCATCGCTGATTTTGTAGAGCAGTTCATTGCAGAAGAGTTAGCCGCAATCTGGACCAGTGACGGCCCAGAACAGGGCGGAACCTCTGGAATCGTAACTGCAGAAGATGTAAGGAGCCGTGTTTTCCGGAAAGGGAAAGAGTGCACGGTGATTCGATCTTGGAAAGGTTCACTAGATCTGTCGCTTTAATCACTCTGTAGTTTGGTTTTGTAAAGCAATAACCAGCCGGAATCTTGAATCTTTGATCCCATAGTCTCCAGTGCCTACTAGGCGCTTGAGTTGAGGAAGAGGACAGGGCAAATGCTACGGGCCGGCACGTGCGGGTTGCGGGTGGCTCGATCTTCGACCCAGCTACGGGTGTAGACCTCAAGGCCCGAACCGCGGAAACCTACGCCGACCGGATCTCCGGAGGCGTAACCGACGTCCCGCGCCTAATCGGCCAGGTTGTAGCCGGCGCGGTCAAGGGGGTTATGTCGGATCTCACCTTTGGAATGTGGGAAAACGAACCGGCATTTCAGCCCCGAACGAAGCTGGAAGCCGCCGGCAAGAAGTTTGGCAGCTTCTCCGCGAGCTTCGTTGGTGCCATCAGGGGCGGCTCTGGCGGCGCCAAGCTTGGCACGAAAGGCATCGCGCACAGCGGAGGGTGGGCTGGTTCAACCAGGCAGTTCGCGAACAAGGTTCCTCATCGCGTTACTTTGAATCGAACTTCTGGACTTTCTTTTGAGGCAAGAGTTCTGCAGGTTTTTGGACTGGTCAAGAACTCCACAATGGTAGCCGGGATGAGCAAACGCGGGATGCGTAAGGTTGTACCGGACGTCCGGACTAGCAACGCAATCTATGAAATTAAGTCCGGAATCTATATTTGAAACAGTAGCCAGATAGAGGCAATGATGGACTATGCAGCTAAGAACAATCTTGTCTTCAATCTGGTAAAACGGCCGGGAGCAAAGGTTGCTCCGAAGCTAGATGCTTTGATAAAGTCACGAGGCGGCCAAGTTATCGATTTTCCTTGAGGTCTCGTCCGGAGGGGTAGAAGTTGTCACGTTTCTTGTCGGATCAAAAATTCAAGATATCAGCGACTTCATGTCTTATGCTCCGGGAGCTTCTACGAGCGCGCGAAGAATCGCTTCTCGCAATCCGTTCTTTACTTCAGAACGGAAGTCCGCTTTATCCAGCAACCCTTGGTGATGGGGGCCGAGACGGCAAGTTGCCTGAGGATCCATTCGCTTCCGACTTTGAAGACAGACTTCAGTATACTTCTATTGGAAATGTGCACAAACCATGTCGATTATCTTGGCAGTTGATCCGCACCTTAGTTCCAAACGGTGAAACTCTTCCGGTGGACCTAACGACCATAATTCTCGACAGTAAAAAGCCTTGCATGGCTACCGCTTATGAATGGCTGTTGACTCAATGGACCGAATTGTTTCATGTGGAGTACTCGTACTGCCACTTTCCTAGCATTTACGAGCTTCCAGACCTCTATGAATGTGGCGTACTGTTCTCACATTCGTTAAAGCAACGAGAGATGACTGTGGTGATCCCGTCCTACCTTCTGAATTTCTTTCTACCAAATCTGTTCTGGTCCCAAACCTTTGGCAGAAGGTACGTATCGCTCTTCGGGCGTGATCGTCTGCTCAGCTGTCCAGGATATAGGGTAGTTGAGTGGCCAAACGGTAGCATCACGCTTCAGTTGACTCCAAACATTTCTGATACGTATGATCGTTTTCCCGAATTCCGAGATGCAAGGGCAAAGGCGAAAGCGCACCTTGGCGATGAAGTTTTGTTCTCCGAACAGAAAGGGCGCTTTGGGGAGTATCTAGTCCCTGACTTCGAACTCTGCCCGCCACCACCCCATTTGCAGCAGCTTAGACCATTGCTTAATCTTCAGGGCGTTTTAGATGGAAACTATTCAGTTTGGTATTGAACAGGGCTGTAGTACTGTCCAAAGTACGGGGAAGTGCCCTTTGGAGTGCTTTGGTTTCTGAGTAATAGATCACTATTATTAGCATTGTCCGCGGGATTTAGTAAGTACATCAGTCGGACGCCACAACCTTCTTGTCGCGCCCCAACTCAAACTCACAGGATCTACGTCGATCACCAAGCTCACTCCGCGCACCGACACTGACTCAACCGCCGACTGCACCCCACCCAAGTCAGCAGACGCAAAAAGCTTCAGCAGCAAGTGTCGCCGCCAGCGGTTGTTGAGCCGCTCTAGCGGACAATCGGCAGGCCCCAAGACCGTCAAGCCAATCGGCAGCGCGTCCCGAACCAGACCCGACGCCTTGCCTACCGCCTCCTTGTCCTGTCCAGTAGCCAGTATATTCATCAGCCGCAGAAATAGTGGATAACCCACGCTCTGCCGATCTAGAATTGCCGCTTCAAAGAACCTAACGTAGTCGCGGCCCTGAGCGTGGCCCGCCGCGGGTTGATCGGTTCAAATCGTTCTGACCTCACTTTTGAAGTGACCAGGAAAGATGGCACAAAATACTTCCTACACATTAACACGTCAGATGTGAAGGCAAACGGGCAGTTCACAACTCGCGAGTTAACAAACTACGGTAAAATCAAGGCTCGACTGGGGACGCGGCTCTATCCAAATCACCGAATCGTGTTAATTAGGAAGGATCGGTAAAGTCAAAGTGGATCGTGGATTCTACTGTACGAAGCAGGAGTTAGTGGATCTGCTCTGCAAAATCTATGAGCGATGGCCGTTTGCCTTGTTTTCGTACAACCACATTTCTATTCTGCGATTGCCTCTAAGTTTGGAAATGTACACCGCGTACATTTCTTGCTACGAAAGAGATCACAAGTTTTTCCGCGACCTCGCGGTTAAGCCTGGCGAATTTACGGCTCATTTCGATGCCTACTTTTCTCAAGAGGCTCCGCTGCTCGCTTACGTATGCTCAGAAGACGCCCCCTTGACGTTCGGATGGACTCACTTTAAGGGAAAAAGGGGCGAAGAGAGTTACTACTCGGTTCAGAATCCTGACCCTTTTCCGATACAACTCTTCATTGGCGGTGAGATATCTCCAAC
Organism: Chthonomonas calidirosea; assembly: GCA_945882415.1. Lineage (GTDB taxonomy): Bacteria > Armatimonadota > Fimbriimonadia > Fimbriimonadales > Fimbriimonadaceae > Fimbriimonas > Fimbriimonas planktonicus. The sequence goes on from CAMCWC010000016.1 coordinate 59,127, forward strand.
CATGATCGTCGAAACAAGGTTCCGAGCTCGACCGGATGAAAAAACTGAGAGCCTTCGAAAGGTTGTTGATTCTTGCTTGCGAAAGTCATTCACGAAATTTGAGGGAGTCTTTCTTTCATCGACTGCAATGGAACTTTACCGCCAAGGCGGGAGGCTCAATGGCTCCGCACGTGGGACTCAAGAATCGGATGTGATGGAACCCGAGCGAGCAATTCGAGTCTGGGAAGAACTTCTGGCTACTGGGGCAAAAACTATTTGGGATCCAGTCGAGGTAATTAAACTCCTAAAGGCTGATATTGTAGCTAAATCTGCTCGGTCATCAGTCCTTCGTGGTCATGCCAATGATGAAGGTTAGATGAGGGATCGAAGACTATGAAATTCTGAAGTCTTGGAATGAATCCGGAGTCTGGCATTCGATTCCTCACCATCCCGGACGACCAGGATGCTTACGCGTTGACAGCTGAATACATCGACGCTCATGTCCGGCAATATACTGGTGACGAACCGGTGCCAGAGCTCGAACTTTATGTCTCTGGCGGAAGCAAGCTTAAGGACTTACAACAAGGGCCCTTTTATCTATACACCGTGACATCTCGTGTCAAGGAGGTTTTTGAGCTGTGCCAAGTATCTGGAATTCGGACTGTGCCGTATAACGTTGTTGGAACAGATCTGGTCAAAGTTGTGCATCGTTTGGTCGTCCTTGGAAGATGTAGTGGAGTGGAGTTTCCAAGCAGCGAGGAAACTCTCCAGATAATGGATTATGGCAATCGGTTCCTCACCTATTTTGACTTGACGACTTGGGATGGTTCTGATGTTTTCTTTGATCCCATCAGACAAGTTCACACTTTTTTGTCGGACCGAGCGGTGAAGTGCCTGCGAAAGAACGGAGTGAAACTTCCAGTAGATGCAGATGGAACGACCGATTATGAAGAATATAAGGCGCAGTTGCTGCCGGGCAAGGCTTTCTAGATCCGTTTGAAGCCAATTTCGACTTTCATGGGAAGGTGGTTCTTGCTCACTTTTCGTGAACGATTCCGCTGAATTCGATTGTTGGTCATTCAAATATCGGAGTAAATCTCGAGGTAACCGCTCAGCCTACATAGGACCTACGACCAGGTCCTTTGACCAGTTCAACGGTCCTCCATTTTCGCCCGAAGACTTGTTCATCCAGTTACGATTGTTCCCCTAACGACGAAGGCTGCGACAACCTACGTTGACCGGATCTCTGGCGGCATCACCGACCTCCAGCGCCTAGTCGGCCAAGTCGTTGCCGGCGCGGCGAAGGGTGTTATGTCGGATCTCACCTTTGGAACGTGGGATAACGAACCGGCATTTCAGCGCGGGACGAAGCTTGAAGCCGCCGGCAAGAAGTTTGGCAGCTTCTCCGCGAGCTTGGTTGGTGCCATCAGGGGCGGCTCTGGCGGCGCTAAGCCTGGCACAAAGGGCATCGCGCACAGCGGAGGGTGGGCTGGTTCAACCAGGCAGTTCGCGAACAAGGTTCCTCATCGCGTTACGTTGAATCGAACTTACGGACTTTCTTGTGTGGCAAGAGTTATGCAGGTTTTTGGTCTGGTCAAGAACTCCACAATGGTAGCCGGGATGAGCAAACACGGGATGCGCAAGGTCGTTCCGGACGTTCGGACTAGCAACGCCATCTATGAAATTAAGTCTGGGAACTATATTTGAAACAGTAGCCAGATAGGGGCAATGATGGACTATGCAGCTAAGAACAATCTGGTCTTCAATTTGGTAAAACGACCAGGAGCAAAAGTTGCAGAGGATTTGAGGAAAAGGATAATCCGAAGAGGTGGCCAGGTGATCGATTTTCCTTAAAGTTGTTATATGAGGGAACCAGGTGGCAAACATGCCTGAAGATCGTAAATTCAAAATTACGGCTACGTCGGGTGTTATGCTCCGGGAATCACTCGAAGATCCGGACGCATCCATCAGGGCGGTCACCTCTCTGCTTCAGACAGGAAGTCCGCTTTATCCGGCAACGCTCGGGGATCGTGGACGGGAAGGCAAAATGCCATCTGATCCGTTTGCGCGGGAATTTGCGACACAACTGCGATACATGGATGTCGGAAACGTTCGAGAGCCGTGTCGACTATCTTGGCATTTGATGCGCTCCCTCATTCGGAACGGAGAGACACTTCCGGATGACTTGGCAATGATGACCATTGATAGCGGAAAACCTTGCATTGTCAGTGCTTATGAATGGCTATTGCGACAGTGGATGGATATGTTCC
>CAMCWC010000017.1 GCA_945882415.1 Chthonomonas calidirosea
GAGGTCGGCGATCGTGGTGTCCTCGGTTTCGCCGGATCGGTGGCTCATGACGGCGGTGTAGCCCGCGCGCTTTGCCATTTCGACGGCGGAGAGCGTCTCGCTGAGCGAGCCGATCTGGTTGACCTTCACCAAGATGGAGTTGGCGGTGCCGGTGGCGATGCCTCGGCTAAGTCGCTCAACGTTAGTGACGAAGAGGTCGTCGCCGACGAGCTGAACCTTGTCTCCGATAGCGACAGTGAGGGCCTTCCAGCTATCCCAGTCGTCTTCCGAAATGCCGTCTTCGATGCTGAGGATCGGGTACTTCGCCGAGAGTTCCGCGAGGTAGCCGACCTGCTCTTCGCCGTTTCGCTTGAGCCCACCCTTGTAGGTGTAAACGCCGTCGGCGTAGAACTCGGTCGCGGCCGCGTCGATGCCAAGGAAGACATCCTTTCCGGCGGTGTAGCCGGCGTTGTTGATGGCGTCGATGATGTAATCGAAGGCGAGTTCCTGCGACTCAAGGTTCGGTGCGAAGCCGCCCTCGTCGCCAACTCCGGTTCCGAGTCCCTTGCTCTTGAGAACCTTCTTCAGGTTGTGGAAGATTTCGGTTCCCCATCGGAGGGCTTCTGCGAAGGTTGGTGCGCCGACCGGAAGGATCATGAACTCCTGGAAGTCAACGTCCGAGTCTGCGTGTTGTCCGCCGTTGAGGATGTTCATCATCGGAACCGGAAGGGTTCGAGCGGTAACGCCACCGACGTACTTGTACAGCGGAAGTTTGCTGTAGCTGGCGGCAGCTTTGGCCACGGCGAGGGACACGCCGAGAATCGCGTTTGCGCCGAGCTTTTCTTTGTTGGCCGTTCCGTCGAGGCGAAGGAGTTCGGCGTCAATGCCGACCTGGTCCGTTGCGTCGACGTCGATCAGCGCAGGGGCAATGATCTCGTTTACGTTGGAAACTGCGTTGAGGACACCCTTGCCGAGGTATCGCTTGGCATCGCCATCTCGGAGTTCAACAGCTTCGAAGGCACCGGTGCTGGCGCCGCTTGGAACGGCTGCGCGGCCGGTCGAACCGCCCTCCAGCGAGACATCAACCTCAAGGGTTGGGTTGCCCCGACTGTCCAAAATCTCTCTCGCGACGATATCCACGATGTATGGCATAGCGTAATTGAGGGTACCGGATGGCGACAGGTGACGAGAAGTCTCTGAGTCTTCGCGTAGATACAGTGGGTACATTCCCTATACGAAATGGCACTGGCGCTCAACAAAGAAAATTACGTGTTACACCGGTTACATTCGTTGACCGGCATCGTTCCGGTCGGCTACTACATGGCTCAGCACCTTACGCTGAACACGTTCTCCGTGGCCGGTCCCGCAGCTTTTGATGGTCTGATTGGCTTCTTCGAAGGCATGCCAAAGCACATTCTGCTTGCCTTGGAAGTCGTGGCGATTTGGTTGCCGCTGATCTTCCACGCCGTTTACGGTCTGTTTATCGCCGGTCGCGCGCAGAGCAACTTCATCGGCACCAAGTACGGATTCTCCGAGAACCGTATGTACTGGTTACAGCGGGTGAGCGGCATCTACCTGTTCTTCGCGCTGATCATTCACGTTTCGATGACGACGGTTCGGAAGTACGCGACGGGTGATCCCGAGATCATCAAGTACGCGGCTTGGCAGGAAAAGCTGACTTCTTACGGCGGAGTTTGGATGATCTTCTATCTGGTTCTGGTCTTGACCGCAAGCTATCACCTGGCTTACGGCATCTGGAACTTCTGCGTCCGATGGGGCATCACGATTTCCGACAAGGCTCAGGTCCGAGTTCAGAAATTTTCGCTCGGCGCGTTTGTGCTCTTGACCCTTATGGGCTGGTCGGCGCTTGCTGGCTTCCTGATCCACAAGCCAGAAGCCAAGAAGGCTGAGTCTGTTCAGGCCATGATCGTTCGCCCGCAGTCCTTCTAAGCTCGCGTTCTTAAGGGTGAGGTCCTGTGGACCTCACCCTTATTCCATTACGGTCGCGATTGCTTCCAGAACATTGCCGAGATCCGGCAGGGCAGCGTATTCAAAGATCGGGTTGTAGCCGATGTGAACATCCGGTCGAGCCACCAACTGTGGTGGCGACAAGAAGAGGTTCCAACGCTCTGGAATTCGGGTCATTTCCGCGATGACGGCTTGTCCAACGCCGCACGTGATGTTGTCCTCGTGAAGGACTACCAGGCGACCGGTTTTCTCAACGGACTTGGTGATCGTGTCGTAGTCGATCGGTTGCAGGCTACGCAGGTCGATTACTTCAATGCTCGCGGACGACTTCGCAGCGGCTTCTTCAGCGAGCTCAACGCAGTTGCCGAAAGTGACCAGCGTCACGTCGGTGCCTTCACGCACGATCCGAGCGGAGCCGAACGGAACTGCCTCAACCTGGCTAATCGCCACCGGCTTTCGGAAGACGTGTTTCGGAATCAGAACGAAGTGTGGATCGTCGCCGTGAATAGCAGACCAGATGAGGCCAGCCGCATCCTGCGGGGTGCTCGGAACGGCGACCTTTAGGCCCGGAGTGTGCAAGAGGTAGCTTTCATTCGCCTGGCTGTGCCACAGCGAGCCGCCGGGCAGGTAGGCGCCGTACGGCGTGTAGATCACCATCGGGCACTTCCAGTCCCCGTTGGAGCGCCAGCGCAGGGTGCTCATGTTCGTGGTGATCTGGTTCCAGCCAGGGGCCATGAAGTCGACAAACTGGAGTTCGAAGACCGGTAGCCAGCCGTAGGCGGACATTCCGACCGCGACGCCCATGATCGTGGCTTCGGCGAGCGGGGAGTTGAAAACTTGATGTGGGAACGACTCGCTGAGGCCCTTGGTCAGGCCGAACACGCCACCTTTCGGATCTTCAATGTCTTGACCAAAGAAGACCACTTTGCGATTGGCCTCTAGGGCAGCGCGGAAGGTGGTGTTCATTGCCTGGACCATCGTGGTTCGATCGGTCGGCTCAATTGGCGGAGCGGGGCTCGGATTCACGGTGCCGTAGCTGTGATCGAGCACGGTAGACGCACTTGGATCGGGCTGCTTCTCGGCGCGAAGATAGTCTTGATCGACGCTTGCGACCACTTCATCCTGAATGGCTTGCCACGTTTCTTGGTCGAGTTCGCCAGCCAGGATGAGTTCTTCGGCAAGAAGACGAATCGGGTCTCGCAACGCCATCTCTTCGATCTCGGCGAGATCGCGATAGATGCGGTGATCGTCGGAGGAGGTGTGAGACGAGAGTCGGTCGAGATCGGCCCAGATCACGGTCGGACCATCTCCTCGGCGTGCACGATCAATGGCTGGCCCAAAGGCGTCCATGACTCGGTCAGGATGTCGAGCATCGACCTTGACCACATGCTCGTCGCTGAGCATTTCCAGGTGGAACGGAAGGAACTTCGCGGTCGGAGTGGAAATACCGTACTTGTTGTCCTCGACCACGAAAACCACGGGGAGCTTTTCTTGCAGGGCAAAGGCGACGGCTTCGAAGAACTCTCCCTGGCGGGCGGCCGCGTCTCCAACGGAGGCCACGCAGACGCTGTCCTTACCATCCATTTTCATGGCCCAGGCGGTTCCGCAGGCGGGGAGCAAACTGCCTCCGGTGGGAGTACAGACGCTAAAAACGTTGTGGGCACGGCTGGAATAGTGGCCGGGCATTTGCCGTCCACCAGAGCTACTTTCGGCTTTTGCTAGGTACGCGAGCGCCAACTCGTAGTTGGAGAGCCCTCGAGCCAGCATGAGGGCGCGGTCGCGGTAGTACGGGAAGATGTAGTCATCCTCTCGAAGCAAATAGGCAACGGAGCCAAGGGCTTCGTGACCCATGCCGCTGACCTGGAACCAGCCCTTACTTTGGCGGAGAAGAATGCCTTCACGGCGATCGCCTTCTCGACTTAGGAGCATTAAACGGAGGAAATCTAGCTTCGAGTAGGCGCGATTCGCTGATGGTTCAGACATGCGTTTTTTCCTGGGTCAATCTTCATTGACAACCCAAACTCAAGGCTTCCGCCCGGAAGCTGAAGTATACCGACGGCACAAAAAAAGAGACGCCCAAGCCAGGACTGGCTTGGGCGTCTGAGCGGAGTTACCTTAGTTGGTTACGACGATCGGAATGTTCGTGCTTGCTGCGCCGAACGTGCCGCCCGAGTACATTTGCCACTGGAAGTTGTAGGTTCCAGCCGTGTTCGGTGCGGTGATGTTGAAGGTGAAGGTCTTCTCGGCGTCCGGAGCAATGGTCTCTCCAGCGCCTAGAGGGACGCTCTTGACTCCCCATCGCGTGTTGCCAAGGGTGTTCTGCGAGATGAGCGAGTAACCGCTTCCCCATGTGAACGCACCGGTGTTTCGCATGCGTACCGTGACGGACTGGGTTGTTCCCTTGACCATCGTGGTTGGAGCCGTTTGCGAGACAAACGAACTGTTTCTAGGGGTTCGGACGGTGACGGCTACGTTTGGCGTGAGGTCACCAAAGTCCTCAACTCCGAGTCGTCGCATTCTCCACTGCATGTTGTAGGTTCCGGGCGTGCTTGGCGCTTGGACCTTGAAGTACCACTGCTTGAGTCCACCTGGATTGATCGTTTCCGTTGGACCCATCTGAACGTTCGAGATGCCCCAGGTTGTGTTGTTGTACGGGTTCTGCGAGATCAATCGATAGAGGTCGAAGGTCCAAGGTCGCGAACCGGTGTTGAAGTACCGAATCAGAACTTCGTACTTCGTTCCCGCGCCCATCATGGTTGGGATCGACTGCTCGAAGAATCCGGCATTGTTGCCGTCGATGACGTTGACCGGAACGTTAGTCGTGAATTCGCCAAAGCTAGCGACTGGAGCCGATCGTCGGCGCATTCGCCATTGGAAGTTGTAGGTTCCGGCGGTGGCTGGAGCCGTTGCGGTGAAGGTGAAGGTTCGAGACGCTCCTGGAGGAACGGTCTCACCCGTGCTCAGGTCGCGTCGGTTGGTACCGAAGTTCGAGTTGCTGAAAGGATTCTCGGAAACGAGCGAGAACAAGTCCGCCTGTGACCAAGTGGTCGTTCCGCTGTTTCGAACGGTGACGGAGACCGAGTACGGTCGTCCGAGGTACATCGTGGTAGGAACGCTCTGGCTGATGAACTGGGCATCGTTTACCGGTGTGCCAGCGATCAACTCACCTTGTCGCATCGTAACGTTGTAGTTGGTCCACGTACCGGTGTCTCCGACGAAGTAGTCGCGAAGTTCGATAGTCCAAGTTCCGGCTGGGTTCTCTCCCCAGAATGCGTTTGTGCTGAACGTCCAGTTGAGGTTGTCGTTTCCGTCGCTACCAACTCGGGAGATCAAGCGCGACTTCAGTCCGCTCGGCGAGGTGATGTATGCCTCAATGTCGCCTCGGAAGGTGTGCGTGAGGTTGAGCGAAACCTGAACTTCTTCAAGCTTCGCAGTTGAGTTGATGCTGAAAGTGCGAGAGACGATTCCCGGCGAGGTGGTGTCCACCGTTGCATCTGGAATCGCGGCGTTAACCGTCGTGACGCCAGTGGTCGTCGTTGCCAGCGCTGTGACTCCGGAATACAGTGGAGCGTTCGTGATGAGCTTCTGCACGTTGATGTTGCCGAAGCCGAAGTTCGGGTTGAACTTGAGGCCAGCTCCGTTGGTTTTCCAACCGCCGTCACTGCTGAAGCTGGTATCCCCAACATTCACTTGATCGCTGAAACGGGCAAGGAGGTGCTTAGCGAACCGGGTGTTCAGTGCCGGTTGAACTTGCTTAACCAGACCCAGAACGCCAGCAACTAGCGGGCTGGAGGAAGACGTTCCACCAAAGACACTGGTGTAGTTGGTGTTTGGTAGCGTATCGAACGATGGGTTGTAGCCCGGAGCACCGGTTCGGTCGACCGTCATGATGCCGGTCGAATCTGAGCTAGGCGCGGTGATGAAGACCGACGAGCCGAAGCTGCTGTAGCTCGTGAAAGTTCCGCCATCGTTCAAAGCGGCGACTACGATCGCGTTCGGATCGGACTGCAACTGTGCCCGGGCGGTGTCCTGCATGGTGGAACCGCGGGAGTTGCCTGCAGAGAAGCAGTGGATCGTGCCGTCGGCGGTGGAGGTCGCGAGGGCCGCGGCTTCGGCCGTCGCAGCTAGAAAGCTTGCGGTGTAGCCGTAAGAGTGGTTCTTAATCTTGATCTGCTTGTTGGCCCCGCTTGAGCGGTGACTGGTTGCCGACGAGAACATGGTTGTCGTTCCGGAGACAAAGTCGCAGCGCAAACCAGCCAGCGTGGCGAAAGGTGCGATTCCGGTGACGCCGATGCCGTTTCCGCCTCGGGCGCCAATGACGCCGGAGACCGCGGTTCCGTGGTCGTCATCCGAGTAGACCGGGGTTGGGTCGCCATCGCTCTGCCCGAAGTCGAATGAGTCGGCAGCGGAGTAGTTGGTTACGAGATCTTCGTGAGTTCGCTCAAGGCCGTCGTCAACGATGCCAATCACGACTCCGAGTCCGGTGATGTCGATGTTCCAGGCCGATCCAGCCTTGACGTCGATGTTCGCGCCGCCGTGGTTGTTCGTGTTAATCAGGTGCCACTGGCCCTTGAACCCAGCTGGGTTGTTAAAGGCATAGAAAGGATCGTTCGGCGTGAAAGCGTGCTTCGCGCGAGGAATCTTGGTTTCCTGCACCGCGAGTTCCACGGCGGTGTCCTTCGCCATCGCTTTCAGGATGCTCGGGATCGCGCTTTGAGGCGCGTTGAGGACAACCTGGTTTCCGGGAAAAACGCGGCTGACGGTTAGGCCGTAGTACGCCGCAAACAGATCGACGTTGACATTAGCTTTCAGCTTTACAGAAATCTGCGGAAGGAAAAGAACGGCCTCTTCTTGCGAGATCGCGTTCGGATACTTCTTCAGGGCGACCTTGCGAGCGATGTCCGCCCGGCCGTCTCCGGCATATTTGCCTGCGGTGATGATTTGACCTTGGCCGGCGAACGCCGAACCGCTTGCTCCGATCAACGTGCCGACTACCGCAAGCGCAAGCGCCCCAGTTCGGCTCATTGATGTGAGTTTGAAACGAATGCTCGATTTCATAATTAACTCTAAAGGGCCTAGACGTAGGAACCCCACAACCTCCAACAGGATAGCGGACTTCTCTCGGGACAAGAACGTTCCCAAAACTTTCTGCCAGGTTTTTTGACTTTTTCTTTCGGCTCTGTCCCATTTTCGCCGGTACCGGCTTCGTCTGAGGCGCCTCACGATTGGATGTGCTTGCAGTTCGTGGCCAAGCACGGCTCATCGTCGCTCAATCGAGTCGGAACACGTCAGGAAAAGTCTATAGGAAAGCAACTTCAAGTTCGAGGGATCCGGCTCGCTTCGGAAACCTGGGAAAAGTAAACAATCCCGTGACAATCTCAACTGCGCTAGCCAAAGGGAAACCTGAATTTACGCATCAAATAGTATTTAATAGCGAATGTTGAAATGTAATTCAAGAGATACCAATCTGGCCGAGACCTGAACGTTAGATCTGCAGAATCTTGAGATGTTGATTGTGATTTGGATGTGCCTAAAGTGCTTCGTGTCGTCAACTAGAAGTCTGAGTACTTCGAATGCTGTGCGTATGACTCCATCCACTCAATCATCTCTTTCGCCGAATGTGTACTCTTACGCAGCGATGCTCGTTCTGAAGAATCCTGCCAAACATCTTCGCTCGCCCAGCCCATGTAATCCCGGGCGAGTTGCTTGAAGGCACCGATCCATCGAGTTGGCGGGCCATCGAGTTTGACGAGCTGATACTCGGCAAGCATCAAGTGTTTTGGGTTGAAGAGGCGGTTCCAGATCGGCAGTCGCCCGACTTTACGAATGTTGACCGCCCGGTACCACTGGCCCGTGCTGTCCCAAAAATACTGCGGAACGGCACCGTTGTCATCGAGAGCGCTGTCGCTCATGACCTTGAGCATTTCTTGCTCCTGGTCCAAGCGAACACCGTTCCCGATCCGGATTACGGGGAGCGAGAGATCTTCTTGTCGAATCATTTCAGGGACTTTCTCGTGTTGGACATGTTTCTCAGCTGCCATTTGGTAACGATGAAACTTTATGATACCGATTGCAAATCAAGCAAGAAGTGTCCGATCCAATGTGGTCAGTCCTGCCAGAATTTCGTCGTTTATAATCCCTCGAAGGGCCACCTTGGAGGGATGTAGGTCTTGAGCCACATCACTAACTTTAAGGACGTATCGCATTTGTGAAGGCTCGCTCTTGCCTCGTTTGCCTGGTCTGGCGGATACTCTACCAACCCCCTCATGTGACTATATGCACGCCGCCATTCGCGAGGTCGTTCATCCAGCAACTGCAATTGATAGTTTGCAATCATTAGGTCGTTTCCGCCCATGAACCTGAGCCAGAGCGATGGTCGTTTGATCTTAACAATATTTACCGCCTCGAACCAGCGATCCGAGCCATCCCAGTAATAGTATGTCAAACGAGCTGGTGAACCATCTTTCGCAGGCAGCGCAGCGTCTCTCATCAGTCGCAAATCGTCCAACGTCTCATCAAACCGAATCGAACCACCTATTCGAAAGACTGGAAGTGCTAATTCTTCGAGATTAATGATTACCGCTTTCGATTTGTCAGGCTCCAATTTCTGTCCCCATTCTTGCGTTTTTCGTTCTCATTTCAATTCTGAAGATGAGCTTCGACTCTTCTTGGTGCCATCCACGACATCGCCGTTGACGTAAATGGCCCAGCGGTCGGTCGCAGTTCCCGTGGATTCTGTAACTAAGGGGACGGCTTTAGACGTCAGGTCGCCTTCGAACTTTCCGGCCACGGCTGGGCTCAGGGCGTATTCGATTTGGCCCTTGGCAGCGGTAGCTGGGTTGTCGAATTTGCGGAGGGCTTCGGCTTCGGACATTCCGTTTGAGGCGATTCTGGGTTTGATGGCGTCTACCCAGCCGTTGGCTTCGGGAAAGATTCCTTCCGACTCGTGGTAGAGCATCAGCGCGGTTCGCAGGGCTTTGAGGTTTCCAACGCGGTCGGCGGTGTATTCCTCGCGGTCCACGCGGTCAAGGAAGCCGTTCTTAACGAGGTCTCGAACGACCGGTCCGACCCAGATGATGAGTCCGAAAAGGACAAACAGGACAAAGCCGCACCCGATTCGAACCCACTTATTTTTCATCTGCTCTTGCCTGCTCCCATATACTGGACACCTCTCGACGCCATGAGTATTCCCGTTAGAAAACCCCTATGCCTGCTGCCGACGCCGCTCCATCGTCTTGATGGCGTTTCGGACGATCTCGGAATGGACGTTTGGATCAAGAGGGACGATCTCACGGGTTTTGGCTTTGGCGGCAACAAAGGTCGGAAGCTGGAATATCTGATTCCGGACGTGTTGGCGAGCGGGGCCGATACGGTCATCACTTGCGGCAGTATTCAGAGCAACTTCATCCGCCAGCTCGGAGCGGCTTGCGCGATGGTTGGAGTTCGATGCGTGGCGGTGGTGATGGATAAACCGTATGAGTACGAGTTGCCGGAAGGGCACGGGCTCAGGGCGGAATCTGGCAATCGTTTGCTTGGCGACATCCTTGGTATCGGATGGGTCGTATTGCCGAACGGCACTTGGGACACCCTGTTTGAGGAGCTTGCCAACCGGGCCGCAGAACTCAGACGCGAAGGGAAGAACGTTTACGAAATTCCCGTAGGCGGCAGCACGGCCCTCGGAGCGTATGGATTTTTGAAGGCCGCCGAGGAAATCCGCGCGGATCAGTTTGATGCGGTCATCTTCGCTTCCAGCAGCGGCAGCACTCATTCCGGCTTGCTATACGGGCTACACGGCACGGGAACTCGAGTGTTAGGAGTTGCATGCGACCCGGAGCCGGAGATCGCGGAAGAGTTCGCTGCGCTCGGGAAATCTTTGGCTGCTCTGGCGTCTTTGGAGGTCGAGTTGGATGCGACGGATTACTCGGTGGACTTTCGTTTCGTCGGGGCGGGCTACGGAATTCCAAGCGATGCCGGGCAAGCTGCGCTCGAATATCTGGCGCAGAGGGAAGGGATCTTTCTTGATCCGATCTACAGCGCAAAGGCCTTTGCCGGATTAATAGCCATGGCAAAAAACGGAGAGATCAGCGGCAAGGTTTGCTTCTGGCATACGGGCGGAACGCCGGCTATTTTTGCCCAAACTGATGCCGAACGTTCTCAATAATCATGCGCTCTTTGGGCGATCGAAAGTCGTTGACCAACGCCATTCGTCCGAAGCCGTATACAAAGAACACCACGCCGAGCGCGATCATGCAACGGTTCATGATCGGACCATCAGTGTTGAACTTCTGCTTCGTCACAATCCCGGCGAGCGCCATGAACGCAGACCACGTGAAGATCAGATAGAGGAACGGACCTAGCCAGTGCGATTCGAACGAGCGTTCGAATTGACCGTGAACGAGGGCGGTCCAGCTTGTCGTAAGTCCGCAGCCTGGGCATGGGCGGTTAAGAATCAGCGCACTGGGGCAGGGCGAGAGGCCAAGTTGCTGGTGCGTGCCGTGCCCATCCGCGCTTGGATTTAGATAGAGCGCAATGCCCGTGACCGCAAGCCAACAGCCGAACCAGAAAGTCTGGAAAGTAATCGGGTTGCGCGAGTCCGTTGGTTCAAGCAACGGCATCCGGCACCTCGGCGGGAATCACGCATTCCGGCTGCAACATGTCACCCATGACGCGGGCGACGGAGAAAACATTGCCTCGGGGGTCCAATAGCCCCACGATGCTGCGTTCGGTGGGCACGGGAAGGCTGAGCTGCTTGCCCTGCCGAATGGCCGCCACTTCAATATCAGTGAGCTCCATGAGCTGCATTGGCGGTAGGGCATCTGCCAAAACGATCACGTGCTGCGGGCCGATTTCGGACATTGGGATCGCCATTTCTTCGGTGAAACGCCCGACTCGGGTCCGCTTGAGGCCCACGAGGTGTGCGCCGCAGCCCATCGCTTGCCCGAGATCGTGCGCCAGCGAGCGAACATAGGTGCCGCCGGAGCAAATGATGCGGGCGGTGGCAACGTCGCCTTCCAGATCGAGGATAGAGAACTCCGTGATATGCACGGTGCGGGCTTCGCGCTCGATCGTTTGGCCCTGCCGCGCGAGTCGGTAGAGCGGCTGACCATTCACCTTTACCGCGCTGTACATCGGCGGGAACTGTTGAATCAGTCCGCGGAAAGCGGCCAGGTGAGTCTCGATTTCTGCGCCAAGGTTTTCCGGGAGCGGCTTCGGGTCCGACGGTTGCCCCTCAAGATCGTACGTGGAAGTCTCCACACCAAAGCGAATCTTGGCGATGTACTCCTTAGGCTCAAGGGGGAGGTATTGAAGGAAACGAGTGGCAGAACCGATGGCGACCACAAGAAGGCCGGAGGCCATCGGGTCTAGCGTGCCAGCGTGGCCCACTCGTTTGGTTGAGAATCGCCGCCGCATTTGGTTCACGACATCGTGCGATGTCATTCCAAGCGGTTTGTTGATTAGGAGGATTCCAAACACTTTTCAAGTTCGGCGACTAGTTGCGACTCGGCGGACTCGATGGTCCCTTCGAAGGTGCAGCCGGCGGCGTTTTTGTGTCCCCCACCCCCAAACTTGCGAGCTACCTGGGCCACGTCAAGATCGGAGCGAGAGCGAATGGAACACCTTACCTTTCCTGGGTTGGGTTCCCGGAAAATGGCCGCAATTCGGACGCAGTCGGTGAACAGCATTTCGTTCACAAAGCCTTCGGTGTCTTCGTCCGAAGCGTTAGCTAGTTTAAAGGCGGAGTTCGGGATGACGGTCCAGGCCAAAGAGCCGTTCATCGACATCTTCATCCCGTTGAGCGCATAGCCCAGGAGTCGGGTTGCGCTGAGCGGCTTGCGCTGGAAGACCTCTTCGCTGATGCGGTTCAGATTGCCGCCGTGCTCCAGTAGGAACGCGGCCATGCTGAGGGCTTCGGGGGTGGTGTTTCGGTAGCGGAAGGACCCGGTGTCGGTTACGATTCCGGCGAGCAAGAGGGTGGAAATCTCGGGCGTGAAGTGGGCGTCGACTTGCTTCAGCAATCGGGCCAGGATGAGCGCTGCGGCGGGAGCACTGGTATCGATGATCCGGATCTGACCGGGCATTTCGTGCGGCATGTGGTGATCGATCACCATCAGCGGAGCGCCGGTTTGGAAGTACGGAGCAACGGTTCCGAGTCGATCGATGGATTCCAAGTCGATCATTATCGCGAGATCGACCTCTGCAGCAATCGGCGTTTGGCGGACGCGGTTTACGCTGGGCAAGAATTGGAGATTGCGAGGGGCCGAGTTGTGGCAAAGAACCTCGTTGGCAATACCAAGCTGGTCCAAATAGTGCGAAAGCGCCAAGGCGCTACCGAGGGCGTCCCCGTCGGGATTTTGGTGGGTGCCGATCCGGACAGATTTGACTCCGTCGAGAGCGGACTTAAAGGCAGCGGCATCTGATTTGATCACCGGAAAAATTCACTCCCTTGGGGACCATTACGGTCTGGCGTATTGTACACACTCATCAAGCCCAATCCGGCAACTCAACTGGGTCTTGAACCTGCGCTTGGGGTCCCAGTCGTCCCTTAGAGCGGTAAATCTCGCAATCGCCGCCTCGCCTAGGCTTCGTTGGGCTTGGGCTGGGGAGAGTAAACCGTCTTTGGCGAAATAGAAGCGGCCACCGGCGTTGAGGACGACTTCGGCCATCTCGTTGTACAAATTGTTCAGCGCTCCGGCATTGCGCGGGGTTTGCCGGAAATCAAGCGCGAGGGAATAACCGTGGTCGAGGTAGCGCAGCCAGGTTTCGTCGGGGCGGTGCTTTTTAAGGACGACCAAGTACGGCTCTAATTTGTCGCTTTGCCAGCGGCGAGTCAGTTCGTTGAAAACGTTCTCAGCATGGGCGGTGGGCACGATGGCTTGGAACTGGAGCAATCCGTTCGGCACGTAAGCTCTTTGCCAATTCGGTAGGTAATCCAGCGGAAAGTTGTACTGAACCAGGCTCATAACCTTTGGTGCGCCTTCGGATATTCGTGCGGCGTTGCTCTTTAGCGCCGATGCGAGTTTCATGCCTGGGCGGTTTGTGATCCGGCGAAGATGCTTCCAAGCGGTGTCGCGATGTATCAGTCCTGCGAGCTTTCCTTCGATTATCTGATGTCGGAGGTCGAGGGTTTCGGGTTCGGAAGATTCGCCGTGCCAGGCGGCTTGGAAGACTCCGGAACCGTTCGTGAAGCCGTTGACCCAACTCACGGAATAATCCGCGTCGGCGAAGGTTTCGAAGAGTTCAAAGTGATCTGCCCAACTGTGCACTCGCCGTTGGACCACGCGGACGTTGCCGCTAGTGATTTTCTTGAGTCGAAACCGGACTTTGGTCACGATCCCAAGCAGACCGAGACCGCCATGGACGGCCCAGAATTCGGGCTGGGATGGCACGAGTTGTCTGACTTCGCCGCTTGCGAGCATGATTTCGACCATCTCGACGTGTTCGGCAAAGGTGCCGTGGGTCAGGTTGTTTTTCCCGTGAATGTTGGTCGAGACGGCCCCGGCTAGGGTCGGCTTCATCGTGCCGCTAACGACGTTGAACCACCAACCGTCTTGCAGTACGTACTGCCAAATGGCTTCCAACGTGGCCCCGCCTTCGGCTTCGATAACGCCTGTCTCTTTGTCCCAGGTGAGTACGCGGTTCATCCGGGCGAGGGAGATGGTTACCGATTCGAGCGGACTCGAGGTGTCTCCGTAAGACCTTCCGCTGCCGCGGAGCGTAATTGGGACGTTGAGTTCTTCCGCCAGAAGGACGACGCTCCGAAGTTCATCGAGGCTGGTCGGTTCGAAGAGGTATCCGTCACCCGGCGAAAGGCCGCCGAAGCCGTCAAAGCGCCGGATTCGCGCGAGGTCTAGATGCCCAGCCGCTGCATGATCCAAGACGGCAACCTCCGAATGATCGCAAAGATCAAGTGGTGTTTCGGTTCCAAGTAGTACTCACGTGAGCGAGTCGTTTTCGAGAGGATGATTCTCGCCGCGTCGTCTGCGGAAATGGCATTCTTAAAGCCTAGATGCCGGGTCATTTCCGTATCGACCGGACCTGGCTTCACGTTGATGACAATCACGCCAAGCTTCGAAAGCCGATTTCGTAGGGCTTCCAGGAAAGTCGAAAGCGCGGCTTTGGAAGTGTTGTAAACCGGCTGTCCGGGACGCCCACGGTCTCCGGCAACGCTGCCGATGCCGATGATCGTGCCGGTCTGGGAGCCTTGGAAGCGGATCGCGGCTTGGTTCAGCCAAGCAATGGCGCCGAGGACGTTGACGTTAATCGTCGAAATGTCCTTGTCGGTGTTGAACTCGGTCTTGCCGACCTCGGGCATGATGCCGGAGGCGTAGATGATGAGGTCCAATCCGCCCAGTTGTGCGGTGATTTGCTGGAATAGCTCGGGCACTTCGGCGAACTCGGTCACGTCGTGCGCGAAGGGAAGGACGAGGTTAGGAAATCGCGTGGCGAGTTCATCGAGCCGGTCTTTCCGCCGGGCGATTGCGGCGACGCGGCAGCCCGAGGCCGCGAGTTGTTCGGCCAAGGCAAGTCCGATGCCCGAGGACGCGCCAACGACGATCGCGGTGCGAAAGGTTTGTGACACCGTTTACTTCGCTCCTTGCGAAATTGAGCCTACTTTTAAGCCGAGGTCATTCAATCGCGGCGAAACCATCGCGAAGAGCGCAGTGAGGCCGAAAAGCACGACAGCCGTGATCATCGGGATGTCTTTCAAGAAGAGGTTCTCTGGCTCCGCGCCGTCGTTCTCGGTGAAGGTGAGGAACAGGAACCGGAACACCGCGAAGGCCACCCAGAGGTAGGTGAACTTCAGAAGAGGGTGGTCCATCGCCGTCTGGCTTTCGATGCAGTAGACGCCATAGCCAAGCAACGAGGCTGCAGCGCACACGACGACCGCGGTGTCCAGGAAGCGAAGGTTGTAGGCTCCCAAGCTGGTCCGCGTGGAACTGGCGTTATCGCCCATGAGAATTCGTTCGCCTCGCCTCTTACCGAACCCGAGCATGAGGGCAAGGGAAAAGGTGCAGTAGAGAAGCCACGAGGACACTTCAACGTTCATCGCCGCCGCGCCGACTGCGGCTCGGAGGACGAATCCGGAAGACAGGCAGAAGACATCTGCGATCGGCTGGCTTTTGAGCACCAAGTTGTAGGCCGCTTGAATCGCGATGTACAAAACGATGATGATCGTTGCGAGCATCGGCAATAGGGTCAGCAGCCCGAAGGCAGCTGCGGTCAGAAGCACGGCCAGACCCAAGGCAATCGGTACTTTCACCTCTCCCGAAGCAATGGGGCGGAACTTCTTTTTTGGGTGGAGTCGGTCCTGCGGCGCGTCTAGGGTGTCGTTGACGATGTAGGTCGCCGATCCGACTAAGCCGAAAATCAGGAAAGCGAGGAGGCTGAGTCGCCAGCCTTCGGGGTTGTTCAGCGGATCGGTGAAGAGGATCGCAGCAAAGACAACAAAGCCCTTGATCCACTGTTTCGGGCGTAACAGGCGGAAGTACGGGGCCATTTGCTTTCAGGAACGCTTTCGGTCGCGTTTTCGTGCCTAAGCGGTTGGCTCGGGCTGGTTGAGTCTATCCGTAAACCGGCGGAGGGCGGAATCGAGGTCCGGCATTTTCGGAATCCCGGCGGCGATGAGCTTCTCGTTGCTGAGTACCGAGTACTTCGGTCGCGCGGCCGGGGTTGGCCAGTCTTCGGTTTGAATCGGCGAGATGTCGGCATCGAGGATTCCGGCAGCGGACACGGCTCGCTTGGCAAAGTCGAACCAAGACATCGGTTCATGACCGGTGGCGTGGTAGATGCCATCGGGCAGGTTTGCCTGAACGACATCGGCGATAGTTTGGGCGAGGTCCTCGGTGTAGGTCGGGCAACCGATCTGATCTGCGACCACGCGGAGTGGCTTGCCAGACGAAGCAACGCGGATCATGGTTTTCGGGAAGCAGGGGCCCTCGGCACCAAAGAGCCAACTCGTTCGCAAGATGATCGCGGGCAGGATGTTTCGTTCACCCGCGAGCTTGGTCCGACCGTACTCGTTTAGCGGGTTGGTCTCGTCGGTTTCGAGGTACGGGCTCGTCTTCGATCCGTCAAAGACGAAGTCCGTGCTGATGTGGATCACACGTGCGTTTAGGTCGGCGGCGGCAGAGCTGAGGTAGGACGGCCCGAGAGCGTTGGCGTCGTACCCAGCTTGTTTCTCTTGCTCGGCAAGGTCCACCTTGGTGTACGCCGCGCAATTGATGATCCAGGTTGGGCGCCCAAATTCGCCCATGCCGAGCTTGGCGATGTGCGTCGGATCGGCAATGTCGCACTCCGCCCGAGGTAAGCCGGTCGCTTTTTCGCCTAAGGCACGCAGAACGTCTTTCCCGAGCATTCCGCCCGCGCCGAGGACGAGGATCATCCGGCTTGCTCTTGCGCGGCTTTCTTCATCTTCAGATCCAGCACGAAGTACAAGATGATGAAGATTAGCGGAATCAACGGCGCAACGTAGTGCGCGGCGACCATAAATCGGGTCGTAATCGTTGTTCGGTAAGCGTATGAGTCAACGCTCGGATTTATGTAACGCCAGAACCAGGTGAAGCCGAAGAAGAAGCCAACAACGAAAAGCACGAGGCTGATCCAACGCCACTTTGGCAAATCGCCCGAGTTCTTGAAAGAGATCCAGCCAAGAATGAGCGAGAAGAATCCGAGCACCGAAAAGAGTGCCGGCATCATCAAAATTTGGGTTGAGTTCCATGCGACTTCGCCTGGCATCGCCAAAGGGTACCCGCCGGGTTAGGCGTGATCTTCGTAGCCGTTTGGATGCCGTGAATGCCATGCCCAAGCGTGCTCAATAATGGAGCGAAGGTCGGGATACTGCGGATTCCAATTCCAATCGGCTTTGACCTTTGCGCTGGAGCCGATCAAGCGGGCAGGGTCGCCCGGTCGACGGGGTCCAATCGTGTGCGGAACGGGGAGCCCAGTGACTTCCTCGATCGTTTGGATGACCTCCGCTACCGAATAGCCGTTGCCGTTGCCGAGGTTGTAAAAGCGCGAATCGCCGCCATCGCGCAGGTGGGTGATGGCAAGGGCGTGGGCTTGGGCTAGATCGACAACGTGGATGTAATCGCGAATGCAGGTGCCGTCTGGGGTGTCGTAGTCATTGCCAAAAATCGTGAGCGGCGGCTTATTTCCGGTTGCGGCGAAGATAGCGTTCGGGATGAGGTGGGCTTCGGGTCGGTGGTCTTCGCCGATGGCTCCATTGGGGTCCGCCCCGGCGGCATTGAAGTAGCGCAGGGCCACGCTTCGAAGGCCGTAAGCATGGTCGAAGTCCTTCAAGATCATCTCGACGGCGAGCTTAGTTTGGCCATAAGGGGATATCGGATTTTGGGGGTGGTCTTCGGTTAGTGGAATTCGCTGGGGCTCGCCAAAGGTTGCGCAAGTGGAGCTGAAGATGAATTTCTTTATTTCTCGCTCTCGCATGATTTCGAGGAGGGCAAGCACGGCCGAGGTGTTGTTCTTCCAATACTTGCCGGGCTCCGTCACGCTCTCGCCGACGTAGGTGTAGGCCGCAAAGTGCATCACCACGTCGATCTCGGGGTGGGCGTCGAAGACGGCATTGAGATCGGCCTCGTTGCGTAGGTCACCTTTCACGAACGGTGAACCAGCGACGGCGGCTTCGTGACCGTATTCGAGGTTATCGAAAACGAGGTGTGGCCAGTCTTGATTGCGGAGCCATTGCGTCATGTGAGATCCGATGTATCCCGCGCCGCCCACTACCAAAACCATGCGGTGATGCTACCTTCGGGCCGTACACTACAGGAGTGGTGCGACGTCGGTTAACCCGGAGAGAGTTTATTGCGGGTGGAACGCTCGCGGCTGCCTCCGCGGTCGGGGTCTGGGGCAGTATTGAGAGTGATGCCGTTACCGTCATCCGACGCCGCATTGAAGTGCCAGGGCGAGACCTGAAGGGGCTGCGATTGGCGTTTCTCACCGACTGGCACCTCGACAATGCCGCGGCGGTGACTCGGGCGGATCGAAGTATCCAGATGGCCTTCAAAGAGAAGCCCGACCTCATCATGTTAGGCGGCGACTATTGCTCGCGCGGAAGGGAAGTCTGGAAAGAGCGAGTGACGACAGACCGACTGAAGCTACTGTTCGATGCGGGGATTCCCGTGTTTGGGATGCTTGGGAACCATGACTACGCACTTCAGGCGACCGAGCATTTGAGGGCAACCTTTGAGCAACTCGGAATGACGCTCTTGGTAAATCGAGTGGTGACGTTCCAAGGGATCCAGATTGCCGGGATCGACGACATGCTGTTTGGCGAGCCGCAGATGAACTTGCTGGAGAAGCGCGGCGATGGCAATACGATCTTGCTGGTTCACGAGCCGGACTTTGTTCCGAGTGTGGGTGGAAGTTACGGCCTGGCCCTGAGCGGACACACCCACGGAGGCCAGGTTTGTTGGGCACCCGGTGTGCCGATTCACTTGCCAAAAGGGGGTCGGAAATACGTTCATGGCGAGTTTCGGCAAGGGGACGCGGCGATGTACGTTAGCCGAGGAATTGGCATGACCGGGGTCAATTTGCGGGTGTTCGCCCCGCCCGAGCTGACTATCTTAGATTTGGCCTAGGGCCCTCGTGAGCTATAGTAACGGCGATATGTGCGGTATTGCCGGTTACGTGGGAGAGCGAAACGGGGTTGAGGTTGCTTACGATCAGCTGAAGCGGTTGGAGTATCGGGGATACGACAGCGCGGGCATCGCGGTTCAGGTGGATGGCCGACTCGACTTGGTCAAGAAAGCAGGCACTTTGAACATGCTGGCCAAGGAGCTTGAGCTTCATCCGATTACAGGAACCTGCGCGATTGGCCACAGCCGATGGGCCACCCACGGTGGACCGACGGACCTAAACGCGCACCCGCATTTCGACGGGGAGCAGGACGTCGTGCTGGTGCACAACGGCATTATCGAGAACTACCTTGAGCTTAAAGAAGAGCTGATGCAGAAGGGCCACACCTTCCTCAGCCAGACCGACACCGAAGTTGCCGCGCACGTGATTGGTGAGGAGTACCGAAAGGGCGGAACGTTGCTTGAGGCTGTTCGTCATGCGGTACGCCGATTCCGCGGGGCCTACGCTTTCGTGGTCATGAGCAAGTCCGAGATCGGCACCATTGTTGCGGTCCGAAATGCGAGCCCGCTGGTGCTTGGACTGGGACAGGGCGAGAATTTGCTCGCGAGTGACATTCCGGCTTTATTGCCATACACCCGCCAGGTGGTCGCGATGGAAGAGGGGCACCTTGCGGAGCTGAAGAAGGACTCCCTGAGGATTGTCGACGGCGATGGACGGGACGTTCCGGTTCGGCCGCAGATCATTGAGTGGGACGTTGCAGCGGCTGAGCGCGGCGGCTACGAGCACTTTATGCTCAAAGAGATCCACGAGCAGCCACAGGTTATTCGGCAGTGCTTGGCCGGACGACTCACGGAAGATCGCGTTTTCCTTGAGAACATTTTCTCGGATACGGTTTGGAATGAGATTGACCGCGTAAACATCATCGCCTGCGGCACGGCTTTCCATGCGGGCCTGATGGGCAAGCACCTGTTCGAGAAGTTGCTTCGCTTGCCGACCGATGTTTATTTCTCCAGCGAATTCCGCTATGGAGATCCGGTTTTGTCGCCGAAGTCATTGGCCGTTTTTGTGAGCCAGAGTGGCGAAACGGCGGACACGCTTGCGGCCCTGCGGTTGTGCAAGTCGCGACGAATTCGGACGCTGGGAATCGTGAACGTGGTTGGATCGAGCATTGCCCGCGAGTGCGACCGGACGATCTTCACCCAGGCTGGTCCAGAGATTTCTGTTGCCTCGACCAAGGCGTATACCGCTCAGGTGCTGGTGCTTTCTCTGCTCGCGCTCCACATTGCCCAGGTGCAAGAAACTCCCGGTTTGCGCGTTGCGGATTGGGTGGAGGAGCTGCGGCTGCTCTCGGATCACGCACAAACGGTACTGACATTGGAGCCAGAAACGGTTAAGCTTGCAGAGCAACTAAAGAACATGCCGCTATGTTTCTTCCTCGGTCGAGGGGCAGATGCTTACGTGGGTTATGAAGGCGCTTTGAAGCTCAAAGAGATCGCCTACATTCCAACCCAAGAATCGCCAGCAGGCGAGATGAAGCACGGCCCACTTGCCCTTGTGGAAGCAGGAGTCGGCGCGATCTTTGGTGCGACCGATCCTAGCACGGTTGACAAGGTTGTCTCCAACATTAAGGAAATCCAGGCGCGAGCAGGGACCGTACTTTCGATTACTTCGGACACATCCGGAGCGATTCGAAAGGCGAGCGATCACACGCTCGAGTTCCAGCCAACGCGGTTTGATTTCTTGAATGCACTGCTTTCGGTGATCCCGATGCAGCTTCTGGCTTATCACATTGCGAATGCCAAAGGATGCTCGATCGATCAGCCGCGCAACCTTGCTAAATCGGTGACCGTCGAGTGACATGAGCAGCGAACCCGAAAAAGCCGGCCAGACATTACCGCCCTTTGCGTCGAATCTTGTTCGACGTGGAAAATACGGTTATCAGTCGTACCGTGCGCTGAAGCGGGTCGTTGACATTGTTGTTTCTCTCGGCGCACTGATCGTGTTCTCTCCGGTTTTCTTGGTCCTCACGATATGCATTGCAGCCGCTGACGGGTTCCCGGTCCTGTTTCGTCAGCGGCGGCTCGGCGAGAATGGCGTAATGTTTTCCATGCTGAAGTTCCGAAGCATGGTGAAGAACGCCGAAGAAGTTTTGAAGCGCGATCCAGTGCTTTACGAAGAGTTTAAAACGAACTTTAAGCTGAAGAACGACCCCCGCATTTTGCCGATTGGAAAATTCATCCGCAAGACAAGTTTGGACGAATTGCCGCAGCTTATTAATGTTTTGCGCGGCGAGATGAGTATCGTTGGCCCACGCCCTATTATTGAGAAAGAGCTCGAAATGTATGGCGATAAGAAGGATATTTATCTCTCGATGAAGCCAGGATGCGCAGGGCTTTGGCAGTGTAGTGGCCGGAGCGAAACTTCTTACGAAGAGCGAGTTGCATTGGACGAACAGTATTACGTCACGGCGAGCATTCGAAACGATATCAAGATTTTGGTAATGACGTTCCTCGCCATCCTTAAGAAGGAAGGGGCGCAGTGACCCCGGAACATGTTGTTCTGGTCGTAGAAGCAACTTCAGGGGGATGTGGTCGTCATACGGGCGACTTGGCGCTAGAACTCGCGCGTCGCGGTTTTGGTCTGACTTTGTTCTATGGAACACGTCGAATCGATGCTCGATTTAGAGGCATTGTGAGTCAGCTTGAAGCCCAAGGGGTGACGTGCCGAGCGATGGATATCGCGCAGAAGCCCACGGTGACTGACCTTAAGTGGATTCGCGAAATACGCGCAGCCGCTCCGAAGGGGTCGATTATTCATGGACAAGCGACGACGGGCGGATTTTATGCGCGACTCGCCGCGTCCCGGTCTCGCCCGGCGGTGTTTACTCCTCACTCTTTCGTGACGATGATGCCTTACGTAGGAGACCGAGCCCGAGTGGTTTACGGTCAGATGGAGCGCTTTTTGGCGCGTCGGACGGCGCGCATCATTTGTGTAAGTAAGTTCGAGGCCGAGCACGGCAAGACCTTGGGCATCGATTCAAACAAGCTTCGAGTCGTCTACAACGGTATCGCGCCCTTGAAATGTCTCGACCGGGCAACGGTCCGGGCGCAATGGGACGTTGGGCCGGAGACGATGGTTATCGGCTTTGTGGGTCGGTTTGATCCTCCTAAGAATCCCGCTTTGGCCGTGCGGGCGTTTGCGCACTTACGTGGTCTCGATGCGCGACTGGTCATGATTGGCTCCGGCTCGCTCCAAGGAGAGGTGGATGCCGCAGTTGGTGACCTGCCGGTGACCCTGCTTGGCGGCGTTCATGCAGAGCCGCTGCTCGCGGGGATGGACGTTCATTTGATGTCCAGCGACGCCGAGAGCCTTCCGTATGTGTTGATCGAAGCCCAGAGTCTGGGGCAGCCGATTGTGACAACCGACGTTGGGGCAGCTCGAGAAATCGTGACGGACGGTCGCGACGGGTTCGTACGGCCCGCTGGCGATGCAGAAGGCTTAGGAAGCGCGCTGCGGCAGATCGCAGAGAACCAAGAGCTTCGAAACCGGTTGGGTCAAGAAGCGGTTGTGGCAGGCTCGAGATTCTCGCTGGACCGAATGGTCGAAGGAACGCTTTCCGTGTACTCCGAAGCTCTCTCGTAAGCGGCAGCGCGTTCGAGTTGGGAGATCTTGGCAACCGATAGCCCAATGCCGATGAAGATCCATGTGAAGTATCGGGCTTCAATCATCTCACTTATCATTGCGTTCGCCAGCGAGAGCAAGCCGGTCATAAAGGCGAGCCGATATCCAGGCAAGAGCGTTCGATAGTTCAAGAAAATCGAGAAGAGCAGCCCAACGAAGATTGAGAGGCCAACGATTCCGAGCTCCGAGGCGAACTGGAGATAACTACTATGCGCTCCCAACGGCTCGCCCGTTTCGGAGTGAATCGCATAGGTTCCGTAGTCGCGGGTTGCCGGTCGATAGCCGCCGGCGCCGACTCCGATGATCGGATTGTCCTTGAAGATTTCGATGGCGGCCTTCCACCGGTCGCCTCGACCCGTAAATCCATCTGCACTTGCGCTTTCTGAGATTGAGCCGATACGCTCGATGTTCTTCTGAACCGAAGGGTTTGCGAGTAGCCCCGGAAGCGCCGCCAAGATGATCCCGGCGGTGATAATCGCAGACCCGGGCTTCCGAAACAGATGGATGGCAATAACGATGAGACTCGGGACGCAGGCGATAAAGCCACCGCGTGATCCGGTGAGCATGACGCCGTAGAGCGCGACAAGGACATAGGAGAAGTTAAAAATTCGCCAGAACTTGTTGAGGGGCTTCTCACCAACCGCAAGCAACCAGGCAACCGCCAGCCCGGAACCAAGCATGACGGCGGCGTGGTTTGGGTGGATTCCTTCTGCACCGTAGCGACCATCGGATAGCTGAGGGCGCCCCTGAAGGTACGTAATGAAAATCTGGATGAAGACCGCGTACAGCCCAACGACGTATGCCTGTAGCGCAATCTGAATCTCCTTCCACGACCTAAAGCTGTCGTAGATAAGGAAAACCGCGACGAGGCACAAAAGGAACCGGAACGCGTACAGAATCGCGTCGGTCGGTTCGATAGCCCACAAACTGGATGCGTACAGAAGGGTCACGAACAAACTGAGCAATCCGACGGTCGCGGGTACGGGCCGGACTCGGAACTTCGGAAACCGATCTAGTATCCAGGTGAAAGCAAAAAGGCTCAGCGACAGGCGCACCATGAAGCTGAGCAGGGTGCCATTCATGTTCAAGCTCAGCGCGACGATGATGAACAGCGCGCCAGAGTACAGCAACACCGGTCGGGTCATTGGAGAAGCACCTCTCGATAGGCTTCAAAAGCTCGATCTTCCAAAAATGGCTCCCAAGCGGCCGCACTGACTTCCGGTTTGGGCTCGGACATTCGGTGATTTAAGGCTTGATGGAATGCGGGCCAGTCGTTTTGAGGAATCAGATCGCCGTACTCTCCGTCCGCCAAGATTTCTCGTGGGCCGCTCTTGCAGTCAAAGCTGATGACCGGAGTGCCTAAGGCGAGGGCCTCAACGAGTACGGTTGGCAGTCCTTCCAGTCGCGAGGGAAGGATGAGCACTTGGGCCGCTTTGATCCAAGGGTACGGATTGTCCTTGAATCCTACGAGCGTGATCTTCGATCGAAATCCGCGATTCGCGATCGCTTCTTGAATCTTCGCCTTCGTAGGACCCTCACCGAGAATGACAACGTTTTGGGGCTCAGTGGGCATCGTCTCAATCAATTCGACGACCTGCTTGGTCTCGGTGAGACGGCCCACAAAAATTGCGTACGGCCGCTGATCTTGGGTGATCGGCTGATCGGCAAGATCAAAGAAGCGCTTGGAGACTACGGGGTTGTAGATGGTCCGCATCTTGTCGGATGGAATGCCTAGAAACTGGCCCGCATCACTCATGCCGTCTTTCGAGACACAAACAACCCGATCGGCCTTTGGATACCACTTCCGCATCAGCGCTAGCCGTTTTCTTTTTGTTTCATCTAGTTCTGCGTACGCCGCACTTACAAAGGTGTGAATGCTGATGACTGTTCTTGTGCGACGGAGGAGTCTCCCGGCCATCACATTCGCCAGGTTCACGCTATCCAAAGCGCTCAAAATGGCGACCGGTTTTTGGCTGAAGGCGTATCGCAAGAGCGGGATCAGGGCTTGGAGCGTACTTTGGTGTCCTAGGGTGACGGTCCGAATCCTGTTCGGTACCTGATGCTCCATTTCGCCCCCGGAAACTTGGGTGATGAGGTCAACCTGATAGTCACGTGACGCGAAGGCTTCGGACAGGTTAAGGATAATTCGCTCTGCTCCACCTCCGCCAAGGCGTGGCAGCAGGAATGCAACTCTCGGTTTACTTTCGGGCAAGGCATTCCTCCACAAGATCAAGATATTGCTGAGCAGCGGCCGCAAAGGTGAACGGCTCCCATGATTCGCTGGTAGCCCGGATCGGGTCTGGGCTGAGTTGACGCTCGATTGCTTTCGCAAGCTGGTCGGCGTCACCCACGGGAACGAGGGGACCGAATTTACCGCCTTGCAGGATCTCTCGTGGGCCACTCTTGCAGTCGGTGGAAACAACGGGAACGCCGCAACCTAACGCCTCAATGAGGACGGATGGCAGCCCTTCCCATTTACTTGAGAGCACAAAGAGGTCCGCTTTTGAGATTTCGGCGAGCACGTTTTTGCTGAAACCGGGAAGGGAAATCGATTCCTGCAATCCGAGGCTGGCAATCTGTTGAGTGAGTTCGGCGCGTAGATCGCCCTCGCCAAAAATGATCAGTCTCGCGTTCAGGCTCTTGGGCAATTTGCTGAAGGCGTTCAGCAGAAGGGCGAAATCCTTTGGAGGCATAAGCCGACCAGCGGCCACAACGACCGGGCCACTTTTCTGCGTTAACCAAGGATGAGTCGCGGGTTCTGCTGCACGCTTTAGCGAGTCGGGGGAGACAATTGGGTTGAAGATGAGGCGGATCTTGGATCGATCCATTCCAAGAAATTCGCAAGCATCCTGAGCGACACCTTCTGATACGGCCACGAGCGCATCGGCTTTTGCGTAAAGGGCCTTCACGATGTACGGCATGATTCGGAGCCGCAAGGAGTTTGCGTTCTTCGCTTCCTGACTTAGGCTGGTGTGAATCGTCGCGATGGCCTTGACCTTGGACCGTTTCTGCGCGAGGATGGCGACCACGTTTGGCTGATTGAGAGCGCTAATCGTGATGAGCGGATTCTCCTTGCGGTAGTACGCCTGCAGCGCTTTCCCAGCACGGATGGGTGTCCCCACGCCGAGGTCAATCACGCGCACGTTGACAGGCACGGAGTTCAAGAACTCGCCCTGAGCCGAGGCAAGGACGAGATCCACCCGGTGCCCGAGATCGGCCAGGGCAGTCGCGAGGTTGAGCATCACGCGTTCGGCGCCGCCGACTTCCAAGTTCTGGGTGAACAGCGCGATGGGCCGGGAGCTTAGCGACACAAGAGCTCCTCGTACTTCGAAATCACGGTCTCTTGGGTGAAGGCGGCTAGTTGCGAAAGAGGAACGGATTTGCGTTTTCGATCTAGTTCTCGTTGGATGGCCGCTGCCAGGCTGGCGTAATCGCCCACGGGCACCAACTCACCTAGTTCGCCTTGCTCCAAAATTTCCTCCGGCCCGCTTGGGCAGTTTGTGGCGACGACCGGCGCACCGCAGGCCATAGCCTGAATGAGAACTCCCGGCAGCCCTTCATATCGAGACGAAAGGACGAACATTCGAGCCGCTCGAAAATGAGGGAAAGGATTTTGGGCGAAGCCGGGAAGGCGGACATCCTCATCAAGGCCAAGTTCATACACTTCGGTCTCCAATTGCGTCCGAAGTTCGCCCTCCCCAAAGATGATCAGCTTTGCTGGGTGCCCGCCCTGCTTGACCAGTTGGAAAGCCCTCAAAAGCGTACTGAAGTCCTTTTGATGATTCAATCGCCCTGCCGCGACGATCGTTTCGTTCGCAGGCTGGAGCCAAGGATCGGTTTCTGGCTTTTGTGCCGCAGCCAGAAGGCCCTCGTTTATCACCGGGTTGTAAATGACCGTGATTCGGTCAAGCGGGATGTTCAAGAACTGAGCGGTCTGTGTCGCAACGCCCTTTGAAACGGCGTGGATTCCACTTGCCCTCGGATACAGGAACTTGGCAAGCTTGAGCAGCAGTCGATCTTTTCGGCCGGTGAGCACCGAGTTCTCCTCGCCAAGGGAGTTTCGGATGGACACAATCACTTTGGGCTTGCGGGCGAGCGTCATTGTCGCCAGCTGTAACGTTACATTCGCCTTCTCAAGCGCTCCTAAAACGCAACGAGGTTTGTTTGTCGCCAGATACTTTCTGAGGCTAGGAAGAGACTTGATCGTGTTCTCTTTTCCGAAGTCATAGACCGGCATATTCGCCGGGATATGTTCAACGTAAGGACCCACTTTGTTTGCAAGGACAAGCTCAACCGGATGGCCGCGATCTAGTAGCGCCGAAGCGACTTGCAGAACAGACCGTTCTGCTCCGCCCCCTTCTAAGTTTGGCAAAAAGAACGCAATCGGTTGACTCAAGCTGCCACCTCCGGAGAGAGCTGCCGACTGGCCCGCAGGAAAACAATCGCAGAGAGCACGGTTTGGATTCCAGAACTCGCGGCATAAGCAATGGCCGCCCCGTTGATTCCAAGCCGCGGTACCAGAGTTAAGAGACAGGCCAATCCGACCACGAAGGCAACCAGCTTTATTGGAAACTGGACTTTCAATTCCCGCATTGCCGTGAGCGCGTATCCGAAGACGTTGTTGTAGTACGAGAACGCTCCACCTAGAAGGATGATCATAAACGCTTGCTGTTGAGTTGCGTATTCGGGGCGAAAGATCGTCGAAATCAGGGGTTGCCCGAAAAATTGTCCGGCAAATAATCCAACTGCTCCAAAGGCAGTGGCAAGCAAGAGCAGACGTGTAGTTAGGAAGACAAAGCGTGGGCCGTTTCGGTTGGCCACCGCTTCTCCAAGGGCAGTTGAGGTCGATTGACTTACGGCAACAACCACGGTGCTGCCGATGAGCACAAAGAAGTACATCGCGGTGTAGATGGCGATATCCGTGATGTTGAGTCCGTAGCGGCTCATCTGGGTGATGAAGCTTCCAAGGGCAACGTTAGCGGCCAGTGGTAGCACAAGAACGAGCAAGTGCCGCATTCGCGTGAAGTCCCACTCGGGCTTTATGTCGGAGAGCGAAACGACTTTGAGCGCATTTGGAAGGTCGTACGCGGCAAGGATGATCGTCGAGCAGACGAGGTGCGCGATAAGCGCCGGAACGAGGTCGCGGGTTTGATAGAACACGGCGGCAAAAACGCTCGTGCCTAGAATGCCGCGGAAGGTCATCGATAGACCTACCTGGGGCATTCTATGGTTCTTCTGAAGGATGCCAAACAGGATGTCGGAAACGGACTCAACGGTGAGTCGGGCCGTGAGTAAACCGAAGGCAGCCAACAATCCTGGCTGGTTGTACTGGACCATTGCGATGACCAGGCAGGCCAGGCTTGCGCAAAGCATGCCTAGCAATCGCAAGGACATAAACACGCCGTACTTAAATTCAGACCTCGCGTCCGTGTTCAGCACTCCTCGCAGGCTGAGCAAGCCCAAGTCGGTCGCCGGAGTACTAATTGCGGTCATGAGTGCGAGCAGTCCCGCTGAGTTCGATTGGTCCAGCCGAGTTACCAGGTTGAAATTGAGGAAGTTGCAGGCTGCCCAAACTGCATAGCCAAGGAGTGAATAGGCAGCTGCCTTTTTAAGCCCGGCCATGAGGAGGATTCACCACGGGTAAGGATACAGCCGAAGGAGTTCGGCTCGTTTGTCCGATTTGTACAGGTCTCGATCGTAGTCAGGGGTGGCGGCTTTTACTTTCTCTGCGTATTCGTCCACGGTCATCATCACTTTTGCTGGCAGTCCGGCCACGACGGTGCCTTCGGGCACATCTTTCGTCACGAGCGCTCCGGCCGCAACGATGGCGTTCGGTCCAATGCTTACGCCTGGAAGGATCGTCACACCATAGCCAATGAAGCAGTTATCGTGAACGGTGATGCGGCCAAACTTGATCACATCGGAATACTCCGGGCGGTTTCTGAAAACGAAAGTGCTGCCATCGTGAGTGATGAAGGTCACCTTTCCCGAAAGCAAACAGTGCTTGCCAATGCTGACCAAGTACGGCTCGCTACCGAACATCGGCATGCCCTCCATGCGGCAATCGTCGGCAATCTGGAGTCCACGTTTCTTGTAGCGATCCAATCGCCAGCGGAAAATGCGGCGCATGATCGCATCCATGGCTAGTTCAAGTCCTCGGAATAGAACTCGGTGTTGGTGAAGACAACTCCGAGCAAGCGTGCGTGGGCGTGGCGGAGAAGCTCGATGCAGTACCGCATGAGGGTCTTGGTCGTTGCTCCGGGTTTCACAACGAAGACAACGGTATCGACCGTCGCGGAAAGGCTCAATGCATCAGAGCGGGGAAGCATCGCGGGCGTGTCGAAGATGACGAGGTCGTACCGCTCAATCATTTCGCGATACATTTTTTGCATCGCGCCGCTGCCCAAGCCATCGGCCAGGCTAACTTCTCCGGACCCAGCCGTGATGACGTGCAGGCCTTCAATTTCAGCGCTCCGGGTCACGGTTCCGAGATCCTGTTGGTTAGAGAGCAGGTCGGAAAGTCCAGGTCCGCGCTCTAGGCTAAATCGGTCATGGATCGCGGGTCGGTGCATGTTTGCGTCCACCAAGAGGACCGATTTGCCGGTTCCCGCCATTGCGATGGCCAGGTTTGAGGCAACTTCCGACTTTCCTTCACCCGCTCCGGTACTCGTAATCATCATGGATTTGAACGGATGCTCGGTGAGCGAGAAGAGAACGTTCGACCGAACGATTCGGTAGTTCTCCATCACCCGAGAGGGCAGAGCCTTCGACTTTCGGGCCGCCTTTCCGAAGGCTCGCGGCGGCACGTAGCCAAGGGTTGGTGCATTCGCAATTCGGTACGCCTGATCTAGCGTCGTGACCTTGTCCTCGAGGCGATCTCGAACAATTGTGATGATGAAAGCGACGACCAGTCCCGCAACGAGCGCAAAGCCGATGTAGAGCGGTGGATTTGGCTTGTTTCGCTTTGGCTCGGACGGCAACTGAATGATTTCGACCGGGTTTCGGATCGAGTTCTCGTAGACCTTCAACTGTTGCGAGGACCGCGAAGTGTTATCAAGGTCTGCCTTCAGAAGTTCGACTTGCCGGCGCAACCCAGAGATCTTGTCTCTAAGCTCGCTGTACTTGTTCAATCGTTCCCGAGCTTCGTCCCAAACTCGTTTTCGCTGGGTCACTCGTGCTTCGGCAGCTTTCATTCGCGCTTGCGACTCGGCAATTTTGTCGTCGTAAAGCTGCAGGGCTGGGTTGCGGACTACTCGCTGGTTATCCAGAACTTTAGGCAGACTCGCGATATACGATTCCTGCGACTTGACCTGAGCATCGATTTGTTTGAATTCGACGGCGCGGTCGTCAAAAATTTGTGAGACGCGATCTCGTTCGGATTTCAGGTCGCTCAGCTTTTGGTTGGCGGCCTGGATTTGGTCAATATTCTTCTCGATCGTTTGGTTTGGAATCGTTTTTGGCAGCTTGTCCCGCTCGGATTTGACTTGTTTGAGATATTCCGTTTCCGAATCAAATTCGGTGAGGGTGGCGTTGTATTCCTGTTCTGCTCGAATTTCAACCGCACTTCGGTCAACGGCTTCAGTCTCGCTCGGAGAAAGTTTGTTATCCAACAAGAACTTTCCAAGCTGGGTTTCAGCTTCGGCAAGGCTAGTCTTTGCCTTCTCCTGAAGACCATCTAAGAAGACGATGGCTTGTCGAAGTTCGGCACTGTTGCGGTCGACGACCAGGGTTTTGTAAGTCTCGGGCAGCTGGTCGGCAACTCGACGAGCGAGCTCGCCGTTTGACGACGTTACGGTGACTTCGATAACGTTCGTGAGTCCGACTTGGCGGGCGGAGACCTCCGGGTCGCCCGGCTCTTTTGGCGTAAGCGAGGCGTCGCGGCCGATGACGGTTTGGACCGCGTTGCTCACGACAACGCCGGATTGAATCTGTTCAAGCTGAGTGGGGATGTCCGTAACGATCGGCGCCGTGACCTTAAAGAGCGGGTCCTGGGTGTTGACCGGGGCGGCTTGCTGGCCCGAGCGACCTTCGACAACGATTCGCGTGGAGGACTGATAAGTCGGTTCAACAAGTAGGATCGCGGCGAGCCCGGCTCCGGCGGCGATGACAAGGGAAATGATGACGACCCAACGCTGGCGCTTCACCGCCTCCAAGAAATCTCGGAACGATGCATCCGTCGGTTGAGCTTTCACAACATCCATATCTGGCTCACTAGGACAATCAATCCAAGCTGTCCCATTGTAAGGATGGCGAAAATGGACATCATCTTTAGAGGCACGAAAGGGTTACCCCCTCAGATGAGCGATAAAGGGTTATCTATCGTTGTCCTATTATAGGGAGAAAGATGGCGAGTCAAGCAACCAATGTGGGTCCAAGTGCAACGGTGACCGAACCGGTAAAGGAAAAAACGGCGTCGGTCGATTGGCAGACCATCGTTAAATCTGAGGGGTTTCCGTGGGCGGTGGCGCTGACGGTAGCCATCTGTGCCCTGTTCTCTGGGCTTCTGGCTGGTTTGCCGAGCCTCTGGTTCCGGTCCGAGTCGTACTACTCCCACGGCATTTTGGTGCCGATTATCTCGGGCTACATGTTGTGGACGCGCTGGCCTGAGCTAGAGAAGATCAATAAGAAGCCGGCATATTTGGCCGCGATTCTGCTCATACCCATCTTGTACATCACATGGGTGGCCGCAAGAACGAGCATGGCTTTCACCTTGTCCCTGTTGTTTATTGCAACCATCGCACTTGCGGTTTGGGCGATTGCAGGTTGGAAAATGCTGGTGGCCGCTCTCCCAGCGACCCTGTACTTGCTGTTTGGGCTTCCGGTTTGGAACTGGGTGATTGACCGATTTACTCAGCCAATGCAGGAGATTTCGGCCAAAGTTTCGTTCGAGCTACTGCGCGGCATGGGCTACCAGATGTACCGGGCGGACAGCGTCACGATCATGCTGGATCAGTTTGAAATGAACGTGGGTGCGCCGTGCAGTGGCTTGCGGCTCATGTTGTCGCTCATCGCGCTGATGGTGTTCTTTATGTACATCGCGAAGCTGCAATGGTGGGCAAACGCGTTTCTTGCCGTGTTCATCATTCCGTTTGCAATTCTGATTAATGGAGTCCGAATCGCGATGATTGGCGTAGTTGGTAATACGTACGGCTACGATGCGGGCCACCAGTTCCACGATTACAGCGGTTACATCAGCTTGGTGATCTGCTTCATCGTTCTACAAAAGGTTTGCCGCGCTCTGGGGTGGAAGTAATGAACAAAACTGGATTTATCGTCGTGATCGCTTTGGTGGGTCTGACGGCGGTCGCCTCAACGCTTGCGCCGCGTCCGGTTGCAGCCAAGCGAACCGAATCCTGGCTTGAGGATCAAATCCCGGAGAAGATCGATGGTTTCGAGTACGTGCCCAGCGAGGACAATCCGAAGCAGAGCTACAAAATGGACAAGATGGTCTACGACACTCTGAACCCATCGGGCATCGTGTCTCGTGTCTATTCGAAGGGCGGAGAGCAATACGATGTCGTTCTCGTCAACAGCGATAACAGCGACAGCTTCCACGACCCGCGCGTTTGCTTCCAGTCCCAAGGTTCGGAACTGATCAACGAGCGTGGCGTGTCCGTGACCACAAGTACCGGCGAGAAAATACCGGTTTCGTTTGTCGAGACCAAAATGAACGGCGAGTCGCGACTCGCGGCTTACACTTACAAGGGGCCAGCGGGCTACAACCCGGCGCCACTTCGGTTGCTTTTCGACATCTTCAAGGCTGAGCTTTCGACCGGCAAGGTGCAGGAAGGGACTTTCTATCGAATCATCGCTCTCAGTCCAAGCACGGATGAGGAGCAGATGAAAAAATTCACCGCTTCCTTGCTGGAAGCGGTGAATAAGCAGAGCAATGGAGTTCTGTAGTTCAGCGACTGCCGATGGTGTAGTAATCGAAGCCAGCTCTTTCGGCGGTTTCGCGCTTGTAAACGCGTCGGCCATCAAACAGGACTCGGCTCTTCATCTTGCTGCCCAAGCGGTTCAGGTCTAGCTGGCGGAACTCGTTCCACTCGGTAACGAGTACGAGAGCGTCGGCATCCTCGGAGACGTCGTAAACGCCGTCCTTGTATTCAATGTCTGGGAAGACGCGCTTGAAGTTTTCTGCGGCGATCGGGTCGTAAGCGGAGACGATTCCACCGGCTTTCACGATTTCCTCGACGATGATCAGCGACTTGGCGTCGCGGATGTCGTCGGTGTTCGGCTTAAAGGCGAGGCCCATGATTCCGATTCGCTTGCCGGCGAGCCCGCCAAGTCGCTTTTCGATGCGGCGAACGAAGTTCAGGGTTTGGTCATCGTTGATGTCGATGACGTTTTGCATGAGATCGAAATCGTAGCCGTACCGCTTCGCCGTGCTGAGCATGCCGAGGACGTCTTTCGGGAAGCAAGAACCGCCCCAGCCGAGACCGGCCGAGAGGAACTGCGAACCGATTCGCTTGTCCATGCCCATGCCCTTCGAAACGTCAGCGACGTTGGCGTCCGCGAGTTCGCAGATGCGGCTGATCGCGTTGATAAAGCTGATCTTCATCGCCAAGAACGAGTTGCTGGCGTACTTGATGAGTTCGGCCGAGTTGAGGTCGGTGATGACCATTGGCGCTTCAAGCGTCGCGTAAAGCTCGACGAGTCGCATGGCGGCTTCTTTCTTCTTGGCGCCGATGACGATTCGATCCGGGTGCAGAGTGTCGTGGATTGCCGAGCCTTCTCGCAGGAATTCTGGGTTCGAAACCACGTCGAAGAGGTGGGCAGGAACGCCTTGCTCAAGGATGATCTGTTCAACCAATTCGCCAGATCCAACCGGAACGGTGGACTTGTTGACGACCACAGTTTGGTGGGTAATGGCTTGGCCGATGCTCTTGGCGACGGCGCGAACGGCGGTCAGATCGGGAGTGCCATCATCGCCTGGCGGGGTGCCAACGGCGATGAAGATGACGTCGCTCTTGCTCGCGGCGTCGGCGATGGAATTCGAAACGGTGAGAAATCCTTCGTGGATTCCTTTTCGCATCAGCTCTTCCAGCCCTGGTTCGTAGATCGGCGATTCGCCCCGTTGGATGCTGTCCAGCTTCGACTGGTCGTTATCCACGCAGATCACATCGTTGCCTAGCTCTGCTAGCACAACACCCGTTACCAGGCCAACGTATCCCGTTCCTATAACCGCAACTTTCATCTTGCTCTCGCTTGTTTCTCGGAAGGCGACATCCGCCAAACCGACGGACGGATTCTGACACATGCCCTGTAAAGATGACTTTAAGGGCGGCTCTGGGCTAATCTATAGGCACCGATGCACGCCGTAATTACAGGTGGAGCGGGATTCTTGGGGTCGCATTTGGCGGACTCCTTGATCGCGCGGAATTTTAGAGTTACGGTCATCGATAATTTGATCACCGGACAGTTGCGGAACCTCGCGCACTTGGAAGGAAATCCAAATCTTGTGTTTGTTCAGCACGATGTTGCGGATCCTTTTGATGTTGATGGGCCGGTTGATTTCATCTTCCACTTTGCGAGCCCGGCGAGCCCGGCCGAGTTCAAACGCATTCCGGTTGAGGTTTTGCGTTGTGGATCGTTTGCCACCCACCACGGGCTGGATCTAGCCGAGCGTAAAGGGGCAACCTTCTTCCTCGCTTCAACTAGCGAAGTCTACGGCGACCCGATTGTTCACCCGCAGCCTGAAACCTACTGGGGCAATGTGAATTCGGTTGGTCCGAGGGCGTGTTACGACGAAGGGAAGCGGTACGCCGAGGCGGCGACGGTCACCTATCGCGATTATCGCGGAGTGCAAGTCCGGATCGCACGATTCTTCAATACCTACGGCCCGCGGATGCGCATGGACGACGGCCGCGTAGTGCCGAACTTCATCCGTCAAGCCCTGATGGGCGAGCCGCTGACGATCTACGGCGAGGGACACCAGACCCGGTCTTTTGGTTATTACGAGGATATCCTCGACGGCGTGGTTCGCCTTGCTTTGAGCGATTACCAGGACCCGGTCAACTTCGGCACGCACCAGGAGATGACCATGCTGCAGTTTGCAGAAGCGGTCTCGGAGGCCGTTGGGATTCCTTGCCGAACGGTACATTATCCGGCGGCGGAGGATGACCCGAAGCAACGCCATCCCGACATTCAGCGAGCCTACGAAGTGCTCGGCTGGCAGCCGACTACAAGCTTGATGGAAGGTCTACGCAAGACCGTTGAGTATTACCGAGCTGAGCTCAATGTGAGCTAGGAAAGAGCAATCATGGACACTATTCTTGTTACCGGAGCCGCGGGCTTCATTGGATTCCACACGAGTTTGGAGCTTATTCGGCGCGGTTATCGCGTGGTCGGACTCGACAACGTCAACGACTATTACGAAGTTCAACTGAAGCGAGATAGGTTGGCTCAGCTTGCTGGAGAGGCCAATTTCTCGTTCATCGAAGGTGACTTTGCCAACAACGATACGGTTCTTGATGCCTTTAAGGCCAACGAGTTCCGATACGTCATCCACCTTGGAGCGCAGGCAGGGGTTCGTTACTCCTTAGAGAATCCGGGTGCTTACATCCAGAGCAACTTGGTCGGATTCGGAAACATGTTGGAAGCATGCCGACACAACAAGGTCGAGCACTTGGTCTATGCGTCGTCCAGCTCGGTTTATGGTTTGAACGGCAAGATGCCGTTTGCCGAAACCGATGGCGTGAACCACCCGGTCAGCATGTATGCCGCGACCAAGAAGAGCAACGAATTGCTCGCGCACAGTTATAGCCACCTTTTCCGCTTGCCTACGACGGGACTGCGCTTCTTCACCGTCTACGGACCCTGGGGCCGACCGGATATGGCGCCGATGCTCTTCGCAAAAGCAATCTCCAAGGGTGACCCCATTAAGGTGTTTAACTTTGGAAAGATGAAGCGCGACTTCACCTTTGTGGATGACATCGTGAAGGGAGTTGTGGATTCGTGTTTCGCGGTTCCAACGCCAGATGAAAGCTGGTCTAACCTTGACCCAGCACCGGACACGTCATCTGCCCCGTACCGAATTTTTAATATCGGGAATAGCGAACCGGTAGAACTGCTCTACTTCATCGAGTGCATGGAGAAAGCCTTCGGCAAGGAAGTCGAAAAGATCATGCTGCCGATGCAACCGGGCGATGTGGTAGCGACCTTTGCCGACATGTCGAAGCTGGAAACGGCAATCGGATTCCGCCCGTCTACATCAATTGAGGATGGGGTGGCGAAGTTTGCGGAATGGTACAAAGGCTACTATCGTTAATGTGATCTTTCCCGCTTTGATCCTAGCGGCGGGTTGCTCAGGTCCTCGCACGCCGGTGACTTACGCGATGCCCAGTGTAGAAGCATCGCGAGTGCTTGTCGTTGTTAACAGCCGAAGCGAACTCAGTTTGGAAATCGGGAATTACTATCTCGCAAAGCGGGGGATTCCGGCGAGCAATCTTTGTACGATCTCGGTGGCCCCGACTGAAGAGGTCGTTGTTGCCAGTTACAAGCAAGACATTGAGAACCCGATTCGGCAAAAGCTCACCGGCCTAAATCGTCCGATTGACTACATTGTGTTCACGAAAGGCATCCCGTTCCGAATGAACAACAAAGGGCTTTCGATTGATGCCGCAGTTGCCGGAATGGACATCAAAGACCTAGAAAGTGCCGCGAAAGACCCGAACGCTGGCTTCCTGCCCAATCCGTATTACGGCAAGACCGAACCGTTTACCCACGAAAAGTTCGGAATGTACTTAGTCACGCGACTTGATGGCTACACGATCGACGACGTCAAGAAACTTATCGAGCAGTCCATCAAGGCGTACAAAGTTGACGGTACCTTTTTGATCGACGAAGCCGATGATCGCAAAACGGGCGACTACGGCACTTTTCAAGAGAGCTTTAGCGAAGGCGTCATGAAGCTTCGAGATAAGAAGTTTCAAGTCATTCACGACCAGAAGCGTGAGTTTGCGTCACCGTCCGACGCTTTGATTGGCTACGCAAGTTGGGGTTCAAACGACCGGCAGTTTCGACCGGAGATGTATCGCAAGTTGAAGTTTGCCCCGGGAGCAATTGCTGAGACCTTTGTGTCTACCTCGGCGCGAACGTTCAAACCAACTTCCGGCGGACAGAGCTTGATTGCCGACCTTATTCATCAGGGAGTGACCGGGGTGAAGGGATACTGCAGCGAGCCGTACTTGTTTGCGATGGCCAACCCGTCGATCCTGTTTGATCGGTATACCGATGGCTACAATCTCGCCGAGAGTTTCTACATGGCCTCGCCGGTTATTAAGTGGAAGGACATCATCATTGGCGACCCGATTTGTCGCCCATTTAAGAAGTGAGAAAAGCTGCCTTTCTGGATCGTGATGGGGTGATCAACGTCGACACGGGCTATGTCTCTCGGATCGAGGACGTTGAATGGACCGCCGGTGCTCTCGATGCCATCGAGAGATTGAAGGCACTGGACTATCTAGTTTTCGTTGTTACGAATCAATCCGGGATCGCTCGTGGCTACTATTCAGAAGAACAGTTTCGCCGGTTTACGGCCGCGATGTTCGCTTCCTCACAGGTGGACGCCGTGCTTTTCTGCCCGCACTATCCAGAGATCACGGGGAGATGTGAGTGTCGGAAGCCTGAGCCGGGCATGCTTCTCCACGCAGCCAATATATTCTCGATTGACCCAGCGCAGTCATTCTTCGTAGGTGATCAGCCCACCGATTTAGAGGCAGGCTCCCGTGCCCTTGTCACCACGTGGCAGTTCCAAGGTGGCCGGTTAGATCAGTTTATAGAAGATCGCCTAAGTACTTTCCGTAGTACTGCTTGACGAACGCTTGGTACTGGGGGTCTTGAACGATCGGTTCCCACCAATCGCGGTTCTCCCGATACCACTGGATCGTGCTGCGAAGCGACGGAATGAATTCCTTCTCGGGCTTCCAACCAAGTGCTTGCAGCTTGTCGGTCGCCATGCTGTAGCGCGCATCGTGTGCGCCTTTGCGAGGGTCCTCGATGTTGATCACCAACTCCTGACCACGGCCGGTTTCCTCTAGCAACACCTCAAGAATTTCTAGGTTAGTGCGCTCGTTGACATCGCCAATGTTGTAAGCCTCGCCAACCAAACCATTCTCCAAAACATGAAGGACTCCGGCGGCGTGATCTTCGGCGTGGATCCATTCGCGGATTTGGCTACCGTCGCCATAAAGGGGAACGTGCTTTCCCTGAATCAGCCGGGTGGCGAAGAAGGGGATCAGCTTTTCTGGGTACTGGAATGGGCCAAATGTATTGCCGCCACGAGTGAGGACGACGGGAGTTTTGTAAGCCTTAAAGTGTGCGCGGCACTGAAGGTCGCCGGCGGCTTTGCTTGCGCTATATGGGGTGTTTGGGGCGATCGGGGTTTCTTCGGTGAACTGACCTTCGGCGATCGTTCCGTAAACTTCGTCGGTAGAAACTTGCACAAATCGCTGGAGTTGATTCTCACGAACGACGTTGAGCAAGTTTTCAACGCCCATGGCGTTCGAGACCAAAAACGACGATCCCGAAACGAGGGAGCGATCGTTGTGACTCTCTGCGGCAAAATTGACGATCTGATGAATCTGGTTGCCTTGGACGATTTCGGTGACCTTCGTGTGGTCTTCGATCCGCCCGTGGTGAAACATCACGCCACCGTCGGCGAGGAAGTCGGCCATCGTCGTACCGTTGCCCGAATAGGTCAGGGCGTCGAGAACATGCACGGTCCAGTCAGGTCGAACGCGGCGCACTAAGCGCACGAAGTGTGACCCGATGAAGCCGGCCGCGCCGGTGACGAGCAGGTTCAAAGCTTAAACCTCGAGTCCGGATCGTTCTCGTGGCGGATTTCATCCACCTCTTCCTTTCGATCCCAACCCGCGTAGAGTCGGTCTGGCACGTTGACCACCATGGCGTCTTGGTCGCCAACGTTGCGGTAGGCGTGAACAACTCCTGGCGGCACGGTGACAAAAGTCGGATTTTCGCGACCGACCTTCAAAATCTCGTAACTCTCCGGTTCGCCTTCACGGTTTTCCCAAAGGTGCAACTCGTATGCGCCGTCGAAAAAGAGGAAGCCGTCGGTCTGGTCGTGGTGCTCGTGAGGGCCGCGGGCAACGCCAGGCTTAGTGACGCTGAGATAACCCATCGCCGGGGAAAAACCTTCGGGAAGGCTATCAACTCGGAATAACTCGACGAGCCAACCCCGTGCGTCCTCGTAGCGAGGGACCGATTTCACGACAACACCTTTCATCATTGCGGCGGGAAAAGGGTACCCCTCGGTTAGACTAATGGGGATGACGAGCAGATTTCAGCTGGCCTTGGCCGATCATCAATCTGCGCTCAACCAGATCGCGGCGCTAGAGCCCGAACTGACTCGACTTGCTCAGGCCTGCATTTTGAGCTTGCGTGAAGGTGGGAAGATTCTTTTTTGCGGCAACGGTGGTAGTTCTTGTGACGCTGATCACCTCGCGGCCGAGCTTGTTGGCCGATTCCAGCTGGACCGAAAAGGCTGGGCAGCGATCAGCCTTGCCACTTCTACGGCCGGTTTAACCGCGATTGCGAATGACTATGGCTTTGAAGCGGTGTTTGAACGGCAGGTTGAGGCACTTGGCCGAGCCGGTGATGTTCTGATTGCCATCAGCACTTCTGGAAAGAGTCCAAACGTGCTCCGCGCGGCGACTCTAGCAAAGGAAATGGGCATTCACGTTTCGGCGTGGACCGGACAAAACCCGTCGCCGTTGTCTGATCTCGCGGAAACGCGAATTCTTGCACCAAGCACCGTCACTGCGCGAGTCCAAGAAATGCACATTCTGATGGGCCACATTCTCTGCGATCTCATCGAAACCGAGTTGACGGCGTCTTAATGGCGGCCCGTCGCTGGAATCCGGCAACGATTGCCGACATGCTGACCACGCTCGAGAACACGCACGGAAAGAGCCGCTTCATTCCTCGGTTCGATCCGATGGATGAACTCATCTCTTGCATCCTGAGTCAGCACACCACCGACGCCCACAGCTTTCCGGCATTTACTCAGCTTCGAGAACGGTATCCAACTTGGCAGGATGTCGCGAACGCGCCAGCGGCGGAAGTGGCGAGCACGGTTCGGCTAGCGGGGCTGAGCAACCAGAAGGCAAAGAACATCATCGGCTCGCTCCAGAAGATAAACGAACAGTTTGGGGTCTTCAGCCTGGATGCGCTCCGTACTTGGCCAACGGATGAAGCCATGATCTGGCTGCAAACCCTGCCTGGAGTCGGACCGAAAACCGCGAGTATCGTGCTGTGTTTTGCGATGGGGCGAGGAACGATCCCGGTGGACACACACGTCTTCCGGGTGTCTTGGCGGCTCGGACTGATCAAGGAAGAAATTGGCGAGGTCAAGGCGCATGGCGTCTTGATGAAACTCGTTCCCCGCGAGTTGGCTTTTCCGTTTCACACGTTGCTTATCCAACATGGTCGTACCGTTTGCCGAGCACCACTGCCGGTTTGCGAAAAGTGTGGTCTTGCAGAGAGATGTGCTTGGCTAAAATCAGACGGACCAGGGAAGCGGCAGCGCGAAATGGCGCGGACGCGGAAACGGTCACTTAAAGCGCGACGAGCAAAGAAAGGGGAGGTGCCCGGT
Source organism: Chthonomonas calidirosea (assembly GCA_945882415.1). Taxonomy (GTDB): domain Bacteria; phylum Armatimonadota; class Fimbriimonadia; order Fimbriimonadales; family Fimbriimonadaceae; genus Fimbriimonas; species Fimbriimonas planktonicus. The sequence goes on from CAMCWC010000017.1 coordinate 39,836, forward strand.
GGATCAGTCAACGATTGAGAGAATTGAAGGTCTAACGCAAGCACCGGCAGGATGGCTCGGTGCCTTGCTGCCAGGACTCGCCGATGCCGACATGGCTTTGCGTGGATTGGAAACGTGGCTTGTAGCCTCAGGCAGTCCAGCGCTGTACGCGGAAGAGCTTTGGGCTCATCCGGCCGGGGCACATCGCTTACTTCAATTACTCGGCACCTCTGGCCCCGTAGCGCAGTCTTTCCAGCAGAACCCGGAACTCGGGATTGCCTTGCTTGATGAGGCGATTTACAACGACCAACTCGAAGCGGATGATCTGTTGGTCGAAGGTCAGCTCCTGCTTCAGGCGAGCCGGAGCTATACGCATGGCCTAGATCGGATTAGATTTCTGAAGCAGAAATGGTCGGCGGTCATTGTTTCGCATGATCTCGACGAAAGCTGGCCCCAACCGAAGGTTTGGACGGCGCTCAGCACCTTGGCCGATGTTGTTTTGGAACTTGCGACGGAGTGGGTTTGGAAGTCGGTCGCTCCGGGGCAAACCGGCCCGTGTCCGGTCGGGATAGTCGCCTTTGGCAAGCATGGTGGTAGGGAGGTGAACTACAGTTCGGACCTCGATTTAGTCTATGTTTTGCACGAAAATATAGAAGAATCGCTTGAGCCAGTGGCAGTTCGGTTTTGTGAGACGTTAGGGCGTGCTTTAGAAGACCCGATGGGGCGCGGCAAACTGTATCGCGTCGATTTGCGCCTTCGTCCGTACGGTGCGGCCGGTCCGCTGCTCGCCAAATTCCGCGCTTACCGGGCTTATTACGAGCTGTACGCGGAGGCATGGGAGGTGCAGGCTTTACTTCGGTCTCGCGTCGTCTGGGGCTCTGACGGGTTGCGAAAAGACTGGGAGCAACTTCGCAAGGCGACCTGCTTCGGCCGTCCGTTGTCAGAAGTCAGCCTCGACGCCATGCTGGCGATGCGCGAGCGGATAGAGCAAACCTGCTCGGCCAACGATATCAAACGCGGAGCAGGAGGAATCCGAGATGTCGAGTTCATTGGTCAAATCCTGCAACTGGCCACTGGATTGGATCCGGCTGAGCCAACAACGCTAAGAGTTCTCACCGAGCTTGGCCGCACGGGCCGCTTGAGCAAGTCGGATTGCGAGATCTTGGCCCGTGGGTACGAATGGCTACGCAAGCTAGAGCACCGAATTCAATTCGAAGATAGTCGGCAGACCCACGAGGTGCCGACCAACGGGCCAGCCTTGATCAAACTTGCACGGCTGATGAACGAAGGCTCGGCGGACCAGTTTGTCGCGGAGCTAAAGCGGCGTCGCGCCCAAGTGAGTAGCGTTTACAATCGGCTGTTGCCTACGACATCACTTTCGTACCGCGACCAAGTGCTCGCGCAAGAGCCACGGGTTCAGGACTGGTTCGACACCTTGCCCGAGCGGGACGAGTTCTATCGGCAACTTGCGATGAACGCTGATTCGATGGACCGGGTGCTACCTCTCGTTCGGTATTCGCCTCGGTTGGTGGAATCTCTTAAGCAGTCGCTCCCGATTACGGAAGAGATTTTGAGCGGAGAGGTACTGGAGGACTTTCCACAGCAACTCTCGTTCACGAGCTCGGAGGAATTGCCGGTCGTGTACCGAGAGGCGTTCTTGGGGAACCTGGTGCAGTTTGCTATCGCTGGCGGCTCACCTCCAGTCCTCGCGCTTACGCGGCTGGCAGAGCAAGCCATCGTGCTTGCGGCTCAGGAGGCCGAGTTTGTCGGCAGCGTCATCGCGCTCGGAAGTTTGGGACGGGAAGACATGGGTCCGGGCTCAGACGCGGATGTGCTTTTGTTGGTGGCAGATAAGCAGCAGACATCAGAGCAATCTGCACAGGTGATGCTGCGCTTGCTCCAAAACTGGCGACAGCGTGGCATGCCTTTGGAAGTTGATTCACGCCTCCGTCCGGACGGGAGCAAAGGACTGTTGGTCCGCACCCTGCACGGATTTGATAGCTACGCCGCGCGAGATATGGAGAACTGGGAAAGGTTTGCCTTGGGAAATGCCCGGCTGATTTTTGGCGAGTCACACGCCCTGCAGCATGTTCTGGCCGCGGCGCGGATCGAAACCGACCGTCAGCAAGCGTGGACAGAACTTGTCGGCATGAAAGCCAGAATCGAACAGGAGCGTGTACAGGCGCATCACGTTCAGCGAGACGTGAAGCTCGGCTACGGCGGACTATCGGATATTGAGTGGACGGTTCGCATGATCGAGTTGCTTGGGCCCTGTGCGCGTCGAGCCCAGGAGGGGGCTGATCTGAAATCGCGTATTCGAAAGCTCAACCAAGAGGGGTTTCTGAATGTGTTTGAGGCAGAGATTCTCAACGTCGGCCTGACGTTTTTGCTCGAAGTGAGAATGCGGCTAGTGCTGGCTGGTTTTGAAGGGGACTTGATTCCGGAGAATCCCGATAAGCTTCAGATGCTGGCCGAACCCATGGGCTTGGTTAACGCAAACGAGTTTCTTGATCGAAAACAACGAGTCTGCGATGACGTTCGGAACCTTTTTCAGGAGACAATAGAGCGACTTCGCGGATGAAAGTGTTTGGACTGACTTTGCTTGGGGCGTATTTTTTAGGCGGCATTCCTTTTGGAGTGCTGATTGCGCGCATGCAAGGCATCGACATTACGCAGGTTGGCAGCGGCAATATCGGCGCGACGAATGTGGTTCGAGCGCTCGGGCCACGCTGGGGCACGGTGACATTCGTGCTCGACATGCTCAAGGGCCTGATCCCGAGCTTGGTCGCCCGGCAACTTTTCGTCGAGCCCCTCATGGGCGTAGACCCGCAGGCGCTCTGGTTTATCTGCGGATTGGTTGCCGTGATCGGTCACGCCAAGAGCCCATTTCTGAAGTTTAAAGGCGGCAAGGGGGTCTCCACGGCGCTCGGGGCGGGGCTGGGTTCTGCACCACTCGTGGCGCTGGGCGCCATCGTCGTATTCGCGATTATCCTTGGCACGATCCGCTACATGGCGGTGGCGAGCATGGTTGCGGTCTGCTCGGCGGTGGTCTTCTCCGTCATCTTGCCGGGACAATCTCTGCAAGTTGTCCCACTTTTCGTGCTGATGGCGGCGCTTGTGGTGTTTCTGCATCACAAAAACATTGCTAGACTCAAGGCGGGAACCGAGCCGAAGTTCGAATTCCGCAAATCAAGCGAGCAAGAGTCAGCAGCGTCAAGTCGGGACAACGTGGAAGTCCCGTCTCACAAGGAATAACTATGCCGGTAGATCTATTTACAGTTGGTGCAGGATGCCTAACTTGGATTCCGGTTGCCATCATGGCGGTGAGCCTGATCCAGTGGATGATCGCGGGAGACATTGATCTGCCGAGCGGTTTTCTGGGACTCCTGGTCAGCATTGGTCTAGGAACCGTGGCGATGCGGCCACCCGCGCCAATTCATGCCCCAATCGCCCTCTTCGTCGCGATCGCAACCGTCGTGGTCTATCCGTTCCTCCGCGGCACGATGCAAAAGCGGGAGCTAAAGAACTTTGAAGTCGACGAGCTCGAGCGCGCTTACGATTTGCTCGGTCAGCAGCCGATGAATCCGTTGCCGAAGTTCCGCGTTGCAAAACAGCTTTATGTTCTGGGTCTGCATGGCCACGCCATCCGAATCGCGGAAGCCGTTCTGCCACAGTTGCCGAAGGACCTCTTCACCGATGAGCACCGAATCTGGCGACAGTGGCAATACACGCCGCAGACGCCGAGCATGTTTGCGCCGATCAGTTGTAGCGAGTGCGGGCACCGAAACGATCCTGGTCGAACTCATTGCTTCCAGTGCGGAGCGCCTCACCTTCTCAATCGCTTCCGCGGAAAGATCGTGCCGAAAACCCAGGGGCGAAAGATTCTCGCCGCGTGGATTGCCCTTGTCATCATGCTCGTTGGCTTGCCCTTTGCTGGAAATTTGCCGATTGGCGGGGCGGTTGCCGTGGTTGTGGCGTGCTTGCTTGGAGCTGCGCTTGTGCTGTTTCTTGCTTTCCGTCCATCAAACGAAGGCGCGACGGCTTAAACTAAGCCCCGTCGCATGAAAAAACTCGATCTGTACATCCTCCGCGAGATGGTGGTGCCATTTATCCTGGGCACTTTCCTCGTGGTGCTCATGTTCCAGATCAACGCCTACATGTTCATGGCGAAGACGTACAACCTGGAGAACGTGCCGTATACGGCCGTTTTGCAGTACATCCTGTTTCGAACTCCGGAGTTCATGAAGCAGACGTTGCCGGTGGGCGTTTCGCTCGGGGCGTCGCTTGCGATTACGAGGTTGGCGCGAGAGAGCGAGATCACGGCGATGAGGGCAGCAGGCACCCGATTGCTGCGGATTGTGCTTCCGGTCGCGATCTTCGGAATTTTTGTTTCGGTTGGAAACTTCTTCCTGGTTGAGAATTTGATTCCGGATTGGACTCGCCGAGCGAATGCGATCTTGATTCAGTCCGGCATCATGGGCCTCAGTCGGCCAACGATGAAGGCAAACTCGATCATCGAGCTGAATCAGTACACCGCATCGTTTGGAATCATCAAGCGAGTGGATGAGTACCGGTTTGACATCTCAAACATAACGCTATTTGAGCAAGTTGGGCCGAAGAAAGTTGGCATCATCACCGCCGAAACTGCCCGATACGACCGCGGCGTTTGGACGTTCAATAATGGCTACTACGTCGAGATCGAGGGTGGGAACGTGATCGTGGCGAAGCCAAAGAAGAGTTTTCAGGTGAACCAGAAAATCGTGGTTGATGGACTCTTTGGCGCGGGGCAAGTTGCGGAGCGCACGATTGCCGAACTTCAGGCGTCAATTGACACGGCGAAAAAACTGGGTGCCGACCCAAAGAAGGAAGAGCTTGAGCTGCAATCGCGCTACAGCATTCCGGTGGCCTGCTTTGTTTTTGCCATCACCTCTCCCGTTTTCGCGCTCGTTTTCGCGCGGACGGGTGGATTTGTTGGCGTTATGGTCAGCTTCGTGGTCGTATTGTTGTACTTTAACGCCTACGTAGTCTCGACCGAGATCTTGAGTAAGTCTTCCGCTGTGCCGGTTTTGGTCGCGGCGTGGGCTCCCAATTTCATCTTCTTTGCCCTCGGTGTGCTTGCGATTTGGAGATTGGAGTGAAGTGCGGCCGCGCCCTTTGCTTTGTCCTTGCGCTTTCTTCCTCACCACTGGCAGCCGCCCAAGTGTTCGGGAGTTACGAACTCCTTCGGGCTGGCTATCCGCTTATCAACCGTGACCCAAACCGCGCGCCGGTGAATCTGCCGGGTGGTAGCTCAACTGAACCTGCCGCACCCGCGCGGACTGACGATCGCGAGCTTGAGATCATCCGCGCTGGGTCGTTGAACCGTGACGGCAAAAAGATTCAGATCACGGGTGGTACGGAGGTTTTGTATCGCGGCTATCGCTGTTTTGCCGACCAGATTGACGGCGATCTGGACACGGAAGTTTTCGACCTAAGCGGCAACGTAAAGATCATCGGTGCGGACGCGGTTGTGTATGGCGACAAAGTCCGGTTCAACTTCAAAAACGAAAGCTACGTGTCGGAGCGTGGCGGCGGGATGCTCCGACCTTCACTCTTGAAGGGTGCGGTGACCGACAATGTGTACATTTCCTCCGTCGCAGCCGACGGGACGGAGCGGGAGAATCACTTCAAAGAGGGCGATTTCACGACCTGCAGTTTGGGGGACCATTCGCATTACGAGATCGAATCTGCCGACACGGTCGTGCGGACAAGCAAACGGATCATTTTCCGAAAAGCGCGGATTCGATTCTTCGGCAAAACGATCATCACGATTCCGTTCCTCTCGATCCCGATCGAGGATCAGCAGTCGCGATACACGCCGGACGTGGGCCAGAGCCGTGACGAGGGCTATTACGTCAAGAGTCGCTTTGGGCTTTCGGCCTCCGACCGAATGGCAACGGACCTGCGCGTGGATTACATGTCTAAGTTCGGGCCGGCGCTTGGGACTGACTATGCCTATGCAAACGGCAAGATGGACGGCCTTACGCAGATCTACACCGTATTAGGCGCGGTGGGAACGCTGACGATGAAGAATCAACACCGCCAACAGCTGGGAAGCGGCGAGATTTCGATTCAAAACGACTATCAGCGGAACAACTATCTCACTTCTCCAGGATCGACCCTCTTCAATACCAACGCCCAGTACAACCTCCGATCTCAAACTGCAAACACGAACCTCAATTTCCAAAGGAACCGGAGTGAGTTCGGCGAGAGTGTTTCGGAAACGGAAGTCATTTCTATCAGCGATGACCGGAATATTGGAGCGCTTCAAACTTCAAGTAATTTGAGCTATTCGGTCAACCGCAACGCGTATGGAGATTCAAACTCCTTTGAATCTAAACAACTAGACGTTAGGTTGCGCGCAAACCAGAACCTCCCGTTTGCGAACGCTGTGTTGGAGTATCAGCGGCTTGTGCCGGTTGGAGACAGTGTTGGTAGCTTTGGAACAGCGGACCGGACGCCGGTCCTTACGTTGACTTCTGACGCATCCAAGATTCTTGGGAAACGACAGGGACTCGCACTTCCGTTTCGTACAAGCTTGTCTATCGGTGAGTTCGGCGGACTACAAGGATCGCGAGTGACGCGAAGCATTTTTGATTGGACGCTCAACAAAAGCTCTGGCGGCCGCTCACGCTTGAGCTTCGACTATTCAAGCGTTTTCAAGCAGTCGATGTACTCGGATGACACCGCGCAGTACGTCGTCGGCGCAGGTTGGAACGCGGCATACAAGCTAGGCGGCGATACCTCGGCAAACTTGCGCTACAACTACTTACGTCCGGAGGGGTACACGCCGCTGGCACAGGACCGGACCGGCCGCACCCACACTTCGACGTTCGACGTCTCGACCCGTCCCTTGAGAACCTTCTTGGTGGGAGCGCAAACCGGCTTTGACTTCAATCAGTCGAAGCAGAGCGACATCGGCTGGCAGCAATTCAACTTGCGCACGGAATACCGCCCTCGGGACTATCTCAACTTTCGAACGTTGACCACCTACGACACGATCTCGCAGAACTGGAGCAGTGTCCGGCTTGATTTCACGTACCAACCGGGCGCGACCTTTGTAACCCTCGGTGCCCGATACGACGGCTTTCAGAAGCGATGGTCGAATGCAAATCTGTACTTAGCCAACTTGAAGTGGGGCCGGACGCGCGTTGGAGCCGTGCTTTCTTACAACGGCTTCACCAAGGAAATTGATGCGGCCCAGTACAACGCCGTCTACGATTTGCACTGTTGGGAGCTCGTTCTGAGCCTTTCGGAATACAAAACTGGATTCCGCCCCGGCCGTGAAGTCCAGGTGTTTTTCCGGCTGAAGGCGTTCCCGACGGACTTGCCGTTTGGCATTGGTCGCCGCGGACAATCCATCGGTTCAAACATCGGCTTCAACAACTAAGGGCCGTCCGGGCAGATTAAACTGTCGGGCAATGCTCGCCGTACTCATCACGTTCATCTTTTGCCTTGGATGGCTTGGGATCGGCAAGGGGCTTCTTGGCAAGCATTTGGAGCACGAAGGGGGCACACTTGGCTTCAGCGTCGCCGGACTCGTGGGGCTCGGCGCGTGTGGCTGGCTTACCTTTTTCATCGGTTTGTTACCCGGTGGCCTCAGTTGGGGGCTGTATGTTGTGGCTGCAATTGCCGCTGTGGGACTTGGGCTTTTGGTAAAGGCCGGTGTTCGGGACTTTCAACCGACAGCCGTGGTTGCAGCCGTACCAGTGCTGTTTACAGGCCTGATTGGCGCACTCGCACCGAGTACGACCCTCGACTGGGACACGCTGGCGTATCACTTTGCCGTACCGAAGATTTGGCTCCAACACGGGCAAATTGATTTCGTCTCGTTTATTCACCACTCCAACTTTCCGTTTGCGGTCGATAACCTATTCATTTGGGGTTTGACCTGGGGTGGGGAGACCGGTGCGAAAGCCTTTAGCGTATGGTTCGCGGTGCTTGCCGTTCTGGCGGCTTTTGGAGCGGCGAGTTCGGCTTACGGGAAGAAAGCCGGCATCTGGGCGGCGGTGAGCTTCGGCTGCTTGCCCATGGTTCTTTGGCTAAGTGGTACGGGCTACATCGATGTTAGTCAGGGCGTCTATGCTGGCCTAGCGCTGTACTACTTGGGACAGTGGATACAGAATCCAGAGACGCCAAGTCGTGCCGTCCTTGGTGTGCTGTTGCTTGGGTTTGCGATGGCAAGCAAATACACCGGATTGCAGACGGCGATTGTTTTTGCACTCATTTTCGGGTTTGCCCTCACTCGAAAGGGAAACGGGTTGAAACTTTCTCCCGCCCTTGTTCTGATCCCAATTGTCATTTGCGCCCCGTGGTACATGCGCAATATCGTGAACACGGGTAATCCGGTTTATCCCTTCTTCTACAGCGTGCTTAAAGGGAAGAACTGGAGCGACTACAACGCCAAAATCTATGCCAACGAGCAGCAGACATTTGGTGTCGGACGCGAGATCGCGACCGCGGAGAAACCCGACTACACGGGGAATCCATTAGAAGTCTCCCGGCTACCTCACGCCATTTTTGGCCTGGCATATCAGCCGGGCCGATACATAAACCCCGCTCCAACCCAGGGGCAAGGCGTACCGATGGGAGCCCTAGGCGCGGTTGGGTTGGTTGCGCTTCTCGCTTGGCTCGCGAGCGGTCGCTCCCGCAAGTTTGAAGCAACGCTGATCGCCGGGGTAGGGGTTAGTTTGCTAATGTGGTTCTTCCTCAGCCAGCAGAGCCGGTACATCGTCGGCTTGATGTTTCCGCTCTCGCTTCTTGCAGCAGGGGCAATTTCACGACTTTCGATTGGCAAGGTGTTTCAACTCCTCATCCCGGTTCAAGCTCTGGCAGGACTTTACGTGACCTACACTGCGGTGACGAGCGACCAGCTCGAAGTCGCTCTGGGGCAAACGGACCGAGAGGCCTATCGGGTTCGCCGGATCTCGTTCGCGGAACCTGCGGCAGAAATCAACTCGACGATCAAGCCGGAAAAGATTGCTCTCTTCGATGAAGTCTTTGGCTTCTTGCTCGATGTGCCGTACTTCTGGGGCAACCCTGGGCATACGACGGAGATCGGCTACGAAGCCATGGAAACTCCGGACGACTTTGTTAACGGGCTCCAGAAGCAAGGGATTACTCACGTGTATTGGAACTTGAGTCTGACCCCGAAACCGTTGCGCGATGAACTTCTTCAGGCATCTGGTTTGGTGAGCACGCCGGTCCCGTTAAGTGCCGAGGCAAGGACCAATCTAATGTCCGACACGCAGAGCAAGTGGAAGCCGTTACTTGTCGAAGCCATCGCTAGCGGAAGAATTCGGCTCATAAAAGAGTTCGGTAGCCGGGTGATCCTAGAAATCGTTCGGTAACCTTTGGGGCAACATGCAATATCGCAAGCTAGGCCGTTACGGAATTCGCGTCAGTGAAGTTGGGGTCGGTGGTTGGCTCACCCATGGTCGGACGATTGACGACTCGGTTACGGCCGAAATCGTGCACCGAGCTTTCGACTTGGGAATCAACTTCTTTGACACGGCCGATGTGTACAACACGGGCGAAGCAGAGAAGTCGCTCGGGCTTGCGATCAAGGACATCAAGCGCGAATCGCTGGTTGTCGCGACCAAGTGCTTCTTCCCGATGTCTCAGGAAACGAACGACCGAGGACTCAGCCGAAAGCACATCACCGAGTCGGTGAACGCGAGCCTTAAGCGACTGCAGACCGACTACATCGACCTGATGCAATTCCACCGGTTTGACTCGGAAACGCCGCTGGACGAAACGGTGCGAGCGATTGACGACCTGATCCGAGCCGGAAAGGTTCTTTACTGGGGCGTCAGCGAGTGGAACGCTCACCAGATCACGGAAGTTGTACACATTGCCAAGCAGCTGAACGCCAACTTGCCAGCTAGCAACCAGCCGAGCTACAGCATGCTTCAGCGCTCGATCGAAGACAGCGTGATTCCGGTCTCGGAACTTCACGGTCTCGGCCAGGTGGTTTTCTCGCCGCTTGCTCAGGGCGTTCTTACCGGTAAGTACTTGCCAGGTCAGCCTGCACCAGCCGGAACGCGTGGCGCTGATGACAGTTCGAACATGTGGATGCGCGACACGCTGGCGAATGATGCACTTCTTCAGCGCATTCAAGACCTGAAAACATACGTAGAGTCTCTCGGCTTTGAATTGCCTGCGTTTGCCCTAGCTTGGTGCCTGCGCAAGCAGAACGTGAGCTCGGTGATCATCGGCGCGAGCCGAACCGCACAGGTTGAGCAGAACGTTTTGGCTGCAACCCTCAAGCCAGAGCCAGAAGTATTTGAGAAGGCGGAAGCCATTCTTCGCGGGAATTCGTAACGTTGAACGTAGCAAACCTAAATCCACAGCAAACTCAAGAAACCGAATTTGAAAAACGGCGTGGCATAAGCCGCGTCGAGGTTCGGTACGGTTTTGCCCAAGTACACATCACGAATCTCGATGGAGAAATTCAGGCGGCCCGTTTGCGGGTGCTCAAAGCCGTCAACGAGGCGGGGATCAGCGTTGACTTTTTGAAGCTGACGCCGACCGGGCTTTCTTTCCTCGTAACGAACAGTTGTGCGGAAGGCGTAGCAACGGCGATTCAGCCGGTGGCAAGCGATTCCAGCATCCGTCCTGAACGAGCCATTGTGCTGGTTCACGCGGTGAACATTCGAGATGAGGAAGGTCTGATCGGCCATATCGTGCGTGAAGTCATCGAGACCGGCACGACGATCGACCACATCGGGGACATGCACGACCGGTTGCTGATGATTGTTTCGGCTAAAGATGCACCTCGGCTCGAGAAATTGTTGGCCGAAAAACTGCTGGCGGGGCAAGAGTAATGCGAATTAAGGTGATGAAGTTTGGTGGCACCTCGGTCGCCACGGCAGAAGCGCGAATGCAGTCGGCGATGCGGGTCATCTCCGCAAAAGATCAGGGTTTTCGACCGGTGGTCGTCGTCAGCGCAATTGGTCGCAAGGGTGCGCCGTACGCAACGGACACGCTGATCAATCTGCTGAATGAAATCGATCCGAATGTCGACCCAGATCCACGCGAGCTCGATCTCTTGGTGGCTTGCGGAGAAATTTTGAGCGCGGTGGTTTTTGCCCACACGCTGAAGACCCTCGGCCACAGCGCAATGGCATTCCGCGGCGGCCAGGCGGGAATCCGCACGGACGGGGTTTATGGCAACGCTCGCATCGTCAGCATCAATCCGGTCGCGCTGCTCAAGAGCATTAGCGGCGGACACATTCCGGTCGTTTGCGGTTTCCAAGGAGTTTTCGTTGACGGTCCGGGAATGCCCGGCGGGGAACTCACGACCCTGGGACGCGGTGGAAGCGACACCACCGGAGCTGCCCTGGGCGCCGCCCTAAAGGCGGAGGCGGTCGAAATCTTCACAGACGTGGACGGCGTGAAAACGGCGGACCCGGATGCGGTTCGCAATGCGCCAACGCTTCGGACGGTCACCTACGACGAAGTCGCCGAAATCGCCCACTTGGGCGCGAAAGTTGTTCATCCCCGTGCGGCAGAAATCGCCATGATGTATGGGATTCCGCTTTGGGTTAAGAACACGTTTACTGACGATGAAGGTACACAAATCGTGCCGAAATCGGACTTTCCTGGTCGGCGGGTGACGGGCGTGACCCACACCGGAAAACTGGTCTATCTTCAGTTCGATCTGAGTGGTGCCGCATCCGAAGCTGAACGCGTGATGCTCGAGACTCGCATCTACGAGACGATGGCGCGTTATGACGTGAATCTGTTTATGCTCGATATGAGCCCAAGCAGCACGGGCTTTGCGGTTCCGCGAGACCAGTATCCGATCGTCGAAAACGTCCTCGACGGCCTTGTCATTCCGGTTGGAGGAGCCGAGCGGAGGGTTTATCTGTTCCAAGTGGGGCGGAATGCGTCTCGGGAAGTTGAAACTCAGGCGGCGCTCTTGGGATCTCTCGGAGAGGTTCGCCGTGTTCCAGCCGAGTTGACCGAAGGTTGCACCATGGTTTCCCTCGTTGGGCATGAATACATGCAGCAACCGGGTGTGTTCTACAACGTCATGCATGCGCTTGCCGAGGCGCAAATCCAGGTTCTGCAAACCAGCGACTCGGACTACTCTTTGAGTGTTTTGGTCACCGAGAGCGAGAGCCTTCGAGCCGTCCGACTCCTTCACGATCGATTTGGGTTGAGCGAGGTTAGTTAGCCTTGCCAACCCAGATCATGGGGATTTTGAACGTCACCCCGGATTCCTTTTCGGATGGTGGGCGGTTTTTCTCCTCTGACTCGGCAATCGCGCACGGTTTGCAAATGGCCGCCGAAGGCGCAGACTGGATCGATGTCGGTGGGGAAAGTACCCGCCCCGGCGCGCTTCCGGTCTTGGTTGACGAAGAACTCGATCGCGTCCTTCCGGTTATTGAGGGCTTGGTTCAGCGAGGGTTGCGCGTATCGATTGACACGATGAAGCCGGCCGTGGCTCGTGAGGCCGTGCGGGCTGGGGCATCGCTAATCAACGACGTCACCGGTTGGAGCGACCCCGAGATGGGCTCCGTCTGCGCGGAGTCTGGCGCGGCGGTGTGCCTGATGCACATGCAGGGGGAGCCTCGAACGATGCAGGCCAATCCGACTTACGCGAATGTCGTTGAAGAGATTCGGGATTTTCTGGTCTCGAGGGCCGATCTGGCAGAGTCGCTCGGGATTGAGCGCGACCGAATCTATATCGATCCTGGGATCGGCTTCGGCAAAACGATCAAGCACAACCTGGACTTGCTTCGGCACCTCGGAACGTTCGTCCAGAGCGGCTACCCGGTGCTCTTAGGCACAAGCCGCAAGAGTTTCATCGGACGCATACTGGGCTCCGACGGTGAACCGCTGCCAACCGAGGAGCGACTTGAAGGAACGCTCGCGACTCAAGCGGTTGCAGAGGCGGCCGGGGTCGCCATCCTCCGCGTTCACGATGTTCAGAGCGCCGCTCGATTCTCTAGGATGTACCGCGCAATCACGCAACCCGATTAGCTTCAATCGGATTACCGTCTCGGAATGCCGCGAGATTTTGCGCGGTCGTTTCGGCAATGGCTTCCAAAGCTTCGGTAGTAAGAAATGCCTGGTGGCCGGTGATAAGGACGTTCGGAAATGTGAGTAATCGAGCAAATGTCTCGTCGGTCGGGAGTGATCCGCTCAAGTCGCGGAAAAACAGCCCAGACTCTTCCTCGTAGACATCGAGTCCGAGGGCACCAATCTTGTGGGACTGAAGGGCCTCAATCGCCGCTGGCGTATCGATCACGGCACCTCGGGAGGTGTTCAGTAGGACCACCCCGGGCTTCATCCCCTCTAAGGTTGCTTGGTTCACAAGATGGTGAGTATCTGGCGTTAGCGGGCAGTGAAGGGAGATGATGTCGGCCTCTGCCCAGATCCGCTCCAGCGAAACGAATTCCCAAGGAGAATCCTTCGGTGGAAATGGATCATAGGCAAGTACCTTCATGCCAAATCCAGCGGCAATTCTGCAGAAAGCGAGCCCGATTTTTCCGCAACCAACCACGCCGACGGTCCGACGGTGGAGATTGAATCCGACCAGCCCATTGAGACTGAAGTTCATTTCCCGCACCCGGTTGTAAGCGCGGTGGGTTTTGCGACTTAGGGTTAGCAGAAGTGCGAAGGCGTGCTCGGCAACGGCCTCCGGCGAGTATGCGGGAACACGCGCAATGGAGAAGTTGAGCTCCCGAGCGGTTTCCAGGTGCACGGAGTTGAATCCCGCGCAACGAAGTGCGATGTTGCGAACCCCTAGTTCAGCGAGAAGGTGTAGCACCGGAGCAGAAAGGTCATCGTTGACAAAGGCGCAAATGGCCTCGGAGCCACGTGCCAAGCTCACCGTAGACGGTTCAAGCGGGAACTCGACAAACACCGGCTCCAAATTGAGACGAGCGGCCGCTTCCGCAAGGAAGGGCCGCTCGAAGGATTTTGTGCTGTAGACCGTAACTCGCATGGAACGAGTCTACGTCGGCTTACTGCTTGAGGGCTAGGTCTTCGTTTAGTCGAACACCGAGGAGAGTTCCCCGGGCTAGCTTGACGTCCGAAGGATTCTGCTTCGGCTTTTCTGCCGAACCGATGACATAGCCGAGGAGTCCACCCAAAAGGGCTTTCTCCAGCGAGAGCTTGCCGCCGCTCAGCAGTCCTACCAGAACGCCAGCGCCTGCTCCGTAGCCAGCATAGACAATTCGGTTGTCCTTGTTCTTATTCTTAGCGGTCATCACACCATCGGCATCCCGATCAACGGCTTCTGAATCAAGGCTGTAGAGGCTGCCAGCAAGCGGAGTTGTCTTTCCGTTCGGCAGTCGAATTCGGTCGAAAGAAAGGTCCAGAACGCCTGGCTCTGATCCCTTCTTGGCGCGAACGTCGCTCACGTGGCCTTCGATGTAGCTGCCGAGGGGGATTCCGCCGTAAGCCTTTTCATCGGTGGTTTGGATGATCGCGGTGAACTTGTCACCCTTCTTGGAATCCGTGCTGGAGAGCGTCTGATTCAAGCTGATGGGGAGAACCGTGTAGGCTTCAATGAGCTTTGGAACGGGCATCGACTCATCGTTACCGTTGTTGAAGTTCTCGCCTGAGCCCATGCCTTCGCCGGTGGTGATGGCAACCATCATTTGGTCGGGCATGTACTTGACGTCTGCG
>CAMCWC010000018.1 GCA_945882415.1 Chthonomonas calidirosea
AACCGACTCGGACGCCTGGCACATTCGCGCCTGAATCTCGCGCAATCGATCCAGCATCATTTCAGGGCGTGGCGAACAGCCGGTCGCCAAAATCGCCTAGCCCCGGCAAGATGTACTTACGCTCATCAAGCTTTTCATCGAGCGCCGCGGAATAGATCTCCACATCCGGATGGTGCTTCGTCAGCGCCTCGACCCCTTCCGGAGCGGCCACGATACAAACCATGATCACCCGACTTGCCCCGGCTTCCTTGATAAAACTAATCGCCTGACTCGCGCTGCCGCCGGTCGCGAGCATCGGGTCGATGCAAAGGGCAAACTTCCCGCTCAGGTTCGGCAGCTTTTGGTAGTACCGCCGCGCAACCGCCGTCTCCTCGCATCGCTCCAAGCCAATGTAGCCAACCGCAACTTCGGGAAACAGCTCAGTGAACGGCGCGAGCATCCCCAAACCCGCGCGAAGAACCGGCACCACCGCGATCGCCTGATCCAAAACGCGGGCCTCCGTCGCTTGCATCGGTGTTTCGATCGTTTCCGTTCGCACCCGAAGATCCCGCGTGGCTTCAATCGCCAATAGCGTTGTCAGCTGATTCGTTGCACGTCGAAACTCCGTCGGGCGCGTGACTTTGTTGCGAAGTTCGGCTAGCAAATGGCCAGCAAGGGGGTGTTGCAACACGTGCAGCGACATGTCCCTATTCTCCCACGTTTGCCTATTTTCGGCTTTGCTTGTCGGATCGGTCGCGAACCGGTCAAAATGGACTCCTTCCTATGGCTAACCAAGTTGCTGGCATCATCCTCGCCGCCGGAAAAGGCACCCGCATGAAGTCGGAGATTCCGAAAGTTCTGCACGAGGTGTGCGGTGTGCCGATGGTGGAGCTCGTCGCTCGAGCCATGCGAGAAGCCGGCGTCACCAAGATCGTGGTGGTCATCGGCCACGGCGCAGAGCAAGTCCGAGCCCGACTCGGAGACGCCTACGAATACGCCGTGCAAGACCCGCCACAGGGCACCGGCGACGCCGCGCGAGTCGGCATGACGTGCCTCGAAGACTGGGAAGGCCCGGTCATCATCTCGTCCGGCGACACCCCGCTCATGACCGGCGAGGCACTCTCGGCCCTCGTCACCGCTCAAGCCAAAGACAATGCCAGCGCGGTGGTCGCCACGGTCCGACTCCCCGATCCATTCGGTTACGGCCGAGTTCTGTGGGATAACGGACGATTCTCGGGAATCATCGAAGAGAAAGACGCGACCCCCGAGCAGAAGAAACTCGACGAGGTCTGCGTCTCGGTCTACGCTTTCGATGCCGCCCGACTCCGCGCAACCCTCCCCAAGCTTCAACCGAACAACGCGCAGGGCGAGTACTACCTAACCGACGTTCCGGGCATCATGTCCGCCGAAGGCGACGTGGTCATCACCGAACTTTACGACGACTTCGCGCTCTTCACCGGAGTCAATGACCGCGTTCAACTTGCCGGTGCCTCTTCAGTCCTTCGAAACCGCATCAACGAGCGCCACATGCGAAACGGGGTCACGATGATCGACCCAACCAGCGTCTACATCGGCCTCGACGTGGAAATCGGGAACGACACGATCGTGTTCCCAGATAGCCACTTGGAAGGAAACACCGTCATCGGATCGAACTGCGAGATCGGTCCCAACATCCGGATCAAAGATTCCCACGTCGGAAGCGGCTCGCTTGTCCATCACAGCGTCGTCTTCGATTCAAAAATCGCCGACATGGTGCGAATCGGCCCATACGCCACGCTTCGAAACGGCGCCGACATCGGGCCGAAGGTCAAGCTCGGCAACTTCGTCGAGATCAAGAATTCACGCCTAGACGAGAAGGTGAGCGTAGCGCACCTGTCGTATATCGGCGATGCGACCGTCGGCGAATACACCAACATCGGAGCAGGAACAATTACCTGCAACTACGATGGCTTCGCGAAGCACCGAACCCAGATCGGCAAAGGGGCATTCATTGGAACCAATTCCACCCTTATCGCCCCGGTCAGCATCGGTGACGCGGCGATCATCGCGGCAGGTAGCGTGATTAACAGAGATGTCCCGAGCGACGCCGGTGCGTTCGGTCGTTCAAGACAAGAAAACAAAGATGGTTGGGCCACTCGGTGGCGCGGCATTCGGCAAGGAAAAGAACAGTGAGCAACGATTACGATCTATCAAAAATGAAATTGTTCTCTGGGAATGCCCACCCAGAGCTGGCTCACAAAGTAGCCGAGAACTTAGACATTCCCCTCGGGAACTTGATGACCGACCGTTTCGCCGACGGCGAAATCCGCATCATGATCGAGGAGTCGGCGCGTGGCAACGACATCTTCCTGATTCAGCCGACATGTGCCCCGACGAACGACAACTGCATGGAGCTGTTCATCATGCTCGACGCGTTCCGTCGTGCCTCGGCCCGCAACATCACCGTTGTAATGCCGTACTACGGCTACGCGAGACAGGATAAGAAGATCAAGCCACGCGAGCCGATCACGGCCAGACTCGTTGCCGACATCATCGAAGCTTGCGGAGCAAGCCGGGTCGTCGCAATCGACCTTCACGCCGAGCAGATTCAGGGCTTCTTCAACATCCCGGTAGACCACCTGTACGGATTCCCGATCCTCGGTCGCCACTTCATCGAGCTTGGATACAAAGACCGAGACGATGTCGTTGTCGTCAGCCCAGACGTCGCTGGCGTAGGCCGAGCCTCGGCGCTGGCAAAGATGCTCAACGGTAGCTTGGTTGTTATCAACAAGCGCCGACCACGACCCAATGCGGTTGAAGTGGTCGAAATCGTCGGCGACTTCGTGGGCAAGAACTGCATCATGATCGACGACATGATCGACACCGGCGGCAGCATCGTCAGCGGCGCGCAGGCGTTGCTTGATCGAGGCGCAAAGGACGTCATTGCTTGCTGCACCCACCCGGTCTTCAGCCGCGCAGCATCGATCCGACTACAAGATTCGCCGCTGAGCAAGGTTGTCTGTCTCGACACGATCCCGATGACGCCGGAAAAGATGTTCCCGAAGCTGACGGTTTTGCCGAGCGCGCAGTTGCTGGCCGATGCGATTCGACGCATTCACTGTAACGAGTCGGTGAGTGAGCTGTTTGGAGACTGGCGCTAGTCTGGAGCCGCTGGTCTGGCAGACCGCACCACGCGCTAGCGGAACCGGAAAGAAGGTCGTCACCGGCCTTGGAATCTTGCTTCCGCTGGTCTGGGGACTGTCGGTTCGAGAGCTCGTTTTGGGCCTCGTCGGTAGTGCGCTGGTAGCCACCACTGTCGTCCCGATGTTTTTGCCGGTAAAGTACCGGCTCGACGAGAAATCGGCTTCGGCTGGCGTGCTCCTCGGAGTTTCCAGCATGGAGTGGGAAGCCGTGAAGAAGGTGACGGTCTTCGAAGACCGGATTCATCTTTCGCCGTTTGGGCAAGAAACCAGATTAGACGAGACACGGGGAGTCTGGTTAAACGTCTCGGGGGATAATCGGGATGCGGTTCTCGCGTACGTGAAGGATCGAGTTCAAAAAGATGTCGGATTTTTGGGAGGAGGAGATGTCCGAGGAGGGCACGGAGCAGCTGTTGGAGAAGATCGCAACCAAAATTCGCTCGAAGAAAATGGAGGTGCCCGCGGTGATGGCGCTTGAAATGCACAAGCCTCTCGCTGGTATTGCCGGAAGTGCGGGGGTCGTTTTTGCTCCCTTCCTCGTCCCGTTTCTTGGCTTTGACAATGTTAACGATTACACTAGGGTTCTTTCGAAACCGGAGAACATTGAACGACTGATGAAAAAACTAGAGTTGCCTCAGGAGAGTGATAAGCAATGATGCCGCTTTCTCAGGTCTACATCGGCGATCAGTACCGTGACACTGGCTGGTTTGGCGTCTTCATGACGCTACTTGTGGCCGCCTTTGTCCTGCTGAACATTCGCCGTGCCCGTGGCGGGAAAGATCTGTACATTCGACGAATCGCTGGCCTCAACGCCATTGACGAAGCTATTGGACGCGCCACCGAAATGGGCAAGCCCGTTTTGATGGTTCCTGGCCTTAGCGACACCATCAACGCGATTGCGGTTCAGGCCGTTAACATTTTCGCCTACGTCAGCCGAATTGCCGCCCGCTTCGCAAACCCGATCCTCCTGTGCTGCTACAACGCCGCGGTTTACACCTACGCCCAGGAAACGATTCGGGACGTGTACCAGTCGGAAGGCGTCGCTGATCGCTACGATCCAGACTCCGTTCGATTCGTCTCCGACCGTCAGTTCGCTTTTGCCGCTGGCGTCTCTGGTTTGATTCTCCGCGAACAAACGGCCGCAACTTTCTTCCTGGGAGAGTTTTATGCCGAGTCGCTGATCTTTGCGGAAACCGCGAACTCGATCGGCGCGATTCAGGTGGCAAGCTCCACGGAGACCACGCAGACTCCGTTCTTCATTGCTGCTTGCGACTACGTTCTCATCGGCGACGAGTTCTATGCCGCTTCGGCCTACCTCACGCGTCAGCCAGTTTTGGTTGGCTCGCTCGTTGGGCAAGACTGGAGCAAGCTGATGATCATTCTCATGATCATCCTCGGAACCCTCTTCAACACCGTCCAGATCCAAGGCAAAACCACTTGGGAGCGAACGAAGGGCGTTTGGAGCCAAATTCCGGAACGCAGCGTCAAGCAATCCGACACCTTCATGTCGCAACTCTTCAAGCCACAGCTCGAGAAGGTTAAGGTTGAGCGGCCGATCGATCCAAACTACGTCCCAGAAAAGGGGGCCGGCGAATGATTCCACTCCTTCAAGCTCAGGCACCTGCGACCAGTTTCTGGTCTGAGGCATTCAACTCTTCGGAGCTTTGGACGAAGCTCATCATCACGCTCGTTGTTGGGCTCGTGGTGATGGTTGGACTTCTTTACGCCCCAATTCGAGCGCGTAAACCAATCATTGCGTTCTTCACGTTCATCTCCGGTGCTTATTGGGTCCTTCTTTACCTGTGGCCCAAGCCGATTGATCGCCAGCCCGGTGAAATGCCGCTGAATACGGTTGAAACCGTTTCGTTCTGGCTCGCCGATTCGAACAACGTCGTCGTCAGCTTCACGCAAATCCTCACCGGATTCCTCCTCGGCCTTGGCATCTTCTCGCTCTTGAAGATCCACCTCACCAAGATCACGAAGGGCCACAAAGACGCCTTCTTCAGCATCGTGCTGCTCGTCAGCATGGGCCTGATGATCTGGTTTGGATACGCCGACTGGTTCGACCGACTCGGTGAACGAGGCGCGATGCTCGACAATCGAGACAACTGGGGCTTCACGCAGTACGGCCGCGACTTCCTCTTCGAAGGTCTGCTCCAGCAAATGGACGCAGCGATGTTCTCCGTCATCGCGTTCTACATTCTCAGCGCCGCCTACCGAGCCTTCCGAGTTCGGTCGGTTGAAGCGACCATCTTGCTCTCTGCCGCCTTGCTCGTGCTTCTGTCCCTCATGGGTGCGGTCTCGTTCGTTTGGGACGAGAACGTGAAGTCAATCGCGAACGGCAATCCGTTTATTCTCAACTTCCAGCTCACCGAAGTTGCTCAGTGGATTCGGAATACGTTCCAAACCTCGAGCATCCGCGGCATCCAGTTCGGAGTTGGTTTGGGTGCCCTCGCCATGGGCTTGAGACTTTGGCTGAGCCTTGAAAAGCCGGGAAGTGGTTCGTAATGAAAGGAAATCTTGGAGAAAAGCTTCAGTCCCTTCCGAAGCCAATCTTGTATCTGATCTTGATCTTGGCGACATCGATTCCTCTGTTCTTCCCAACCGAGGTTCCGAACGAACCGGTGGAATCGACGAAGGACTTCTACGCCACCCTTATGGCCCTGCCAGAAGGAAGCAAGGTTCTTCTGATGTCCGACTGGACCGGATCGACTCGCGGCGAGAGCAAAGGCGCTTTCCGCAGTATCTTTAAGATCCTGATCCGTCGAAAGGCAAAGGTCGCGATCTACTCGGCCGCCGACCCGCAGGCTCCTCGAGTTGCTCAAGACGCGATCAACGAGCTGAACATGGAGCGGAAGCGTAAGAACCTTCCAACCTTTGACCGCTGGAACGACTGGGTCAACATTGGTTACTTCCCGAACGCGGAAGCCGCCATCAACGGAATCGCCAACGACCTTAAGGGTGCGTTTGGTGGACGAAAAGACTTTCCACCCAACTCGCCGCCGCGAGACGTGTTCCAATCCCCGGTTCTTCAGGGCGTAACCAAAGTTGAAGACTTCCCGCTGATGCTCGTCATCACCGCGTCGAAGACCTCCAACTTCGCCGTTGAGCGAGTTTCTGGCCGAACTCCGCTGGCCTTCGCGGTCACCGGCGTCATGGTTCCAGAAACCCAGGTCTTCTATCAATCGAAGCAGATTGTCGGCTACTGCGGCGGTCTGAAGGGTGTTTACGACCTTGAGCAGCTGATGGAGTCGGGCGTTAACTTCCCCGATAAAGCCACCGCGAAAATCAAGTCAGACAAGCTTGGGACCATCGAAGGCTTCCCAGACCCGGACAACAAGGGGCAGGGAACTCGGTACTACCCGACCCTGCACTACGCTCTGGCCCTTATGATCATCATGATCATCCTCGGCAACGTCGGCATGTTTTTAGCAAAGCGAGGTGACAAGTCGTGAACTATGATCTCTTGCGCATCACCGCTGGCGTCATCGCGACCATCGGTCTGTACAGCGTTCTCTGGAAAGAGAACAAGTTCTATCGGTTCTTCGAGCACGTCTTCCTCGGCCTTGCCGCCGGCTGGACGATGGTCGCACTCTGGACCGAAACCCTAAAGGCGAACTGGTGGGACAAGATGGTTGGCACCCCGGCCGAAACCGGCTCGGTGGCGACAAACGGAATGTACGCCTACGCGTTGCTGATCCCGTTTGGCCTCATGGGCTACTTCGTGTTCAGCAAAAAGCACAACTGGATCAGCCGAATTCCGATCGGGATCATTCTTGGTCTCTGGTCTGGACAGCAGGTTCAGGTTTGGTGGAACACCTACGGCCCGCAGATCGATGCGACGCTGAAGCCGATTCTGCCAACGACCTGGGATTCCCTAATCGTTCCGTCCACAAACGGCCTCACGCCCGAGCAGTTGTCGCAGGTCCAGAGCCAGATCTACTTCTCACAAGCGGTTAACAACTTCCTGTTCACCATCACCGTGGTGAGCGTGTTGAGCTACTTCTTGTTCAGCTTTGAAGTCAAAAACAAGGCGGTCAAGGGCATCAACACGATGGGGCGCTACCTGCTCATGATCGGCTTCGGCGCGATCTTTGGCAGTACGGTCATGATGCGCTTCACGCTTCTCATCGACCGAATGCACTTCATTTGGATCGAGTGGCTGCGAGACGGCGTCTTCCCGTTCATTTCGGGTCGATAAGTAGATGGAGCAAACCATCCGTGCGGTGGTTCTGCGCAGAAGAGAGCAGGGTGAGTCGGATCGTCGACTCACCCTGCTTTCCGTTGAGCTGGGCAAAGTTGACGCGATGGCCCGCGGGGCGAAGAAGGCGACCTCGAGATTGGCCGCCGTTTCTGAACCGCTGACGGTGGGGCGCTTCACCGTCGCCGTGTCCAAGCGGAATCGGTACATCACGCAAGTGCAGCCAGAGTCGGCATTTCCGAAGCTGCGTACCGACTATCATCGCCTGACCTTTGCGGTGTCGTTGACTGAGCTATACGCGGGCTTGCTTCCTTGGGAACACCCGGCGCCAGAGGAGTTCCAGTTACTGTTTCAGAGTCTCCAGCACCTTAACGACTCCGAGAACCCGTTGACGGTGTACGTCTGGGCGGCGTGCCGGCTGCTGGCGATCTCTGGCTTTCAGCCGAACTTTGAGGCTTGCGAAGTCTGGAGTCTCCCCGACGGATCGCGTCGATGTTGGCTGTCTCCGAGTCAAGGAGGTTCGATATCCTCTGATTCCTTCGTGCCCGCTGACCGGTTTCAGGCGAGCTACGAAGCGGTGATCGCCATCGATCGCATGTTCGAGCTCGAGACCCCGCCGAAGAATCTTAGGCCGGCGATTGAATGTCTGGAGCTACTGTTCCCGTTTTGGAAGAACATCGTCGACGCTCCGATCCCAGCCACAGAGTTAGCTAGAAGTGAAGCAAAAGGGACCGAAGGTCTGATTCTTCCCAAACGAGTGTAGAATCGAAGGTATGAATCGTGGCTTCGCACTTTTGGCGGTTGGATTTGCCTTCGGCCTCGCGCTCTCTGGATGTAACCAGGGCGGATTTTCGGAGAAGACAAACGACAAGAAAGTCAACGTTTTCCGCTATCCGATTGTCACCTCGCCGACCAGCCTAGACCCCGCGATGGTGCAAGACGGCGACACGATTGATGCCATCCAGCAGGTCTTCGAAGGCCTCGTAGGATTCAGTCCGGACAATAAGGTCGTCCCGATCCTTGCCGAGAAGTGGGAAGTTCAAGACAACGGAACAAGCTATGTCTTCTCCCTCAAAAAGGACCTTAAGTTCAGTTCCGGTCGCGAAGTGAAGGCGGCGGACTTTAAGAAGTGCTTTGAGCGTGCCTGCGATCCTGGGTTCAACAGCCCAACCGCCGCGACTTACCTCAGCGACATTGTCGGAGTGAAAGAGCGCTTGGCTGGAAAGGCCGATGAAGTTAAGGGCTACGAAGTCGTTGACGACTACACGATCAAAATCAAGATCGACAAGCCCCGCCCGTACTTCCTCGGAAAGCTGACTTATCCAGTCACCTTCGTTTACGACCTCGAAAAGCTTCCGGACGCTAAGAAAGAGATGGCAACCGTGGACCAGATGGTCGGAACCGGTCCATACACCTTCGAGCAGTTCGTTCCCGAGCAGATTCTCAAGCTTAAGGCTAACTCCGCTTACCACGGCGGTGCTCCAAAGATTGACGGCATCGAACGACCAGTTGCCAAAGACGCGGCCACGCGACTTCAGCTTTTCAAGAACAAAGAAGTGGACCTCGTTCAACTTGAGCGACAGGACATCAAGGCAATTGAGGAAGACGCCGAGCTGAAGAGCATGCTTAAGTTCTTCAACCGCCCGTCGGTTTGGTACATCGGCCTCAACGTCGATATGTACGAGCCGCTGAAGAAGCGCGAAATGCGCCAAGCCATCGCACGCGCCATTGACACCGACAACATCGTCAAGAACGTCCTTGGCGGGGTTAACGAAAAGGCGAACGGCATTGTCCCGCCGGGCGTTTTTGGACACCGCGACAATCCAAAGCTCCTGACTTACGATCCGAAGGCAGCTCGAGACCTCATGGCCAAGGCCGGATATCCCGAAGGGAAGGGACTTCCTGAGTTCACGATCACCTTCCGCGAAGCTCGCCCCGACATTCAGCTCGTCGCTGCGCAGGTGGCTTCCGACCTGAAGAAGAACCTCAACATGAACGTGAAGCTCCAGACGATGGAGTGGCGCAGCTACCTTGAGAAGCACAACAAGTCCGCGATTCCGTTCCTTCACATGCGCTGGGCGGCTGACTACCTTGACGCGGAGAACTTCCTCAGCACGCTTCTTGCCAGCTATGGGCCAGAGAACAAGCTGAATTACAAGAACCCGGCCTACGACGCGCTCACCGCCAAAGCGGATGTATCGTTGGACGAGGCTGAGCGCCAGAAACTGTACGGGGAAGCGGAAGATTTGGTACTTGACGATGCGCCTTTCATCCCGATTTACTTCCAGCGCGATGCAGAGTTGATCCGTCCACGCGTAGAAGGGCTGCGAGAGTCGGTGTTCGGCCATTTGCCGCATACCACCGTCACGCTCAAGTAACGACTTCTACGGATGGATCGGACGACCGAGACTGAATTGCTACGTGGGGATTTCCGGCGACCGCCGGAAGGCCCCACGTTTGCCAATTCTCGGGTGTACAGCCTTTCAAATCTTCCCGGTTGGCGCAGCAATGGCGGACCGACCCGTAGCCATCCGGCTCGCAGCTTTCCCTTCACGATGGAGTGCGCCGCCCCCGCGGGTGCTCGCCGAATCCACGTCATCGGGATCTTTTGCCAATACGCCGGTAGCGGGCAGGAAGCTCCCGGCACGATGGGTGCGACGTTGCACGGAATGCAGGGCGAGAACCTCGTGTTCCGCCAGGACCTAGTTCTTGGCCAGCACTACCGAGACGCTGAGGGAGACCCGATCCTGCAGATCAACGGCGATGGGTCGAGCCTCGAAACGGTCGGTCAAGTTGAGATCGAAGGGAAGGAGCTACAAGTGGACGCCTTGACCATTGACGTTCCCGCCGGTCTCACGTTCGACACCATCCGGATTCGAGATCTCGGTAGCCCGGCGTCGTTTACGATTTTCGATATCTTCTTCGATGCGCCGGTGCCTCATGGCTGCCCATTCCATCGCGCCGGTGGCGGGATTCCCCTTAGCGAAGTCGCCGTTGCGCTCCGTATGGGCGACCGTGTGAAGTTTCAGCGCGCTTTCGATCAACTCAAGGCGGCCCTCGGTAAATCGAGCAATCTTGACGAAGCCCGAGGCCAGTTGCTCACCTTCTTCGCCCTGGTAACGTCCGCTTCGCTTGAAGCCGGTGGGGGACGCGAGATGCACTGGCGCCTCTTGGATCTTGCTCGAGAACTAGAACGTAAGGGCAAAGCATCCGAGCTCGTCGAGCTTGCCCAAACTTATATCTTTGAAGTCGCCGCGCCGATGCTTGGCGAAGCCGCCGGCCCAAGCGCCTACCTCATCGATCGCGCACTTGCTTACGTCGAGCGAAACTTTGCGCGCAACCTGACCGACGCCATTGTCGCAGAAGAGCTTGGACTCAGCACGAGTCATTTCCGCTTCCTATTCCGACAAGCAACTGGCCAGCCGTTCCACAAATATCTCATCGGCTTGCGGTTAGAAAAAGCTCGCCGACTGTTGGTTGAGCAAAAGATCACCGTCAGCCAAGCTGCCCGGTCTGTTGGCTTCAGCGGGCTCGCCCATTTCAGCCGCGCTTTCCAGCAACGTTTTGAGATCAGCCCATCCACCGCGAGGCGAAGCTGAGTGATCGAGATCAAGAACCTCTCGCATCAATTCGGCCCGCGCCTGATCCTCGATAACATCAACCTGAACGTTCCGGTCGGCAAAGTCGCGACTATCATGGGCAGCAGCGGCGGTGGAAAAACGACCCTCCTCAAGTGCGTCTCGCGGCTCCTCACTCCCACTAACGGTGAAATCACCGTAGACGGCCTGAACGCCATTGAAGACCCTGAAGGCACCCGCCGAAAAATGGGCATGGTCTTTCAATCGGCCGCCCTCTTCGACTTTATGACCGTGACCGAAAATGTCCTCTTCGGTGTTCGTCGTCACAAAACTGAAAAGGAGAAATCTGAAAAGGACCTTGTCGCCGAGGTTCTGGAAGATGTCGGTCTTACCCCCGATGCCGGCAAACTTATGCCGAGCGAACTCAGCGGCGGAATGCGCAAACGCGTCGGCATCGCCCGCGCCATCGCCCTTCGCCCGAAAGTGATGCTCTACGATGAACCCACGACCGGCCTTGACCCCGTCACGACCTACGTCATCGACGAACTCATGGTCCGCCTGGCCAGAACCCAGGGCATCACCACCCTCATCGTCAGCCACGACGTTAGCTCCGTCCTCCGCGTCAGTGACCAAATCGCCTTCCTTACCGGCGGAAAACTTGTCTTCGACGGAACCCCCGCAGATTTCGAGACCAGCACCCAGCCCGAAATTCAGGAGATAATCCAAAAGTCCCGCGCGACCGAGTTTGTACTCACCCACTGAACATTAACCAGAATCGCGCGTTTTCCTCATTAACCGAACTACGGTGAAACAAATATGAACAAGATTCTCATCTCCGCCCTTGCTGCCGTTGCAGTTTTCGCCGTTGCTACTACCACTCTCGCCCAGGACGCCGGTCCAAAGCAGGGTCCAGGTAAGGGACAACAGGGCCGAGGCGCCCAGGCGGGACGAGGCAAGTGGATGCAGGACGTGCTCAAGCAGCTCAACCTGACCGAAGACCAGAAGAAGAAGCTCGCTGACCTTCAGAAAGGCAATGCCGAAAAAATGAAGAAGATGCGAGAAGAAATGAAGGGCAATCCAGGCGCGGGCCGCGAAAAGTTCATGGCCATGCGAAAGGAGAACGAGGACGCAATGAAGAAGATCCTCAGCAAGGACCAGTGGACCAAGTACGAAAAGCTTCGCAAGGAAGCCATGGACAAGGCTCGAAAGGAAGGCGGCAAGCGCGGCGGCGGCAACATTCCGCCAGCGTTCTAAAGGTTAAGCACTAACCCAAACTCGGGGCTCTCATCGGGGTCATCGCAAACGCGATCTCCCACGATGCGGGCCCCGAGGTCTATATAAAGGGCATGAGCCGCGCCAAATCGCTTGTCGGACCATATCTCCATCGCCGTCCGACCGTTTTCTTTGGCCCACTGAACCGCCGCTAGACACAGCTTCCGCGCGATCCCTTGCCGTCGCGCCCTCGGGTGTACGTATAACCGCTCCATCGAGCAATCCGTCCCCAGCACCCTCATCAATCCGGTTTCCGGCTGCTCCGAAATCAGCGGGTACAAGTCCAGAGCGAGAGTCCCTTGGATCAAGCCGTCCGTTTCGAACACCCAGAAGGGCAGCCCGGCATCCAGATAAACCTCTTGTAGGTGATACAAGTCGTAGTGGTAGTCATCTGGATCCCACGTGAAGCTGTACTCCTCATACACCGTCTTGATGACATCAATGACCCCCGGTTGATCTTCTGCCGTCGCCATCCGGATGTTGGGAGGGGCGGAACTGGGTGAGATCTCGGGAGTAGACATGAGCCTCTAAGGTACTCCCTACGCACGCTCCAGATTTGCTACAGTGATTCGTGCCTTTGGCGACCCTCCGACCCGTCCGCCTGTCTGCCGACGACCGCGCGGCGATCATCGACGAGATAGAAGAGAATTCCGCTTCGTGTCGTCGGTACTACGTTCTAACCGTGTTGGCGTCCGTCATTGCCGCCGTCGGTTTGCTCACGAATAGCCCCGCCACCATCATCGGCGCCATGATCATCGAGCCTTCCATGGGGCCGATCTTGGGCTTGTCTCTTGGTCTCGTCCGGTTTAGAGCGGCCATGAAGCGAGTGGCCATTATCGCGCTGATCTACGGAAACTTGATCGCCTTCGTGCTTGGTTTCGTGATCGGGAGCCTCCCGCTAAATTACGGCGTAACCGCAGAAATGGCGAGCCGCGCCGCACCGACCTTCCTAGACATGGTCGTGGCCTTCGCCAGCGGGCTAGCCGGCGCATACGGCTTCGTGAACCCACGCGTGAACCCGGCGCTCGCTGGAGTCGCCATCTCCGTAAGCCTTGCGCCACCCGTGGTCGCCAGCGGACTCTTCGCCAGCTTGGGCCATTGGGACTCTGCTGGCGGCGCGATTGTGCTCTACGCCGCCAACTTCCTCTGCATCTTGCTCGCCGCCGCCGGCGTGTTTCTCTATTACCGATTAGGCAGTCCGCGCAAGGCGGAGCGAGCCGGGATCGGCGCCTACATCGGCCAGTTCTTGCCCTACCTCGCCGTCAGCGTCGTGATCGGTTGGTTCTTAATGAACACCCTCAGCCGCCTATCCCGCGAAAGCGGGGAAGACCGAGCCATCCACGCGACGATCTCGAGTCTGAGCTTTCCGGAAGGATCAGACATCGACCCCCAAATCAAGCGGGAAGACTCTGAAGTGGAACTCACCTTCCGCGGCCCCAAACCCCCGCCCCGTGCATTCATGTCCGCCCTCCGCTCCGGAATCGAAGAGCGAGTCGCCCACTCGATCCAACTCCGCCTGAAGTGGATCCAAAGCGAAGTGTTCGAACTCAAAGACGACCCGGTGCCCAAGTAAGTCGGGTACCGTGTCGCGATGCCAAACCGACCCAATATCACATCCATCCGCGCATACGCGATCATCATCGAATCGGGTCGGATGCTGCTCTGTCGGTTGTCCGAAGACTCGTTAGACCCCGGGTTGTGGACCCTCCCCGGCGGTGGCGGTGAATTCGGCGAATCACCCGAGGAAACCTGTCACCGTGAAGTTCAAGAAGAAACTGGCTTGCAAGTAAAGCTAGAGCCACGTCCGTGGGTGATCTCGAAGCTGTGGGAAAACCCCGATAGCCGCATCAATTCGGTCAGATTCTTTTACTTAGCCAAGGTCGTTGGCGGCGATTTGCGTGCCGAGATCAACGGCTCTACCGATGTCGCAGAATGGGTGCCGCTCTCAGAATTGCCAAACCTCTGGCTGGCAGATACCGTCCAGTTCGCACTCTCTGTAACAGAAGTCGCCGCGGCAGAACTAAACCCAACATCCTGTTGAGTCCCGGATTCAAATCGGGTATATTTTCCTGCACGGATCGTTAGCTCAGTTGGTAGAGCAGCTGACTCTTAATCAGCGGGTCGTAGGTTCGAGCCCTACACGGTCCACCATTCCCACTCTCTCAATCCAGGGCGAGAAGTTCATCCCGCCGAGCGCAGCAAGGGAAATTGCCAAAGGCAATCGGGAAGCCCTACACGGTCCACCACTCCCACCTTCCCACACCAGGGCGAAAAGTTCACCCCGCCGAGCAACGCTCGGGAAACTGCTAAAGGCAGTACGAAATCCGTAAAAGGTCCCCAAGATTTAAATTGAAAGTGCCTCGCATAACGCGAGGCACTTTTTGTGTTTTGCAGTCCGTACTACTCCGGCTCCATGGCGGCCGACTCGGTTCCTTCGGAGCGAGGATTCATCGAGTCGGTTCGACAATCAGCACCCAATCTGTCTTAGCTTGCGGTGGCGTGAAGGCGACGGATGCACCCGTCGCGACCGTTAGCGATCGACCAGCTTTGCCGGTGCGAGGGTCAAACCATTGGGCCCTGACTCGGCCAAAGCTAACTCGGCCAGAGCTAATTAGCCTTGTGTCGAGCTGGAATGCGGAGCCCGTTGGTGTGTAAACCATGGCCCATTTTCC
This sequence comes from Chthonomonas calidirosea, assembly GCA_945882415.1. GTDB lineage: Bacteria > Armatimonadota > Fimbriimonadia > Fimbriimonadales > Fimbriimonadaceae > Fimbriimonas > Fimbriimonas planktonicus. The sequence goes on from CAMCWC010000018.1 coordinate 14,882, forward strand.
GTTACGATCTCGCAGGGCAGCAAGGTGATCGTTCGGTGTATCCGGATTCGGTGAGACAATCAGACTATTGTCGGGTACCCGAGAAACCGGACTGTGCGATTCGATAAGCCGACGCAGGTAGCCCATTTGCTGTGATCCGGGCAGTTTAAGCGCTTCTCGCCATGGAATTCCTACCGTCCAGTGTGCCTTGCCCGCGCCTACGGTGTGGAACTCGTACACTTCGCAGGCCCCGTAGGTGTGTCCTGCCGCACCCGAAAAAACGCTTTGATAGGCTTGACGTCGAACATCGTAGGCATTGATGATGCGGACGCCGGGGCCATTTGGTACGAGCGCGTTCGTAATGTTTTCGTAGGCGGCTTCGCCGTCCAGCACGGGTTTAGTTGGCGTCTTTCCGTAGTCGCCGACGGTCAGTTGATACGCCGGAAGGTCAGCGTTATGGCCCGATTGCAGCATATTAAAATCCAACCAGGGATCGGCGTGGAAGAATCGCGACGAACTCTGTCCTCCCGCCGGATGATGGGTCATGAGCTGATCGGCCCGTCCAGAACTGCGTTCTAGCTCAGCCGCGAACGCCCGGATGATGTCAGCCCATCCGTTCGGCCACCGATCGGCACCTAAGAGCCAGAACATCTGCCGCTTGCCAAACCGGCCAGCGAGATACCGTGCGTACGCTTCATGTTTGCCCACTTCTTCCGGACCCGGCTCTGGGAGTCCAGAGAGCCAGAATGGAACGACGGCCGGATACAGATTGTGCCGCTCGATTCGGTCAAGTACCTTTTCGACATGATCGAAATAGCGCGGATTTGGTCGAGCCATATCGTCATCTAAGTACGGCTTTTCACCAGACAGGTTCCCATTTCGACGTGCGTCCCACGGCACGAGAATGAGCTGGATAACGTTGAAGCCCTTTCGTTTCCGATCGGCAAGATACTCATCGATCTCTTTCAACGTGAGACGGGTTGTCATGGTCCATCCCGTGTCGGCCAGCCAGAAGAACGGCTTGCCGCCCGCCGTTTCAAAGTTGCGCCGGTCTGGGCTGATACGAATGGGCGCTAGCTGCGCGGGTGCAACCGCAGCAGCGGCCAACAGAGCAATGGTGGATGTGATTTTCATCGGATTCGGCTCCTTACAACTTTGCCGTCCTTCCAGGTGATGTCGACGGTCTTTCCGCCGCGAGCGCGCAGCCCCCGAACGGATCCACCCTCTGCCCATGCCTTCGGCAGAGCGGGCAGCAGCTGGATTTTTCCAGTGTGGCTTTGCAGAAGTATTTCGGCGATACCTGCAGTAACGCCGAAGTTGCCATCGATCTGGTAAGGCGGACAAGCACAAAACAGATTCGGATAGAGACCCGCTTGGTGCGGAATATTGGGGTCGTTCACCCGCGTTGGAGTCATGAAGTTCAGCAGCAACTTATGCGCTCGGTCCCCGTCATGCAGCCGCGCCCAAAAGTTAACCTTCCAAGCGAGAGACCATCCCGTACCACCGTCACCGCGCCGCTCTAAAGTCTTTTTGGCGGCGGCCGCCAACTCCGGCGTCCCCTGAGGGGTGATTTGATTCGACGGATGCAGGCCGTAAAGGTGCGAGACATGCCGGTGTTGAGGTTCCACCTCCTCATACGGTTCGAGCCACTCTTGTAGCCGACCATCTGGCCCGATCTGGTGCGGCGCAAGTCGCGCTCGGGCCGCGCTCAGCTTTGCCCGAAGTTCTGGATCCACCCCGAGAATCTCTGCCGCGGCAATCGTATTGCCGAAGACCTCGCGCGCAATTTGCATATCGTGCGTCGGCCCCATCGCCGTGGCTAACGGGCCCGAACCCGGCAGCCGGTACAGATTCTCTGGCGAGTTTGACGGGGCTGTCACTAGCCACCCCCGCTTTGGATCTTCGATAAGGATGTCGTAGATAAACTGCGCGCCCCCCTTTAGAACCGGATACATGTCACGCAGCTCCTCGACGTCTCCGCTGAAGGCATACCGCTCCCAAACGTGTTCACAAAGCCAAGCCGCACTCGTACAAGTCGATCCCCACTCCGCACTTTCTCCGGGTGAGGTGAACCGCCACGGGTTAGTGATCACATGCGACACCCAGCCCGAGGAGTTGTAATACGCCTTAGCCGTTTTCCGTCCATTCTCCGAGAGTCGCTGGACAAATCGCAGTAGAGGCCGAGTGCAGTCTCCAAGCCCGGTGGTCTCTGCGGGCCAGTAGTTCATCTGCAGATTGATATCAATGTGAAAGTCTCCGTTCCATGGCGTAAGTAGCTCCTCCGCCCAGAGGCCCTGCAGGTTGGCAGGCAAAGGACTATCCGGCCGCGAACTCCCGATAAGTAGGTACCGCCCGTAATGGAATGCAAGCGCCGCGAGAGAAGGATCCTTTTCCCCCTTTGCCACCGCAAGCAGCCGTTCCGGCGTAGGGCGGCGAGCCGATTCCCCATAAGGAAGCGTCAAAGCGCATCGGCGATAGAAGCTCTGATGGTCCCGAACGTGCGCGCTGCGCAGCGATGGATACGAGACCTTGGACGCCTTCTCGACATGCGACTTCACCCGCTCCGCGAAATCCGGGGTGACCATCGAGGTCCCAGCAGAAAAGACCAACGTAACCGAGTTCGCCTTAGAGACCCGGAGGTGCCCGTTCTCGACCATCGTCTTTCCGCCCGAAGCAACAACCCGGAGCCGGCCCTCAAACTGCACGCCCAACTGGTTTGGCACCCCGCTATTCAAGCCACCTCGAATCACGATGTCCGTTCCGTCCGCGCTCACGGTAGCGCGTTCGGGCCGAGAGAGACCCGCCGTAAAGTTGACCGAGCCCCGTCGATCTGCCGTAATCCGATACACAATCGCTTGCGCCGGAGCAGACACAAAACTTTCCCGCCGGAACCGAACGCCCGCCTGCTCGTACTCCACCGTAGCAACCGCCTTATCCAGATCCAGCGTCCGCCGATAGTTCTGAACCGCAGCCTGACCAAAGTCCAACCAAAGGTCGCCGAAAACCTGATAGCACCCAAACGGCACATCCTTGCCATTCGCAAAGCCCGAGCCCGGTCCCTCGCAAACAAACTCCTTCTGCAACAGCGCCTGCGCCTTCGCATTTTCTCCGCCCAACAACAGCCGCCGAATCTCCGGCAGCGCCTTGTAAGCATCCGCACGATCTGCCGGCTGCTCCGATCCCGCCCACATCGTCGACTCATTCAGCACGACTCGCTCTCGCTCCACCCCGCCAAAAACCATCGCCCCAAGTCGCCCATTCCCCAAGGGGCAACTTTCCGTAAAGTGCGTCGCAGGAGCGGAAAAAATCATCGTGTGCGCAGGGTCGAAAGTCGGCGGTAGAAGCAACATAGTCCTATTCCATCGATCATCATTCCAAAACTGAAACCTGATCAATCGCGATGACCGATGGTATACCAGTCAAACATTTGAGCAACCTACCAAAACACGAAAACTATCGAACGATTTATCGAAAATTGCGGACTTCTCCTTAAATTTTAAAGAATAATAAACCTTTTACACTCCTTTAACATTGGGAGCGTAAGGTCGCACTCGGCGGCTCAAAACCAAAAAAAGAGCGCCGAGAAATCCATGAAATCTTCACGCGCATTTACCCTGATCGAGCTCCTCGTGGTGATCGCAATCATCGCCATCCTGGCCGCCATCCTCTTCCCAGTATTCGCCCAAGCAAAGCAGGCCGCAAAGAAGACCGCGGATCTCTCCAACCTCAAGCAGATGGGAACCGCATCGATGATCTACACCGCAGATTACGATGACACCTTCATGCTCCAGTCCGGAATCAGCTGCGACGGCGAGTGGAACTACAACTCCCGAATCTTCATTCCGTCCAACTGGAACATTCAGCGAAACGCCGAAGAAGCCTCCGGCTGCTTCCGCCGAATCCGCGGTGGACGAGACGCCGCGCCAAACTCCATCATCCCCTACACCAAGAACATCGACATGTTCTACCAGCCAGATGCACCGGTCGTAGAAATCGGTGGTAGCGACTTCAACACCGCCGCCAACAACCAAGCAACTCGACCGGCAAACCTCTCCTACAGCTTCAACGGACTCCTCAGCACCATGTCCGCAACCGAACCCGTATCGTCCGCAGACGTTCCACTCTGGTGGCCAATGTTCGGAAAGAAAGCCGAGCGCGGCGGCGGATACACCAACCCGTTCCTCATCTGCCCACAAGCCGACCAAGCCTGTAAGTTCAGCGCCGCTGGCCCATTCGGTGGCGCCTGCAACGCCGGCCGAGACAACCGAGGCATCAGCGACCCGAACGGAATCCAGTCCAGCTTCGGAAACGTCTCCTACGGAACCCAGTGGATCTTCGGCGGAAAAACCCAGAACTGGGTCTATGCCGACGGCCACGCCAAGTCCCGAGTAGCCGGATCCGGAAACCCGAACAACGACCCGTTCGCGCCAGCCGGAACCTACATGACCAACGGAGTGCCAAGCCAGTCGGGTATCTACCAAGACACCCAATGCCACATCCCACTCTTCCGCCCAGACCGAGTACCAAACTAATGAAGCGCGCACTTCCATTCCTGCTCGTAGCTCTCGTTCTGTCCGCCATCGGCTGCCAGAGCGACGCCCCCATCGCCGACGCGCAAAACAAAAACGCCGAAGGGGAAGTAGAAGGGAAGGAACCGGCCTTCGTATCGGTCCCCGCCCAAAACGACCCGAGCAACCCGAACCGAAAGTAAGGGAAAACAAGCAAAAAAAGCCCCCAAGCAAAAGAAGCGAGGGGGCTTTTTTGCGCCCAAAACATCCATGAAACGCCGATGAAACGGCCCCCATCTACTCTTTCCCCACGGCCCCGAAAAGGCCAAACGGAAAAGTAATGAAAACCCAAAACCTCCTCGGCGCCCTCCTCCTCGCCAGCCTCCTCACCGGCTGCGGCGGATCAGACTCGTCCTCAGTAGCCGCCGCAAACCCCTTCGCTGGCGCCTATAACGGAACCGCCACCCTAGACGCCGGAAGAACCGGAACCCTCACCGCATCCGTCAGTAGCACCGGCGCCTTCACCGGAACCTTCGCCGTCGCTGCCGCCCCAACCGCAACCCCCGGCAAAAACTTTAGCTTCAGCATCGGAACCTTCAACCTCACCGGCACCGTCGATGCCAGCGGAACCCTAAACGCCACCGGAACCGACCCCATCGGCGGAGCCTTCACCATCACCGGAACCCTCAGCCGAACCGGAAACGGCTCCTACACCATCACCGCCGGCGGAGACTCCTACACCGGAACCATCAGCGTCAGCGCCGGCGGAGGATCGGGCAACCTCACCATCTCAAACGTCAGCGGATCAAACGTAAACGCCGCCCCCTGGTCCGGCACCCCCTTCCTCCTCATCAGCGAAGCCGGTGGCCTATCCGCCGTCCTCGCCATCCCTTCCCAAACCGATAACACGCGGAACCTAAACATGCTCCTAGAAGCCCGCGCCACCTCCGGAAACGACTACCCCATCGATAGCAGCAACCTAAACAGCGTCACCATCTTCACCTACACCGATGGCATCGGAGCGAACGCAAAAGTCTGGGTCGCCAACGGCGGAACCTTTAAGCTGATCTCGAAATCGGCCGGCAAGATCAAGTTCCAACTCGTAAACGCCACCTTCGCCCCCTCCGCCGCCGCCGGAAACCCCGCCACCGGCACCTTCACCCTCAACGCGACTTTGGAAAAGTAAGTAGAAGGGAAGGAATGAAGTCCCCCGACCGCGAAGCGGTTGGGGGGCTTTTTGTTTGCGGAATCACCCGAACAACAACACAACGCGCAGCTTTTATGTTATCGTTCTGATTGGCATCAGGTTCTCATCCCGATGGATGAAGGGCCGAACAGCGATCAAATGCTTAGTCTAAGTTCGATCACACCCGGCGCCGTAATCCGAGGAATTCTGCCCGAACGTTCCGTGACCGTCGTAGGCGTCACGACGTTCAGCGAATCGGTGCTGGAAGTCGCCTATAAAGATTCAGAAGGCAAGTTAGGAAGCACTCTGCTTTACAAGGACGACGAGTCAAGACTGTCGCTTGTAGAAGAAGGCCGCCCGTGGGCTTTCGATGCCGATGGAAACCAATTTCGGCTCGTTTCAGAAGCGCATCGGATTCGACTCGCGCACCTGTTCGATCCCGTCCTTGCCGTCCACACGTCCATCGTCGAACCCCTTCCGCACCAGATCACTGCCGTCTACGAAGAGATGCTCCCGAGGCAGCCGCTTCGATTCCTCCTCGCAGACGACCCCGGTGCCGGCAAAACCATCATGGCCGGATTGCTCATCAAAGAGCTTATCGCCCGTGGTGATCTCCAACGATGCCTCATCGTTTGCCCCGGCAGCCTCGCCGAGCAATGGCAAGATGAACTCTACCGACGGTTCCACCTACCGTTCGACATCCTCACCAACGACAAGCTCGAATCGGCAAGAACTGGCAACTGGTTCCTCGAAAACAACCTGGTCATTGCTAGACTGGACAAACTCAGCCGCAATCCGTTCATTCAAGAAAAGCTCCAAGTCAAAGAGGCTTTCTGGGACCTTATCGTATGCGACGAAGCCCATAAAATGTCGGCGACGCACTTCGGCGGAGAGATCAAATACACCAAGCGCTACCAACTGGGTCAGCTCCTTTCAAGCCTGACCCGCCACTTCTTGCTGATGACCGCGACTCCGCACAACGGCAAAGAAGACGACTTCCAACTGTTCATGGCGCTACTAGACGGTGATCGCTTCGAGGGCCGCTTCCGGGATGGCGTTCATGCTGTCGACGCATCCGATCTCATGCGCCGTATGGTGAAAGAGAAGCTTCTAAAGTTCGATGCCACTCCGCTTTTCCCCGAGCGTAAGGCATACACCGTGCCCTACAAGCTGTCGAACGCAGAAGCCGAACTTTACAAGCAGGTGACCGACTACGTTCGCGAGGAGTTCAATCGGGTTGAGGCACTCGAAAACGACAAGCGCGCCGGTACGGTCGGCTTCGCTCTTACCATCCTGCAACGAAGGCTCGCGTCATCCCCCGAGGCCATCTACCAATCCCTCCGCCGCCGCCGAGAGCGCCTAGAAGGCCGACTGCGCGAACTGGAACTCCTTCAAAGAGGAGGTGAAGCATCTGGCAACCTCACCATGAGCACTGAAATGCTCAGTACAGAAGACGTCGAAGACCTAGAAGACGCGCCGGAAAACGAAGTCGAAGCTGCCGAGCAACAAGTGCTCGATCAAGCCACCGCCGCCAGATCCATCACTGAACTCAAAACCGAAATCGGAACGCTCACTCGGCTAGAAGGAATGGCCCAAGCCCTGAGACGTTCGGGCGAAGACAAAAAGTGGACCGAACTCGCAAGTCTCCTCCTCGAAATTTTCACGCCAGCCGCATTCACAAAGGTAGTCAAGGAAACCACCGCCGACTACGATCACGCTCCGCCGAAGAGCTCTCCCGATCAAAAGCTCGTCATCTTCACCGAGCATCGCGACACCCTCACCTATCTAGAAGAACGAATAAAAACGCAAATCGGCGACCCTGACGCCGTCGTCGTCATCCACGGTGGCATCGGTCGAGACGAACGTCTAAAAGTCCAAGAAGCCTTCCGTCACGATCCGCAGGTAAGAGTGCTCATCGCGACCGACGCCGCTGGGGAAGGTATCAACCTCCAACGCGCCCACCTCATGGTCAACTACGACCTGCCATGGAACCCAAACCGGCTCGAACAACGGTTCGGGCGAATCCATCGAATCGGCCAAACCGAAGTCTGTCACCTTTGGAACCTCATTGCCGAAGAAACCCGCGAAGGCGAGGTCTATCTCAAACTCCTGCAAAAGTTAGAAGAGGCCAGAAAAGCCCTAGGCGGTCAAGTCTTCGATGTCCTCGGCAAAGTCGAGTTCCAGGGCAAACTTCTGCGAGAATTGCTTGTCGAGGCAATACGGTACGGCGAGCTACCCGAAGTCCGGGCGCGTCTCACCCAACAAGTGGAAGCCGCCTTCGACCAAGAACACATCCAAAAGCTCCTCGCCGACCGCGCAATCGCGCCCCAAACGATGGATGCCAGCATCGTGCACAAAATCCGGGAAGAAATGGAACGCGCTGAAGCGAAACGACTTCAGCCGCACTACATAGAATCGTTCTTCCTCGAAGCTTTCCGGCAACTGGGTGGCACCCTCAAGCAACGCGAGAACCGCCGATACGAAGTCAGTAATGTCCCGGCATCTATTCGTAACCGAGACCGACAAATTGGAATCGGCGAACCGGTCCTAAACCGATACGAAAGAGTCGTCTTCGAAAAGTCCCTCATCAGCCCGCAGGGACAACCGCTTGGCGCGTTCGTCTGCCCGGGCCACCCATTGCTCGATTCCTCTCTGGACCTGATTCTGGAAGGCAACCGCGATCTTCTCAAGCGTGGCGCGATCCTCGTCGACGAGTCCGACTTCGGCACCGCCCCGAGAGTGCTGTTCTATCTGGAGCACGCCATTCAAGACGGCAGCTACACGAAGGCCAACGAACGACGCGTCGTGTCAAAGCGGCTTCTTTACGTAGAAATTGATGCGGAAGGGAACACCAAGCACGTCAACTACGCCCCGTACCTCGATTATCGGCCCCTCAAAGCCGGTGAGCCAAACGTGGAACAGTTGCTCGCCCGTCCCGAATGTCAGTGGGTAACCAAAGACCTCGAACGCCAAGCGCAAATTCACGCCATTCAGCACGTCGTCCCAGAACACCTGAACGAAGTCAAGTCCAGAAAAATCGAACTGATCGCAAAAACGGAGGCGGCCGTGAAAGATCGCTTGACCAAGGAGGTCAACCACTGGGATCACCGCTCCGAACAACTGAAGCTCCAAGAGCAATCTGGAAAGGTCAATGCGCGCCTCAACTCAAACGAAGCCCGGAAGCGGGCCGATGAACTGCATATCCGGCTGAAGAATCGATTAGAAGAGCTAGAAAAGGAGCGTCAACTAGCGCCCTTGTCCCCGGTAGTAATGGGCGGGCTGTTGGTCGTACCGATCGGCCTGATCGCCCAAATGACCGGCACGGGCGTAGGACCGAACCAGAACAAAGACACTCAACTCGCCGCCGCGAAAGCTCGCTCCATCGTTATGGACATCGAACGATCCCTCGGCTTCGATCCAACCGACCGCGAGTTTGAGCGGCTCGGTTACGATATCGAAAGCCGCGTGCCCGGAACCGGAAGGCTGCGATTCATCGAGGTGAAGGGCCGGTTCGCAGGTGCAGACACCGTGACCGTCACTCGCAACGAGATCCTGACATCATTGAACAAGCCCGATGACTTCATCCTGGCCATTGTAGAGTTGGATGGTGAGAATCATCGGACGCATTACATCCGCAAGCCATTCCAGCGTGAACCAGATTTTGGGGTGACAAGCGTGAATTATAATGTGTCCGAACTATTAGCCCGCTCAGAGGATCCCAAGTGATTATAGGTTTTATCGGCTCAATCCTAGCGTCATACAAAGTTCGCAAAATACCTGTCGTCGAATTTCAACATAGCACTATCAATAAACGATTGTCAAACTTCGCGTCGTGGGCTAGCGTTGCTATACCTAAGGGTGACCTCACTTTCACGGGCGTTGAGCTTTCACATGCTATTATTAAGGCTGATTTTCTGGACAATGTAAATCCGCTACTGCCTGGTATAGGTTTTATTCTCCAGTCTCATTTAATCATCGATTGGAAATCTACAACACTTAGACTGATGCCTGGTGGTACTGGGCTGCTGAGCGATTTTGTAGGCACTTCTTTTGGGGGTAGGGTAGGACAAGGTTTGTCAATTTTGTTGGCTAACCAGCACGGTTATGCCTATTATGCTCACTTGAGTTCGGTTTTAGTGAACCATGGTGTGAGCATTATCGGCCCCGATGGTAAGCAACTGCGTATAGCTGATTTTGTGATGGAGAATAACGCCAACGTGCGGGCACTGCTAGAGTCGAAAGCCAGATTTCAACAGACTAATAACTGTCCGAACGAGACCAAGAAAGACCTCAAGAAGGCGTTAAAGTTTCAAGTAACACCATGGCTCGGAGCGCTAAACCCACCGGCTACCAAATCCTTTGCAGTTATTTCGTACGTGCGAGATGAGTCGCGTGTTCGTTCAGATCCTTCGGTGTTGGCTTTCGTGGATCCAGACGATGATCTCGATGGTGGAGCGACACAGTTTTCGAGCGCGGACTTGCGGCGTGAAAACTATGCTGCTTGGTTAATGGCTATGGGCCTTGTTGGGGCTGCCCAAAGACTGCTCCGGCGAGCATCTGATGCTCCATCTCCAACTTCGTTTATCGTGTTTGAGATCGCTGGTTTCGAGATTGCATTTCCTTGGTTCGGGCCCGAATCAGGAAGATGGGTTTCAGACCTTAGTTGGTCAAGCAACAAGCAAAACGTTATGGTTCTAGGACTAGAAGTAACCGTACTTGAGGCAATTGCTTCGTCCATTCGCGGAGACGATACCGATCTCAGTCAGGTTGCACCGTTGTCAGCGCGTCGGGTGTCTGATTCAGAGAATTACTCATATTCCCTCTTTCCAGACAAAACCTTTCTTGGCAACTTTGACGGCCGTCGGATGATGACCATTCGAACTGTGGAACTATGAACGTTAATCGCAAAAAACTTATCGAAGTCGCCCTCCCCTTAGAGGCGATTAACATCGCATCGGCACGGGAGAAATCCATCCGCCACGGACACCCGAGCACATTGCACCTTTGGTGGGCTCGGCGGCCGCTTGCGGCGGCTCGGGCAGTCATCTTTGCCCAAATGGTCGATGATCCCAGCGCTTGGCCGGATCTTTTCCCGACAGAGAAGAAGCAAGAGCAAGAACGTCAAAGGCTATTCCGCATCATTGAAGACCTCGTGCAGTGGGAAAACACCACGAACGAGGAAGTGCTGCAGAAGGCGCGAGATGAAATTTGGCGTAGCTGGCGAAGGGCGTGCGCTCAAAACGTGGACCATCCCCAAGCCAAGGAGTTGTTTGACCGGGAGAAACTCCCGGCCTTTCACGACCCTTTTGCCGGCGGTGGCGCATTACCTCTCGAAGCCCAACGCCTGGGGCTTGAAGCTTTTGCTAGCGACCTGAATCCGGTAGCGGTACTCATCAACAAGGCGATGATTGAGATTCCGCCGAAGTTCGCGGGAAGGCCGCCGGTGCATCCGGATGTTTCTCAATCCAAATCAATCTGGACAGGAGCGGAGGGCCTTGCCGAAGATGTGCGTTACTACGGCCAGTGGATGCGCGATGAAGCGGAGAAGCGCATCGGCCACTTGTATCCCAACGTCAAGGTCACGGCAGAAATGGTGGCTGAGCGGCCGGATCTTGGGATTTACCTAGACAAGGAGCTGACTGTCATCGCCTGGATCTGGGCGCGGACCGTTAAGAGTCCGAACCCTGTGTTTCGGGATGTAGATGTGCCGCTTGCTTCCACCTTTATGCTCTCTACCAAGGCAGGGAAGGAAGCTTACGTTCAACCCGTAATCCAGAATGGGAGTTACCGGTTCTCCGTAAGTGTCGGTGAGCCGCAAGATCCCGCAGGCGCAAAGAACGGTACGAAATTGGCCCGCGGCGCGAACTTCTACTGTCTACTTTCTCACGTGCCTATTCCAAGCGATTACATTTATGGAGAAGCTACCGCCGGTCGCATGGGCGCTAAGCTGATGGCGATTGTCGCTGAGGGTGATCGTGGTCGCGTCTATCTTGCGCCCTCGCAAGAAATGGAAACGATCGCTCTTGAAGCGAGGCCGACTTGGAAGCCGGACTTGCCGATGCCCAAGAACCCGCGCTGGTTCTCTCCGCCGCTCTACGGCCTGCGAACCTATGGCGAACTTTTCACGAATCGCCAACTGATTACTCTAACAACTTTAACTGACTTAGTGCAAGAAGTGCGTGAACGGATAAAAGAACACGCTTTGGCCGCTGGCCTAAGTGCCGACGGCACGGGCATCCACGCTGGCGGCACCGGTGCAAGCGCCTATGCAGATGCTGCCGCGACCTACCTTGCATTTGCGATTGATCGCATTGCCATGACTGGAAACAGCCTTGTCCGGTGGAACGCGGTAGGTCAAAAGGCACAGCACATTTTTGGCCGACAAGCGATTCCAATGCTCTGGGATTACGCAGAGACGAATGTGTTTGCGGAGGCAACGGGCAGTTGGGATTCTGCGGTCTTTTACAGTTCCGACCCGCTGACGTATTTACCTGCGAACTCAAGGGGCCAGGCAAGCCAAAGTGATGCGGCCCTCCAGTCAATTTGTCTGCACAAGGTCGTATCGACCGATCCGCCTTATTATGACAATGTTGGGTATGCAGACCTGTCTGATTTCTTCTTTGTTTGGCTTCGACCCGCACTGAGAAATATTTACCAAGCGCTATTCCATACTATTGCCGTTCCGAAAAGTGAAGAATTGGTGGCTACTCCTTACCGTCATGGGGGGAGAGAAGCTGCAGAAAAGTTCTTTCTTGACGGAATGACTCAAGCGATGAAAAGACTATGCGAGCAAAGTCACCCCGCGCTTCCGGTAACAATCTACTATGCCTTTAAGCAGTCCGAGTCGACGGTCGCCGGCGGGCAGGCAAGCACCGGTTGGGAGACCTTCCTGGAAGCCGTTATTCGATCTGGCTTCGCACTTACCGGTACTTGGCCTGTGCGTACCGAAATGAGAACGCGGCAAGTTGCTATGGACACAAATGCTCTTGCGTCCAGTATTGTGTTGGTCTGCCGCCGACGTGAGGCAACGGCGCCTATCGCCACTCGGCGCGATTTTTTACTTGCGCTTGAAAGGGAGCTTCCAAAAGCAGTCGCCGACCTCCAACGAGGCAACGTTGCGCCCGTTGACCTGCAACAAGCCGCAATCGGCCCAGGCATGGCGATCTTTACGCGGTACGCCAAAGTGATGGACGCGGACGGCCGGCCGCTTTCAGTTCGCGACGCGCTGACCCTCATAAATAACGCACTGGATGAAGCACTTGCGCACCAAGAGGGGGATTTCGACTCGGATACCCGCTGGGCAGTATCCTGGTTTGAACAATTTGGTTTTTCTGAAGGAAACTACGGTGTCGCCGAAACGCTTTCAACAGCTAAAAACACAAGCGTCGATGGAATTCGAGAAGCTGGGATTGGCACCCACGGCAAGGGCAAGGTCCGACTCTTCAAGCCCGAAGAGCTCCCGGATGACTGGACCCCGGAATCAGACTCTCGGCTGACGGTGTGGGACATGGTGCACCACCTCATCAAATCGCTTGAGCAAGGCGAAGAGGTTGCCGCAAAGCTTTTAGTGAAGTTAGGGAGCAACGCTGAAACGGCTCGGGAACTCGCCTATCGGCTTTATTCCATTTGCGAACGCAAAAAGCGAAGCGCGGATGCGTTGCGCTACAACGCCCTCGTGCAAAGTTGGCCCGAACTTTTGCGGTTGGCACAGGCACCATCGCAAACTAAGAGTGAGCCGCAGACGACGCTACAATTCGAATGATGACGATCACCCCTGAGCAACAATCACAGATCGAACGAATCTGCTCCGATAAGTCGGTTGCCCGTCTTGCCGTCTTCGGCTCTCGCGCTCGCGGGCAGGAGTCCGTGTCCAGCGATCTCGATCTGCTCATTGAATTTGTTCCCGGCCATGCCCCAGGTTTGCTCGCTCTTGCAAATTTGGCGGAGTCCTTCTCCATCGTTTTTGATGGGCTACCAGTTGATCTTCGCACGCCTCGCGATCTTTCGAAGCATTTTCGAGAAGACGCCGCCCGCTCCGCTGAGGTGATCTTTGCGGCCAGATGACCGTTTGCGCGTAATCCATATGATTGAAGCGTGCGAAGAACTGGAGCGATTCATTTCCGGTCGGGTGCCGAAGGATTTGGAAACCGATCGGATGCTTCTGTTCGCGGTGGTCCGTGCGCTTGAGGTTCTAGGGGAAGCCGGTGCTGGCGTTACGCCCGAAACTAGGCTTCTTGCCCCGGAAATCCCTTGGACATTAATCGTTGCCACAAGAAACCGGCTTATCCACGGCTACTTCGATATTGACTCCGAGATTGTTTGGACAACGGCAAGCGAGGAAGTTCCGGTGCTCGTGCCTTTACTCATTAAACTGCGAGACAAACTGAGCTAAAAATGGCAATCACAAACCAAGAACGAATACGTCGCGGATTAGAGCTACTTCGAGAAGGCATCGTGCCCTTCGTTGAGCGGGAAATGAAGGCGAAGTATCAGCAAGATTGGTTTTTGACCATGCGCGATTCTGTGAGCGAAAGCCAAGCCGCTAATCTTGGTACCGAAGCCAATCCAAAGTACGATTCCCGCTCCGTCCTCGCCGTCATTTGGCACCAATGGAATGATGTCTTTCGAGTAACTCTCGGCCAGGCCGAGCGAAGCATCGTAAGCGAACTTCGTAATGTCGGGAACAAGCTCGCCCACGAAGAATCGTTCTCCGGTGACGACACATACCGGTCACTCGACAGTATTGAAAGGCTTTTGCTTGCAGTCTCTGCACCTCAAAGCGAAGAAGTCGGCAAGATCAAGATGGAGTTGCTCCGGCTTCGCTTCGACGAGCAGGTACGCAATGAGAAGAAAAAGGAATCCAAGGGAACGGTCGAATCTGCCGTGACCGGCACCCTTAAACCTTGGCGTGAAGTTGTAAGCCCCCACCCCGATGTCGCCAGTGGCCGGTATCAGCAAGCCGAATTTGCTGCTGACCTTTGGCAGGTGCATCTCGGAGAAGGGTCACCCGAGTACCGGGAGCCGGCGGAATTCTTCCGCCGAACCTACATGACGGAAAGCCTGACCAAGCTGTTACTCGACGCGGTTAGGCGCTTTACTGGCAATGGCGGAGACCCCGTAGTGCAGCTTCAAACCAACTTCGGTGGGGGCAAAACCCACTCGATGCTCGCCCTTTACCACTTGGTCTCGGGCAAAAGCGTGAGCGAGCTAGTTGGAGTTGAAAGGGTGATGACGGAAGCCGGCGCGAAATCGCTTCCAAGCATCAAACGAGTCGTTCTCGTTGGTAATAAGCTTTCTCCGGGCAATCCTAGCGTAAAAGCCGACGGCACCGTCGTACACACCCTCTGGGGCGAACTCGCGCACCAACTCGGCGGCAAAGCCGCGTACGAGAAGATTCGCGCCGACGATGAACGCGCTACGAGTCCCGGCGACAAGCTCCGGGAATTGCTGAACGAGTTTGGTCCGGCACTGATCCTCATCGATGAGTGGGTGGCTTACGCCCGGCAGTTGCATGCCGAAAGCGACCTTCCAGGCGGCAGCTTCGAAACTCAGTTCTCCTTCGCTCAAGCCCTCACTGAGTCGGCCAAGCTCGCAAAGAACTGCCTTCTCGTCATCAGCCTTCCGGCTAGCGATACCGGCACGTCTCCCCATGCGCACGGTGAAGACATTGAGGTTGGTGGAGTACGGGGAAGACAAGCTCTGGAGCGGCTGCAAAACGTTGTTGGCCGTGTGGATTCATCCTGGCGTCCGGCCAGTGCCGAAGAAGGGTTCGAGATTGTCCGACGGCGTCTTTTTGAGCCCATCCTAGAACAAGAGCAGTTCAAAAACCGAGATTTTGTTGCGCGAAGCTTTTACGATCTGTACCGGACCCAGCACGAAGAGTTTCCGCCGGAATGTCGTGACACCGATTACGAAGATCGACTCCAGGCTGCGTATCCGATTCATCCGGAAGTGTTTGATCGGCTCTACTCCGACTGGTCAAGTCTCGCGAAGTTTCAGCGCACTCGTGGCGTGTTGCGGCTAATGGCCGCGGTAATCCATAGCCTTTGGGAGAAGGGTGATCGCAACCCTCTGATTCTGCCTTGCAACATTCCCATCGATGATCAGCGTGTTCAGTTCGAACTCACTCGCTATCTGCCCGACAACTGGGTGCCCGTCATCGAAAAAGATGTCGAT
Organism: Chthonomonas calidirosea; assembly: GCA_945882415.1. GTDB lineage: Bacteria > Armatimonadota > Fimbriimonadia > Fimbriimonadales > Fimbriimonadaceae > Fimbriimonas > Fimbriimonas planktonicus. The sequence goes on from CAMCWC010000018.1 coordinate 30,731, forward strand.
GGCCCAAGTGCCTTGCCCCTCCGCGTTGATTCCGAAGTGCCAAATCTGGGTCGGTACCATGCTTGCCGCCGAGTTGCGCGGACGATCTACTTAGGTTCCGCGCCTACAACAACCGCCGCCAACCGTGGTCTTGAAGACCGCCGGGTGAAACTTGGCTGTGTTATGCCCGGTGAGCAGCCAGCGATTTTTGGCGATGCTCTCCGGCGATTGGCCGGTTCTGCGACCTATCTCTATCAAGACGGCCCGAGGTACTGGTACTCCACGCAACCGACTGTAACAAAACTTGCCGAAGATCGAGCCGAACAATACCGACGCGATCCCGATACGGTTGCTCACGAAATCGAAAAGCGAGCCCGGCACGATCTGCAAAACAAGGGCGAGTTCTCGCGCGTTCACCCATTCCCGCAGTCTGGCGCAGACGTCGCTGATGATCGCGATGCCCGGCTAGTCGTTCTTGGGATTGAGCATCCATACGGAAAGGAAGCTGACAATGCCGCTGAAACCTTTGCCAAAGAAATCCTGCGCTCAAGAGGGAATGCGCCGAGACTCTTCCAAAACAGCCTCGTTTTCCTCGCCCTTGACCGAGGCCGGCTTCAAGACCTCGAAGACTCCGTGCGCCGTTTTCTCGCTTGGCAATCGATCCTTGGTGAGCGAGACCAACTTGACTTATCCCCGCACCAGGTGAAGCAAGCCGAGGTCCAAAAGACGGACGCCGATCGGTCCGTGAATGCTCGATTGCCGGAAGTTTTCCAGTGGCTGCTTGTCCCGGTGCAAGACGAGAAGAATCCTGCCGCACCAATTGAGTGGGAATCTCATCAGCTAAAGGGAGACGGCAGTTTGGCGCAGCGAGCTTCTAAGAAGCTAAGGGACAAGGACCTGATCTATGTCACCCTTTCGCCATCCCGTCTAAAGATGGAGCTTGATCGCGTTCCTCTGTGGGATGGCAACTCGAAGAGCCACATCGCGGTTTCGGAGCTGGTTGACTACTTCGCGAAGTACCTCTATCTTCCGCGGCTCAAATCTTCTGGCCTTTTACTCAACGCCTTGCGAGATGGACTGAACTTGCTGACGTGGGCTCAAGACTCGTTTGCCTACGCTGACTCGTTCAATGAAGAAACCGGCCGGTACATCGCCCTGCGGTCTGGTTGCGTTGTGAACTTCGGCGTGGATGTCCCGGGTGGAGTCCTGGTGAAGTCCGATGTGGCCCAACGGCAGTTCCAGGCCGAAATCCCGGTTTCGCCGGTCCCCAGCGGCCCAAGGCCCGAGCCGAGACCCGAGGGTAATGACGTGACGAGTGGGCTATTCGAGGACCCTCAAGTTGAGCCAACGGCCAAGCCACGAGTTAATCGCTTCCACGGGAATGTATCGCTTGATGCATCAAGGGTCGGCCGCGATGCCGGTCGCATTGCGGACGAAGTCATCAGCCACCTCTCCGGCATCGTCGGCGCAAAGGTTAAGGTCACGCTAGAAATCGAAGTGGACATTGCCGACGGCGTGTCTGATGACGTCATTAGGATCGTGACGCAAAACAGCCGAGACCTGAAATTCACGTCGCACGGCTTTGAAACGGAGTAAGCGTTCGGTTGGCAAAAATCCATGGTTGACAAACGCCGCCGCGCGCTCCTTTAGGGTGTGGACCGAATCTTTCCTCCCGCCGCGCGCGGCCCGCTGCCTAGGCCCGAAAACAGAAATTTATGTTTCGCGCCTAAGGCGGGAACATTAAATAATAAATTTTCGCGCCCAAAACCACCGCGCGCCCCCCGGCCCTTCCGATCCCCCCGCTCCCCCAGAAAACCAACCCCCTTCAGAAAACCCACCCTCCCCCGCAAACCCCGCCGCCTTTTCATCACCCACCTAGCTCTCCCAATCGCCGCCCACGCCGCACAGCAACGGTCCCAATTGCCATTCAAAGCCACACAAAGCCACGCAAAGCCATCCAAAGCGCCGCCCCAAGATGCCACACAAAGCGCCCCCCAAAACGGCTGTAATTAATTAATCCCCCTGGGGGGGAACCATTAATTAATTCCGCTCCGAAAGTTTTCCCAGGCCATACAAGGCCACTCAAAGCCATGCAGAGCCACACAAAGCGCCCCCCGGGGACCCCGTCCCCCCAACCCGGCACCGCAAAACCGGGACCGCCAACGCACCAACAAATCCGGCATCATCTGTCCGTAAGGCCGAGGACCAACTTCGGCGGAGACAAAAACATGAACCTGAAATTTGCCGCCGTTGCTTCAATCGCCCTCGTGAGCGGAATCGCTTCCGCCGACCTGCTCATCAATGGCAGCTTCGAGTCGCCAGACACCAAAGGCGGTTGGGGAGCCTATCCAAACGATAAAGTCGGTGGATGGTTCGCTGAGCAGAACACGATGGAAGTCGGAGCCGCATCCGTCTACGGCGTAACCGGCGCAACCGGACACCAGGTCCTCGAACTCGACTCCGCCGGAAACTCGAAGATCAGCCAGAACGTCAACACGACCGCCGGCCTCTACACCCTCACCTTCGACGCCGCCCTCCGAAACCACGTCGCCGCCAGCAGCGGAACCTTCGACGTCCTCTGGAACAATGTCCTCGTCGCCAGCATCTCGCCAACCATGACCAGCATGAAGTCCTTCAGCTTCACGCTTCAGGGAACCGGCGGAATGGACAAGCTCTCCTTCCTCGGAACCGGTAAGAGCGACTCCCTCGGCGGAGTCGTGGACAACGTCCAGCTCAAGACCGCTGCTCCAGTGCCAGAGCCAGCCTCCATGGCCATCCTCGGCCTCGGCGCCCTCGGCTTCCTCCGAAAGCGAAAGCAGAAGTAAGGAAAGTAGGGAAGTCCTAAAACAGGTCTCGGCTGGAAGCTCCAGCCGAGACCTTTCTATTTCTTACTCGGAGCGACCACGAGTTTATTGATCACCTGGTTCACCCCCTTAATCTCCCGAACCAGCCGAACCATCAAAGGCCGCTCCGAAGGCGTCTTGACCTCACCCTTCAAAGTCACGACTCCAGATTCGGCAAAAATCTCGACCCGAGAAATATCCACATCCTTGGTCTGAGACAACGAAAGCCGAACCCGACCGGCCAACTGGGCATTATTAGCCGCCCGCCCCGCCGTCTGCCCCAGCTTCTTAGCATCCGCCGCCAATTCCTTAGAATCCGTAGGATTACAACCCGCAACGGCTACCAATACCAAAAGCGTCAAACCTGCAAATCTCATGTCCTATTTTAGCAACCTGAATCCTTTACCAGGTTGACATCCGCCTCATCCGAAGCTATGCTGACCCCATGCAACCGCACGATAACACGGTCTCCCGGCGAAAACTCTTCCTAGCCGCCTCCGCCGCAACCGTCGGCACCGTGCTCCTCCCCAAACTAGGCTGGGCCGCCATCCCAGAACGAGCCGAAGCCGTCCCGATGCCCCGCCTAAACCCCGGCCACCGCATCACCGCCTTCTCAAACGGCCTCCTGCTAGTCACCGGCGGAATCCTAGGCAAAGGCCCCCGAGCCCGAGCTGTCTCCACCGCCCTCATCCTAGACCCAACCACCGGCAACTCCTACTTCGCCGCCCCCATGAACACCGGCCGCGCCTACCACGCCACGGTGGCCCTCCCCGGTGACCAAGTCCTCGTCCTAGGCGGCAAAAGCCCGGCGAACCTCTCCAGCGTCGAACTCTACGACCCCTACACCAACGTGTGGTCCTACCGAACCCCTCTAGAAACCCTCAGCGGCGAACTAGAAGCCGCCCTAACCCGCGGCACCGTCTTCGTCACCAGCCAAACCGGCGGCGGAGCCACCTACAACTTGAATCTAAGAGAAATCGGAATTCAACCTTAAGGAAAAAAATGAATTACTACATGTTCGTCCAATTAGACGCTTCCACCACGAGCCAGATCAAAGGTTCAAGCCGGGCCGAAGGATTCAAGGACTGGTTCGTTCTTCAATCTCAGTCCTGGGGTTCGCAAGGTGTAAAGCCAATAAGTCTCTCTTCTGTGGATATCAGCTACGAACTCCAGCTCGGTAGCATGCTCCTTCTGCAACAGCACTTCGTTGGAAGACCCCTGAACAAGGTGATCATCGTCGGATCCACCGTTGGTTTAGGCAAGGGCCCACTGAAAATTATCGAAATGACCCTAGAGGAGGTGACCATAAGCAGTCATACCGAATCTGGCCAAGCTGGGGAAGGCAATGTCCGACAGAACATGACGCTTGACTTCAAGAAAATCACCATCAAGCACAATATCTTCAGCGAGACCGGTTCACTTCTAACCGCACAAACGGCCACCGTAACCCCGGCACCCTAGTTTCGGTATCCTCGCCGTACCGTTGCAACGACCACTGTTCATCTATGGAACCTTGGGGCTCGAACACGTGCAACAAGCACTCTTCGGCCGCAAGGTTCCTATGCGTCCCGCCCGACTCCTAGGCTACGCGCTCACGACGATCGAGATCGAAAACGAACTCGTCGTCTCTCTCAGCGGCAAAAGCACCCACCGGATCCTTGTCCCAGACACCGAGGCAGGCCCAATCGACGGTCACCTGCTTGATCTCACCGAAGACGAACTCCAAGCCGCCGACGATTACGAAGTCCCCGATTATCGTCGAACTGAAGCAAAAACCTCCAACGGCGAGTCCGTTTGGGCCTACGTAGCCGTCTGATCATTTAGCCTCAACTTTAATCTAGGCCAGATTAAAGTACAACGAATAGCAATGCTGACCCCGCCACCAACCTACACCCAGTATCCGCGTTTCAATAACCCTGAGATCCGGTTTGATGCCATCGGTGAAGCATTCCAAATCTTCGCCCGAAACTGGAAAACCTACGTTCCAGCCTCCATCCCGTCGCTTGTAGCGCTGGTGGTCTACTTCGCGATCTCATTTGGTGCCTCATTCATGTCGGGCCTTTCTGGGAGCAATGACCTCGCCCAACTCGGCCCAGCTATCGCATTGCAGTACGGCTCCATGTTCCTCATGTATTTCGTGATCGCATGGCAAATCGCCGGCATTATGCGCATGGCGGTTCGAGACCTGAACGGCCTTCCGATTCAGGTCTCAGATGCGTTCAAGTTCGACGGAACCGTAGGCAAAGTCATCGGTGCGGCGATCTCCATCGGCATCCTCACATCCCTCGGCTATATCGCCTGTTGCGTCCCTGGATTCTTGGCGTCAGGCGCGTTCATGCTCACTTATCCATTGATCGTTGAGCAGCGACTCGGCGTGTTCGAAGCCATGGGCAAAAGCTGGGAAACCCTCAAGCCACACATCTGGAAAGCCGCCGGGTACTTCTTCCTCACAACGCTCATCTTCTCCGTAAGCCAGTCCTTTTGCATCGGCGTCGTAGTAGGGCTGCCCGTACTTTGCATCTGCCTAGCGATCGTGTACAAAGACTTCTTCCTGAGCCAGCCAATGACCGATTCTTTTGGTCAAGTTATCGAAAACTGACGTACGCAGGGGTATGCCCCTATCAAGTGCGCAAAACATCACCGGTGCTTTGCAGTTGAACCTGCAAAGCTACCTACTCCTCAGTTCGCAGGTTAAGCAAGCGCACTGTAACGTCGTCGGGCCGAAGTTTCTGAGCGTTCCTCCATTTCTAGATCAAGTGTTTGCCGAGCTACAAACGGCGATTGATGACACCGCCGAACGAATTCGGCAACTCGGCGAGTTTCCAAGCGGCGATGTTCGATTGGTCGCTCTTACAGATGGAGCAGACGCGCTCCCGGACGGAAAGCTTGAGGACGACCTTGCGGTGGAAGTCGTGATTGCTCGAATCGCGGAAGTGGTCAAAGGCGTACGAACTCGCCTAGGACCGCTTGAAGACGAGGACGCCGTTTCTGCCGACATGATCCACTCGCAGTTGCACAGCTTGGAAAAGTCGGATTGGATGCTGGAATCGGTACTGGCGTAGGTCTATCGAGACCGAATCGCGTTGAGGGCGCCAAGGGCCTGTCGCACGTTCCAACGATTCTGTTCAAGCGCTTCAAGCGCTTCATCCTTCGTCACCGGGGCAAGCTCTCGCACGATCCGGATGCAGCGCTCCTTAAGCTTAGAATTCTTCGCCTTGACATCGACCATTAGGTTTTCGATCACCTTTCCACTTAGTACCATGGCGGCGGTCGAAATCCGGTTCAGAACCAACTTCTGGCTGGTACCTGCCTTTAGGCGGGTGGATCCGGTCAGAACCTCCGGCCCGGTGTCCAAGAGAATCGGATGATCTGCAGCTTCGAGGAGCGGCGTCTTTTGGTTGTTTGAGATCCCACAGGTCCAAACACCCTTCTGCCGTGCATGCCGAACAGCCGAGACGACAAACGGGGTCGAGCCGCTTGCGGCAATGCCGATCACGATGTCGGACTTGGTTATCCCGTATTCGTTCAAGGCAACCGTGCTGGCATGAGTGTCGTCCTCGGCATCCTCGATCGCCGTTTGCCCGGCGCTGGAACCGCCAGCAATAATCGCGATAAAGTGGCCAGGTTCAATTCCAAAGGTCGGCGGCATCTCCGCTGCGTCCATGGTCGCCATCCGGCCCGAGGTTCCGGCGCCCACGTAGAACACGCGTCCGCCATTCTGGAATGCTTCCGCGGCTTTGGTTGCGGCAACGGCAATGGCCTCTTCTGCTAGCTGAAGGCACCGCATCACGGCCATCTCTTCCTCGTTCATCAAGCGAACAATTTGGTTGGCCGACATGGTGTCGAGGCCGTATGAACGTGGATTGCGGTTTTCTGTTCCCAATTGTTTTCCTTTCTCCTGCAGCTAACAGTGTGCCCTTTCTAGACCAGCATTTCCTTCGCGAGCTCAACAGCGCCGTATAGCGGCGGCTGAGTAATACGGTTTACAGCAAAGACATGTGAGGGGAAGCGGGCCTCGAGCAACTGTATCAGTCGCTCACGAAAGATTTGCGCGCTTTTCCATACGCCGCCGCTCAGGACAATATCGAATCTTGATTGGTCCGGAAAGTTCTTTCGAATGTGATGCTCCAGCACATCGATGAGAGCGCCCAAATTTCGGTCGATACTTTGGATCGCGTACGGTCGATCTTTTTTTGCATCCTGTCCGATGAACTTTGCGAGCCTGGCAAGTGTGGTTGCTGGTGCGCCCGAGCCGTAAATTTTCGGAACAATCGTGTTCTCCGATAGACCGCCAAATTGCTGAAGAAGGGCTTCCTTCAGGGCTTCGCTGGCTTCGTCCGGGTTATCGAGATAATTGACTAGAACATCTCGGCCGAACTGATAACCACTTCCTTGGTCTCCCAAAACGTAGCCCCGACCGCCAGATTTTACGATTCCTTGAGCGGTTCGGCTACAGATGAGAGAGCCTGTTCCAGAGATGATCAGGATATCTGCGGTTGCTGGGGCAGCATAAAGGGCCGCGGTGAAATCAGGTTCGGCACGTACTGAAGCCTCGGGAAACAGGTGCTGTAATGTAGCCTCACCACGTTCCATGGTTTCCGGTCCAATGAGCCCCGCAAAGCATCCGCAAACATAGGTGGCCGAAGGACAGCCCTTTGTGGCCTGCGTTAGGTTCCTCAGCAAGCGTTTTTCTGGGGTTGTCGATAAGTTAGCCGCACCGGATTGACCTTGGAATAGGACTGCACCGTTCCCGTCAACAGCAATCACACGGCTAGAAGATCCACCGCAATCCAACCCGACAAAAACGCTCATTGTTGTTGGCTCACAGGTCCGCCATCACACAATTTACCGCCAATCCTTCCGACGGGAACCGAACCTGATGTGCGGGTAAAACCACTGGCGTGATACGTTTTGAGGGAGAAACGCTTGGCGATGCACCGAGAATTGCGGTGGTCTCGAACGATGCCCTTGGTAATTCGGTCGTAATCACGCCGCTACTGCAAATGCTTCGTGCAAAGCACCCAAGCGCGGATCTTGTGTACTTTTCTGGCAACCGCTCAGCAGAACTTTGGCGGAAAGATGCATCTATATCGTCTGGTGTCAGCTTTTTGGGTGCCGAGCCGCGCGATGCCATGGCCAATGCACTGACATTGCCGCCGTTTGATTGGGTGATTAATGTTGAGAGCAACGACTGGGCACGAATGCTGGTCCCCATCCTAGCAGGGAAGGAGGGGCGTGTTACCGGCCCGTGCATTGACGCAGAATCGCGGGGCCGCCTTGCCTTCGAACAGAATCTGCGCGGCTCTCTCTGGGAAGATCGTGAGTGGATTCGAGAGTCACTGCCAATAGACTATCCATTCCTAAAGACTGGGTTCATTGGGGAACTCTTCTGTCGGCTGGCGTACTGCGATGGGGAAGTTCCACGGTACAAGGTTCACTCCGAAGATCCTGGCCAAGACTTGCCCGATGTGTTAATCGCCATGAGCGCGAGTTTGCCCGAAAAGCTTTGGCCCGTTTCGTCTTGGGTCGAACTCTTAAGTGACTTAAAGGCGCGTGGAGTCACGGTCGGTTTGCTTGGCGCAAAGCCGAAGTCGCAAGGGCAGTATTGGAAGGGGTTGTCAGACGAAGACGCTGTCGTTTCGGAGGGCCTCGTGGCAGACCTTCGCGGGATGCTCACTTTGCCCCAAGTAGCCGGCGCTTTGTCCCGAGTAAAGGCCGTCTTTACGTTGGATAACGGGATCATGCATTTGGCTTCAGCATTTGATCAGCCAGTAGTGGCGCTGTTTCGTCACGGAATTCATCGACTATGGACGCCGCCTTACGGAAACGTGCTCCCATTAGTCTCGACAGCGGAAGGCACAGTGGCGGACATTCCGGTTTCGACCGCAAAGGAGGCACTCTTTGGCGTCCTATGAGCGGGTACTTGTCAGCTTCAAGTCATATCTAGGGGACGCCGTTATGGCCTCGCCGGTATTGCCGGCGCTCGAGGCGCAGTTTAGCTCGGTCACTTGCCTGACCATGGGGGTTGTCGAGCAGATTCTCGCGCATCCAACTGCAAAACGAACATTCATACGCAGCAAGAAAGTTCGGAAACCAAATGAAGTATTTGCCGAGGCGATCTACCTTCGACAAGAGCGATTTCAAGTTGCGGTCATCGTCAACCACAGCTTTCGATCTGCGCTGACAGCGCTCCTAGCTGGGATCCGGGTTCGAGTTGGTCATGCACAAGAATTTCGTGGCCCGATGTTGAGCCATCCGGTTGCTTATGGTCACGACGATTACGAAACTCAATCCTGCTTTGACTTGCTAGAAAAACTTCGGATACCGTACGAGTTCTCACATCCGCACCTTTCGGTTTCCGAACAAGAAATGTCGAGCGTGAGGCCACTTGTTGACGGTGCCACTGTTGGCCTTCAACCTGGCGCCCGGTTTGGCCAGAAACAGATTCCGATCGAAACCTCCGCAGAGATTGCGAATCGTCTTCATCGCGACGGTCATCGCGTTGCTCTCTTCGGCGGACCAGATGAAGAGAAGTTCCTTGCCGACTTCGTATCCAAGCTAAGCTTCGAACCCATTAACCTTGTGGGCAAGACATCGATCCGTGAAACGATGTCGTCTCTCAAGCACCTCAAAGTAATGATTGGCAGTGACACCGGATTGATGCACATGGCCGCAGCGGTGAATTGTCCAACTGTCACCGTCTTTGGCCCGACACCCCATCTCAAGTGGGGCCATAGATACGAGCCTCATACGGTGATTGCTGCGCCCGATGGCCAGATTTCGAGCGTGCCGGCCGAACAGATCCTTGCTGCGGCGTTACCTCACTTGGAGAAGTAATGCGTTGGCTTTGGCTGCTGATCCTCGTTGTTCTCAGTCAAGTTTGTGCGGCCGAACCCGCATCGGTACTCGTGTTCATCAAAACGAAGTACGCCGGTCCAGCGATCCCAGAACAAATTGATGATCATTCCCTCTGGGTGAAGTGGCCGCAACGCGAGGCCCGCGACGTTCTCTGGCCCGTTCTGTCAGTAACCACGGGCCAGGATTGGAGGATTACGGAATCTGAGCTGACTGTTTCGAGCATCGACACAAATTGGGTTTATGGCGAGCATGTTAGCTTTGTCAATCGCGGTATTGCCATCCAACTTGAGCAAAACCTTGATGGCCGGTATTTTGAAGTTCTTGGAAACCCAGCAGGTGGAGCCTCTCGCCTCGCGCTAATCGCCGCAATTTCGCCAAAGTCCGATCTTGTAAGAGTGCTGCCCACAACACAGCAGCTCGAAGAGAGCGCATTGTACGTCACGGAGGCTCGGCATTGGGACGAAGTTGCGGCGGTTCGCAAGCGTACGAAAGGACGGATTCTGGTGCTCGAGTGGTCAGATGAGCCTGCTCGGATGCTGTCCCATGTTTGGCTCCTCGGAGAAGGCTGGCCAGTAGGAACGCCGCGATCTAACAAATTTCGAATTGCTGGTACGTTGGCTCTCACCGAGATAGGGGCGTTGCTTGCCGTTCCGAAACGATTCACTTTTACGAACCTAAATCGTGGAGAAGTTGCGCGGCGATGGGGTGGCGAGTCCCTTGGGTTCAGTTTCGGGCTGTGCGTGGTCGCAGCATTATTCACTGTTTTTGTCGGAATCGCAACTTGGTGCATCTCCCAAGAGCGGAATTCGCCGTTCGCGCGAACTGGCCTTGATGCGCTCCTTGTTTTGCCTGCTTGCCTTTCACTGTCGGGCACTGCCGCTCGATTCCTTGGTCCGGAGTTGCTTTGGCTTTGCGTTCCGCCGCTACTCGTTGTGTTGGTCTTACTTGGACAATTGATTGGAAAGCTTGTTCTCCAATCAAAGGGTGCAATTTCTCATATCTCCGTCCTTTTCGGGATCAACGTGGTCGCTCTTTCGCTGGGCGAACCATCTTGGAGCGCGCTTTCGAGCGTGTTCCATGATACGGATCGACCACTCGCTGGAATGTGGGTTGGCGCTTGGTTGCTGAGTTTAATTGGAATCGCCTCAATCAGCGCCGGAAAACCGACTCTCTGGGCATGGGGCTCAAGGCTACTGCTAGCCGCGGCGTTTGGCATTAGTTTGGTGAAACCTGGGTGGTGTGCTGCAGCAGGCATCGTTGTGCTGTGCGCTCCAATTTGGGCCGTAATCGTTGGAGAACGGTGGGTACCCAATTGGCTCGTGGCTGGCGCAATCTTTGGCTGCGGCGCCGCTAATGGTCTGCGACATGCCGTTACGTTTGCGCCGCAAGATCGATTCGTGACGTTCTGGGACATTCCCGCGCTGAATCTGTGGTGGTACGGGTTCGGCCTGCGTGATCCCGCGTTTTGGTTCGCCGTCGGGCTTTGCATCTTCTTAGCGATACTGGGAGATCGCTTCTATTTCCGCCAGCTAAAGCGGACCATTCAGAACTCGCTACTCGTGAAAACTACGAGCTTTGTCCTGGTCGCGGGCCTGCTCCTACCCGCAAGTGAGCCCAAGCTCTATGATTCGCTCATTGCTGGATTTCTTCTCTGGCTTGTCGTTTTGCACCGGGAAGCGTTGGTTTCGCCCGAGTCGGCGTAGCTCCCGTCTTGCTAGCCCATCGGGTAAACCGCCGCCATGCACTCGCTGGGCATCGTTGCTTCTGTCGTCCTTTCGCTGCAATCCGGCCTGCCATCAGATCCGCGAGACCCAATGCCGAGCCCGTGGAAGGATCCTGGTTTCGCCAAGTTCCTGTGGATTCAGTCGCCGAACTTTGGCCCGCGGCCCGAGGGTGCAATCGTCGATACCGTTGTAGTTCACAGCACCGTCATTCCCACCCTCGAACAGACAACGAACGCGTTCTTGCGGGAATCGAGCCAAGTCAGCGCGCATTTCACCATCGGTCGGGATGGTTCGTACGTTATGCACGTGAGCACTTTTGATCGGGCTTGGCATGCTGGAGTTAGCGTTGACCCGAACGGACGCACCAACCTAAATCATTACTCTATTGGCATAGAGCTTGTGAATCTGAACGACGGAAAGCAGCCGTATCCTAAGGAGCAAGTCCAGGTGCTGAAGTGGATTATCGCCGGGCTAAAGCGACGTTTTCCTCTGAAACAGATTGTCAGCCACGAATTTATTGCTGTCCCTGCCGGGCGCAAGAGCGATCCGGCAGGTTTTCCGTGGGAGTCCCTGAAAGACTTGAACCTTCCGATGTATTTCGGAAAGAATCCAGCAACCGATAAGTCTTAGGCGTGCGTGACCCGTGACGGTTGCGTGCTTTGTACCAAGCTGGCACGCTCGAACGCCTGGCTGATGTCGGCTTTCAGGTCGTTAACCCCTTCTAGGCCACAGAACAACCGAATCACCCAACGCGGAGTTTCGTAGTCCGCCGGAGATGTCTTGAGTGGAACAACGAGACTCTCGAATCCACCCCAACTGATTCCACGCTGGAACACCTGAAGGGCATCGCAGAATGCAAGCACGCCCTCGCGAGATTGGTCAACTGGTTCGAACGAGAAGAGGCCGCCCGAGCCCTTGAACATCTTCTGGTAGAGGTCACGCTGCGGATACGAGTCGAGAGATATGTGGTGCACCTTCGCGACGGATGGATGCCCTTCAAGCCAGTTCGAGATTTCGTCGGCTGTTTTCGCGTGCAAAGGAAGTCTGGCGGCCAGGGTCCGGATGCCGCGGAGAAGGAGCCACGCGGAGAACGGATGCAAGATGTTCCCCATCATGTTCACCTCGTTCATCGTGATGTCATAGATGAGCTTCTCGCTGCCGACAATTGCGCCTGCGGTGAGGTCGCTATGCCCAGACATATATTTTGTTGCACTGTGGCAAACCACGTCCACGCCAAGCTTGATCGGATTCAGCAATAGGGGAGTGGCGTACGTGTTGTCAATGACCGTGTTGATTCCGTTTGCACGCGCATACGCTGTGATTGCCGGGAGATCTTGCAATCGGAACAGCGCGGAAGTTGGACTCTCCAAGTAGATCAACGTCGTTTCTGGACGACATGCGGCCACAACTTCGTCAGTCGACATGCCCGAGACGTAAGTTACCGACACATTGAATCGCGCCATGAACTCCGACAGGAGTCTGCGCACGGGGCCGTATGCCGTGTCTGGGCAGACAACGTGACATCCAGCTTTGAGGAAGTGGGTCACGGCAGCGGTGATCGCAGCCATCCCGCAGCCAGTAACCTTACATGCTTCTGCACCTTCCAGGGCCGCAATTTTCTGCTCGATGACGCTGAGCGTCGGATTACTCAAACGGCTGTAGTGGTGGGGAGGACCTAGCGGCTTCTGTTCCAAGGCGTGAAGCAGGTCCTCGGTGCTTTCGAAGGTGAAAAGCGAGTTCTGAAAGATCGGGGGCACAACCGCGCCCTGATTCTTGGGTTGCTCTCCTAAGTGGGCGAGAATGGTCGCGACATCCATATCGTGATCCGGAAACATGCCTCAGATTGTCGCAGATATTGTCCGCTCACGTTTCCATGACGAAGAATATTTCGCGGAGCGTTCCGCAAACTCTGGAGATATGAGTAGAATAGACCGCGTTCGGCGCTGGGCTTAGCTCCGCTGAATGAGAGGAACAAGACAACTCATGGCGTTGAAAGTTTTGGTTTGCGATGACGAGCGCCACATTGTGCGGCTTATTCAGGTCAATTTGGAGCGTCAGGGTTACCAAGTGGTAACGGCGTTCGATGGCAAAGAAGGTTTGGAGAAGATCCGAGCAGAAAAGCCGAACCTAGTGGTTCTTGACGTCATGATGCCGTACATGGATGGCTTCGAAGTATTGAAGTCGATTCGTCGAGAGCCGGAGACGGAAAATCTCCCCGTCATCATGTTGACGGCAAAGGCACAGGATAAGGACGTGTTCGAGGGATATCACTACGGCGCGGACATGTACCTTACGAAGCCGTTCAACCCGATGGAACTCGTGACGTTCGTCAAGAGAATTGCGCAGGGCACAGACGATTCTGGATCCAAGCGCTACGAAATTTAAGGCAATCTAGCCTGTTGTATAAAAAAAACCGGATGGTGAAGACCATCCGGTTTTTGCTTTTTACGTCCCTCAAATCTCAAAATCCGAGGAATTTTCTGAGAATATTTTCGGAAATGCTTGTGAGAATACGAATTCTTGTGTATAGTATCGACAAGAATTCGTATTCTCACAGGTGAGAGCGGAAGAACCAATGAGGGTCACGCAGCAGGACATCGCAAGAATAGCAAGCGTTTCACAGGCAACTGTGTCTCGCGTCCTAGCGGGTGACGAAAAGGTCGAAGCCGCCATTCGAGACCGTGTCGTGGAAGCGATGCGGGCGCACAATTACCAGCCTGATGTGCGCGCTCGATCCCTTAGAAGTAAGCGCACTAACTTGATCGGGCTCGTGCTTAACCGCCCCATGGGCGGCCTGAGTGACGATCCGTTCTTTGCAGGATTGGTCGCGGAAATCCTTGATGTGCTGAACGGTTCGCCGTATCACCTTTGCCTTGACATGGTCACGTCTGTTGCAGGGCAATCCTACATTTACGACGAAATGCTTCGGACTCGCCGCGTGGACGGCCTGATCCTGGTTGAAAGTGAGGCAACCGATTTTCGGATCGGTCGGCTGCAACAGGATAATTTTCCTTTCGTCCTCATCGGGAACCCACTCAACAATAACCAGATTCATTCCGTGGATAACGACAACGTTGCAGCGGCCGAACTCGCAACTCGACATTTGGTCGACATGGGATACAAGAAAATTGGCATGCTCGCCGGTCGCAGCGGAGTTACGGTCAGTGACGATCGCGTTGCGGGCTATCAGCGTGCGCTACGAGGCGGATCCATGCCGGACCGTATTTGGCATGCCGACTTTGGTGCGGTTTCAGCGCGGGAAGCTGCGCGCAACATTTTGAATTCTGGGGATGCTCCGGACGCCTTGGTGGTTCTCGATGACTACATGGCGCTCGGTGTTGTGGGTGCGGCACGAGAGATGCGCCTAAAGGTCCCTCAGAACTTGGGGCTTGTTAGCTTCAACGACACCCATCTTTGCGAGATGATTGATGGCGGCTTGTCTTCGGTAAGTTTGAACATGGGCGAGATCGTCCGCGTTGCCTGTGCTCGCCTGTTGCAAATTTTGGACGGCGAAGACACCTGGGAAAATCGACGCGTCATCGTTCCGACATCGCTATCCGTCAGGGGTAGCAGTCGGCGAGAGGCGGTACTCGAATGATGCTGTTGGCTGCGGCTCAGGCGGAAACTTCGCTGCATACATTCCGCTATGTTGCAGACACTGCTCTGACTTCGGTTCATGTTGCTGGGACATTCAATGGCTGGAACAATGCCAAGAATCCGATGAAAGTCGATCCGGATGGCCGCACATGGACAGTCACGCTTCCGCTTTCGCTTGGACAGCATCAGTACAAGTTTGTCCTGAATGGCAGCAATTGGGTTGTTGATCCCAGGGCTAAATCACAAGACGATGGCGGCGGGAATACGAACTCGCTTCTGTTCGTGCAACCCGCTGACTTCAAAATTCCGGCTGCCCTCGGTGATGGGCGAATCACGGCTAGCGCAATCAAACACTCGAACGCGATCCCGTACTTCAATGTCGATCAAGGTCAAGCGCAGGTTGCGGTTCGGGTTAGAACGGCCGACGTTGCATCGGCAAGCCTGCTAATCGGCGGTCGAACGGTGCCAATGAGCCGATTTGCTGGCGACGAGTTGTATGAAAGCTTTAAAGCCGCAGTCCCAGTAAAGTCGGGTCGGTTTTCTTACAGCATCCTGTTGAAAGATGGTGCCGCGAACCGCAAACTTGGCCCCTACCAGATTGATCCTGCCAAGACCCCAGCCTTCGTAACGCCATCCTGGGTGAGTCGTGGAATTGTCTACCAGATTTTCCCCGATCGCTTTGCCAATGGATCAAAGGATAACGATCCGAAAGACGTGATGCCATGGGACGGAACTCCAACCTATGGCAATCGATTTGGTGGAGACGTCGCCGGCGTTCAGAGCAAACTCTCCTACCTAAAGTCTCTTGGCGTCAGTACGGTCTACTTCAATCCGATCTTCAAGTCGCCGTCGAATCACCGGTACGAGGCTGATACCTACTTCGAATTGGATCCGCAGTTTGGTACGAACGCGGAGTTCATCGAACTTGGCAAAGCGATGAAGGCGCAAGGCCTCGGATATATCCTGGACCTTTGTCTGAACCATACGTCACCGAGATTCTTCGCCTTTAACGATATTGTTGAGAAAGGACCGCAGTCGGCGTATCTCGATTGGTACTTTATTAAGAAATTCCCGGTCGTGGTTAAGAACCAGCCTGATTACGAAGCCTGGTTTGGCTTCCCAAGTATGCCGAAGCTGAATACGGCAAATCGGCAGACGCGAGAACATCTTCTCTCCGTAGCTCCGTTCTGGTACAAGACTGCGCCAGGGCTGCAGGGTGTTCGGCTGGATGTTGCAAATGAAGTCGAAATGGACTTCTGGCGTACTTTCAGAAAGAAGGTCAAAGGCTTGAACAAGGACCTATGGATTGTTGGCGAGCACTGGGGCGATGGGCGGGCCTGGCTAAGTGGCGACCAGTGGGATTCCATGATGGGCTATCAGTTCCGCGACGCAAACTTGCGATTCATCGCGGAAGAGAGAACCACGGCCTCTCAGTATCTCGACACGCTTTTCCGAGTCTATGACAGCTATGTTCCGCAAGTCAGCCGAAACCTGATGCTGTTACTGTCTAGCCACGACACGCCGAGGTTTGTAACCCTATGCGGTGGAGATCAAAGGAAGCAGATGTTAGCTGCTTCTGTTCAGTTCACTTGGCCTGGTACTCCGTCGGTCTACTACGGCGAAGAAATTGGTATGCAAGGTGGGGTTGATCCCCAAAATCGGCACGGTATGGAATGGTCCAAAGCGACTGAACAAAACGATCTACTGAAGTTCTATAAGCGG
The DNA here is from genome assembly GCA_945882415.1 of Chthonomonas calidirosea. GTDB lineage: Bacteria > Armatimonadota > Fimbriimonadia > Fimbriimonadales > Fimbriimonadaceae > Fimbriimonas > Fimbriimonas planktonicus. Next base: position 47,454 of record CAMCWC010000018.1, read on the forward strand.
TTGAGTCAGATTCGCCAAAGTAGCGAAGCGCTCCAAGTAGGTGAGCCGATTCGCCTAGCTTCCGATGATGCGGCTGGCGTACTGGCTTTTGCTCGAAAGAGTAAGGGTGACGCAGCGATTGTCGTGCTAAATCGTTCCAACGAGCGCCGAGCAGTTTCGATTTCTACAAGCCAATTACCGACTGCTCAGTGGCAAAACGCACTTACCGGAGAAAAACTTTCACCCCGCGGCGCAGGTCGCAAACTCGATTTCACCCTTGATCCGATGACGAGCGCAATCTTGCGACCGTTGCCGGCTCAACCATCCATATCTGCTCCGAAGGTTAAAACCAGACGGGCCATGTCCTTATACGCCGATTCACTAGAAAGAACCGGAGTCTCAAACTAACATGAAGAGTCAACGCAGACAGGGCTTTACGCTCATTGAACTTCTCGTCGTTATCGCGATCATCGCGATTCTTGCCGCTATCCTGTTCCCAGTTTTCGCTCAAGCTAAGCTTGCTGCAAAGAAGACTTCTGACCTTTCGAACCTGAAGCAGAACATGACCGCATCGTTGATTTACAGCAACGACGCAGACGACTATCTGCCGCACACGAACTGGCAGGAAGACTACGTTTTCGCAGCACGCGTCCTTCCGTACACCAAGAACCGAAACATCTTCCAGAATCCGGCTAGCTCTGCAAAGCAGGGCGCAGTTCAGCGACAGAAGGCAGACAACGGTTTCGCTGGTGGAGCTCCTGGCTACATGCTTCCGCCGAACGACGGTTGCGTTGGTCTTGGAACCTCGACCGTTGGTGGCGCTCGCTACTACAGCGACATCTACCCAGCAATGGACTACCGACTGAATCCGAACATCTTCGGATACCAGCAGGGTCCCTGCACCGGCGCTTACGGCTACTTTGCTCCAGCTCCAAACACGTCTTCTAACGGCGGTTCCGGTGGCGGTAGCAACGGCGGCGTAGAAGGCGTTGGCCCAGGAACAACCGAGTTCGTGAATATTGCGAAGGTCGTTCTATGGTCTGACTTTCCGCCAAGCGGAAAGACCTGGCCAGGCAACCAGAACGGTCTCAGCGGATTCTGGGGCGTCAAGACGGGTTACTGGAACGGCGGTTCGAACGTCGCTCACATGGACGGCCACGCTCAGTTCTATCAAGCAACGAAGCTTCTGCCTAACATCAACAACAACG
>CAMCWC010000019.1 GCA_945882415.1 Chthonomonas calidirosea
CGATCAATGAGCGTCGGCCCGTTCTGTTGCAAGGTGCTAGTTTAGAACCGGTAGTGAGCAAACGCCTTGTTAGCGTCGGCCATTCGGTGGGTGTCTTCTCGCTTCTTGATCGTGCTACCCGTACCGTTGTAGGCATCGAGGAACTCGGAGGAGAGCTTGTCCACCATGGTCTTGCCCGATCGCTTTCGCGCCGCGGCAACCATCCAGCGGAGGGCTAAGGTTCGTCGTCGGTCTGGTCGGACTTCCATCGGAACCTGGTAGGTCTGTCCACCAACTCGTCGTGGTCGAACTTCAACCGTCGGCATCGAGTTGTGGATGGCCTTGTCGAACACTTCGAGAGCTGGCACGCCGGCCTTAGCTTCGCAGTTCGCCATGGCGGCGTAGAAGATCTTTTCTGCGACGGTCTTCTTGCCGTCCATCATCATTCGGTTGATGAATCGCGTTACCATTTCCGATCCGTAAATCGGATCTGGAATCGCGGGTCGCTTTGTTGCTGGTCCTTTACGTGGCATTACTTCTTCTTCCCTGCTGCTGCCGGTGCGCCAGCCTTCGGTCGCTTGGTTCCGTACTTGCTTCGTCCCTGCATTCGCTTGGAGGTACCGGCGGTCTGCTGGGTTCCTCGAACGATGTGGTAGCGGACGCCGGGAAGGTCCTTAACTCGGCCTCCTCGAACAAGCACAACTGAGTGCTCCTGAAGGTTGTGGCCTTCGCCCGGAATGTAGGCAGTTACTTCGATGCCATTCGTCAATCGCACACGTGCGGTCTTTCGAAGAGCCGAGTTTGGCTTCTTCGGGGTCATCGTTCGCACGACGGTGCAAACACCGCGCTTGAAGGGGTTACTCTTCAAAGCCGGTGACTTTGACTTCACTTTCGGGACCGAACGTCCCTTTCGAACCAATTGATTAACGGTTGGCATACTTTTCTCTGCTTTATTTTTCTCGCTTTTCGAAACGGGCAGGCGGCCAAGCGGGCAACCAAAAACCCCGTCGCGCATTCGCACGGCGGGGTTCAGGGGGTCGGTGGCAATTCACTTCCAAGACCTATCGCTAGTTCCCTCCGGGCAAACGATCTTGGTCCTGCCAAAAAGGCAGAAACCGAGACCTTCAAATATTACCTTCACGCTCTGTTAAATTTTCAAGCTCACGTTCGACTTTCCCGGATTGACTGCCGCCACGGACAGAAATTTCATTTCTCATCATTCATTTATGATGTTTTGACGCACTTTTCATCACGGAATGCGTAGGGTGTGGTGGAGTCAGTGACTCCGGAATGAAAATGAAACTCAACAAAATCGCTTTGACCCTCGTTGCTCCTCTCGCCCTTGGGTCCTTCGCCTTTGCAAAGGCCGAAAAGGATATCGTCGACACCGCCGTTGCCGCAGGTAGTTTCAAGACCCTCGTGAGCCTCGTCCAGAAGGCTGGCCTCGTCGATACCCTTAAGGGCACCGGACCATTCACGGTTCTCGCACCATCCGATGCCGCTTTCGCTAAGCTGCCAAAGGCTCTCGTCGCTAAGATCGTCGGCGACAAGAAGCTTCTGACCAGCATCCTCACCTATCACGTTATTGCTGGCAAGGTCCTCTCGACCGACCTCAAGAACGGCCTCAAGGCGAAGACCGTCCAGGGCGAAGAAGTAACCGTCATGATCAAGGGCAAGACCGTCACCTTCAACAAGTCGAAGGTGAGCGCTGCCGACATCATGGCAACCAACGGCGTCATCCACGTCATCGACACCGTCCTCGTCCCACCAACGATCCTCAAGGCTCTCTCGGCTAAGAAGTAAGACACGCAAGAAAGCCCGGTCTGCACGATGCAGACCGGGCTTTTTTTTTACAAGCCGTAGCCAAACTCCAAGTTCTGATCCTCGATCTTTTCCTGAATTGGATTGATGCTCACCTTACAGCGGCCGGCCCCCGCGTTGCGCGGATATGACCAACCAGGGACGGTCACCTTCTTTACCGAAGTTCCAGCATAGTCAAAGATCTCTATCTCGGACGCCCCGACTGATCCGGCCGTGTCAGAAATCTGGCTGAATACCGTCAGGTAGTGGGTTTTGTCCTGTGCCTTTTCTGTTATGAGATAGTCTCGTCGCCCTGAAAGCGAGTCTATATCTTCAATCACGTGATATCCACGGTCAAATGACCATCGTGGAACCGAGCTTCCAGGAAGATTGTCCGGGTCGAACATGCAGAAGTCCGCTTCAGTTGAAACCCTCACCGCATAAAGGTGACGGTAAATCTCCACCAACATCTCCCCGTACTTTGTGCGCCGAGAGACCTCCAACCCTTCGAAGTCATAGACGAAATGATCAAACTCGGCTCGGTCCGGATACCAGAGAGACATCCCGTTGCGACCCGGAATCGCGCTGCCTGCGTAGTTCTTGAGAACCACCGCTTTGAGGGCGTCACGAATTTCAATTCCCGTGTTTCGGTACGGAATATTGACGCTGGCGATCAAGAAGTCAGCAACCTGCTTGAGGTCGCGACTGTCGGGCCAACTGTTTCCTCCAGAACTTGCCTCGTGCCGTAGAACGGACGGACAGAACGCCTTAATATCCAGCATGCTCCGCCAGACGTTGCTGTCGTAGAGCCCGTTCAAACCGTTTCCATCTGGGTCAGACACAATGCGGTTCGACCAACTGTCCACGGCGGTGTCCAGGGCTGGCATCTTGGTCAAGTCGTAGGCGGCAATGTGCTCGTCTTTAATGCCTAACGCCGTACTATCGGCGGCGAAGTCCTCCACTACCTTGACCGCGAGTTCTTGAGCGGTCATGTTAGGGTTGTCAACTAGGCCCTGCATCGTCAAGTCATAGCGCAGTCCACGTCCAGGCATCAGGACCTGTGATCCTACGTATGCCTTGGCCACGTCTTGAAATTCGCTCACGACTTCCCAAGAGCCCATGAGGCAAGCATCGTTTACGATAACGTCAACCGGCCCGGTGCGCTTTATCACGTCATGAATGTCATCGACGGTCATGAAGTTTCCGGATGAATCGTCATACGAGAATCCAGCTCGCTTGGGGCGCGCAACGGCGCGCGCATGGTTTGCGTTCCGACGTAATGCGGGCGTTGCCCGGAAACCGTTCCCGTGATCCCAGAGAATCAGCGCGTACTTCTCGGCCGGGCGATACGCTTTAGCCCAACGAATGAACTCTTCCAGTTCACTCACCTGACCCATGTCTCGCTCACCAAGCCTCTGTACCGGCTGCGTGGCAACCTGAGCTTTGTTTTGCGAGTCATATGCCATCAGATAGCGTGCCGAATCACCCTTAAGTGACCGGTCTATTTGGGTGAGGACCGACACATCTGAATTCAGGCCCTTCACATACTGAACCTTTTCCATTTCCTTAAGATCTGGATCGACATAGGGATCTAAGTTGTTGTCCCCATTAATGAAAACCATCACCGTCCATTTCTGATTAGCCGGCGCGGTACCGATGACCTCAAAGGAAACGCCGTCTTGACCGTCGGTGTAGTCGATGCTTGGGTCAAATACTCCGTTCCGGTTTACGTCGACAACAACATCGTACTTGCCAGGTCTGAGGTCAGGGAAAAGCAGGATCTTCGGATCAAACAAGACATCCGCACTCGGAGACGTGAACGAAAGTGAACTGTCCGCAGAGAAAAAGCTGATCTGATCTCCGGCGGCAAACGTGCGATCACGATAAACGAGAATGTTTCCCACGGTTGTGCTGCCCGGCACGGTTGAAGGTGCAACGGCCATCGGAGTGTCATTTACCAAGAACTGGTTTTGGGCTTCAAAGTTGAAATTGCTAGCCAGGTCAATCTCTCCGCCGGTCGCCGCACGCCGCGCTCCACTGACGCCGAATGAACCGAGAAGTGCATCTGGTCGCAGATCCGTTCCTTCTTCATAAGTGCCGTTTTTGTTGAGGTCAAGAATGACCTCGAAGCGGTACGAGTTTGCCTCGCCGTTGATCGTGGGCCATAGTTCAACGACCGCGCTGCCATCGGCGCCAATCGTCACCCGATCTGCATTGCCAACGAGGCGCTGTCTGCCGGGCGGAACACCCGGGTTCTCGCGGAATCCGGAAACGTCCTTGAGCTTCTCACCGGAGCGCATACTCGGAGTGGTTCTCACAACAAAGGCATCAAACGTGTCACCGGGGGTAAAGCCGTAAAATTTGGCGGAAACGGACTCAGAAGCGGCGAACAGCCTATTAGGCTCAAAAGCGGTGCTTCCCTTCCCGACTCGGAACCCCTTACCGGCATTCTCAGCAACGGTGAATGACTGTGAACCAACAAGCGCCGATTCCGTCCCGATCAGACGAGAGACGCGCATCGTATAAGTCCCGGCTTCCAAAAGTGGCGTGACGAGCGTCGACCGGATTGCACCAGTTTTGTCTGTTCCAACCGTGTTGTACGAAACTACTTTCTCGCCACTTGGAGCAGTGACGGTATTTCGAGGACCGGTCACAACGACTTCGTAAATGGACTTTTCCGCCAAACCTGTGGCGGTTGCCATTAGCCCCTTCCCGGAAGCAATCGGCCCCGTAATGGCAGCACCAGATGAATCCTTAAAGGTGAAATTGCTGATACTTCCGATCGGGCCTCCGCCGCCGCCGGATCCCGTGGCACTACTGCCACAACCATCGCCCCCGCAACCGGCGAGAGTCAAGAGAATGCCGTAGCTGCAGGCACGGTAAAGAACTCGAGTGATTCTTGAGAAAGCCATTTCTATCTCTGTTAGGTTGACGGAAAGCTCTCCCCGATTCCAGTTACCTTTTCAGGGGGGACCTTGGTTTTTAAGAGGTAGCCGGAGTCGATTCATGCGTAGCGATGAGAAGTTCTGCTCGAGACCGAACCCCGAACTTTGAATAAAGTTCTTTGACATAGCCATGAACCGTGTGTTGACTTAGTGAGAGGCTTCGAGCAATCTCCTTTTCAGAAAGACCAGATTGGAGCCCACCCAAAACACGTCGCAACCTTTGCGGCAAGCTTTGGATTTGGATTTCCAAATCCGATTCCGGCTGTCTCCAAATCTCCGCAAGAATCGGCTCAACCGAAAGCAAAAAGCCAAACGCTTGATCGCGTTCCGACTCTGAAAATTGTGCATCCCCTGTTCCTCGGAGTAGACAAAGGGTCCAGAGCACCTTCTCACCAGTAGGCACAAAAATCACAGGAATCGTCGCGTACAAGCAGGCGTCTTGGCCGGCTGCAACGCGGAACTCACGGTAATGGCTAGATTCGTACCAATCCACATCCGAAACAAGATCCTGCCGGCGGGCCGACATCGGGCCACCAAATTTTGGATGCTGTAAGTAGGCGGCAAGAAACGGATCGGGATAGTTAGAGCTATCTTTCGCATACCGATCTCGAGCGGTTCTCGCAGCCGAAGACCACTCCCCAAGATCAATCATCCGAATAAACGTCACATGATTGTTCGCATCAACGGATGATTGCGTCAAAACACCCGCAAGAGCAGACAGTTGATTGATTGCACCTTCAAAGATCAGCTTGACTTGGCCAACGGGATCGGCAGAGTCTTGCATTGCGCGCACTACGATCCGCGCCCATTGAACCCAGTCGGCCTGCAATGCTCGGTGAGGTAGTGGCTCTGGAGCTGTCATCGGCAATTCCTCGGCGTCGATGATGGAACCGAACGCCGATCATCCTTTGAGAACATAGACTTCACTTTCAAGACTCGGTTACCTGCTTAGGTTCGGATCTCTCCACCATCCGCGCAACGCAAGCAGCGATGGTCATGTCACCGGTCACGTTCAGCACGGTTCGGGACATGTCCAAAATCCGGTCAACTCCCAGAACGATTCCAACTGCGGCCACCGGAATGACCTGACCGTTCGCCGATGTCAAGCCCGCCATGATCGTCGTAATCATTGGCCAAGCGCCACCCGGGATTCCAGCGGTGCCGATGCCGCCGACGATCGATAGCCCCATCACCATCAGCTGCTGCGTGATCGTGAGGTCAAGGCCGAACATTTGGGCGAAGAACAAGATCGTGATGCCTTCGAATAGGGCCGTGCCGTTCTGGTTTGCCGTTGCGCCTACGGTGAGAACGAACGAGGAAACGTCCTTCGGCAAATGAACCTCATCGGTTGCCGCCTTTAGAGCGGTCGGCAAAGTCGCGTTGCTTGAGCTGGTCGCAAACGCCGTGATCATCGTTGTCCGCATCTGGCGGAAGAACTCAATTGGATTCCGCTTAGCGATCAGCTTCAGCACGATGCTGTAGGTCACGTATTGGTGGATGACCAGACACACTAAGACCACCAACACGTAAGCCCCGACGGCGGCAAACACCTCCAATCCCAAAGTCGAGGTCGCCCGAAACACGAGGAAGAACACGGCAATGGGGCCGTAACTCATCGCGTAGTCAATCACCTTTTGACTTGCCGCAAAAATCCCTTCGAAGAACACCTTGACCGGTTCGGATTTCTCTTTCTCGATCGCCGAGAGTGCAATACCAAATACGATCGCAAAGAACATGAAAGGCAGCAAGCCGCCGTCAAGTGCGCGGTTGATTTCTTTGAATGGGTTCTTTGGAATCACGCCAAGCAAAGGCGGATCGTCGGGTCCTTTCTTCGCCGATTCCAAGAATTTGGCCGCCTGCTCGGTGTTTCCGTATTGCTTCTCCAGCGCACCACGCTGTTCCAGCGAGATCACTTTTCCGGGCTGCACCAAGTTGACCGCCGCGACGCCGAGACCAACGGCCGTGCCGCTGAGCACGACCGTCATGATCAGCGAATAGATGCCAACCTTCCCGACTCTCGCGGCATCGCCAAGCTCACCGACACCCAGCAGGAGCGCCGAGAACAGCAACGGCACCACCACCATGAACAGCATGTAAAGGAAGATGTTGCCCGCTGGCGTGGCGATGACTTCCACAAACCACTTCAGGTTTTCGTTCGTTGCCCCAAACAGGGCCTGCACGATTCCTCCCGTGATCGCCCCAAGAACGAGGCCGATGAGAATTTTCGTGTGGAGCGGAATCTGCTTCAGGCGCGACATCATCCGCGCTATCGTATCAGGATTTTTTGCAGAAGGACCCATCCGGGCAGGTTTCTGGCGCCTCTGCATCGACTAACCTTAAGAAAGTGGGCGAAACCATCGCCTCCACAGGTTGAAAGTCATGCTCGGTCTTCTTCTCATTGCCAGCCAACAAGTAGCCCAAACCCCTGCACCGCCCGTTCTACAAATTAGCTTTCAGGATTCAAACGGAAAGCTCCGAGCGATCACCGGAACCCCAGATCACCGCGGGACCGTGATGTTCCTAATGATTCCGGACTGCCCGATTGCGCGGCAATACGCCGCGGAAATGGAAAGAATCCGAAAGGAATACGCTCCGAAGAAGATCCAAACCTTCACCGTGATTGCCGATCCGGACTACACCCCTGCAAGGTCCAAACTGTTTGCCAAGGAGTACGGGATCGGATCGCCGGTAATTCTAACTAGCAAAAATCGGTTCACATTTTCGAGCGGTCAAGCAATCAGTCCAACGGCAATCGTCATTTCGAACGAAGGTCAGATTGTCTATCGGGGTCGGATCGACGACCGCTTCCCGAAACTAGGCGTTCAGCGAAAGCCCCAGCGACGAGACCTGCGAATCGCGCTGGATCAGTTCTTGGCCGGCAAACCTGTTACCGTTCCGCAGACCAAAGCCGTCGGCTGCATCATTCCGCCTGAATTCCTCAAAGGTCGAGCCGAGCGGTAACGAACGTGTGGTCGCTGGGCTTCTCGAGCTTCCTCGCGGCCAAGTCGATCTCAACATCCTTAACCAGTCCAACCAGCGGCTCGGTCACATAGATGTGGTCAATCCGCCACCCGAGTTTCCGGTCAACCGCGCGAGGCACCGTGAAGTCCCAAAACGTGTACTCAACCTCGGTGGGATACAGGTGCCGGTAGGTATCCGTGAGCCCGAAGTCCACGATTCGGTCGAGCCGAGAGAATTCATCCGGGTGGTGCCCAACCATGCCCAGCTTCCGGTCGCTTTCGTAAACGTCAATGCCGGTTGGGGCGATGTTGATGTCGCCCAGCCAAATCACCGGAGCCTGCGGCGAATATCGCTCCCGGAGCAGGCGAGCAAACCGCTCCAGCCAAGCCATCTTGTAAACCCACTTGTCGCTGCCCACGGTGTTCCCGTTCGGCACGTAGGTGTTGATGATTTCGATCCCGGAGATCGTCGCCGAAATCACCCGAGCATCTTGTGGCATCAGCTCGTCGCCAAAGCCAATCTGCACATTGTCAATTGGTAGCCGCGAGAGGAAGCAAACCCCGTTCCAGCTCTTTTGCCCGTTCAGCGCAAGCTCATAACCGCGTGCTTCGAATTCCTCAACCGGAAACTTGTCGTTCTCGACCTTCGTTTCCTGAATCGCCACAACATCCGGCTCGTTCTCGTCCAGCCATTCCAAAAGTCTCGGCAATCTCGCTCGCACCGAAGCGGCGTTGTACGTGCAAATCTTCACCGGCCAAATTCTAATCCAGAATGAGACATGCCGTTTGATCTCCTCCTCACGAATGCCCAAGTTGTGACCCCAACCGGAACCGCGGTTGGAGACATTGGAATCACGGACGGCAAGATCGTCGCCCTTGGAGCCCTTGTCGGATCAGAAGCCGCAGACAGCATCGACTGCACCGGCCTCACCGTCATTCCCGGACTCATCGACACTCAAGTCCACTTCCGAGAGCCCGGACTGGAGCATAAAGAGGACCTAGAATCCGGCACCCGAGCGGCCCTGACGGGCGGAGTCACCAGCATCCTCGAGATGCCAAATACGTCACCGAACACCACGGACGCGATCACCTTGCAGGACAAACTCAACCGAGCCGCGGGCAGGGCCTGGTCCAACTACGGATTCTTCATCGGTGCCTCCACCGAAAACGCCGAGCAGCTTGGTGAGCTCGAGCAATTACCAGGCTGCCCGGGAATCAAAATTTTCATGGGCAGCTCAACCGGCAGTCTCTTGGTGTCTAATGAAGAGGACATTCGAAAGGTCTTGAAAAACGGCACTCGCCCGTGCCCAATTCACGCCGAAGACGAGCCTCGAAACCGAGCACGAAAGTCACTGATCTCCGAGGAACCATCCGCCCGCGAGCACCCCTTCCTCCGCGACAGCGAAAGTGCAATCATGGCGACGCGCCAGATTCTGCGGCTGAGCAAAGAGACCGGCCGACCAGTCCACGTGCTGCACATCAGCACCAAGGAAGAGCCATGGATTATCGATGAAGCCCGCAAAGCCGGTGTCCGCGCAACTTCCGAGGTCACTCCGCAGCATCTATTCTTCGCCGGTCCCGACTGCTACGACCGCCTTGGATCGTTGGCCCAAATGAACCCACCCATCCGAAGCGAAGAAGACCGCGCCGGGCTGTGGCGCGCACTGGACGAAGGTCTTTTCGATGTGTTCGGTAGCGACCACGCGCCGCACACGCTGGAAGAAAAGTCCAAGCCCTACCCTGCCTCGCCGAGCGGAATGCCCGGCGTCCAAACGCTCCTGCCGGTGCTCCTGACTTTTGTCGCCCAAGGTCGCCTTGCGCTTGAAACACTGGTGCGGATGTCTTCAACGCGTCCCGCGGAGCTTTATAACATTCAGGGCAAAGGATCAATTGCAGTTGGCATGGACGCGGATCTGACCATCGTCGACGTCAACCGAAAGTGGACATTCGAGCGGGCCCATGTCGAAAGCAAGTGCGGCTGGTCGCCTTACGAAGGGGAAACCTTCACCGGCGCGGTCGAGCACGTCATCCTGGGCGGCTCCGTGGCCGTCCGTTCTGGCGAGCGCATCGCGAAACCGACCGGCCAAATGCTCGAATTTCGGTGATTACTTGGCGTCCAGAGCGTTGACCCCGTCATACGTGTCAAACGGATCGCTCAGATCGATGTGCCGATCACGAGCGGTCTGAACCCCGTTCCAGTCGAAGACGTAGTACCGCGACTTCTTCTGCAGCACCTGCTCCACCAACCGCGCGCGACCCTTTGCCCGCGTGTTTTGCGGCGGGTCTGTCATTGCCGTGACAATATCCAAGTCATCGACCATCCGCTTCGTCTTGCCCATTTCTTGATACGCGTGGAAGAGCGACGCTGCGGGATCGATGTTGTGGTACTCAAGGTCGACGGAATGCAGCGCATCATCGCTCCACTCCAGGCCTTCTTCGGTCCGGTACTGATCGACGATCTGCCGCTTAGCAACCCAGTCAATCCGATCGCCCAGCTGCAACGGGTCTTTCTCCAGACCATCCAAAATCGACACCCAGTTGTCCAGCGTCCAGTTGATCTGTTCGCTCTCGTCCCGATACGCCTGTGCGAGTTCAAGATATTGGCGTTGGATGTCAATCGCGTTCGAACTCGAGCCATCCAGCATTTCGACCTTCCATTGGTATGAAGGATCACGCGAAACCTGCCGAAGCGCGATCAACGGCTGGGCGATGATCATCGATTCGGGGATTCGACCCTCCTCGGCTAGCCTGAGCGCAATCAGCGTCGTACCGATCTTGAGCGCATAGGCAAACTCGTTCTGGTTGCTCTCGCCGAAGAGCATGTGGAGCCGGGTGAAGCCGTTGTGCGAGTAGAAATGCTCCCACTTCGGATTGATCAGCGCTCGGTTAAAGCGAACCCGCGAGGCGAGCGTTTTGATAATGTGATCCGCACGCTGGCTGAGCTGAAAATCAACCCCGTCATCCGGAATCACGCCGTAAACGTTCGAAACCCAGATGTAGTCGACCGGGTTGTTCGCCATCTCCTGATAGCTCGGTCGATATCCGCCGGCCGTCAGAACGTGCCCACCCACTCGACCAACTCCGGCAAAAATTTGGCGGGTCACGAGAAACGGATACAGCAACACGACTCCGGACTCAAGGAGTGAGTCATCCGCTCGGACCATGTAGTTCTCATGGCAACCAAACGTGTGCCCACCAAAGTGATCAACGCTGTTGTTGTAAACGCTGACGACATCCTGAACGCCGAGATCATAAATTGCTCGAACGATCTGCCGTTGCCCGGCTCGGTCGTTTGCGACCAAGTCCGTCAACGTTAGACATTCCGCCGTTGCATATTCCAAGTGACTTCCGACCGCGTCGATGTACATTCGCGCGCCGTTCATCAGGAATCCGCCGGATTGTGCCGGCTCAAAAACGTCGTCTCGCGAATGAAGATCGATTGCGCCGAGCTTCATTTCATAGAACAGCGTGTCCTTGATGGCCTCAACCACGCCCTCCGGAGTTCCGAGGTTCTCGTCCGCGACGAGACATCCAAACTCTGTTTCAACTCCGAAAATACGATCACCGGGGCGGCGGCTCATGGTCATAGTCTACGTAGGTGAAGGCCAGATTGCCCACCAGACCCAGTGGCACGATGAATCCGTCGTCCGAGGTGCCCGGTCTGGTATCTTTGATAGCCTTGAGAAGTCCGGCTAGCGGTCCCGATGGAGCTTTTCTTCAGTGTCAGAACTGCAAGAAAATTATCTTCTCCGTGGAGTTCGAACAGAATTTGCGGGTGTGTCCACACTGTCAACACCATCACCGGTTGACCGCGCAAATTCGCATCGACTGGACGTTCGATGAGGGCTCCTTCGTCGAGCACGACACCGGCCTGAGCTCGGTTGACCCACTTGGGTTCCCAGATTACGGCAAAAAGCTCGAACAGCTGAACGCAAAGGGCGAGAATCACGACTCCGTTCTAAGCGGTACGGCGACGATTGAAGGCCTTAAGGTCAGCGCGGCCGTTTGCGATTTCGCCTTCATCGGCGGGTCGATGGGTAGCGTGGCCGGCGAAAAGATCACCCGCGCGCTTGAGCGAGGCATCGAACTCAAATGCCCAGTAATCATCTTCTGCGCCTCGGGCGGCGCTCGCATGCAGGAAGGACTGCTCAGCCTCATGCAGATGGCGAAAACCACCGGCGCCGTCGAAAAGTGCCGGGCGAACGGCATCCCTTACATCGCGGTGTTCACCGACCCAACGATGGCTGGCGTTCTCGCAAGCTATGCCAGCGTGGCGGACGTCATTATCGCGGAGCCGAAAGCGCTCGTGGGCTTCGCTGGTCTCCGCGTAAGCAAGCAGGCGGGAGTTGGTAAAGTGCCCGACGATTTCCAAACCGCCGAATTCGTTCTCAAACACGGCATGATCGATCGCATCGTCTCTCGAAAAGAACTCCGAGCAACCCTAGCAGGCCTCGTCCGAACCCTTGGCGGACACCTTCTCCATGCGGAGGCAGAAGCCTGATGGCAAAGGAAACCGCAAAAACGCACAAAGAGTGGGAAAAGCCACTGCTAGAGCTAGAGGACACGATTGCCAAGCTCCGCGAAGCCGCCCGACGCGAGGCAGACCCCGTTAAACAGGCCAACTACATTGAGAAGGCCGAGACCTACCAAGAGCAGTGCAATCGATACGTCAAGCTGATGTACTCCAACCTCGGAGACTGGGAGAAAGTCCTTGTCGCCCGGGCCGAAAAACGGCCATACACCTTGGACTACATCCAGAGCATCTTTAACGGCTTTATCGAACTCCAGGGAGACCGAAACGGATTCAACGACAACGCAATCGTTGGCGGCCCTGCCGAGTTCAACGGTCGTCCCGTCATCGTTCTGGGCCACCAGAAGGGCCGAAACATCCAAGACCGCCAGATGCGGAACTTCGGCATGGCGAAACCAGAAGGCTATCGAAAGGCGATTCGCCTCTTCGAAATGGCCGAACGATTCCGAATGCCGGTGATCTCTTTCGTGGACACCCCAGCCGCCGATCCCGGCGTGGAAAGTGAATCCCGAGGGATCAGCGAAGCCATTGCCGCCGCGATGTTGAAGATGTTCCAACTGACCGTACCGACGATTTCCGTGATCATCGGCGAAGGCGGCAGCGGCGGTGCCATCGGTATTGCCGTTTCAAATCGCGTGCTCATGCTTGAGCATGCCGTCTACTCAGTGATTCCTCCAGAAGGTTGCGCTGCGATCCTTTGGCGCGCGCCTGAGCGTGCACCAGAAGCTGCCGAGGCTCTCCAAATCACTGCCAAGTCGGCGCTCTCGTTTGGCATCATCGATGAGATCGTTTCCGAGCCGGAAGGCGCTGCCCACCGAGACCCGGCTGGTGCTTCGGACCTCATCAAAGAAGCGGTTGTCCGGCACCTTGATGAACTGTTGCTACTCTCGCCGGCAGAACTTCATGCTGATCGACACGCGAAGTTCCGCAAGCTTGGTAAGTTCGCTGAGACTTTCTAGCGCTATTCCCAGTTCACTCGGAAGCTCGCCGCGTCTCCCGGAATAATGTCCCCGATAAACTCTCGCGTCACCTTGCCAAAGGTGACCTTGATTCGGTGCGTTCCGTAAAACGGTCGGAACTTCGCCATTCCGTTTGAATCCGTGGCGATTGTTTCGTTGGTCCACCACTTCTTAAAGACGAGGTCTCGGTACGCCTTGACCGTCGGGCGAGCGGTCCAATCTCGCCGGAACATTGCCCCGCCTTCGTTGGCTCGCCAATGGGCGCCTTCCCAGAAACCCCACATGATGAACCCATCCATCTTCGGATGGCTAAAGCACGTCGTCAGGAAGTCAGTCAGGTGTTCGGCGTGAACTTTGTCGTCCTGCACGCCAAGGTCGTACTCCGTAATCTCGAGTCGAGGACCCAGAGCGGCCATCTCGTCAAGGGCCTTAAAGACGGTCGGCATCGGCGTCATCGGAGTTCCAACGTGCGCTTGAATGCCGATGATGTCCACCGGTGCACCTTGATTCAGCAGTTGCTGAACCCGCTCAATCGCCTTCTTCTTGTGCCCCGTCCCAGCCTGGGATTCTTCCGTGATGTTGAAATCGTTGTAAGCCGTAAGAGCCGTTGGATCGGTAACCTTCGCGATCCGGAAAACCTGACCGAACGATTCCCAGCCGATTCGATCCCACAACGAAGTCTCGGTGACCGCTTCGTTCACGACATCCCACAGGTAGAGCTGCCCCTTGTAACGAGTGACGACTTCCTCGACTCGGTCGGAAACGCGTTCTTTCAGAACATCGTTTTTCATTGCCCAAGCGCCAGCTGGGATGTTCCGCTCCGAGCCCCATACGCCGTTGTGTCCCCGAACTTTGAACCCATTCTTTTTGAGCCAGGCAATCGCCTTATCGGGAGCGTCATATCCGTTGGCATCGGTATCAGGCCATTTCAGGTCGTTCTCCAAAGTCACGGTGTTGAACAGATTCTTCAGCTCAGCCTTAAAACGTGTACTGGTTGCGTCATCCCCGTTGATGAGCGCGGCAGGAGCGGCGGTCCCGAATCGGAATTCATGCCGCAACATTTCAACCTGCACCTTGGCGCCAGCCAACGGCTTCCCATCCCGGACCACATTCACTACCAACGGACCCCGTCGCTGCTTCTCAATCCTCGCCTCCGCTGCAGCTAGCCAGGAAAGATCACGCTTGCCAGATGCGTAGTATTGGATCGTTTGCTTGACCGAACTGAGCGGCTTAAATCCGAGGTTCTCAACGACAACATCTTTCAGTTCGACTTCTCCAGACTCATAGCCTAGGAAAATCGTAAGTTGCCCTTCTTTTGCCTCAAGGCTCCGTGGCACAATTCCCGCGAAGCGGAACGCCTGCCAGGTTGGCGTTAGCGCAACTGGACCATTGACGTACTTAGCGTTCGGCGGATTGCTCTCTTCGATGTGAACGGTCGCGCGAGATTTTGTCTTGCTGCGCATCTGAAGTGAAACCAGAACGGTTTGCCCGGCGACGATCGGTTTATCCAGCGGAACCCCGATGAGGTTGTCCCACGGAGACGCTCCCGGCTTAACCGCAAACTTCGCGAACAGATTTCCGGCTGAGTTTGTGAGTGTTGATCCATTCGTTCGCCAGTCTGAAAGTTTTGGCGCGGTGAGCAAGCTCTGCGGTTTCGCCAGGGGTGCCGGATCAATTGCTTCCAAGCTCACCGAGGATAGTTCTACGGTGCCGCTTCCGAAGTTTAAGTGAAACCCAGCTTGCGCCTGTTTCGCGGGAAACGAGGCATTCGCCAGTCCAGAAATCTTGTACGACTTCCACTCGGGAGTCAAAGTAAATTCCCGGCTGATCACATCGGTGTAGGGCGCGGTCGCACCCTGCACAAATGCGTTGATGCGATTTTGGGTGATGCTGCGCGCCCAAAAACTTAGCTCAAGAACCTGCCCCTGCTTTAGCGGACTGTTAATCGGCTGCTGGCATTGAACTTCCCAGCCCGGTGCTCCAGGAATTTGCTTAAGGTCCAGCTTGACCGCTTTGCCGCCTCGGTCCGAGTTCACAATCTCGCGCTGACAAAACTCGGAAGCGGTGATCTGCCACCCCTCCGTTCCTGCACTAAAGTCAGGGTTTGATATCAGATTTCCCGCGAGGGCGACCGATGCGAGCAACACGGACAACATCGCTCCACTTTACTGCGAACCACCCCAAACCGAATAGCCTTTCGCTAACAGACATACGAACCGAACCGGTATCCTTTCGGTCCCATGGGGTTTGTAAAACGCACGCATACATGCGGCGAAATTCGCGCCGAGCACGTCGGCGAAACGGTGTCACTGAACGGCTGGATCCACCGCGTTCGAGATCTTGGCGGAGTAAAGTTCGTGGATCTTCGAGATCGCACCGGACTTGTTCAGCTCGTTCTCGCGCCTGAAACCTTCCCCGATTCCTCGAACCTGCGGGCCGAGGCTTGCGTTAGCTTTACTGGCAAAGTACTAGAACGATCGGACGAGGCAAAGAACCCCAAAATGCCGACCGGCGATATCGAAATTGAAGTTCAAAGTTTCGAGCTACTTGGCCCAACTAAACCACTCCCATTCCAACTGAGCGATGAGGAACAGATGCAGTCTGTCAACGAGGAGCTCCGCGTAAAGCATCGCTATCTCGACCTTCGCCGTCCTTCGATGCATCGACGCTTCGCCGTCCGCAGTTCGGTCATTCGTCGATATCGAAGCTACCTAGACGCTCGTGGCTTCCTGGAAATCGAAACTCCGATCATCACGAAATCGACCCCGGAAGGCGCGCGTGACTATCTGGTTCCCTACCGAAACGATTCTGGGCTTTGGTACGCCTTGCCTCAAAGCCCGCAGCAATACAAGCAGCTCCTCATGGTCGCTGGCATGGAGCGGTACTACCAGGTTGCGAAGTGCTTCCGCGATGAAAGCAGCCGCGCCGACCGACAACCCGAATTCACCCAGCTCGATATTGAAATGTCCTTCATCGATCAGGAAGACATCCTGACTTTGATCGAAGCCATGACTCAAGAAGTCGTGAACGGCACGATCGAGGAGTTTGGACTCGATAAAGAGCCCGTTGGACCGATGGAACGCATCACCTACGATGAAGCGATGCGGGACTATGGCTGCGACAAGCCTGACACTCGGTTTGGCCTGAAGCTGATCGATCTCACGGGTTGTTTCCCGGAGACCCAGTTTGCTGTCTTTAAGAACACGATCGAGACAGGCGGTATCTTGCGTGCAGTCCGCTTCCCCGGTGCCGCGACGTACTCCCGAAAGGAAGTCAGTGGACTCGAGGAGTTCTGCAAGGAGCTCGGCGCCAAGGGGATGGCTCATCTTGCTGTCCTGCCTGCAGCCGAGGCTGGCGAAGGCGCATACATCAGCCCGAACGGTCTTGCGATCAAGAGTTCGATCGTCAAGTTCCTCGCTGAAGCAGAGTTGGAAGCCGTTCTTCAAACTTCCCAGGCCGAGGCCGGAGACCTGATCTGCATCGTGGCCGACGCTTGGCAGACGACCAACGACGTCCTCTATCGCCTCCGGTTAGAGATCGGCGATCGCCTTAAGCTGCGCGATCCACGGATTCTGAAGTATCTGTGGGTCGTTGACTTCCCGCTCGTCGAGTGGAGTGATACCGACGGACGATGGAGCTCGATGCACCACCCATTCACCATGCCTAAGTGGGAAGACCTGCCGAAGATCGAAACGGATCCAGGCAGCATTCGTGCGCAAGCGTACGACTTGGTCTGTAACGGAATGGAAGTCGCCGGAGGCTCGATCCGAATCAACCGACCGGATATCCAAGCGCAAATCTTTGGCCTCCTCGGGATCGATGAAGCAACCCAGCAAGACCGATTCGGGCACCTGCTGGAAGCTTTCAGCTACGGTGCGCCTCCCCATGGCGGCATCGCACCGGGAATCGACCGGCTCATCATGCTTCTCACCGACACCGAGAACATTCGAGAAGTCATTGCCTTCCCGAAGGTTGCTGGAGGCCAAGACCCAATGATGGGGGCCCCCAGCACAATCGACTCTCAGCAGTGGGCCGAACTCGGCCTACGGCGTTCCTGAGCTCTTACCAAGCGTAATCTTCCGGGCTAGACTTCCGGCCCGGAAAGATTGCGTCGATCTTCGCCAGAACTTCCGCATCCAACACGATGTCAACTGCTTTCGCGTTGCCGTGAAGCTGAGCCATCGTTCGCGGTCCGATGATGGGTCCGGTAACGCCAGGCTGGTGCAAGGTCCAAGCAAGCGCGACGTCGGCTGGGTTTTCTCCCAACTCAGCGCAAAGCGCTTCCCACTTTTCGAGCTGGTCCGCGTGTTTGACTCGTGCTTCGGCGGTTCCGCCTTCGTTTCGGCGGGCACCCTGATCTTCCGTCTTTCCACCGAGCAAACCGCTGGCGAGTGGGCTCCAAGGAATCACGCCTAGGCCGTATTCGCGGCATGCCGGGAGCACTTCAAGCTCAATGTTTCGGTTGAGCAGGTGGTAGATCGACTGCTCACTCACCAATCCGAGCATGTTCTGGGCCGATGCGCGCTCGTTGAACCGTGCGATGTGCCAGGCGCCAAAGTTTGACGAGCCGAAGTACAGCACTTTCCCCTGCTGTCGAAGCACCGTGAAGGCTTCCAGAATCTCTTCCGTCGGCGTCAGACGATCAATGTGGTGCATTTGATAGAGATCGATAAAGTCCGTCTGCAAGCGAGAGAGAGACGCATCGCAGGCCTTGCGAATATGGAGTGCGCTACATCGGCCGGAGTTTGGCCACTCGCCCATGTCGCCATAAGCTTTGGTTGCGATGACCGTTTTGTCGCGTCGGCCGCCGCCCTGAGCAAACCATCGGCCGATGATGCTCTCCGTCCAGCCATCTTTCTTCCAGCCGTAAACGTCGGCCGTATCAAAGAAGTTGATCCCAAGGTCGTGCGCCTGGTCCATGATCTCAAAGCTGTCGGCTTCGGTCGTCTTTGGTCCAAAGTTCATGGTGCCAAGACAAAGTCGGCTGACCTTTAAGCCACTGCGTCCAAGTTGCGTGAATTGCATATCACCGTCGTTCTACCGTGCAAAGGTCCCGAACGCATTGCAGACGGGACATTTTCACGCACAATTGGCTGAATGGAACTCGTGCGCTATCGACCTGACCAAGCCATCCGCTGGCTACGCATGGGAGCCGAGACCCAAAAGCAAACCGCGAAAGAGAAAACGAAAAAGGTCTCTGATCCGAAGCAACGGTTTGCGGATCATCTCAAAAACGCCGCGAGCGCAATCATGGACTACGGCAAAGGTACTTACACCGAAGCGATGCACAGCGTCGCCGAGGCGAACGAGTTCGTGATCCAAGAAACCCAACTTGATATCGTTCGCAATGGCACCATAAAGACCGTTCCCTACGATCGTATCAAAGCGATTCAGCTTCGAACGGATCGAGCGACCCTCGTTCTGGATAAAGGGACGGTCGTGATCAAGCCATTTGCATATCTGAGTGCGGGGCGAGCAAAGGTTCCGGTGGGCTGGCAACGCAATGGACTCGACGTTCCGTTTGAACTCCTCTTCGAAGAAATAAGTGCGCGAAGTGGCATTCCCCTAACTGAAACAGAATAACCCTGTCCTGAGAAAAGGTACATAGGACGGGTGAGCGCATGGCATCAGCCAGAACCACAGCAGTGGTGGCACATCGTAGAAGACGCCCTCAGCGAAGACGTGGGTAGCGGCGACATTACCGGCGCGGCCCTTTCTGCGACCGACATGGTTCGCTGGCACATTGAGGCTCAAGCTGACGGAATTATTTGCGGTCTCGGAATTGCGGAGTTTCTTCTTGCGCCCTCGCCGGACGACTCGGGGCGCGCGAATATCGAGGTCTTAAAGAACGATGGGGATGCGGTTTCTCGCGGCACCATCCTCATCCGCGGCTACCTCAGTGCTCGCCAAGTCATGATGGCGGAACGAACCGCCCTGAACTTCCTGATGCACCTGAGTGGGGTCGCAACCTTAACGCATGAATTCGTGGAGCGAGTCAAAGACACGGATGCACGCATCGTGGACACCCGAAAAACGATCCCGATGCTCAGGTCGTTACAAAAGTACGCCGTCCGATGCGGCGGCGGACATAACCATCGCATGGGTTTGTATGACGGCGTCATGCTGAAAGACAATCACATCGCCGCTCTGGGCGGAATCAAACCGGCGGTAAAAGCCGTTCGGGGTTACGCATCCCACATGCTCAAGATCGAAGTTGAATGCGAGACCCTGGAGCAGGTGGCAGAAGCAGTTGAAGCCGGTGCAGACATCGTGATGCTCGACAACATGGATCCGTTCATGATGCGAGAAGCCGTAAAGGCGTACAAGCATCAAGTACTCCTTGAAGCAAGTGGCGGTGTTTCTCTTGAAACCGTTCGCGGAGTTGCCCTCACCGGGGTTCATCTCATCTCGGTCGGGGCTCTGACCCACTCTGCGGTTTCCCTGCCCATGCATTTGGAATTGCTGTGAAATTTGACATTTCCGCTCATCAGCCTTTTTTCCGGTTTGCGGAGCTCGATTCAACGCAAACCTACGTATCAGCGTCGATTCGAGATGGTGAACCGATCTCTGGCTGCCTCACGGAGAGCCAAACCAACGGGCGGGGACGATTTCAACGCGAATGGATTGCTGGTCCCAACTCTAGCCTGACCACCACTTTGGTGTTCAATGCCTACAAGAACCACCCGGAGCCTCACCTTATTGGTATGGCGACCGCGATTGCTGTGGCAAACGCTTTCGACGCAAAGCTACAGTGGCCCAACGACATCGTGGTTGGCGGCAAGAAGCTTGCCGGAATTCTAACCGAAGTAATTGTGGGGCCAGATGGTGATCGTCGAACCATCGTCGGCATTGGGCTAAACCTTGGACAAACGCGGTTCCCTACCGAAATCGCCTTTCGGGCAACGAGCCTCGCCATAGAAGGGCGTGAAGTGCCGACAATTGACGAAGCGCTTCAGAGGGTTATTGCCAGCATCCATGCCGTTCCGGAGCCAGATGCCTGGTCAGCCCTTAGAGAACAGTGGGATCGCCGCTGCGCAACCCAAGGCAAGATCTTCCTCCTCCCGGGGGGCGACATGGCGCTCGGCGTTAAAGTAAATGAAGCTGCGTGCCTTGAATGCACGGTTGATCAGCAAACACGCGTGGTAAGCGTGGGAGAAGCCTTATTTGGCTAGAACTTCAAATGAAGTTGGAGCGGGCGACGAGATTCGAACCCGCGACCTATTCCTTGGCAAGGAATCGCTCTACCACTGAGCCACGCCCGCTCGCGGATTAGTAAGTTACCCGAACCCGCATCCATTGTCAACCCTAACCCACCTTCTTCCAAGCTAGATTCCCTTCATAATGCCGGTATGCCTATTGATCTCAATGTTCTTGCCGAAATAGGCACCCGTGCGGGACTCCTCGCTCAAGAGGAACGGAAGCGACTCGCGACAGAACTTAAGTCCGACGGCAGCCTTGTCACGAACGCAGATCGAAAGGTCGAGGAATTCTTGCGTTCCGAACTCGTTCCCCTGGCGACAAACACGTCGGTCTGGGGCGAAGAGTTTGGCCGCGCGGACGAGGACACAAACGGAATCTGGCTTCTAGACCCCATTGACGGCACATCCAACTTTGCCATGGGCCTGCCCACGTGGGGCGTGAGCATTGCTCGTTGGCATGATGGCGCCCTTCGTGAAGGTTGCATTTACCTTCCTGACCTCGGAGAACTGTACGTCGCGGGAGAGGGCCGAGGAGCGACCTTGAATGGCGAGCCCATTAGCGTGGTCGTGCCCGGACGACCAAAGGCTTTTGAATTGATCTCGTGCTGTCCGCACATCGCACCGCTCATCGGGAGCGAAAAGGTGCCCGGAAGACTACGTTGTTTCGGCGCATCCGTCGTAGACGGCAGTTGGACGGTTACCCAGCGTCTACGGGGCTTGTATGGGATGGGAGAGCGGCTTTACGATGTTGCTGCGACCCTGGTCATGGCCGCCGAAGTCGGACTGATTGCGAGCTACACGGACGGTACGCCGCTAAATCTTCCTTCACTGGTTGCTGGAACGCCGATTCACCGACCGTGGCAGATCATGCCACCGGCAGACAAAGCAACTTCCGCAAATCCTCGGGGGTGACATTGTCCGAAGCGTCCTTGGCCTTCCGCGACCAAGTGACCTTTCCTTCGGCATCAATAACAAACGCCCCACCAAGCTGGATTGGATCGGTTGTAGGCAGGAAACCACCTTTCGTGCCGGACTTAATCACCGCGAATCCTCGCTTTACAACGCTCGGGCCGAAGAGTTGCCCAATCGAAGCCCGCTGCAATCCAAAGTGCAGATAAAGGTGGTGCTGCGGGTCCGAGATGAACGTGTGGGGAGATCGCGTTGCGTCCTTTAATCGTTGCGATTCCTCTGCGGAGCTCAGTGTCACGAACGCAATCGGCAAATCGAGCGCATCGTTCAGAAGCTGAATCTGTTCACGGCAAAAGATACAACCGGAATGCCGGAGGAAGATGAGGGCAAAAGGCAAACCGGGAAAGAGCTTGGCAATGGCGACCTCTTGCCCGGTCGAAAGCAGAACCGTTCGATCTGGCAGATTCATATCAATGCGTACTACGCATCAATCGCGACATCTATCAACTCTTGGAACGGTTTCATTTTCGATGGGTGCTTCAATTTCTTGAGCGACTTCTGCTCGATTTGCCGAATTCGCTCCCGAGTGACCTGGAAACACCGCGCCACTTCTTCAAGGGTGTGAGGTTGGCCATCTAAAAGGCCGTACCGCATCATGATCACTTCCCTTTCCCGTTCCGCTAAAGTCGAGAGCAGATCGTCGATCTGGCCCCGCAAAATTGATCGTAGCGCCGCATCGGCCGGGTTCTCGCCGGAACGATCCACAAGAAACTCAACCAGCGATGTATCTTCGCTGTCGCCGATCGGAGAATCCAGCGAAAGTGGCTCGGCAATGGCGCGTTGAAACTCTTCGACTCGCTCGACCGAAATGTTGAGACACTCCCCGATTTCCTGGGAAGTTGCTTCTCGGCCGAGAGTCTGCTGAAGCTGCCCCGTCGATCGCATCATGCGATTGACTGCTTCCAATGTGTGCACGGGAATACGAATCGTACGCCCGTGATCGGAAAGGGCACGAGAAATAGCCTGTCGAACCCACCAGGTGGCGTAAGTGCTGAACCGGAAGCCTCGCTCAGGGTCAAACTTCTCGACCGCGCGAATCAGACCCATATTGCCTTCCTGGATCAGATCCTGCATCGAAAGACCGCGGCTGATGAATCGCTTTGCAATGGACACCACGAGGCGAAGGTTTGCCTCGATGAGCATCTGCTTGCAACGATCACAACCTGTTCGTGCGCACCGCGCCAGGTTCACTTCGTCTTCGGCGTTCAAAAGTGGAATGCGACCGATCTTTTGTAGCCACATTCGAACCGAGTCTTCGAAGTGATGCTCAACTTCGGATGGACTCGCCTCAGCATCGCCATCGGTTTCGAACGATTCCTCCGAGACCGAGCGGTTTCGGGCGTTTTGGTTCGCCGCAAGCATCCTAGCCGGACAACGTGGTGTCCGATGGAAAACGAGTGCGGTTCCCCCTCCGCACTCCGTAGCGCCCTCCGTCAATTCCTTCCCTGAAAGCATCATTAGATCACGCGACCTCCGTTGGTGAGCGCGAACGTCTTACACTATAGCAAAGGTTTTCCGAGTCTCCTTCAGAATTCTTCCGAACCGCGTGAATTACCAGTCTTCATGTGTCGATTCGGCTTCCTGAGGCGGAATTGGCTTGAGTTTCTTGAGTTGCTCAAGATACTTTTGCCGTTCCTCATCGCTATCAAGAAGAGGACGGGCGGCGGTCGTTTTCTGGAGCGTGGCCTTTTCTCGAAGTTTAACGATCGACTCCGTGATGTAGTCCTCTTTCAGCATGTCGCCGCGAAGGTCTTCTTCGATGTCGGCAAGAATTGATCGCAACCGCTCCGGTTCCAGATTTCCCAGCCATTGACTCACCTCACCGTTTGGTGCAGCGGTTGGAAACGTGAGCGCAATTGCAGCGGAAAGCTCTTTCCCGAGCGAAGTGACGAACAAGTCGCCGTGCCTTGAAAACATCCAGCCTTCCTTCCTGAATTTACTGCTGAGAAAAGCCCGAAACACCACGACCTCGGCCGATTCCAGGTCCTTCACGGTCGTCCTGGCCCGGGTGATCGACCGAGCCGCCTGTCGAGTCGCTTCCGGATCAAATGCCCGAGCTCGACGGATGTTCCCCACAGTCCGTTTGAGCGCCTTCTGCGCTTGGATCGGATCCGTAAGGCCCGGATACTTTGGGGCAAGGCGAACCAATTGCCGATCGAGCTCCAACTCGTTCGGAGCGTCAGCAAGGATCTCCAGAGCTTCCTGCCAAAAACTCTCATCCGCCGGATCCACTTTCTCTTCGAGCCGACGAATCTTGAAGTCAATCGGTGGCAAACCTTTCGCCACCGCCTCAGCAACTGCCCCCGGTCCCTTTTGACGGAGCAGCGAATCGGGGTCATCCCCCTTTGGAAGCAAAGAAACCCGCACTCGAAGGCCTTCCGCCTGCATCACCGCAATCGCTCGATCAGCCGCCTTCTGCCCAGCTTCGTCACTATCGTAGAGAATCGTAACTTCTTCTGCCCACCGCTTGAGCAACTTTGCTTGCTCTTCGGTCGCCGAGGTGCCAAGCGACGCCACCGCTTGCGTTACCCCTGCGGCGTGGCAAGCGATGACGTCCAGATAGCCCTCAACCAGGACCGCCCGCTTAAACTTTCCGATTGAGTCCCGCGCTTCGCTGAAGCCGTAGAGCACTCGGCTCTTCCGATACAGCGGCGTGTCTCCGCTGTTGATGTACTTCGGCATACCGGTGCCAAGCACGCGTCCTCCAAAGCCAACCGTTGCCCCGCGCTCGTCCTTGATCGGAAACATGAGTCGGCCGCGAAACTTGTCGAAGAATCCGCCCGATGGATCGGTGTCTACCAAGAATAAGTCTTTACAGTCCTGAAGCGAAAATCCGAGTTTCTTGAGGTGGTTCGCCAGGGCTTCACCGACCTCGGGGGCATAGCCGATTCCCCACTTTGTCAGCGTCTCAGAATCCAGCCCTCTTCGCTCGCAATACTCTCGGGCGGTTGAACTTTTCGAGAGTTGTTCTTGGAAGAACGCTAGCGCCGCCGCCATTGGCTCAGCGTAAGACTTGGACTTTTCCCCGCCCTCGCGGCTCTTGAGGGTGACTCCTGCCTCTTTCGCAAGAATTCGAAGTGCTTCGACGAAATCGACGTTCTGCCGATTCATGACCCAGTTGAAGATATCCCCCGTCGCTCCGCAAGACCAGCATTTGTAACGTCCGGTCGAGGGCGAAACCGTCATCGACGGATTCTTATCAGGATGGAATGGGCAGAGCCCTTGAAAATTCTTGCCGACCTTCTTGAGGGGCATCTCAGATGAAATAAGCGAGACGATATCGACTCTTTGTCGAATCTCGTCTCGCTCATCCATGCTATCAGCCTACTTCAGGGTCGATGCCCTGCGCAGGTTGACTTACGACTTTCCGGCCGCAACCACGACGCCAACGACGACCTGTGGTTTCTTTGGTGCAAGCCGAGCGAATCGGAATGCAACCTTGCCTCGGGTGAGGTACTTCACGAACATGTTGTCACCGGCAATTTCGTAACCGTCCGGATTCGCATACTTGCCGACAACTGTCTTGAAGTTCGCGCCAAACGTAACGCCGTTTCGGGTCTTGACCATTGGATCTTTCAACCCGATGGCTTCGATCTGGACAACTCGACCGAGTCGGTCGATGATGAACGCGTACTTCGAGGACTTCTTGTTGTAGACCCATCGAGTAAACGTCACTCGCGTTCCGGCTCCTGCAGCCGGAGGAGCACCCGCTGCGCCACCACCAGCCGGAGGTGCGCCTGCACCCGGTCGTCCGCCGCCAGGGCCACCGACTCCCGGAGGAGGGCCGCCGCCATTGGGAACGCCTGGAGGCGGACCACCAGGACCAAACGGGCTAGAGCCACCGCTTTGGCGGCCACCCGGGGCAAACTGTCGTAGATCGTCTTCGGACGAAAGAGGTGGCATAAAGTCAGCAAGCTGTCCGCCTGCCGCTCCGCCTCCACCTGCCGCACGGCCACCGCCGCCAGCACCGGCTGCACCGGGTCTTCCGGCAGGTGCGCCAGGAGCACCAGCTCCACCGCCACCACCGCCGAACTGGGCGCCGCCACCGAGGGTCACCGGTAGGATTTCATCCGGTGTACCAAACTTCTGCAATACGCGAGTGCTTTTGTCAAACAGGTTGATTCCTAACAACCCTGTCTCCGCACGCTGCGCGAGTGCACTCGCAGCAAGCGGAACCATTGCAAGCACCGTTAGCGTTTTTTGAACAATCCTCGTCTTCAAAGGGAATTCGTCCTCCATTGTGGGCGAGACATCCTGCCTGCCCTTACGCTAGTAATTGACGTACCTAGGACCCGGATTCGTAACAGGTCCTAGAAAGGAACCTCAGGTATACACCCGGTATTAGTTCAGTTAAGGAAACTGACAATCTCATGGCAGCCAATTTAGAAATCAGCAGCTCGCAGTTCGAAGCCGAAGTCATCAACTCGGAACTTCCCGTCCTCATCGACTTCTGGGCACCTTGGTGCGGCCCTTGCCGAGCCATCGCACCTTCGGTCGAAGCCCTCGCCGAGGAATTCGCCGGAAAGGCCAAGGTCTTCAAGATCGACGTCGACAAGGAACCAGACCTCGCCTCCAAGTACGGCGTGATGAGCATCCCAGCTCTCCACGTCTTCAAGGGTGGACGAGAAGTCAACAAGGCCGTTGGTGCTTTGCCAAAGGATCAGATCAAAGCTCTGATCGAATCCGCACTCTAAACGAGTCCAGCGTTCAGAAGGGCCCGATTCCGCAAGGATCGGGCCCTTTTCGGTTTAATTGACCTGTGAGTTCCGAACCCAAACCGGCCGATGTTGGCACCAGCGTGGCCAAAGCCGGCGGAATCATGGTCATCTCGCTCTTCCTGAGCCGAGTCCTGGGCATGGTCCGAGAGATGGTCATGACCGGAAAGTTCGGTTCCGGCAGTCAAACCGACGCCTACAACCTAGCGTTCTCTCTGCCTGACCTGCTCTTCTTTCTCATCGCCGGCGGAGCATTGAGTTCGGCATTCATCCCGGTCTTCACCGAGTACTACCAAACCGAACGGGAGGACGAAGCGTGGCACGTCTTCAGCGTCGTCGCAAGCGTGATGTCCATCGTCGTGCTGACCTTCATTACGATTGCCTGGATTCTCGCTGAGCCGATCACTCACCTCCTCGCGCCATCGGCAACGGGGCAGAAGTTCAACGACATCGTGCTGATGAGCCGAATCGTGCTGCCAACTCAGTACGCGTTCTTCATCGGCGGCCTGATGTTCGGCACTCTCTATGCCAGGCGCGTTTTTGCCATTCCGGGCCTTGGGCCGAACGTCTACAACATCGGAATCCTTTTCGGCGCCCTCGTGCTGTCCAGCTTCACCAACCCACCCATCGCTGGCATGTCCTGGGGCGCGCTCGGCGGAGCGATGATCGGCAACCTGGTCATTCCGTTCCTCACCATGCGCAAGCTGGGGTCGAAGTTCGCCTTCTCGCTTGATGTTCGCCATCCGGGCGTCGTAAAGGTCTTCAAGCTGATGCTGCCGGTCGTGCTTGGGCTCTCACTTCCCGGCGTTTACGATCTGATCTCCCGCTATTACGGGCAGATGTATTCCGACGGGTTGGTAACGAATCTGAAGTTGGGCAACGTCCTGATGCAAGCGCCCCTTGCTGTGTTCGGCCAATCGCTCGCACTGGCTGCCTTCCCGGTGCTGTCCCAGCACTTCGCCCGTGGCGAAACCGGACTCTACCAGTCCCAGATGAACGCAACCATCCGCCAGGTGCTGTTCATCTCGATCCCGATCTCCGCGCTCATGTTTGCGGCACCGGAGCCGATTGTCGTGGCGATCTTCCAGCACGGCGCGTTTACGGTCGAGAGTTCCCGGATCGTTTCCGACCTTCTGCGTCTTCTGAGCCTTGGCATTTGGGCATGGTGCCTGCATCCGGTTCTCATGCGTGGATTCTTTGCCGCGCAACACTCAGCGACTCCAATCGTAATTGGCACGATCACTACGGGCGTGTTCTTCATTCTCATCAACCTCGGTCGGCAGACCTCGCTCAGCTATCTGGCGATTCCACTCGCGTCCTCGCTTTCCGGCCTATTTCTGGTGGCGGCTCTGCTGATCGCTCTGCATCGCCGGATGGGCGGCGTGGACTTTCCCGGAATTTTTGCGACGATGGGTAAGGCCCTGCTGGGTTCGATCGTGTTCGTGGGTGTTACTTACGGCTTGCTCCAAGTTCCATATCTGCAGTCGATTCAAACCAACAAACTTGGCGCGGTGCTGATCCTGCTGCTCGTTTGCCTTCCCGGATTTTCGCTCTACGTGATCATCGCTCGGGCGCTGAAAATGCCAGAAACCGCCGCGCTTGACCGGACCTTTGACAAAATACGCAGCCGGGTTGGTCGCTGACCGGCTGGTATCTTGATGCCATGGACAACGTGGTCATCGTTTCTGGCGCCCGCACCGCAATCGGCGCTTTTCAAGGCAGTCTTAGTAGCAAATCCGCCCCTGCGCTAGGTTCGGTCGCCATTCGTGAAGCAATCTCACGGGCTGGAATCGATGCCGCGGAGATTAGCGAAGTCCTCATGGGCAACGTCCTCAGCGGCGGACTCGGCCAAGCTCCCGCCCGCCAGGCTGCCCTTGGTGCGGACCTTCCAAACTCCGTCCCTTGCACCACGGTGAACAAGGTTTGCGGCTCCGGCATGAAAACGGTCATGATGGCCGCCCAGGCCCTCCGCGCCGGAGACGCCAGCATCGTCGTTGCCGGCGGAATGGAGAGCATGTCCAACGCGCCCTATGCCCTCGAGAAAGCCCGAACGGGTTACCGAATGGGTAACGGCACGCTGCTCGATCTGATGATCCACGACGGACTCTGGGACCCATATAACAACTGCCACATGGGCAACTGCGGCGATTCCACCGCGAGCGAGTTCAACATCTCCCGCGAGGAGTTGGACGCCTTCTCCGCCGAAAGCTATCGTCGCGCATCAGCCGCCCAGGCCGAAGGTCGATTTGAGCGCGAAATCGCACCGATTCTGATTCCGCAACGAAAAGGCGACCCGATCCAAGTAAATCAAGATGAGGAGCCCGGCAAAGGCGATCCGGCAAAGCTTCCTTCCCTGCGAGCTGCCTTCAGCAAAGACGGCGTCACGACCGCCGGCAACGCAAGCTCGCTTAATGACGGAGGCTGCGCTCTCGTGCTGATGCTCGAATCCGAAGCCCACAAGCGCGGCCTTCAGCCACTCGCTCGCGTAATCGCTCAGGCACAATTCGCTCAAGCTCCCGAACGGTTCACCAGCGCACCAACCGGCGCCATCCAAGCTGTTCTTGCCAAGGCTCAACTAAGCGTCTCCGACGTCGACATCTTCGAAGTCAACGAAGCGTTCGCCGTTGTCGCGATGCTCGTCGCCCAGCAGGCCGAGATTCCGCACGAGAAGCTGAACGTCAACGGCGGAGCGGTCGCCTTGGGCCACCCAATCGGCATGACCGGTGCGCGACTGATTCTGACGGCCGCATACGAACTCCAAGCTCGAGAAGCCCGGTACGCCGTTTGCTCCCCCTGCATTGGCGGCGGCGAAGCGACCGCCGTCCTTCTGGAACGAGTCAGCTAGCCTCGGACCGATTCTTCAGGTTCAACTTCACGTTGCGGACTAAACCATCGAATCCGGCTCGGCGAATCGCTGAGCCGGCAAAGGTGGAATCCCAATCTTCTCGGCTCATGGTCGCGAGTTGCACCAAGCTGGGATACTCACGAGCCGCAAAGTCGGGTTCTGTCGTGACCTGCCCCCGGTCTGGTTGTCGCGGACCGGGGTGATTGAATGGACAAACGTCCTGACAAACGTCACAACCGAAGCTCCAATCACCGACCCCGGCCGCCAGTTCGGGCGAGATTTCACCTCGATGCTCAATCGTGAGATAACTGACGCATCGATTTGAATTGATGAACCATCGGCCGTTACCAAACTGAATCGCTCCCGTCGGGCAAGCCTCGATGCACGCGCGGCAAGTCCCGCAGCCGCCTAACGCCGGTTGATCGCGCTGAATGTCCAGCGACGTGAGAATGAGGGCAATGAAGAAAAAGCTACCTCGCTTACTATCGATCAGGCACGTGTTCTTCCCAAACCAACCAAGCCCTGCCAGGTGGGCGTACTCACGTTCAAAAATCGGCGCGCTGTCGATGCATCCTCGGAACTCTGCCCCCGCAAACTCCTGTTCCCACCGGGCAATCAGCCGGTTCATCTTGCTGCGAATAACCTTGTGATAGTCCCGACCTCGCGCATATTGCGCAACCCGAAAGTCTGCCGCCTCCGCAGCTGGTTGGCGGTAATTCAAAGTCAGCGCAATTACCGTATGGGCGGACTCCAACAATCGACGAGGATCAGAACGCAACTCGACCGAGTTCGGCAGATATTCCATCCCCGCGTGGTTGCCGTCAGCAATCCATTGCTTGTAGAACTCCAATCCCGCTGGCGGCTCAACCGCGCAGATACCAGCCGTCGTGAACCCCGCCGACAGCGCAGCGGATTTAAACGGGCCAGAATCCAGGAACTCGCTCACAGATCAATTTTAGGAGACGCCACCATTCTTCGTTGGTCAATTCTTGTGGACGCGCCCGCGGGGAAATCTCCAGCTCAACCAACCAATCGGCAATCTCGACCTTAGATTTTCGCAATCCGGTAGCCAGATTGTTCTCCAGGGTTTTGCGTCGCTGCGCAAAACCGATGTTCAGGGCCTTTCCTAGGCCCTTTCGGTCCGACTGGGAGACCGAGCGGGGAGTGAAGCGCAGAACGACGCTATCGACCTTTGGAGGGGGGAAAAACGCGTCCGGCGGAACGTCAGCTACGCGGGAAATCTCAAAACCGCATTGCATCGCCACCGAAAGCCCGCCGCGCTCGCTGCCACCAGCAGGGGAAAGAATGCGATCCCCGACTTCCCTTTGCATCATGAGCACGGCCCGATCAAGTTCTCCCGCCAATTCTTCAATCCGGCCGAGCAACGGGCCCGTGATGTAGTACGGCATGTTCGAAACGATGACCAAAGGCTTGGGCATCGCAGAAACAAGCTCGGGCAGATTCAGCTTCAGCGCATCTCCCCAAGTCACCGGAACGCGCGGCGCGCACACGGAAAGCGGCTTTGCCATGCGCTCGTCGAGTTCGACGGCGTGAACGTGCTCGAAAGCATCCGACAATGGACGCGTCAGAATGCCCGGACCGGGACCAATTTCGAGGATCGATCCGGCTCCATTGCAAGCGTCCAAGATGGCGGACACAGCAGGCGCGGAGATCAAAAAGTGTTGCCCAAAGCTCTTATCTGCTTTGAGCTGGTGCCGCTTGAGAAACGGCACCAGTTCGTCAACCGACCATATTCTAGGAGGCTGACTTGAGTACGTGGACCGTCACCTTTCGGCGTCCAAAGGAGAAGGCTCGAGATCGAGAATCGTAACAGAGATCGATTTTCTTGCCCTTGATTGCTCCGCCGGTGTCGGAAGCTAAAGCAAAACCATAGCCTTCGATGTAGAGCAGCGAACCGAGCGGAATGACTCTAGGGTCTACGGCAACGTGACCAAACTTGGCACGATGGCCAAGCTTCGTTCGGCCAGAACCGCCTCTTGGGTTCGGATCGTAAGCACTGGCGCTCATGTTGATGACCGACCCGCGTACGAATGAACCACGACTGGTTGGAAAACCAGCTCGACTAATCAAGAATACGGTGTCTTTGGCCGGAGTTTTAGTCTCCGAAACGAGTTTGTATTCGACGGGTTGGTCGTTGACATAGGTGACAACGAAGTTTCTTTCAATCGAACCTACGGTTCCATCCTGAATCTTGCGGATGGCGCCCGGTCGGAGCGATCGATCGAATTGATAACGAACGGTGGGTTTGATCTCCGTTCGCCGGACCTCAGTCCTGGTTTTTTCTTCGGACGTTCCAGCAAATGCCATTCCGGCAAAAGCTAGAAGCCCTATAAGCAAACTCCCTTTCGGTGAGCAGTTGCGCATTCGGTACCTCCTGCTTGGCTGCAAAGCCTATGGCTAAGCGACGAGTTATAGTACCAAACAAATGCCTCAAATGTCTACTTTCTGCGAATGACGGATACCAGACAGGGCGTGTTTTCGGCCGTGGTGATCAGAAATTTGCCGTCTTCCGAGTATGCAATTCCCTCGCCTTGAAGGTCTAGATTTGTTCGAATCGCCATCGGCTCCTTCTTGGTCCAGCCGGCTACACCCGCCGAAATATCCCACTCGTAAGCCGACATATAGGTTCGAAGTGCGAGGAATTTTCCATCTGGCGACACCGCTCCGCCTGTCACCATGCGCGATTCTTTGATGAATCCGCCCAGGTCCACTTCCCCAACAAAAGTCAGCGTCTGAACTCCCTTGGTTTTCTCGAGCGAACCTTTGAAAACTTTTGATTTCCCCTTCTGCATTTTCACGCAAATCTGGAATTCTCGACCACCCGGCATGATCAAAAGTGCCTCAGCATTATAGGCATCGGGATAAACAAACTCGACCTTTTCGGCGAATTCGACCTCCTTAACCTGGTCATCCGGCTCCTTGACGATGTACAGAACGAGCGACTTTCTTTTGCGACCATTGTTTCCAATGTCACCGATGGCCAGGTACTTCTCGCCATCTCGCTCGAAGCTCGCGATATCTTCCCAATCTTGCGCGGTCGCGCCCTTTACGCGCACTTCTTGGGTGACCTTGCCTGACTCATCGAACCGGTAAAACCGTGGGTAATCACCGCTGTCGTTGTGGGTGAAATACGTACCGGGATACCGAAGACTGGCCGCCACGCCAGAAGATTCTTTAACCCGGGGGTCCTTGATTAGGCACAGAGTTTCTGGCCGGAGGTAGGTCCGATCCATCCTTTCGTCGGGGGAAAACCCGCACCCGGCGGCGAGCAAAACCGATGCCGCAAAGATGGGGCTAACTCTCATTTCGGCTCAGTGTACTTTCGGCTTCGGGCCATCACTTGGTTCTCACGGTACAGATACAAGTGCGCCCAGCCGGCCCGTTCCCCGAGTCTCGAACGGAGATAATCCCCGACCGCGCGGTACCGGAGCTCCGTCAACGCCGTACCGTGCCACTGGGGAAAGAAGTTGCGGGTGGCGGCTTGCCACATGTGCGTGTCCACCGGCACGGCGAGCCCCTGATCGAAGGCAAAGAGACAGATGCAGTCCGAGAGTTTGGGCCCGATCCCATCGATCTTGATGAGCTCGTTAAATGCGGTTTCGTACGGTCCACTTTTGAGTTCCGCAAGGTAGGACTCCCCACCTCGTTCCAGAATGGCCCGGGCCGCACCGGGGATTCGAGGGCTCCGATATCCGAAGCCCTTCGCTCGGAGCTCAGACTCCTCGATGCCGGCAATCCGCTCTAAGCTTGGAAATCGGTGCCCATGCCCTCGAGACATAGGCTCACCAAACTCGGCCAGCGCGTTCACCATGGACGTGATTCGGAGCAGGTGGTTGTTCGGACTGCACAAGAACGCAAAGAGAGTTTCTCGCGGACAACTCGGCCGCATGAGTCGAAAGCCGCTTGCCGCAACGGCTGCAGATTCCGGCAGGCTCGCGTCAATTTCTGCAACAACATCGACAAGGGTTTCTTCCAAACGAAAGTGGGCACGGAAATCAGCTTCGGTACCGGTCGACTGAACCGCAAACCCGCCGTCAATCTTTTCCACGGCGTACCAGTGCTCCCCGTCGATTCCAAGCCAACGCCCCTCGCCGTGCCGCGACCAACGGAAGACTTGCCCGCTCATGACGCAGTGGTCAAGGTCCAGTTCTTTGGCAGAGATCGCAATCTCGAACTCGTTCAAATTGCATTTTCCGGGAGCATGTCGAGAAACTCTTGCTCCGTGAGAACCGTAACTCCCAACTGCTCGGCTTTCGCCAGTTTCGAACCTGCATTTGGACCCGCAACCACGAACGAGGTTGCCTTGCTTACACTGCCCGCCGCCCGTCCACCGAGGTTGCGCACTGCCTCTTCTGCCGCTTCTCGGGTGAATTGCTCCAGCTTTCCGGTGAAGACAAAGATCTTGTCTAAAAATGCGTCGCCGGTTGGCTCTGCTTGCTCCACCGGGGCCACGCCAAGTTCAAGCAACGAGTCAACGAGCTGACGGTTTTCTTCGTCTTGCCACCACTCCACGAGCTCGCCGGCGGTTCGCGGTCCAACGTTATCCACCGCTACAAGACGTTCGTAGGGAGCCGATCTCAGAGCGTTCAATGTTCGGAATTCAATCGCAAGGTCTCTCGCTCCGCTTTCGCCAACCTCGGGAATGCCGAGGGCAAAGACGAACCGCGCCAAGGTCGGCTTCTTCGCGTTCTCAATGTTCGCCAAAAGTTTGTCGATGCTCTTCTCGCCAAGACCATCAAGTTCCGAGAGCTCAGCTCGGCGTGAATGCAGTCGAAAAATGCTTGGAATGTCGGTGAGAAAACCGTCCTGTAAAAGGCGCTCGATCAGCTTGTCACCAAGGCCCTCGATATCCAGCATCTTTCGGCTCACGAAATGCTGCAACCGAGATGCGATCTGAGCGGGACAGGCCTTGTTCGGACACTTGAGCGCGATCTCTCCGTCTCGCCGTACGAGGGCTGTTGTGCAAACCGGACACTCTTTCGGCGGTTCAGGCAGTGGAGCTTCTTCGGGTCGCTTCTCCAACACTGGACCAACAACCTCTGGGATAACGTCTCCCGCGCGCTGGACGATGACGGTATCCCCTTCCCGCAAATCCTTTCGCAGTACTTCGTCGAAGTTGTGCAAGGTTGCTCGGCTAACCGTAACTCCGCCGACATAAACTGGCTCCAAGTCCGCAACCGGAGTCACGTTGCCGGTTCGGCCAACTTGGCAGAAAATCCGGTTGAGTTTGGTGAAAGCTTGCTCAGATGGGAATTTATAGGCGATCGCCCATCGCGGCCCCCTGGATGTGAAGCCGAGGGTTTCTTGGTCGGCGACGCTATCGACCTTGATCACAACGCCATCGATTCCGAATGGCAACTCAGCGCGAGCGGCTTGAACTTTATGGACAAATTCGATGAGCTGATCGATGCCGGTTGCCTTCGTCTGCATCGCGTAAACCGGGAACCCGGCGCGCTTCAGGCGCGCGTTGAGCTCGCTTTGGGCGCTCGCCAGCGGCGATTCTGTGAATCCGGTGCCGTAGGCGTAAAAGTTGAGTTTGCGCTTTGCCGTGAGGGATGAATCCAGTTGTCTTAATCCACCAGCAGCGGCATTGCGAGGGTTGGCAAAAACCTGGTCTCCTCTTTCCGAACGTGCTTCGTTCAGTTCTGCAAAGACAGACCGCAGCATCATGACCTCGCCTCGAACTTCAACGGTGCCACCAAGGTCGTCTTGCAGTTCGAACGGTACGCCTCGAATGGTTCGTGCGTTTTCGGTGACCAATTCTCCGGTCGTTCCGTCTCCACGGGTCGCCGCACTGACCAATCTGCCATCCACGTAAGTCAGAGAAATCGAAGCGCCGTCAAACTTGAGCTCGACGAAGTAGCTCACGTCATCGCGGCCCAGCAGCTTCCGAATCCGCTCATCGAAATCTCGCAGCTCCTGCTCGCCAAAGGCGTTATCCAGCGAAAGCATGGGCACCCGGTGGGCGTAACTTTGGAAGGATTTGACCGGAGGGCCACCGACCCGAGCCGTCGGAGAGTTATCAACCTGCAGTTCCGGGTGGGCTTGCTCAAGCGCCACGAGTTCGTTGAACAGCAAGTCGTATTCGGAGTCACTGATCTCCGGATCGTCTAGAACGTAGTACCGATAAGCGTGGTGCTCGAGAACCTTTCTGAGTTCAGTTGCTCGATCCGCCGGGTTCATATTGCTCCAGTAAGATCAAACCAAGTCGGAATCGACGTCGAGCAATTCATCCGCGACGTAAATCGGTGCTTCGAATCGTAGGGCCATCGCGATGGCGTCGGAAGGGCGCGAGTCAATCTCAACTTCGGCGTTTCCAGACTGCAGGTACATCTTCGCGTAATAGACCGCGTTCCAGAAGTCGTCAATCACGACTCGGTCGATATCGCAACCAACGCGATCGAGAATATTTTTGATGAGATCGTGCGTCTGCGGCCGGTCGGGACGCTTCTGCTCGATGATGTACATGATCGCGTTGCTTTCCGATGCCCCAATGAGAATTGGGAGTTTTCTCACTCCATCGGTCAGGAGCACAAAGTGAGAGATCCGGCCCTTGGTTTCGGCACCAAAGACGCCCTGTACGGAAACCTCTACAAGCTCGCCAAAGTTTCCTGGCTCACGCTCCGGATTCGACCCGCTATAGGGGAAAAACGAAGGCGGCGTCTCTAGGCCTTCGCCACCTTCTCCACCCTCATACTCCTCTGCCATCGAACGTAGGTTACCCGCCGCTCAACCGGCTCTTCTAGACCGTTGCCTTAGTTCTTGCGATGACGGATTCGAGGAAGATGTTGTTCGTCGGCGTGCGCTTGAGGAGCTTGATGAGACCTTCAGTAGCTTCGACCGAATTGTTCTCCTTTGCCATGAGTCGGCGAAGCTGAACAACACCTTCGAGTTCAATCTTCTCGAAGAGCAATTCTTCGTGTCGAGTCGAGGAACGTCGAATGTCGACGGCCGGCCAGATTCGTCGTTCTGACAAATCACGGTCCAGAACGATTTCCATGTTGCCGGTTCCCTTCAGTTCTTCGAAGATCGCTTCATCCATCTTCGATCCGGTCTCGACGAGAACCGAAGCGACGATCGTGAGCGATCCGCCTTCTTCGATATTTCGCGCCGCGCCGAAGAATCGAC
Organism: Chthonomonas calidirosea; assembly: GCA_945882415.1. Taxonomy (GTDB): domain Bacteria; phylum Armatimonadota; class Fimbriimonadia; order Fimbriimonadales; family Fimbriimonadaceae; genus Fimbriimonas; species Fimbriimonas planktonicus. The sequence goes on from CAMCWC010000019.1 coordinate 36,052, forward strand.
GTGGACGATAAAGTGCCGCTGGGTCCAAACCACCCGTAAGGGTTCTTCCGGAAGGATTGATGGTCAAGTTGGATGCTCGCGAAAGTCGAGTGAGCGAGTCGAGCAGGATGACAACGTCTCGACCGGCTTCGACCAATCTCTTGGCCTGTTCTAGACAAAGATCGGTCACTCGCATGTGATTCTCGGCGGGCTCGTCGAAAGTCGATGAAATGACCTGACCGCGAACCGACCGCTTCATATCGGTAACTTCTTCTGGTCGCTCATCGACGAGCAGGACCATCAAAGCAACTTCGGGATGGTTGATGCTGATTGCGTTCGCAATCGACTTCATCATCGTCGTCTTTCCGGCCTTTGGCGGAGAAACGATGAGGCCGCGCTGGCCCTTTCCGATTGGAGAGATCAGATCAACAATTCGCGTCGCGATGTTGTCGGGACCGGTCTCCATCACCAGCTTCTCGTTCGGGAAAAGTGGGGTGAGTTCATCGAAGTTCTTGCGTCGGTGCATCTCCGGGCTCTTGGATGCAATGCCGTTCACGCCTTCGACACGCAGAAGGGCGGGATACTTTTCGCCTTCTCGTGGTAATCGGACTTGGCAGAAGACGGTGTCTCCGGGCTTCAGGTTCGCTTTTTTGATCGCCGCGCCGCCGATGTAAACATCCGATGGGGTCTGGTGATAGTCGTCCTTGCGAAGGAAGCCGTAGCCGTCGGGGAGGACTTCGAGAATGCCGTACGCGTAGTTGGAATCTGGGTTAACCAGTTGGAGGAGCTTTTCGATCAGCTCATGCCGCAGCAAGGTTTTCGGGTCGAGTTTGGCGGCTTTGGCTTCCTTGAGGAGGGCAGCCGGGGTCATTTGGTCGAAGAAGTTGTAATCCTTCTCCGGTAGTAGCTGCTCAATCTCCTGCTCGTTGGTCTGCGGAAGTCCGGGTCGCTGATTCTGATTTCCACGTCGGCGACGTCCGCCCTCTTGCTTACGAGGTCTGAAACTATGGGTCATATGATTTGCCTGGAATGTTGTGGCTTGCGTCTTCTGTTTCCGCTTCAGCGTGCTAGACGCTAACCAGCGAAGAGTTCAGGTTGGGAGTTATCGTCCTGATTCCGAAGGATTGCGATGTACGGCAGATTGCGATATCGCTCGCCGTAATCGAGTCCGTATCCTACCACGAACTCATTCGGAATTTCGAAACCTACATAGTCGACCTGTGCGTCGACGCGGTGTGCATCTGGTTTAGAGAGCAGCGCGGCAATTCGCAGAGTCTTCGGCTTTCGTGTGAGGAGGAGTTCCCTCAAGTGGTTCACCGTTGTTCCGGTGTCCACAATATCCTCCACTAGTATAACGTTAAGACCGGCAATATTGATGTCCAAATCTTTCCGAATCTGAACCAAGCCAGTCGTTTCACGTGCACCGTGGTAGCTACTGGCCTGAAGAAAGTCCAGTTGACTGTCCAAACGGAGGTGTCGTGCCAGATCGGAAAGGAAGTGGATGGACCCCTTAAGAATGCCAACCAAGAGCACCGATTCGCCTTCAAAATCAGCTTCGATCTGCCGCGCCATCTCGGCAACCTTCGCCGTGATCGCCGCGTTGTCGATCAAGACTTCGGTGTTTTGCTCAATCGCAAATACAGGTTCATTTCCCATTGTTTGACTACTCAAGTTCAATCGTCGCCGGTGGCTTGCTGGTGAGATCGTAGAACACTCGGTTCACTCCATCGACCTCGTTTACGATCCGTGTGGCGATGTGCTCAAGGGTTGCAAACGGAATGTTGACCGCCCGGGCCGTCATCGCGTCCTCACTCTCCACGGCTCGAAGCACAATCGGCTGCTCGTATGTTCGCTCGTCTCCCATCACGCCGACGCTTCGAACGTCGAGCAGTGCCGCGTATGACTGCCAAATCCCAACGTGCTGATTTCGAGCCCGGAGTTCGCTACGGAAAATCCAGTCTGCATCTTGGGTCATTCGCACGCGCTCTCGGGTGACTTCGCCCAAAACTCGAACCGCGAGCCCTGGTCCTGGGAACGGCTCTCGATCGACCATGTCATCTGGCAGGCCGAGCTTTCGCCCGACTTCCCGAACTTCGTCTTTGAACAACCACCGCAGTGGCTCAATCAGCTTGAGCTGCATCCAGTCCGGCAATCCGCCAACGTTATGGTGAGTCTTGATCTTCGCCGCGGTCGGCGATCCGCTTTCGATGACGTCAGGATAAAGCGTTCCTTGCGCCAAGAAGTCACAGCCCGCGAGCTCGGATGCGTGGTCTTCAAAGACCCGGACAAACTGCTCTCCAACGATCTTGCGCTTCCGTTCTGGTTCGGTCACTCCAGCCAATGCGCCAAAGAATCGATCTGATTCTTCGAAGACCTTAAAGTTGCCGCCAAAATGATTCTGGAACGTCTCCGCAACTTGCGCGCCTTCACCCTTTCGCAAAAGACCATGATCCACAAAAACGCAAACCGCGCGCTCGCCGATGGCGCGAATCAGCAACGCGGCCATCACGCTGGAGTCGACGCCACCCGAGACTGCACAAAGCACCTTCCCGGTCGGTCCAACTTGCTCTTGGATCGCGGCAACCTGCTCTTCGATAAACGATTCGCTCGTCCAATCTGGCTTCAAATCCGCGACATCAAATAGGAATCGTCGCAACAGCTCTTTGCCAGACGGCGTGTGGCTGACCTCGGGGTGGAACTGGATTCCGTACTTGCGCGTGAGCGGATTCTGCATTGACGCGACCGGGCACGTGGTCGTGCTGGACGTAATCGCAAATCCTGCAGGAACCGATACCACCTGGTCGCCGTGACTCATCCAAACCGTTGTGCTGGCCAAATCGCCAACGAAGCCCTCCGCGTTCTCAAGGACCCGCAGGCCGTACTCCTTGAGCGAGGCGGATTCAACTTCCCCGCCAAGCCGGTACGCCATCAGCTGGTGTCCGTAGCAAATGCCCAAGACCGGAATGTCTTCTAGCAATCCAAAGTCGATGGTCGGCGCATCGGCGCCCAACACCGACCGAGGTCCGCCGCTGAGGACAACGGCATCCGGCTTGAGCGCGCGGATCCTATCCCCGGCGGCGGTCCACGGGATCATCTCGGAGTAAACGCCAAACTCACGGATTCTTCGAACGATGAGCTGCGTGTACTGGCCGCCAAAATCGATGACGTAAACGGTCTGATGGGCCATTAATCCTTACGATTGTGGCGAATCAACCGCCCGTGATGCCGCGCTTCTCTCGAAACCGCTGGGTTTTTGGATTTTTTGCGTCCCACTCCGGGGCAACGGTCGCGTCTGCAACCGTAAGCACCGTCCATCCAACGAACTTGACGATCTTCTCCATGTTCGCGTAGTCAAGCTTTTCCCAGTGATCGCCAACCTTGTGATAGTCCGCAAACGAGAACGCCGTGCAAATGGTGTGCGCGGGTATCCCTGCCATCGCCAAGGCTGCGTTGTCGCTCGCGACAAAGTACGCATCGCTGAATCGAGGGTGCTTCTGGACCTCAACGCCCGACGCCTTACCGACGGACTTCATCCAATCTCCCAGCGTCGAAAAGTCAGCGCCAGTGACCGACACCGCATTCACTCGTGGCCCCTCGCTGTCATCCGTTCGACCGATCTGCTCCAGGTTGATGTCAGCCACGGTCTTGGCGAGCGGAAAAACCGGTGTCTTTGCATACTCTTGGCTACCCAAAAGCCCTCTCTCTTCGCCCCAAAATGCCATGAAAACGATGGTCCGCTTTGGCTTGAGCTTGGCCGTGCCGAAAGCGCTCGCGAGTTCAATCAAGCCGGAGGTTCCGCTGGCATTATCGTTCGCACCGTTAAAAATCAGATCCCCTTCTCCGGTCTCTTTCACTCCAAGGTGATCGTAGTGGGCAGTCACCAAAACGTAGGTGTCTTTCAGCTTCGGGTCGGTGCCGGGCAAGATCCCGACAACATTCTTGACCTTCTTATCCTTGTAGGTGAACTCCTGGAAGTACGAACCCGTTGGCAATTCGCTGAGTCCCGCTCGGCGGTAGGCCGCAGCAATGTATTCGGCCGCCGCATCTAGACCAACCGATGGCGTTCCACGCCCGGCCAGGGCATCGCTAGCTAAAAACGCCACGTGCCCTTTCAGGCTCTGTGAAGTGACCATATCGATTGCGCGCTTGTAATCTTTGTTATCAACCGGGACGGTTTGCGCGATGCCGAGGCTCGTCGCTAGACCGAGAACAAGGGCGGGGAGAAAAGTACGCCGAAACACCATTCAGGCATTCTATTCCGGTTTCTGCTGCTTGATCGTGAGGATAGTCACCAAACGCCGTTCGTAAGGCTCTTTTCCAGTCGGAAAGACCTTGTCCACCGAAACCGCACGAATCTTCGCCAGCGTAACCGATCTGGTCTTCCGGTCAAAAGTCGCCGTCCCGTCTCCGGTAATCGTCGAATCCACCCTTCGGGCACCCGGCGCTTCGGCTTCGAGCGCGTTTCCGGTCTGGTCCTCAAATCCAACCACCGTCTGGGCGATTTTCACGGCCATCTCCACGCGCTCTTCCAGAATCTTGGTGGGCGTCACGGTGTATTTTGCTTGGCTCCCGTTGAAGGCCTTCTCGAACGTAAACGGGATGTTCAGCTTGACTTCCGCAGCCGGAAATTCCAGCGGCAAATACGTAATGTCCGGAAACTTCTGCGAGTCAAGCCCCGGCAATCGCACCGGAAGCTTTGTCTTCGGCGCATCCGTCGACTCCACCTTGCCGCTTCGCGTCGCAACCACCGTTGTCGGCGGGAAGAAACCTTGAATGTTCTTCTCAGTGAACGGCAACTCGGCGCCATCCAGGCTCATGCGAAACTTTTCGATTGTGCTGAGCGCCTGAAGCTTCTTTTCCGGAGCCTCCTGACCATCCACCCGAACCAAAAACTCCACCTTCGCTTTCGATTCTCGGCCCCCCAAAATTGGCACGTAGCCATCGAACTCGACCGACACATCAAACCGCTGCATAGACCCGGCAACGATGCCGTAAGCCAAGATCATCAAGGGTCTCATCCCACACTCCGACGATGCCGTAGCGGCACAACAGGCATGCCTAAGCCCTCACCAGGCGCGGTTGCCACATTCAGAATCCGATCCAAAATCACCTTCACTGCCCCCGAAATCGGGAAGGCCAAAACCATTCCCGGCAATCCGAACAACGCCTGCCCCGCCATCACGACGAAGATCGACAAAACCGGACTCAAACCAACCGACTCGCCCACCACATTCGGGACCACAAACGTGTCAAACGAGGCGCCGATCAGCATGTAAATGATCGCCACCAGCACCCCGTACAGCCACGGATTCCCAACGCTGAACATCGCATTCCCCGCAACGCCCGTAAAGCCCATCAAGACGAAAATGCAAAACGCCGTGATGAAATTCCCGATGATCGGAATCAGATAAAACGCCCCGAAAACGATCCCGAGCAGGATCGAATACGGCAAGCCCAAGAAGGTCAAAACAATCGTCTGAACGATCGTGAAGTACACGATCAGCAAGCTCATGCCCCGGAGGTAGCCGAAGAAAACGTCCGAAACGTCACGCGCAATTGACAGCGTTTGGTTTCGGATTGAAGGTGGAATCCACTTCGGAGACTTCTGCCGGAGGTTGTCCATCTCAAACAGAATCATCATCACGATGACCGGAATGAGGAACACCACGAAGAACTGCGACAGCAATCCGGTGAGCAAGCCAAAGAACGAATCGAACGCACCCTGAACAAAATCTGCGATCTTTTGCCGGTTGGAGTTGAAATACCGGTCGATCAGACCGCGACGAGTAGAAGGCAGCCCAGCTTGTTCTAGGGTCGTGCCATACCGCTGCAGAATCTTGTCGAGCTGGCCGGAGGGCGTATCTTCCCTTTCCGTAATCGTGACTGGCTGCCAGCGGACGAAGTAGTTGTCCCGCTCGCCATCCTCAATAATCGTCCGCGTGAGGTCTTGCGCCTTGATCGAAACGCCCGCAATCTGCCGAACCACCGTCGGCGCGGCCAAAGCGATCACGACTCCGACGATGATGAAGAACGTGGCAATGGTGCCAATGACGGCAACGCGTTTAGGCACACCGCGTGCCGAGAGCTTTCGAATCAGCGGCTCAAGCAGCGCCGCAATCGCGACCGAGAGAACGAAGGGGAATAAAACGCCGCGGACGAGCCACAAAAACACAAGTGCGGCGATAACCACCGCACTCCATATCGCAACTCGCCAGCCGGGCTTCACGACAGATTAAACGCCGAGCTCTTCGGGAGCGGCCTGTTCAATCTTCTTTCGGTTCTCGGCAACCCATTCTTCGGTCTTTGCCTTGATTTCCTTCAGCTTTTCGTTCAGCTCGCTTCGGAGTTCATCGCCTGCCTTCGGAGCAAAAAGAATGCCCGCAGCCGCGCCGATGATGGCTCCCAGGCCAACGCCTGCGAGTAGGTAAAGCATATTGTTCTGGTTGTTTTGCTCTTGACTCATTTGAAATTTCCTCCTCCGGGGAACCCGGAGTGATTCATTACACCCTAAAACTCCGCAATAACCAAGCACAGCGACCTAACGCTGGGCCTTATTCGGTCGCCACGAGTTCCGGGGCGCTTCGGGTTAGACGCACGCCGCCAACGATCGTTCCGCCAGCCGCAACCGACTTCCCACGATACGCCACCGCGATCTGACCCGGCGTTACCGCACGAACTGGCTCCTTAAAAACAAGCTTCGGCTTCTCTCCGCCCACCAACATTGCCGGCTGCGGAGCCATGTTGTAGCGAATCTTGGCTTCCACCGAAACCGGCTTATCCGAATCCACCACCGAGCCCCAATACATATCTTCTAGCTCGACCTCGGACCGCAGAAGCTCGCCTTCTTCTCCAACCACCACGCGACCCGTCTTCGGCTGCAGGTCCAAAACATACAACGGGCGACCGGATCGGCTCGCAATCCGCACTCCGCGTCGCTGGCCAATCGTAAAGCCCGCCGTGCCCTCGTGCTCGCCCAGCGTCTCGCCCTCGGTGGTCACAACTTCCCCGGCTTTGAAAATCTCCGGCCGCTGCTTTCGCAGGAACTCCGCGTACCCGCCCGCTTCGCTGACGAAACAAATCTCCTGACTGTCCGGCTTATCCGCAAGATGCAAACCCAAATCGTGCGCTAGGCTCCGAACGTAAGCCTTACTCGGCATCTCCCCCATCGGGAACCACGTGTTGCGAAGCTGAGCCTGGTCCAGCATGTAAAGCACGTAGCTCTGATCCTTATCCTGAGCCCGAGATCGAAGCAACCGAAATCTCCCCGTGCTAGCGTTCTGCCGAATCCGCGCGTAGTGCCCGGTCACAAGCTTGTCGCAGCCAAGCTCCTTCATCTTCTGCATCAGCACTTCAAACTTCACGTGCTTGTTGCACTGCACGCACGGGTTCGGGGTTCGACCCGCGGCGTATTCGTCAATGAAGTTCTCAATCACGTTCTGCCGGAACTCTTCCCGGAAGTTCATGACGTAATGCGGAAAGTCCAGCACTCGAGCAACTCGACGCGCGTCCTCAACCGCCCCAAGCGAACAGCAACCCGCGTGGCGCGGATCGGTCTGGCTCTCTTGCCAAATCTGCATCGTCAGGCCAATAACGTCGTAACCGCGACGCTTTAAAAGCGCCGCGGCTACCGAGCTATCCACTCCGCCAGACATGGCCACAAGGACCGTTGGTTTCTTCGCTATCGTTTGCTCCTACTTCTTCCCGTTCAAGATCGCCTTGTACTCCGGCTGGGCCAGAAGTTCAAAGATCTTGTTGGCGCGAGCCGTCTTGGTGCTCATTCCTGGCGCGGTGACAATAAAGGTCGGCGTGGAATCCACTCCGAGCTTTGCCGCCGCATCCGCATCATCCGCAATTCTCTGGAACACCGGGTTCTTCGTGTCCGAGAGCGCCTTCTTCATCTCATCAGGATCAAGCCCGACCAATCGCGCCGCCCCAAAGAACGGTGCCGGCTCCTCCGGAATACTTCCGTTGAGTCCCTTCATCGTCGTCTCGATGAACTCGTAAAACTTGCCCTTTGTACCGGCATACTCCGCCGCGGCCGCGGCAAGTGGAGCCATCTTGTGCGAAGGGATCAAGAAGTGACGGTAAACCCACCGGACCTTGCCGGGGTACTTGTCCACAAACTCCGCAATCTTCGGCGAAGTCAGCTGACACGAAGGACAGCAGATATCTGCAAACTCGACAATGGTGATCGGCGCATCCGCCTGGCCGTAAATGTAGACGTCTTTCGGCACCAACTCAACCTGCCGAAGCGAGGCATCTGGGACCGTCGAAAC
>CAMCWC010000020.1 GCA_945882415.1 Chthonomonas calidirosea
CACCTGGCTCCTGTCCTTCATGGACTACGACCTCGGCTACATCGACCTAGACGAAAAGTGCCTTCAACCGCTAGACAACCCCTTCGGGGCATTCAAGGTGTAACCTATGTGTCCGGAACGATTTGTTACCCATGTGTCCGGTATGGACAGAAGTGAATTTGGGTGCGGGGACAGGATTTGAACCTATGACCTCCGGGTTATGAGCCCGACGAGCTACCAGACTGCTCCACCCCGCGATGGAACTAGTATTATTCCCATGTTTGGGGCGAAAAGTCAAGCCTCTTCGGTAGAACTTCCGCCGTCGTTGGTCGATCGAAGCTCGGATGGCACGAGGCCGAGATACTCTTTGATGCTTTCCCGAAGCCCTTGGGTCGTGCCGAAACCAGCGATTTGCGCAACTTTGTCCACCGGCTTGTCTGAACTCACCAAAATCCGAACCGCTGATTCTGTTCGGCAGCGGTCCACGTATTCGTGGAATCCGTATCCAACCAGGCCCTTGAAGACGCGGCTGAAGTGGAAGGGCGAGTAGCCGGCACGGTCTGCCGCATCGCGTAGCGGCCAAGGCCCCACTGGATTCTCTCGAACGGCTTGGACGAGTTCGCTCACCGTTTCTGGAAGGTCCGGCGGAGTTGCCGAAAGCTGTACCAAGTTCGGGCTCAGCATCAGGTGCGCAGAAATCTCATAAACCACGCTTAGCACGTGCAGCTCGCTGCTATCCGACGGGCGCGCAATGGCGTCTTGAAGCCGATCAATAGACTTCAGGAAGAACGGAGAAAACGGTCGGCAGGAAACGCTCCGTGCCAAATTGGGATCTGACTTTGCGGTTCGAGCGAGCCAGCTTTCAAGCACTGGGGTGGACTTCAGGTTCCACGAGATAACGGTCGCCTGGTGATCTCCGCGGGCGGCTTGGAGCAGAAGTTCAGAAGATCGCGCAAAAAGCACGCTTCGGGGCGGAATCAGTACCAACGGCCCGTGGGCGGTGTGCCGGGCAATAAGCGTGCCGTAATAGTTGAGCGCAACGGCAGCCATTCCCTCTGGAATGGTCAGGTGTCCGTTCGCCGTGCGCAGATTCGTTCCGCTATAGCTATCACATCGAATGTGCCCATGGCCCTGAAATTCGGGTTTTCGGTTAAACGAGGCATGCGGGCCGCAATCAAAGCTGATTTCTAAATGATTCTCAATTTCCTCTGATCGCACCCCTTTTCCCCCGGTATGGAGTGTACAACGAATACACGCCATGTTGGTGACGAACCTCAGGTATCACCTTTGTCGTGTCAACAGGATTAAAGGTTGCGGTTCTCGGCGCAACAGGTGCGGTCGGCGGTGAATTTCTTCGACTGTTCGAACAGAGAAACTTTCCCGTCAGTGAATTGAGACTTCTCGCAAGCGCGAGGTCGGCGGGCAAAACCGCAGATTTTCAGGGCGAGTCACTGCCTATTCACGCGGTTTCGGCCGATGCCTTTGACGGCGTGGATGTTGCCTTCTTCAGCGCGGGGGCGACTCGGTCCAAAGAATGGGCATCTGTCGCGACCTCCGCTGGGGCGGTTGTGATTGACAACTCGAGCGCGTTTCGAATGGTGGATGATGTCCCTCTGGTTGTTCCCGAGATCAATGGCAATGCCATCACGGAATCGACGAAGTTGGTGGCAGTCCCAAATTGCACCGCAATCATCTTGTGCATGGCGCTCGCGCCCTTGCGAGCGCTGGGCTCAATTCAGCGCGTGATCGTGAGCACCTACCAGAGCGCAAGCGGGGGCGGGGCGGCAATGATGCAGTACCTGCTCGATGACACCAAGGCCTACTTGGACGGTGAAGAAGGCACTGACAATCGACCCGAGGGATTGCCTCCCTACGCCTTTAATGTTTTCAGCCACAACACCCCGATCTTGGAGTCCGGAGCGAATGAGGAGGAAGCTAAGGTCATGGCGGAATCTCGGAAAATTTTGGGCGATGAATCCATCCGGTTCAACGTGACTTGTGTTCGAGTGCCGGTTCTTCGGGCTCACTGTGAATCGGTGACGGTGGAGTTCGTCGAAGAAGCGCCAACCGTGGAAGCGGTTAGAGACGTGCTGACCGATGCGGCAGGCGTCCGGTTGGTGGATGTTCGTGAGGCGAACCGATTCCCGATGCCGCGCTTGGCTGGAGAACAGAACGATGTCTTGGTCGGGAGAATCCGTCCGGATGTTAGCAACCCTAACGGCCTTTGCATGTTCATCGCGGGGGACCAGCTTTTGAAAGGTGCCGCGTTGAACGCCGTTCAAATTGCAGAATTAATGCAAGATCGCGGTTATCTCCCAACCTAAGCCCTAGTAAGAGTTGCTGGGATTTCGTTGGAAACGCGGGGGTGTCACACTTTTCTGCACCGAAACCCAAATTAGTGCCTAAAATGATCTGAGCCGCAGGCTATGCGGCTCAGATCATTTTATTGGGAAGGGAGAGACGAACATGAGTCAAAACACTGCGGATGGCGCCTCGAGGCGCGCGTTTTTGCAAGCTGGGGCAGCGTCGATTGGTGCGCTCGCTTTGGCACAAACTTCGAAAGCCCAAGACTGGGCCGGCGGTCGAATTCAGCCTGGACCCATTGGCACCGAGCGGGGCATGGGGACCTACGGCCTTGTGAACCGAATAACTTACGGACTCACAAGAGAAGAGGCCGATCGCTTCGACAACATTGGCTACGCGGCATATCTCGAAGAGCAACTTAGCCCGCTCGAAATCGATGACTCGGAATGTGCATCGCGGCTCCGACAATTCCAGTCGCTCGACATGACTCCGTACAACTGTTTGCGCGGCTTGGATGAAAGTATCGATCCAAGTTGGGAGTGCGTTCAGTCGCAGATCGTTCGGGCAATCTACTCAAAACGTCAGCTTCAGGAGATCATGGTCGAGTTTTGGCTTGACCACTTCAACGTCTACATCCACAACTCTGCGAGCGAGTTGATGCCGACGCACATCGCCACGATTCGCAAGTACTGCTTGGGTAGTTTCCACACGCTTCTCACAAATGTCGTGAAGCAGGTTCAGGTGATGTGGTACTTGGACAACCTCAACAATGTGAACGGCTTTACGAACCAGAACTTTGGCCGAGAGCTTTTGGAACTCCACACCCTTGGCGTGGACGGCGGATACACCCAGCGCGACGTTGAAACCGCTACCGCAGTCTTCACGGGATGGGGAATGGACGGCTACTACGAATGGCCGTGGGACCAAACGACCAACCGAAACTGGGGCAAGTTTAAGTTTTACGCGGACCGGCACGACACGAGTCAGCGCTACTTCATGGGTGATCTGCCAGAACACCTGATCCCGGCCGGTGGCCAAGCTCAGGGCGACTTGCTATTGCAGCGATTGGCAACCCACCCATCAACGGCTTGGAACATCGCACGGAAACTGTGCCGAAAGTTCCTGTCTTACGAACCTAGCTACAACACGATCGAGGCGGCGGCCAATGCCTTCCTGTCTTCGAACGGCAACATTCGAACGGTTCTGAACTACATCCTTCGAGACATCCGTTTGTCGAAGTGGTACAAGCCGAAGTTCAAGCGTCCGTACCACTACACTATTTCATCCCTCCGAGCAATGAAAGCGGAAATGACCGATTCGGAATCGATCATTTGGGAACTGCTCAACAACATGCGACAAGTGCCACTGCACTGGGCACCACCGAATGGATACCCAGATGCGATGAACGTGTGGGTCGAAAACCTTCGGCCGCGCTGGTACATGGCGTTCCAAATGCCGATGAACTGGCTGTGGAACGCCCGGGTGGATGTCTACGGATTGTTCAAAGATCGCACCCGAGACGGCGTCATTAGGGGAATCGAGCGAAACCTCTTTGGCGGCCCAATGAGCGCCGTTCGTCGAGAGCAGTTCCGTGGGGTTCTAAACAGCACCGCGACGAATACGCAGATTCGAGAAGCTTTTGGCTTGGCCCTTGCCTCGCCTGAGTTCCAGATGTATTGAGGAGAGCAAAATGCAACGAAAAGTTGGTTGTCAAGAGTACGAAAATCTTAGTCGTCGTGGCCTTATCGAAAAGATGGGTCGCCAAGCTCTCCAAGGACTTGCTCCCGCGTGGATGCCGTCCGTTACTTTTGGAAGCGATTACCGCGGCAAGTTCGGCCCGGCAGATCGCGACGTTCTAATCTCGGTCTACCTTCGTGGTGGGTGCGATGGTCTGACGGTGTGCGTCCCTTACGGCGATCCGGCCTACTATCAGCACCGATCCTCGCTGGCTGTACCGCCACCAGACCAGACCACGAACGCAAACCGCGCCGTTGACCTCAACGGATTCTTTGGTCTCCCTCCGGCCATGCAGCCACTCAAGGAACTGTATGACCTTGGGCACTTCTTGGTCGTTCACGCAACCGGACTTACGAACAATACGCGCTCGCACTTCGATGCGCAGCAGTTCATGGAAGCGGGTAAGGCAGACAAGAATCTCTGGACCGGTTGGCTCGGAAGACACTTAGCCAGCATCGGGGAAATGAAAGAGGGTGCGTTGCTGCGTGCCGTTGGATTAAGCGGTACGTTGGCGCTCACTCTGGAAGGCGGCCCGAGAACCACGACGCTCGCAAACATGGAAGACACTCGCTACGGCGGGCGGTCCGAATCTGAGGCGGCTCGTGTGAACTGGCTGCGCCAGGCATACGCCACCGCTCAGCCGGGTCTGGCCGAAGCGGCAGATAACACGTTCAAGACAATTGACCTGTTGCGCAGTCTCAACTTCTCGAACTATCAACCCGCGGGCGGAGCGCAGTACAACCAGCCGATGCCAAACGGCGGCGGAACCTACGGCTCGGCGAGCGACTTTGGCAACTCTTTGAGGGCGGCAGCCTCTCTGATTCGCGCCGATGTCGGGGTTGAAGCGGTGCACGTGGACTTTGGTGGATGGGATACCCACGAGTATCAAGCCCCATTCGAGTACTACGGTCCGATGTACATGGGGATGTACTCGCTCGCAACGAACTTGCGCGCGCTCTACACCGACTTGGAAGCTTCCGGATTTATGGGCAACGTGACGGTTGCCATCGTTTCGGAGTTTGGTCGAACTGTCCAACAGAACGGAAACTACGGCACCGACCACGGCCACGGAAACGTGATGATGCTTCTCGGAAAGAACGTAAACGGCGGACAGGTGCTTGGCACTTGGCCGGGACTCGCGTCCGAGCTCTTGCACGAGCACAACGCTCTGGCCATAACGACGGACTACCGCGACATCATTGCGGAAGTTGTTCAGAAGCGACTTAAGAACACGAACTTGAGTGCCGTCTTCCCAGATTCCGGCTACACGCCAACCTTCCGTAACGCTGTCCGCGCAGCATAAACAAAAAGAGCCCAGCCCCGAATATTCGGGGCTGGGCTCTCTTGTACGTTCGACTAGGTTCCTTCTTGCCAGCTGTTGAGGTACGCCGTCTGCTCGTTCGTGAGGGTGTCGATTTGAATGCCCATCGAAGCTAGCTTCAGTCGGGCAACTTCCTTGTCGATGTCCTTTGGTACCGAGTAAACGCTCTTGGTGAAGCCTTTCGCTTCGTTCACCAGCAACTCGACGCAAAGGGCTTGGTTCGCAAAGCTCATGTCCATGACCGATGCTGGGTGACCTTCGGCCGCAGCGAGATTGATCAGTCGACCTTCGCCGAGCAAGTAGATTCGACGGCCATCGGCGAGCTTGTACTCATCAACAAACGGGCGAGCAACTGACTTCGAGACCGAGAGCTTTTCGAGCGTCGGGATGTCGATTTCCGCGTTGAAGTGTCCGCTATTGCAGATGATCGCTCCATCCTTAATGTTCGCGAAAGCGGAAGCAGCAACTACGTTCTTGTTACCGGTGGTGGTGATGAAGAGATCACCCACCTTGGCGGCTTCGGCGATCGGCATCACGGTGAATCCGTCCATCACGGCTTCTAGCGCGCTTGTCGGATCGATTTCCGTAACGATGACGTGAGATCCCATGCCCTTCGCACGGGAAGCGACGCCTCGTCCGCACCAGCCGTATCCGCAAACGACAACCACGCGGCCCGCAAGGAGCATGTTGGTTGCGCGTAGGATGCCATCAAGCGTGCTTTGACCCGTACCATAGCGGTTGTCAAAAAGGTGCTTCGTGTCAGCGTCGTTGATGGCAATGACTGGGTATTCCAGAACTCCGTCTGCCGCCATGGCTCGGAGTCGGATCACGCCGGTGGTGGTTTCTTCGGTGCCGCCGATGATTCCCTCGATCAGGTCGCGGCGGTCGTTGTGGATGACGCCAACGGTATCGGCGCCGTCGTCCATCGTGATCGTCGGCTTGATGTCAAGCGCCTGATGGATGTGCCGGTAGTAGGTCTCATTGTTCTCGCCCTTGATGCAGAACGTGTGAACACCGAAGTCAGCGACCAAGGATGCGGCAACATCGTCTTGCGTGCTCAAAGGGTTACTGGCACAGATAGCCACTTCCGCACCGCCAACCACCAATGTGTGCATGAGGTTGGCCGTTTCCGTCGTAACGTGCAGGCAAGCAGTGATCCGTTGGCCCTGGAGTGGCTTCTCTTTTGCGAATCGTTCTCGGATGGCTCGAAGAACGGGCATGTCTCGTTCTGCCCAGGCAATTCGATCTCGTCCGAGCCGTGCTAGCTCCAGGTTAGCAACGTCGTGGGAAATGGTGACCATTGCGATGATTGTACCGGGCAGGTGCTCCTAAAACGCCCGGCACAGGTTCAATTCAGTTTTCGGAGGGAGCGCCAGGTGCGGAGTTTGGCTGGTTCGTTGGCGTAACGTCGCCAACGGTGTAGCCATCTTTCTCCATATCGGCTTTTGTCTTGGGAGACATGGTGTCCCAAACGTAGCGAGGAATGACCTTGCTCGTTTTTGGAGCTGTAAATTCTTGCGTGCCATCTCCTCGGGTCAGGAAGTAACCGGCTACTGCCAATACAGCGACAACGGAGACGACGATTGCGGGGACAGGAATGGGTTTTTTCATGATTCAGGATCTCGGGCCGACAATTTATCGGCCCGAGCACTGGCGGTCAGATGACTATCGTCTAGATCACTGAGGAACGATGCAGTCGTTGGTGTTCGGTCGGAATGGATCCGCATCGAGACACACACCGGCGAGGGTGTTGTCAACTGGCGAGTTCATGTTCAGTCGTCGCTGGTAGCCAGGGAAGATGAATCCTCGGCCACGCGAACCGACGTGGAGGTCAGTGAACAGGTAGTTGGCTCGGTCGGATCGCTGGAAATCGATGCCTGAAGTGTATCGATGAGTCTCTCGAGTTTCGGTCCCGTATGCCAGCGGGTCTGTGTTTGCAAGCGTGTTCGAGGATCGGTTCCACCAAACGTTGCACTCGTAAATCCAAGCACCTACCCACCACGTGCATTCGTAGATCGCTGGGTTTCTTTGCTCTGTCAACAAAATGGTGTCGGCCGGTGCCGGGATTGATGTGGCGTTAGTTGGCGTGAAGCCGTAATCCTGACCATCCCAAGTGTTAACGCCTGCCCAACCTCGGACGACGTTGCCAGCGACACGGAAGCTCTTCTTAACCTGTCCGTAAGCAGAGAATCCGGTTGGAACGCGGTCAAAGTCCGAGCGGAACAGCTCGAAGTTTTTCATGTACGGGAA
The DNA here is from genome assembly GCA_945882415.1 of Chthonomonas calidirosea. GTDB lineage: Bacteria > Armatimonadota > Fimbriimonadia > Fimbriimonadales > Fimbriimonadaceae > Fimbriimonas > Fimbriimonas planktonicus. Next base: position 7,592 of record CAMCWC010000020.1, read on the forward strand.
CATGATGTTGTCCCAGCCCGGGCATCCGCCCTTGGCATCGGAACATGCTCCGGTGCCCCAAGAGGCGCCGTTGCCGTTCATGGTTCCAGAGAACTGGAAGGTGTCGTCATAGTCACCCTGATACAGCGCAAATGCGGTACCGGTCTGCTTGATATTGCTGATAGTTTTGGTGTTCTTAGCAGCAGCCTTTGCCTGAGCGAAGACTGGGAACAGAATGGCAGCGAGGATCGCAATAATGGCGATCACGACGAGGAGTTCAATGAGAGTGAACGCGCTTCGCGTTGATTTAATCATGAGTTTTGGTGTCCTCCGATGGACGGCTTGCAGAGGCTCTGACAATGAGCCGGGTAGAAAACGTTTGGTTGCGGACCGGTAGGCCGGAGATGAGTGCAGAAAGTGCCAGGACCGCGGCCCGTCCCATCTCTTCCAACGGTTGTCGCATCGTGGTAATCGTTGGATGAACCGATGATGCCATCGGGGAATCATCGAATCCCACAACACTGATTTGGTCCGGGACAGAAATCTTCAGTTCTGCGGCAGCTCGAACAAAACCAACCGCCATTTCATCGTTGCAGCACATAACGGCTGTCGGAATGCGATCTTGCGTGAGCAAGGAGTATGCCGCCGTGTATCCGCCAGCTGGAGTGAAATCGCCATCCTTGATCCACTCCGCTCGAATCGGCAGTTGGGCGTCAGTCATGAACTCCATGAACGCCGCGTGCCGCTGGATTCCGTCGTCAAGGTCAAGCTTGCCGTATAGCATGCCGATATCCCGATGTCCTAACTCAACTAGGTACTTGAGCGCATCTCGGATTCCAGCTTCGTTATCGCAGTTAATGGCCGGTACTGAGCAGTCGAGCCAACAGTTGGTCATGACATGAGGAACTTTGGTCAGTTCTGGGTGAGCAAAGATTTGAGTTCCTTTTGGAGGGGCGAGGAAGATCAATCCATCAACTCGACCGTCGAGGACATTGTCAATAAATCGATCCTCGTTTCCGTCTCTAAACCCCGTAAAGATCAGAACATCGTGATCCACTTCATCCGCCGCTGAAAGAATTCCGTTCAGAACGATTTGGAAGTACGGACTCGCCGCCGCCAAGATTGAGGTACCGGGCGGCACGATGCCAAAAGTGCTTGTTTTCCCCGTCACCATCGACTTCGCCAGTCGATTCGGCCGGTAGCCGAGATCTGCTGCTGTAGCGAGCACACGTGCCTTAACACCCTCAGGGACGGTTCGAGGGCCGCCGTTAAGCGCGTAGCTCACGGTACTGGTGCTTATGTTAAGCACTCTTGCTATATCTTTGATAGTGGCCGCCATGACACTTTGAGAAACGATTCGCGAAACGTTTCTCAACTGATATTACGCCAGTGTTTGGAAAGAAATGGCGCGAATCCAGAAAAGTGTCTGACTTTTTTAGCTATCCATGAAAGGATCAATGCAGGCAGAAGCTTTCAGATTTGAAGCCTGTCGCCAAGAAATCCCAATGAGGGCGCCGGAGCGGCACGAACGAGTCGATGGTCTCGGTCATAATTTCTTATGCCCACGTTTAGAGAAGGCCTCAGCTTTGATGACATTTTGCTCATCCCAAAAAAGACCGAGGTGCTTCCTAGCGACGTAGACCTTTCCACCGAATTCCTCCCATCCATTAGGCTCCGAGTGCCTATCGTGTCTGCGCCAATGGATACGGTTACGGACGCCCGTCTAGCAATTGCCATCGCACGAGAAGGCGGCGTTGGGGTCATTCATCGCAACATGACCATCGACCAGCAGACGGAGCAGGTCGACCGTGTGAAACGATCCGAAAGCGGCGTTATCACCAAGCCATTTAAGCTCGGGCCGGACGCCTCGATTCAGGATGCGGTGAACCTGATGGAGAGATTCCATATTTCCGGTGTCCCCATCATCGACGAAGACGGAACGCTTGTCGGGATTCTGACCAACCGGGATATTCGATTTGAGACCGATTACACCGCGTCGATCCGATCTCGAATGACGAGTGAAGATTTGATCACCGCGCCGGTAGGCACCGATCTCGCCGCCGCGCAGGAAATGCTTGCAAAGCACCGGATTGAGAAGCTTCCGCTGGTTGACGACAATTTCAAACTGCGCGGCCTCATCACGATCAAGGACATCCTGAAGGTTCAACGTCACCCGCTGGCTACGAAAGACCAAAAGGGGCGGCTTGTTGTTGGGGCGGCGATCGGTGCACTGCGAGAGCCATTTGAGAGAGCCAAGGCTCTTCACGATGCAGGTGCGGACTTCATCGTCATCGACGCGGCGCACGGCCACTCGAAGGGGGTTATGGACTGCTTGAAGATGCTGAAGGACAAACTCCCTGACCTTAAAGTGGTGGCAGGAAACGTCGCCACGAAGGAGTCGGTCCGAGACCTGGTCGCTCTTGGTGCCGATGCGCTCCGCGTCGGAATCGGCGCAGGTTCGATTTGTACAACGCGAGTTGTTGCCGGCGTTGGTGTGCCGCAGTTTTCGGCGGTGTTGGACTGCTGCGAAGCGGCGAACGAGCTTGGCATCCCAACGATCGCAGACGGCGGAATCCGATCGTCGGGCGACGTTGTCAAGAGCATGGCCGCCGGCGCCAGTTGCGTAATGATGGGCAACATGTTCGCCGGAACCGAAGAAAGCCCCGGCGAGATCGAAATTTATCGAAACCGCGCATACAAGGTTTATCGAGGCATGGGGTCTGTCGGCGCGATGCGGCAGGGAAGCAGCGACCGATACATGCAGGTCAAAGAGAAAGGCGGCGTCCTCGTACCTGAAGGTGTCGAAGGACGAGTGCCATTCAAAGGTTCGCTTGCCGACACGATGAATCAGCTGATCGGAGGTCTTCGCTCTGGGATGGGCTACGTGGGAGCGAGCACGTTGAGTGAACTTCGAGAGAACGCCGAGTTCCTGAAAATCACTAATGCTGGACTTCGAGAGAGTCATCCGCACGACGTGATGATCACGAAGGAGCCACCCAACTACAGCTCTCCGTACGCCGACAGCGACAACGACTGATTTTTTTCTCGGCTTCCGGCCAAACTAAGGGCTCGTTCAGGAGCAACAACGATGTCGGGAAAGAAAACAGTCAACGTCGGTTTAATCGGTTATCAGTTCATGGGGAAGGCGCACTCAAACGCCTACCGACAGGTCAATAACTTCTTCCCAGATTTGCCGGTGGAGGTTCATATGCACACGATCTGCGGCCGAAATGAGGCCAAGGTCAAGGAAGCCGCCCACCAGTACGGCTGGAAGCACGTCGAAACCGATTGGCGAAAAGTCATCGCGAACCCGGATATCGATGTGATCGATATCTCGACCCCGGGGAATTTGCACGCCGAAATCGCAATCGCGGCGGCAGCCGCCGGAAAGGCCGTTTTCTGCGAAAAGCCGATTGGCAACACCTTGCCAGAGGCAAAGGCGATGCTGGAAGCCGTGATGGAGCACACCGTTCCTCACGCCGTCTTCCACAACTACCGGAAGGCGCCCGCCGTCGGCCTCGCTAAGCAGATGATCGAAGCAGGAGAGCTCGGCACGATTTATCACTGGCGCGCGACCTACCTGCAGGACTGGATTGCAGATCCAAACTTCCCGCTGGTCTGGCGGTTGCAGAAAGAGATCGCCGGTAGCGGAACGCACGGCGACATCAACGCGCACATCATCGACATGGCTCGACACTTGGTCGGCGAGATCGACGAGGTTTGCGGCTTGTTGCACACGTTCGTGAAGCAGCGACCGATCGCGGGCGAAATCGATGCCTCCCTCGGCGCGAAGGCTACGGCGGAGATGGGAGACGTTACCGTGGATGATGCGGCGATGTTCTTGGCCAAGTTTAAGAACGGCGCTCTCGGCACCTTCGAGGCTAGTCGCTTTGCGGTGGGTCGAAAGAACTATCACCGATGGGAGATAAATGGCTCCAAGGGCTCGATTGTTTTCAACCTCGAGCGCATGAACGAACTGGAGTATTACAACGAAGGCGCAGCCGATGGACGTAAGGGCTTTACCGTCATCCAAGCGACCGAAAGCGTTCACCCATGGGCAGGACAGTACTGGCCAGTCGCCCACATTCTCGGTTACGAGCACACATTTGTGAACCTGCTGGCGGATGCTTTCGCGGCGATGGCCGATGGTCGCCCGATCAGTCCGAACTTTGTGGATGGCTACGAAAACCAGCGCGTTTTGGATGCGGTAGAGCGATCCAGCGAGACTCGCTCCTGGGTTCAACTCTAAAGAAATTCCATAAAACATCACACTTCCGGGCCGGGTTGTGAAACTTGGCCCGGGAATGCACGTCATTTCTTTCGGGGAATCGCTCTTTTAGGGAATTAATGGCTCAGGAAGAGCCATACTAAGACTGGGTGGATTGCATCTAAAAATGAGAGGAGCACGGCGAAAGCAGACATGGACGAGTTTGCTTGCCTTCGCAACCGTATCGGTTGCATTTGGGCAAGCGCCGCAAGTCGTGCCTGATGCTCCTAAAGTTGCCCTCGGCGGAACGCCTACCGTTGATTACGTTTCGGTCCAAGCTTCCACTCCCGGATGCCCTCTTCGCTACAGCAACATCATCGCCGGGTCCGAAAGGATCGACCTTAATGGCCGCAATCTGAAAGCATCTGAGGATTACGCCATCGACTACGAGTCGGGCGTTATTTACCTGAAGGTTGCAGCGAAGGCAGGAAGCGTTCTGACCGTCGCTTACCGCTACAACGAAAAGGCAGACCCTAACGCGCCAAAGGCGGTTAAGGGGCTTGCTGGATTCAAGTTTGATCTCGTCCCGGGTGGCCTAAGCTTCATGACCGGTCTCGGCGTTGCCGAGCGAGCCGGCGACGGAAGCGTGCTCATGGGCAACACCTTTGGCTTGAACAACGCGTTCAAGTTGAACGGTGGCGGAAAGCTCAGCGGCGTCTTTATGATGGGCGAGCGCTCCCAGTCCGGCAACCGAGCCGGCATGAACATGCGCGGTGACACCGGTGGCAACTCTCTCACCGATACTGGCAAGTCGCAACTCATCCTTCAGAACCTGTCGACCAAGGCGCTCGGCGGCAACGTCTCGTTGGACTACCAAGACGTCAGCAAGAACTTCACTTCATTCTCGGCCCTTGGAGATTCTGGGCTTGATGATGCGGCGATCAACCGACTGCGATCCGAACGCGGGTTGACCCGAATCGGCTTCAACGCAAACGGACTCAAGATGGGTTCGGCTTCGGTCAGCTCGTCTTTCCGAAAGGTGTCGGACGAAGCGGGAACGATTGACTGGAGAAGCTACGGAGTCGCCCAGGGCGGATTTAAAGCCAACTTCAGCAGCCAGTACGTTGAGTCCGGATTTGCACGATTTAAGGACATTGCCGAGCAAGACCGCGAGCAACTCATGCGCGAGCGGGGGATTCGACGCGAGAATTGGGCAAGTGAGTTCGCCAGCAAGACGAACAAGATTAGCTACGTCTCCTCGCGCATTGAGGACGTTGGGCAAAGCAAGGCGATCGATCGCAGCGAGTTGAGCCTTTCTTCGGCGCTCGGGAAGCTGAGCTTCGGCAGCCAAAACGTTTCGAGTGCTTTTGGCCGCATGGATAGCTTGCTTGGCCAAGAGAAGGCAACCTATGGACTTGAAGCGGGGCTAAGTCGGCAGTGGACGAGTCTTAACACCTCGCTCTTCGGTAAAGCAACAGAATTCTCGTTTGATTCGAGATCTCTGTCCTCTAATGCGGGTGCGTTCAATTCTAAGAACATCGCATTGAAGACGAAAACTTGGAGCATTGAATCCGTTGGTCGAAGCGCAGATAAAGGCTTTGCCGGCTTCAATGGGATGAACGACGCCGAGAAGGATCAGAACATTGTTCAGATCGCTCGGATGTACGGTCCGGGTTCTGCGCCGCGTCCCGAAGATCGACACTACTTTGGCCAAAGCGCTGGCGTCGATCGTAACTTTACGTCGCTCACCGCTCAACCCTTCAAAGGATGGAACCTCAACTTCTCGGAGCTCAAGCTCACGGGACAGACCGATGGTGGCTCCGTTCAATCAATGAGCGTCAATCGAGACAAGTTTGAAGCAACTTATCGGCGCCAGCAGCTTGGAGACCGATTTAGCGAACTGAATTCCTTGATGAGCTTCGAGAAGATGAAGCTTGGAAACGTTGCTGGACTTGACCGAAGTGACTTCGGGCTCAAGATGTCGCTTGGCGGCCACAAGAACTTTGCCTTCTCGCGAACTACCGCGGGCGTGGCACAGAACGGCTTCGACCGAACTTCTGGCGAGTTCAAAGATAAGAAAATCGAAGTCAAGTTCAACGCCCGTGAAGTGGACTCGAGCCTGCAATCTTTCAACGGCTTGGTTGATTCCGAGAAAGACCTGCTGATGTCTCTGCAGGGCTATCGGCAGCGCGATGCCTCGCTGAAGTGGCAGATCATGCCGAACTTCAACATTGAAGCTTTTGGCTACGACGCGGCGAGCGAAGCGCTAAACGTTGATGAACGGATTCGCACGTACAATCTTGCTTGGTCTCCGCTGAGCAAGACGCAGGTTAACTACACCCGAAACGAGCGGTCTAGAGGCACTTCGGCCTCGACCCTGTTTGCGGAAGTGGTTGAGCGTATCTCCTTGAGCCGAGACTTCGGCAAGCTGGGGCAGATCGCGTTCCTGGACGAAAAGATTGATTTCGATGGTTCAGAAACGAAGGCGCTGGACTCGCGCAAGCAGTACATCGCTTGGCAGACAAAGCTGAACCAGAAGACAGATTTGCGAACCGCTCAAACCAACACGGATTTCCAAGACGGAACTTCGGAAAAGGTGAGCGAGAACACGGTGTCGACGAGCGTTTCGAAAACCCTTAGCTTGAGCGTCACCGATGTTAACGTGGATCGCGAAGGCGACGAGCGCGACGAGCGCCGACGTAACTACGGCTTCTGGTGGGATCTTGGAAAAGGTCTGCGCATTAGCTATGGTTACGCTCGACAGTTGGTTGGCGAGAACGTTGGACAGCTTTCCTCAACCGTTGCAATTGGCAACACCAACGGAAACATGAATCCGGACCAGATTGGTCAGGTGCAGGGCAGCGAGTTGCAAGGCGTGCGAGTTGGCGGCGGATACGGCGTTAACCAATGGGACCAGAACGCGCGAACTCAGGCGTTCTCGAACTTTAGCCTTGCGACCGCAAAGCCGGTTCAAATGGGCATGTTCAAGGAAGTCTCGTTCCGATTCGGAATGGACCAGGCCTCGGACTACTCAACCTTCTTGCGTGAGAACCGATTGGTCAGCTTGGATGGCAAACTCGGGTCCAACAAACTGGGCTATCAGTACGTGAGCCAAATGCACACGTCTGGAACGCGAGGCATCGATCGAATCTTCCGACTTGATACCGACATGTCGGACAAGCGAATGCTCACCGCGTCGGTCTTCTACAAGGTTCGAACCTTGCCTTGGAACGACCAGATCATGGTTCGCAACTTCAACTTTGCGGTTCGACCGGCTAAGGCTCTCGAACTGGTGCATCGCATCGAAACGAATCCAGAAATCGCTCGTGCCGATGTTTTCCTCGGCTCCTTGCCGCAGGCTTCGCGAAGCAACAAGTGGGAGCTGAACTGGAAGCGCTCGAGCGCAATGACGGTTGGTGCGAACTGGCAAGAGTTGGTGAACGATCAGAACGGCGCCACGGCTCGGACGGCAGGCGTCTCGTTGGCCCTGTTCGAGAACTCGGGCAGCCCGCTCCGATTGTTCTACGGACTTGAACAGGCCGATGGAAACGTGCTTCGAAGCACGAAGAATCGCTATAGCGTTCAGTTCGACCAAAGGGCCGGGCCAAACCAGTCGCTCAGTTTCTTCTTGGGCAACTTGAGCTACCAGCACCGAATCGATAACGGCTTTGACCGAAACAACTGGTCGATGCGAATGAACTACCAGCTACGATTCTAGTCGCCTCAATTGGGTAGAACGCGTTGATGCCCAACACTTCCTTCCCTGGTCAAGACGACGCCATCTGGATTCCAAGCGGACGCGCGACCCTTGCTGTTCCTCAAGCTTTCGGACCAAGAATCCTTTGGTTTGGTGTGGCGGATGGAACCAACCTGCTGTACCTGGCCGACGAATCTAAGCTTCAGCTTGGCGGCGAGGGTTACCGATTCTATGGCGGCCACCGGTTGTGGATTGCACCAGAAAGCCCGGCGCGCAGTATGCAGCCCGACAACGATCCGGTAACGGTGACTGAAGTCGCTGGTGCGTTCACATTCCGCAGTAACGTTGATCAATTCGGGGTGCAAAAGTCGCTCGAAATCATGCCGTTGGGTGCGGAGTCGTACTCGGTGGTTCACACGGTGACGAACCACTCGGCTTACGATTTAGAACTAGCGGCCTGGGCACTTACGATGATGAAGTCCGGAACAACGGTTCACTTTCCGCAACCAGAATTCGAGCGGCACGTGGATCGGCTAACGCCCAATCGTCCGCTGGTCACATGGGGTTATACAAAGATTGGAGACCCAAGATGGACCTGGGGAGATGAGCTTGCGTCGTTGCGTCAAGATTCCACGCTCGGGCCAGTAAAAATCGGTACGTTCCTGATTCAGGGCTACGCCGCGGCAGAAAGCGACGGGCACTTGCTGGTCAAGAAATTTAGTGTTTCGCCAGGCGAGGCTCACACCGATATGGGTTGCAACTTCGAGACCTTCACAAACGAGGACATGATTGAAATCGAGACCCTAAGTCCGCTCGTGAAACTCGCGCCAGGTGAGGCGCTCGTTCATGTGGAGACGTGGCGGCTGTACATCGACACCACGCTATCCGGCACAGACGCCGAGCGTGCGAAGCAGCTTGCCGAACTTGCGGCGGCTATTTAACGAGGGTTCGGGCCGGAACAGTCCAGCGGCCAAGGGGAGTCCCGTCGCGGTTCAAGCGAACGACGGCTTCCTTTGGCTTGAGGATCACGAGCTCGCCGGTTGCAGTCAGGGCGTGGATGCCCTCGTTGTGACGGCCAATCGCACCGTCGAACACGCCGGTGCTGGACTTCCGGAAGGCAAGACGGGTTACCGCCTTTGTCTTCTTGTTCGGGAAGAAGTTATCGTTGTCGAATCCAATGACGACACCATCGGGAATGGCTTCACCGGATTCAGATTTGAATGGCAGTGGGTCATACGAATCGCTGGCTCCGGCAGAAGAGGTCTCGGCGATGATAATCGTTGTGTCTGGCGATTCGATGTTGAAGATCTTCTCCGCAGAGTAGGGAAGATACATGCCGTATGAGGCTTTGATCGTCTTTTTCGAATCGAGTGGATCTTCAACCGTGATGATTTCATCAGGATGCGCGGATGGGCAGACAAAGCTGGCACGCGTGTTCATGTAGGGTGCCAAGTCGGAATGCCAACTATAGATCAGGCCACTCTCACCGAGGCTAGGCGTTCCGTCGCCGTTGGCGCGAAAGGCTGGCGGAAGGCCGTCATCGTGGTCCTTAGCGTATAAGCCGAGGGCCGTGAACATTGCCTTGAAGTTTCCGACGCATTGTGCCTTTTCGCTTTTCTCTTTTCCGATTTGATAGATGGGATAGAGTGCAACTGCTAATACGGCGAGGCCAATGAGGATAATGCGCCAGTCCTTAACGGACATGTACTGACTACGGGCGGCAGCATCATCTTCTGTCGCTTGGGGATCAAATGCGGAATTCTCGCTCATTGTCGGCTCACCTTTGGTGGAGGTAGTAAGTTGAACTCTACGAGCTTCGCAGAAAGTTCCCGTTCGTTAACCAATAAATTTGTGCCGCGACCGGGTCTAACCGGCACCTGACCCATTTTGATCGTTTCCGGCTTTACTCCCCGGGCGAAGTAGGCAACGCTGGCGATCTGATCCTCTGAGAGAGAATTTCCGAGCACCTCTACCGCCTTGTCCATGACCTGAGGGAGGCGCAACGGATCGCGCATGATTGAGTTCTTGAACGAGACCAAAAACTGCTTCTGACGATTCTGCCGTTCAAAGTCACTGTCCCCGCCGCCGGAGTTGCCTTTGCGGAAGCGCACGTACATGAGGCTGTCATAACCGTTCAACACATGCCGGCCGGGTGCTAAGTGGATGTGGACATTCCCAGCGTTGTCGTCGTAATCCATCTTCTTGTCAACGGTGATTGGGACCCCGCCAACAATGTCCACCATCTCTTGAAAAGCTTGATAGTTGAGCACGATTGTTTTGTCGATCTTTACCCCTTTCAAAACGTGCTCAACCGCGTTTCGCATGTGCTTCGGTCCGTCCTCGGCACCGTTAACGCGGTAGTAGGCGTTGATTTTTCTTGCTCGGTAGCCAGGTACTTGGGTGTACACATCCCGGGGAATGCTGATTCCAGTGATCGTGTTATCCCGGAAGTTCAGGCGGGCGACTAAAATCATGTCCGCGCGAGCAGAACCTTTTATAACCGTTCCTGGTTTGCTCACAAAGCCATCGTCGGTAAACCGTTCGACTCCGCCCCATTTTCGATCTTCATCGGTGCCAAGTACCAGCATGGTGATACCGTCTTGGTCGTTAAAGACTTCCTTTGCTGGTTTAGGCTGAAACGCTTGCGCGGCAAGCGCGCGAAACATGCGGCTCTTCATGGCCCAGCCGGCAATCGTTCCGACGCTTAGGACAACCGCCAGGAAGAGAACGTAACCAAAAACGCCGAGGGCCTTTTTCCAAGCTGGCTTTTCGTTGCCCGATTTCCGGTTGACGGTTTTTGATGGACGCTTCTTCAAAATTGGCTCTTCATTATGACTAACTGAGTTTCGAGTTCAAAAGTGCCGCTAGGCTCCGGCGGCGAGGCGCGTCAGCCAGTCATCCAGCCCGGCCTTTGCGGCCTGAAGCTTCTGCTCGCGGCGCAAGCTTTTGTCCTTCAACTCGATCTCCGGGAACAAGCCCCAGTTAATGTTCATTGGCGCAAACTCTCGCGGCGTATCGTCGGCCAAATGCGCCATCAGAGAACCGTAGGCGGTTGATCTGGGTGGCTGTTCGATGCTCTGACCGTTCAACAGGCGGGCAACGTGCAAGCCGGTGAGGATGCCCATTGCCGCGCTTTCGACGTACCCTTCCACGCCCGTGAGCTGACCGGTGATGAAAAGGTTCGGAACATCGGTCATTTGGAGGATCGGGTCAAGCACTTTCGGCGCCTCGACATAGGTGTTTCGATGGATGACGCCGTAACGCACAAACTCCGCCTTTTCCATTCCGGGGACCATTTGGAATACTCGCTTCTGCTCGCCCCACTTCAGCCGGTTTTGGCAAGCGACGAGGGAGTACAGCGTCTTTTCCTTGTTCTCGGGTCGAAGCTGGAGAGCAGCGTATGGGCGGCGACCCGAGCGAGGATCGGTGAGACCCATGGGTTTGAAATTGCCAAATGCGAGCGAGCGCGGTCCCTTCTCGGCGATTGCCTCGATGGGGGTGCAACCGCTGAAGTACTTGATCTTTTCAAGGAATGGACCTTCGAGCTCATCCTGAGTTGCGTCACGCTTTCCGCCTGCTTCAAAGGCGCGGATCGGCACTCGCTCGGCCGCGACGAGGGCCTCGACGAAGGCGAAGTACTCGTCCTTGTCGAAAGGACAGTTGAGGTAGTCGTCACCCTCGCCTTTGTCGTATCGGCTTTGTGCAAAGACCACGTCACGATTTAAAGATGCCGCGTCCACCGTGGGACTGACTGCATCGTAGAAATACAGATTTGCTCGTCCGGTGATCTGGGCGAGCCAAGCGGCTAGGTCCGGACTCGTTAGGGGCCCGGTTGCCAGAATGACCTTCTGGCCAGCATTCAGAAACGCCGTACAAGCGTCAGGGGTGAACTCGGAGCGCTCAATGGTGATGAGCGGATGGGTTGAGAGGGCCTGGGTGATCGCTTGGCCAAACGCCTCACGGTCCACGCAGAGGGCTTCGCCGCCTGGGACTCGATGCTGCGCAGCGATATCCAGCACGACCGAGCCAAGCGCTCGCATTTCATTCTTCAGTTGTCCTGCCGGGGAAGTATCTGAGTTCGATTTCAGGGAGTTCGAACAAACGAGTTCGGCAAAAAAGTCCGTAGTGTGGGCGGGCGTTTGCACCACCGGGCGCATTTCGAACAAACGAACCGACACTCCTCGCGATGCGAGCGCCCAAGCCGCCTCGACTCCGGCGAACCCCGCGCCGACAACTACTACCATCTCTAATCATTGTGTCGCGTAAGATGGCAACGATGAAGGTTCGGCTGGAGTACGGCAAAAATGGCTTGGAGGTGGAACTACCCGACAAGAACGTCGTCGGCGTTCTTCGACTGCAAGAAGCAGTGAGAGCCGCGGATGCGGCAGAAGCAGTACGGACGGCAATTCAGACCCCGATTGGAGCCCGCCCGCTGACGGAGCTTGCCCAGGGAAAGACCGATGCCTGCATCGTGGTGTGCGACGTCACTCGCCCTGTACCGAATCCGATCGTGCTGAGCGAGGTTCTCGATGCCCTTGAACTTGCTGGATTAGCTTCGAACAAGGTTAAGGTGCTGATCGCTACGGGTACACATCGCCCGAACGACGACCAGGAGCTTCGGAACATGCTCGGGTACCGTGTGATGGCCGAGTGCGAAGTCATCAATCACTTTTGCACGGACACCGACGACATGGTGCACCTCGGCGTTTCACCCAATGGCGTCCCGATTTGGCTCAACCGGCACTATGTTCACGCCGATTTGAAGATCACCGCCGGGATGATCGAGCCGCACTTTATGGCGGGGTTCGCGGGTGGACGAAAGATGGTCATGCCTGGCGTGGCGGCACTGGAGACCATTCAGGCATGGCACTCGCCGCAGTTTTTAGAGGATCCACTGGCAACAAACGGAGTGATTGAGGACAACCCGGTGCACGTTGAAGCCACTTGGATCGCGAACCAATGTCGCCCGGACTTCATTGTCGATGTTGCCCTCGACAATGAAAAGAAGATCGCGAAAGTGTTCGCCGGAGATATGGAGCAAGCCTGGGAGACGGGCGTTCGGTACGTTCAAGGGCTCACTCAGGCGGAGATTGAGGGACCGATTGATATCTGCGTCACCACCTGCGGCGGGCACCCGCTAGATTTGACCTACTACCAAACGGTGAAAGGAATGGTCGGCCCGTTGCCGATCGTACGACCGGGAGGAGCGATCATCGTCGCGTCAGAGTGCTCCGAAGGCATCGGAAACCACCACTTTCGAGATGCCCTGTTCCGAGTGGGCGATATCCGGACTTGGCTTGAACGCGCGATCAGCGGGGAATGGGAACGCGTCGCGGATCAATGGCAAATTGAGGAGCTCGCGAAAGCGGTCCGACATCACCGGGTGTACGTGGTCGCTTCGGGGATTTCGCAAGAGGAACTCGCCCAACTTCACGTTCGGCCAGCTCCGACGGTGGAAGCGGCGGTGGAGGAATGTATGCGAGACTTTGGGCCAGAGAGCCGAATCTGCGTGATTCCGAAAGGACCGTACGTCTTACCGGTCCTGAAGTCCGTCTCTTCCTCTGATTCATAATGACCGCAATGCTGGAGCGCCCGAGTTGGGACGCCTATTTCATGCAGATCGCCCACCTCGTGGCTACGCGGGCCACGTGTCCACGGCGGTCGGTAGGCGCACTGATTGTCAAAGATCGACACATTTTGGCGACTGGCTATAACGGCGCCCCATCGGGCTTGACTCACTGCCCGGAAAATGGCGGAATCAACGACTGGCCGAAAGGTTGCCTACGCGCGGGGCACTGTATTCGCTCGCTGCATGCCGAACAAAACGCCCTGCTACAAGCGGCAAAGTTTGGAATTTCATGCGACGGTGCGACAATGTACGTGACCTGCCAGCCCTGCAACGCTTGCGCGAAGATGGTCATCAACGGCGGCATCAATCGAGTGATTTATGAAGGCGACTATCCAGACGACTTTAGCAAGGAGCTTTTCCGAGAGTCGAAAATGGAAGTCTTGCGTTTTCGGGATGGAGAGCTGGAGCCGGTGGATTTGAATGTTTGAGTTCGCCGATCTGATGGCGCAGGCTAAGAGCGGCATTCTGCAAGGCTTTCGTGCGCCGTTGCTCACCGGCTTTGTCGCGCTGTTGGTGAGCTGGTTTGCGACCCCTTGGATGCGAATGCTGGCTTTCAAATATGGCGCGGTCGACGATCCGAAACAGGATGACCGGCGCATTCACAAAGAGCCACTCGCTCGATGGGGCGGAATTGCGATTTACCTCGGCATCCTCGCCTCTTTGCTTGTCGTACTTCCGTTCGCGTTCCCGACCACCGAGCCTTTTCCGCGCTACCTGATCGGGATTTTGGTTGTGGGAGGCGGTCTCGTCGCGTTTGGGGCGATGGATGACCTCAAGCAATTTTCGGCTCGCAAGCAGCTCATCGCGCTTCTCGGCGCAGGCTTAGTGGTTCAGTTGTTCACTGGCAGCATCGGCCGAGTGCAGATCGGCTCGCTGGTGATTCCGCTATCCTCGCCTCCAAGCTATCTGATTCTCGGCTGGGCGGCGTTCCCGATCACGGCCATTTACATTTTTATCGTCACCAAGACGATGGACACCATCGATGGCGTGGACGGGCTGGCATCGGGAATCGCCACGATCACCGCCGCGACGTTGACGGTTGTCGCCGCTTATGGCGAACAGCCGCGGGTCGCGATCATCGCCGCCAGTATCGCCGGCGCATCGCTCGGGTTCCTCCGGCACAACTACAACCCAGCGAAGATCATCATGGGTACCGGCGGGGCCTACATTCTTGGGTTTACGTTGGCCTGTCTCAGCATCGTCGGCGCACTGAAAACGGCGGCGGCGGTTTCGATCCTCATCCCGGTTCTTGCGTTCGGTGTGCCTATTTTTGATGCGTTCTTCGTCATCTTCCGACGCTGGAAAAGCGGCGTTCCAATCACTACCGCAGACAAGCGGCACGTCCACCACACCTTGCTTGGGCACGGACTTTCTCAGCGGCAAACAGTTTGGGTTCTGTACACCGTGACTGCGCTCCTGTGCGCCGCGCTGCTGATTATTGTGAAGTTTTATGCCTAAGCCAAAGGTCGTTCTCGTCGTCGGTACGCGCCCGGAGGCGATCAAGGTCGCGCCGGTCGTTTTGGCGCTTCGAAAGAGCGACGCGATTGAAACGATCCTGGTCTCCACGGGCCAGCATCGGGAGATCTTGCACAGTGCCCTAGCCGCGTTCGGAGTGTCGCCAGATTACGACCTGGACATCATGCAGCACGGCCAGACGCTGTCTCAAGTGACTTGCCGCGCGCTTGCTGGTCTAGATTCTCTGATGGCGGAGTTGGAGCCGGCAATGATGGTGGCGCAAGGGGACACAACAACTACGTTTGTTGCCGCTCTGAACGCGTTCTACCGCCGAATTCCATTTGCACACGTCGAGGCTGGGCTCCGCACGGAAACGGTCCAGAATCCGTTTCCGGAAGAGTTCAACCGCCGCGCTGCCGGACTGATTGCCGACCTTCACTTTCCGCCGACGGATTGGTCGGCCGACAATCTTCGGCGAGAGGGGAAGGACCCGTCGACCATTTTTGTTTGTGGAAACACCGGCATCGATGCCGTCCAGCAAACCGCCGCACAGACCCAGGCGGACTGGTTCCCAGAGCATAAAGGCCGAGTCGTTTTGTTGACCACGCATAGAAGGGAGAACTGGGGTGAGCCGCAGGCTCAGATCGCCCGAGCGGCGTTGCGGTTGGTCAACGAGTTTGAGGATGTCCTGCTCGTCGTTGCAATGCATCCGAACCCGGTTGTTCGCGAGACCTTGCTGCCGATACTCGGCGACCACCCGAGGATTCGCTGCATCGAGCCGCCGGACTACGCGCCGTTTGTGAAGCTGATGCAGCGCAGCTTCCTGATCCTATCGGACAGCGGCGGAGTTCAGGAAGAAGCCCCGGCGTTTGGCATCCCGGTCCTGGTCCTCCGAGACACGACAGAGCGACCAGAGGGCGTCACCGCCGGAACGGCGAAGCTCGTCGGAACCGAAGAATCGGTGATTTATGCTGCCGGCAAACTTCTCCTAAAGGATGAATCGGCTTACAAATCGATGGCAAACGCGGTAAGCCCTTACGGGGACGGTCGCGCCAGCGAGCGAATTCGGTACATCATCTTGCGGCGACTCGGAATTGAGTCGCCGCCGGAGACGATGTGGATTTAATCGAAGCGATTTTGTACGGGATTGTTCAAGGACTGACGGAATGGCTTCCAATTTCCAGCACGGCGCACTTGCGCATTTTGCCCGCGCTGTTGGGCAAGCCTGATCCGGGGGCCGGATTTACCGCGGTCATTCAGCTCGGCACGGTTTTGGCGGTCCTGATCTTTTTTAGAAGCGACATTGCCCAAGCACTCTCTGCATTCTTTAAGAGCCTGCGCGGCGAAGGTCGGGACACTCCAGAGGCGAAGCTGGCGTGGGGGGCATTTTATGGCACCTTGCCCATTTTGATCATCGGCTTTGCGCTCAAGGACCTGATCAAGAGCAACCAGGTGCGCTCGCTCTACGTTATCGCCGGGACTCTGATTTTCATGGGCGTGGTCATGCTGATCGCAGAGAAAGTTGGCAAGCAGAACCGTGGAAAGGAGGATCTCGAGGTCAAAGATGGGATCATCGTGGGTTGCTGGCAGGCGCTCGCGCTGCTGCCCGGAATGTCGCGCAGCGGCAGTACGATCTCCGGCGCGTTGTTCCAGGGTCTGGACCGAACCACTGCCGCGCGCTTCTCGTTCTTGCTGAGCATTCCGAGCATCACGGCGGCGGGAGTTTATGAGCTCTATTCGGAGCGAAAGGAAATCTTTGGCCCGCTCTTGATGCCGGCGTTGGTGGCCACGGTGGTTTCGTTCGTGGTCGGATACGCCAGTATCGCTCTGTTGCTAAAGGTGATCCAGAAGCAGGGAATCGGAATTTTCGTTGGCTATCGAATCGTGCTTGGAATCGTTTTGCTCGTGCTCCTGAGTCAGGGCAAGCTGGTCGCGACGGAGCCAGAAACGGCACCGGGCGAAAAAGTGGTGGCGTCTCGTGTTTCGCCGTAAAGTCGTACCGGTTGGTCCGCCGACTTGGCTAATCGTCGGTCTCGGGAACCCCGGACCCGAGTATCGCGGCACGCGGCACAACGTTGGCTTCGAGGTGATCGACCACCTCGCAGACCAACACCGAATCAAGCTGGACCAAAGCAAGCATAAGGCGCGATTCGGAATTGGCGTTGTCGAGGACACGACGGTCGTTTTGGTTAAACCGCTGACCTTCATGAACCTCAGCGGGCAAGCCGTTGCACCTTTGGCGAAGCAATTCGACATCAAACCCGACAAGATTCTTGTCATCGCCGACGACCTAGATCTGCCGGTCGGAAAGAACCGGTTGCGTCCGAAGGGAAGCGCCGGCGGGCACAACGGGCACAAGAGCTTGATTCAGCACCTGGGAACGGAGGATTATCCGCGCCTCAAGATCGGGATCGGTAATGTCGGTAAGACGCAAACCATCGATCACGTGCTCGGAACGTTTCCGCCAGATGAGCGAGACATCATTAACAGCGCAATTGACCATGCCGTAATGAGCATCAAGATCGTGCTGGATCGTGGGCTAGAAGCCGGGATCAGCTGGGCTAACGAATCGAAATAGGCGTCGGTCGCTCGACGTACGAGTGCTGAATGGAAAGCACGTGGATCGGGCCGCAGCCCTCACCCCACACCGATTGGTCGCGGTTCATGAAAGCGTGATAGACCAGAGCACCTTCCTTGGTGCGGCCCCATCGGGGCTCCCCAAAACCAGTGCGAAGCAGAACGTACATGCCGGGCGGGACACCGATGTCGTCGTGGAACACGTGACCGTTCGCTAGGCCCGCGATCGAATCGATGGATAGGTCAGAAACGATGGCATGGCCCCGGATGTTGATCCGCATCGACCCCTGATTCTGAAGAAGAATGAATTCAGAATTGGGTGTTTGATTTCGCTGAACCCCGATGATTCGTATCACTGATCGCCTCCCTACGACACGCTTTCAGTGTATGACGGCTGACCCGGCTTGTAAGCACCTAACGCTAAGAGTTTTGAGATTTTTTAGCGATGATTTCCGCAAGGGATCGATTTAGGGTTCGAAGCGTTCGCAAAGCGTTCTCCCAGTCTTCGGCGGGAATGCGGTCTAGGGCTTCCCGTTCCGCAGCCTTGATGCTCTGGAATGTCGTTCGGATGACGGCTCGGCCTTTGGCGGTGAGGCTGATGCGCTTGAGGCGGGCGTCGGAGGGGTCTGGGCTGCGCTCGATCAGGCCCGCTTGGATAGTCTTTTGAATGGCTTCGCTCATGGTGGCAGGGGCGACGCCGAGCCGACGGGCAAGCTCTGCCTGGGAGGCGTCGCCTGCGCCCGCCACGGCAGAGATGAGGTCAAACGTCGCCCGAGAGATGCCGAGCTCTCTGAGAATCGGATTCGCGACCTCCGCCAAAAGTTCGGTCAATAGGCCCGCTTGTCCCGAAAGCGTATCGCCGACACCATCCATGCGTTTATTATGCGGTTCGGGATGAATAGTAATAAGCAATGGTTTCCGCTTGCGATTGTCGGCTTGGTCGTTGCGGGGGTGGGCTACGCATTCCTGGTCCGGCCAAACGTGGGTAAGTCGGTTTCATCCGAAATTGGCGGCAAGAGCGCACCGATAAACCTGGCGGCCGGGACACAGATTCCCCTGACCCTGATGCAAGAGCTGGAATCGGGCGGAACGCCGACGGGCACCAAAGTCTCGTTCATGGTGAATCAGGACGTTCAATCTGATGGCACGGTCGCGATCCCGAAGGGGTCCGTAGTTATTGGTGAAGTCAGTTGGAGTCGCCGGGAAGGCTCGCTGGATGGCCTAATGCAGCGGCCGGCGCGGCTAAATCTGAAGTTCAAAGAAGCGATCCTGGCCGACGGGAAAACCGTACCCATTGGTGGCAGCCCAGATTCGGACGAGTTTGAGTTCAACCGAGATAACACGACACCAGATCAGCAACCGGAGGCAGCCGCCGAGAATCCTGCCGTAGAAGAGGCGCTGACAAAGCTCCGAACCAAGCTGCTGGAATCCGATCCAGATTTGCGAGAAGAAGATCTGAGCCCGCTGCTGGAAGGGCTCGCGGGCAACCTGAAGCTCCAATCGACCGAGCGCATCTTGAAGCAGAAGGAACTTGGCGAAGTGAACCAATTGCTGAAGCAGCTGAAGGGAACCGGTGGCGTCGCAAGTTTGGCGACCGGGCAAGCGGAGTTGGCCATCGCGGCGGTTCAGGAACTTGCTCAGGTGGCAAACGGGGTCGGTAGGCGCATGGATCGGATGCTTCGCGGGCGGAACATAAAGGCTTACATGGGCACCGAAATCGAACTCGTGGTGCGCGATTCCGCGAGCCTGAGCAAGAAGAAGTGAAGCGAACGCTCCTGCTCATCCGCGGAGACTGCACCGGAAGTTTCGGCCTAATCTCGGCCTATTGGCAATGGTTTCGATTCGAACAACGCCTCCGGCACGGTCGTTGTTATATCCTTCGAGAGTTGATCGAGCCGTCCGTAGAAATGGTCCTTGCCGCAATGGCCAGCGCCGACGCCGTTATGATCTACGGGCACGGATCTTCTGATGGTCGGGGTGCACTTTTGCAGGCTGGGACGGGATTTCGACACACCGACGTTGCGAAGTCTGGCGTCGCTTTGTTGGATGCGGCGGTCTTAAACAAGCTCGAGACCCTTCGAACGGCACCGCTTGACTTTGTTTTCAGTGCGACGTGTTTTGGCGCTAGCAACCCTGGACTGGTTTCTGCTTGGCTGCGAGTAACGCGTGAGTACACGAGCTACCCCGGGACGACCTTTGACGTCGACCCGCGGAGGATCACTTTTCCCGTTAAGTTTGCTCAGGAGTGACCCGGTGCCCTCTGCAGAAATACGCGAGAGCAACGGGACATTGGCTTTAGTCGATGGCTTGGGTGTAGACGGCTTTGATGACTTCTTCCGGTGTCGTCCAGCCTTGCATGACCTTGAACTTTCCGTCTTGCATCATGCTGCGGAAGTCTTGGCGAGCGGCGATTTCGGCCATTTCTGGGAAAGTCGCGTTGCGGGCGATGCCAGCGCGGACTTCTGGCGTTCCGAGTAGCAGCTCAAAGACACCGAGTCGACCTCGGTAGCCGGTTCCGCGGCAATCGGCACAGCCGACGCCTTTCGCGAACTTGCCGTCTTCAAGTTCTTGCGCGGTGAGCTTGAGAGTCTCGATTTCATCGGCACTCGGCGTGTAGCGCTGTCGGCATTTGCCGCAGTTCAGACGCACGAGTCGCTGCGCAAGGATGGCAACGGCAACGCCGGCAACCAGGTACGGCTCCGCGTTCATGTCCACCATTCGGCCAACCGTTTCGATCGCGTTGTTAGTGTGAAGGGTGCTGAGGACCAAGTGACCGGTGAGGCCCGCTTGGATGCCGATCGCAAGGCTTTCGGCGTCTCGCATTTCACCTACCATCATGACGTCGGGGTCTTGACGAAGGAAGGTTCGCATGACCTTAGGGAAGGTCAGCTTTTCAGAGACTTGAACCTGCGCGATGTTGTGGTCGAATTCGTATTCAATCGGGTCTTCGACGGTGACAATGTTCCGGTTGCGGGCATCGAGCTGTTGGAGCGACGCGTAAAGCGTCGAGGTTTTTCCGGAACCAGTTGGACCCGTTACGAGAATGAGGCCGTAGGGCACCTTGATCACACGGCTCCACTTGCGGAGCACGTCTTCCGGCATTCCAAGCTTGGCAAGGTCCACCTTCATCGCGTTCGGGTCGAGAAGTCGCATAACGAACTTCTCGCCGTTGAGACAGGGGATACAAGAAGCACGAGCCGAGAGCCGTCGTCCGCCGTACTCCATGTCAATTCGTCCGTCTTGCGGTTCGCGGTTCTCGTCGATTCGCATCCCCGCGGCGAGCTTCAATCGGGCGAGGGCGTTTTGCGCTTGCTCGGGCGGGAGCTGTCCGGTTTCGTGGAGCACGCCGTCCTGTCGGAAGCGAATCTTGAGCTGCTCTCGTTCCGGCTGCAAGTGGATATCCGACGTGCCGGTATCAAGCGCGTTCATGAAGATGCTGTCGACGATTTGCACCGCGATGGACATGTCCTCGCCGCCGAGTTCCCGAACCATCCCTGATTCGCGGAGAATGAGCCGAAACTTTTTCCCGGCTCCGAAATTACCAATGGCTTGATCCGAAATCATTTCCGTTTGAATCCTTTCTGCGCACTCACAATACAACAACCGGCATACTTGCTCAAGTGTCCCCGCCTCGTGAAAGCGAATCTCGGCCCTCTGTTTGGAGTTGGCCGCTCGTGGTCACGGTGCTTTTTTGGGGTTACAACTTCGTTTCCGTAAAGTTGGTGTACCAACAAGTGACGCCCGCAGCCCTCGCGCTGGTTCGCTATTTGGCGATGTGGGCGCTTTTGCACCTTGTTTGTGCGGTGCTCAAACGACCGGTAAAGGTTGATACGTCTGATCGGGCCAAGGTGTGGGCTGCTGGACTCGTATCGATGGGGGTCTACATGATCTTCTTTTTAGAGGGAATGCGAAGAACCACGGCGCCGGAGGGGGCGATCCTTCTCTCCACAACCCCACTGCTCACGTACATTTTTTCGCTGATCGCGAAGATCGAAGAACCCAAGCCGCTCGCGATGGCGGGCACCGTCGTGGCCTTTGGTGGGGTTACGGCAGTTATCCTCGGCGGTGTCAAGGCAACGGGCAACGGATCGCTTTTGGGGAACGCGCTGGTCTTCACCGGTGCCGTTGTTTGGGCCCTCAGCACAATGCAGATGCGGCCACTCCTAGCGAAATATGAGGCGCTGCCGCTCTTCACCGCTTCGATGCCCGGGGCTCTATTGGTGCTTCTACCGTTCGGACTGAGAGATTCAATGGCCGTGGCCTGGAGCAGCCTCACCCCGCAAACGTGGATCAACCTAATTCAGATCACGGTCGGTTCCGGCACGATTGCCTTTGTCTGCTTCTATCTCGGGGTGAAACAGGTCGGTCCAGCAATGGCAACGCGCTACCAGTTCTTCGTGCCGATCTTTGCAGCTTTTGTGGCTTGGCTGGTACTCGGACAGACCCTAAACGTGGTGCAGTGGATCGGGATTGCGGTCGTGATCTCGGGCGTGTTTTTGACTTCGTATGCCCGCTTTGCCGGATCAAAGCCGAGAGCCGCGGCGTAAACTACGGTTGTGAGCGAGTACCGAATTCAGAAAACAGAAGAAGAGTGGCGGGAGCAGCTAGATCCGGTGCAGTACCGAGTGTTGCGCGAGAAGGGCACCGAGCGACCGTTCACCCACGAGCTCTGGAAGGAATCGCCCAAGGGGACATATCTTTGCGCGGCTTGCGAAACTCCGTTATTCAAAGACACCGCGAAGTTCTTTAGTGCCTGCGGTTGGCCCGCGTTTTATGAGGCAGCAGAAGCGGGAACGGTGAAGGAGATCGAAGACTTCACCCACGGAATGCACCGAGTTGAGGTGGTTTGCGCGGCATGTGGCGGTCACCTCGGCCATGTGTTTCAGGATGCACCTCACACGCCAACGGGCTTACGCTATTGCATTAACGGCGTAAGCCTGAAGTACGTGCCGCCGGCTGAGTGATCCTCAGGCGGCCTTGAGCATTGACGAAAGGCGATCGTTTAAGTCCGCAGGAACTGGAACTTCGGCCAAGTTTTGTGCGACGTATCGCAACACGTTGGCCTCGAACCGGTACTCGCCTGAGCACATTGTACAGTTCTCAAGGTGAGCGTCGACCGCGGCGATCTCTTCTGCGGAGAGCTCGCGGTCTAGATAGTCCTGAAGTCTTTCAAAGACCTCGCCACAAGTGAATGGTTGATTCATGAGTTGATTTCCTCCGAGATAAGTCCTCGGTCTACGGCTAGTTGCCAAAGTGAAACTTGAAGTTGCTTTCTTGCGCGATGAAGTCTCGACCGGACGGTTCCGATGGGAATGTCAAGTGCTACGGCGATGTCCTCATAAGGCATCGCAGTTAGATAATGCATGATTGCGACGGTGCGATAGTCATCAGACAGTCGGTCAATCGCATCGCGTACGGTTTCCTGATCCATTTTCTCGAGAATCGCGGCGGCCGGATTGTCTCCTTCCATCGTGTGCCCGAGTCTAGCTGCCTGATCGTACAAATACAGATCAGGGGCATCGTCTAGCGACTCCGTCTGGTGTCGCTTGTTCTGTTGAGAAACTCGATAAAAGCGATTCGTCAAGATTCGCAGGAACCACGCACGGAAGTTTGAATCCGGCTGGAACGACTCGATTGCTTTGTAAGCAAGGAGAACGGCGTCTTGGAGCAAATCCATGGCGGCGTCTGCATTCCCGGTGAGCCGAAAGGCGTACCGATAAGCCACGTCTTGGTGTGGCTTCAGCAAGGATTCGAAGGTTGCTTGCGGATTCATTGGCATCTCCAAAGCGAAAGGACGGAGGCCAGCTGGCCTCCGTCCTTTCAGGCTACCGAATTATCGGCTGACCGCCTTCGAGAACGTGGCCTCTCCGAGGTTGACTTCAGCGAACGAGCACCAGATTTGCACTGACTTCACGTCGGCGATGTAGCTAGGCACGGTGACCATTCGGTTCATCTTGTTTCCGGCAATCTTGAGCTGCTTGAGAAGGTAGGTGTTGCCCTTGGAGTCAACGATCTGCCAGTGTGGCGCTGGGGTCTTTGGCAGGGTGAAGTCCTTGCTGAGCATGAGGACGATTCCCTTGTCGGTGACCTTTGCGGAAACCGAGCCCTTGTTGACCTCGATGCCCTTGAACTTGCTTGAGTTCATCATCATCGAGTCGTTCATCATGTCCTGGGTCTTGGCGAGGACGGTTACGGGAGTTGCCGAAGCGACCGCGAAAGCGGAGAAAGCGACGGATGCGATGACGAATTTGGAGAGGTTGTTGAGGTTCATGGTTTTTTCCTTGGAACAGTTTTTGGAACAGGGTTTGAGTGGTTAAATCGATTAGGCGAAGAGGAAAGACTCTTCTTTACGGTTGCGCTCTTGGGCAGATCGAAGTTCGGCGGTACCGAGGATCTTCTTGCCAGCTTTATCCGTGATGACGATGGTTCGGTAGAGCCAGATGTCTAAGTCTTTAGAAGTGGGGAACTTTGCGTTCTTGCTTCCGGACTTGATTTCTCCGAGCTTCACCTTTTTGCTTTTCAAGAACTGTGAATACGTCGGAGCGTTTTCCAGTTCCACAATAAATGCGGTTCCTGCGGTGTCAAGCTTGAGGCCCGTGAATTCGGTTGCTCGCTTTCCGCCGTCTTCGACCAGGGCTGCTTTGCCGCCATTTGAAAGCTTGCCATCCGTGACGACGATTCGGTCATAGGAGGCTAATGTGAAGCCGGCATCTGAGCGGAAAGAGGTCTTTTCGACTTCTTTCAGGTTCGATCCGCCGAAGTTGACGGAGAATCGTTTGCACCAGATGGCGACGGCACCGTACTGTTTGAGGTCTGTCCCGGACGGAAGCTCGTAGTTCTGATCGCCTTGGTTACCCTTGATGGTCCCGAGATCCAAGAACCCGTTCTTATCAACGCCTGCCTGGCTTCCGTCATTGCCCTTTACGAGGTAGACGTGTACGTCTGGACCGTTGGAAGTGTGGAATTCGCTAAGTCTTAAGTAGGTCTTTTCACCAACCCGAACAACTTCGGCCTTACCCTTAGTTTCGTGACCGTAGGACGTGAACTCTCCTGTCTTCAAAGTTTGCTTTGTTTCGTTGGAATTTGAAACAGGAAGCGTCTCATTGACCGTAGAGTTAATAAAGAGTAGTTCAGGGCGGAAGAGGAACCAACCGACGGCTACGACGGGGATCGCTGCTAGGGCGATGGTCTTTTTGTTCAGGGCCATGTGACGTCTAAGTCAGGCGCGTTCGGGCCAGTTCCAACTATTTCTGCAGCACTCCAATAGGGGCTTAGGCCCCATGTTGCCCCCTGCTTCCGCTAGACTAGCGGCACATGGTCATTGCAAAGGAACTCACCAAAGAGTTCAGCGGCGGCAAGCTCGCGGTGAGCAACGTTTCCTTCACCGCACGGCCGGGCGAAATTTTTGGACTGCTCGGGGTGAACGGGGCAGGGAAGACGACAACCCTTCGAATGCTTTCTACCGTCCTCACTCCGACGGCGGGGAGCGCTACCGTACAAGGCTTCGACGTTGAAAAAGAACCCACCAAGGTGCGCGAGAGCATCGGATTTCTGTCCACGAGCACAGCCCTCTACGGTCGACTGAGCGGGAAAGAAGTCCTGCAGTATTTCGGTCGGCTCTACGGGATGTCGAGCGATAAGATCAAAGAAAGGATCGAAATTGTCGAGTCCCTGCTCAAGCTCGGGGAGTTTTGGAACCGGAATTGCGACTCGTACTCGACTGGCCAAAAGCAGCGAGTCAGCATTGCTCGCACGATTCTTCATGATCCTCCCGTTCTGTTCTTTGATGAGCCAACTGCCGGGCTAGACATCGTTTCTGCTCAAACCGTCATGGAATTTATTGAGTCCTGCAAGGCGGCGGGAAAAACGGTGATCTTTAGCACCCACATCATGAGCGAAGTGGAGCGGCTCTGCGACCACATCGCCGTGATTCACGACGGCAAACTCGTGGCCGACGGTCGAACCGAGGACATCCGCGCTGGCCGGCGCCTGGAAGAGGCGTTCCTTGACCTAGTTGGATACAAGAAGGAGTTGACTCATGCGTGAGGTCTTTCTAAAGGAACTGCGCGAAATGTTTCGCGACAAGCGAGTGCGCTCGACTGCCTTCCTTGGTCCCATCATTCTGATCTTCGGACTGCTGTTCCTCTTGAGCACGGTCATTGGCAATTTGGCCAAGCCGCAGAGCGTCAAAGTGCACCTTTTGGAAAGCACTCCATCCGCTTGGGTGAAGCGGTTCGAAGCCGAAAAGTATCAGGTTCAGTTTGTGAAGTCCGAGCCTGAGGGACGCAAATTGATCACGGACGGAAAAGCCCGGACGCTCGTGATCTTTGATGCCCCTGGTTCGGGCAAGGTTCTTAAGGTTCGCGTTCTGTTTGATGAGTCCGAGCAGCTGGGCCAAATTGGCAAAGAGCGCATCCTCGGCGTCTTCCGAGCGGTGAATGAGAAGAAGCTCGCGGGCTACCTGAAGGGGCAAAATGTCACGCCGGAGATGGTATCGGAAATCGTTCCGGAGGCCGTCAATATCGGCGTTACCAAAGACAAGGGTGCCGGTGAATTCCTCGTCGGATTCTTGCCGTACCTGATCGTGATCTGGGCCTTCTATGGCGGAATGAGCAGCGCGAGCGACCTTGTTGCGGGCGAGAAGGAGCGGTCAACCTTGGAGACTTTGCTGATCTCGCCGGTCTCGCGGACCCAAATCGTGCTGGGCAAAATCTTTGCCCTCGGAGTGATTTGCTTCTTGTCCTCACTCTCCAGTCTGGTCGGGCTCGGGCTATTCGTTGGCGTCCGACCACCCGGAAGCGAGATGATGCTGAACAAGGGGCTCGGAATCAATGGCAGCACGGTGGTACTGGCCATCGCGCTCCTCATCCCACTGGTGCTCATGATGGCGAGCTTGCTGATCCTGATCTCGAGCTACGCGAAGAACGCTCGAGAAGCTCAAACTTACCTAAGCCTTGGAAGCTTTGTGGTCATCATGCCGGCAATGTTCAGCCAGTTCATCGGGCTGACGGAGTTCGGCAAAGCAGCGTGGGTTGACTACGTGCCGGTGCTGAATGTGGCAAACCATCTTCGACTGGCCCTGTTGAGCAAGCCGGACTTTGCCGGAGCCGGTGTCGCCATTGTGGTGAACTTAGTGCTCGCGCTTTTGGCCGGTTGGATAGCGGTCCGGATGTTCCACAAAGAAACAATCATCACCCGGGCTTGACACAACCGCCCGGGTACCTTTCCCGTGGCATGAGCATCAAACTCGTCGCAATTGACTTGGACGGAACTCTCCTGAATCATCGTAAGGAGATTCCGTTCGAGGTCGCGCAAGCGGTCCGAGAAGCAGGCGCGAAGGGGATCCGAGTGATGATTGCCAGCGGGAGGCTTTCGGTCAGCGTTCGGCACTATGCAGCTCAGCTCGAACTGAACGGCCCCCATATCTGCTGCAATGGCGCGGATATCGTGATGGGTAACGGTGAGATTCTCCACCACGTTGAGTTGCCACTGTCCGAAGCCAGAGTCTGTGCCGAGTTCGCTCTTGAACACGGGCTTCAGATCAACATCTACACGGCAACTGAGGTCTTGTTCTTCGATCGATCGGAGTGGACGGAGCGGTACTTGCAGCGTGTCCCGCATCTTAATCCGAGGTTCATCGACTTGCCTGAACTCGAAGAAGTAAGCGTGTCGAAGGTTCTTCTCATGGACCACGCGGATCGGATTCCATTGCACCGCGCGCAGCTCACTGGACTCCTCAACCACGACTTGTGCCGAATTACGGAATCGGAGCCCGAGTACCTGGAAGTGCTGCCGCTTGGCGTAAGTAAGGGAGCGGCGCTAAAACGGGTCGCGGAGTCGCTGGGAATTCAACAGCAAGAGACCGCCGCCATTGGCGATTACATGAACGATTTTGAAATGGTGGAATGGGCAGGGTTTGGCGGCTCAATGGAAAATGCGACCCCTGCCCTAAAATCTATTGCAAAGTTGGTCGTTTCGACCAATGATAACAACGGGGTAGCAGAATTTCTGGCTGCCGTCGGCGAGGATCGCTGATAACCTGAGAACGAGCCAGGAAGGCACTTCATGAAAGGAATCGGGAATAAGTTTTTTGCTGCGGGCGTTTTGTGCCTGCTCAGCGCCTTGGCTAATGCTGGGACGCTGACGGTGCAGTCTCCGACCGCGAACGCCTTTCTTGGGCAAACCAACACTTTGCGGTTTATCATTACCGGCGCAAAGCTGGAGGTGACGGTGAAGGCTGAAATTACCGGGCCGACCGGAACGACCACCATCGAACGCAAGTTCACCCCGGATGGCGACGGCGAGATTTCGAACAGTCTCGCATTGAACTTTAGCGAGACGACCTCGGAAGGTGACTACTCGATCAAGGTTTCCGCGACCGAGCCGGCCAACACCTATGAGCCAACTACCATTCCGGTGAAGGTGGACGTCAAGGCACCGAAGGTTCTTGAGTTCTATCCGGCCAATGGACAGCACAAACGCGGACTGGTCAAGATTCGCGCGCGATTGCTGGAGCCAAACCTCAAGAGTTGGGAAATTCTCGTTAATGACCAGCCCATTGCCAACAACACCGGGAGCACCACCGACGTTTCGGTCGATTGGAACACGGCCGGTATCGCCAGAGACGGGAACCAGTCGATCAGTTTGAAAGTTACGGACGAGGCAGGCAACGAAACGAGCCGGTCGGTGAACATTACGCTTGACCGGGTTCAGCCGACCGTGACGATCGTGTATCCGCAGGCTGGAAACCGAATTACGCCGCAGACGACGATCCCCGTTATTGTTGATATCGCAGATGCTTCAACGAGCTCGGTCGATGTGACCGGAGTTGAAGTTGTGTTGCGACGGATGGACGGATCCTACTTGGGGTCGGTAGCTCGAGTATCGGTCACGAATCAAGGCAGCACGACGCTTCGCTGGACGGGCCGAATTCGTAGTAGCGTTCCGCTTCCCAGCAGGTTTAAAGTTGTGGTGGACTGCATTGACAAGGCAGGAAACCGGGCGACGAGACAAGAAGTTTCCGTCACCATCGGTTAGTCGCGCCGTTCGACGTTCGCGCGTCGTCCGGAATCAAGGAGAGATTGTTGACGAACAGGAAGTTCATCGCGTTCTTTGGAACGTTTATATTGTTTGGATCGGCTTCGGCACAAGTGCCGGACCTTTTGAACGCGTTTGACTCGGGTGCCCGATCGCAAGGTGCTGGCGGTGCGCTCAATGGTGCGGCGGCCGATACTTACTCCACCGTCTACAATCCGGCCGGGCTTGGCTACGTCAATCGTCCGACCTTGCAGCTTGGACAGCGCAATCTTCCCTCAACCCGAACCGCGGTGGGTGGGACTTTTAACGAACAAAACCGTACGGCAACCCGGCGAAATGGGAGCACGAGTTTTGTGCACTTTGGCTATGCCATTCCGGGAAGCGCGATTCGGAAGGGTGAGAAGGGAAGCTTCGGCGTTAGCTACAGCATCACCGGATTGGTTGACGACCTCGCCACCGCCGCGGGCGATTTGACTTTTGCACCGGGAATTCGAGTTCGAGACTTTACGGAGACCAAGCGAGTTCGAACCGACTTCCTTTCGTTCGGCTATGGCCGGACCAATGCGGCGGGGAATCTTGCCGTCGGTTATGGAATCGTGTTTGCGAACCAGTCTTTGACCTTCCGGCAGACGGGGTCGCTGGTGGACGGTAACGGTGATCCGATTTCTGGCGGACCGGCGGTGATCAGTTTCCCGAATGTCAAATCGCGAAGATCCGGGGTTGGTTTAACGGCGGGTGTTCAATACTCGCCACCGAATAATCCTACTGCCAGCTTCAACGCCAGCGTTCGTAGCCCGATTCGGGTAGGTGGCGGTGGATCGGGAGTCAATTTCAGCACGATTCCGGGGCGCTTGATGCTCGGTGCTGCCCTACGGTACGAGGGATACCGGAAGGGCAAAGATGACTACCTCGTTGTTGGAGCCAACACGCAGTTCTTCTTCGGCGGGCAAGGCAGTTCGGACTTTGAGCGCGGAAGCCAGGGCGGATTTGGCCTAGGGCTTGAGTACAACCTGGACTTCGGGCGAACTCGGGTCCCTCTTCGGCTGGGATACCAAACGATTGGCTCGAGCGGAACGGGTTACGATAGCTACCAGACCCTGACTTATGGCATCGGATATCAGCCGGGTGACGGTCGGTACACGATAGACTTCAGCTACGCGCGGCCTCGCTCGGGTGGGCAGGACACTTACATTACGGCGACGTATCGATTTTAACCATGCGAATTCTTCCTGTTCTTGGCTTTTTGATTCTGGCAACGGTTGGACACGCCCAAGCATGGAAGGACAATTACGAGCGTGGTTTGACCTTGGCGAAGGCCAACGATTGGTCCGCGGCGCGGATGGCCTTTAAGGACGCGCTGAAGACTCGGCCGAACGATGAGTCGGTGCCGACGCCGTTTCCGGGACCGATTACTGAGCGGCGGGTTTGGCGCGGCGGGGCGCCATATTCGGCAAATCTGTTGGCCGCTTACAGTGCAATTCGGCAAGCAGCTCGGCTCGAAGAGAAAGCAGCCCAAGATGCGCTGCTGAAGGAAGCGCAGACCGAACTTGAGAACTCGCTGACCAAGCGACAAGCGGGAAGCAATGCCGTGTTCTTGCTGGGTGAGGTCTACACGATGCTTGGCTTGGCGGATAAGCGGGTTGAGCTTCAGCAGAAGGGGATCAACCGGAACTGGCGCGAAGATACCGAGATCATCGCGCCGGAGCAGATTGCGATTGTGAACCCGACGGGGAACTCTGCGACGACTCCGACGAATCCGCCCACCAATCCACCGACGAACCCTCCTACGAACCCGCCGACGAATCCTCCAACCAATCCGCCGGTGAATCCGAACGCGGGGACGGTTTCGCAGGCACCGGTGGTCGGTGGCGTGCAGACGCTTTCGAACAAATACGCCTTCATCATCGGCAACTCCGAATCGGGCTTGGGTGAATTGAACTTGCCGTTTGCGGTGAACGATGCGCAGTTGGTCGCGCAGGAGATCAACATGTACGGCGGCTACCCGAAGGAGAACATCGTGGTCGTTGAGAACGCCACGGCCGACGTAATGCGGCAGAAGATGACGGAGCTGGCGGCACGGATACCGGCGAAGGCGACCGTGATGATTTACTTTAGCGGCGTCGGATCGAACGTGAACGACCGGGATTATATGGCCGGGACCGATGCGACGGGCCTGTTGGATACGGCGCATATGCTCTCGAAGGCCGAGCTGTACCAAGCCTTTGCGGCGCGGGAAGCGATTGTTTTTGGCTTCTTCCAAGCGAATCGACCGGAGCGGACGCCTACTCGGGTGTTCGGCTACGAACTGCCGACGGCCGGGGCATATTCGCAGTGCCAGGCGACTTTTGCCGGTGGATCGGTTTATAGCCTGGTTCGCAATGGCAAGCCGGTTGGGGTTTATACCGACGCGTTTGTCGCGGTACTGCGTGAGTTCCGGACCAACCAGATTCCGATTATCGAGTTCGGCTGGAAGGTGTTCTACCGAGCTCGCCGAGGCGAGAACGGCACGACGGGCGGCAGCGCGGTGCAGGCTCCTACTTTGCCTGAGTTGAACCTGTTGGGTTCAGACGCGCGTTTTTAATCGCTCGAAGGCGAGCACCAGACCGTCGAGGGTTAGGCTCGGCTCATACGAGTCGATGCAGTCGCAGAGATCGAGGAACAAGCCACCGAGGCCTCCCGTGGAGATGACCTTGGCGTTGCATCCCAGCTCCTTCTGAATCTCGTGCGCGAGGCGGTCGATCGATCCGGCGTAGCCCAGCATGATTCCGCTTTGGAGCGCGGAGACGGTGTTCCGGCCGATGGCAGTTGTTGGCGGGCGGAATTCCACGCTGGGGAGCTTGGCCGCCCTTTGGAAGAGCGCATTGGCCGAGAGTTGGACGCCAGGCAGGATGGCTCCGCCAACGTAATCCCCTTTGGCGTCGATCGTGTCGAAGGTCGTGGCAGTGCCGAGGTCGACGACGATGATCGGCGGCTCGAAGCGGGCCAGGGCGGCGATGGCGTTCGCGATGCGGTCGGACCCGACGGCGTGCGGAGGGTCGTAGGTGACGGTTAGGCCGACATCGGCGCCGGTGGTTAGGAACTGAAGCTTCGTGTCGAGATGCTTCTGGGTGAGCTTCGAGAGGGAATCATTGATTCCGGGCACGACGGAGGCGCAGATGGCGCCATCGATTTTCCAAGGGATGCCTTTGAGCAGGAACAGTCCGCTGAGCCAGGAGGCGAGTTCGTCCTCCGTGGTTTGGATGTTGGTGGTTCGTCGCCAGGTCGCGAGCCAAGTGGATCCGTCCCAGAGTCCGAAGACGGTGTGGGTGTTACCGACGTCGATGGCGAGAAGAGGCACCGCTTATTCTGGCCCGGGGGGCCTTGGGGGCGCTTTGAGCTTCTTTGGGGGCGCTTTGTGCTTCGCGCCTTGCATTGCCTTGTGTGGCCTTGAGTGGCTTTTTCAGGAGACGCTTTGAATGGCCCTGCGTTGCCTTGCTTGGCTTTGAATGGCTTTTTTGGGGGCGCTTTGGGCTTCGCGCCTTGCGTGGCTTTGTATCGCCTTGAGTGGCTGGGGAAAGCCTTTGGGGCGTAATTAATTAACGTTCCCCCCCAGGCAGATTAATTAATTAAGCGACAATTTAGGTTCAAATCACTTCATGCGGGGTCTTCTAGGAGGACGTAGGGGTTGGACTGGGCGTTGGTGCTTAGGGGCATGGTTTTGCCTTTTCGGCTTAGAACGCTGAGGTTGACGCGGACCGATTCTAGCTTTAGGCCGAGGGCTTCGGAGATTTCGGTGGCGGTGGCGGGGCCTTCTTTTAGGAAGTTCATGATTTGTTCGGTGATGGTTTGGGGTCGTTCGGCGGTTGATTCATCGGCGAGGCGCCAATCGAAGAAGCCGCGGCTTTCGACTTCCACTCGGGGCGGCGGGGCAGGGTGTCGGCCTTGGCCGTGGATGGCGTAGCGGCGCGGGTTTTCCCCGGTGCCTAATCTTTCGAAGAAGAGGTGGGTGCTGCTTGTGGCGAGGATTTGGGCGGAATCGGCGAAGCGCTCGGGGTAGTAGCCCCGGTGGGCGCTTTTGGTGAGGTGGTGCAGGACGAGGGTGGCGCAGCCGAAGTAGTAGCTCCACTGGCTGATTTTTGCCATGATGTGCCGGGCGGACTGGTTGTCGGCGAGGTTGGTTCGTTCGACGGCGGCTTGGAGGCAGTCGATGACGACGAGCTTTGCGCCGAGCTTCATGGCCTCGACATAGACGTAGTGGGTTCGGTCTTTGTCGGGTTCGTACTTGGGTTGGTTTAGGAAGCAATCGGGGTCGTCGAGGCGCGGGATGCCGCGGCGGTAGCCGATGTAGAACGGGTCTTCGGGGGTGAGTCCAGCGTGAAGGGGCACGCGTTCGCGCGGGGATTCCTCGTGGGCACACCAGACGACGGGGGCAGCTTGTAGCTGGTGGCCGAGGAAGGACTCGCCGCGACACAGAGCGCGGGCGAGGGCAGTGGCGAAGACGGTCTTTCCGACTTTGGGGGCGCTGGCGAGGACAACCATGCCCTGGGTGGGGATGAGGTTGGGGACGAGCCAATCGGGCTCGGTGGTGTGGGCGTGTTTGGACGGTTCTCCGGCACGCTCAAGGAAAATGGGTCGCATATCTTATCAGGCCGTTGGCAGGGGAAAAGTCAACCATGGATATTTTGTACAGGGAAGTTGAGACCGCATGCTGGCAGATCTCATTCGTTGGAACAGTCTCAATTTGATATAAGCTATTCGCCGTGGTCAACCGCCTCTTCGCGACAATACTTGCAGCCCTATGCGCTCTTAGCACTGCAGCGGCTCAAGAGGCAGAGCGCATCTTTGCCAGTTCCGAGCGGGCTGTGTTTACCATCGATACGCCCAAAAAGGTAGGAACTGGTTTCGTACTTTCCAATGGACTTCTTGTCACGTGCTATCACGTCGTGAAGGGTGTTGGGGGGCGTGTGAAACTCCGAGAGGCGCCTTCAGTTCGTCTCGCCTACCTGGCCCACGACGAGAAGGCGGACATTGCGGTCTTCACCTTAAACTCTGCGATGCCCGCGTATTTGCGGCTTCGGGAGGGTGTCCCTATTGTCGGTGCAACCACCTACGTGATCGGTTCGCCGCTGGGAGAGTTGCAGCGGTCTATCTCTAACGGGATCATAAGCCAGGTCCGCAGGATCAGAGGGTTGGAATTTCTGCAAATCACCGCTGCCATCAGCCCTGGAAGTTCGGGCAGCCCGGTGCTTGACGAGAAAGGGTTGGTTACGGGGATGGTGACCAGCACATTGAAGGAGGGGCAGGCCAACAACTTTGCGATTTCATCTGGCGAGATTTCTAGGTTTCTCACATCTCTCAAAGCCAAAGAGCCGAGGACGCCCGCAATCGCGAAGGCCCCTGCGAAACAACTTAAGTCCGTTGGGCCGTCGCTGATTTGCCAGTTTGTCCGGCCGACCTCATGCTACCGAGAGCCCAATCTTGCAACTCAACCTCGTTTGTTTGTACGGGCTAAGCGCCTTACGATGGGCCAGCGCACTGCGAGCCCAGAATGGATTGCGATCAAAGCGGAAACCGGGACCGCCCTTGAATTGCTTTACGTACCGGCAAAGGACGTAAGGCTTTACAGCATGAAAGACCGGAACAACCCAAATCTCAGAGACCCTTTTGATGCTGCGCCGCCCAACGGCTTTGAAAAGCTGGTATCCGACCTCCACCACGGTGATGACAATAGGAGATCTGCTGCACGGAGAAAGTTGCTCTCCTACGGCCCGGCAATTGTCAAGCACGTTCTTTCACTATTCGAGCATGCTTGGGACCCGGAGTCATATCGCGCCTTGTTATCACTTCGTGCGTTGGGAAGAGCTGCAAAACCTTACGTTTTGGTCTTTCTCAAGGATGGTAGTGAGACGCAAAAGGAAGCCATTGCCCGACTATGGGAGGGCATGGCGAAGAGCCTTTGGGAAGCGGAACGGATCGCTAGCGAGCAAACGGCCCACGATGCATCCTCTCGAGTTTTTCGTCAAGACGCTCTTGAAATGATCAAGAACCTTTCGTGGCTCCGAGACGCTGACATGGTGAATCTTTATTCAGCGTTGCTTAGCTCCAACCGAGCAAAACGGCACGGGGGAATGCTCGTTGCTTATCTGCAATTGAAGGAATACAAGAGCGAGATCGCCAAAATAACGCAGTCTAAAGACGACGATGAGGCAGCATCCGGCTTTGAGGCATTCTGCCTACTTGCGGATAATTTCGACACCTTGCTGATCAAAGAACAATTTTATAGAATTGCAGCAGTTGATATTTACACGACCAAGCCTGTACAGAATAAATACACGTTCGATTTAATCGGGCATCTGTCTTCTAGCAGAAATGAGGCGTGCTACAAAGTGCTCTTAGACTTCTTGGACAACGAGAACGAGTGGGTGAGAAAAAATGCCGCCTCCCGGCTCAGGTTGTGGCCCCGAGAAGAAACGATTAGTCGGATGAGTCCTCTTGTCAACGACAAAAGTCAGGACGTTCGAGCGGAGGCTATCTTAACGTTAGCTGAGATTGCGCCAGATCGCTTTATCGAGGAGGCGATTTCTCTTTCTAAAAGCAAGGACACTTACGACCGGGCTATGGCTGCCCACGCTCTAGGCGCTACGAAGCTTGACCTTGCAGCATCCCATCTTGAAAAGCTTTGTCAAGACGAAGATGAAACCGTTCGTGTGTCGGCTAGGACGGGTCTGGCCGCGAACGGAACGCCTATGGCCGTGGAAGTACTGGTCCGGTTGCTGGAATCGGCGGACCCGAGGGCACGAAAGGAAGCTCGGGAGGCACTCAAGAAGTTGGGTAAGGAACCTCCAACAACTTTCAGTCATCCCAAGATCTTGTCTCTTTCGGCGAAGCCTGAGGCTTAAGCCGTTTATTCGCTTGCTTTGAGCGGCTGAGAACGTCATCTCAACAGCGACGAGTCGACCAAATGACCACCCGTCTGCCAGCGCAGGTCAACGGCTACTTGGACCTAACGAAACAGCGGACTTGCTAGATCGTCCAACGGCATTCTTGGTGGAAGGTGTCTGAGCAAAGCTAATGACGGAAGACTGTCGACGCGAGATTGACCTTTAAGGCCATGCTCGAGCGATCTTTACCTGTCCTGCAGGAATCATCGAGAGGGCGGTCAGTTCACGTAATCTCTGTTTCCTGCCTCTTCTCGGTCGGGATTTGGACAAGGTACGTGCGAAGTTTGGTTGGTCCGGTTTTGTCGGCTCGAATGGTTACTCAGAGATGAGGGGGATGTTGGCATTGTGTCTTCGTCGTTTCTTGCGCGGACCGCGAGCGTGTTCCTTCAGTTCCATTCGGCGACCGCTCGGTCCTTGTTAACCAGAAGTCAACTACGGAGACGGCGGAGTTTCGGTATGACCGCAAGGCGCGATTGCGCGCGTGAAACAGCACCGCTGTGGTGATCTTATGATTTGTCGTTCCTGAGTGTTCACGTGGTTAATGAACATTGCGCGATTTGGTGCGGAATAACATCGAGTGAAAGGTTTTGAGAGGCTCAAATCCGAAGTTCAAAAATGAAAAACGTATACTTCTATTAATGAAGACTCAAACATCAGTTTGTTTTCGATTTGGCGGGGACGTCCATCCTTGCTTTGAATCATCTTTTGTTCCTATCGTTGGCAGCGAAGTCGAGTACGAATTCGAGTGCTCAGAAGAAGATGCTTCTAGCGAAGGCATCCCTAGGGATGGCTCGGTCTACTACGCGAGTAAAGTGCGTGGCACTGTCGAGAAAGTTGTCCACTTGCTTAGCAGCCTTGGCGGTGGGCAGTCTTATATTGTGCACGTGCACTTAACGGAGGTAACCCGGGAATAGCCAGTAAGTCTTTTGAAGGTTGTTTCAGGAGGAGTCAACCGTGCAACCCCTTCTCTCTCGGAAAGGAGAAAGTGTTCA
>CAMCWC010000021.1 GCA_945882415.1 Chthonomonas calidirosea
ACTTCCCTAACGTTTGCCAGTAAAATAAAAGCCAACCGGGGAGAGGTGGTAGAGCGGTTGATTGCACCTGTCTTGAAAACAGGAGTGCCGAAAGGCATCAGGGGTTCGAATCCCCTCCTCTCCTCCAGCAGAATTGTTGCGTGAACCCCCTCTCCATTCCGATGGAGAGGGGGCAGGGGGTGAGGAAACCGCCTAGCCAAAACCCGCGTGAACCCCGCCCATTCCGATGGAGAAGGGGTTGGGGATGAGGACTCCGCCCAGCATATGAACCGAGCTACCCAGGCCCTGAACGATCATAGGCTAGAAATCCTTTCATTAGCCGAGCGATATCAGTTGCGAAGCGTGCAAGTATTCGGTTCCGTCGCCCGCGGGTCCGATGACGACAGTAGCGACTTAGACCTGCTCGTCGATGCCCCAGAA
This sequence comes from Chthonomonas calidirosea, assembly GCA_945882415.1. Classification (GTDB taxonomy): domain Bacteria; phylum Armatimonadota; class Fimbriimonadia; order Fimbriimonadales; family Fimbriimonadaceae; genus Fimbriimonas; species Fimbriimonas planktonicus. The sequence goes on from CAMCWC010000021.1 coordinate 421, forward strand.
GGCGTATCGCTCTTGTCACTCGGGGGCTTCCTTATGGATGTCCGCGATCTTCTCGGAGTTCCTGTAGACGTTACGACCGTCACGATGCTCAAGCCAAGAATCAGAGATCGCGTCCTCCGCGAGGCCGTGCAGCTTTAATCGAACCTAGCTGAACACGCAAACCTCGAACGGTTCAAGAGCCGCGTCCCGTAGCTCACCCGTCTCAGGTGAGTTCGAATAGCCGCAAATGAACAACCGGGCCACAATTCGAAACACCCCGGTAGGGGTCAAAGAAGGTAGCCAGGCATTGAAAATGCCTAGTAAGCCAGCCCGCCCCAAAACAAAGCCGAACCCCCGAACAAATCCGAACCAACCCGAACGCAGCGGAAAGTAGCTCACCCGTCCCGGGTGAGTTCGACTAGCCGCAAATAAACAACCGGGCAAAGATTCGGAATACCCCGGCAGGGGTCAAAGAAGGTAGCCAGGCATTGAAAATGCCTGGGCAGCCAACCCGACCCGCAAAAGTCCGAGGAGCCCCGCGACCCCCGCGCGGCCGCAAACCCCCGCCACCAGCAACGTCGTAGCGCAGCCCCCATCAACCAAAGAGCCGCACCCTCCCCAACACAAACCCGAACCCCCGAACAAATCCGAACCAACCCGAACGCAGCGGAAAGTAGCTGACCCTTCCCGGATGAGACCGCACAGCCAAAGCCCGGATCAAAGCCCAAACCTCCCGACCCCGGTAGGGGTCAAAGAAGGTAGCCAGGCATTGAAATGCCTGGAGAGCCAACCCGCCCCAGAACAAACCCGAACCCCCGAACAAATCCGAACCAACCCGAACGCAGCGGAAAGTAGCTCACCCGTCTCGGGTGAGCTCGCTTAGCCGAAATAATGCAACCGAGCCATAACTCGAGATACCCCGGTAGGGGTCAAAGAAGCTAGCCAGGCATTGAAAATGCCTGGTACGCCAACCCGACCCGGAAAAGTCCGAGGAGCGAAGCGAACCCCGCGCAAACGGCAAATAACGATCACGCACATTCTGCGGCGCAAGTCTCGTCGCATCGAAGAATAGTCATTAAACCAAGCTCCATGCCTAGCGGCAGCGGCGTGATTCGTCGAGTTTGATTGCTTGTTAAGAATTGTACAACGTAAACGGTTTAGCGATGGTTTAACTGAAAAGTTGAAAGTTTAGTAGTCAGCCAATATTTTCTGAATTTTCTTAGCGATCAAATCACTCCGGAGCGCAGAGCGCTTGTTTCTGAAAGTCGCGTAGTGAATACCCAAAACTTGTTTTCCATCCTCCGTCAGCAAAGGGCCACCCGCGGCTCCCGGAGCAGTACTACAGCCATGAGTAAACTCATTTTCATAAACTGATTCGACTCTACAATTCGCAACATTTAGCACCGCAAGCTGCTGTGCCGATCCCCTTGTTTGAAGAGAGCAAATTTTCTGCAACACTTTCGGCGCGTCTGAAGCCAACTTTAGCCATCCATGCTTACTTCCTGGGTCACCATTTATCCGAATCAGGGCGAAACCTTGGGGCTCAGAAATAAGCGGTGGGAATTTGACTCTATAACTGCGCGGCGCAGACTCGTCGTCTAAAGTAAGCTCATACTGCTGGCTGCCATCAATCACAAAATCCATTGTGATTGCAAGGTCCTTGCCGACAAGAAAGGCTGTGCCAGCATTTCCCCTTTGGTCCGCAGAGCGAAGGTATCCGACTGATCGCGATGCACTACGGAGAGCGTGGTTGGGATCGATACTCGATGCAAGTACGGAGTCATCGCTTCTATTATCGAGCTCTGGCACGGGCGATGAACTTGGCAATCCTGGTCCGACATCCCCCGCGCGTTGTCTTAGCTTACCTAGCGTGCTTTCATCTAACGTTATTAATTTGGCATCTGCTAGCAATAAGAGATTTGCCGCAGCTTGTTTTGACTTATCGGCCTTTTCGCCAGTCCTCATGGCGTCGAGTATCAACGCACCTTGAAGTTTATCCTTCTCCAATTTTTCCAGTGAACGTTGTTTTATTTCTTCAAGTGCTAGCGTTCGGTCGTGTTGCACCTTCCCGTCAGTCCTTGAGAGATTCCAAGAGATTAGGGTCCCAATATAGCCGACAAACGCAGTAAGAACAGCCAAAGCAATTGGACTATGCCAAAGAATCGCATTTACCCTTGAATTCAAGGCTTCACGCTTCCGAATTTCCAGTTCTACTTCTTTATTGCGCACCTCAAGCTCTTTCAGTTCCCGGTCCAGGTCTCTGGCGGGGTCGGTAGAATCTAGCTGTTGAGTTGCTGGCTCATTTCCAATGATAATGGGGTCGTTACTATTCATATATTTGCAGTTTTTTTTCTAGTGCTTGGCATTTTTTGCCTATATACCTTTGATGCGATAACTTCGACTCCAAGCTTTCAAAAGCCACACCTACCAACTAAAGGTTAGCATTCGCAGACATTCTTGAACAGTTCTAAATTGCTCCTCATGATCGAGCATCGCGTTATTGCTATACACTTGACAATACATGAACATTCTCTCGTTGAAGTTTAGTATTTTAAGTTCTTATTACAATTATTTCTGCTTCGAGCTTGATGAAGGCCTTTTGCCGCCCTCGTGTGGCTTTCCGAGCGCGCGCTCACGATCCCGCCAGTAGGATCGCAACATCCTTCATCAGGAGGTGAACGTGCACCGGGCTGGTCAGGCAGTCGAGCAATGCAAAGCTACAGCGCCCCCAACTTCAACGCCGCCACCAAGGCGGCCGACAAAACCCACAACTAATACCGGTACGGCTCTGGAGCGTGAGGCAAGAATGGGCAGAATGAGCCAATGAGGCAAACCAACAGCCCATCTTCATCCGCGGCAAAGCAAGCGCTTTCATGGCTCATCACGACACGCTCTATGAATCCATCTCACTTGTCAATGCGGCTTCCAACAGCTTGAGTCGGAACACAATCCCGTGGCGCCAACATACAATCGCAAGTAGCTCCCCAGTCTAGACGGAATCGCTAATTCGCTCCCAACCGCAAGTATTCGCCAACATCCCGATTTTCAAGCGAGGAGAAAACAATTGCTATGGTCGCTTCCAATATCAGCATCATCCAACAAATATGAGAAAAATCATCTTAAGCGAATATTCTAGTGCATCCTCTCTAATGCTTCGTCGCCTAATCGAGATGTCCCTCTTTAGTCCAATTCTGGAAACATCTTGCGAGTTACATGCTTAGGCATCGCGCTGCTTATACGCCTTAAGCCAATCAACTACTTCGTCTAAATCAGCCTTTAATTCATCCGGGCCTGGAACTTCGATCGGCGTTTCAAACGGTTGGCTATGTTCATAGTACGAGTATTTTGTCATATATTTTTGAACCAGCTGACAGTCTTCCTTGGTAATTTTTGCGAGCAGATCAATTTTGCCCTTGGTATGGATATCTCGACGATAGCGCTGAATTACATCTGCCAAAAGGACGATCTCCACGATACGCTCAATCAGGATCCTAAAATCAGTACAAATTGCTCTTGCGAGCGGGTAATAGGATTCAGAGTCTTTATCCTCAAACAGCACTTTTCTGGCCTGAGCTAACCGCCGATCCCTCAGATCATTCAAGGATTTCTCGGGATTTTTTGCAAAGATTGGCACTTCAGCCGGCTGTCCAGTTCCCCAGACCTCTTGTCGCACGGCAATAACGTTGGGGTCCACTTTGTCTCCCACGATTTTGACAAAACTCAATCGATGGGTCATTACAATGACTTGGCGTTCAGAACTTAAATCGATCAAGCGGTCGATCGTCTTCTCTTCATAATCCTGATCCAGGGAAGAGATTGGGTCATCGAAGATGAATGGAGCCTTGGTCGGATTCGCCGTGACCGAAGCAAGAAACGCCGCTAGGCTAACTATCCGCTGTTCACCTTCGCTTAAAATTTCGCCAGCCTTGTGCTTGTTCGTTCCCTTCAATTGGACTCTATGCTTTACCTGTGCGCGATCCACTCTACGCTTGATCAATTCAACTTGAATGCGACCAGCTCCAAGCCGCCGCAACTCCGAATTAAATCTATTCACGTAAGCCTCCGTAATCAGTGCCTCTGACAGTTCACTCGCCTTCCTCGAAATGCCCGTCGTAGTAGTCTGCTTAGTCCACTCAGTAATCTGAGCTATCAACCCGAGTCGATTAATTTCAGCGTCGATCGCTCTTGCCTGCCCCGCGGTCCAATACTTCGCTTCAAGCTCTAGAATATCTGTCGTTGTTTTCGTTCCGTCGCAGATCTTGGCGTCCTCCTCGTATTTCAGAGCGTCGGCTTCTGCCGAGATCGAAAGTGCATTCAAATGTGCTAGCAATGGACACTCGATGATGTCGATGCCTTCTGGCTTCACTTCCAGTGGGTCGATTCGGAGCAAATTGATGACGGACTGGATGTTGCTCCATGCCCTCTTGAGTTGCTCTTCGACATCTTGAGCCAGTCCCGCAGCCTGACATGATGTACCCAATGCTTCCTGATTCGGAATTTCAGGAAGGGCGTCTAAACGTTGCTTTACTGAGGTTTCAGCTTCTTTCGCAAGAGTCTCTAGTGTCCCCGTGACGAAGCATTCAAAGTCCACAAAGCGTTGCTTTGATGCTCCATCAAGGTCTTGTTGACAGAGGACGCATTTGGCTCCTTCCTCGATATTTGGAAAAGGCTTTTCCGGGTACACCTCGCCAACGGAAAATGCTCGGGCGGCTTCCCAAAGAGCTTTCCAGGTCTTTCTCCCAACCCCATCCAAAAGAACGCTGCTAGTGAGTGCTGCTGTTCCTTCGGTCGCAGTTTTGCGGGCGGCCACGGCCGCCACAGAGAGATCAAAAATCTCTCCACACTTTATCGATGTAACTGCGGCGCGCGCTACCGCTAATTTACTCATTAAGATATTTATTTGTAATTTTAATGCTCTGCGTTTTTTCGCTTCCTCTGCAGGATTTGTGACGGTTCTCTTGGCATTGAGTTTCTTGAGATTTTCCTTGTCGTCTTCAGTCCAAGGGTAGAGCGCCGAAAGCTCCGTTCCCGCTATTTTTGCTGACAGCGAAGCGAAAAGTTTTCCGGCTCTTGTCTCTTGAAATGCTGAGGGTAGCGCTGGCAGTGCTTTCGGTAGAGCGTTTTTTTCGGCGGCAAAGACTACTTCGACACGCTTAGATATCTCAACGAGATCAGAAAAGAAAACGAGTTCCGCTGGACTAAAAGAAACCTCCGTGTCCGAGTCGAGATAGAGACGACCACTAGCCGAATCAAAGATATCCACTGACTGAAGCTCGGGGATTGGGATGGAATTCACGGCCCACTTTCTAGATATTAAGACTCCAGCTGACTCGAAGGCAATAGTGCAGCTTCTATCGGGTGGCTCGTCTTCAAACACATTTGCTCTTAGCTCGGGTGCGCCTGCTTTTCCACAAGCTCTCTTCAGTATCCTTGCGTATCCCGATTTACCGGAGCCGTTATTCCCATAGATCACAGTCAGATTTCCAGTCGGAAACGTGAGTGGTCGCCTGGGTGCAAGCTTGTCAACGCCAACAATATCTCCTACCGACGCTAGGCGTAAGGCTGCTGTGCTTCCTCCGCCAACTGCAAACGCTGGATACTTCCTTGGAGCGGGTTTGGGTGCCTTCGTAGTTGCGACTGGGGTCTTGATAATCGCAACAAGATCAGCAATGTCAATATCGTCTACGGCCCCCTTGGTGAGAAGCCTTGAAGCAGCCTCTTGTAACCAGAGATGCTGGCTGTTAAGCCAATCTGAAATTACCTTGTTCATGTCTTTTGAGCCTTCCATTCAATCCTCCGCTCCGTCGGACTCTTCTGCCGGCTCAAATCCGGGCAATTCAGGCATTTCGCTTCCTGCGATACCCTTTAAGTCACCCTGAAGCCCAGCCACACTGGCAAGAACGCGCTCAATCCTCCGTTCTTGCCTTCGCCAACGGGATTGCGTGGTCCGCTTTTCCGCCAGCAGCTCGTCATGCAGTTCCCTAAACGGCAGAGCAATCCCTTCAAGAATCGCGCGGAATTCGTTTCCGATCATATAGGCATAAAGCCGCTCCATCTTCGACTCCTTGCCTTCTGCGCCTTGCCTAGCGTCGGCGGTCGATATGATGCCTTGTCGTAGCGCGATTCCAAGGACCACGGAATGAGCCTGCCGCGTCACCCAAACGCCTTCATATGGCCCGAAGTCTTGAATGCCCTTTGGTAGAACCTCGCTCACGATAATGGCGACCTCCGCCCGAGCTTCGGTCGCGTCCTGCTTGGCTTTCCCCGCCCAATCGCCACCCCAAGACTGTGCTCGTTTGGTCTCCCAGAAAATCGTTCCGACTGGCCGGCCCATCTGCCCGAGAACCCTCTGCAGAACATCACCCCCTCTAGCTCCGGTCTTTACCGGTTCGACTAAATCTTGCGGGAAGAACTGTCGGAGCGTGGCCTCGAAGTCCAACTCAAGGACTTCACCTTGCATCTGCTGTGAACCTTGAGTCGCTTTGCGTTGCGCCTCCTCAAGTTTCGCCTGCATATCTGCAATCGTCTTCTCCCTCTCTGCAATGGGGAGTCGCGCTTTCTCCTCCGCGTCCTTTATCGCTTGTTCCTGAATCGCCTTTCGTTGCTCATCAACCTTTCGTGCCACCTCCAGATCGAGCGCTTTCGACCTCTGCTCCAACTCATCCCGTTGCTGCCTAAGTGCCAGTTCTGCCTGTTGCGAGGTTTGAAGCTGGGCAGCCAGATCTAACGCTTTCTTCTTTTCTGCTTCTAGCTCGGGTGCCAGTTCCTTGCGAATGTTCTCGCGCTCGGATTGGGCAATCAACTGTCGCTCGGCAGCAATGGCTTGATTGACCGCGCTCTGGATCGACGCCTCGCGGTCCGCAAGTTCCTTCTCTTTTGTCGCTATTTCCGCTTCCTTCGCGGCTACCGCACCAATCTTCTCTTCTGCTTCTCGTCTGGAGGCACTGACAAGTTTGCTTGCCTCGGCTCGCACTTGGGCAATCATCGGCCCGGCTAGTGTTTCATCCAGCGGGAACGACTCACCGCAATTCGGGCAACTGATGATTAACTTGTCTTGCATCGTTATCTCAGCCTGTATCCTATCTGATCGTTACCTGTTTTGTCTACGACTTTTCAATCTTATTGCTAAGGTTTCGGGTCGGAGTCAAATCTCATCCCCAAAAATCCATAGTTGACTTTTTCCCTCCCAACGGCCTGACAAGGTATGCGACCCATTTTCCTTGAGCGTGCCGGAGAACCAAAGCAGTACGGAACGAAAGACGAGCCCGACTGGCTCGTCCCCAACCTCATCCCCACCCAGGGCATGGTCGTCCTCGCCAGCGCCCCCAAAGTCGGAAAGACCGTCTTCGCCACTGCCCTTGCCCGCGCCCTATGCCGGGGCGAATCCTTCCTCGGCCATAAGCTAGAAGCCGCCCCCGTCGTCTGGTGCGCCCACGAAGAATCCCCGCGAGAACGCGTGCCCCTCCACGCCGGACTGACCCCCGAAGACCCGTTCTACATCGGCTACCGACGCGGAATCCCGCGCCTCGACGACCCCGATTGCTTCCTAAACCAGCCCAAATACGAACCCGACAAAGACCGAACCCACTACGTCTATGTCGAAGCCATGAAGCTCGGCGCAAAGCTCGTCGTCATCGACTGCCTCCAAGCCGCCGTCGAACGAACCAACCTCGCCGACAACCAATCCGCCCGGCACATCATGTCAAAAATCAGCCAGTGGAGCTACTACTTCGGTTGCGCCACCCTCGTCCTGCACCACCTCACCAAAAGCGCGCACCGGGGCTACTACCCCGAGCGCTTCGCCGATTCCGCCCAAATCCTCGCCACGAGCAGCACGCATCTCTTCTTCGAGAGAATCGGCACCGGAGAAAACCCGCGCCGCTACGCCATCCATGGCCAAGGCCGCCACCCCGCCCCGCCCGCCCGAGTGGAAGTCGAAAGCCGCGGCTTCTTCGACTGGCGATTAGCCGACGAGACCACCGCCGAACGACCCCAAACCATCACCGAACAAATCATGAACTTCCTAAAAGAAGGCCCCGCCACCGCCACCGAAATCTCCGAAGCCCTCGGCCTAAAGCTAGAATCGGTCCGCGTCAACCTCAGCGTCCTCAGCCGAAAAGGCAAAACCATGCCCCTAAGCACCAACGCACAGTCCAACCCCTACGTCCTCTTAGAAGACCCCGTATGAAGTAGTTTGAACCTAGAATGTTGTTTAATTAATTAATCTGCCTGGGGGGGGAACGTTAATTAATTAAGCCCCGCCGCTTCCGATTTCCACCACAAAAGGCTCAGGACTCGAAGACACTGGGTTGGCTGAAGAGGTCAGTAAGTGCAGGAATATTCCTCGGCTCCTCATCCAGTCGCCCGCTCAGCCAGTCGTATTCTTCCTTTGTAACAAGGAGCAACTGCTGGCTCGCACAGGTGTCGTCTGACATCCAACTGCGTTTCTGCTCCGATTCTGGCTTAACCATGAGAACTCTTGGTTGAAGAATACCGAGCACTGCGCACTAGGACCGCGGTCTCGGTTCCGAGAGCTCGCCGATCCAAAACTATTGTTCTCGCCGGAAAATGCCTTCGATTCTTCAGTCCCGCAAACCCAATCCAAAAACTCGGAGTATTTTAAAAGCATGATCTTTCTCGCCCTCGCCGCCATGCCCGCCGATCTTGACGCCTACCAAATCGCCGAACTCAAATGGCGGGAGAATCGCGAAGCCGGGCTGAAGCGGAACACCGGCTGGCTCAGCGTCGCTGGACTCTTCTGGTTGAAAGAAGGCGAAAACACCGTCGGCTCCGAAGGCGAAGTCAAACTGCCTGACTACACCCCGAAAAACTACGGCACCCTCGTCCGAAACGGCAAAGTCGTCACCCTCAAAGTGCCCGGAGAAGCCGACCGCGTCCTCAAAACCGACGGCGAGGGAACGCCCGACCGAGTCACCGTCGGAGATGCCATCTTCACCATCATCGAGCGCGGCAGCCGCATCGGCGTTCGGCTCTACGACCCCAAGTCGAAGTTTCAACAGGAATTCAAGGGCCTCAGGTGGTTCCCCGTCGACGCGAAGTACCGGATCGAAGCCAAGTTCGTCCCGCACAAAACGGTCCGAACGCTGAAGATCGCCAACGTCATCGGCGACATCAACGACGTCCCGAACCCCGGCTACGCTGAGTTCAAGTTCGAAGGCAAAACCTGCCGAATGGAAGCCCAACAAGAAGGCGACGTCCTGTTCTTCAACTTCGTCGACAAAACCGCCGGAAAGGAGACCTACACGCCAGGCCGGTTCCTGTACTCAGAACTGCCGAAGGACGGAAAAGTCATCATCGACTTCAACCGCGCCTACAATCCGCCTTGCGCCTTCACCGACTACGCCACCTGCCCCCGGCCACCGAAGGAGAACTTCCTTCCGGTAGCCATTCGGGCGGGCGAAAAGGACCAACCGGCCCACAAGGACTAAGCCGCTTTCTTCTGGAAAGCCTTCTCAAGCAGCGCGCCGATCAGGATCACAAATCCCATGACCGCGAAGTTCAAAGAACTTGGAACGCCAAGCAGGTTGACCAAGTTCTGCAGAACTTGAAGCAAGATCACACCCAGGACAACGCCAATCACCGTGCCCTCGCCACCGCGAAGCGAAAAGCCGCCAAGCACCACGGCGGCAACGCCATAAAGCTCGTAGTAGCTACCATGCGAGCTCGGCGCAATCGAGTTCGTGTAGAACGCGAACAAGATCGCCGCAACGCCAGTACAAACTCCGGCAATCACGTAAGCAATCGTCTCGACGCGTAAAACGTTGACTCCCGCATACCGCGCCGCCTCGCTGTTCTTACCAACCGCATACAAGTGCCGACCCAGCACCGACTTGTGGAGCAAAACTCCAACCAAAACTGTAACGATCAGGAACAGCACAAACGCCGTCGACATGCCCGCCACGCTGCCCGTAGCCAGCTGCTTTAAAGGCTCAAACCCGACCGAGTCGCCGAAACCCTTCGACTCATCCGAAGCCACAAACCGCGCCGCACCTCGGTAAAGCAGCAATCCGCAAAGCGTCACGATGAACGGCTGCAGCTTCAACCGGGACACCAAAATCCCATGAAGCCACCCCAAAGCCCCGCCAATCGCCAAGATTCCGGGAATGACAACTGCCGGTGGCATCTTCTTCTCCACCAGCCCCATCGCCATCAAAACGCCCAAGAGCGCACACATCGATCCGACCGACAAATCAATCCCGCCGGTGACCACAACCACCGCCACGCCGATGCTGAGAATGCCGTACATCCCAATCTGCCGAGTAATGTTCTGCAAATTAGTCGGAGACAAAAACTGCGGATTCCGGATGGTTAAGAAAATACAAACCACCACCAGCACCGCAAGCAGGAGCAGTTCTTTTCGATATCGATTCAACATTAAATTGCGAGCCTCATAATGGCGTCCTTAGACAGATGGTCACGTGATAGCTCTCCGGCAACGCCGCCTCGCGAGAACACCAAAACCCGATCGCACTGGGTCAAAACTTCGTCGGTATCGCTACTGATCATCAACACCGCCAACCCTTGTTTGGCCAGCGCATCGATCTGGTCGTAAATCTCACCTCGCGCCCCTATGTCAACGCCGCAAGTCGGCTCATCTAGCACCAAGCACCGCGCATCCTTCGCCAACCACTTGCCCAGCGCCACCTTCTGCTGGTTGCCGCCGCTCAGCGAAGACACCGGCTGGTCCATCGTGGCGCACTTGATGCTGAGATTCTTGATCTGCGTCGCCGCCATGCTTCGCGACCCCGCCTCGCTCACAATCGGCCCACCCGCATCCTTTACCGAAGGCAAGGTGATATTCCGCTCAATGGAGAAGTCCAAAATGACGCCGAGATTCCGCCGATCTTCCGGAACCAGGAACACACCCTTCTTGATCGTGTTCAACGTATCGCCCAGGCTCAATGGTTCACCGTCAATGGTGACTTCTCCGCCAACCGGACGATCAATACCAAAGATCACCCGCGCGACCTCAGACCGCCCGGAACCCACTAGCCCGGTAATGCCAAGAACCTCACCCCGCCGAACTTCAAACGAAACCGGGCTGTCCGGATACTTCGTGGTCCGGACATTCGAAACCACCAGCCGAGCCTCTCCGGCAACTCGCGACTCCGACCGCCGCGCCGCCTCGGTTCGCCCGATGATGCTCTGAATAATGTTCTCCCGCGTCATCTCGCCCCCGGCTAGATTCCCCGAGTTCTTTCCGTCGGTCAAACTCACGGTCCGAGTAGCGATCCGCAGAATCTCATCAATCCGGTGCGAAACGTAAAGCACCGTCACACCTTGGCTTCGTAACTCATCGACGATGGTCAGTAGCCGCTCCGCTTCCGTCTCGGACAAGCTCGAAGTTGGCTCGTCCATGATAACGAGCTTCGCGTTAAAACTCAGCGCCCGGGCAATTTCCACCATTTGCCGCTGCGCGTTCGAAAGGTCCTGAACCGGAGTCGAAGGCGAAACATCCAACCGAAGCCGGTCCAACACAACCTGAGTGTCAGCGTTGAGGCTTCGGTTATCCAAGAACGGCCCAATCTTTGGCTCGCGACCAAGATAAATATTCTCCGCAACGGTCAAGTTCTCGAGCGCGTGCCGCTCTTGGTGGATAACTGAGATCCCAAGTTGCTCCGAGACCTTGGGCGAAAGCGGACCAACCTGCCTTCCTTCAAAAATGATCGAGCCAGAATCAGGTGTCACAAGGCCGCATAGGATCTTGATGAGGGTCGACTTTCCAGCACCGTTGGCGCCTAGCAAGCCGACGGTCTCGCCGGTACTGAGCTCCAGCGAGACCGTGTCCAGCGCACGAACCCCACCATACGATTTGGTGAGGTTCGACGCTGAAAGCAGCGACTTACTTTCGGCCACGAAGTTCGTCGAGGTTCTTCTTGAAATCGGCAACGGTGTCTTTACCGATTGCCTTCGTTTCAACGATCATCTTCTTGTCGGCTGGAATCGCGTCGGCCTTTCCACCCTTAACCTCGGACATCAGTTTCACCGACTGGTAGCCGAACTCAAACGGCTGCTGGACGATCGTGACTTCGATCTCACCCGCCGCAACGCCAGCAAGCGTATCGTCTTCCTCGTCGAAGCAAACGATCTTGACCTTGCCAACCTTGCCCGCTTCCTTAACTGCGCTGAGGATCGCTGGACCGTTGTAGCTCCAGAGTCCCACGAGGCCAGCAATGTCTGGTGTGTTGACGAGAGTGTCTTCCACGTTGGCCTTTGCCTTAACTCGGTCGGTGCCGTCGGTTCGAATGTCGAGGATCGTGATCTTGGATCCTTCGATGGCTTCTTTCAGACCCTTAAACCGTTCGGCTGCGTTCTGAGCATCGGCGTTGCCTACGAAGACCATGACTTTGCCGCCGTTCGGAAGCGCCTTCTTGAGCTCTTCGCCCGCCTGGCGACCGGCGGCAACATTGTCGGTTCCGACGTAGCAAGCGCGCTGACTGTCCGGCGCGTCGCTGTCCTGGGTGACCAAAAGAACTTGCTTAGCAACGCCGTCGAGCATCTCGGTCTGGTTCTTGGGGTCAACCGGGCTGATGGCGATGCCATCTACACCCTTGGCGAGAAGGTCATCGACGATTCGCTTCTGCTCTGCGGCCGTGCCTTCGCTTGGCATCTGGAAGTTGACCTCGACGTTATCGAGTTCGCCATCTGCCTTTTCAACGCCCTTTCGTGCGATGGTCCAGAAGTCAGATGCGTTGTTCGTAACGAACGCCAACTGGAGCTTTTTGCCCGTCGTTTCGGTTGCCTTGCCGTCTTTCTCGGCGCTCGGCTCAGCGGTAACGGAGCATCCAAGTCCGGAGAAGAGGACGACGCCACAGAGGAGTAAGGTTGCTAACGTTGTTTTGTTCATGGATTTCGTTTTTTAAGCTCAGCCTGAGATTGTCGAACCAGATTTTCGCTGGCGGGCACCCGCAAGATTAGCAGAGAATTCGGAGGAAGCGTGATGGTTTTAGCCGCTTTGAGCTTGATTGTACGAGGAATCACCACGTTTGGTTGATCTAGGCTATTTTCGGCCGTTGCAAGGGCGTGCGAAAGAATTTGTCCAGACCACATTTCGTTTGGCTTGAAGGATAGTCCGCTCAGATTGATCACACGGTCGGAGTTTGCGCCGCTTACAAACTTAAGCACCAACTCTTTGCGCTTGATATCAATGCCGGCAGAAGCGGCCAAGTCCGATGGACCTGGGCCCTCAGCAAAGGTCTGCAACAGCTTGCCATCCAGGTAGCCAAGAATTTTCTCACCCTGCTTTACCAGGCGGACCTGGTACCACTTTCCAAGTTCGATCTTGCCCTTTAGGTTTGCGCCGACTCTTCCGCCGCGCTCAAAGCCGTGCTCGGTGTTATTCCATCCGCCCAGGTTCCAATGAGCGAATTCGCCAGTTGGCTTGATCGCGAAGGAAGCAAGGAACCCTTCTCGCCCGCTTAAGGTTTTCGCCGTGAACTCGAAGGTCCAATCGTCAGTAGCCTTTGCAGTAATTCCCTTAATGACTGCATGTCGGTCTTCAACTTCCGCAGTCTGCCGCAGCGCCCCATCGCCAACTTTCCAATCGCCGCGGACATCGGCAAGATCGGTTAGTTTCGGAATCGCGGCAGAGTATTCGGTTTTGCCGTTGATGACGACCTTAACATCCTTAAACTCTGCGGCGGTGTTCCAAGTCTTCAGTCCAAATCCACCTGCGACCGGCTGCGGTGGCGTTGGCGGGGCAACAGCCTTTGAGTCGAACATCAAGTCGGTTCGATTCGAGGCGAACATCTGCTGCACCCAGTAGCTTGGGGTGCCATAGCTACGAGTTCCGTCGAACACGATGGCATTTGGGTTCCACTGCCGATTGTTAATGTTTTCGAATAGTGGCGCGTACGATCCCATCGCGACGATGTCGGCGTTTCGCTCCATCCCGGTCATGAAGGCGGCTTCGCCAAGTGCTCCGGCAAGGCTTCCCCGCCCGTTGTCTCGGGTTACCGCGTACTCGCCGATGTACACCTTGTTACCGTTCCGGTTGTAGGTGTTGTACCGGTCCTTGTTTGCCCAGAACCAGCGTGGCGTGTCGTAGTAGTGCTCGCTGGTCAGGTCTCCTGGGTTGGGTACTTCGACGTTCGAAATCGTAACGATTTCGGGGTGCCTGGCCTTGATGGCTTCGTTAATGAGTTTGAACCGCTCGTAATATGGCGCCGGTCCACCGAAAGACCAGGAATAGCCGTTCTCGTTACCGATTTCGACGTACTTCAGGTTGAAGGACTTTGGGTGCCCATTGGCCGCGCGGAGAGCCCCCATCTTTGAGCTCACCGGTCCGTTCGCATATTCGATCGCATCGAGCGCGTCTTTGACGTGCCGATCCATCTTGTCCATCGGAGTGATTTCCGAGTGCGACATTCCGCAGTTGATGACGAACATCGGCTCTGCCTGAACATCTTCACAGAGCTGCAAGTACTCGTGATATCCGAGACCGTTACTGGATGTGTATCCCCAAAAGGACCGAGGCGTACCAGGACGCTTCTCGATTGGAGCCAGAGTTCCGCGCCACTCGAAGGCGTTGCCCAAGTTATTGCCCTCAACGTAGCAGCCACCGGGGAATCGCAAGAAGCCAGGTTCCAGCTCGGCGATTCGTTCCGCCAAGTCCGGTCGCAGGCCGTTAGCTCGGTTCTTCCAAGTCTTCTCCGGCATGAGCGATGCGTAGCCAATGGAAACGCTGCTTCCCTTTTCTGCCGTGATGACCAACTTGGCCCTTGAGTCCGAACTGATCGGAGAGAAAGCGAGCGGAACTTCTTTCCAAGATGAGGCAGCTTGGACTTTCACCGAGTTCGACACCGCCGCTCCCTTGGCCCCGGCAAGAGCCACCGAAAGACTGCCCGTACCCTTCACCCAAACTGAGCCGGCCAAACGCTTCCCACTTTTGACTGGGATGCCCCAAAAGCCGCCATTCTCGACCGCAACGGAGGAATCCTTTGCGTCCAAGATGATGGAACCAGCAGAAGCATCGTTGAGCTTTGTTTGGGAATCAAACGTCACGGACTTGGAAACAGATTTCCAGCCTTCTGGCAGACCAGCGTTTCCGCGCAACATGCCCCGGTTTGAAAGTAACTCGGCATAGAGACCACCTTCGCCCGCATTGTTGATTTCCTCGAAGAAGACTCCAAACAAGGAACGGGGCACGGCAACGGTCGCCTTATCGAGGTTGATGGAAACTGACGGCGTATCCTGGGCGGCCATTGCCCAAGCAGCAATTACAATGAGAGCCATAGTGCTTTGTTTATTCTAACCACTTGAATCCCTGAATATTCATAGCGGGCAATGAATATTCAGGCTTTTGTGGACGGGGGTGTCAGAGGGAATTTGTTTGGGCTCCCGAAGCACGGGAGCCCATCAGATTGCCTTAGGCGACGACGAACGTTCCACCGAAGGCGGACAGTGGCGGAAGTGAGATCAAAGCAACTCCGTCCCGGAAGATCACTTCATTGAACTCTTCTGACCGGACTTTCTCCGGCTGTCCAAAGTCATTGAACGCCTTCGGATCGGTTCCGGTGATGATTTCGCCGGAGCTAAGGCTGGTCAGTTGTCGGGTGGACAAGTCAACTCGAACTTCCGCGCTCTCCGTCGTACTTCGATTCACAAAGAAGCAATACAGCTCATTCTCATTGAGAATCGCGCTCGCGTCAATCTGCTTAGCCGTTGGGTGGGTCTTGCTTGCGACCGTTGGTCCATCGACTCCAACTTGGAGTGACGTACCAGTTCTTCGATTGGCAAACATTTCAATTGGGTAGAAGATCGACTGAATCACCATCTCATCGCCACGGGTCAAGATTGGTGCGATCACGTTCACAATCTGCGCGATGTTGGCTATCTTTACCGAGTCCGCGTGTCGGATAAAGCTGTTCAAGAACTGCATGACGACCAATGCATCTTCGAGATTGTAAACCTCCTCGAGAAGTGGCGGCGCGAGCTTTCCTCGACCGTCAACGTGTTCGCCGGATCGTGCGCGATACCAGACGTTCCATTCGTCGAAGCTGAGCTTCACGCGCTTCTTGGATCGAGTTTTAGCCTGTACGTAACGAGTCGCGAAATCGAGTTCTTCAATCTGCTTATCAATCGCAAGACCAACGGCTAGGAAGTCTTCTGTATCGTTAGCGTCATTCCCAACGTAGCAATGCAGACTGATGTAGTCAACATCGTTGTGACAATACTCCAAGGCTTTTCGGTCCCATTCCATGTAGGTCGGAAGGTTTACCGCGCATGAACCGCACAAAACCAGCTCTACTTCCGGGTCGCACATCTTCATCAAGCGGGCCGTTTGTTGGGCTCGAATCGCATACTCTTCCGCCGGAACATGGCCGATCTGCCACGGGCCATCCATCTCGTTACCCAGGCACCAAAGCTTGATATCGTGAGGCTTATCGTAGCCATGTGAGATTCGCTTGTCTGCCCAGTAAGTGCCGCCCTTGCCATTACAGTACTCGAGCCAGTTGCGCGCCTCAGCCGGCGTGCCGGTCCCTAAATTAACCGCCATCATCGGCGTCCAATCCATCTCGTTCGACATCTCCATGAACTCATTCGTGCCGAACTGATTGGGTTCGGCGCTCTGCCATGCCAGATCCATCTTGGTGGGTCGGTTCTCCCTTGGACCAACGCCATCAAGCCAATCGTAGCCGCTCACGAAGTTGCCACCGGGATATCGCATGGCGGTGAACTTCAACCGCTTCAACGCATCAAGAACGTCCCAGCGAAAGCCTTTGTTGTCGGCGTGAACAGAACCGGGGTGGTAAACGCCTTCGTAAACCGCACGGCCAAGGTGCTCTAAGAATCCACCAAAAACTCGCGGGTCTACGGTGTCGATGGTAAAGGCAGGATGAAGGGAGATGTTTGTCTTATTCATATGAGATTCCTAGTCTTTTAAGCCAGAAGAGGTCATGCTTTCGATAATCTGTTTCTGGAACACCAGAAACATGATGAGTAGAGGCAAAGTTGAAAGAAGGCTTGTCGCGATCGTCAATCCGTATTGAGTCGAGTAGCTACTCTGGAACAGTGCAATTCCGACCGGCAAAGTATAGTTCGTCACCGATTCCATAAACACCAGCGGTGTGATGTAATCGTTCCACGAACCAATGAAAGTGAAAACAGCCAAGGTAGCAATTGAAGGGCCGCACAACGGCAAGGTCACTTTCCAAAACACCACCGGCAACGTACATCCGTCAATCATCGCGGCTTCTTCGATGGCAACCGGAAGATTCCTCATGAACTGACTCAGCATGAACACACCGTAGCCACTTGCCGCTGCAGGAAGAATCAAGGCATAGGGCGTATCCAACAGACCCATTCGACTAAGGATGACGTACAGCGGAATGAGGAACAGCTGCGCCGGAATCATCATCGTTCCAACGATCATGTTCAGCAGGAACTTAGCTCCCCGAACGCGGATTCTCGTAATCGCAAAAGCCACGAGCGACGAAAGACAAATCACCAACAGCGTGGTCGCCGACGAGATGAAGACGCTGTTCACAAACCAAAGCCCAACCGGTGCTTCGACTGAGTTTCGACTCACCGCTTCGTAGTTGGCGAGATCCCAGGTCTTGGGCAAGATCTTATCCGGCTGTAGGACCTCAGCTTCACGCTTGAACGAAGCAAAGATCATGAAAAGGAACGGAAGGATAAAGAGTCCACCGATCAGAACCATGATCATGCTCGGCAACGGGTTCCGCTTCATCCTTCCACCTGACTTTTCAAGACTCGCGCTTGAATGGAGCTAAACACCAAGATCGCCGCAAATAGGAGCCAACTGATCGCCGCTCCATAGCCAAATCGATAGCCATTGAAGGCAGTCTCAAACATGTACTGAACAACGCCTCGGGTGGCAAAAGTGGGCCCGCCGCCCGTAAGAATCGCTGCTTGGCCGAACATCTGAAACGAAGCAATCGTTGTTGTCACAAATACAAAGAGCAGCACCGGCTTCAGCAACGGAATCATGATGCGGAAGAAAATGTGTTGCCCAGTTGCGCCGTCCAGCGATGCCGCTTCGAAATACATCTTCGGAATTTGCTGAAGCGCGGTCAGCACCACCACGCTCGTCCCGCCGACCGTCCACCAAAGACTCATCAGCACGACGCTCGGCATCGCCATGTTGGCGTCGGTTAACCATGGCACCGGAGTCCCGCCGGCTTTTCGAATCGTGTAGTTGAACAGACCGAACTCGTTGTTAAAGAACCACTGCCAGAGAATGCCCGTCGCCGCGACGTTCAACATGCTCGGCATATAGACCAGTGCTCGAACCATGTCGCGCCCCTGCGCCATGCGGTTCATTCCCAGTGCCATCGCCGTTCCCAGCACCAGAACGCTCGGAACCATGAGCAAAGCGAAGCGACCCGTAGCGCCGGTGGCCTGCCAGAAGAAGTCGTCCTTCAGCGCATCGGTAAAGTTCTGCGCGCCAATGAATGCCGACTTTGAGGCGTTGGTCAGATCCAATTGGACCACGGACAACCAAGCCGACACCAGTACTGGAACGATTATAAAAATGACGAACAGGACCAGATACGGGACCAGGAACAGGTAGCCGACCAGCTCCTCTTTTCGTCGCGCGTTCATGGCTTTGCCTCGCTTAGATTCGGCGTGGTCGGATACTCGCGACGGTCACGGTCGATGACCGTCTGGGCATTCTTGTTAGCCTCGGCAAGAGCCTCTTTAGGCCCGATCTGACCGCGCACCACCCGCTCCACCGCCCGATCGAGTTCCAGCATGAACTCGAAAATGACGGGCGTGCGTGGCGGATACATCATGGTAGGAATCTGCTTCGAGAAGGCAAACTGCACGGGCATTTTTGCAAACTCCGGGTTCTCCCGCACGCTCTTTCTGGCCGGAACTTGGCCCGCACTTGCCCACTCCAAGCTGTGGTCAGAAAGATATTTCAGGAACCGCCCAGAAGCTTCCCGCTCAATATTCGAAACCGATTTGTTGACGCACAAGACATGCGAGTTTGCCAGCGTCCCTGGCTTGTCGCCGATCTGCGGAATCGGCGCACCTAAGTATTCGAAATCGTTAAGGCGTGTCAGGTCGCCCAGCATAAAGACGCCGTCCCAAACCATCGCGACACGCTTTGTTCGGAACCCGAACCAGCCCAGTCCGTTATCTGCCGGAGGTGCCTGCTTGTTCTTTGCGATGCCTGCAAGGAACTCAAGAGCCTTCAAATTCGGCTCGCTATCCAGGTCGGCATTCCCTTCTTCATCTAGATATCTTCCTCCGAACTGCGGCATCAAGCTCCTAAAGTTCGCTCCCCAATAGGTAAACGCAAACGCCCACTGCTTATCTTTAAGATCGCCGCCGGGCTCTCGGGTCGCTTTTTCGATGAAGTCCGTCATCTCAACACGATCTCTCGGGGCACGAGCATTACCGTTCGAATCCACATAACCCGCACCTTTCAACATCTGCTTGTTAAGGAACGCACCTTGCGGGTGGATATCGAGCGGCACTCCCTCCAGGTGACCATCAAATTGGACTTGATCCACCACAACTTGGTCGAAGTCTTTGATATCGATGGCATCCTTGCCCGTATATAAATCCGAAATATCCGCCACAAACCCGGCCCGGCGAATGCGCGGCAGGGCGTCGGTATGGACTACGAAGATTTCTGGACCACGGCCATCGCTCCCCGCGACGGTGAGTTTGTTGTAGTAAGTCGCCCAGGGAATTCGCTGCATCGCGACCTCAACATCAGGATTTTGCCGGTTGAAGTCTTCGATGATTTTGAGCATCACCACGCCATCGGGTCCGGTGAAGCCGTTCCAGAAGGCCAGACGAGTTTTCTTGCTCCCGATCCCGCCGCCTAGCATCGACCAACGAATAACGCCCGTGGTCAACACGAGCACGAGTACTCCCAGCACAAGCGCGTGGATATTGAAGCTACCGCGCTGTCTGGACATTCTGTTTCACGGCACGAATCACTACACCGGCTTGATTGCGGCCGACCGCATACTGAAATGTCGAGTCCACCCTCAAAGTGTCTATGAAAGCAGGCTCATTGGGATTCCGGTTGGGCCAAGTAAGAACGAGTTCATCCCCGTCTTGCCGCCAAGTACCCGATTGATCTCGCATTGTCATGGTCCCATTCTTGGCCAGCTTGACTTCTTGGACGTGTCCGAAATCTACCTGCAGATTCCAATCTCCTACGGCCGAATTCGAAGCGGCCTTTAGATCGATACCAACGGGAAGACCAGGCAAGGGCCAACCATCAGCACCCCAGACAAGGTTCCGAATCTGCAAGGTTGGCGCTCCCCAGAGGTCACGAGTCCAGAATTTTCGGCCGTCATAGTAGTGATAAGCCATGAGAAAGTCTCCCTTCTCATTGGTGAAGAAGTTGCCGCCGCCTGGCCCAAACATGGGAGCCGAACTCCTAAGAAGAACAGTATTCCCTCCTTCGGTCATCGGCTTACCATCGAATCCGAGAAATGGACCCGTTGGAGACTTAGAACGCCCGCAGACCATCCGGTAAGTACTTCGAATACCCTGCGCAGCCAGACCGTAAGTCACGATCAGATAGTAGAACCCCTTGCGATACAGCAACGTTGGAGCTTCCAACGGATTTCCGCGATCTGCCGTGTTGCTCGCCACATGCAGGGGAGGCGCGGCCGGGTCTTTGAGCGCACCGGTCGCTGGATCGAGCTCAACCTGATACATGCCGGACCAGTACGAGCCATACACCATCCAATGCCGCCCATCCGGCGCAATCAGAACGTCCGGATCAATCGCATTAAAGTTGGACTCTCCTGCCTTACTCTTGATGAGAAGGCCCTTATCCACCCACCCCTGGGCGGGTGCACCTGGGTCAAACTTTTCGCATTCAGCATAAGCGATGTACGAGGTATTCGAGCCAAACTTCTCGCTCGCACAATAGTAAATCCGCAGACTTTTTCCGACCTTCACGGGCGCCGGAGCCCACACCGAACGATGATCGGGAACGGCCTTCTTTAGCCATTCCGGCTGGTCTGGCAAGACCGGGCCGTGTGACTTCCAGGTGATCAGGTCTTTTGAAGTGCTGATCGGAGCCAGCTCATTGCCACTCGTGTTGACCATGACGTACGTGTCACCGAACAATAAAATGCTCGGGTCATGGACATTCCCACCTTCGTAACGCGCTCCGTCAAACGGAAAGGCGGCGTCGAGCGCGGACTCAATGAAGGTGCTCGCAGGCTTTGTCTGCGATTCGGTGAGCATGAGTGCCATTAGGAGTGCTCCGATCATTTGAGATCAGTTGCCGGTACCGGGTGCAGTTGCCGGTGCAGTGGTGCCGCCTTGGCGCATCTGCTCGCGCTGTTTGTCGCGAGCTTCGACAATTTTTGGATCAGGCACGGTCTCGTCGTTGCAACCGACGGTGACGAACGAACCAGCCATGAGCAAGCAGCCCAACACGATTAAAGTTGATTTGTTTTTCATTTTCTTCACTCCGCTTAAGGAAGGGGTTGTCCCATAAAGCAATACCCTCGCCGCAAGATATACAGCGAGGGTCGGAAGGCGCGTTTCTTAGAGAGCCGAAACGTCGCAGTAGCCGTACGTGTACCAGAAGTTAGTGTTCTCAGGAGTTTCCGTAAGACCGGTGGTGTTTGGCACGGTCGCGCCACAGCTCTGGGTCTTGTAGCAAACAGCGTTGCTGCTGATTCCAAAGTTGCGGAACTTGACGCCGGTGCGCTTGAAGTACTTGGCGTGACCATCGGCAAAGCCGTAGTTGTCGCCCTTGTCGTAGGTGTTACCCATCCAGCTAAGGTCGATACCGTTACAAGCTGGGCCCGATCCGCCTAGCTCTGGGCTAGCGAAGTTTGCCGCGAACTGAGTTGGCTGGACGAGGGCTTCTCGGCCGGTGTCGATCTTGCCTTGAATGACGATGAGGCTGGCAACGTCGCTGATCTGGGTCTGCGACTTGGCCAAAACTACGCCGTTGTAAGCGTAGCTGCCGTTGCCCGCGTTGGCTACGTTCGAGTAACTCCAGGGAACCGTGCCACCGATCTTAGCGGCGGACGACTTGAAGATGTCGAGGCTCTTCGTGTAAGGGAAAAGCAATCGGCCCCAGTTCTGGTGTGCACCAGGATCCATGAATCCGAGAGCGCAACCACCAGTTGCAACGGCGCCGCAAGGCTCTTCCGAACCAGCCGTCCAGAATGGGAAGCCGTTGGCATCTCGGCTCTGATCCGGGAAAATGTCGTCGTAATCGCCGGCGTAAAGCACGTTCGCAACGGAGAGCTGCTTGACGTTGGAGAGAGAAGAGGTCTTCTTAGCGGCTTGCTTTGCCTGAGCAAACACGGGGAATAGAATGGCAGCCAGAATCGCGATGATTGCGATGACTACGAGGAGTTCGATAAGTGTAAATGCTAGTTTTTTCGTGCTCATAATCCTCACCGATGAGAACATGCCCACGCGCTGACACGGGTGCCAACGCGATCCTTCTCGTGGCGGACTAAGGTCTGTCACTTAAGGCTATTCCACTATAACACACTTCATAGCCAAGTGTGAATATGAACTTCGAAAAATCTTTCAGTGGCAGATTTAGAAACAAATCAAGCAAAACTACTTGGAATCGACAGCTTTGCTCTTCCGCTTCGGTTTTGTTTTCGCTTCCTGTTCCTCAGTCTCGTGACGAACCCGGAAGATGAGTCCGAGCTGATAGTTTCCGAACGAGCGGCCGTACAAAGTGAATCCACCTTGGTTTTTTGCGTCTGGCTTCACTCCGATCCGCACCTTCGTCGGAGCCCATGGAAGGATGTTGAGCGAATCAATCTTGACGTCAGAAATCTGGAATCCGTCGATATAGCCGCCCTCGCCATCCACCAGCCACGTCTTCAAAACGCCCCATTGGTTCATGTTGTCGGGGTACCAACTCGGGTTCAACTGTCCCCGGCTACCGCCAAAGTCTCCTGGAGACGTCCAGGTTCCAACTTCAACCTCATTCACCCAAACCGTGATGTCTGATGGATATTGGTTGTTGTATCCCGGCGCTTCCGAGCCGAGTTCCATCACGAGCTCGATCGACTTGATATGGCAGTTGACTGGAATGGTGTTTGGGAACGCATATTGAACCCAGCCACCGGCTGACCAGAGGATTTCTGCCTGTGATCGCTCGGGCAAAAAGAACGAAACCGGGGCGTCAACCAGACCGATGAACTTCTCTTTCGTCGCGAGTCCGCAGGTCGGCCGAACGTCAACATCCGTATACATTCCGACCGGCACTTCCGTCTCTGCGAAGCCATCCAGCACCGGAACTTTCGGTGCGAGATCAACCAGTAAGCGCTCGAAAACGCACCGACATCGCTTCTGAGTTCCCTGCGGTGCGGCGATGTAGTCGCTGACAACGATGCCGGCTTCTTCCAAGATTTGAATGTGCTTCGTCACACTCGGCTGCGTTAGGCCGAGGGCCAAACTCAGTTCGCCGATGTTCAATTCGCGCTCGGCAAGGAGTTCGATGATGCGCGCTCGAGTGGAAGAACCCAGCGCACGGAACAGCGCCACGCTCTCGTGCGCGGAAAGTTCCTTGATGTGATGCTGCATCTCGCTGATGCGGCACTATACCACGGGGCTAAAATTGTCTCGGTCGTTGATGCAAGCACCGTATGGGCTAACATTGTCGGTCGCACGAAGTCACGATATATATTCACACTTCGGAATATAAAAGGAACAGAATTTAATGGCGAATCCTAGCGTTTGGTTTGTTACCGGCAGTCAGCACCTCTACGGCCCCGAAGTTCTCAAGCAAGTCGCGGAAAACTCCGCGAAGATCGCCCAAGAGCTCGATAGTTCCTCGGATATCCCCGTGGGCGTCATCTTCAAACCGGTCATCACCGACCCAGAAGCGGTCCGCGCGCTGGTGCTCGCGGCGAACTCCGATCCAGACTGCATCGGGCTCGTGCTTTGGATGCACACCTTCTCGCCCGGCAAGATGTGGATCGGAGGGCTGAGCCAACTCAACAAACCGGCATGCCATCTTCACACCCAGTTCAATGCCGAGTTGCCTTGGAGCACCATCGACATGGACTTCATGAACCTCAACCAGGCCGCCCATGGCGACCGCGAGGCGGGCCATATTCACACTCGCCTCGGACTGCGCCGAAAGGTCGTGGTTGGACATTGGAGCCACACTTCCGTCCAGAAACAGCTCGGTGATTGGTCGCGGGTCGCTTTGGCTTGGGCTGACTGGCAGGGAGCCAAATTCGCCCGATTCGGCGACAACATGCGGTTCGTTTCGGTCACCGAGGGTGATAAGGTCGCCGCCGAAGCCAAATTCGGATTCAGCGTCAACGGCTTCGGCGTGGGCGATTTGGTGAAGTTTGTTGACGGCGCCTCCGATGACTCGGTCACCCAACTGGTCTCCGAATATGCCGACCTGTACGACATCGCACCGGAGCTCGCAACTGGTGGAGCGCGACACGATGCGCTCCGATACGCCGCCCGACAAGAAATTGGAATTCGCGCCTTCTTGGAGGACGGAAACTTCAAAGGCTTCACCACAACTTTCGAAGACCTGCACGGACTCGACCAGCTTCCTGGCCTCGCCTGCCAGCGCCTCATGGCCGCCGGTTACGGGTTCGGCGGTGAAGGAGACTGGAAGACCGCTGCTCTGCTGCGCGCATTCAAGACTCTCGAAACAGGCCTTCTCCCCGGCACCAGCTTCATGGAGGATTACACCTACGACCTGGTGCAAGGCGAAGAGCAGGTTCTCGGCGCGCACATGTTGGAGATTTGCCCAAGCATCGCCAGCAACAAGCCACGCCTTGAAATCCACCCACTCGGCATCGGCGGAAAGTCGGATCCGGTTCGATTGAAGTTCAGCTCCCGTGTTGGCGCGGCAACGAACACGACGGTCGTGGACCTCGGTCACCGATTCCGATTCATCGTGAACGACGTCACCGCTGTCGAAGTGCCCGAGATGCCAAACCTTCCGGTGGCAAGTGCCCTGTGGAAGGTCCATCCGAACTTCCAAGAAGGAGTTGCCGCTTGGATCTACGGCGGCGGCGCTCACCACACCGTTTACAGCTATAACGTCACGTCGCAACAGGTCCGCGACTTCGCGGAGATCGCGAACGTCGAGTGCCTGGTCATCGACTCCGAAACCAAGCTGAACAACTTCAAGAACGAACTCCGCTGGAACGAGGCAGCATACAAATTCAATGGCTAAGCTCACATTAGGTCTGGACTACGGCACGAACAGCGTCCGCGGGCTCGTGGTGGACGTGGCGACGGGCGAAGAACTCGCTACCGCCGTCTTACCTTATCCCTCCGGCGAGGCCGGCATCCTTCTCGATCCATCGGATCCCCACCTGGCGCGCCAAAATCCGGCGGACTATATTGCCGGGTTCGTCGCGGTTACAAAGGAAATCGGTCGCAGTGTGAATCTGGAGGACGTCATTGGGATTGGCGTCGATACAACGGGTTCTAGCCCGATGCCGGTGAAAGCGGACAACTCCGCGCTTTCCGCCGATCCTGCATTTGCTAATTCCCTTGCCGCAAACGTTTGGCTCTGGAAGGACCACACCGGCTATGCCGAGGCCTCGGAGATCACCGAGAAGGCAACCGCTCAGGGCCTGCCGTATCTCGCAAAATGCGGCGGCACGTACAGCAGCGAATGGTTCTGGAGCAAGCTGCTCCGCTGCCTTCGCGTTGCCCCGGAAGTTGTTGAGGCAGCGGCATCTTGGGTAGAGATTTGCGACTGGATTCCGGCGACCATTTGTGGAATCACCGATCCAAAACTCGTGAAGCGAAGCCGCTGCGCAGCGGGACACAAGGCTATGTTCGAAGAAGCTTGGGGCGGTTTGCCGTCCGTCGAGTTCTTAGCTACTCTTGATCCAAAGCTAGCGGAATTTCGCTCAAACCTATACGAAACGGCGCATACGAGCGACGAAATTGCAGGCTATGTGAGCGAAGCGTTCGCCGCTGAAACGGGATTGAAGGCAGGCATACCGGTTGCCGTCGGAGCGTTTGATGCGCACTTTGGTGCAGTGGCCTCCGGTGCGAAGCCAGGCACGCTGGTGAAGATCGTGGGCACCAGTACCTGCGACTGTATGGTGCATCCGCTCGACCAGCCGCTGGCCGACGTGCCCGGAATGTGCGGGATTGTTCGCGGTTCGGTTCTGCCCGGATTCTATGGTCTAGAAGCCGGACAATCGGCGGTCGGTGATATCTTCAACTGGGTTGCCAAGTTCACCGGCAAATCGCACGAAGAGCTCAACCGGGACGCCCTGGAACTCAAACCCGGTGAAAGCGGATTGCTCGCGCTTGACTGGAACAACGGGAATCGCACCATCCTGGTCGACCCGCTGCTTTCTGGTCTGATCGTTGGGCTCACCCTGCACTCCAAACCCGCCGAGGTATATCGGGCGTTTGTCGAAGCCACCGCATTTGGCGCGCTTCGAATCATCGACCGAATGGAGGAATACGGAGTGGCCGTTGAGCGCGTTGTAGCCTGCGGCGGAATTGCCGACAAGAGCGCGCTGACGATGCAGATCTATGCAGACGTCTTCAACCGACCTGTAAACGTTGCGAAGTCCGAACAGACTTGCGCGCTCGGGTCAGCGATCTTTGCCGCCGTCGCGGCTGGCGCCTATCCCGACACCCTTTCCGCCCAAGAAAAGATGGCCGGACTCAAAGACATCACCTACGTGCCGAAGCCGGAAAACGTAAAGATTTACCAAGAAATCTACACGCTTTACCGACATTTGCACGATGGATTCGGCGTCAAGAACTCGAACATTGACCTGTTCCCCGTCATGAAGCGGCTCATCGAAATCCGGAGCGCAGTGTAAGCACCATGAGCATCACAAAAATCACCCTCCAACCCAAAGACGACGCGCCACTGATCCCGCGCGAAATCTACAGCCAATTTGCCGAGCACCTCGGTAGATGCATCTACGAGGGCGTTTGGGTTGGCGAAGATTCTCCAATCCCGAACACTCGGGGCATCCGGAACGATGTCGTCACCGCGCTGAAGAACATCAAAGTCCCCGTCATTCGCTGGCCAGGCGGTTGCTTCGCGGATGAGTACCACTGGATGGACGGAATTGGCCCTCGCGAAGAGCGGCCAAGCATGTACAACTCGCACTGGGGCGGCGTGGTCGAGAACAACCACTTCGGTACTCACGAGTTCCTTGACCTCTGCGAGCAAGTAGGCGCCGAGCCGTATGTCTGCGGAAATGTAGGTTCCGGAACGGTGAAGGAGATGTCGGACTGGGTGGAGTACATGACTTCCCCGGCACAATCACCGATGGCAAACCTGCGTCGAAAGAACGGACGAGAAGAGCCATGGAAGCTCACCTACTTTGGCGTTGGAAACGAAAGCTGGGGTTGTGGCGGCAACATGCGCCCTGAGTTCTATGCCGACTTGTACCGCCAGTACAACACCTTCGTTAGAACTTACGGTCCAAACAAGATCACGCGCTTTGCGTGTGGTGCAAACGTGGCAGATTACAACTGGACTACCGTCCTGATGGATCGCGCTCACACGCACATGGACGGCCTCTCTCTCCACAACTACACGATCCTAAACCAGAAGTGGCCACCTAGCGGATCAGCTACCGAGTTCGGCACCCAGGAGTACTACAGCATCCTTCGAGCCGCAATCAATACGGAGCGATTGGTTGAGCGCCACAGCGCCATCATGGACATCAAGGATCCGGGCAAGCGAATCAACTTAGTAGTCGATGAGTGGGGCACTTGGTATCCGGTTGAGCCAGGCACCAACCCCGGGTTCCTATACCAACAGAACACCGTGCGCGATGCGCTTGTGGCCTCTGTTCACCTTGATGGCTTCCACCGACATTGTGAGCGAGTCCGGATGACGAACATCGCCCAGATGATTAACGTCTTGCAGGCGATGATTCTCACGAAAGGTGAGCAAATCATCATGACCCCAACCTATTGGGTGTTTGAGATGTACGTGCCTCACCAAGACGCCAAGCGCATCCATCTTCAGCTCGAGACCGGCGAAGCCGATACCGGCATTCCGGCGGTCTCGGCGACTGCATCTCAGAAGGACGGAAAGATCACGGTTTCCGCATCGAACCTGGACATCGCACAGCCTCAGACCATCGAGATTAGTGGTCTGCCGACCTCCGCAAAGGTCGTCCGCGCTCGTATCCTTGCGGGACCAACGGTGCAGAGCCATAACACATTCGATGAGCCAGAGACCGTGCAGCCGGTGGCGTTCGACGTAACCGCTTCCGAAGGACGGATTTCGCTTGAGCTCCCGCCAGCGAGCATTGTGTCGATTGAGCTTGCGGGTTAAGAGCTTATAAGCATCCGCCGCCGGACGAACAAGTAACCATGATGCCGATCAGGGCACTGATCGGCATTTGCACTAAGGCCAGAAGAATTACAAACACGATAGGTTTCCAGCGTTTGGTCGCAATCGCAACGCCAACCGCCACGGTTGAGATCAGAAGTGGTCCGTGGAGTCCAACCGAGAAGAACCCAGGATGAACAAAAGCTAAGAGATAGCCGCCGAACAAACATGCGTACGAAGCGGCCAGCCATCGCCAGGCAAATCGCTGCAGGCGGTCACGATACCGCCGAGTTGCTTCGTCCTCATACGGCCAAGCCATGTTGAACTCTAGCGGTCTGCTCTGGCTTTTCAAAGCCAGGTATGAGGAAACTCAGACCGCTCTACGTTAGAGACACTTACCATGGCAACCACACGCAAGAAGGACTCCTACGATAAAAGCCGGCGGATACTGGACCAATGCAAGAAACAGAACCCAGCAAACGGTCCGCCATCGACACGTGGCGATGGCAAAGCAGACAGCGAGAACGCTTAGGCAAATTGCCCCGCTGAAGGCATGGTTCAGAAACGGTTCATGGAAGAAACCAATACCGAAACAAACAATAAGCCAAGCAATCGAGGCAACGAGCCACAGGTACGCGTTTACTTCAATTCGGTTTCGAAATAAGCGCGTATCCTCGTCTTCGCCCAGGTAGCTCATTACGACCGTCACCCAGCCGACGTGAACCGATCCCGAACCCGCTTGAACGCCGCAAGCGCAAACTCTAAATCCTCTTGCGTATGCGCCGCAGAAGGCATCGTCCGCAACCGCGCCTTGCCACGACCGACGGTCGGGAACACGATCGCCAATGCGTAAACGCCTTCCTCAAACAAAGCCTTCTCCATCGCCTGGGCCGTACCTTCGTCACCGACGTAGACCGGGGTAATCGGCGTTTCACTGCCCATCGTGTCGAAGCCTTCATCGGCAAGCGCTTGCTTCCACCACCGAGTGTTGTCCCAAAGTCGTTGCATCGGCGTCGGATCGTTCTCCATGATGTTTAGCGCCTCAATGAGGGCCGCCGCGACCATCGGAGGGTGTGCGGTGCTAAACAAGTACGGCCGACCACGGTTGATCAGCCAATCCTTCAAAACCGCAGGACCGGCGATGTAGCCACCGATCACTCCAAGGGCTTTACTGAGAGTTCCAAGTTGAATATCCACTCGGCCATAAAGGCCAAAGTGGCTAGCCGTGCCCGCGCCATTCTTTCCAAGCACGCCGCTGGCGTGGGCATCGTCCACCATAACGATCGCGTTGTATTGCTCGGCCAGATTCACAATGTCGGGCAGCGGCGCGATGTCTCCATCCATGCTGAAAACGCCGTCGGTGATGATGAGCTTCTTTTCGAATCCTTTCTCATTCGCCTTCTTAAGCGAAGTTTCAAGGGCATCCATGTCTTTGTGCGCGTAGACCCAACCTTCGCTCTTGCGGTACGCCGCGGGCGAAAGTCGAACGCCGTCGATGATGCTCGCGTGGTTCAGCTCATCGCTAATCACCACGTCGTTGCTCGTCAAAACCGCCGGAATGCAGCCGGAGTTCGCGGTGAATCCGCCGGTAAAAACCAACACCGCTTCGGTGTGTTTGAACTTGGCCAGCCGCTCTTCGAGTTCGTCGTGAACCGACATCGTGCCGCCGATCCAGCGCACCGCTCCTGCGCCCACTCCCCACTTCTCGATCGCGTCAAGCGCCGCCTGCTTCACGCGTGGATCATTCGCCAATCCGAGGTAGTTGTTCGAAGACAGGTTGACGACTTCTTTGCCGTTCATCACCACGCGGCCCCCGGCCGGGGTTTCAAGAATCCGTGGGACCTTGTAAAGGTTCTGGTCCTTCAGCGTGTCAATCTGCCCGGTCAACCAAGTCTGGAACGGCGCGTTCATTCCTCTAGTTTATCGGTAGTGGGAATCTGCAGTTTTGCTCTTATAATGAAAGGCAAGGAAATGGCCCTTCATGCAATGGTTCTGATGGCGATCGTGGTGCCAGACCGAATTTCCGTGCCGGAAATTTGGCGCCTCAATGGCTCGGCATTCGCGGGCCTTACCATCGGCAAGTCCACGGATGGCGAAGCCAAAAAGCGATTCGCGACCGAAAAAGGAGCAATCCGGCCCGAAGCGCTTCGCTTCACCAAAGCCAACTCCACCGACCCGACCATTAACGCCCTACTGAACGGACGCGGCGCAAAGGCCGTCATCCAGGGCTTCTGGCTGGACTACTGGAGCAAAGCGATTTCAGAATCCGACTTCATCACCCAAAGTCACCAAGAGCCCGAACAGCGCTTCATGTCGACCAGACACGAAGACTGGAAATGGCTTCACTGGCCAGACAAAGGCGTTGCCGCCGTGGTCCTCAATGGCTGGGTGGTGGGCGTGCTCCTCGCCGATCCGAACAAAATCCGGCGCCAGTTGCAGTATCTTTCCACCACTCTCACCTCCGTTGTCCCCGTCCCAGACCCAGGTGCCAATTGGGACCGCGTTGCCACCTTTGGGTCGGTCGATGTAGACGAAGACCGTGGCCCATACAGATCAGGCTTTACGTACGGCTCGAACTCTATTCCTGACTACACCCGCCGGTGCGTCACCAGCATCGGCCCCTATAAATCCTTTCGACACATCCAAGATTCAGATGGTGAAGTGAAGGTGACGGTGTCGGTTCGAGAAGTGACGGAAGAGGTCGAAGAAGAAGATCCGAAGACAAAGCGGAAGCGCAAACGAACCGAGTTTTGCTACGCGAACATCAGCGTGACCGCCAAGGCAACCATTCCCAGCCCCTACGGTTGGATCCAGCGGACGGGAGAAGCGAGCTGCCGACAGTCTTCAAGATCATACGAACGCAGCATCTACGAGACGATCGACGAAGCGATTGAAAACATGCGGGACCGGATCGTTTACGCCGCCCGAAGCGCCGCTCCGCCATCGCGCGAGTCGTTCCGAACGGCGAACGTCGACCAAGTTCTGTATGCAACGACCAGAGGCTAAGAATGGAAACCCCTCGAACCATCACTCGAATGAATAACCGGAGTTGGGAGGTCGCATGCCGCTCGTAACTTTGCTGTTGGCCAGCGTGGCAACCGTGCCAGACCGGCTTCGCGTCCCGGAGCCAAGTACATTCGTGACCGGGAAGTTTGGCGCCTTTCAGGTCGGGAAAACCAATTCACGCGAAGTCGCCGAGCTTTTCCAAGCGGAACAGGTTCGAGAGATTCCAAATCGTCTGCGAATCCTGACCCGAGCTGGCAGCGACCCGAAGGTCTACACCCTTTTCGAAGGGAACCAGCCAACTTCAAAACTCCGAGGAATCCATCTCGATTACTCGGCTACCAGAACCAAAACGGAGTCCATCGCGAAAGTAATGGGATCACAGCCCACTCGTTACTATGCGCCCGAGCGCAAGGAAAACTGGAGCTGGCTCGTTTGGCCGGAGCACGGAATTGCGGTCGTAGACCTGGCCGGTGCTTGCCAGACCGTGACCTTCCTTGACCCCGCACGGCTAAAGTTCTCTCTGTCCACATTCCGCCCGATCGAAACTCCGGTCAGTCGTCCCGCGCCAGTCCCCACTTGGGACGGAAAGCTCAAGTTCGGCAACGTCGAGGTAGTTAAGCATGACGTTCTCAACCGGCATGGTCGGTGGGAAAAAGCCTACGACGTCGTCAAGTCTTTTGGCATGCAAAGCGATCTCGCCTTTCAGTCCCAGCACCCCGGAACAATCCGGGTGACCTGGACTGGCGGAGAAAGGATCGTTGTCGACACGCCACGATTGCCGCGCCGGTCCGATCAAGACTGCCCGCCACCGCCAATCAACCTCCCGCAAGAGCCACAGGGGATCGGGCGCAGGTCCGACGCTCCCATTAGAGTTGTGGAAACCGTCAGGACGGTGACCGTCGAGGTGACCATCCCAACGCCATTGGGTGAATTGCAGCTCAGCAAAGACGTCTACGAATCTTCCCGAAACGGTGAATTCATCGACGAAGTTCGAATGCTGCGCAATGCTCTCCGAATCGCACGCAACGAACTTGTGAAACTTCGGGCCGAAATGACATCGAATCACCCGAGCGCGCTTCGCAACAGAGAGGTCGAACAAGTTCTCGATTGGAGCACTCGAAGCGTCTTTCCGCCGGAAGAGCTTGGCCTTGGATCTTTCGAGATCAACGACTAACGAGCAATCCGAAGCCGTTGCCGGGAATCATGTAGCCCATGCCCCGAGTTCTTGCTGCCGCCGATATCGGCTCAAACACCGCCCACCTCTTGGTTGCGGCCACCGATGGCGAACTCGTGATGCGGCTCGACAACTACAACGAGTGGATCCCTCTCGGCGAAGTCGTCTCCCGCGTCGGCACGATTCCGAAAGAGATCGTCCAGCAGTTGGTTCTCGTAGTCCGAGAATTTCGCCGAATCAGTACTGCCAAAGCTGCGGAAAATCTGTATGTCTTCGCTACCGAAGGCATGCGTGCCGCTTCGAATCACGATGAAGTACTCGCTCGAATTAAGGAAGAAACCGGCGTCACCGTCGATCTCATTTCTCCCCAGCGCGAAGCCGAACTTTCGTATCGCGGCATTCAGCTCGACACGAAGCATCTGCCGATCAGCCTGATGCTGGAAGTCGGCGGCGGAAGCTGCCAGATTGGGGTTGTGTCGGACGGCAAGCTGACGGAGAAGCAATCCCTTCCGCTCGGCACGGGACGGGTGATCGCGGAAAGTGGACTCACCACCCCGTGCACTCCCGAAGCCGAAGCTCGTGCCCGTGCATACATCCGGTCTCAACTTGATAAAGTCAACATCGTGGTCACCGGAGGAATCGCTGCCAGCAGCGGCGGCGTGGGACGCGGCCTATGGCGCGCCGTGCATCCCGATGGAGAGAAAACCATCGCCCGAATCGAGCTTGACTACCTTGCCTGGGCTGCCTCTAGGCTCACGATAGATCGTATCGTTAACCGCTTTAGTGTCAAGCAGAAGCGAGCGGGCACCTTGCTTCCCGGTGCGCTCGTGTATGCCGCGCTCATGGATCATTTCGGCCTCGATGAAATAGCAATCAGCGAATTCGGCATCCGAGAAGGAGCGATTTTGGAGATGTTTCGTAAGGAAAAGAGAAAGTGAAAGAAGCCGCCGTACGTTACATAAACCGAGAACTCAGCTGGCTTGCCTTTAACCAGCGCGTGCTGGAAGAAGCCCTCAACGAATCCAATCCGCTTCTCGAACGCTTGAAGTTCCTGGCGATCTTTGAGAGCAACCTGGACGAGTTCTACATGGTCCGAGTTTCTGGACTGATTGAGCAGTTCGAAAGTGGCGTACTCGAAACGTCCCCGGACGGGCTCACTCCAAACGACCAACTCGCCGCAATCTCCGGCACCGCCCAGCCACTTCGCCAAGAAGCTTCTCGTGTGCTGGTTGAGGAACTCATGCCGAAGCTCGACGAGCACGGCGTCCAAATCCGCTCGATGGAGTCCCTCAGCGAACGACAACGTCGCGAACTCAATCACTACTTCCAGTCGGACGTCTTCCCGCTCTGCACTCCGCTGATCCTCGATCCGGCGCCGAGCATGCCGTTCATCTCAAATCGGTCGCTTAACCTTTGCGTCGAGTTGATGAACGAGCGCGGAGAGTCGCTCTTGGCCCGAATCAAGGTCCCCACCGTCATCCCCCGAGCGGTGCGCCTTGGTAAGCGGAAGAACGAATTTGTCCTACTGGAAGAGCTGATCGCGGCAAACGTTTCCGCCTTCTTCCCCGGCGTCACGATCAAGGGTGTTCACCAGTTCCGGGTGATTCGAGACGCAGACATCGAAATTCTTGAGCTCGAAGCCGCTGACCTGATTGCCACGATCGAAGAAACCTTGCGCCTTCGCCGTTTCGGCGATCCCGTTTTGGTCCAGGTTCAACCCACGATGCCCGCGGCGGTGCAACAGACCCTCCGGCAGCTCCTCGAACTCGACGAAGAGGACGTTTTTGAAATCGACGGCATGCTGGGGCTCGAAGTCCTTTGGGAACTGACCAAGATTGACAAACCAGCCCTACGCTTCAAGCCACATCTTCCCTACGTCAACGATCACCTCTCGAACTACAAGGGCATTTTCGATACCGTCGGCCAGCGTGACGTGCTCATGCATCACCCGTACGATGGTTTCCGCACCGTCGAAGAGTTTGTTGCTTCCGCCGCGAAAGACCCCGACGTCATTGGCATTAAGACCACCCTGTACCGGGTCGGAAAGGAATCTCCAATCGTCGAGAGCCTCCTCGCCGCTGCTGATCAAGGCAAGCAGGTCGCCGCGATGGTCGAGCTCAAAGCACGCTTCGATGAAAGCAACAACCTCGGCTGGGCCCGGGCTCTAGAACGCGCTGGCGTTCACGTGACGTACGGATTTACCGAGTTCAAAACTCACTGTAAGCTCTGCCTTATCGTCCGGCGCGAGCGCGATGGCGTTCGACAATACGCGCACATCGGCACCGGAAACTACAACCCCGCGACGGCGCGACTGTACACCGACATCGGGCTCTTCACCACCGATGAAGCCATCTGTCAGGACATCAGCGAACTCTTCAACTACCTCACTGGCTACAGCCGGCAAACCAAGTATCGGAAGCTCTTGGTCGCCCCGGTCAACCTACGAGAAGGAATCATCGAGCGCATTCGGCGAGAAATTCGAACCCAAAAGCACGGCGGCATCGCTCGAATCATCTTCAAAATCAACTCGCTGGTTGATCCGGAAATCATTGATGCCCTCTACGCTGCCAGCTCAGCCGGGGTAAAGGTCGATCTTATCGTCCGTGGAATCTGCTGTCTGCGCCCCGGCGTGGAAGGCTTGAGCGAGAACATCATCGTGAAATCATTGGTCGGTCGCTTCCTTGAGCACAGCCGCATCTACTACTTCGAGAACGGTGGCGAACGAGACGTACTGGTGGGCAGCGCAGATGCGATGCGGCGAAACCTGGATCGACGAGTCGAGGTTCTCGTACCAGTAGAAGACCCCACTTTGGTTCACCTGATCCGCGAAAACGTGCTTGAAAGCGCCTTGGAAGATTCGCTGAAGACTTGGATCTTAGGCCCAGACGGGGTTTACACGCGCTGCAAGCCGAATCCAGATCGGCCGCTGGACGCGCAGTCGTGGTTTATCACCCACCCGCTCACCAAGTATCAGTTCCAAAGCAAAGACGCATAGCTCGCTTTCCTCAGTCGTCAGAATGAAGACATGGTGGTGATGTGCGCGGCGCTGATGGCGCAGACAACCGGAATCGATCTGAAATTGGAATCGCGTAAGGGCGTCGCTATATCGGCCTTCGCGGTTCCGCTGGTCAAAGGCACGTGGTTTCAGTATTACGAGCCCGACTGGAGTGCGGGCTACTACAGCAGCCAGTTCCAAGACCAAACCGTGACAAAGCAAGGAAACGTAACGGTTGTCTCGTTTGTTGGCAAAGACACAAGGGCCTACGGAACGCAACGATTTGAGCAAGTTGGCAACCAAATCTTGCAAACAAACACCTACGGTTGGAAAGGTCCCAAGCCGGTAAACGTTGAAGCCACCGCCGGAATGTTTTGGGTTCCGGCGTTTGCCAATGGCGTGATACGGGTGGATGACCAGGGCGCGCGCGTTTCTCAGACTCCCCCAACCTCGCCGGAAATGCAGGGACGCCCTATCGGCAAGCCAGGGAACAAGTTCGAATTTGATACTCAACTAGGAAAGGTGGTGGTTCAGAGCGACATCACCCTGGATCTGTTCGACGCTCGTGGATACGGCCAAGACTGGGCGCAAACGGCGCCGCTGCTGTGGCTTGGTGCTGGCGCGATTACGATCCCGCCCAACTCCGAGCGAACTTGGAAACTCACGTGGACGCTGCCAAATCAGCCCCCCAACCTTCAGAAGTCCGCACCAACAAAAGTGGCCGCCCCGACGACATCCAAAACCGTGGTGGCGAACGATGAAATCCCAGTTCTGATTCCCAAGCCGAAAAAGAGCCAACTCAGCTACGAAAAGACGACGCCCATCGGCGGGAAAATCACCTTGCCGGGAGGCCGATTCACGGGCTTCGACAACTTCCTTGCCGCCCTAGATCGGTACTACTCCGATTGGAAATCGACACCAGACACCATCGCGATTGACGGTGGTCTGGGAAGGCTTGGCCTTGCTCCCGGGGGCTATCGAATATCAATCAAACCCGGCTCAGCAAGTGTCATTGGCGAGGATGCGGAGGGTCTGAGAACTGGCCT
This sequence comes from Chthonomonas calidirosea, assembly GCA_945882415.1. Taxonomy (GTDB): domain Bacteria; phylum Armatimonadota; class Fimbriimonadia; order Fimbriimonadales; family Fimbriimonadaceae; genus Fimbriimonas; species Fimbriimonas planktonicus. The sequence continues at coordinate 36,876 of CAMCWC010000021.1, forward strand.
GGAGCGACTCGCGCGTCTCGCCATCCGGCGAAACGGAAAGCTGGTTCTTCCGACCGGAATCTTGGTCGATGCGCCGGAACGAGACTTCCGCGGAGTGCACCTCTTTGTCGGTCCTGAGGCTACGGCGTTCCAAACCAAACTCTGGACCCGGGTCTTACGTCCGCTGGGCCTGAACCAAGTCGTGCTTCAGTGCGAACGCACGGCCTGGGACGCCATTCCCGGAACCCAAACCTCAGAGACAATGCGCAAGGAAGACCTCGCCAAGCTCTTCGCAACCTACCGGGCAATGCAGGTGGAACCCACTCCGATGATCCAGAGCTTCGGGCACATGGAATGGCTTTTCGCCAACCAGAAGAACCTCGATCTTGCGTTCAATCCGGAAGTTCCCTACGCGATCGACCCCCGGAAGCCGGAAGCGCAATCAAAGCTGGCGGAAATTTGGAGCGAGGCCATCGCTCTGCTAAACCCCAAGAACCTTCACTTTGGGCTAGACGAAGTTGACATGCGGGGATTCCCGGACGACCCCAAATTGGTCACCGCCTTATGGCAGCAACAACTGCCGTTTCTTGCCGACATCGCCAAAAAGAACGGCAAGAAGATGATGCTGTGGGGAGACAAGGGTCTCGCACCGGGTGAGGCCATCGATGCCGCCCACGGCCACAACGCAACGGAAGCCGCCGCCCGCCGGGCCGCTATTCCGAAGAACGCCATGATCACGGACTGGCACTACCGCGCGGAACCCGAGGCAGAACCGTTCAGAAAGTCTTTGAACGTCTGGGCGAAGAGTGGTCAACGCCCGATCGCCAGCATGTGGTTCCGACCTGAGAACATTCGAGGCTTCACCCTGGCCGCCAAGGGCTACGGAACTCTGCTAACCACCTGGGCCGGATACACCTCGAATGAGGCAAACATGCTTCGCGAGTTCCGCCAGTTCTCAGCCATGGTGCTCGCTGCCGACTACGCCTGGAGTGATCGCGGCGAGATGCCCAACGCCCTCGGCTACTACCCAACGACGGTCTTCCGCGACCTCTACTTCGGCACGCCGCGAGCAGTAAAGCCTCAGTCCAGAATCGAACAAATCCTAGCCACGCCGGCTAAGGCGGGTTCCATTTTAGATGGAGTCGAGCCCGCTCCAATCGTCTTGGATCTCGGCAAAACAACTCGTCCTGGATCAAACATTTCCAGCGTTCATCTCCAGCTCGAAACCACCTTTGAAGTCTCTGAAGGAGAGCTCGTTGCGAACGCAGAAGTCCAATTCGCGGACGGAACCAAGAAGGTCTTGCCGATTCGCTACGGCTGGCACGTCCGTGCGGCCGGAGACACCCGGCCAACCATCATCTCGCCGACCGCCGGGTTCCTGATCCCGGCCCAAACCAAACCCATCCGACAAATCGTTTTGACCCCGACCAGTCGATACTCCGGTCTCAACTTGAAGGGCTACGGGATAGAATTCGGTTCATTGCCATGAAAGCGCTTCAACCCGGAACCCGCATTGTCACGATTGGAGACAGCATTACCGACGCTGGCCGCAACCAGCCGGTCGGTACTGCCGGTTCTGGCCTCGGCAGCGGCTACGTCGCGCTTCTGAACGCCTTTGCGCTGGCCCGCAAGCCAGAACTGGGCCTGGTCTTCCTCAACACCGGTACGAGCGGCCACACCGTTCGAGATTTGGCGGATCGCTGGCAGCGGGATGTCTTTGATCTGAACCCAGATGTCGTCACCGTGATGATCGGAACGAACGACGTCTGGAGGCAGTTTGACTCGCCGCTGTTCCCTGCTGGTCACGTGCTGCCGGATGAGTACGAGACAACATTGCGCGAACTCACTAAGCAGACCACGGAACGAGGAATCGACATGCTGCTTGCAACGCCGTTCTATCTGGAGCCGAACCCGGCCGATGCGATGCGGGCGAGGATGGACGAGTACGGCGCGATCGTGAAAGCCATCTCGTCCGAATTCGGGACAGACTTTCTAGACACCCAGGCTCTCTTTGCCAGCTTCCTGGATCACTACTATCCCGCGGCCATGTGCTGGGATCGCGTGCACCCAAACTTGGCTGGCTCGGTGATGCTAGCTGAGGGGTTCGCTGGCGTCCTGGGCTTTGGCGGCCGCTTCTAGCTCCGCTTTCGCCGCCTTCTTGGCGTCCATCGTGTGCTTCAGCATTTCGTAAAGTGGCGGCGCGCCCGTCACGACAATAATCGCCAGCATTGCGTACTCAAAGTTATTCTTAACCCAAGGAATAGCTCCGAGGAAGTAGCCCGCACCGACGCAGATCCACACCCAGAGAACCGCTCCGATAAAGCTGTACGTAAAGAACTTTTTGTACTCCATCGCTCCCATTCCAGCAACGAACGGAGCCAAGGTCCGAATGATCGGCACCCACCGTGCGATGATAACGGCCTTCGGACCATGCTTCTCGAAGAAGGCCTTCGTAGCTTCTAAGTTCTTCCGACTCAGAAACTTAGCGCCTTCTTTGTTGAAGAGACGCGGCCCAAGGTACTTGCCAACGTGATAGTTCACCGAGTCGCCAACGAGCGGTGCAATTGTCAGGATGATGAGCAGAAGCCAAATGTTAAAGCCCGCCCGCCCTTCTGGCGGATTGGCAAAGATCCCGGCCGCGAACAGTAACGAATCGCCCGGAAGAAACGGCATGAAGACCAAACCGGTCTCCGCAAAAATGATCAGGAACAGAATCGCGTAGCTCCACGATCCATACCGGGTGATCAAGTCTCCAACGTGTTCTGGAACGTGCCGTACGAAATCTAGAATCTGCATCATTGGAAGCAACCTAGGATACAAGATTAAGAAAATGCCCGGTCATGGGGTCCCAATTTTCTAAGACCCATAGTTTTCAGAAAAGACCTGTTCTTGCGAATTATCGAACAATTCAAGCTATTTTCGGTCCAAAATGATTCAAGGCGAGTGCCAGCTAGGTACTCGCCGAAAGAGAACGAAATGGTAATTAAACAAATTGGCATGAAATACTGCTCGGCGCTTGCCCTGCTTACAATCGGTGCCATTGCCACCGCGCAGGAAATCCAGGTTGAAGTTGACGGCCGCCCCGTCAAGTTCGGCGCGACCAAACCCATCCGACAAAATGGTCGAGTCCTGGTCCCAATCCGCGGCATTTTCGAATCCCTCAACGCTTCGGTCAACTGGAATTCATCCACCCGAACCGTTTCGGCCATGAAAGGCAACAAAGAGATCATGCTTTTCATCGGCAATCGAACCGCGAAGGTCGATGGCTTGGACGTCATGCTCGACACCCCAGCGCAGATCATCGGTGGTTCGACGCTCGTACCACTTC
>CAMCWC010000022.1 GCA_945882415.1 Chthonomonas calidirosea
CCCCCCCCCCCCCCCCGCCAGTACAGTTGCATTCGGTTGCTCCTGCTGGTCATTTCGCTCTTCCTGCCCGTGCTGGCCATCGCGCAGGCTCCCGCTGACCCAAGTAACCTCGTGGCGAATCCCTACTCACCGGGTCGAATCAACGTTTACTGGTACGACAACTCGAACAATGAAACCTCGTTCGTGCTTGAACGGAAGCGGCCATCAACCGACTGGGCTGTAGTGGCAACTCTTCCCACGAACACATGGCAGTACATTGACAACAATGTTTCGCCGACCAACGGCTACTACTACCGGGTGAAAGCGGTCAACGCGTCTGGAGAATCCGCTTGGAGCAACACTGCTTCGGCAGTGACACCCGCGGCCACGACTTTGACCGTGCCAACATCGGCCCTTGCCAAGTGCATTGCCTACTCCAAAAACCAACTCACCTGGACCGATACCAACACCTCGGAGGACGGCTACCGCATAGAACGCAAAGTCGATGGCGGCAGCTGGACTTTCGTCGCAAACACCTTGCCGAACGTCATCACGTATAAAGATGAGAGCCTAACCGCAGATACGAACTATTCCTACCGCGTCCGGGCATACAACGTGTACTACACGTCGACTTGGACTGGTGACCTCGATTCGCCTACGTGGAAGCCATATCTGTCAGGCGTCACCATCACGAACGATGTTTTCTCCGACACGACTGCACACACAGTTCGCGTAACGCGCACTGCAAAATCACCGTATCCTCTAACCGTTACACTAAGTACATCGGCCACGAATGCCTCCGTTCAGGCATCTATCACGATCCCTGCGAATCAGTCTTCGGCAAGCGGATCCATGAATTTGTCCACTACTCCGTCGGAAGCCACAACCGAATATGTTCATGCGAAGTCAGCTGGCATGATGCAGGTGACCAAGATGAACATTCGACCTTCGAGTGAGCCGATCTCGCCGAGCGGACTGATCGTAGACTCTCGGAATGGAGCAATCTGGCTCCGTTGGAATAATCCGGCTGAACTCTTTGGCAACCAGTACAAAGGAGTGGTTGTTCAGAGACGAGTTGTAGGCGGCGGCTATGCACCGATTCACTCGAATTCATTGATAACGGACCATTACGTTGATCGCTCAGCGGTGGCGGGTACAAATTATGACTACCTAATTTCAACGGTCGACACAAGTGGTACACCCGTCGCTTCCACTGCGCCGGTGAGCGTGACTGCTACTGCTGGTACTGCCGGAATTGTTCTTTCTGGCGTACCTGTCTCAGTCAACAATAGCTTTGAATGCAACTTGAGCGGACTTCCGGTTGAAGAAGTCGAAATGTACTTGGACGGGATTCCGCTAAAGAAGGCAGACAAACAGTCTTTCACCGGGCATACGACATCCATCTCGCCGTATATCGACATCACGCAGTTATCCCTTGGAACGCACCAGCTTGTTGCCGTTTCTACCTCGCCCGTCAATAACGGATTTAGCCAAGGCGTCACTTTTACGGTCACATCGGTCCCGGCCAAGGAGCCAAATCCGGGAATTGTTGTCCCGGAACTACAGTGGTATTCGCCGATCGAAATGGAGCTAGCTAGTTCAACGCTCACCTGGAAAGTAAAAATTGAGAGTACATCTGGCGACATCGTTCGAACCGTAACCGGATTCGGCTCGAATCTTGCCTTTGCATGGGACGGCAAGAACGATGCTGGAACCGTTACGGCACCTGGTCGGTACAGTGCAAGAATCACTATAGATGGGGACGAAAGCCAGCAAGTAGGCGGAACAATTATCTGGAATCAAATCGCAAATCCTCAATTCGTGTCGATAATCATGATCCCAGAAAAAGGCGGGATCATGGCCGAAGTGTGTTTCGGCTTAGCTGACCAAGTAAATCAAGCACTGGGACAAAGAACGCTCTCGACTGGTCTTAGAGGGTCCGTCATGACTTATACAGAGCGCCGTAACTTGGATGACTATGTGAGGAGGTACTTTAGGTATTGCATTCGAAAAGCGGAATATCTACATCTAGATGGCCATGGATCACCAGAATCAGTAGCCATTGGTGATAACCTTAATGTCAGAACTACAACTACTGAACCGGGACATAAACAGGAGATTCTCGGAATTCTGCAAATTGTCGGAGACAGAGGATTCCCGTATCGCTGGCTGTGGACAGATTCCTGCTCTAGTGCTGGAGCAGGAACTGGACCATTCGATTACATGGGACCAGAAGACCTCCGGTTCCCTGTTGCGGCCGGAATCTTGTTTGATCTAGACATGATTTATGAGGGCGGATACATGGGTTGGAACGGATTTTGCCAGTTCAATGCTGCATCAAGTGGGGAAACAATGTGGGGCCGCTGGCACAGGCAGTTCCTGCTCTCATTTCTTGGCGGTGCTTCCATGCAGGAAGCCATCCGTCACGCAAGCAACAACTGTGCTCCTCCCAATGCTTCCTATTTCCCTTGGTCGACTTGGCAGAATGGCAGCAACTTGATTCCAAAGTTACTGCGAGGTGGCGACGTTGTACTGCCCTAACATTTTAATGCGCCTTGTGCTTCTTGCCATAACTTGCACTGGGTGTTTTAGCGGACCAAGGTCACGTGAGTCGGCGATCACAAGAGCTGGCTCAGGTTTACCGGCGGATGGATGCACGTACTCTAAGACTGCACCCAAGGGATGGCTGTCTCGCGATGACGTCCGATGCGCAATCAATCCGAATGAGCCGAACAGAAGAATTGATATGGCGGGGGCCAACGGCTTTCCCTCGCTATCCAAGTTTCCTCGGGCAACCTGGACCGAATTGTCCGACGTGCTCAAGCGAGCACGATATCGCGAAGGCAACCCGCGAGTTACAACCCTTTTCCAGCAAGACTTGACTAAGTCTAGTGACCTCACGTTTCGAATGCTCTCAGACCGAGAACGCTTTTTCTTTGTCAACTTTAACACGATCGAAGACGATCTGGGACCTGAGGTGGCCAAATGGTTCAAGGAGAACATGCCGGAGTTGCGCCGGTTGGCAACGGCCGGGCAACCGTCCGAGGCGGAACTCAAACAGAGGCGACCGAACACTGTCGGCCAGAACTTTGCCAAGAAGTTACTGACCAAGAATGTGACCGAGATCACCCTTACGAATCACCCTCATCCGAACATTGTCTCAATCAAGAAAACAGCGGTTGTCGGCAGACTTAAGGATCCGCAAGCCATCAAGGCCATGCTGGTAGCGATGTCGAAGTCGACCCATACCTTGGCAGGGGAAGAACCCAAGAACGCCCCAGACCGGCCACAGGAACTTTCGTTTGTGTACAAGGAAGGCACAGAGACGAAGATCGAGTCCTTCCGATGGTGGGGCTGGGAAGCGGATACGTGGGGCGAGGAGTTTGCCAGGCTCTTTAGCAAGCACTTCGAAGGACCTTGAGCGCTACGCCGCTGGGACACCCGGCAGAACGTCTTCCAGATACTGGCGGATGATCGGTTCGTTGGCTTCGATTCCGAGTCCATGCGGGATGGTTTCGGGGGCGTCGGAGAAGGTTTGGACTCCCCACTCCGCAGCCAGATCGGCGGGAAAAGCGTCGTCAAACTCAACGCGGGACAGGGTCAGAATTGCCGAAACCCACATTCGCGGCACGGTGTGGAGGCTGTAGCCGCCACCGCCGACGGCGACGGTCGGAATCCCGAGATCGCGGCAATGGCGGACGGCGCTGAGCCAGGATGCCTGGTCGCAATTGACGTGGGCGAGGGGATCTAGAAAGTGGGGATCAGTGCCCATTTGGAGGACCAACGCTTGCGGATGGAAGCGCTCCATGGTTGGCAGGGCGGTTCGTTCGAACGCATCCAGCCAGGCCGGACCGGAGGTTCGAGCGAGAACCGGCATGTTGGTGCTTGTGCCCGCCGTCCCGGTCTCTTCAACGTAGCCCGTGCCTGGCCAAAGGGACTTTCCGCTTTCGTGAATGGAATAGGTCAGCACGTTTGGATCGTTCAAGAAAATGCCTTGCACGCCATCCCCGTGGTGAACATCGATGTCGATGTAGACCACGCGGTCGAATCGCTCGCGCAGGACCGAGACTGCGAGGGCGGGATCGTCGAAGACGCAGAAGCCGCTCGCGCTATTTCGGTGAGCATGGTGCAGTCCACCACCGATGGCAAAGGCCAGCGGAGCACCGTCGCGCACGGCGTAGGCAGCTTCCATACTCGCACCGCAGTAGGCCGCACTTGTCTCCCAGATTCCTCGAAACGCCGGGGTGTCGCCGTAGAGCGAATGCTTCCCAATTAGGTCTCCAATCCGCGGAGAGTTTTCTTCCCCGCGCTCAAACGCGGCTGAAATCTCCTTCACCGCCTCCACGTACTCCTCCGAGTGGACGCGTTGCAGGTCACTTTCGCTGGCCGGGGCTGGCTCAATGACGTCAGTCGGGTGGATGGCCTGCAAGAGCCGCATGGCGCGACGGAGCCGCTCGGGGCGAAGGGGATGGGACGGTCCGAAATCGTAATTGGTTGTCAACTGGCTGAGGTAGAAGTTCGGAATTCCCACCGTTTGGTCTTACCTGAACCCAACCGGTAGACTCCACCCAATGGGCAGTTCCTTCGGTCGCGCGTTCACCATCAGTACCTTCGGTGAATCGCACGGGGTTGGGGTCGGGGTGGTCGTCGACGGTTGCCCGCCCGGAACGGTCATTTCTCTTGAGGCAATCCAACGTGACCTCGACCGGCGACGGCCCGGACAGAGTTCGATCGTCACCCAGCGCAAGGAAGCGGATCAAGTTGAGATTCTCAGCGGCGTCGAGGACGGTCTTGCACTCGGGACGCCGATCGCCCTTCTGGTCCGAAACGCCGACCAACGTAGTCACGACTACTCAGAAATGCGGGAGAAGTACCGACCGAGCCACGCCGATTACGCCTATGACCAAAAGTACGGCATCCGCGCTGTCGCGGGGGGCGGACGGGCATCAGCGAGAGAAACGATCGGTCGAGTCGCGGCGGGGGCTATTGCCCGGGAGGTGCTTCGAAGTCTTGGCGTCGAGGTGCTGGCGTACGTGGAAAAGGTCCATCGAATCTCCGCCGAGATTGATCCGACAACGGTCACGTTCGATGAGGTGGAAGCAAACATTGCTCGATGCCCGGCCCCGGGGATCGCCGAGCAGATGATCGCGCACATCGAGGAGATTCGGAAGCAGGGCAACTCCGTCGGTGGCGTTGTGGGCTGCGTAGCGAGGGGCGTTCCGGCGGGCTGGGGGGAGCCGGTTTTCGACAAGATCGAAGCCGACCTAGCCAAAGGGATGCTTTCACTTCCAGCTTGCAAAGGGTTCGAGCTTGGCGGAGGATTCGGAATGACGGACTTCACCGGGCTTGAGGTGAACGACGAGTTTGAATCGACCGAAGGCAAGGTTCAGACCACGACGAACAACAGTGGCGGAATCCAGGGCGGGATCACGAACGGAATGCCCATTACGTTCCGCGTCGCCTTCAAGCCTACGGCGACCGTAATGCGCGAACAAAAGACGGTGACCGCGAGCGGCGAGAACACGACGCTCCAAGGCAAGGGTCGGCACGATCCGTGCGTGCTCCCTCGGGCGGTGCCACTGGTGGAGGCGATGACGCTGCTGGTACTTGTGGACCATGCCATGCGTCAGCGAGGCCAAACCGGGCATTTTTAAGCCCGAAAGTGACAACATAACGTTCGATGAGCGTTCAAGCGCCCGTGATCGAAAACGCGAAGATTGCCGCGGAACACGTTAACTTCTATTACGGGGCAAAGCAAGCGCTCAGGGATATCACTCTCCGATTTGCGCCGAATACGACGACCGCGCTCATCGGCCCATCGGGTTGCGGAAAGTCCACCTTCCTGCGCTGTCTGAACCGGATGAACGATCTTATCGACGGCACGCGCCTTGAGGGCCGGGTGACCCTTGATGGTCGGGATATCTACGGCGACGAGGTTGATCCGGTCGAACTGCGCAAAGAGGTCGGCATGGTGTTTCAAAAAGCAAACCCGTTTCCGATGTCGATTTTCGATAACGTCGCCTATGGTCCAAAGATTCACGGCGTTCGAAATCCGAAAGAACTCGCAAACATCGTCGAGCAGAGCTTAACTAAGGCGGCACTTTGGGAAGAAGTAAAGGACAAACTCAGAGACAGCGGACTGTCCCTTTCAGGCGGTCAGCAGCAACGACTCTGCATCGCGCGCACGATCGCGGTGCAACCCAAAATCATCCTTATGGATGAGCCTTGCTCGGCTCTCGATCCGAATGCAACGCTTCGAATCGAAAAGCTGATGGAAGAGTTGAAGCGCGACTTCACGATCATCATCGTGACGCACAACATGGAGCAGGCCAAGCGCGCAAGTGAGTACACCGCCTTCTTCTTGCTCGGTGACATGGTGGAATACAACACCACCCAGAACATATTCCTGTCTCCTCAGGACGAGCGAACCGAGGCTTACATCACCGGTCGATTCGGCTGAGGTGTAGACTTGATGCAATGGACAACAACGAGCGGCTGATCCGTGCCGTTCAACGCGCAACCCGAAAGCTTGCTAGTACCGGCAAATTCGATGCGCTGTTGCAAGAGGTTCTCGCGATTTGCGTCGAGGCAGTCGGCGCGACGAACGGAACGATCTACCTGCACGATCCGGCGAGCAAGCGGCTGGTGTTTCAACACGTCATTCCAGGCGAGATAGCCGATCGTCTGCCGTCCCGCGACATCCCAGATAACTTTGGCGTTGCGGGCCAGGCATTCCAAACCAACCGCTCGGTGAAAAAGGAGTTTGCTTCGCGCCCGGAAGATCAATGGAACGACTTTGAGAAGTCAACCGGCGTTCAGGTTCTAAGCATTCTTGCCACTCCTCTCTCGATGGAGGATGAGGAGCCGATTGGCATCGTCCAGCTAATCAACAAGGACGATGGCCACTTTGCTGATACCGATGTTGCGGTCATGGACATCGTGTCTGCCGTTGCGACGATGGCGTACTTGAATGCCCAATTGGTCGAGCAAAACGCCCGCGCGGCGACGCTTCTCGGTATGGGTCGAGTGAGCCACGATATCGGCAACCTGGCCGCTTCCCTTTACGCGACGCTTGGGTTCGGCGACATGGCGATGTCAGGCTTTCGAACTCACGTGGAGAAGATAAAGCCAGATCGAACGACGCGGATGTACATCGATTCGCTCGAACCGATTTTCCGGGAACTGAAGGAATCGGTGGACCGGATCGTCGGTTACTCCACCCTGATTTCGGATATCTCTGCTGGACGCGCTTTGCGCCCTAACTTACAGCCGACGTCGATTGGCGAAGCCGTCTATCACGCAGCAAGCTACTTTGAGATGCAGGGCAAGTCGCAGCACGTCGCGCTGGAATATAAAATTCAGGAAGACGCGCCGCAAGCAAATTGCGACGAGCTCTATATCGTCCGAATCGTGCAGAACCTCGTTGGGAACGCGATCAAGGCGGTGCGGGAAACGTTGCCAGAGGACCTTCCTGATGTGGTGGACGATGAGTACCATCCGCCGCTCGGTTCGGTGATTGTCGGCTACGAATATGCTGACGCCCATAAGATTTGGGTTCAAGACACGGGTCCCGGAATGACCGAGGAAACGAGACTCCGGATTCTCAGCGGCACCGCGCGAAGCCAATGGGAGCGTGCCGGAGGTTCGGGCTGGGGACTGCGGATTGTGATGGAGCTCACCGCCGCGCTGGGCGGCACCGTGAGCATAGAATCGGAGCTTGGAAATGGCTCGCGCTTTTGCGTTCACTTCCCCAGTCCGTCGGACACATAAAAACGGGCGGGCCAAGTGGCCCGCCCGTCTTTGCTTTTGCCTTACTTCTCTTCTTTGAAGTCGGCGTCGATGACGTCGCCGTCGTTTGAAGCGCCTGGCTTGCCTTCGCTCGCATCGGCTTGCTCCGATACGTGCTTGTATAGGATCTCGGAGATCGCGTGGCTCTCGGTTTCGAGCTGGGCCATGGTGGCTTTGATCTCGTCGATATCGTCGCCGTTAACCGCCTTTCGCACGGCTTCGATCTTCTCGGTTGCGCGCTGTCGGGTGGCTTCGTCCACCTTGTCGCCGGCTTCGCGAAGGGTCTTTTCCGTGCTGTAAGTCAGCTTCTCGGCGTCGTTCTTCGCTTCGCGGAGTTCGTGCTCCTTTCGGTCGTTCTCGGCGTTCATCTCGGCATCGCGAATCATGCGCTCGATGTCGTCTCGATTGAGGTTGCCCGAGCCGGTGATGGTAATCGACTGCTTCGATCCCGTTCCCTTTTCTTGCGCAACGACGTTGAGGATTCCGTTTGCGTCGATGTCGAAGGTGACTTCGATCTGCGGCATTCGGGCTGGCATTGGCGGGATGCCTTGAAGGTGGAATCGGCCGAGGCTCTTGTTGTCCTTTGCCATCGGTCGCTCGCCTTGCAGAACGTTGATTTCAACTTCTGGCTGGTTGTCGACGGCCGTGGTGTAGGTTCGGCTCTTCTTCGTCGGGATCGTCGTGTTTCGGTCAATGATCTTATCGAAGATTCCCCCCTGGGTTTCCACGCCGAGGCTGAGCGGGGTGACGTCGAGCAGAACGATGTTCTTGACTTCGCCGCCAAGGACGCCGGCTTGGATGGCAGCGCCAACGGCAACGACTTCGTCTGGGTTCACTGATCGGTTAGGTTCCTTTCCGGTGAGCTGCTTGACGAGGTCTTGAACCTGTGGCATTCGGGTGGAACCACCGACGAGGATGACCTCGTCAACTTCGGTTGGCTTGAGCTTGGCGTCTTCCAGAGCGCGGAAGAACGGAACCTTGACTCGCTCCATAAGGTCGGCGGTCAGTTCTTCGAACTTCGCTCGGCTGACGGTGATGTCGAGGTGCTTTGGTCCAGTGGCATCAGCCGTGATGTACGGCAGGTTGATGTTCGTGGTTGCCTGACCAGATAGTTCGACCTTGGCCTTTTCGGCGGCGTCGCGGAGTCGCTGTACGGCAGCTCGATCTTGGTTGAGATCGATACCCTGATCCTTCTTGAACTCGGAGACGAGCCACTCAACGATCTTGTTGTCGTAGTCGTCGCCGCCGAGGTGGCTGTCGCCTGCGGTGGCCTTAACTTCGAAAACGCCTTCACCGACGTCGAGGACGGACACATCGAAGGTTCCGCCGCCAAGGTCGAACACGAGGATGGTTTCGTTGGCCTTCTTGTCGAGTCCGTAAGCGAGGGCTGCAGCAGTTGGCTCGTTGATGATTCGGAGAACATTGAGTCCTGCGATTTCGCCAGCGTTCTTCGTCGCGGTTCGCTGTGCGTCGTTGAAGTACGCCGGAACGGTAATGACGGCCGAGTCGACCGTGGTTCCGAGATAAGCTTCAGCATCGGCCTTGAGCTTCTGAAGAATCATCGCGCTGACTTCTTCAGGCGAAAGCTCTTTTCCGAGGGCAGGGACGCTGGCGGCGACGGTGTTGTTCTTTCCAGGAACAATCTTGTAGCTCACTCGCGAGGCTTCGTCCTTGACTTCGCCGAGTGAGTGGCCCATAAAGCGCTTGATCGAAGAAATCGTGTTCTCGGGGTTGACGACGGCTTGTCGTTTTGCGATGACGCCGACCAACCGGTCTCCGTTCGATTTGAAGCCAACAACGCTCGGGACGGTGCGCGTACCTTCAGCGGTCGTGATTACGACTGGCTCTCCACCTTCCATGACGGCTACGACCGAGTTGGTCGTTCCAAGGTCAATTCCTACTGTTTTTCCCATCTGTGTTACTCAAGCCATTTGAGCCTCATAGACTCATATGTGTGCTTTAAGTATACCAATCCCTGGATTTCAGGTTTCAATCCAGGGACTTTCGGTCTTCAGATTAGGCTTGGCCGAGGGAAACCCGGCGCTTGGATCCGAAAGGGGTAACGACCGATGGCACGTTTTCAGGAAGCGTTACGACATCGCCTCGGCGGACCAAGAATGAGTACTCGCCGATGCTTACGAGCGCCTCTCCGGCCAATACTCGAACCATTGCGACTCCTCGCTTGAAGAACGTCTTGGGAACACTCCAACGGGTCGTTCCGGTCACTTCGATTACTTTCTGCTCTCTCCTCAGCTCGCTCATGTATTGTTCAACACCGCGAGCGTTCTGTCTGACGGCAGGCTGGGACTATCGGCTGACTTTTGTTTGTTTAGCCGGCGTCTCGAACGTAAAGTCCGGAGTATTCATCGGGCTCTTCGCAGAGTTCGGACTTAATTGGACTCTCCAAAATGTTCGTCCAGAACTCTTCATACTCCGCTTCATCGCGCAGTATCCGGTCGTAGCTCTCTCGGTAGAACACGGGACGTTCTTCGCCGGACCGTTTGGTGATCTGCTTGTTAGCACGGTTTTTGGCTTTCTCCAGAACGTCGGAGAGTTCGTATGGCTCATCGTTAGGCCCGAACTTGACGCGGAAGATCAGCTCCGTTTGTTCCGGCAAGACGCAGATGATGTCTATCTCGAGCTTCTTGTCGTCGGGTTTGCGCAATTCGGCCAGCAGCGTTTCGGCTTCCGGACCGGAGAGAGCGCGCCGGTGTTTGAAGGTGGCGTAGTAGGTCACGTTCTCGGCGCGCCAGTGCGGCAATCGGCCACGCCAGATCGTGAAGTTCTCCCACTTTGCCATTTGCGTCCTTAGGTGAGGGCGGTGTCGCCACGCTCGCCGGTGCGGATACGGATGGCGTCTAGCACTTCGGTGACGAAGATCTTCCCGTCTCCGATTTCGCCAGTGTGAGTCGCTTTGATGATTGCGTCGATGGCGTCATCAAGCTGATCGTCGGGAACGACGACTTCGATCCTCATTTTCGGGAGGAGGTTCAGGGCATAGGTGCTTCCTCGATACTTGTCGGTTCGACCCTGTTGTCGACCGTAGCCACGAACTTGTTCACAACTCATTCCGCGAATTCCAACTTCTTCGAGTGAAGCTTTCACTTCCTCAAGTCGGTTCATCCGCACAAACGCTTCGATGCGCTTCACGGTGTAGAAGTACCAGATTCCGAAGTTTCTTGCCGCATATCACGATCCCGTGTTGTTTTTGTCGATTCGTACCGCACAATGATGCCGGAGAGATTCGACTTCATGCGCCGACTTTGGACCAGCCCGTTTCTTGTTGCAATCTCGTCGGCTGGGCTCATGATCCTCGCAGGGTTTCTCTTCGTCTTTGGCCCCGGAAATCTAAGTGGCCGATGGATTGCCGTAGCGGCGGTTTCGATGGCTCTGGTGGCTGCCCTGCGTATTCGTGCTCTCGAGAGATCAGCCGAAACCGACCAAGGCCGACTGACTTCGCAGCTCGCTACTCTGGTCGAGCAAAACGATCGATATCGCTCCACGGTGGATGCCCTTGCCGATGGACTTGATGTGGCGTTATTCGTATGCGATTCAAAGGCGAACATCGAATACGCCAATCGGCGGGCAATTGCGTTTTTCCAAGCGGAGAGCTGTCGCGGGAAAAGCTTGCTCGCGGTAAGCCTCAACCCGGAGCTGGAGCAACTGGTGAAGTCAGCCGTGATCAACGAGTTGCCGCAATCCGCCGAACTCTCCTTCCGGCACCCGGTCGAGCGGATCGGCCAGGCAAAGGCGTGGCGCGCACCCGGGGACCAGGTCTTTGTGAGCGTTTACGAAATCACCGAGCTGCGCCGGCTCGAGCGGATTCGCCAAGACTTCGTTGCCAACGTGTCTCACGAAATGCGGACTCCGATGACGGTAATCCGAAACATGGCGGAGACGATGTTAGACGGAGACGATGCTGTGCTTCGGGATAAGTACCTCCCGAAGATCATCAGCGAAGTTGATCGCCTCTCAACCATCTCGCAAGACCTGTTGATCCTCAGTGCCGCCGAATCGAATCCGGTTCGAAAGCAGGACTGCGATATCGTGGATGTGCTTACGAACGTTATTTGGCAGCTCACCCCCAAGGCGGCTGACAAGGGACTCAAGATTGGCTATCGAGGACCTGAGGCGTTCATGATCGAAGCGAACCCGGCGCAGATGATCCAGGTAGCGCTGAACCTGATCGATAACGCGATCAATTACACGAGTGAGGGGCACATTTCGATCAACGTGAAGGAGAACCCTGAAACCATCGAAATCTCGGTTCAAGACACCGGAATGGGCATCCCCAGCGAGCACTTGCCGAGGATTTTTGAGCGGTTCTATCGGGTGGATAAAGCGCGAAGTCGCGCTAGTGGGGGTACCGGGCTTGGCCTCAGCATCGTGAAGCACATTATTGAAGCGCACGGCGGAAAGCTGAGCGTCCAAAGCGCGCAGAACGAAGGGTCAACCTTCATTGTTGTCTTGCCAATTGGACACCCAAGCGTTTCCTAGTTTTCGATGGCGAGGTAAGCGGGCTCGGACATGTTTCCGCTTCGATCTACCGCGGCGACGGCGACGGCGTCCACTTTGAGATCCTGGCCGGCGGGGAGATCGAACCGATGTTCGCCCGTGGTTCCAGAGTACGGAACGACGGTCTTTGTCCAGTTGCCGTTAATCCGTTGCCAAAGCGCCCAGAGAATCGGTGCCTCTCCATCTCCAGCGGTCCATTTCACTTCCCCGGTTTTGCTCGCTTCCGTGATCTTTGGCGCAGGCGGTGCTTGCGCGTCGAGCCATGGAGTTGCCGGTGGGATCGCATATTCTCGGTAGACCGATCCCCGAAGTGAGCTCGTGATGTTGTTCCAGTTTCTGGAGAACGCCTTCATGCTGAAGTGCACGTTGCCAGTCGCACCGGCGCCACGGGTGATGGCGATTTGTTGCTGAACCTCGGCGGGTTTCCAGTTCCCTTCTGCCGGATTGGTTCTGGAAGTGAAGTTTCCGGGCCAGATGTGACGGCCCTGGATGTTTTGCTCCAGCCAGTAGTTCAGGAGCACGGGATAGCTCTGCGGGGTTTGAGCTACTGGCCAGTACAACTGCGGTGTGAAGTAGTCACACCAGCCTTCTCGCAGCCACTTTTCAGCGTCGGCGTACAGCTGAGCGTACTGATCGACCCCGGCTTTGATCCCTTCTGGAATCCCCGGGCGATAGATGCCGAACGGACTGATGCCAAATTTGACCAGGGGCTTCTCGCGCTTGATCAGTTTGTAAAGGTTTTGCACGAAGTCGTCAACGTTCTTTCTTCGCCAGTCCCCACGATCCAGCTTTCCGCCACGGGTCTGATACTTCGCGTAGCTCGGTCCATCTGGGAAGTCGACTCCTTTCTCGGGATACGGATAAAAGTAGTCATCAATGTGGATTCCGTCGACGTCGTACCGCTTGAGGATGTCTGCGACGACGGCAAGAGATCGCTTTTGGACGTCTGGCTCGCCGGGATCCATCCAGAGATATTTCCCGTAGGATTTCACCAACTCCGGCCGGGTCTTTGAAATGTGACTGCCGTGCATCGGAGCTTTTTGGGCGGGATGGAATGCTCGGTATGGATTGAGCCAAACATGGAGTTCAAGACCGCGCTTCCGGGCTTCTTGGATGGCGAACTCAAGCGGGTCATACGCTGGACTCGGGGCTTTCCCTTGCCTACCCGTGAGGTACTCCGACCACGGTTCCAGCTTCGAATTGTAAAGCGCATCGGCAGATGGCCGAACTTGGAAGATCACGGCATTGAGGCGCAATTCGTGCGACCGGTCCATGATGGCGATGAGCTCTCGCTTCTGCTGCGCGGTCGTGAGGTCTCGCTTCGATGGCCAGTCGATGTTGTCCACCGTGGCGACCCAGACACCCCGAAACTCGCGTTGGAACGGCGGCAACTCCGGCTTTTGAGTTGCAATCACGAGCAGCGGAAGGAGGGGCATGGTTGAGTCTATCCCGATGAATCTTTGGGCGTTTGTCCCGTGGACCGCATCGAACCTAGCCGAAACGCGGTATCTCTTGCCATGCCCGAAGAATTGGAGACAAACGCCAAAAACGAACTGACCGCGAGCAGCGTGACCGCCACGCTGACGCAGGTGGTGCTCCCGATGGGCCTGGTTATCGATGAGGTCACGTTCTCGGGCAACGCGATCACGGTGCAGATGAACCCGCTGGATATCCGGGCTCCGCATCCCGCCACGGTTGTTGCCACGGTAAAGCTCACGTCGCTTGACCGATACCTAGAGACCGACGCCCCGGGAGGGCTCAGGAATTTTCACTGCGAAGGCGAGGACGGTTGGCTCTACGTTAACGCAACCAAGAAGGTCATTTTTGAGTTGGCGGTCAAGGCAAAGTGCCGCGTGAGCATTCGCGATCAGAAGGAGCTTTGGGTGGACCTGGCGAGTGTGGAGGTCATGGGTGGGGCTTCGGTGACGAACCTCGTGCAGAGTCAGCTTGCGAATCTCAATCCCCTGTTTTCGGTCGCGGAACTGCCGATCGTGGCTCGCCTCACCCACGCTGAGGTCGCGACGGATCAGATCGTCATCCGGCTGGAAGTTGGACCTCCAAACGCCTGAGCGGGTACCTTATTGGTCCGCTCGGGCGAGTGGCGAAATTGGTAGACGCACTGGATTTAGGTTCCAGCGCCTAAACAGCGTGAGAGTTCGAGTCTCTCCTCGCCCACCACTTACTTCTTCTTAAACTGCCACTTGTCGCTGCGATTTCCGTTCTCAAGCGGGATCAGATTCCCGTCGACAAGTTCGTAGCTGGCTCCGATCAGGCCTTGACCTTTGCCGAAGTTGACTTTCGTTCCTTCCATTTTCCAGTCGGTCGATAGTAGGTTCATCCGACCCGCGTCGAGGCTGACCTTTCCGTCCGCTTTCAGCTCAAGCTCGATCTTGTCGGCCCCGGGCAGCAGCGCACGTGCTTGCGCGTCCTTGATATCAACGGTGTATCTGCCAACCGGGCTTGGGCCACCACAGCCGAGGACAATTAGGAGTGCGAGCGGGGCGAAGCGGGCAAAGTTCACAATCAGATTCTAGAGCATTTTCTTCGATGGAGCCAAATTCTGAGTCGAGGAGTCCCAGGATCGTTCGCTGGCGCCTTCCTTGATTGACTGCACCATGCTGGCGTAGATAGCCTCCGGGGTTGCCGCTTCCACTATTCGGAATCGTACTTTCACATCGACTTTTCGGTAGTAGGGCAACAGGATTTGTAGCGTTGCGGCAGCCCAATCACGGTCGGCGGGTTCTCGCAGGTATTTGAGCATGACCGCTCGATTGGCCCGCTCGGAAATGACGCCTTCCACGAATCCGGTCACGAGGGTCACGCCCGGAAGCCGAGCAGCCAGCTTCGCAACGCTCGGAGACCACGTGTCCAAACTGCAGATTCCGTCTTTGCGTAGGCGCATGTCCGGTTCAATTCTTCCCGCCGGAAAGGTTAACAAACTGCCTCCCGCCTTGAGATGCGAAATAGCTTCTCGAATGGCTTCCGTTGAGTGAGGCTGAACGAGGATCAAGTGCTTCTGAATATTCGGCAAGTGCCGAAGGAGTTCACGTTCTGCGGCAATGATCTTCAGGTCTTCCCGACCAATCGCCGTCCAGACCGCCATCGCATCCGTCATTCCGGGATGGTTGCAGGCTACGATCAGGGGCCCAGACTTCTGTAGTTCCTTGGCGCCGGTGATTGTCACGGATCGAGTGAACCGATCGAGAATGAACTGTCCGGACGCGACTAAGCCGTGTTCGAGAACGCAAGCATCGAACTCGCGCAGAAGGCGCGCAAATCGCGTTGCAGGCAGTCCCGCAAGGCGACGCCAAGGTCCCACTATGCTAGATAGCTTGAACGCTCGCAGGAGATCGTCGACGCAGAGCTCGGTTAAGGCGTCGGCGTTGCGATCGAACATAACCTTACATACCGCCAGATTCTGCGTAGCGTTGCCCCAAACGCCAATCACGGGAATACTGCAACCATGAGCGCGCGCCTTCCTGTATCACCGAATCCGTCCGTCGGAGCGGTGGAGTTACTCAACTATCTGTATGAGATCAACGGAAAGGCAACGTTGTCTGGCCAACATAACCAGCTGTACAACATGTCGAACGAGTCAGCGGCGATTCAGACCCTCACCGGAAAGTACCCAAAGGTTTGGGGCGGCGAATGGGGATTTTCGGACGAGCGGCACGATATCGACAACATTGCGTACCGCCCGAAGTTGATGAGCGAGATTCGGCGGCACCATGCAATGGGCGGCATTGTCGTGATCACCTACCACCAGGCTGATCCGCGCGTTGGAGAACCCTGCGACTTCGATCCGGGCGTCATTGGCAACCTGACGGACCCAGAATGGGACGAGCTTTTCGACTCCGGCTCGAAGCTTCACGCCGTTTGGCTAGAGCACGTGGACCGTTTGGCAGAAGCATTCATAGAGCTGCAGGCCGAAGGGATCCCGATCATTTTTCGGCCGTACCATGAGATGAACGGCGGTTGGTTCTGGTGGGGCGGCGATGCTCCCCGATTCTTGCTTCTGTGGAAAATGATCTTTGACCGATACGTCGGTCATCACGGGCTGACAAACTTGCTTTGGGCTTGGAACCCGGATAAGCCATGGCCAGGTGTCGAAGAGTTTTATCCTGGTCATGAAACGGTGGATCTGCTTGGGACCGACATTTATCCGGGGCAAGACCGAGATGAGACCTATCCGCAAGAGTGGTACGAGAGGATGAAAGGTCTCGCGGAAGGTCGTCCCCTTGCGCTTTCGGAGAACTCAGAGCTACCGACTGCGGCCGATCTCGAACGCCAACCTTGGGCGTATTTCATGGGCTGGGACAACTTAACGCTGAAGGCAAACTCGGAAGATGCCATCCGGGCGACGTACTCCGCATCTAGGGTTATTTCGATCTAATTCAGCCGCCCGACCACCCCTTCGTTAAGGGGAGGTTATCGTGAACCTCAATTGTTCCTGAAGGCCGAGCTTTTCGGAACATCCCAGCCGTCTTGTTCGTACTACGGGCTAGATAATTTGCGTCTCCTGATTATTCGGTGAACAAATCACCCGCTTCTTCGTCAAAGCCAGCTTCGATCTGTCACGATCTAATCGCTCCAATTCCGCATCTCTTGACTCATGAGCCTGAACCTTCCCTTACGTTCCCAACCCGAATCGCCTGAGATTGCGAGCAACGGACTCGAGTTTGTTGACCTGAATCTCGTCAAGCCAGAACACGACGCAATGGCTTTGGCCCCGGGAGATTTCGCGCTCAAGAATCAGCTTCTCCCCTTGGCCTTGGATGGAGAAACGCTGGTGGTGGCCATGCCGAGCCTGCTTTCGCTGCCGGCAGTTGATGATCTCAGCATTTTGGTGCAGCGCCCAGTTCAAGCGGTACTCGCCGATCCGAACCTCATCAAGCTCAAGATCGAGGAGTTCTTCCTAGAGCGGATTCTGAGCCAGTTGCCCGGAGAAGAATCCGGCATTGCCGAGCTTGACGACAGCACAGACCTTGCTGACCTCACTAAGATGGCCGGTGAAACGGCCGTCGTCCAGATGGCCAACCTGATTTTTGCGCAAGCGGTTCGCGACGGGGCTTCGGACATTCACATTGAGCCGTACGAGCGCGAAGTCAAGGTTCGATACCGCGTGGACGGCATGCTGATGGACATGATGCGGCCACCGAAGCGGATGCACGCCGCCTTGGTTTCGCGACTGAAGATTCTTGGCGAGATGAACATCGCCGAGCGCCGACTACCGCAGGACGGACGAATTAAGGTCACGATCGCCGGACGCCAGATAGACGTTCGCGTGAGCATCGTTCCGACCGTCTACGGCGAGCGCGCGGTCATGCGAATTCTGGACAAGGGCACGGCGATGCTCGGTCTGGAAGAACTTGGAATGCAGACCGACGTTCTTACCAAATACCGAAAGCTGATCGATATTCCTTACGGAATCATCCTCGCGACGGGTCCTACCGGATCTGGTAAGTCGACTTCCCTTTACGCTTCTCTTCAGGAAATCTGGAGCCCGACCACGAACATCCTCACCATTGAGGATCCGGTCGAGTATCAGGTTCCGGGCATTAGTCAGATTCAGGTTCGGTCGGCGATTGGACTCACTTTCGCCTCAGGACTCCGATCCATTGTTCGTCAGGACCCTGACGTCATCATGGTTGGTGAAATCCGCGACCAAGAAACGGCCGACATCGCGATCAACGCGGCACTTACCGGTCACTTGGTCTTCAGCACCTTGCACACCAACGACGCCGCCGGTGCGACCACGCGATTGCTCGATATGGGCGTTGAGCCATACCTTGTTGCCTCATCGCTGATGGGTGTTATCGCCCAGCGACTTTTGCGCCGAGTTTGTTCCAACTGTGCCGAGGAGTACATGCCTCGCCAGGAATCGCTCGAAGCAGTGAATATCGACCCAAGCAACATCCCGGCTGGCTCGGTTTTCCGACGAGGCGTTGGTTGCGATAAGTGCAACCAGACCGGATACAAGGGTCGACAAGGTTTGTACGAATTGCTCCTTATCGACGAAGAGATTCGCCGAATGACGGTCGCCCGACAATCCTCAAACGCGATCAAGTCGTACGCCATCAAGACCCAAAATATGCGGACCTTGCTGGGCGAAGGAAGTCTGGCCGTGTTGGCCGGAAAGACGACGCCGGAAGAAGTGATGCGCGTCTGCCACCGAGACGAGTTCTAAGATGTCGACTTTTGCCTACACCGCCCTGGAGCCGACTGGCAAACGCAAGTCGGGCTTTGTCGATGCGGCCAATCTAGAAGCTGCAAAGGCGCAGATCGCCGCAGAGGGTCGATTTGTCGTCGACATCCAGGAGAAGCGAGTTGCCGCACCGGCTAATTCGGGACAAAAGAAGAAGGTCAGCAAGTCGGATCTTGCTCTGTTCACGCGACGAATGGCGGACTTGGCTTCGGCCGGACTGCCGCTGGACCGAGTGCTGCAGGTTGTCTCGGAGCAGTCAGAAAGCTCAACCCTTTCTGAAGTTGCTCAACAAGCGCTAGACGACGTCCGCGGCGGTTTGCCGGTTTCAGACGCCCTAGCCAAGCATCCGAAGCTGTTCCCCGTGATTTACACCCAGACGTTGAAGTCGGGCGAAGCCAGCGGTCAGTTCCCGGAAGTTGCCACCCGACTCGCGGAGTTTCAGGAAACCGAAGTTGCCCGCCGGAGCCAGGTAACGAGTGCGTTGGTATATCCGAGCATCTTGGCGTTTGTCGCCCTCGGCGTGATCATCTTCATGCTCACTTTTGTTGTGCCACGCCTGGCGGGCATCTTCAAGGACCTTGGCGACAACCTGCCGGCGACGACGAAAATCCTGCTTGCCACCACGGGATTCCTCACCAACAACTACATCGCCATTTTTATCGGCATCGGCGTGACGTACTTTGCCTACCGAGCCTGGGTTCAAACCGACCAGGGCGCGCTGACCCGAGATAAGTTCTTCTTGAACGCTCCCGTCATTGGCCCGGTTGTTAAGAAGGCAACGGTCTCTCGATTTGCTCGCGTCCTTGGCACTCTTGTTTACGGCGGCGTTCCGATTCTTCAGGCCCTGGACCTCGCCGGATTGGCTGCTGGCAACCGAGTTTTCTTGAAATCGGCCCAGGCCGTGCAAGACGATGTGCGAGATGGCCGACCGATCGCGGACGCCATGCGAGACACCGGAGCTTTCCCGCCCGTCCTCACCAATATGGTAGCGGTCGGCGAAGAAACGGGCGATCTTCCGAAGATGCTTGGCCGAGTGTCCGACTCCCTCGATTTTGAAGTGGATAACGGCATGCGCCGACTCACAGCGTTGGTTGAGCCAGCCATCGTTCTCATCATGGGCGTGTTTGTAGGGTTCGTGGTTTTGTCCGTCCTCCTGCCCATTTTCGCCGCTCAAGACCTGGCTAAGTAACCCAACTGAACAATGAAACTTTCTCGACGACTACCCACTACACAGAACGACATGAAGATCAACCGAACTCACAAACTCCGCGGTTTTACGCTCATCGAATTGATGGTCGTCATCTTGATCATCGCGATTTTGGCGGCCTTGGTTGTGCCGAAAATCGTGGGTCGAGGCGGCGATGCAAAGATCTCGGCGGCAAAGGCCAACATTTCCACGCTCAGTAGCTCGATCAACGCGTTCCGCTTGGATACGGGCCGCTACCCAACCACGGAAGAGGGCTTGTCGGTTCTTCGAATTCCACCGAACGACGTTCAAAACTGGAAGGGACCTTATACGAGCAAGGACATTTCAAACGACCCTTGGGGCAATCCGTACATCTACGAGTACCCAGGTCCGTTCGGCGCTGAGTCCTTTAACATCATCACCTACGGAGCCGATGGCCAGCCAGGTGGTGAAGGCGAAGCCGCGGATGTGAGCGAGGAAGAGCTATAAGCCGAAGAGCCTTCACTCTTCTCGAGCTTTCGACCGTTGTCCTCATCCTCCTCGTTTTGGTATCCACCGTCGCACCGCAGGTGATGGCGTGGGAACGAGGTCGAATCGAACGCAAGTTCATTGGGGACCTCGTTCGGTTGCCCCGAGAGACTAAAACGGCCGCGGTTAACGCCAGCGAAGAACGGTCGATACGGTACGACGCCGCAACTCGAAAATTCGAAGTGCAAGGCGAGCAGTTCGTTGCCGAGATTCCGAATGACACCGTGACCATCACGGTGCTTAAGGATGGCAACGATGACGTGTCGGAGAGCGACTGGGAGCTAACGTGCTTCCCTGATGGAACGTGTAAGCCGGGCGGTTTGCAGCTTTCGATTGACGGACGCACGTTCTTCATTTCGGTCAGCAAGAACGGGGATGTGACGACGGGTGACACTGAACTCCCGCCGTTTGAAGATGAGTCATGGTCCGCTGGAGAAATTGAAACTCGTGGTTAAGAAACGCGGATTCACGCTGATCGAGGTGCTGGTGGCCATCATTTTGCTGGGCACCGGGATCGCTGCCGTGAGTCTTGCCCTTGGCAACGTAGCGCGAAACGCAGCTCGGATAGAAGAGAGCGCTTCGCTCAATCGACTTGCGGCGCGAAAGCTGGATGAGTTGGTGGCGACCGGCGAAGCGACCAATGGAAACGCTTCTGGAACATTTGAAGAAGAAGGTTTTCCGAATGTGAACTGGGCCATCACTTCGGAGCCATCCGGGGTTGAAAACCTCAACACGATCACGATAACAGTCTCGAAAGAAGCGAACGACGAAACCGGAAAGCAAATTTCAACTCTCGTGTTTGTGCCGCCGGTGGAGGAGGAAGCTTGAGAAACCGCAGGATTCAGGGGTTGACCCTCATTGAAGTCTTGGTGGTTGTTGCAATTACCGGGCTTCTTACGGTCTATGCTGCCCAGGCTCTCATTTCTGGTGCGGATTACGAGCGACGTATCCGTGAAGCCAGTTCGCGACAGCGCTCAGATGTCGAGTTGGAGAACGATCTTCGAATCTTCATCGAATCCGCGTTTCTCTCCCTCGAAAACACGCAAACGACATTCTTTGTGGGATCGGAAGGTCTGTTAAACCAAGGCGAAGGCGGAAGTAATGCCGACACGCTCACTTTCACCCGGGTCGGGACTCGCCTTTCTTCCGATGCGCTGGATTACGATGACTTCGAACTCGCAAATGAGGAGATCGGCACCGTTGGCGGCACGGAAGAAGTGACCCTATCGCTCTCGCCAACCGGCTCGGCGAGCGGCAAGACCGGCTTGTTTGTTCGCCAGCAGAACCCGGCCGACGGTGACCCATCGCAAGGCGGAACCGAGCGAGTTTTGAACGCGAACGTCACCAGCATTAGCTACGAGTTCTGGGATGGCGCTACTTGGCAGACGGTTTGGGATACGCGAAGCCAGGGCACGGCTCGACTTCCGGCCGCCGTCCGCATTACCTACCGGCTTTCAAACAGCGAAACCGATCGAATTGTCACGCTTCGACTCCGTAACAGCGATGTGACGCAAGACAACCCAGTGGAACAGGAGCAAATCGGGTGAGACGAAATCGCGGTTCGATCTTTATCTTTGCCCTGGGCGTGATGGTTGTTCTTATCGGGGTGCTCGCGAGCACGGTGGCGACACAACGCGCCTTTGCCCAACAGGTGACCCAAGAGAGCGAGTTGATTGAAGCTCGGATCGCCGCCTACGCGGGAATCGAGCGAGCTCGACAGACGCTACAAGAAGTTGCGGACCTCACCTCGGATTCAGGAACCGGAACGACCGGACAGACCAGCACGGCAACCACCCTCAACGACACTTGGGCCACGCTGGGCAACAATGGCGACGAGAATTTTGTCCTCGGTGGATCCACTTTCCGAATTCAAGTGCTCGATGCTTGCGGATTGATCGATATCAATTCTGCGACGGAAGCTCAGCTTCAGAAGCTCCCGCTGGCGCAGGACCAGATCGAATCCCTTTTGGACTTCCGGGAAGGAAGCTTGGACCCTCGAGCCCTCGGTGCAAAGGACACGTACTACAACAACCTCGAGACGCCATACAACACCAAGCTGGCCCGGTTTGATACGTTCGACGAACTCCTTCACGTTAAAGGGTTCACGGCCAAACTGCTTTACGAACCGAGTGAGAATACGTCGGGCTCAGACTTGGTACCGGGACGTAATGGCGAGCTGCCCGTGCTCTACGATTTGCTAACCGCAAATGCCTACTCGCCGAACACGCGGCCCGACGGCACGGCACGCGTAAACATCAACGCTCAAGGAACGACGGCGCAGACGCTCCAGCAGCCACCGATCAGCATTCCCGTGAACATAGCAATTCAAATCGCGGCGAGGAAAAATTGGGGCGGCATCGGTGAGGTACTTGCCTTGCCGGGCGCGCAAACAGATGACGTGCAGCGATCCGTGCTGGACTATCTGACGACAAACGGTGCCACTCGCCTTACCGGAAAGATCAACCTCAACACCGCGAGCGAGAGTGTTCTGAGCTCAGTTCCAGACCTGACGCCGGACATGGTGCAGGCCATTCTTCAACGGCAATCTCAGACGTTCACCACTTTGAGCGAACTGACTTCCATTCCAGGCATGACGGGGCAGGCTTTGCAGTCTGCCGCCAACGTTTTCACCGTTCAGTCCCAAACGTTTTTGGTCCGGGTCATTGGTCGACACGGATCTCAGCGTTACGGAGTCGAGGCCATCATCGAAATACGAAACAACATCCCCACCGTCGTTGCCATTCAAAGTCCGCCGTTTACGGACATGCGATCGCGATGGTATTGGCAGGACGAAACCACGACCGAAGTCGTGCTGAAAGAGGCTCAATGAGTAAACAACAAACCACGCCATCTCTGGTCATTGAATGGTCCTCGCGCGGCTTGCGAACCTACGATGCCCTAAACGGGACCTCCGGGCAAACCTTGGATGGACTCAGCGGACGCGAGGCTGTGCTGGCTTTGGGACGGCGAACGGCGTTTCTGAAGACCGCCTTTCTGCCTTCTACATCGGAAGCCGATTTGCGGCTTATCGTTCAAATGCGAGCCGCCGAGTTTCTCCCGCTGCCCGGAGACCAAATCGCTTTCTCGGTCAACCCGACTGCTCAGCTAGCGGAGGGTGGTCGGCTCAGCCAGATTGGTGCGGTGGCCATTAATGAGCTTCGCGCGGCGATGAGTCAACTAGCAACTGCAGGCATCAAGGTAAAGCTGATTACCATCGCGGCAGTCGGATCAGAAAAGCTCGCCGCGACAAACGGATTCTCTAACGTTGCCGTGGTTCAGCAGACCTCCGATGGGATTGCGGTAGACATCATCGCCGAAGGGACACTTCGGTACTCCCGCGTGGTGAGTCCGGGTTCAGACCTAGAGGGTGAGATTTGTCGAACCTTCACCGTTGCTGGACAACCATGCGGATCGGTGATTGCGGCGGGCGGTTTGCCTTACCCCGACGCAGACCGCGCCATTTCAAATCATTCGCTTGAATCTCTCGCTAACGCCGCCTGGCCATCCCTGGTTATCGAGCTCCCAGAAGCGCGCGAAAAACGGGAAAAGGAAGCCAAGCAGTCGGTTACGCGTCAAGCCCTGTTGCTTGGTGCAGCGACGCTTGCGCTCGGTGTCTACGCCTATTCCGATTGGGACGAGAAGCAGGTTGCGGAGAACAAGGAGAAATCTCGCTACGCCAGCCGAATCAAAAAACTAGAGGCAGCCAAGAAGGTGGTCGAGGCCGATCTGACGAAAGCAACGACCCTCGAGTCCGCACTTCAGCGGGCATTCCAGCCGGCGCAGAAGTTTAGCGACGTGATCAAGGTGATTACTTCGGAAGTCCCGGCAAAGGTTTGGCTTTCCGGAATCACCGTCGAGCGAGGCAAGCAGCTGCAGCTTCGCGGCACGGCGATGGACGGCGCGGCCGTTGCCGACTACGTACGACGCCTTACGGGTCAGCGAAGATTCCGAGACGTCAAGTTAGTGTTTGCAAACAACGCAGAGATTGATAAGAAGCCGGTGGTGCAGTTCAGCATTTCCGCCTTCCCGGTTGGAAATCTGCCGGTTGTTGAACCGCCCAAGGGCCGAGGAGTAAAGAAGTAATGAACTTTCGAAATCAGCAGCATTTGGTGCCAAAGATCGTATCTGCCCTATGCCTTGTACTTCTCATTGGTCTCCTCGGATTTGTACTGTTTGCCCCAAAGCCGAGTAAGCGAGGCGTTGCGAGCCGACAACGACAGAAGGAGGTTGGCATCCTCTCGGAGACAAATGAAGCGAGAGACCGCATTAAGGAAGCCTCGACCTTTGCGGACGACAAACTATGGAAGGGCGATGAACAAAATCTCGCTCCGGCTGCACTTGCGGTCGTGAACCGTCTCGTTTCTGAATCAAAGCTGAAGATGATTCGATTCCAGCCCCAAAAAACCGCGGCGGCGGGTGAACTGAATCAGGTTCCGTTCGTCCTTACCGTGGAAGGGTCGTATCTGGACACGCTTAAATTGACTGAATCACTCGAAAAGCCCGAGAATAAGTTTGTGGTGAACCTGGTTCAGATCGCATCTGCCGATCCGAACAGTGATGCCGTCACCGGTACTATCGGGTTATCGGCATTCATTAAGCCGCCTCTTCCCGACTCGCCGCCCGCACTGACCGTTCCAAAGAAGGAGACCCGTAATGGCAACAGCTGAACGTAAAAAGCCAAGCATCGTTGTTTGGGCGGGCATTGTTGCTGCGGTCGTCGTGATTTACGTTTACGCGACTGAAGAAACCCCGGTGGTGGCCAAGAAATCCGGCCGTCCCGTAAGCCGAGCGTCTACAGTGTCAAAGGGTGGCTTTTTGCCGATCGACTACACGGCGAAGTTCGATTCCGTAACGAGTCCAGCTAAGAACGCCTTTAAGCCGCTGGTCATGAAGACCGACATTAGAGAAACGGTCCCAACGAAAGACAATGGAATTCCCATCGCCTTTACCGGCGGAGAGCCAAATTGGATTTTCACCGGTTCTGCTACCGTGGATGGAACGCCCAACGGCCTGTTGGAAAACACGTCGACGGGAGAAGGAGTTTTTCTTGTATCGGGAGAGCGCTGGAAGACTTCGCGCGTACTAACCATTACAAAGGACGAAATTGTGATGCAAGGCCCCGAAGGTGATGCACGAACGATCAAGATGGAAACCGAAGAAGCAAGCTCCGATACGAGAACCGCTTCGGTGACTCCACTACCATTGCCGATGCCTGGCCAGCTAAACGCGCAACCGATGGCGCAAGGCGGAAACCCAGGGGGTCAAATGACCTTCGGACAACCGGGAGCATTTCCTGGAGTCCCTGGTAACGCACTTTCGGCACCCGCCGCGGTACCGCAGACCCTTGCGGACCCCAATTTGAACAACAACCAACGGAGAAGAAGACGTGGAAACTAGGAAGTTACTGATTGCTGCCCTCGCGATGCTGCCCATGGCGGCATTCGCCCAATTCGATTTTGGTGGCGGCGCCGCGGCTCCTCCCCAGAACAACAAACCTTGGGCTAGCTTCAAGTTGCCTAAGAAGAGCATTAAGCTGGACTTCCGCAATGCGAATGTGGACATGGTCCTGTCGCTGTTCCAGACGACCTCGGGCGTGACCATCGTCAAAGACCCAAGCCTGGTTGATCGCATGACGATCACCAGCGCAAAGGCCGTCCCAATCGCCGATGCATTCCAGATTCTTTCGACCACATTGTCGTTGAAGGGCTACGACATGTCGAAGGAAGGCAACCTGCTCGTGATCAAGAAGCGAGATCCGAAGCAGCAGCAGCCACAGATGCCGGCGTTCGACATGAGCGCGATGATTGGCGCGCAAACGCCACAGTCTGAGTTGCGGGTTTATCCGGTGCAATTCGCATCGGCATCTGCCCTTGCTCGCGTGCTCAATGACATCTATCAGTCGGGTGGTGGCGGACTGGGTGGTTTCTCCTTCCCTGGTGCCATCACTTTTGGTGGAGCAGGCGGACGCGGCGGTCAGGCCAACCGATTTGGCGGTGGTGGTGGCTTCCAGTTCGGACGTGGTAACTCGACGCCGAGCGTTCGGGCCAGCGCCGACGACTTCAGCAACTCCTTGGTAGTCAACGCTCCCCGCGACCAGCATCGTGAAGTGGCAGACCTGATCAAGCAGCTTGACAAGCAGACCGACGCGCCACAGCGACCCGTTGTTTATAAGCTCGAGTTCGCTTCGGCCAGTGATGTCGCGACTTCGGTGCAAACGGTTCTCACCGCAAACGCACCAAAGGGCCGCGGTCAGACCACGCAGCAACAGCCAACCGGCTTTGCCGCGTTGTTTGGTGGTGGAAATCGACAGAACCAGAACGTCACGGCGGATACGCGCAGTAACACGATCATCGTGACCGCCACCGATGAGAATCACGCACTGGTCAAGAACATCGTAGCGGAACTGGATAAAGAGATTCCGATCCAGGCTTCAACTGTCGTTATTCCGCTTGAAAACGCTCGAGCAGACGATGTTGCCGGACTGCTCAATCAAGCCTTCGGTCAGCGACAAGGGACCGGCCAGAACCGCGGCGGGACGCAGAACCGTAATACGGGAACGCAGAACCGAAACAACCAGAACCGCAACCAAGGCGGCGGAGGACTTGGCGGCAACAACGCTAACCCGAACGACTTGATGCTGGAATTCCAGGATCCGAACGCGGACGAAGGTGAATTGCTCACCACGGTTGGCGTTGCCGGACAGTTCGGCTTCTTTGGTGGCGGCCAGCAGCAGAACCAGAACAACCAGAATCGAAACGCCCAGACGGCGCGAGACTCAACGGGCCGAATCGTGAACGTGCAGGACCTTACGGGTCAGGTCACGACGATCGCGGATCCGAACACGAACTCGATCATCGTGGTCACCACGCCGCAGGGTGCCGACCTCATCAAGAACATCATCAGCCAGCTAGACCGAATTCCGGAACAGGTGATGATCGAGACGATGATCGTGGAAGCGAGCCTTGACGAATCCACAAAGCTTGGTTTCGATTGGACGTTCTCTCAGGTGAAGGCCTTTGGTCAGACCGGCGTTACCGGAAACGGCTCGACCCGATTCCCAGAGACAGGAACGAATGCTACTCAGCAGAATGGCTTCCGATACACGGTAGTCGGCGGAAATCTGGACCTTGTCTTGAACGCGCTGAAGACGGACGACCGTTTCCAGGTTCTCTCGACACCGAGAATCTTCACTTCGAACAACGTTGAGGCGCAGATCAACATTAGCCAAAGCGTTCCGTACGTTACGAACAGTCGACAGGACGCGAACGGCAACTTCACCTTCAACTATGCGTTTGAGGATGTTGGAATCGTTCTCACGGTTACCCCGCGAATCACGAGCAATGGCTACGTGACGATGGTTGTGAGCCAAACGGCCAACGACCTTCAGGGCTACACCGACTTCAACGCGCCGATCATTAACCAGCGCCAAGCCGATACGACCGTTTCGGTTAAGGACAGTGAGACGATTGTGCTTGGTGGAATCATCCGAAGCACGGTCACCTCCAACGTTCGAAAGGTTCCGCTCCTCGGCGACATTCCGCTCCTCGGCGAACTGTTCCGATCCACGACGAAGGGCAAGCAGAAGACCGAGTTGATCGTCTTCCTGACCCCGCGAGTGGTTAAGGACGCCGATGATGCACGACTTCTCCGCGACCGAGTGAAAGGACAGCTTTCACCGGGACAACAAAAGCAGATCGACCGAGAGCTTGGCAAGATTCCACCAAACGGTGGCAAGCCGGTTGAGAAAACGAAGGGCGAAGCAAAGCCCGGCGGCACGACTTCTGATCCGAACAAGACCGGCAAAGGCGGTCAGTAACTCACAGGAAAACCATGAAAAATCTACTGAAAATTATGGTGGTCGCAGCTGCGATCGCCAGTCTCGCCATTGCTAGTGCACAGCCAGGAGGCGGTGGACAAGGTCGCGGTCAAGGTCGCGGCGGCATGATGGGCATGATGCGTGGAGGCGGTCAAGGCGGAGCTCTCGCCCTTCTCGGACGAGAAGACGTTAAGGACGATCTCGGAATCACCAGCGAGCAGAACAGCCAGTTGAAGGCCATCCAAGATGGAATCCGAGACAAGATGATGGCCAAAATGCAAGAAGCCGGCATCACCTTCGGCGGCGGTCAGCGGCCCGACATGGCTGAGATGCAGAAAGTCATGGCTCCGGTGATGAAGGAAATCGAAACCGAAATGGAGAAGGTTCTCAAGCCAGAGCAGAAGAAGCGACTGGATGAGATCGACGTTCAGCTCTCCGGGAACCGAATTGCCCAGCGCGAGAAGTACCAGAAGCTTCTCGAACTTACGCCAGACCAGATTGCTAAGGTCAAGAAGCTCGGCGAAACGGCTCAGCAGGCTAACCAGGCCGTGATGGAAAAGGCCCGAAATCAGGAGATCGAATGGACGGAAGTTCGAACGATCAACGAAAAGAACTCGAAGGCGCTTGACGCCGAAATCGGCAAAGTTCTGACCCAAGCCCAGAAAGACAAGATCAAGGAATGGTCCGGAAAGCCATTCGTCGCTAAAGACGACAACTAGTCCTTTCTACAGCCGCCCGACCATTTCGGTCGGGCGGCTTTTTTTGTCACACTATCCCTGCCTATGCGCGAAACCATCGAAAGACCAGCCCCCTTACAGCTTGACGAAGCCATGATGGGCGGCTTTGGCGGCTTTCCCGACCGCGTTTATCTGATCAGCGTCGGCGACAACAAGTTTGCTTCGAACAACGTCACCCTGCCAGACCAGCAGAACGTGAACGGGCTCGCATGCTTCCCTACTCCGGATGATGCGACGACCTATATGGGACTACTCGCAGGTCTAAGCGGCGACATCGTCGCCAAGCCTTTTGAAGAAGCCCGCGAGATCGCGGTGTCGAAGCCAATTTTGTCCTGCCTGTTGCTGTTCCAAGGCAGCCAGATTGTCGACGTGCACTGGATTCGCTGAAGTTTGCGGTATCGTCCGGGCGATGTATCTTGCACTTTCTCCCGGCGCCGTGGGAATTCACCCCGCAACTCTCGAAGACGCGATTTCCGCTGCCGTCGCAGGCGGCTTTGGTGGGCTAGAACTGAGCCCGCAGACCATTAAGGAGCGTGGGGTTGACGTGGTCAAAGGTCTCCTTGCCGAAGCAAATCTGGCTCCCGCGGGATTTGGACTCTCGGTCGACTTTCGCCAAGAGGTCGCTCCAACCGATGCCCAGATACAGGAGTTCGCGGAGGGCGTTGAGCTCGCTGCAGCCGTTGGCTTCACCCGCTGCATGACCTGGATCATGCCGTGCTCCAACGAGCGACCTTTTGAGGCCAATTTTGAGTTTCATGTTGAGCGACTCCAGCCGCTCGCAAAGATCCTCCAGGACAATGGCGTGGGCTTTGGGCTTGAATTTGTTGGTCCAAAGACCCTACGAGACAGCCAAACCTATCCGTTCGTGTACGACATTCCAGGAATGACAAAGCTTGCTGAGGCGGTCGGACCAGAAGTCGGCTTCCTCGTTGACAGCTTCCACTGGTATTGCACCGGATCGAACGTAGAGGACCTGGCGGCGGTACCGCTTTCAAAGGTCGTTTACGTCCACATCAATGATGCTCAGCCCGGCAAAACTCCGGAAGAGCAAGTAGATAACCAGCGCGCCCTGCCGGCCGAGACCGGCGTGATCGACGCGAAGGCTTTCCTCGGCACGCTGAAGTCGATTGGCTACGATGGTCCACTTGTCGCCGAGCCGTTCCTCGACCTTTCGAACCTTGCAAGCGATGCAGAACGGGCCGTGTTGACTGGCAACGCGGGCCGCAAAATGCTCTCGGTCGCGTTCGACTAATCGATCTGACGACCGAGAACTTCGGAATAGACCTTCTTCGTCTTTGCAATCATGTGGTCAAAGGTGAACTCGGCTTCGTACCGTTGCCGACTCACCTGCCCCATGCTGGTACGAAGTTCTGGGTCCGAAAGCATGATCCGGAGTTTGGCCTCAACCGCTGCGTCGTCCTTCACCGGCACGGAGAATCCGCTCTTCCCTTCTTCAATCGCCTCTTTACAACCGTTCACGTCGGTCACGAGAATCGGCAGGCCAGTGCGCATGGCTTCGAGGGTGGAACGCGGAAAGCCTTCGTAGTTGGTGATCAGGGCGAACAGGGCAGCACTTTGCAGGAACGGCTTAACGTTTTTCTGCGATCCGTGGAAGTGGACCTGCGATCCGATTCCGAGATCGATCACCAATTGCTCGTACTCGGCACGCTTCGGGCCATCCCCAACGAGGTCCAGATCCCAGGGGATGTCCTTGATTCTTGAAAGCGCTTTGAACAAAGTCTCGTGGTCTTTCTGAAGGTCCATCCGCGCAACAACGACAATGCGGTTTGATGTGCCGGGTTCGGCGCGTTCCGGAGCGTCGGGCATACCGTTGTGCACGACGGTGAAGTGGCTGGCCGGACCGATCTTTTCGTCTAGGGCAACTTGTTTGTCCGCTGCGCATACGCAGATGATCTTCGGGCCCATAGGACGACAGAATCGCTCGATGGCCCGAACGATAATACGCTGGACTTTCGAGATGCCATCAACAAAGGTCCAACCGTGCGCGGTGTAAAGGGTCGGAACCTTGATCCGCTTCCCTACGATTCGACCGACCATGCCAGCCTTTGTGGAGTGGCAGGACACGAGGTCTGGAGCGTACGCACTGAGGGCCGCCTGAAGCTCTTTCATCGCCTTCATATCGGCGCTGGGGCTGATAGGGCGATCGAGATGGGTCAGCGAGTGGAACGGAACTTGACGTTCGATCAATTGTTCGGTGAACGCGCCGGTGCCGCCAACGAAGACTTTTACTTCGTGCCCCTGATTGATCAGGTAGGTGCTGACGTCACGGACATGAACGTAGGAGCCACCGATGATGCTGGCGTGGGTGCAAACAAAAGCGATTCGCATGGTTCAATCGCCCGGCGTCCACTACCGGGCGGAATTGAGTTTGACACGTATCTAGAACAACGATGGCTACCTTAACAATCGTTAAGGCAGCCATGTAGACCTAGAACCGCAGAATGTGCGCGATGGTGAGGGTCGTTCGGTTGTTCGAAAGTCCGCCGTTGGAACTGTTGAACACGTTGAGGTTCGACTTGTCGTACCGAAGTTCGGCGCGGAGCGTCGAGTTTGAGCTGAGACCCATATCGTATCCAGCGGTGATCGACTGGTAGCGAGCGGCGAAGCCGGTTCGGAAGCCGTTTGGATCGTTCACGGACTCGACGCGCAGACCGATCGAAGAATTTGACGAAGCGGTGTACTTGAGGTAGCCAGCGGCGCCGTAGAACTTTCCGCCTGGGTCTCCGGCATCCAGTCCGGTCGCGCTGGCGTAGTCCGCGTTAACGGTGAACTTCAGCTTTTCGCTGATTGGGTACTGGAAGATAACGTCGCCTTGGTGAACGCTCGTGTTACCGCCAGCGCCAAAGCCGTTGACGCGGGACGAACCTTCGTTGCCGCCGATGTAGTTGAGCGTGAGGGTGCCCTTTCCGACCGGGACGCTACCAGATGCGCCATAGGTCTTTCCAGCGTTGCTGTCTTCGGTTTCGTTCCAACCATTGACAAGGTAGAGCGAAACGGCAACTGGACCGACCGTGGAGTTTGCACGACCACCAAGGTGGTAGATCGGCTGGGCCAAGGTGTAGAGGAATGGTCGGGAGTAGTGGTCGCAATCTGCAGCGACGATGCCCTCGTAGCCCACCCAAGCTGGGAACTTACCGAAGTCGAGGGTGTAGTTCTTGCCTTGATAGGTGACGTAGCCTTGCTGAACGTACTTCAGGGCCGAGTTTGGACCGGCTGGCTCGGTGGCGGCGAGGATGTCCGCGTTCTTACCGAACGAGAACTGAAGGGTGAAACCCCATGGATTCTCAGCCGTTGGCTTCATGACAGCGGTGCCCTGCACTGATGCGATGGTGAAGCTGTTGTTCGTGACGTCGAACTGGCGGAAGTTCACCGAACTGCCAGTAGCCGACTTCTTGAAGTTCGACTGGTAGAACATATCGATCAAACCGGAGAAGCTAATCTTCGGTTCCTCGGCGTGAGCGGCGATGCTTAGAGTGGAGAGAACGGCGAGCATCGTTGATCGCGCAAAGGTGGACCGGTATGAAGTTTTCATGGATGTATCACCAGAGCCATTTCTGGTTGGGCAACATCATACGGCGAAACTTTCAGAATTCAAAAGAAAAAGTCGAAAATTTACAAGTCTTTGGCTTGGAATTTAGGTGAAGACCCGCTCTTTCCCCGCAAACATACTTGTACTCAACTTGATATACAAGTCTAAATCAAGAGTGATGTGATGCAGGAGGAGCGTTGGGGGCTATAACCAGGGAGAGATTGGTCGACAGACTAAACACTGGCGGCCCCGGGTGGAGCCGAACAAATCCTGCATCTCGTACGGTAGCCGCACCTTGCTGGCGACTCGATCTACAACCGGACGTTGTCATTAGCCGGGTACGACTCTCCGAACCTGTTCGGCTCAATCCAGCGCTCTGTTTGTGGATTGTAGCCATATTGAAGATGTGCCGAAGCGGAGTGGAACAATTGATTGCCGGTACAAGTCGTATGCCATCAGCGGGATCCAAATTCTTGAGATCTGTCACCCATTGGAAGAATAAACATGAAGAAACCCATTTCTCTTCTTTGCTTGTGTCTCGTTGTTGCCTCCAGTCAAGCGTTTTTAGTATTCAACACGTTCGGCGCTGGAGAATCCGCTAAAGTATTTGGCTGGGGCTTCGGCGACATTAAAGATACGCGGGCTGCCGCCCAATTCACTGCAAGCAAAACTGGAGTCTTGAACTTCATCAAGATGAAATTGCTAAGAAGCGGTGACGGCAAGAGACAGTTTGCAACCATTTCCCTGTTCGAAGATAACGGCAATGATATTGGCACTTTGAAGGCCACCTTTACCGCAGACCTGAGAACAGCCGGTGTGAAGACCTTTATGAACAATGACCGAAGAGTCCGGCTCATCGGTGGGCGGAAATACTGGATCGAAGCGAAGTCGACGGCTGGTTCTGGTGTTTACTCAGGCTGGAGCCAGAACGATCAGGGCCGAACTGGTTTGATCAAATTTGGTCAGGTAGAGGCCGAGCCAAGTTCTACCTATCGGGTGGGCGAAGGTACGTTGCCTGCCTTTAGCGTGGATGTCGAGTCGCGCCCTTGGGGTCGAACTCCGTAATCAAGCAAGAGTAGTTTACGATTGGGGTTGGAGCTCGACGGCGGCGTACTCAGGCAACCGCACGGAAGACCAGGTGCGTCCGCGGGTTCTCTTGACTCTTGGCGCGGAAATGTTTCGCTCCAAGACTTCATCCTCCAAACGCCTGCACCATTTCAGTAGCCGTTGGGAGAAATTTCGGCAGCCCAGTTCAGAGCGGTTGTTTCGTGCGCGAGGCAAATCCCCAGCGCACGGTCAGCGCCTCTGCCCCGTAAAGTTCACCATTGAACCGCTGAGCGTGCATGAGTTTTGTGAAGTAATGCGGCCCAAAATGCGGGTCATCGTTGGGTTCAGGCTCTGCGGGTTTCAAATGTATCCCGACTGGAAAAACCATTCGAGGTTGAAGGGGTAACCGATGTGCCCGGAACAATTTATTCCCTGTGGCTCCGGCTCGGCATTGCCATCGATCGAATTAAGCCCGGCAAACCGCAGCAGCATGGCTGCGATCAGCGAATGCATCTTACGCTGATCGAGAGCCGATATAGGGCTCTCGTGTACCACGTGTTTCTTTACCCAAAGCGCGTTTTGAAGGACTCGAGTTCCATTGACAGCTTCAAGACCGGCTTCGTGCGCAAACGATCAGTTCTTGGTCGTGATTGTCGGAGATATCTCGTGGCCTCTTTCCCTCCGGAGCAACGATCAGAGTCAAAGAATTTCCGTTGAGCCGATAACCCACTGCCACGGGCTTCGATTTCTTGTCACTTCCAATTGGCCAAATCAGGCAAAGCTTGGGCTTGCTCATCGGTTCTAACTTAAATGTGTACTTTTCCTCTCGACCGGTTTCGTCGGTGAAAGTCACTTTGTCGCCCTTGAAAACGTACCGAAAGTTGACTTGCTTGGACTTGCCGTTGAGACTCTCTCTTTGCGCCAGCCAGACGCCTTGGATATTGGTCCGGTCGTCAGGTGCCTTTGCATTGGCCTGCACAGCGATGAAAAATGCACTCGCGACCATCGCAAGGGTGGGAAAATGCTTCATCGAACTTTGCTAACGTATAGGCCGAGGGAAGGTTTCAAATCGACTTCAGCTCGACGCGCGGCCCAGATCATCCTTTGGTGGTTTCGGAAATGAAATGGATGGAGCCGATGACGGGATTCGAACCTGCGACCTGCTGTTTACGAAACAGCTGCTCTACCCCTGAGCTACATCGGCTGACGAGAAAAAGATACCCGAACCCTCTCGCAGAAGGCACAATAGAGAGAACAAGGCCCTTTCAATGACGCAAGATAGCTTCCCCATTCGTCGAGTTGATCACATCCGCCATTACGTGGGCAATGCCCGCCAGGCCGCTTTCTACTACCGAAACGTTTTCGGCTTCAACATCACCGCCTTCCACGGTCTAGAAACCGGGTTGCGGCACGAGGTTGACATCCTGTTGGAGCAGAACAACGTCAAGCTGCTGTTCTCGGCCCCACTTCGGCCTGGACACCCGATGGCCGAGAAGATCGCCCAGCATGGCGACTTTGTCCAGGACATCGCTTTCGAAGTGGACGACGTCGATTGGGCGTACAACGAAGCAGTTTCGCGAGGCGCGACTTCGGCCCGTGAGCCTTTCACGCTTTCGGACGAAAACGGCGATGTGCGCATCGCAAGCATCAAAACGTACGGCGACACCCTTCACACCTTTATCAATCGCGACAACTTCCGCGGTCACTTCTTGCCGAACTACCGCGAGCACTTCGAAGCGGGTGAAGGCATCGGGATTCAGGAAATTGATCACTGCGTCGGGAACGTCGAGCTCGGACAGATGAACCACTGGGTTCACTGGTACGAAGAGGTTCTTGGATTCAAGCAGCTCATCTCGTTCGACGACAACGATATTTCAACGGAGTACACAGCGCTGATGTCGAAGGTGATGGCGGGCGGCGGCGGAAGGGTGAAGTTCCCAATCAACGAGCCAGCCGAAGGGAAAAAGAAGTCACAGATCGACGAGTACCTGGAGTTCTTTGGTGGCGCCGGGGTTCAGCATGTGGCACTTCGTACGGACGATATCATCCACACCGTTACCTCGCTCCGCAACAAGGGAATGCAGTTCTTGACCGTTCCAAAGGCGTACTATGCCGCACTGCCCGACCGAGTTGGCACGATTGACGAGGACATCGCCACCTTGGCCGACCTCGGAATTCTTGTGGACAGAGATGATGAGGGGTATCTCCTCCAAATTTTCACAAAGCCGGTGACGGACCGTCCGACGCTGTTTTACGAGATCATCCACCGCAAGGGCGCGACGAGTTTTGGCAAGGGCAACTTCAAAGCTCTGTTCGAAGCGATTGAACGAGAGCAGGAACTTCGCGGGACTCTTTAACAATTCTTAACAGTGTTGCGAAATTTTTCGCAACACTGATTGGCGAATCGGTGTAGATTGTGTTTGGGTCATTTGACCTAAGGAATCTATTCATGCTTAAGAAAGTTGCATCGACGCTTCTCATCGCCATGATCGCCGTTGTCGCACAGGCAGATCTGTTTGTCTTCCGCGCAAATCTCACCACGGGTCAGGAAATTCAGACCCCGGCGGTGACCACTCCAGCATTCGGTCTCGGTCGCCTGAAGGTGTACACCGATACCAACGGTCTCGTCTACTACGAAGGCTTCTTGGAAGCTCGAAAGCTCTCCGGCGCACCCACCGGGTTTCACATCCACCGCGCGGCTGCCGGCTCGAACGGTCCGGTTGTCGTTGACTTCCTGAGCCAGTTCGTCCAAACGGTTGACCTAGGTGGTGGCAATCGGAACATTTACTTCCGAGGAAGAATCACCGACCGAACCGTTGGCGGCGTTTTGGTTACCCGATTCCAGATTCTTGATGCGATCCGGGCTGGAAACGGATACTTCAACGTGCACAACGCGTCTTTCCCTGCCGGGGAGATTCGTGGCCAACTCGCCGAAGTCATCGCTCCCTAGTTTTCAGCGAAACTTTGCCCCGAGCAGCCAACGGCTGGTCGGGGCTTT
The DNA here is from genome assembly GCA_945882415.1 of Chthonomonas calidirosea. Classification (GTDB taxonomy): domain Bacteria; phylum Armatimonadota; class Fimbriimonadia; order Fimbriimonadales; family Fimbriimonadaceae; genus Fimbriimonas; species Fimbriimonas planktonicus. The sequence goes on from CAMCWC010000022.1 coordinate 36,350, forward strand.
TTTGTTCGTCAGGACCCATAGTTTCTTCGGGAGCCGAAGTATGTTCAGATGCCTTGAATCTCACAATGAATAAAATCCTCAATCGCTTTGCGAGATTTTCCCAACAATTCGGCGAATCAGTGTAGATTGTGTTAGGGTCGTTTGGCCTAAGGAACCTATTCATGCTTAAGAAAATTGCATCGACGATTCTCATCGCCATGGTCGCGGTTGTCGCACATGCCGATCTGTTTGTCTTCCGCGCCAATCTCACTACAGGTCAAGAAATTCAGACCCCGCGGGTCACCACGCGAGCATTCGGCCTTGGCCGACTGAAGGTGTACACCGATAAAAACGGACGCATGTACTACGAAGGCTTCCTTGAGGCCCGAAAGCTCTCCGGCCCGCCAACCGGGTTCCACATTCACCGAGCTGCAGCTGGCTCGAACGGTCCGGTTGTCGTTGACTTCTTCGACCAGTTCGTCCAAACGGTTGATCTTGGGAGAGGAAACCGAAATATCTACGTCAAGGGCCAACTCCTGGACCGTATCGTTGGCGGAGAAATTGTCACTCGCTTCCAAATTCTTGACGCACTTCGCGCCGGAAACGGATATTTCAACGTTCACAACGCTTCATTCCCTGCTGGAGAAACCCGCGGACAGCTGGTTGAAGTCACCGCTTCCTAGATGTTAGCGAAACTTTGCCCCGAGCAGCCAACGGCGGTTCGGGGCTTTTTTGTTCTTCAGGACCCATAATGACTCTGGGAACCGTAGTACTCCTTGGTGCCTTGAATC
>CAMCWC010000023.1 GCA_945882415.1 Chthonomonas calidirosea
GGCCCGTTCTGTTGCTTGGGGTCTGCCGACAGATAATGAGAAAGATGGTCGGATGCGCGGCATTGGCGTCAGGGAACCATGGTTAAGCAATGGACTTGAAGCAGTTATTCGAGGATCTCGACGCCGAAGCTTACGATTATCGTGAGTTCGCCGCGAGGGCCGGATTCAGCGTTGCCCAGTCGTACCGCCGCGCCGTAAAAGCGGGCATCTCGCAACCTCTCCTTGCTCGCCGAAGAGTGTTGCTTGAGCGAGCGGCGTGGCATTTGACGCGGGATCACATCACGATTTCGGAACTCGCGCTAGACGCGGGCTTTGAATCTACGGAAGGGTTTTCGCGGGCTTTCGCGCGGGCCTTTGGCGTGACTCCTTCTGTATTTCGAAAGCTCTCGCCGCGTGAGTACCGGATCGGGCCTCGAAACGGCATCCACTACGCTCCAGGAAGCTATCAAGTCTGTCGGCAAGAAGAAACCATGAAGTTCATTCAACGATTGCTCGACACTCACCGAGACCAGGTGCTCACGATTCTCTCCTCGCTAGAGACACGGCCAGAACTCTTGGAGACCGTTCTTCCGCTCACCAACCCATTTCCCTGGCCGTGGGAGCCAGACGACGAGACGGTGGGCCAACTGCTCGCTAGAAGCTGCACCGGTGCCGTCCCATGGTTGCACTCCATTGAGGGTTACTCGGATGACGCTAGTCTCAGCAACCGTGAGCGCCTCTTAAGGCAGCATGAGGCGTTCTCGAAGTTCGTAGCCGAGACCGAGAGGGACGGCACTTGGGATGTCACGTTTGTGGATGCCGACTGCGATCCACCGCAGGTGTTCTCGTACTCAAGCCTAATCCACCACGTGATCTCGTTCAACGAGCATTCTCGAATCACCCTGATCCAGCGGTTGCGAGCGTTAGGAATCGAAACACTGGACCCTCTGCCAGCTCAAATTTAATGAGCTAACGACAAAAAGAGCCCCGAACAAAATCGTTCGGGGCTCTTTCGTGTGTGGCAAAGACCTTACGGGTTGACCGTAATCACGACACTTCGGGAGTTTCCGCCATTCGAAAGCGTTACCGTCACGTTCGTTGGAACGATCACCGAGCCAGGGAACGCCTTCACGCTCTTTCGGTCAGTTGAAGCTGGCACAACAAAGGTGCTGCTGGCAAACGAGATTGCACTTGGGTTGTCCGAGGTAACCGTGATCGTCTTGCCAACTCCGCCAACGACTGCGTTCATGAGCGCTTCGATGAAGATGCTCGAACCCTGGTTGAGGACGGTGCTGCTCGCTCGAGCTTCGATGATGTCCGTCGAGAAGGCAACTCGGCCAAGGAAAAAGTCCGAGGAACCGCCTCGAACACCGTATGTGTTCGTCGTAATTGGGCTAAAGCTGGCGGTTGTTCCGATTGTGTTGCCAAGTACAAGCGCATCGTCATAGGCTCCAACTTGAACAACCTTCACTCCGTCGCCGGCTTCGGAGCCCGGGCGTGAAAGGAGGTACGTGCTGGAAACGAGGCTGGTCAAGCCGCCGCTAAGGCGAGCCAAATAGGCAGACCGCGTTCCAGGAGCGGCATAAGAGCCCGTGGTGACCGGAAGGCCACTGACGGCCGAACCCGTGAGAATCACTTGTCCATTTGGCGAGATTGCAACGCCGTTAACGTTATCGGCGCCAGCCGTACCTAAGAAAGAAGTGGCGATACCGGCGTTTAGGGTTGAGTTGGCCCGGAAGACGAATCCAGAAGTTCCGCCCGGGTTCGCGGTTTGGTAGGCACCCGACGTTCCTGCCAACGTTCCACCATCAGAAGTCCCGATGACGGCAAGAATTCCGTTTGGCGAAATCGCGATTCCTCGTGGCTGCTCGCTCCCCGAACCACCGATGAACGTGGCGTGAGTCACGATGCCGTTGCGGCTCGTGCTTCCAGTCCGGGTGTCAATCGTGATTCGGTAAAGCAAGAGGTCGTTGGTGAAGTCGAAGATATCTGCTTTGCCTTGGGAAGCATTGCCTCCACGCTGCTGGTCCGTGTAGTAACCCGTCGGGGTGACCACAACGGAAGGCGAGGTGCTTACCGTCTGTGCTCCCGGATACGCGTTGGGCGCGCTCGCGCTGACCGCAACGAACACGCCATCGCCCTCTACGGTGGGGGTCATGAAGCCGGTTTCTGCTTCGTAACCGGTACCGCCGTAGTAGCCGCCGGTGATCATTGTTTCAAGAGCAGCGTCAAGCGCGAGAAGATAGAGGTCTCCGCTACCTTTGTGCGTACTGTTCGCATTGTTTTGCGTCTTCGTCGCGGCACCCGCCGCTGCACATTGCATGGCTATGGTGATTCGGCCGTTGTTGGTCGCGACCATGTCAAGTAACCGATCGAAGTCAGGGCCGCCTGCGTAGGTGCTGCTGCGTAGAGTAGTGAGAGCAGAATTGAAACGGCCGATCCATACGTCGGTGCTCTGCCGAGTTGCTTTGTGCGGGGCGCCGGGAGCGCCAGCATCGTCGACGATAGGACCGTTGTTCGATACTGCAGTCGCAAGGTACACGCTGCCGCCGGAGTAGACCACGCGAACTGAATCTTCGTTACCGTAGGTGGTTAATCGCGCGACGCGGCGTACGGCGTTTGTCCCGAGGCTGGTTTCAATTGCGGCAACGAAGGCCTCTGTGCCGGACTGCTCTGTACTGATGTATCCACCGGTGGTGAGTGGGAATGAAACAAGGGAAGAGTTCGTTGTTCCACCAACAAACACGACGTTGTCGTCGGCTTTAGCAATGGACGAACCAAGGTCTGCCCCGGAACCGCCGCCGATGAAGGCTGCCTTCACGACCTGAGGGTCAATCACGAGCGGTTTAGATTTGTCGTACTGGCCAACCTTGAAGCCGAACTTGTTGCCCGCTTGTGGCGCGAAGTTGATCGCAACCGGAGTCTGCTTGCCGTTAATCGTCTGGTAGGCAAAGAGCCCCCGCTGGCGTACGGTGCCGAGGGAAGTGCCGATCAAGAGCTCGCCTTTCGCGTCCACTCCAATATTTGTTGCTCCCTTAACGTTGAACACGGCTTTCGTGACGTCCGCGTTCGGACTCACGATGAGGTCGTAGCGTAGAACGCCGGCTGCATCGCGGTAGTGGCGTAATGAGAAGCCGTTTCGAACGTTCGCGACGGTGGCGCTCTCAAACGAGCGAACGTCGGTCGCTCGGGTTCCGTCGGGTCCAAAGTATGAAGTTAGGTGAGTAGCCGCGCTGTTGCCAATACCCTTCGCCGTTCCAGTCGCACCCTCAAGTTCAAACTTGAGAACATGTCCAACTCGCTTTTGGCCGTTGGTCTGATGAACATCTAAAACAATTCCTCGATCAGTAGCCCAGTACGCCGTGCCCGGTTCTTCGATAGCGAACTTGACATTCTGCGGCCACTGTCCCTTATTCTCGATAAATAGACTGGGAATTGATGCGCTCGGTTCTTGAGGAACATTTGCAATGGATAAGAGAAAAGGTACTAGAAGCATCCTCTATATATATAGGGTTTCAGATTGTATTAATCTTCTTCTATTAGGGCCACTTGCATTACACAAAAACGTGACCTGAATACATGAAATCTAAAGCACCCTCGTTCGGCGCAGCCTCATCGATGAGAGACCCGTGGACGTCGATGGGCAGGATTGCCTATCCTCACTCGCGCAATCGAGTGCTGCGGATTCTGCGGTGATGGGCGGGAAGAAAGACTGGATGGCGAGAAAATGCGGGCGAGATGCAGGGCAGGTCCCAAGCGCGGGGCTCGATTTCTTGCGTTTCCGGCCTCTCAACGTTCATACTCTTAGGTTGGACCCGAGTGCAATGTCGACTGACAGAGCTGATCGGTGTTCAAAAATCAACGAGAAGATATTCCCATGCCCCGTAGTCACGCTCTAAACTTCGTTCGGAACATCGGTATTGCTGCGCACATTGACGCCGGCAAGACAACCACCACCGAGCGCATCCTCTATTACACCGGTAAGAGTCACAAGATCGGAGAGGTTCATGACGGAGCAGCGACGATGGACTGGATGGAACAGGAGCAGGAGCGAGGAATTACGATCACCTCGGCCGCTACCTCGTGCTTCTGGCGCGTCAGCCGATTTGACGATACCGACGGTAAGAACACGTCGGACCAGTACAAGATCAACATCATCGACACCCCTGGCCACGTTGACTTCACGGTTGAAGTCGAGCGTTCGCTTCGAGTGCTCGACGGTGCCGTCTGCGTTCTCTGTGCGGTCGGTGGCGTTCAGCCCCAGACCGAAACAGTCTGGCGCCAGATGAACAAATACATGGTTCCGCGAATCATCTACGTCAACAAGATGGACCGAATCGGAGCCGACTTCTACTCGGTTCTTGAGCGAGCAAAGGATCGACTCGGCGCCAACGCGGCTCCGATCCAGATTCCGATCGGCCAGGAAAGCGAGTACCTCGGTTACGTTGACCTCATCACCATGACCGCCGCCGTTTACGACACGGACGACGACAAGGGTAAGAGCTTCCGCCGAGCCGAAATTCCGGAGAACATGCGAGAAATCTCGGCTTCCTACCGGGAGAAGATGCTTGAGGCGATCGCAGACTATGACGAAGAGATCATGGTTCGATTCCTCGATGGCGAAGAGATCAGCGAACAGGACATCCGCGTAGCGCTCCGAAAGGGATGCTTGGCAAACAAGATCGTTCCGATGATCAGTGGCTCCTCGTTCAAGAACAAGGGAGTCCAGGCGATGATCGACTCGGTCATCGACTACCTGCCATCGCCGCTCGACGTCGGTGAAGTGAAGGGCGTTGACCCAGACACGGAAGAAGAACTGACCCGCGCACCAGACGATAAGGCTCCGTTCAGCGCTCTTGCGTTCAAGATTCAGAGCGACAAGTTCGTTGGCCGATTGACTTACCTCCGCGTTTACAGCGGAACCCTGAAGAAGGGATCTTCGGTCAGCGTCACGTTCCGAGACCCAGTTTCGAACGACTTCCGAACTCGAACCGAGCGAATCGGCCGAATTTTGGAAATGCACTCGAACCAGCGACAGGACATCGACGAAGTATTCGCCGGTGACATCGTGGGCGTTATCGGTCTTGCCGACGTTAACACCGGACACACGGTTTGCGACGAAGATCACCAGATCGCGCTTGAAAGCATCAAGTTCCCAGAACCAGTTATCCAGATCGCGATCGAGCCGAAGTCTCGATCCGACCAGGAAAAGCTTGGTACGGCGCTTGTTCGACTTGCGCAGGAAGACCCAACCTTCCGAGTGTTCACTGACCCCGAAAGCGGCCAGACGATCATCTCCGGAATGGGTGAGCTTCACCTCGAAATCATCGTTGACCGACTGAACCGAGAGTTTGGCGTTCAGGCGAACCAAGGAAAGCCACAGGTTGCTTACCGAGAAACGGTTCGCGGCAAGGCGAAGGCAGAAGGCCGATTCGTTCGACAGACGGGTGGTTCCGGTCAGTACGGTGTGTGTACGATCGAAATGGAGCCACTCGAAGTTGGACAGGGCTTCGTCTTCGAGAATAAGGTCGTCGGTGGTGCAATTCCGAAGGAATACATCCCAGCTTGCGAAAAGGGAATTCGAGAAGGTCTGATCTCGGGCGTTCTCGCCGGATATCCGGTTGTGGACGTTAAGGTCTCGCTGACCGACGGTTCTTACCACGACGTTGACTCGAACGAAAACGCCTTTAAGCAGGCAGGTCTCTTGGCGTTCAAGGAAGCCATGAAGAAGGCAAACCCGGTTCTCAAGGAACCGATCATGCACGTCGAAGTCACGACGCCAAACGACTACGTTGGAGACGTTGTTGGAGACATCAGCAGCCGACGCGGTCAGTTGCAGGGTCAGGACTCGGCTCCGGGCGGAGTTGTGGTCATCAACGCCCACGTTCCACTTTCGGAAATGTTCGGCTACGTTACGACGCTTCGATCCCTCACCCAGGGTCGAGCCGCTCCAAACGTGACTCCGAGCCACTACGAAGAAGTGCCAAACAACATCGCCGCGGAAATCACGGCGAAGAGCTCGCGCTAAGCCGAGTCGTTGCGAAAAGCTCCTGCCAGAAATGGCAGGAGCTTTTTTTGTGCCTGATGAGTGGTGATGGTCTGAGGTTTTTGGGACCTTATGCGGGAAACTTGCTCTATGGAGGCATCCTCTAACAAGCATGCCGATGATCATAAATCGTCCACCAAATGGCTCCCCTAAACCACCGCATCAGGTTCCGACCCAGCCTGCGGTGGCAATGGGTGACACGGTGTTTGCTACAGTGTTTGGTCTCATGGCCGGTCTTTTGGCTTTAGGTTCTTTTGGGGCTGCAATTTGGATTTTGAGTCCAGCCGTAACGCAGAACGCGGGCATGGGGGCGCTCATGATTCCGATCATTTCTGGACTCCTAATGATCGTCTTCATCGTCGGGCTTTTCTGCGCAATCAAGCTAACGCCGCTAATGCTGCGCGGAGAGAGTTCTGGTTTCACCTTGGCTAGCGTGGCGTGTTTCGGGCTTGTGGCATCACCAGTAGGAGCTTATGCTTTAACTAGTTACATTGCTATGGCATTGGCGATCGGCGTACTTGTCCTTGGCTTTTTGGGCCTATACCGTGGGATTCACGGACGATGGTGATCGGAACACTCTTTTTCGCTGGGTTTCCAAGGTGAATTGAATGGCGCTGAAAATTTCAAAACACGATCCTTCTCAACCGCCGCCAGTCATCGGGCCGAAGTCGTCCAATGCGGTTTTCGCGGTCATTTACGTTCTGATGTGCCTAGTCACAGATATTGCGGTTCTGTCCACGATGTTCTTCCAAACCCCAGAAATGAAGTCGGGCGGCCTCGGAGTCGTTGGTTGGCTCTTCTTTGTCGCCCTTGGTGCCTTGGTGATTAAGGTTCTAATCGGCGTGCTGTCCGTTCCACTTTACAATGGCAAACGCTGGGCTTACGAAGTTGCGTTTCTATCTCTTCTCGCTTCGCCGCTCTTTCTCCTTCTAGGTGGGCTGGCCACGACGCTCCCAGCGGGAATCTTCTACGTGATCGGGACGCTGAACTTGGCTCTGGCCGTCGGCGCGCTCGTTATCAGTCCGCCGAAGCTCACTTAGTCGAGATTCAAACCTAATCACTTGGTATGGCACTGTAAATTTCAAAGCACGATCCTTCTCAACCGCCGCCAGTCATCGGGCCGCGGGCATCGATGGTCGGTTTCGCGGCACTCTTTGTCCTGGTGAGCCTTGCAACGGTGTTGCTCAGCATCTTTGCCCAAGGACATCCGGTTCGACGCTCCCTCAGCCTAATCGATCCAAGTGACGGAGAGATTGCTGTCAAGCAAATGGTCGCCTTCTTTGGGGTGCCATTCACTGTCATTCTCGCGATCGCCCTGGCAGTGCCTCTTGTCAAATCGAAGCCATACGCGTTCGGTGTTGCTGGGGCTTGTCTTCTTGCTTCGCCGCTCTACGTTTATTGCTGTGTGTCAAACACAACGGTGCCGACCTGGCCATTCTTCTGCGTTGGAACGGTGAACATCGCGCTCGGGTTGGTGGCGTTCATTCTGAGGCCGCGCGCGACTTAGATTGGAACCAGAGCCGTCCGGTGAACGATTGAAAGCTACCAATCGCCGATTCCTTTGAAAGATGAGGACAGAATCGGTTGCAGTCAGAAGATTCGAAGGGTAAACTGCACGATTGTCTAGACCCCTCCTGTGGGAAGGTAGAGACCGAAGTTGGGCGACGGGTCGCCCCCCTCCATCCCACATTGGGACAACAAAGAATTAAGACATGGCACGAGCAAAATTCGAAAGAACCAAACCTCACGTCAACATTGGCACCATTGGCCACGTTGACCACGGTAAGACGACCCTAACCGCAGCGATCACGGGAGTCCTTCAAACGAAGGGACTCGCCCAGGCCCGAAAGTACGATGAAATCGACTCGGCGCCAGAAGAAAAGGCCCGTGGAATCACGATCAACATTTCGCACCAGGAATACGAGACGGATACGCGACACTACGCGCACGTCGACTGTCCTGGACACGCTGACTTTATCAAGAACATGATCACCGGTGCTGCCCAGATGGACGGCGCTATTTTGGTCGTGGCTGGTACGGACGGCCCAATGCAGCAGACCCGAGAGCACATCCTTTTGGCTCGACAGGTCGGTGTTCCACACATCGTTGTCTTCATCAACAAGATTGATGCCGTCGACGACGAAGAACTGCTGGATCTCGTCGAAATGGAAGTTCGAGAACTCCTGAGCAAGTACGGCTTTGACGGCGACAACACGCCAGTCATCCGCGGCTCGGCTCGAAAGGCCCTCGACCAGGTTGAAGCCGGAACGGTTGCTTACGACGACAAGTACGTCAAGGCGATCACCGACCTCATGGATGCAGTCGATGCCTACATCCCAACCCCAGAGCGAGACAAGGACAAGCCATTCTTGATGGCCGTTGAAGACGTCTTCACGATCACCGGACGAGGCACCGTTGCTACGGGCCGAGTTGAGCGCGGTCAGCTGAAGTCGATGGAAGAAGTTGAGATCGTTGGTCTCTCCGAAGCTCCACGAAAGACGATCTGCACCGGCGTTGAAATGTTCCGAAAGACCCTCGACTACTGCGAAGCTGGCGACAACGTCGGCTTGCTGCTCCGAGGCGTTGACCGAACGATGATCGAGCGCGGCATGGTTATCGCCAAGGTCGGCACGATCAAGCCGCACCGAAAGTTCAAGGCAGAGGTTTACGTTCTGTCGAAGGAAGAAGGCGGCCGACACACCCCGTTCGTTAAGGGTTACCGACCACAGTTCTTCTTCCGAACCACGGACGTTACTGGAACCATCGAAGAAATTCAGGGCCAGGGCGGAGTCGTTGCGGAAATGTGCATGCCTGGTGACAACGTCACCATGAGCATCGAACTGATCGAAGGCAAGCCAGTTGCCGTCGAGCAGGGATCGAAGTTCTCGATTCGTGAAGGTGGCCGAACCGTCGGCGCCGGCGCGATCACCGAGATCATCGAATAAGAAAGCGGCTCCTGCCGTGATCTAAAGGTTCGGGCCACCCAGCAATGGGTGGCCCGAACTGTTTCACTTGGAGGGTTTGAGCAAGACGAGCTGGTAGCTCGCTGAATTTCCCAGCACCTTGGCATCTTCTGTGCGGACCTCAGTTTGAGCTGTCGGCCCACCACCCATCGGCCTACCACCCCCTCCGGGACCACCAAACCCACCCGTCTCTTCAAGCCGGATAACGTTCGCGAAAGCAGAGAAGGCGTCCGCGGGCAGCGACTTTGCGCTCTTCACGCCGAGGAAGTACGTGCCCCAATACTCGAGTCCGTGCCGAGCAACCAGTAGCGTTGTGCCCTCCTTCGGCAACTTTGCCTTTAGGCTAGTGAGCTCAGTTGCTTTTTGCCGAGTCATCAGAGGTGGCATTCCGGTTTTGCCAATGCCGGAAAACATCAGGGCTAAGCTTGCGGCCATTGGGAGCCCAGCCAAGTAGGCCCAGTTTGAGGTTCTAGCGAGAAGTGCGAAAGCAGCAGAAGCGGCGACCGCTGCAGGAACGCTCGCAATCAGAATGAGCCGCGTAAAGTACTCAATGCCTAACAACGGGCAAGCAAGAGCCAGCCCACCGAGTGCCGAGCCGATGATGATTGTTCGTTCCGCGCCGTTTGAATCTCTCCAGCGAACGCCCAAAACGATCAGCGCCGCAATGCTCATTCCGTAGGCGGTTAACAGCAGAGCAAGCGAGTTGTCATTCGGTCCACCCGGTGGTGGACCACCGCCCCCTGGTCCGCCCATGTTTGGACCGCCCATTCCAGGACCGCCTTGCCCATTGCCATTAGGGCCACCAAAGTTAGGCGGCTTGCTGCCCTGAGGACCAGCTTGCTGATCAAACATGGGTGGCGGTCCGCCCATGCCTTGCCCCATGTTTGGCGGCGGTCCCCCCGGAGGTCCACCCATGGGTCCACCGGGAGGTTTCTGTCCAGGTTGCCCCGGCTGGCGCACGAGAGTGCCCAAGTCTTCTTTGGATCCGTCCCAGCCCATCGGTTCGAATCCGCCACTTGGAGGTCGTCCTTCGCCCGGAACCTCGCTACCGGGGATCCCGCCGGGAAATCGGCCACCTTGTCCCGGTCGACCCATTTGTCCACCCGGACCAGGTCGATTCTGTTGTCCAGAAAAGATCGTGCTCATTGCCGGTTGTTCAAAAACCCGAGTCAAACCAGACTGGACGAACTTCACCTTGTGCGGAGCAACAAGATTCATTGCCGAGACGCTCAAAGTAGCGATGAGGGCCACGGCGGCTACCGAGATGGACTTTCCCTTGTTCGACATCTCAGAAAATGCCAGGGAAGCCAGCCAAATTAAGCCACAAATCAACGCCGTAGCTGCGCCGGTCCCAATGTGGGTAAGGGCCGCTGCCGCGACTGCTCCGGCAACCGAAAGTCCAGCAATCCAAGAGGGGCGGTTGAAGAAGATGTAGGCGAGATGGATCGCTAGGGCCAGCCATAGAATCGCGACACTCTGTTTCTCGAAGTCACTGATCATCCGGAGCATCCCTAGGGTCATTAGGCCGGCAAACGCGCAAGCGACACTTGGAACGATTCCTCGAGTACTCCCATGAGAGATCTGTCTACCGAGAACCATGACCGGGACCGTAGCCAGGGCAGGGATCACGCAATCCCCTATACGCGTCGCGAGAAGGGAAGCCGCGCTGACGTCCATTCCAAACGCTCGCAACACTCGGGCGATCAGGGCAAACAGGTAGTAAGCCACCGGCAAATCGGGTTTGAGAAGGTTGCCCGTCTCTAAGATGGATCGCACTTGGTTTGCGTAGTGCGCGGCGTCCATTCCGTTTGGAAACTCGGAAGCAAAACTGACCGAGGCACGAGAGGCGATTACTACGACGGTTGCGGCAAAAGTTGCAACGAACCAGAGCCCCTTGGTCGAATCGTCCACTTCGGATTCAAAACTTCGCATGGATTCACGATGCCAAAGAGTTGTGAGTTTTTCCTTCGAAAAGACTTAGATTCAGGCTCGGCCTAAGATTCGAAGTATTTTGATGTCCCTTTCTAGCTAGATCGTTGGTAGGGTCCTTGAGCAGGACTGGACCGGCGTAGAACGTAGCTATGAGCCAAACCTCGGTCCTTCCAGAAATTCTTGAAGCAAATGCCCAGTACGTCGACAGTTTTGGTGACAAGGGCTCGCTTGCCTTGCCACCCGCGCGCGGATTTGCGATCCTGACTTGCATGGATGCGCGACTAGACCCTGCAAAGTACGCCGGTCTTGCAGAAGGCGATGCCCATGTCATCCGAAACGCTGGCGGACGAGCGAGCGATGATGCGATCCGATCCCTCGTCATCTCGTACAAATTGCTCGGAACGAAGGAGTTCTTCGTGATTCACCACACCAACTGCGGCATGGAGTTCTTTACCAGTGAGTTGATGGCCGACCTGTTAAACAGCAGCTTGGAGACGGCGGCATTGACGGACGAAGGGTTCAAGGATGTCGGAACTGGCCCAGGATCGAGCGAGGGTGCGTACATTAACTTCCTGACGATCAGGAATCAAGAAGACAGCGTTCGAGAAGACGTGGCTCGCATCGCGAACCACCCCCTCGTGCCGAGATCAATTCCCATTCGAGGATTCATCTACGATGTCCGAACCGGGAAGCTGAACGCGGTTGAGGGCGCGACACGCGAATCGTAGTTGCTCGAACCTTTCGGAAAATGCATTTTGGGGTCGATAGAACGGATCAGGACGCGAATCTGGTTTAATAGACGGGCTGAGAGGTTGGGTGGCGCATGCCGTGCTACCGTTATTCGCAGCAAATCAGATACATCAAGGCAACATGAAAGTACGAATTCGACTTCGAGCATTTGACCACCGCGTCATCGAGCAATCCGCAGAAAAGATCGTTGACACCGCCAAGCGCACCGGCGCGGGCGTGAAGGGACCAGTTCCGCTTCCAACCCACATCCGACGATTCTGCGTTATCCGAGGACCGCACATCGACAAGGAGTCGATGGAGCACTTCGAACTGCGAACCCACAACCGCTTGATCGACATTATCGAGCCAACCAACAAGACCATTGACGCCCTGATGCGACTCGACCTGCCTAGCGGCGTCGACATCGAAATCAAGAGCGCCTAAACATCAGTTTGGAAAGCGGCCCCGTGCAGATTGCACGGGGCCGCTTTTGTGTTTCAGGGCCTACGCAAGCAGGCAAGGTTCAAAACCGAGCAATTGAGTTGAACGGAAAGGTATAACCTTTTGTTGCGCCTCACCGAGAGGTTTGGTTGCGCATGCTTCAGAGCGACGATTGTCGGGCGCCCCGTTTAATGGGCAACGCCACTATTCCTGACGGAACAAATCGACTGATCGTTGCGGCGAAGCGAAGGAGATTCGATGCTACCAGGCATTTTAGGGCGAAAAGTGGGCATGACTCACCTCTTCTCCGAGGACGGAAAAATGATTCCGGTCACGGTTTTAGAGGCTGGTCCTGTCTTCGTTACCCAAATCAAAACAGAAGAGAAAGACGGATATTCGGCAGTTCAAGTTGGCTATGAAGAGATGAGCGATAAAAACCTCACCTTCCCAAAGCACGGTCACTTGAAGAAAGCCGGTTTAACAAAGAACCTTCGAACCCTGCGCGAGTTTCGACTTAGCGGCAAATCGCCGTTCGAACTCGGACAGGAAATCAAGGCAGACATTTTCGCCGACGGCGAAGTGATCACGGTCACCTCCACCAGCAAAGGTAAAGGTTTCCAGGGTGGCGTCAAGCGCTATCACTTCAAAGGTCAGCACATGACTCACGGTTACATGACTCACCGACGACCGCTCTCGAGCGGTGCAACTGGTCCTCAGCGCGTCTTCAAGGGCGTTCGAAAGCCAGGTCGAATGGGTACCGATACCGTTACTCAGAAGGGACTCAAAGTTGTGAAGGTCGATGCCGAGCGAAACCTCATCATGGTTAGCGGAAGCGTCGCCGGACCGAACGGAGCCCTCGTCACCATCAACAAGGTGGGCAACTAATGGCAGAACTGATTGTTAAAAGCCGCGATGGAAAAGAAGTAGGCAAGCGAACTCTCTCGCCAAACTTCGATACCGTCCGCGTCAGCATGACCTCGCTTCACCGCGTGGTCGTTGCCGAAGAAGCCAACAAGCGACAAGGCACCCAGAAGACCAAGACCCGAAGTGAAGTTCGTGGTGGTGGTCGAAAGCCGTACAAGCAGAAGAAGACCGGTAACGCCCGACAGGGAACCATCCGAGCTCCTCACTATGCCCACGGTGGTATGGCCCTCGCGCTCACGCCTCGAGACTACGAAAAGAAGGTCAACAAGAAGGAGCGACGAGCTTCTATCCTTGGCGTTCTTGGCGCTCAGGCAGAAGTCGGCAACGTGACCATCATCGATTCGCTGGTGTTTGATGTTCCTCGAACCAAGGATGCAACCGCATTCCTTAAGAACCTTGGTCTCGAAGGCGCACGCCGAATCCTCATCATCCTTCCGCAGTACGACGAAGCAACCTACAAGAGCTTCCGAAACTTGCAGAACGTTGAGGTTCGAACTGCACCAACCGTCGATCAGAGCGCAAAGAGCCAAGCGTTCTCCGCTCGTGATCTCATGGTCGCAAAGAACATCATCATCGTACAGGCAGCTCTCGATCGAATCGAGGAGGTTTGGGCTAAGTGAAAAATCCTTACGAAATCATCGTTCAGCCACACATCACCGAGAAGTCGGTGGAGTTGAGCTACGGCGACCCGAAGATCCGAGACGAAGCGGAACTGGTTCGCAAATACACCTTCATTGTTCAGCACACCGCGAACAAGATCGAAATCAAGAAAGCGATTGAAGCCATCTACAACGATGGTCGCCAGAAGGATGACTCGATCGTGGTAACGAGCGTTCGAACCATGACCGTTCTCGGTAAGAAGCGACGCCGCTCCCAAAAGAGTGCCGGCTACGAGCCAGACCGAAAGAAGGCAATCGTTACTTTGAAGAAGGGGCAGTTGCTGGAGGACTACGGAGTCTAAGATGCCGACCAAACAGTACAAACCAACATCGCCTGGCCGACGCCATATGATCGGCGCGGATTACTCCGAGGTTACAAAATCGAAGCCAGAGAAAAGCTTAACGAAAGCTAAGCCTAAATCTGGTGGACGTAACCACTTCGGACGAATCACGTCGTTTAACCGTGGCGGCGGTAACAAGCAGCGATACCGAATCATCGACTTCAAGCGAACGAAGGACGAAGTGAAGGCGAAGGTCGCCGCGATCGAATACGATCCAAACCGAACTTGCCGAATTGCTCTTCTTCACTATCTTGATGGAGAAAAGCGGTACATCCTCGCTCCAAAGGGCCTCGAAGTTGGCACTTTGGTGGAAAGCGGAGCACAGGCAGACATTCTGCCGGGCAACGCACTTCCGTTGAAGAACATTCCATTGGGAACCTTGGTTCACAACGTTGAGCTTCAGCCAAACAAGGGTGGCCAGATGGTTCGATCTGCCGGAGCATCCGCACAGGTTATGGCGAAGGAAGGCATGTATGTCACCCTTCGACTTCCTAGCGGAGAAATGCGAATGGTCCACAACACTTGCCGCGCAACGGTAGGAGAAGTGGGTAACGCTGAGCACGAGAACGAAGCGCTGGGTAAAGCCGGTAAAGCTCGAGGCCTTGGCCGAAAGCCACACGTTCGTGGTGTTGTTAAGAGCCCACGAGACCACCCACACGGTGGTGGTGAAGCCAAGTCGCCGGTTGGACGAAAGAAGGGTCCAGTCGACCGATGGGGCAACAAGTCTTTGGGCGAAAAAACCCGAAGCAACAAGCGAACGGACAAGTTCATTGTTCGACGCCGCGACAAGAAGTAAAGTCGCGAAAACAAAGATGGAGACCACGATTGCTCGTGGTCTCCATCTTGTTGTTTAGAGGGTGCTAATTTCCGATATTTCCAGGGAATTCTTGGCTCTCAGCGCAACCATAAACCGGCGCGGACAGTCAGGTTGCATTAGATAGACAAGGTTGGGTACCATTCCTGTTTGTGCCCGACCGAGATTCGGGATTAGGCACCGATTAACTTGTCTCAGCAGTAATTTCGCCGCTGAGATTAATAACGGAGGAATATGGCAAGAAGTTTAAAAAAAGGTTACTTCGTTGACGATCACCTGCTAAACAAGGTGGTCCTGCTCAACGAAAAGGACGAAAAGCGACTCATCAAGACATGGAGTCGACGATCGACAATCATTCCCGATTTCATTGGACACACCTTTGCGGTGCACGATGGACGGAAGCACGTGCCCGTTTTTGTTACTGAAAATATGATCGGTCACAAGCTCGGTGAATTTGCGCCAACGCGAACCTATAAGGGTCACGCCGGCGGCCTCCCAGAGCGAGGAGTGAAACTCCGCTAAGAGGAGGGGAAATCATGGAAGTTCGAGCAGTTGCAAAATTTATCCGGGTACAGCCACGAAAAGTCCGGCTCGTCGCCCGCGAAGTCCGAGGAGCGCCCGCTGCGCTCGCGGCCCACAAGCTTCGATTCCACCCAAGCAAGGGTGCGAAGGCTCTGCACAAGGTTCTGGTTTCGGCCATGGCCAACGCCCAGGAGAATCACGGCATTAGCCCTGACTTGCTCCGCATTTCGAACATTGCTGTAGACGAAGGTCCGCACATGAAGCGAATGCAGGCCCGCGCAATGGGTCGAGGCAATCGAATCCTTAAGAAGACCAGCCACATCACCGTGACGGTTGAGGATTACGATGGCGAGCAGACCGTTAAGCCGCACGGCACCAAGGCCAAGCCGCGACCAACTCTGGCCGGCAAGCGTGGCAAGAAGGGATCTGCACCAGCAGCACCAGAAGCCGCCGCCCTAGTTGCCGAAGTGGTTGAGGAAGTCACCACGCCGGAAATCACCAGCAAGGAAGTCGCCGAAGTTGTGGAATCCGTCGAAGTGACGCAAGCCGCCGCTGAAACCGAAGCCGCCGCAGAAGCCACCCCGGCACCGACCGAAGAAGGAGAGAACAAGTAATGGGTCAGAAAATCCATCCAGTCGGCCTTCGCGTCGGCGTTATTCGTGGTTTCGATTCGAACTGGTACTACGGAAAGAAAGGCTACGCAGCCGCCCTTCTGCAGGACCACCGAATCCGTGAGTTCATCAAGATGCGAACCGGTCTTGGCATCGTTAGCCGAGTTGAGATCGAGCGAGCAGCCAACCGAGTTAAGGTGAACGTATTCACTTCGCGACCTGGCGCCATCATCGGCCGAGGCGGAAAGGGAATCGACGAACTGTCCTTCATCCTGAACAAGCTAGTTCGCCAAGGCGACCCAACGAGCATGGTTCAGGTGAACGTCACGGAAGTTCGCCAGCCAGAACTCGACGCTCAGCTGGTTGCCGAGAATATCGCCGCTCAGCTTGAAAAGCGAGTCAGCCACCGACGAGCCATGCGACAGGCCATGACCCGCGTCACTCGAATGAACGGACGAGGAATCAAGGTTCTCATCTCCGGTCGATTGAACGGATCGGAAATTGCCCGATCGGAAGGCGACAAGCTCGGAAAGATTCCACTTCACACGATTCGAGCCGATATTGATTACGGCCTTGCCGTTGCGAAGACCATCTACGGAACGGTTGGCGTTAAGGTTTGGATCTACAAGGGTGAAGTTCTTCCGGAGCGACGTATGCGAGAAATCGCAGAAGGTCCACGTGAAGAGCGACGCGAACGACGGCCACGCCGAGACGACGGAGACCGAGAGCGACGACCGTTCTCGCGAACCCGAGACGAGAACGCGCCAGCCCAAGACCAAGGAGCAGCACCAGCTGTAAATCCTGGAGGTGAAGCCTAATGTTAATGCCAAAGCGAGTTAAAGGTAACCGACGAAAGATGCACCGAGGACGCATGTGCGGCCGGGCAAATCGCGGTAACACCATCGCCTTCGGCGATTACGCGATCGTGTCGCAGGATCCACAGTGGGTCACCAGCCGACAGATCGAAGCCGCTCGAATTGCCATGACCCGCCACATCAAACGAGGCGGAAAAGTCTGGATTCGAATCTTCCCAGATAAGTCCTACACCAAGAAGCCACTCGAAACCCGAATGGGTAAGGGTAAGGCGCCGATCGAAGGCTGGGTAGCCGTCGTGAAGCCGGGCCGAGTCTTGTTCGAGATGTCGGGACCACCGGTTGAAGTGGCGAAAGAAGCCATGCGACTTGCGATCTTCAAGCTGCCAATGCGCTGTAAGTTCATGACCAAAGCCGATATGGCGAAGGACTTGGCAATGCGCGGCGGACAGCGAACCCTGAAGGCAGTAAAGACGGCGGAAGTCGTTGAAGCTGAACCCCTAGGACTCGAAGTGACCGACGTGAACGTAACCGAAGCCACCGCGTTCCCGACCGAAATCTTGGAAGCCGTAGAAGCTACGGAAGTCATGGAAACGGTTGAATCGACGGAAACCACGGAGACCACCGAAGAATGAAAGAAACGAAAGCACCTGATCTCCGAGAGAAGTCGGTTCCAGAGCTTGAAGAGTTGATTCGCCAAGAGCGAATCAACCTCTACAACGCTCGCCGCGACCTGGTTTTCCGTCGCGTTACCGATACGACCAGCTTGAAGGCCCGACGACATAACATCGCTCGGATGCTCACGATCATCACCGAGAAGAAGCGAGGAAATGCGAATGGCTGAAGAAACCCCACAGGTAGAAACCACTGAGGTTGCGGAAGTTACGGAAGAGCGAGGCCGACGTAAAGTCCGCCGAGGCATCGTAACCTCTAGCAAGATGGAGAAGACGGCCGTCGTCCGCGTCACCCGACGTGTGCAGCACCCGCTGTACGGCAAAGTCGTTATCCGATCCGAGAAATTTAAGGCTCACGACTTGCTGGGCTGCGACGAAGGAGACACTGTCGAGATTATGGAAACTCGTCCGCTTTCGAAAGAAAAGCGATGGCGCGTTACCCGAATCCTCGAGAAGGTCAAGTAACCCAACGGGGCCAACTTTGGCCCCAAACCATCCACGCCCACCTCGATTGTTCGAGACGGCCTCTGGAATTGGAGCAAACCGATGATTCAGCAATTTACAAGATTAAAAGTCGCCGACAACAGCGGCGCACGCGATGTCATGTGCATCCGCGTCCTCAAGGGCTCCCAGCCGCGATATGGCCGAATCGGCGATGTGATCGTAGCTTCCGTTAAGGTTGCAACGCCAAACATGCCGGTTAAGAAGGGAGAAGTCATCAAGGCCGTTATCGTTCGAACCAAGCGACCGGTTCGACGCCGCGATGGCAGCACCCTACGGTTCGATGAAAACGCTTGCGTTGTCATCAACCCCGCAAACCTGGAACCACGAGGTACCCGAATCTTCGGACCAGTGGCCCGAGAACTTCGCGATAAGAACTTCATGAAGATCGTATCGCTGGCACCGGAGGTGCTGTAAACATGCCAACCAAAGCAGAATTTAAGGCAATGAAGAAGAAGCCGATCAAGCTGAAACTTCGACGCGGAGACAAGGTAGTTGTCATCGCTGGGAAGGATAAGGGAGAAACCGGTTTCATCGCGGCGATTTCGCCACGAGAACAAAAGGCGATCATCCTCAAGGAGAACGCGGAGAACCCAGAACAGCCGCTACCTTTGAATGTTGCTATCAAGCACCGAAAGGCGAAGACGCAGCAGGAGCGATCGGCTCGAGTTAAGATTCCAATGCCAATCCACGTGAGCAACCTAATGCTCCTGGACCCAAAGACGAACGAACCAACGCGAGTTGGCCGACGAGTCGAAGACGGCAAGATCCTTCGCTACGGAAAGAAGTCGGGCGAATTGATCCCTGACCAAAAGCTTCCTGGCGAAGCCTGATAACAAAGTAGGGCCTGGTCAGCAATCAGGCAAAGAACAATGGCAAGAAAAGCAAAAGAAGAAACATCGACTTTGGTTGCGGGATCCCTCCCGAAGCCACGAATCCGGGCTAAGTACAAGGACGAAGTCGTGCCTAAGATGCGCGAGCAGTTCAAGTACAAGTCTGTGATGCAGGTTCCACGACTCGAAAAGATCGTGATCAACATGGGTACCGGCGCATCGGATAAGGATCCGAAGCACCTTGAGAACTCCATGCGAGACATGGCACTCATCGCCGGCCAAAAGCCAGTCTCCACCGTCGCAAAGAAAGCCGTTTCGAACTTTAAGATTCGAGAAGGCCTCAAGGTCGGCTGCAAAGTCACCCTCCGCGGCGACAACATGTACCACTTCTTCGACCGACTGGTCACCGTGGTTCTTCCGCGAATCCGAGACTTCCAGGGCGTTTCGCCGAAGTCGTTCGACGGTCGCGGCAACTACGCCATGGGTTTGAAAGAGCAGTTGGTCTTCCCAGAAATCTCCTACGACACCTTCGACCGAATTCGCGGTATGGATATCATCATCTGCACCACCGCTGGCACGGACGAAGAAGCCCGAGCCTTCCTGAAGGCCATGGGCCTTCCACTTCGCGAGAAGTGAGGAGCTAGTTCATGTAAGGCGCGCCCCAGAACTGGGGCGCGCCTTTTTTGTTTGAAGAATTTCTCCGACGCTTGGGTCTAGAGTACGTGGAGCGATTCTTATGTCGATAGTTTTCCAAGCCATGCACGCCGTCTCCGGCCTCTTTGCGCGGGCGAAGCGTTCAGAGGAGGTTGTCAATGCCTTCCTGCAGAACGAGCGGCCTTGGATGTATCGACTCGCGCTCAGCATCACACAGCGGCCGGACTTGGCGGAGGACGCGGTGCAAGAGACCCTCAATCGGTGCTGGCCATCGACCAGGCAGCTGACCAAGGTCAATGCTCATCGCTGGAGCTTCATCACCGGGGTTGCGGTGCAAGTGTCAGAAAATGAAACGCTTCGAGCAAACACGGACTTGTTCGCCGAGGAAGTAAAAGAAATGCGCCGGGCGATGAATCCTTCATGATCTGGCGATTCTTAATCGGTCAGCAGATCCATCAACCCGCCATCACCTCGTAAAAACTCGGGCTTTCACAAAATTGACGATTCCTATACCATCATATTTGGCAAGCATAGAATCAACGGGTCGTCCGGTTCATCATCAAATTTGACAAGAATGACTGGGGGCCCAACTTCATAGTTCTATGCATGGGTCGCAAAACCGGCTTTACCCTCATCGAACTCCTCGTTGTTATCGCGATCATCGCCATCCTGGCGGCGATCCTTTTCCCCGTGTTTGCGCAAGCCAAAAACGCCGCCAAGAAGACGGCGAGTTTGTCGAACGTTAAACAAATCGGGACCGCGACCGTTTTGTACGTTGGAGATTACGATGATGTGATCGTTCCGCTACGCTGGCTCAGCTTCAATCCGGCGGAGCCGCTCGCGACCCAGTATCCGACCGCTTGTCAGGGCGGAGCATGCTTCTTCTTCTATCCCGTGCTGTTCCAACCCTACACGAAAAACACAGACCTATTCCTTTGCCCAGCCGACAGAAACGAGGATGCAACGCAAGCCGATAGCCAAGGGCGAGGTCGACTTAATAAGCAATCGTCTTTGTATTGGTACAACACCGGCTTCTCGCCCAGCTACGGCATGAATGCCGAGTACCTCAACACCGTAAGCGTGTCAGGCTTTGGCACAAAATCGTACGCAGGGAAGTCAGCTACCAGCTTCGAGTCGCCTTCTCAAACCGTTGTATTCGCCGAAGCGACCGCCAAGGACACTGGTTCTCCCGGTCGGCCAGGCCCAACGATCGACGTCGGCTTCCACCGCATCGTGCCACCAAGCGGAGCTTCGTCCCCGTCTGCGGCTTGGGTCAACTTCACGTATCCCAACGCCGCGAGCCAAGGTCAGCTCTGGGGCCGGTTCCAGCGGGATAAGGTGCTGATTAGCTGGCTCGATGGCCATGTCTCGTACCCGGCCATTCGAAGCTTAGTGGGCACAAACGAGAGCACAGAGTCCCTCGACCGAGCTTTCAACGGTCGAGGGTTCTAAACTCAGCGTCGCAAGCGCTGCAGGAGACTCTGAAGCCGACCGCGGCGAGCGTTTCCTGCGGCGTCTGGATTGTCGAACGTGTAGGCGGTGACCATCAAGAACATCTCATCAGTCGTCTCCTCGCCCCATGTCACGCGCTTTGGCGGGTTGTTGGGGTTGTGCGGGTTGTTCGATGAGTTGTCGTAGGTCGCTTCAACAATCTGCTTCGTGCCCTTGGGCAGCTTCAGTGGTTCCTTCAATGCGTAGTTGAGCTGCCAGTTGAAGTCCCAATCGTCGACATGAACGAGTGGCTTGACCGTGCCATCTGGCAGTTCGAACCACGATTTCATGTCGCGCCCTAGCAAGTGCATGTGCGGCATGGTTTGGTGGATCGTGACGTCTTCTCGATAGACGTACTCTTTGCGCATCTTGTAAGCCTTTTCGCCTGCCGGAATGTTGACGCCAAAGTTGAATATCCAGTTGAGCTTCATTTCTCGCTCGGGCGCTTCCTTCGAGAAGTAGAGAGCTACACGGGTCTTGTCCACCTCGGGCTTACCGGACTTGTGATAGTGAACCTGCATCACCAAGCGGGTGCCGGGATTGATTCGGTAAGCCGTTCCTTCGCTGAGATATGACGCGCGAATTCCGGGCGCCCAACCGCCGAGCGATCCACTTGGGATGAAGCCAACTCCGCCACCCTGGCCGATGTATCCCGGCTGACCGTCCGTTGTCGCCGCTGCGAGCTTTTCAGAGGCTCCGCGCTCGTCCAAGAACATGATCACGTGGTGAACGACTTTGCTGTTGCCTGGCTTGACGTCAATGGCCCGGACAAATCGCGGCTCCTTGAAGTCCGTCGGAATCACGAAGTTTCGGTAAACATCCTCGCCTTCTGGAGCCAAGTTATAGGCGCGCTCGGGCTCGATAATCGCGTCAGGCTTGCCGAGCGTCCACTCTCCGCCGCTGAAAGTCGGCGGCTTCGGTTCCTTATCCTTCGCACCACGCGGTGCCCCCTGATCTGCCCAAGCTTTCAGGGTCGCAATCTCGGTTTCGGAAAGTCGGTTCTCGTGCTTAAACGAACCGTAGCCTTCCTTCGCTTTCCACGGCGGCATTCGGCGTGAGCTGGTCGTCGCGGCAATCATTTGCGACCACTTCTTGGCGTCTTCAAACTTGACCAACGAAAACGGACCAACTTCACCGGGGCGGTGGCACTCAACGCAACGGTCGTTGATGATCTTGGCAACGTCGGTCGCATAGGTCGGCTTTGCCGGAACCTTTATCGCTGGCTTCGAGCTCTTTGGCGAGTCGGATCTTGCGCCAGAAGAAACCACCCCGATGGTAGTCACCGTGGTTACAGCAAAGATGGCAAAGGTCCAGTTCATCGGTAAGGTGATGATACGATATTGCGCCTTGCGAGTTCACCGACTTAAGGACTTTCTGAGCAAACTTCTTTGCCAAGTAGAATGTTCGGGTGGCAGTCAAGCGGGTTTTGGTCACCGGCGCATCTCGTGGCATCGGTCGGGCGATTGCACTGAAGCTAGCATCGGACGGATGGCAGGTCGCCATACATTACAACTCCGCCCGGGCAGAAGCAGAATCTCTTGCTTTTGAACTCGGCAACAATTCGAGCGGAATCTACTCCGCAAACCTCTCCGAGCCCGATCAAGCCGCTCAGCTGTGGGGCGCAGCCAAAGCAGACGGCCAAGTCGATGCTCTCGTGAACAATGCGGGCATCTACATTCCCGTGCCGTTCACCGCGCCCGAAATCGAATTCGAAGCAGCGCGGAAGGCGATGTTCGCCGTCAATTTCGAATCTCCGCTAAAACTCATTCGTTCTGCGGTCCTCGATTTCGCAACCCAAGGTGGCGGAACCGTCGTAAACGTCGCCAGCCGCGTCGGGTTCCGCGGGGAAGCGAATGCATCCATGTATGCCGCTAGCAAAGCCGCACTGATAAACTTGACTCGGAGCCTGGCGGTTGAACTTGCCAAGCAGAACATCACGATCAGCGGCATTGCACCAGGATGGGTGGACACTTCGATGGCCCGGGACGGAATGCAGGACCGGTTGCCTAGCATTCTCGAAACGATTCCCCTCGGCCGCATGGCGAGTCCAGAGGACTGCGCCGAAGTTACCGCGTTCCTTTTGAGGCCGCAAGCGAAATACCTGAGCGGGGTCGTCGTCGATATCAACGGAGCGAGCTACTTCCATTGATTCTTGCTGCATCTTTCCTCTTCGCTCTTCAGGCTGAGCCACCGCGACTACGAACCCAGTTGCCAAATCGTGCAACGATCCTCGTGGAGCGATTGCCGGCGGCAGATTACGTCTCCGTCCAAATTTGGATCAACTCGGCCTCGTTTCCCGACCGCTTTGCCACCCACGGCTACCGACATCTCTTGGAGCACTTTCAAGCCAAGGGGTTCGATAACCGCCTCGATTATCGACTTGAATCGAAAGGCATGTTGCTCGACGCCGAGACCACGCGTGATGCCATCAAATTCGGCGTCCGCTGCCAACCGTCGCAAGTCAAGCAAGCTATCCAGGCGATCGGCGATGTCCTGCGCCCACGCCTCGTGACCAAAGCCAATATCGAGGTCGAAGCAAACATCATTCGTGAAGAGATTGCCCTTCGGGCCGGAGCTTCCCAACTCTCCGCGGACGCCTGGCTCAAAGCATACGGTGAAAGTGGCTTGGATCCATACGGCAATCCAGACGTGCTGGCAAAGGCGGAGCCGGTTGAGCTTCAAAACACATGGGTAGAAATGACCTCGCCCGAAAACCTAGCTTTGGTTATTGCTGGCAATGTCGAAATTGACCCGACGACGGAGCTTGCCAAGGAACTCCTCGGAACTCGAAAGGCCGTGAGCTCCATTACGGTTAAGGCAGACCGAACCGGAATCAATGATGCCGTCGCCCGAAAGGGAAGCGCGATCGCTGCAAAAGTCGCATCGTTCCGCGAACCCGGAACCGCCGCTCGAATTGCGGCCGGTCTCGCGATTGCGAACTTAGTGCCCGCTAGCTACTTTCAGTACGGCCCTTCAAACGTTCCGGGCCTGGTCTTGGTCGGTTCAGACGAAAAGTCCATAAATTGGGTGGACATCGTGGTGAAGGAAAATCCCGATGATCACTTTTCGGTGGCAAAGAAGCTGGTCGATCGATGGGTCGAAATCCAAACAACTGACCCAGCACGGGTGGCCGCTCTCCGCGGACGACTCCTTGCTCAGTCACCCTCCCTCCGGCCGGAAACTTTGCTTGAGAACCTGCGAACCGTAACCGTGCCCCAGTTCCGTGAAGCCTGGAAGTCCTTCAACATCGAGGTGCGTCCTTGATCTTGCCGCTCGTTCTTGCACTAGCCGTTCAAGCCGATCAAGCGACCGTCATCGAAGTTCGGTCCATGACTCCACGGCGCGTCGCGGTAGAGTGCGTCGTCAAGCTTCCGGAACTGAATCTACGCGAAGAAAAGGCACTGGCAGCAGCGATTGCCGCCATGGAGATGGGAACGCGGCGCCACTCGGCGGATACGATGCAGGACTTGCTGGATGGGCAACGTCCAGAGATCACCCAATTTTCAGATCACGTGCGCATCAGCTTGCTCGCACCCAGAGACGGGGCATCTTCTGCGCTCTCGATTCTTTTTGGATTAACTAATCAAACCGGCTTCGAGCTCAAATCGATTGCCGCCCTCGAGGCTCGGACCAAAGAGCGGATCGGCCAAGGCTACTGGTCTCGGCTCTACCAATCCAAGATTGACGGACGGGTGCTGACGATGGGGGAAGTTGAGGGCACTTACAGCAAAGTTTTTCGGCGGAGCCAGATGGTGATCACCGTATCAGGCGCGCCGTCCACGGTCGAACCCACGCAATTGTGGCAATCCCTTGAAAGAAACTGGCAAAAGCGTTCGGTTCTTTTCCGAGAAGCACCCTCGGTTGCCGCTGAGGTGGACACCTACGGTCCCTCCGCCGTCGGCCTGAAAGGCGCGGAATTCGCGTGGGGAAGTCAGGGCCCCGCAAAACTTTTGGCAACGATCGCCCTCGGATCAGGCAAAGGCTCCGCCCTCTTCCACTCCTGGCGCCAGAAGAAGGGTTGGACTTACGTCCAAGAGTGTGCATGGCTTCCGACGCGAGCTGGATTCCAACCGGTGTTCGTCGGGATCACCGCAAATCCGGCAAACACCACTGAACTCGAGCCCTGGCGCAGCGCCCTTTTGGAAGAGATCGAGAGTTGGAGCGAAGAAGATCGAACCCGTGCCCTTGGCTTCGCAAACGGGATTTGGAAGAACGGCATCGGCTTCAGTCCGTTTCTCGGCTCCGCCGACCGCACGCTAACCACCTCCCCGAGCGATCAGGCCTATCTATTGGCCTATTGGTTTGCCAAAACCGGAAGCGTTTTTGAGACGGATCGTTTCTTGAGTCTGCTTGAGAGCACCGATCTTGAGGCCCTCAAAGCTACGGCGAAGGACCTAGTTTCCGGTGCTGAGCTCGTTCGGATCGGCAGCTGAAACCGGAATCGAGTCGATATAGTCCGGATTGTGAGAGCACAGCGGCCGAAAGTCGCAACTATCGCAGAGCGGTTTCCATTTCGGAACCACATCGTCCCAATCCGAGGCAAGAATTTGACCGCCGATGCTGAGAATGTCGCTTTCCAGTTGCTCCAACTCAGATTCGGAAAGCGAGACTTCCGCTCGATCATTCGACTTGAGGGCGACAATTTGGGCTGAAATCTGATTCTCGGGAAACTTTCGCTTAAGGATCAGCTGATAGATCCCCATCGCCGGATCGTTTCGAATCTCATCCTCCGAAACCGTTTCGCGTCCGGACTTGTAGTCCACAACCCGCCACTTGCCCTCGGCAATCTCGTCAATCCGGTCAATGCGGCCCAAAAGTACAAATGGACCGAGGTCAACTTGGTAAGTCTTTTCGACGAACAACGTTCTGCCTTCTTTCGGTCGAGCTTGTTCCGCCGCAATGTGCCGAACGAGAATTTCTTTCCCTTCGCCGAAGGCGTCCATCATGTCCTCCGCGCTTTCGTAGCCGGCATCAATCCAGCTTTCTTCCAACGCCGCTACCGCTTCCTCGGTCGTGGCAACGCCGGTATCGGCCGAATCATGAAATCGCTCGAGCACACGGTGCAGGGAAGTTCCGAAGCTGTAGTAGCTCTTCGCTCGAAGATAAAGCTTCCCGCGTGGGTCGATGTAGGTGTACCGGTACTTCACCGGGCATGCCAAGTACGTGGTGATCTTGGTTGGACTGAGACTTTTCTTCCTTGGCATTGCTCTGTTTTACTCGCTTACGTTCGAATGTGCCTCCCTTCAGATTAGTTGTCTCGGTAAACTCAAGGCATGTCCGTTGAGATCCTGATGCCCGAATTGGGTGAGTCCGTTCACGAAGGCACGGTGAGCCGGTGGCTCAAGAAAGTCGGTGATACCGTAAAAGAAGACGAGCCGATCGTGGAGATCATGACGGATAAAGTCAACACCGAACTTCCGTCGCCTGCATCAGGCGTTCTAACGCAAATTCTCATTCAAGAAGGCGAATTGGTTCAGGTTTTTGCCGCCATGGGCGTGATCGAGCCTGCTGGCACCGCCGTACCGGCCGCAGCCGCACCAAAGCCAGCCGATGCCCCGGTGGCCGAAGAGAAGCCGATCGAAGTTGCCGCTCCGGCAGTTGCCGCACCAGAATTGAACTCCGACGAGCGACGCTTCTTCACTCCCGTCGTTAAGTCGATGGCCAAGGAAAGCGGCGTATCGGATGCCGAACTCGCAAGCATTACCGGTACCGGAGAAGGCGGTCGCGTTACGAAGGCCGACCTTGAGAAGTACCTTGCTGAAGGCCGAAAGCCAGTTGCTGCTAGCAAGCCAGCAGCAAAGGCTCCAGAGCCTAAAGCCGTGGTCGCGCCAACGGTTGCCGGACCTGAGCAAGAGCTCGTTCCGCTTGCCGGAATGCGAAAGATGATCGCCGAGGCAATGGTCCGATCTTCGCAGGTTCCGACGGTTTCCACCGTCACGGCTTGCGATGTGACGAACATGGTGAAGTTCCGAGACATCAACAAGGAGTCGTTCCTTGAGACCTACGGCGTCAAGCTCACCTACACCCCGTTCTTCATCAAGGCGCTCGCCGAGGCACTCATGGAGTTCCCCCTTGCCAACGCGCAGCTCACCCCAGACAACCAGATTCTGAAGACCAACGGCGTCCACATCGGAATCGCAGTTGCCCTTGGCAAGAACGGAGACGAAGGACTGATCGTTCCGGTCATTCGAGACTGCCACAAGAAGAACCTGATCGAGATCGCAAAGGACCTCGATGGCATCGCAAAGAAAGCCCGAGCCAACAAGCTCGGTCTCGCGGACGTTCAGGGCGGAACCTTCACGCTCACGAACCCCGGAACCTATGGCGCAATGTTCGGAACGCCGATGATCAATGCTCCGCAGGCTGGCATTCTTGGCACGTATTCAATTGCCAAGCAGCCGGTGATCATTGACGACATGATTGCGATTCGGTCGATCATGCACCTGGTGCTCACCTACGATCACCGTTTGATCGATGGCATGCTCGCGGGCAAGTTCTTGGCCGGAGTTCGAGATCGGCTTCAGAACTTTGACTTCTTCAAGTAATGCCAGAACTGCCAGAGGTTGAATCAGTCCGGCGCCTGATGGCGTCGGCACTGATCGGGCAGCGATTGATCGACGTGGAAGTGGTTCCGGACGAGATCGTCTGCTCAGGTCACTCGACGGAAGAGGTTGATGCTGCCCTGCGAAATCGGGTCGTTTCCGGAGTCCATCGCCGCGGGAAATTCTTTTGGCTCACCTTTGACTCGGCCCCCGTGGTCTTCGGGCATCTTGGGATGGCCGGCTGGATTCGGGAAGTCGGAGCAGATTCGCTTCGACTTCATTCGCACGGTGAAGCCCCGCTGGACGAGGAAAATGGCCGTCCACGGTTCCTCAAGCTCCTGATGAAAGCCGAGAACGGTCGGCAGATTGCCTTCACCGATTCTCGCCGCTTCGCCCGAATTTGGCTCGGCGATTCCGCCGAAACCAACGATCGCGTGAAGAAGCTTGGCCCAGACGCTTTCAACGAAGCACTATCCGTCGCTGACTTTTCGAAGGCCATTCAAAAGCGAAAGGCGCCGATCAAGGCAATCCTTCTGGATCAAGCCCTCATGAGCGGAATCGGCAATTGGATTGCGGATGAGGTTTTGTATCACGCAAGAATCAATCCTGCCAGGATCGGAACAAGCATGTCCGATGCCGAAGCGACACGTCTCCATGAATCAATTGCCTACGTCCTTGACCTTGCGGTAAACGTGGAAGCGGACTACACCAAGTTCCCAGAAAACTGGCTGTTCCATCACCGCTGGGGTGGTAACAAAGGGGCCGACTTGATCGAAGGTCGAGAAATTCAGCGCGACACGGTCGGAGGGCGAACAACCGCATGGGTTCCAGCGATTCAACTTTAACCATCAGAGCTGCCGAACTCTCCGAAATGGATGAGGTTCGCCAACTTTTTCGCGAGTACCAAACCGAGCTAGACGTCGATCTGTGTTTCCAATCGTTCGAAGAAGAGCTTGATTCGCTTCCGGGAAAATACGCGCCGTCAAAAGGCCAGTTACTGCTCGGAATGGTTGATGGCACTGTTCAAGGGTGTGTGGCTTTCCGCGCTTTGGAACCTGGCATCTGCGAAATGAAGCGGCTCTTTGTTCGGCCGGCCGCACGTTCAGTTGGCTTGGGAAGAGAGCTTGTCGCCGAGATCCTGTCGCAAGCAAAAAGCTCAGGCTACGAGTCGATGGTGCTCGATACGCTCGATCGTCTTCACTCGGCGCGACTGCTGTATGAACGCGCAGGCTTCGTCGAGGTTCCGTCGTACTACGAGAACCCACTAGAAGGCGTGATTTTCTTGCAGCGAAAACTCTAGGCCGCTTGCAGATCGTCCTATCAGTGTTATTCTGTTACGCAGACCAGCCATGAAGAACCTTCTGACTCGCGCAAGCATCGTGTCCAGTATCGCCCTTGTTGCCTCTTCAGCGATGGCTCAGCCGTTCACGCAAAGTTCAATTGCCGGAAATGACAAAGCATGGATGCTACTCAGCCCGAAATTTGTGGCAGATGGTGAGTGTACGGATCTGGGTTGGTCGTCCGATGGACGATTCTTGCTTGTTAACCGTTCGCGGATGGAGCTGACAACGAAGTACATCCAGCAGATTTTCTCAAAATCGTCTGCGCCGCAAGAACCGCCACCAAGTATTGGGGAGATCGTCACCTTCTCGATGGAAACCGGTAAGTCCAGGGTGATCTATAAGTACGACGCATCCTTGTTTCGCGCCGAGACTAAGTGGCTTGGCACAGGAAGCGCGGTCATTTTCTCCTTGCAATCCAATTTGACGTCGCTTATCAGCGTGTTTGTCAGCACGGCCGATGGAGATGTTAAGCAATTGAACTTAGGCGAAAAGGTCAACCTGATCCAGTACTTCCCATCACCCACGCGGGCTGAGATGGTGATTCAATTACACAGTGAGTCAGATGGAATGACCGTTCAACGGGTGAACTCGTCGGGTCCGGTCGGCCGAACCTTAAAAACCGCGAGCGGAAGCGAACCAGTTGCCTACCTGAAGAACGGGAACGAGATTTTATTTGCTGGCATGCGCCGAGCAACCGGACCGCTCTCGTCTGACGGCAAAACTAAAGAAGCCGAAACCTTCTTTGAAGCCGTCAACGTTCAGACAGGTGCGACACGGCCAGCGACGAAATCGGAGTACGACGCAGCCTACGACGGCGAAGAGCCGCAACTGGCACTTGATGAAAAGCCGGTTCAAGTCGATTCAAAGCTGAAGCCGCTCACATCCGCAATTTTTCGGTCCGCGGATGAGCTCGTCCTGATTGCCGCCGATGTGTCCTTGGTAAAACCAAACCGACAACTCACCGGTGTGGCCTACGTCTCTCAGGGCACGATATTTGTTCGACCGATTGCGGAGGTGCCACTCGCAGCCTTCCTAGATGCTAAGGACGCAGCGGAGCGAACTAAGATCATCAGTAATGCAAAGCAGGTCGCTTTAGGACTTATCATTTATGCAGCTGATAACGATGACAACTTGCCTTCAAATCAGGGAAAGTGGCAGGATTCGATCTTCCCGTACCTCAAAGACCGAAACACGATGGACGGGTTTGTTTTAGCATTTAAGGGAGGAAGTATTTTAAAGGTAGAGGACCCTTCCAAAACGATCATGGGATACATTCCGGGGAAGGGTGGTCGAGCCGTTGCTTACGTGGACGGTCACGTGAAGTGGATCAAAGATGGTCAGTAGATTCCTCGTCCTAGCCACGATTTCATGTGCGTCCAGCGGCTTAGCTGAGTTGCGTTCGCAAAGCGCAACGAACAGTTTTCTCCCATTTAGAGAAACCGCGCTCCTTTTCCTTCCTGCAAGGTTTGTTTCAGAGGGGGAAGTCAAGGAGATGGTTTGGTCAAACGACGGCAATTACCTGCTGATTAACCGGACATACCAACCTGCAGCCAGTGAACTGCTACAGGCTCAGCTACACGCGACCGTGCCGCAAACTTCAACTCCGAAGCTTGAAGGCGAAATCCTCGTGTGGAACCTAGCAACATCCAAGACTTGGAGCATCAAGAAGTACGACGCAAGTACAACGCAAGCATCGGCTCAGTGGCTTGGAAACAGTAGCCAGATCACCTTCTGTCTGTTCCAGGAAAAGGAAGCCGTTGCCAAACTGTTCACAAGCACCACCGATGGCTCCGTTCGCGAGTTGCCCCCTTTCACTCGGTGCTTCCAAATCTCGATCCATCCGCTCAAACACTCCGCTGAAGCAGTACTGGCGCTTCTGAATAACGGTGGCCGTGGCTCGGTTCGCCGGTTCAACGCTAGCCTCGAGCTTGGGCCCGAGATCAATCAGCCGAGGGAACTGTTTGCCGGGTTTCATATCGAAACCGATGAAGCTATCTTCTTGCTCTATCCTAATGCGAAATTTGGCGAGCCACACCCCGAATCAAGTTTTCGCGGAGAAAATGTCCTAAACGGAGCTAGTCGCACCCTCAGTCCGGGCCAAGTTAATCCGCCAAAGCAAGCGCCGGACTCCGACAAGTTTCCGACTCTGACTAGCATCAAAACCCCGGTCAATGAAACCGGTGGAACCACGACGGCTCTGCTCATGCAGTTTGAAAAGAAGTTCGTACTGATTAGTGCTGATTGCACCATGGCGCTCGCGAACGATCAGCTGACCGCGGTGGCATTCCAATCCGAGGGCAAGCTCTTCATTCGCCCAATTGAACGCGCGCCACTTGTGCGATCGGATCATGGGAAGGAAGTAGCGGAGCGAACGATGCTACTGGGACGTGCAAAAGAACTCGCACAATGCTTTGCCAGCTACGCTCAAGACCATCACGACACAATGCTCGGTGTGGGAAGCAATTGGAAAGCCGAGATGCAGCCCTACGTGCCGAACGCAGTGCTGCTTGAAGAATTTGTCCTTGCATTTGCTGGAGGAGTCGTTAGTGCAGTGGAGAAGCCTTCGGAGACCGTGTTAGGCTATCTCCAAGGCCGCACCGGCAAAGTAGCCGCGTATCTCGACGGAAGCGTGCGGTGGATTCCGAACGGAAAGTAACCTAGCAACATGGTTGAAGGCCGCTGGGACTTAACGATTCATGACGTCAATGGTGACTACCCGAGTTGGGTGGATCTTTCTCCGCAGGAGGGCTGGTTTGTCGGACGGTTTGGAAGCGCTCGCCCAATCCCGACGATCTCCCTCACCGAAAACTCCGTAGAATGGGCCCTTCCAAAGCAGTACGAAGGTCGAGAATCGGATCTGCAGTTCACCGGAACGCTCACCGAAGACGGGATTTCTGGCACAACGACGAACGACAGTGGTGAAGTGGTTCAGTGGTCCGGTCGAAAAGCTCCCGCACTGCCGTCAACAGATAGTCCCGTCTGGGGCGATGTCATCTCGCTTGTCCAGTCGGACCTCAGCAACTGGCATCCACGAAGCCCAGAATGGACGAACCAGTGGAGCATCACCGCAAATGGTCTCGAGAACGCAGGCGTCGGAACCGATCTGATCACCCGAGACACCTTTGGTGACTTCCGACTGGTGGCCGAGTACCGGTACCCGAAGGGTAGCAACTCTGGCATCTATCTGCGCGGGAGATACGAGTTCCAAATCCTCGACGATCACGGACACGAGCCAACGGTCGGAAGCAGCGCCGCAATCTACGGTTTCCTGATCCCGAGCGAGAACGCCGTTCATGCGCACGACGAGTGGAACACCGCGGAGATCACACTGCTCGGTCGGTTTATTACGGTCGTGCTAAATGGCAAAACCGTCATCGAGAACGCGGAAATTCCCGGCATCACGGGTGGCGCCTTGGAGTCCCGAGAAGACCTGCCCGGCCCGATCTTTGTGCAAGGTGATCACGGACCGGTAACGTTCCGAAAACTAGATCTGTATCCGAGAATTTAGGCTAGAACGCGGGGGACCACAGGTCCTCCGCGTCGCTCTCGTCTTCGGAAAGCAGTAGACCGGGAGCCGCACTGACCGGCGCGGAAGGGCGCTCGATGGGAACTCCCGTCGTCGCCTTTTCTTCCAGATGGAGCTCCTTGGCTCGATCCTCTGCACCAGGAGAAACGGGCCAAACCGTCCCGGCCGCCCAATAACTTTCCAAGAACTCCGCCCATACCCGCTCGTAGACCGCGATCGTCTGAGTCGCCAGATTTGCCCAAGAGAAGTCCGTCGAGAGCCGTTCCTTGGCTTGCTCCCTAATCTTCGCCGCCCGTTCAGGGTCTTGCAGAACCCGCAACACACCCCAAGCGAGGGAAGCAGTGTCTCCGGCGAAGGTTGTGGTTCCGGTCAAATCATGGCTAACCACTTCAGGAAGTCCACCCGCGTCGGAGCAAACTACCGACGTTCCAGCCGCCATCGCCTCAAGCGCGACAATTCCAAAAGGTTCGTATAGCGAAGGGAACACCGCAACGTCGGCGCAGCGATACAGTTCCAGTAGCTTTCGCCCTGAGATAAATCCGGTGAAGTGGATTCGAGATCGCAATCCGGACCAATCCACGAAGCCTTCAAACTTCTCGCGATTACCGCCGCCGGCAATCACAAAGCGAGTGTTCGGCTCGGCCGCTAGGATCGCGTGGGCAGAGTTCAACAGAACCTGAATGCCTTTCTCTCGCACAAATCGGCCGACGTAAAGCACGATCTTCTCGTCCGGTGCCGCATATTGCTCCCGGGCCGCGAGCCGTTCAGCTTCGGTCCAATCGAACTTGAACTTGTCCGCATTGACGCCGTTAAAGATGACGTCCGTCTTTTCCCATGGACAGTTGAACGTGCGATGAACTTCACCGCACATGAACTCGGAGCAAATAATCACGCGCCAGGCTTCATAGGTGAGCCAGTACTCCTGGTCGTGGATGTAACGGGAAACGTTGTTGTGAATTCCGCCATGGCGGCCGGTCTCGGTAGCGTGGACCGTCGCCACCATTGGAAGCTTGTACTCATACTTCAACTCCCGGGCTGAATCAAGCGAAAGCCAGTCGTGGGCATGAAAGATGGTTGGTTGCCCGCCGGGTCGCCAGTCTTCGAGCAATTGCCGGACCCGCAAGTCGGTCGCTTGGTTCAGAAGCTGGATTTCGTGCAGAAAGTCGTTCGGCGTTCCGGAGAGTTCCACCCGGTGCACATGCACACCGGAAGCTTCCGTCTCTTCGTTAGGGGCATTGGGCGTCGCCTTGGTGACAACGTGGACCTCAACGCCTTGCTTGACCAGTTCTTGGGAAAGCTCGTAGACGTGCGGGCTGATGCCTCCCACAATCCGAGGCGGGTATTCCCAAGAGAGCATCATCACGCGCATATCGACTTGATTATGCGGCAGGTTCGCCCGATTCGAGGACGTAGATTTCACGATACGCGCGGAACAGCTCAAGCCCGAAGAAGAAAATTTGGGCGGTGTAGAAAATCCAGAGCAGCAAAATGACCAGCGCGCCCGCGGATCCGTACGCTTTTGTCACCGGGATGAGCTCGAAGTAGTAACCCATTAAGTTCCGGCAGAGCCAGATCCCGATGGCGGTCACCGCGGCGGCGGGCCAAACTTCTCGCCATTTCACCGCAATCGGTGCAAGCGTCCGAAACCAGATTCCGACCAGCCCAATCAGCACCGACAACAGGCTAACCATCGTAAAGACTTTGGCAACCGGACCCGCGAAGCGTTGAGAAAGCCCAACCAGCACCGAATCTGCAAAGAACCAGAGCAACGCCGTTCCGCCGTAAACCAAAACCCCAAGGAACGCCCGAGCTCGCATGATGAGCCAGTTCTTCACCACGTGGCCTTTCATCGTGTAGCCGAACACGGTATTCACCCCATCTTGTAGCGCGACAAACAGGTTCGAGGCGGAGAAGAAGGTGATCGCAAAGGAAAGAAGCGTTGCAAGAATCCCGTTCTCCGGCTTCTTCGCTCCGGCAATGACCTCGCCAACGTAATCGGCGGCTTCCTTTCCGACCGCATCTCGAATCTGGGCGAGAATTGGCTCGTTTGCCCCTTGCTGACCGAACCATTGCGCGGCAACGTACACGCCGACCACCAAAGTCGGGGCGATACTGAGCGCCGCAAAAAAGCTGAAAGCCCCGGCGAGACGAGCTAAGTTGTGCGGGCCCGAGTTGTCGATGGCCCGGAGGATCCAAGCGCGTAGTTTTTCGAATCTGGTCATGTGCGAAATCCTCGCGCTAACGTAGTATCCCAAGAAGTCATGTCGATCGCCGTGTCCGAGAACCCGAAACTACTTTCCCTCACGGATCGCGGATTGTATTGCGAGGTCGGAGATTTTTACGTCGATCCGTGGCGTTCGGTAGAAAATGCCGTGATCACCCATGCCCATTCGGACCACGCGAGATGGGGAATGAAGCGCTACTTGTGCTCTCAGGAGGGCGAAGGTGTGCTCCGAAGGCGACTCGCGCTGGACAGTGACATCTCCTCTTTTGCTTACGGGGAGCGTTTGAACATCAACGGAGTCCATGTTTCCCTTCATCCGGCCGGGCACATTCTTGGCTCGGCCCAGGTTAGGATCGAGTTGGATGGGGAAGTCGCCGTCGTGTCGGGCGATTACAAGACCGCCCCGGACACGACATGCTCCGCATTTGAGCCGGTCCGCTGCCATACCTTCGTTACCGAGTGTACGTTCGGCCTGCCGATCTATCGTTGGGAACCTGACGCGAGCATTTTCGCCTCGATCAACGACTGGTGGCGAGAGAATCAAGCGCGCGGAAGATGCTCGATCCTCATGGGCTACGCCCTCGGAAAGTCGCAGCGTGCACTTTCTGGGCTGGATCCGAGCATCGGCCCGATCCTGGCTCACGGCGCGGTGCACGCAATGAACGAGGCATACCGAGACGCCGGGATTTCGCTGCCTGTAACGCGAAGGCTCGGCGAACTTCCGACCGGTTTTGACTTCGCACAGGCCCTTGTTTTGGCCCCGCCCAGCGTTCAGGGCTCAACGTGGCTCCGACGCTTTGGCGAAGTATCCACGGCATTTATGTCGGGATGGATGGCGGTTCGTGGTGCCAAACGGCGGCGTGCCATGGACCGTGGGTTCGTTCTGAGCGATCACGTCGACTGGCCGTCTTTGCTTGGCGCAATCGAATCAACCGGAGCGGAACGCATCTGGGCAACCCATGGCTACACAAACATCCTCGTTCGGCATCTAAAGGAGCAAGGGAAGTGGGCCGAGGTGCTTTCAACCGAATGGGAAGGCGAACAGGACGCGAGCGAACCCGGGGCGGCTGACCAGGAGGACCAGGCGTGAGGGATTTTGCGAAGCTGTATCTCGAACTGGATTCTTCCAATCGGACGAACGACAAGGTCGCTTTTATGGTGGAGTACTTCCGGACGGCGTCGCCCGAAGACGCGGGTTGGGCGGTTTACTTCCTCACCGGTCGCCGCCCCAAGCGACCGTTTGCTAGCACCAAGTTCCAACTCTGGGCCGCCGAGACTGCTGGAATCAGCCCTTGGCTTTTCACCGAATGTTATGATGCCGTCGGAGATCTCGCCGAAACGATCGCGCTGGTCTTGCCGCCGCCGATCCAAGACAACAATGAGGGGCTAGCATGGTGGGTCCAAAACGTCCTGCTGATTCTGGCGAAGGAACCCGAAGAAAGCCAGCGGCGAATCGTTCAAGACAGCTGGCAAAAGCTGAGCCATTCGGAGCGGTTTGTCTTCAACAAGCTGATCACGGGTGCTTTTCGGGTTGGCGTATCGCAAGAACTGGTCGTACGGGCGCTGTCGATTTCAAGCGGCGTGCCGCAGGCAACCCTGAGCCATCGCCTGATGGGCGACTGGACCGCCGGATCACTCTTCTTTGAGAGCCTGTTGTCGCAGGACCACGATCCCACTGAAGACTTGAGTAAGCCATACCCCTTCTGCTTGGCGCATCCGCTCGAAGCTGAACCCAATTCGTTAGGTGACCTTTCGGAATGGCACGTCGAATGGAAATGGGACGGCATTCGGGCGCAGGTGATCCGACGCGGCGGTAACGCCTACGTCTGGTCGCGTGGCGAAGAGCTCATCACCGCTCGCTTCCCGGAGATCGCCGCCATTGGCGACCGATTGCCCGAAGGCACCGTCATCGACGGGGAGATATTGGCCTGGTCTGATGGCCGCCCGCTCCCATTTGCCGAACTGCAGAAACGCATCGGCCGAAAAACTGTCGGCGCGAAGCTCCTTCAGACAGTTCCGGTAACCCTTGTCGCCTTTGATATTTTGGAATTCCAAGGCCAAGATGTTCGAGCAAATCCGTTGTCTGAAAGGCTACAAATTCTCGACCAACTCAAATCCTCCGGACTCGTCGGGGTTCCAATGCCCGAGCAAGTCGGCGATTGGTCAGAGCTCGCCGCCGTCCGAGAGCAAGCCCGTGATCTCCGGGTGGAAGGGCTAATGCTGAAGCGGAAATCGAGCGTTTACGGGGTTGGTCGGAAGCGAGGTGACTGGTGGAAATGGAAGCTCGAGCCATTCACGATCGATGCGGTCCTCATTTACGCCCAAAGGGGAAGCGGCAAGCGGGCATCGTTGTACACCGACTACACCTTTGCGGTTTGGAACGACGAGAAACATCTCGTCCCCATCGCGAAGGCGTACTCCGGGTTGACCGATGCAGAAATCAAAGAAGTCGATGCCTTCGT
>CAMCWC010000024.1 GCA_945882415.1 Chthonomonas calidirosea
TCACCACCGCGCTTTAGAAGCCCAAACACCGGGATCTTGCCGCCCGCACCTCTGCCTCTCTTGCCGGGCCGAGCAGCGCCAAAGTACGACTCGTCAACTTCAACTTCGCCACCAAGCGGCGTTGCAACGAGGGCCGACTCCTGGGCGATTCGAAGCCGCATTCGGTTGTAATGAGCGCAAACGGTCTTGTGGTTCAGCTTCAGATCCTTCGCCACTCGGCTGGCAGGAACCAGCAGCCAGAACCAGCGGGCAATCTCTTTGAGCTGCGCCCTGGTTAGCTTTCCGTTCCGAGACTTCGTCGTGTACTTCTTTCCGCAAGCCACGCACTTGCGCCGACCATCGCCCAGTTTGTAATGACGTTTCTCGCCACAACCCTTACAGCCAACTACGCCTTTAGCGATACTTGATCCCTTCGTTTGACTCTTCAACCCAGTTCTAGCTTAATCTAGTCCGAACTGACGGAAGGATCCCTTAATTAATTACACCCCCTTTTAGGTTCGGATTTGTTCGGGTTCGTCCGGGTTTGTTCGGATTTGCGTTGGGAGTGGCCTTGCATTCTTCGAACGCTTTGTGTGGCCTTGTGTGGCTTCGGAGTCCGATCGCGCTGAGGACGGGCGGAGAGGTGGGGGCGTTTTGAGGGGGCGTCGGGCAGGGATTTTCGATGTTGCGGGCCGCTTTTGGGCGCCAAAAATTTAATTTTTAATGTTCCCGCTTTGGGGCGGAGTGAAAATTTTTTGATTTTCGCGCGCTGGTCCACATGGGTATAGGTGGGAAAACGGGGTGAAGTCAACCAGGGACATTTAAAGGCCTCGGGCCGGCGAGAGGGTTAAAAGTGAGTTGACCCGCGATGCGCGGACCTTTAGGATTGCCGCTCTTTCAAATCAGATTCTGGAAGGCTGGGATGCTCAGTGAGGATTGATATGCAGTACTCGTTGTCTGAGATGGGCCAAAGAGAATGACGCCGGAAGAACTTTGGAAAGCAGATAATCCCGACTTGCGTGCTGGGGTTGAGGCGATGCAAATAGCCTTAACAAGTCATGGTCAAGTTGCGGTCCCCAACTACACTGCCATTTCTCTCGAGCGGGCCAGGAGTTTGTCTGGAAAGTAGAAAGAAGAATTTCGCGCAGGGCGGTTGAAACAATGGATACGACTCAGCGGCGTCGAAACATCAAGAAGCTGCAGACAGGTTGGCTTCTCCGAATTTCAGGATAGGAGCATCCAGACAACCAACCGTACCGTAAGCGATCCCAGCAGCTTATTGCGCCGAGCCCGTTTTGGGCAGTATCCCGGTGGCAGGGGCATACCAGAAGAAAGTGCATTGATTGCAATCTAATGTAATTTCATCTGCATGATCGCAGGGCGAGCCGCAACCAGCGATTATCTCGGCAAACTCGATAGCAGACGTGTCGGCGGTTGTTAGAAGGGCTAGGCTGAAAAACCGTGGCTCAGCACCACAAAATGGCAGCTCGTACCGAAGAAGTTTCTCCTGTAAAGCGCTGATCTCCCACGAAACAACCTAGAATTCAGCTGCCCACGCACGCTCCTAAGCTTGATGAAGAAAATTTGCACTCCGTCGAGGGAAACTCAAGAGAACACACCGGAGAAAAGCGTCAAGATCGTTTACTTTTCTCAAAAGCCGTGAACCCATATGTGTATCATGGTATCGTGTGAGGGACTTCTCCATCGAGGCAACATGAAAGTTTCGAAACAAATTTTGCACGGACTGATGTGTCTGCCCGCCATTTTGGCATCCCAGTCATGCGCCGTATCCGACACGTTAACTTCGCCTGGCGCCAAAACTGGAAACCAAACTGAAATCAGTCCACGAATTCAGAATGTTTCGCCGATTGCGGCGCAACTCGTGCTTGACGCTGGCAATATTGGGACTATCCGAGACTTGTTGCTCCCGGTCCGGGAGAGCAACTTACCTGAGGGTTGCCAGCTAATTGATGTCATGTATACGGGGGGGAGTGATGTTTCCGGTACCTTCATTGGGATATTTACCGACACAATAGCGGCTAAGTCAAACATAGTGCTTATGACGGGAGATGGAGAAATTGCAGGAGAGAAGGTTGCTGCTCGGGCCCTCACTGTGACCGGCAAACCTTGGGTACTAGTGGTCCCCATTCTGGTTACTTGGAATAGTTTTGAAATCACGTCTAAGGCAGGAAAACCAGTCATAGCAAGTACTGGGATCGGGCCGGATAGTGAAGCGCAAGCAATTGCTGCAGCA
The DNA here is from genome assembly GCA_945882415.1 of Chthonomonas calidirosea. Taxonomy (GTDB): domain Bacteria; phylum Armatimonadota; class Fimbriimonadia; order Fimbriimonadales; family Fimbriimonadaceae; genus Fimbriimonas; species Fimbriimonas planktonicus. The sequence goes on from CAMCWC010000024.1 coordinate 2,234, forward strand.
ATTGAAGGAAAACCAATTTTCCCGAAATTCCTCTCAAAATCTGTCCAACCCCTTGGAAGCGGGATGGATCAAGTGCGACTTGACTTCGCAGTCCGGTTTACTAAATCCTACATAACATTTGTCGGTTTTCCTTCTGGAGCCGTCTCAGCCGAAGTTGCTAGTTCGACTGAACCCTTCCCAGTCTCCGAGCGCCGATTCCGCGCGGTACAGGGATCGAATGCATCGCTTTCTTTGTCAAGTACGTGGTTGAACCAGGATGTCTTACTGGGACTGAATAAGTTGATTCAGTTACAAGGCCAACAACTAAGCTTGACAAATCTACGGATAGATGCGGCTGAATCTGCTTTAAGCTTGTCTGCTGAAGGAAGTTTTGAGAGCACCAAGAGCGGCACAGACTTTGATCTGGCGCTTCGCGCAGAGGCGACGACACTTAAAATCGAGACGGCTAAAGTTGTGGCGAAGCTCGAAGACTGCTCGTCACTTTCGGCTCAAAAGTATCTTGCATGCAGGATAAGAAACCAAAGACGTGCCCAATATGCTTTGATAGCGAATCCGCAATTGAGTAATGAGGTGATTGGAAATCTTCTGAGGCCAAATCCGGATAAATCGTTCAACGTTAACGTTTTCAACCGATCAATACCCTTATACTCTAAAATACTTGACGCAGAAACGTCTACCGGGCTCGTCACAGCCTACTTGGGAATTTCAATTAACAAATGAACGAACAACGGAACGTTATGAGATCGCTGTCTGCCATCGTATGCGCCTTAAGTGTTGCAGGGTGCGGTTGCGATGTGAAATTGGGAGGGGTAGAGCAACCACCAGCGCCGCCTACCACACCGATTTCTGGCTCAAGAACACGGCTCACTTTTAGTGGAAATCTCGGGAGCTTGCCAGGATCAATTAGCGTGAGAAATAATACATCCCAGAGGAGCAGCAATGAGCGAATCGACGCATCTGCTGGCCCTGAGTCCTGCGCTCAAGCGCTGTATAACATTGCGAAAAGGCTTGAAATTCCAGCAACTAGAGATACAAGCTATAGCGTAACCCTGAAATGGCCACCGAATTGGACTGTAACATGCTTTAATACCAGTAAGCCGACAGCTAAAAGCTGGGACGGCAACGGAAACGAAATTCCGGTGCCGAAAGATCAGATCGGCGGTTGACTTAAGTCTCATCAGAAGTTGTACAATCGTCCCGATAGGTGTAGAAAATGATCATTAGTTTCTTAAATTGCCTTGTGACGCTCCTTGCTAGTCCAGCTATCCAACTTGAGGATGCCGAGGCAAGTTTCGTGAACGGCAAACGGTATGCCGAAGTGGGGAACCACAAAGATGCTCTACCCGCGTTTATGAAAGCCAAAGAACTTCAACCTGGGGTTGCAAAGTATAGGTATTGGCTGGGAAGAACGCTGGCAAACTTAAGTCAACCAGCACTGGCTGAGCTCCGTGAAGCGGTTAAGATTGACCCTAAGAATGCAGAGTATCAGCATGCAACCGGTCTTTACCTCGCTGGCAACGAGCAATTTGTAGATGCCATACCTTACTTCGCCGAGGCAGCTGCAATTTCAGAGAAAAAAGCGAGATATCAGTTTGATCTCGGTGTAGCTTTCTTCAAAATCGGCCATTACGCATTAGCAGCGGAACGGCTCCGCGCCGCAATTGCTGAAGATCCTGAAGAAGCAGATCAGTACTATTGGCTAGCGCTTGCTCAGCGAGCAAGCAATAAAATACCTGAAAGCGTGCTGTCATTCAAAGATGCGCTACGCTTGAAACCAGAATCGGCTCTGCTTCACTATAGCCTGGGCGCCGCTTATTGTGATCTTGGAGCATGGCCAGAGGCAGCTCTTTCATTTCAGAAGGCCACAGAACTGAACGCTCAGGTACCTCAGTACTACATTGCCCTCGGTGTGGCCTACCTGAATGTCGCCGAATTAGATGGTGCAATGACGGCACTTTGGAAGGCTCTTAAACTTAATGATTCGGCCGAAGCAACGCACATGATAGGTCAGGTTCTGTTTGCTAAACGGAACTTGCCGGACGCGGAACTATACTTTCATAATGCTGCAAAGAAAGACCCACAGCATGTGTATCTATATTGGCTGGGTATCACGCAACTAAGCCAAAACAAATTTGAAAGCGCTGCCGTTTCACTGCAAGCCGCGGTTGACATCAATAAGACAAATTCTGTCTATAACCATGACTTAGGTATTACGTACGAGAAGCTCAATCGAATAGATGACGCCATGGCATGCTTCAAAGCTTCAATCGTGGACTCAAAGAATGGATTGTACTTTGCAGAGTTTGCGGCTTTCCTGCTCCGACAGGGCGATAAAGCCGGTGCCATGGTGCAAGCTAAGATGGCAATATCGCTGAAATATTCAAACCATCCAGTCTTTAGGAAATTAGGTGTTGACATCAATTGAGGAATGAAATGAATCTTAGAATTGCTTTTGCAATCTTAGCTATGGCTTTAAGTTGCCACTCGTTCGGTGCAGATGAAGTTTTCAAGTTTTATGAGCAACTGGTAAATGCGTCGCACGGATTGGAAGGAACGTGCAAAATTGTTTTTAGACCTGGCGAACATCGAACGCAAACTAAAGACTCGACTCTCACTTGGAGCGTACCGTTGGGCGCAGAAGCCAAAGTGTCTTACAAGTATGTGTCCGGAAATTTTGCTAGGGGTGAGATCAGCTTTTCTACCGCGATCCCAGTCGATTTCGAGTTTCGAAAGAAGAAAAGTACTTTTCTCTTAAAGAGGCTCGAATACCGATCCTTAGGCAACGTCCGAATCTGGCACTTTGACCCTGGTCAAAGCGCAGGTGAGTTAGATCGGCATTTGGGATTCTGCCAGAATCCTCGCGCGCTGTTCCTTGGGAAGCCGTTCAAGCCGCTTGCAGAAAAATTGGCTCCCCCTTCTATGATCGATCGTATCTACTTTATGCCTGAACCGGGCGAGGATCGAGAAACAGTTGTGCTTAAAGATCAAGCTGAGATCAGATTCCCAGGCAGGGATCAAATTTCTGTGAAGTCTCCGAACTCACAGTTCTCCTTTAAAAAGTTTTCATTTTCTCCTTCTCGGCGGAAGATAAGCGGTGAATTCTTCGATCTTCAATTTGTGGCGTATAGTGGAAGAATTCACGGCGGAGAGACTGAGTTAACGCTAGCTAATAATCTTTCTTGTGAATTCAAAAAAATAGCGTTCAGTGAGTCTGGCAAAAGAGTGGATCTAACATCGGGGTCGATGAATGGCAGGCTCGGCCCCTCTACTATTGCCCTGGCAGTTCATGATGATGACAAGGCGTTCCTTAAAACGGAGCAAATCTTTGATGATAGATTTTCATCGATAGATGTTAAAGACTTGAGCTATGCGATTACAGAAACGAATGCGGGAACTTTAGGATTTGGAATTGGTATTTTAGATCTGCAAATCAGTAGCGGTAAGTTGACGATCGCAGGTCGGCAATCGATCTGCCTTGGCAGGTCAACAGCGAAGCTAAATGTAGTATCGGCACTTTGGGGTGCCGGGGGACGGCCTAAAGTGGTCGGTCGTCTAAACGGGCTTGTTGGAACGATTGCACCTCTCAATAGTTCCTCAGCTGCTGGAAGGTTAAGGTTGAATTCTCATAGTAATTTCTTTCTGGGTGCAGGCGTTGTTGAAGCGCAGGAATTATCTCTAGATACCTTAACGGACTTTCCAATTTCTGGTTCATTCGAAAAGCTAGAGTCAACGTTGCTTGCGAACTCCACACTTATCACTCCCGACGAGGTTTCACTTACGTCCTCATCTAAAGGCTCATTTATCGCAACGAGTGATTCAGCACCTTTCACGTATGGACCAGAAGAAATTTTTCCACGTTCAGATAAATTCTTTATTGAGGAGTTTCCTATCGAGAAGGGAAGTCAAGCTAAGATGGGAGCATTCGGCGACGTTATTTTTAGCGGCGGCCTGGTAGTGGCTACTCTGAAGACGAGTCCTAAGGACTCTATCCTTGGATCTATTGATGTCGATGCAGGCATTAGTGGGGGGATACTGCGACCTAATCCTGGCAGTCAGCTTTTTCTTTCCGGAGGTGGTTTGAGGGCCAAGAGCTTAGTAATAGATTCGGAAGCTGGCGTTACTGGAGTAATCGAGAACCTTCAGGTTCAGTTTGGCGCTTCATTGCTAGAAGTTCCTGATGTGGCAGTAGTGGCGACCGCTGGAACTGGGACGATGGACTCCACAAACGGAGATCGTCCTCTTTCCATCTCAGCAGACGGTACTGATCTTATCGGGGGTTTGAGAATACAGTGTAATGTCTCCTATGTGACGGGCAAGGATGCTTCGAACATAACTTTAAGAGATGGCAGAATGGACTTGCCCCTAATGTTCGAAAAGGGGGCTGATCTTTCAGGCTCGCGTATCAGCATTTCAGGGAATGTTAAGTACTTCTTGGAGGGTGTAGCAGATGCTCAAGTTCACTTATCTCTATCGGAAGGATTTCTCACGTCATATTACGATCCGTTTGGGGTACGTCAAGTCCTACCGAGGTCGTCAGAGTTAGGGCTCGTAGGCAGCGTTCAGTTGGAAGCGCGAAAACTTTCAGTACCATTTGTGACCGCTGACAAGATCGAACGAACTCCGCCGGTGCAAGTGGGTCCTATTGGTGTGAAAGTTGATGAAGGCACAATATTTCCATTGCGGTTGAACGCATCATTGTCGTCGGCAGCTTCATTTCAACCGATACAATTGCGCTACTTTAGAGGGGGACTTGTGCCAGCTAATGATGCGGTAACGTCGACTTCTGCCAAGGCTGACGTGAACTTAAACGTCGAGCCAGGAATTGGTGAGTACAAAAACCGTAACACGTTTACCGAAGCCACGGGGCGCAAGAAGCCTCTGCAGGAGGGTTTTCGGACAGTAATCCGGCCGGTTCTCATCGGCACGTCCGTGGCAAATGGTTTGTTTCCTTCTTTTGGCACGCCGGCTGCGACACGTCTTTTACCTAGCTTCGGTCTGGGTTCTGTTATGCCGAGTGTTTCTAGCGGTTTTTCCGACGCTGTTTCGGGAGCCGTCGATTTCTTCACGAATCCAGTCGGAAGCGTTGTAGATCGTCTCAATCCATTTTCTTCGGGTAAGAGCTCAGCGCCGAATCTACTCCCTGGAATAGCGTCTATGGCATTAGCATCTGAGTTTCATTTGTATGCCGTTCCGGGGGAGTATAAGGCGTCAGGAGTTATGTCTATCTCTTTTGAACAGTCTGGTCAAACCTTATCCATCAGCAGCGTAAAGCGAGGAAGTAGAATAGGCGTTGAGGCTGACGGAGGCTTCGAGATTTGGGCTCAAGGAATGCAAAATCTGCTCGGCTCGCACCCCCTGCAGGACATCGTTCAGAGGGTAGCAAATCTGGGAAATGTTCCATCAAACTTAGCTACGGAGTTATTGTTGGACTGGATAATTGAAAGCGCGGCTAACGTCGGGATTGACATTTATCTCCGGAAAATGAAGCCTTTAATCATCCCAATTTCGGGAAGAGAATAATTGTATAAGGTGTAGCCGAGTGTTTTCTGCAGCGAAAGGTGGCATTTTAGTTTTGCAGTAAAATGGACACAAATTGTACGACAGGGGGACAGTCTTTTTAGGTTCTGGTGTCGAATGTTTTGGGGTTGTTCCGGTTGGTAGCGTTTCAAATAGGCCAGTCCGAAGGCACCTAGTCTATTGGCCATCGCTTCTGGGTGCAATTCATACTTCAAAAGTTTTCTCAAGTCACATGTACTTCCGGGCTTCCTTAATCAAGCTTCAATGGAAGAGTTAGTTCATAGTCCGAGTGTTTGCCGAAGCGGGTCTGTCGAATAGGTGGTTATCGACGGTTGTCAAGGGCCTTGGTACTTCCACGAAACGAGAGCTTGACACGCTCCTTGAAGCCGGTTTCGACCTGCTGTGAATTGTTATGGTCCGAATCGCATTTCGTCGTAGATCATGATTTGTTATGGTCCGTTCTTGAAAAGTAGGATTCTGCGACCGTAAAACTTATGAGAGCTCGATGGAAAACGAGAGTCAAGCGTAAACCGGAAGTCGTTCCCGCACGGATCCACTTATTGGCAGCGAAAGAGGCGCCGGTGGTGGTGGTTTTGCGGCGGAAGCCGACGAAGCTCTTTCATGTTTTGCGCTGGGATACGGAGCGGGACGAGATTGAGTCGGGGAGTTGGTTTCATGGACGGATACATGAACTGAACTCGGATCTTTCGTTTGACGGTCAGTTTATGGTTTACGCGGCGAGCGGGAAGGGACTGAATTGGACCGGGATATGTCGACCGCCAAAATTGCGAACGGAAGTCGATTGGCCGCACGCGATGACAGGGGCTGGCGGCGGGGTTTTTGTATCGGCGGATCGGCTGGAAGTTAACACCGATAGGGATGCGGCTGCGGTAGTAGAAGCGATTGGCAAGGTTGGGGACAAGCTGCCGTTTGAGATCGGGCTTTTGGATAGGCAGCGTTACCGGAGAGAGTTGAGGGAGGAGTATCCGCGATTCTATCGAGATGGATTTCGGCGGGTTGGCCCTCGTGGTCGAGAGGAAGACGTCAACGGAACACGGTGGCTACCCATTAGTCGAGAAGACCCAGTGTGGGTTCTTCGGCCGACGGAGGGGCATCCGGAGTTGCGAGCTCGATACCGTGGGTATCAGCACGGGATGATCTTTGAGTGGGACTTGCCGGGGTTGCCGGGGCTGCTGGACGCGGAGGTTTCTTGGGCGGTTTATGATTCGCTGGGGCAGCTTATCGTGGCTCGGCGTGGAGTTCTTTACCGCTACACGTTAAGCGATTTGTGGGCGGGGAAGCCGACCTCGGTTTTCGATTTGGAGCTTCTTGAGAAGCCGTGGGAGCGGAGCATTGCTGCGAGTGATGGACAAGAGTAAGGTGTTCTGAGCCATGAAGTTGTGCCGATTGATTCCTGCCGTCGTCGCTTGTATGTTCTCGGTAACCCTTGCCGGGCAAGCCGATGACCTGACGGCGCTGAACGGGGAGTGGATTTTTGTGGAGGACCTCACTCCGGGGCGGACTTTGGAGCAGTTGACGCCGCCGATGGGGGGGCGGTTTGCTTTTCGGGTTGAGGGCTTGGCGGTGGTTTTGGTGAGTGGGCATGGGGGGGCGCGGCGGGAGGTTCGGGTTGCGCTGGATGGGACGGTTACGGAGGTTCCGGGGGCCGGCGAGGGCGAGGTGGCGCGGTATCGGGGGGCTTGGAAGGACGGGGCTTTTTCTTATGAGGTCGACTTTGTTCGGGCCAAGGGTGCGGCTCCGGTCGGGTTGATTCGGCGGGAGTTTCGGGTGACGAAGGACGGGTTGTTGGTTCGATCGAACCTGGGGTCGGCGACGGAATACACCTCGACCGGGCTTTATCGCCATGCGCAGGATATTGCGATGCCGGTTGCGGCGCGGGCGGTGATTGGTGACCTGGCTTGGCTGGCGGGGGCTTGGGTGGGGACGCGGGGGACAAACGGCGCGATCTCCTTTGAAGAGCGATGGAGCGCGCCGAAGGGAGGCGCGATGCTGGCCACGTCGCGAACGGTTTCGCGCGACAAGATGTCGGCGTTTGAGTTTTTGCGGATTGTCGAGCGGGACGGCGGGCTGGTTTACATTGCGCAGCCCGGGGGTGCGGCGGGGACGGAGTTTGTTTTGACGGAGGTCAGCGCGAACCGCGCGGTGTTTGATAACCCGCGTCACGACTATCCGAAGCGGATTGTTTATGAGCTATCGGCGGAGGGTGGGCTGACGGCGACGATTGGGTTTTTAAAAGGCGGCACGCCGCGTCGGTTTGAGTTTAAGCGCGAGCGTTAGGGAATATCGCCGCGGCGAGCGTCTTGGGCGTAGTTTGTTAGTTCCGGCTTAGCATGGCTGCTGGCGAGGTAGCGGTCGATGATGGGGACGACGCGCTCGGGATAGAACATTTGCCAGTGGCCGAGGCCGTGGAGGGCGCCTTCTTGGCAAGCGATGTGGTCTATGGCGAGGGTGCGCTCCATTGCGTCGAGGCAAGCGGCTTCGATTTTTGAGTTGTGTTCCTCGTTCTCTATGACTTTTAGAGGCTGTCCGTGGTGGTTTCTTGTGTGGCAGTACATCGGGAATTCATCCCAGAACATGAAGCACAGACTGTCGGCCCTGGTGTGTGCCGGTGGCCATGTTTGCTCGTTGTGATGAGCGGTCCGCATGCAGATTTTGGCGAGGACGGTTTCGTATACCGTCGCGATATTTTTGAGACAGCGGGTGCGGTCTTCGATTGGCAGGGAGTGATTTAGCAGGACAAAGGCATAGTTTGAGCAGCTGTTGTTTACGAGGAAATTGAGACCCGCGCCGATTTGGTTTGGGGTGAACTGTGCGACCAAGAATTCGGGAGCTTCGAACAAGCGGTTGAGAAACTCGAGGGTTCTTTGAGGTTCGGCTTCCTCATCCCAGAGCGGCACGTCCACGTCCCAATGCCAATCGGGATCGTCGTGGTCGAAGATGTGGCTAATCCACGCTTCGAATGAGATATCGGCTGGGAGTTCTTGGGGCGTGGACATTTCTGGTTCTTGGATTATCCGTCATTGACTTGCGGATCGTTCCATTTGGTTACCAAGGCTCAGGCTGATTCCCTTTAGGCTCGTTGCAAAGCGCATTGATGGGCGAACTTTGGGCGATACTGCGGCATGCGCATTTTGGTTACGTCGTGCAACGGCAATATTGGCAGCGGTCTCATTCCGAAGCTTCAGGCTCTCGGCCACGAGTTGGTTCTGACGGACCTTACGCAGCCGGTTGTCCCCACGGAGCTGCCGTTTCATCAGGTTGATGTTCAGCAGGGTTTTGGGCTGGAGAAGGCGGTGGCGGGGTGTGATGCGATTATCCATTTGCCCGCTTGGCACGGCATTCATTGGCAGCAAAAGACGGAGATCGACTTTTGGCGGCTCAATGTTGATGGGTTGTTTTGGTCGCTGCAGGCGGCGCGGGCGAGCGGGATCAAGCGGTTTGTCTTTTTGAGCTCGCAGGCTTGGCACGGGCATTACGACAAGTACGGTTTTACTAAGCGCATTGGCGAAGAGCTTTGCGAGTATCAGCGGCGGGCAAATGGCCTTCGTTACGTGGCGGTTCGGCCGGCGGATTTGACGCCTTGGGGGTCTGATTGGGTCAATCGGTATGGCGCGAAGCTGCTTTACGGAGGGGTTGATCGCGAGGACGTTTTGGACTGCGTGGTGCGGTCGGTTCAGCGGCTGGAGCGCGAGCTCGATGGAGAGCCGGAGTCGATTGTTGTGGATGCTTTGCGACCCAACGCGTTTACGGAGGAGCAGTTGGAAGGTTGGGAAGCGGACCCGATTGGGACTTGCGAGCGGATATTCCCTGGATCGGCGGCGTTGATTGAGAAATACGGTATTCGAATCGATCGGCGGCCCCACGTTAACGGCTCGTTCCTGGGTTGGGACGAGGTGGGTTATGCGCCAAGTCGCCACTTTGGAGTGTTTTTGCAGGAGCTGCGGACCTTGGATGAGACCGACGGTGCGGCGGCGGTTTTGGCCCGCACTTGTCATTACTAGGCTTTCTTATCCGACATAGACCTGCTGGTCGTTCCAGCAGGTTTGGATGAAGTCGATTTGGCCGGTGTGGAGGGTGGCGTGGAGGGCAGGGAGGGTGATGAGGTGCTGCATGCTCATGGTCCAGCCCTGGCCGGAATCTAGGACGGAGTCGAGATCTTCGGGGGTGAGGGAGTCTAGGGCGGCGAGGACTTGGTCGGAGCCGGCGCGGAAGATGGGCTCGATTTCTTGGCGGGTGGTAAGGGCTTGTTCTTCTTTGTTTCTTTCTTCTAGCCACTGTTCGAGATTTTCGGGGATGGGGAGCTTTTGGTCGCGGATCATTTTTGCGAATCGGGCGGCATAGAGGGCGGTGTGGGCGGCGATGCGGAGGGGGGATTTTGCGGTGGGGGTCGGGCTCCAGGTCAGTTTGTCATCGGGGATGTGCGAGAAGTTTCGGAGGAACATTTCCATGGTGTTGACGGTGTTTCGCTTGGTGGCCTCGATGACGGTCATGGGTGATGTTTTACACTGGTTTGACAGTGACGGAGTTTAAGGACCTAAAGGGGATCGGGCAGCCGGCTCGGAATGCGTTAGCGGCGGCGGGATTTTGCCACTTGGAGGATTTGGTTGGGGTTCCGGAAGCGGAGCTTAAGAAGCTGCACGGCATGGGTCCAAAGGCGCTGCGGGTTTTGAAGGAGGAGTTGGCGAGCCGGGGGCTGGGACTTGCGGAGGGTGAGCAGGATTCTGCTGTATGATTTGATGAGTGGAAGCGATCCGATTTGAAACGACGGTGGGGCAGGGCGGGACGGTGACTGTTCCTCACGCGCTTGTTGGCGAGCGGGTCGAAGTGATCGTTTTGAAGCTGGGAGTGGCGGCTCAGCCGGTGCGGAAGGGTGGCTGGGCGGAAGGGAAGGTTCGGATGTTGCCCGGGTTTGATGACCCTATTCCGGGGTTGGAAGACTATATTTGAACCGGCTTCTGCTAGATACGCATATCTTCATTTGGTACGCGACGAACGATCCACGGCTTCGAAGGGAGCCGAGAACACTTATTGATGATCTTCGCTCGGAAGTGTTCGTGAGCGTTGTGACGTGCTGGGAGATCTCCATCAAGCTTGGTCTCGGCAAGCTCAAACTGGAAATGCCTTTGGGGGACTTATTTGCTTTCGAACGGCAAGCAATCGGTTTGCTGGAAATTTCGCTTGATGACGTTAGCGCGTATGCGAGGCTGGATTTTCCCGTTCAAGAGCACCGTGACCCATTTGATCGTCTCTTGGCTGTTCAAGCGCGCGAGCGTGGTTTGAAGTTTGTGACGGCCGATCCGGTGTTTATGGGATACCTCCCTAACGATCTGCTGATTATCAACTAGTGCGCCGGTCTCCATTAGGTTCAAGTCTGGAGCGCCTGACGCACTCCAGACTTGAAGTTTTCCTTACTAGTTCGTTACCGTAACGAACTTTTCGAGGGCTCGGGCGGCGGCGATTTGGGCGGCGCGGGTTTCGTGTGGAGTTTTGGGTCCGCCGCTGACGGCCGAGACGAGCGGCGTCACTAGGAGGGAGCCTACGACTTTTAGGGTGTCGGACTTTTCATCGCTACGGCCTTCGGTGTCGGCTTCGTGGACTACTTTGCCGGTTTTCGAATCGACAATTGAGGTTGCGAAGGAGGCCGTGGAGATGGTTTTTGGTCCGAGGTTGACCCAGATGGACCGGGTGTGGAAGCTGACGGTGGTGGCGACGACGTAGCGGACGCCGATGGCTTTGCCGAGTTCGGTGAGGTCGGCGGTGCTTGGTGGGCGGGTTGCGGTTGGGGTGCGGAGGCCTTTCGCCTTCCAGACTCTGGCCGCGACGCTTGAATCTAGGACTTTGAAGCCGCCTTTTTTGAGGATGTCGTTTAGGGCAGTTTCGGCGGAGGCGCGAGAGGTTTTGGTTCCGCTTTGGTCAAAGACGGTTGGGTAGACCACGATGCTGCCACGGTCGGTGGGTTGGGCGTGCGATACGGCCGCTCCGGCGAACAGGACGAAGGCGGTAACGGGCGCGAATTTCAATTGAGGAAAATTTGGCATAGCGGTATTCCACATATTGCCACGCCTGCGGTTTGGATCAGTGACCTCGTTTATGAGAGATCGGGACTATTTCTTACTTTAGTTGCGCTTGGTCACACGTGCTGGTCGATGAGGATGGGGTTTCCGTCGGGATCTTCGAGCACGATGCTGGCCGGGCCGGTGGTTGTTTCGTCGGCTTCCATCGTGAGGGTTAGGCCGTCGGCTTTGAGTTTCTGCTGGATCTGGCGGACGTCGGTGAACTCGCCGGTTGGTTGCCCTTTTTGATCCCATCCTGGATTGAAGGTTAGAATGTTCTTTTCGAACATGCCTTGGAAGAGGCCGATCACATGTTCGCCGTTTTTGAGGATTACCCAGTTTTGGGCGGGGTCGCCGTGGAACTGCGAGAAGCCGAGTTTCTCGTAGAACGCCATGGAAGTGGCGAGGTCTTTAACGGTCAAACTCACTGAAAATGCACCTAGTTCCATTGTTGATTCCACCTACGCTTGCTCGGAGTATAGCGGGGAATCTAGCCAGTGTGATACTTTTTCTAGCCAGTCTAACTCCGCTTCGAGCCTCATGATTCCGAAGTCTAGGGTTAGTGCTCGGGGCATATCCATAGATATTTTTTCAAGAATGAATTTATAGATAATTAGTCGGTCCTTCGCCAGGGTTTGTGCTTCGATGACAAGGGGCAGGAGGTCTTCTTTCGGCAAGTTTGAACCGAAGAAGAGTTTCAGGAGGAGCGGATGATGGATCTTCGCTGGCACGAGCGGCTCATCTTTCAGCCATTGCGAGAGCTGAGTCTTGCCTAAATCGGAGATGGTGTACTCCATGCGTTTGCCGGTTTGTTTACTTGTTGCGAATCCTTCTTCGGACAGCTTTGGCAGCTCGGAATAGATCTGCGCATGCGTCATATGCCAAAAGTGCGAGATCCCGGCATCGAATCGCTTTACGAGGTCGTATCCTCCGGCCGGACCGTCGGAGAGCAAGGCGAGGACAACCATTCGGTTGAAACTGACGGACATGGGGCTATGGTACCGCTATGCTCCATTTTGGAGTAATCTGAAATGGAGTAAAAATGTCACGACGAATCAAAATTCACGAGCTCATCACCGGGACGGTGTCGGTCAAGTGGTCCCACCGGGAGTTTTCGGGTCCGGCTAGCCTTCGTTTTCCCTCTATTCTTTTAGACCGAAACTGGACCGAGCCAATGCCGGTGCGTGCTTGGCTGGTGGAACATGAGGAAGGGCTATTGCTTGTCGACACGGGTGAAGGTGCTTTTGCTTCCGAACCTTCGGCTTTTGTTGGCCCGGATGGATTTTTCTACCGCAAGAATTTGCGCATTGAGCAACGGCGAGAAGAGGAAGTGGACCGGAAGATCGAGGCGCTCGGGTTTGCGACTTCCGATGTTCGATGGGTTGTGTTGACCCATCTGCATTCGGATCACGTGGACGGCCTGCAGTATTTCCCTTCGGCGGAGGTGATTCTGACCAAGACGGAGTTCGAGAAGCCGTTCGGAGCTTATCGCCCGTTTTGGCCAACGTGGTTTGCGCCCACTCTATGGCACGGGCCGGAGCGGGATCTGACGAGCGATGGCCGCATCAAGCTGATTGCTACTCCTGGCCACACCCTGGGTCACCAGTCTGTGCTCATTGAGGACGAGCTTGGTTATGTGCTGTTGGCTGGCGATCTCAGCTTTTCCCAGGAACAGTTTTTACGGGATGGGCTTCCGGGGATTTCGGTGGGATTGCGGGAAGCGGGCGAGATTCGGTCGAAGGTGCTTCGGTTGGCGGAGCAAAGACCCCTGGTGTTCTTGCCCAGTCATGATCCGGAGTCGGGCGAACGGCTACGAAACCGCGTCAGCTTACGATAGGTCTGGACAATTCGAACGTTGGTCGAACGCACTTCAGGTGTAATAAAATAATGGTCCTATGGGCTTAACTGCTCCGCAAAAATTGATGCTCAAGGCGGCAAAGAACGGTGACGCGGCGATGGTTACCCAATTGATTGCGGACGATCCGGAGCTCATTTTTGTGCGTGACTCGGACGGCTCAACGCCGCTGCACTGCGCGGCTTGGAAGGGACACGCGAGCGTGGTGGAGGTTTTGCTTGATGCCGGGGCAGACATTCACGATCTGAACCAGAACGACCATTGGGGTGACACAGCATTGCACGCGGCGGCTCATGGCAACCAGAAGGCCGTTGTTGAGCTGTTGCTCGCTCGCGGTGCGGACCCTAACGCGGTTAACCCGGCGGGTCGGACTCCGTTGCAGGAGACGGAGTTTCATAACGCGTCGGCGGCGGCAAAACTACTTAAGAACGTTATCGCAAGCTAGGAATTAGACCCCCTGCTTTCGAATTCGCTGGTTCAGTTTCTTCTCGGCGAGCTTGCCGGTTTGTGGGGCAGGAACGTTAGTGTCATTCGCTGGTTTTGCTTTGAGCTGCTCGATTCCTTCCTTAATTTGTTTCTTACTTGGTCTTTCCATAGCTCAGATTACGTAAGTTTTCGCTCAGTTGACTCTGGTACCCAGGCATTTGTGGATAATGGTGCGCAATCCCGATGAGCGAGACGACGCCACTACAGATAGTTCGGAGTGATTCGCAGCACCCAGATTTTCAAACGCTGGCATCGGAACTGACGCGTTTTCTGGCGATTCATGACGGGGATCAAGCGAGCTTTTTTCAGCAGTTCAACAAGGCCGATTCGATTCCGTACGTGGTGGTGGCTTATTTGGACGGGCGAGCCGCGGCGTGCGGGGCTATCCGGCCGTTTTCCGACACGGAAATTGAGGTCAAGAGGATGTACGTGGTTCCGGAGGCACGCGGGAAGGGGATCTCGCGCGCGGTTTTGGAAGAGTTGGAAGCTTGGGCTCGCGAGCTGGGCTTCCCGAACACAGTCTTGGAAACAAGCATTCGCTTGACGGCCGCGTTTTCCTTGTACCAAAACGCGGGCTATTCGATCATTCCGAACTACGGCCCTTACGTTGGGGTGGAAGCCAGCACTTGCTTCGGTAAAGCGCTTTAAGCAAAGGTTCCAAATGGCCTTCCGGCCAGACCGAGGTCGGGTTCGAAGGTTATGAACTCAATATCGGGCAGGCGAGTCGCTAGGTGGTCGCGAAGCGCGATAACTCCGGGCTGTTCGGTCGCGTAGTGTCCGGCGGCGATGATGGGCATGCCGGATTCGCTGGCTTCTAAGCCGATGTGCTGCTTCACTTCGCCGGTCACAAAGACATCTGCACCGGCACGTTGGGCGTGCATCCAATCGCCGTCTGCGGCGCCGCCGACTACAGCGACTTTGCGGACGGGACGTTTGGGATCGCCGAAGGTCCAAGTTGCTTGATTAAGACAACCGGAAGTGAGCTCCGCGAAATGCTGCAAGGGCATTGCCGCCGGCAAGATGCCGATGCGACCGGCGGGTTGCTCGACGGTTTTGTCTAACGGGATGAGATCGTATGCGGGTTCCTCGTACGGATGGGCACTTCGAAGCGCTCGCAGAACTTTCGCCTTGACTTCCGTTGGAACGAGAACTTCCAGGCGAGTTTCTGGAACGCGGGTGAGTTCGCCAACTTCGCCAATGGCGGGGTTTGCTCCGGACAGCGGCAGGAATCTGCCTTCGCCTTCGCTGCGAAACGAGCACTGTACGTAGTTTCCGATGCGGCCTGCTCCGGCGTTCGCAAGGGCGAGCGCGACCGCGTCGGCATTGGCCAGCGGAACGAAGGTAACGAGCTTGTAGCGGGTGATTTCCGCACCGCTGCCGAAGTCTGTGACTTCGGAGAGTCCGAGCTTTGCAGCAAGGGCATCGTTAATACCGCCGCGTGCCGAGTCCCAGTTGGTGTGGGCGGTGATCAGCGAGATTCCGCTTTTGGCCATTTTCCAAGCGACGCGGCCTTCGTAGGTATCGGTGTTAAAGCGCTGGACGGGGTGGAAGAAAATGGGATGATGGCAGACGAGGAGCTGCGCTTCGGCGGAAATGCAGGCGTCAACCGAGGCAAGGGAATGATCCAGGGAGACGAGCGCGCGAGAAACGGGCGCATTACGGTCCCCAAGAAGGAGGCCCACGGAATCAAAACTAAAAGCAAACCGAGCTGGAGAGAGGCTCTCCAGGGTTGAAAGAACAGACTGAACCGTACATTTCAGGGGCACGAGCTTATTATAAGGTCGGTGGGAACCTAGGTCCCCACCTTACTTAGCTCACAGTCGAGAAATGGCTTTTGGATCGTGGAGCGATACTCCACGGATGATGACTTAGATAATTGCACTTGGCAATAATCCGCAAGCTTTCTCAACGCTTTCTCGGACTCCGGATCTAACTTCAACGGGCTTGTCATACACAATCCCAGAAGCGCGATCGCTTCGTCCTCGGTGAGCTGCAGACCTTCCTGACTGGTGCCAGTAATCATATCAGCCCTCCTTTATGCCCGATAGCATGACATGTTAGACGTGTTCTGCTGGGATTTGTGCGGGTGTTTTTTGAAAATTATCTCAGAATTTTAGGAGTAGGGCCCGGCTGTATACTTCTGGCATGCCCGAAGCTGAGTACCTCCAAATGGGCGGCCAAGCCGTCATCGAGGGGGTCATGATGAGATCTCCGCACTTTTTTGCCGTTGCGGTGAGGTCTCCAAAGGGGGACGTGGTGGTTCACCACGAGCCGCTTGAGAAGACTTGGATTGGTCGTCAGGCTTGGCTGAAGTGGCCTTTCTTCCGTGGTTCGCTTGCTTTGCTGGACACGATGGCGCTGGGCGCGCGGGCGATGCGATATGCGGCGAAGGTGATTACCGACGGCGAAGAAGAGCTGAAGCGCGAGGCAGCCGAGGCGGCTGGCGAGACGCTAAGTGGCCCGACGAAGAGTGAGCAGAACCAGGCGAAGATTCAGGACGTGGCCATTGGCGGGGCGCTGGTTATTGGCCTTGCGATGGGATTGTTCCTGTTCAATTACCTGCCGAACTTGCTTGCGCAGCCGCTGGAGCGGTTTGGGGCGAGTGGCATGTTGATCAACTTGGTGGTCGAGATCATCAAGGTCACGTTCTTCCTTGGGTATTTGTGGGGCATTGGGCAGTTGCCGGATATCAAGGAAGTGTTCCGATATCACGGTGCAGAGCATAAGGCGATCAATGCGGTGGAGGCGGGTCGGCCTTTGAACCTGGAAGAGGTTCGGGCGCAGACTCGGTTGCATCCGCGATGTGGGACGAGCTTTGCGATTGTTGTTCTGATTATCAGCTTTATCGTTTTCACTTTTGTCCCTCGGTATCCGTTTGGGGCGCCGAGGGGGTGGTTTATTGACGCTTCGGTTCGGTTTTTGATCGAGTTGGTTGTCTTGCCTTTGATTTCCGGACTCGCTTATGAGGCGATTCGGTGGGCGGGGAAGATGAAGAACAACAAGATTGTTCAGGGCATTTTCTGGCCCGGGTTGATGAGTCAGTACTTGACGACTCGGGACCCTGAAGATAAGCACCTTGAGGTTGCGATTGCTTCATTGCAGGCCGTGATTGATGCGGAGAAGGTTAGGGCTGCAGGCGTCGCGCCGAGCGTGTGAAGTCGTCGAGGATGTTTCTGGCTTCGGTTGCGGAGCAGAGGAACTGGTTTAGGATGATGCTGATGGCGACTTGGCGGCCGTTTTCGCAGCGGAGGTAGCCGCTGAGGCCGACGACCATATCGAGCGAGCCGGTTTTGCCTTGGAATGGGACGCCGTCTAGGCGGGTTGCCAAGGTGCCGCGGCCGGGGGTGGCCATGGCGTTTCGGTAGAGTCTCGACGTTGGCTGAGTTTCGGCCCAGGTGAGGAGCTTGGTGATGCCCCTTGTTGTGACCAAGTTGTGGCGGCTCATTCCGCTGCCGTCGTAGATTCGGAAGTCGCCTTTTGCGACGCCGACGGTTTCTTCTAGGAAGGTTTGGGCGGATTTTCTGGCTACCGAATAGGGCGAATCGCCGAGAGGGGTTTTTGCTTGGGCGCCGAGGAGAAGGAGATGCTCGGCGATGTTGTTGTCGCTTGGTGGAAGGCACTCCTTCAGCATGTCGGCGAGGGGGCGGCCGTCTACGGCGAGGGTAGGTGGGGCTTCTGGGAGTTCGGGAATGGCCCTTTGGGGCCGGCCGAATAGCATCATGGCGGCTTCTGACGGGGCGATGAGGCTGAGGGTATCTAGGCGTTCCGTTTTCTTTTCGAGCTTTCCGTTGATGTAGATGGTGCGTTCGAAGGGGGCGTAGCGGGTGGTTAGTTTTGGCCCTTCTTGTTGCTCGATTCTTAAGTAGTACTTGGTCGGGCGGATTGCCGGGGTTCCGTTGACGTTCCAGAGTTCGACGCTGGCTCGGTCCACGGTGAAGGCGGAGATGGGGGAGGCGTATTTGTTTGGCAGGTCGTCGAACTCCCAGGTGTCGGGGACTCCGGGGTTGTAGGATTGTCGGACGAAGACCCGTAGGGATCGGTTTGTTCTCAGGAGTCGCGAGGCTTCGATGAGGGTTCGGTAGTTCATCAGCGGATCTCCGGGGGAGTCAATGATGACTTTGTCGTCTACGCGCCAGAAGCGGGTTCGGGGGCGGTAGTCGGGGCCGAGTTGGTGGAGAGCGAAAGCGCTGCTGATGAGCTTTTGGTTGCTGGCCGGCATGACCCTTTGGCCGGGGTTTTTCTCGTAGAGCGTGGTTCCGTCGAGGCTGGTGATGCTGGCGGAGACGAGGGCGCCTTTTAGTTTGGGGTCGTTTAGGAGGGCTTCGAGTTGGTCGGTGGCGGTTGGGGCCTGGTGGGTTGCGAGGTAGAGGAGCGAGGTTAGCGCGGGGCTCATTTTTCGGATTCCAGCAGGGGCTCGACTACATGGTCGGCTTCGTCGTTGAGGATATCTTGGGCCATGGCGGCGGCGTAGGACCGGAGGAGGGGGTGGGGGTCGTTTACGGCGACGTTTTGAAGGGCTTTTGTTACGGTTTCCTTCATTTCTGGAATCCATTCGACGACGTGATAGAGGCCGTGGATGGCGGCTCGGCGGCCGATGGGGCTGGGGGCGGTTAGACATTCTAGGAGGGTTGGGCCGCCGAGGATGTGGGGGAGGTGGCCTCCGAGAACGACGCCGGCTTTATAGATGGTTCGGGCGTAGTCGTCTTCGGCGTCCCAGATGAGGGACTTCATGGCGGCGACGGCTTCGGTGGTGTCGCGGTCTCCGGCGAAGGTTGGGAGGGCTTCAAAGAGGTCGAGGACGCACCATTGGGCGACGCGGCGGTAGGGGTGGTTTCGGTCGTTTAGGATGAAGATGAGGCAGGGGAGCCAGAAGGGGTCGGTGGCGGTGCTCTCGATGAGGACGCGGGTTTCGTGGGCGACGTCTCGGTCTTCGCAGAAGAGGAGCTTTAGGAGCTGAGTCCGGTTTAGGTCTCGGAGGTGGCCGGTGAATCGGGTTTGGTGTCCGATGCAGTTTGCGATGGCGAGTTGCCTTTTGAAGAGCGGTTCGCTGGCTTCTTTGAGCTCGGCCAGCATGTCATCGAGGTCTTCTCCCCTTGCTTCTAGCCAGAGTTCGTGGCACTTTCCGAAGGTTCCGTGGGCGGTGCGGGCGGTTTGGACGGCGAAAGTTTCGCCGTAGGCTTCGAAGGTCGCCTCGCCGGTCCAGTCGGTGGCGTGAACGTTGTATTCCCAGCTGACGGGGTGGGGCGGCCAGCGGAAGAGGACGCGGTTTCCGGGGTTTTTGGCGTCTTTTGATCCCGCGCGGACCGCCGCTTCGGCGGTGTAGTCGCTGAGCTCCTCGATTGCAAGTTTGGCTTCCGCCGTTGAAGGCATTGGGAACATATTACCGGCGGGTGCGTTTTGTTCGGGGTGGCGGGGCGGTTTGCGGGTGGCTACGACGGGGGAAAAGCGGCGGGGCGGTTTGTGTGGCTACGACTTGGCGGAATCGGGAGCAGAGCTCCCGCGCTGGGTTGGGGGTGGCTACGGCGGGGGAAAAGCGGCAGTAGAACTGCCGCACTCCAGGGGTGGTTACTTCTGCGAAAAGCGGTAGTAGAACTGCCGCACTCCAAAATTTAATTATAAATGTTCCCGCCTTAGGCCGCGATCTTAAATTTCTTCTGCGGGGAACGCTTTGGGTGGCTTTGCATGGCTTGGGGGTCATACCTCTAAGGGCGCGGGATTGAGGAAAGTAAACCTGCAGATTTTGGATTTCTAGGCAAGGATGGTAGAACGGGTTTGGGCTTATGATTGATTATTCGAAACTGCGGGCGGCGCTGGTGAATCTTGAGCGGCAGTGGGAGAATTTGGAGGGGAGCCGGGATCGGGACGAGATTTCTGAGCTTGACCTTGAGGCACTGCAGGAATCGGTGATCAAGCGGTTTGATCTTGCGCTTGAGATGAGTTGGAAGTTGCTGGTGAAGTACTTGGTCGAAGAGGTTGGGTTGGCGGACGTTCCGAACGGGCCGAAGCCGATTTTGCGGTTGGCGGATGGGAACAACTTGTTGAATGGGCGGATTGAGGCTTGGCTGTCTTATGTTCAGGCGCGGAATGCGAGTTCGCATGACTACAGCGGAGCGAAGGCGGGGCAGACGTTGGCGGTGGTTTCGGACTTCTTGGGGGACGCGATTTGGCTTTACGAAAAGATGAGCCGGCAGAAATGGAACTAGAAGCGGCAATTGACCTTCGGCCTTGGCAGTTGCAAGAGGTTCGGCGGATGCTTGCGGAGATTTTGCCGGGGGTGGTCGCTTGGGCTTACGGGTCTCGGGTGAAGGGCACGGCGCGGCGCACTTCGGACTTGGACCTAGTGGTTTTTGTTGAGCCGGGGGATGCGCGGGTTGAAGCGTTCCGGGAAGAGCTTGAGGAAAGTGACTTGCCGTTTGTGGTGGACGTTCACGTTTGGCATGATCTGCCGGCGGAATGGCGAGCAGGGATTGAGCGGGACAAGTTTGTTGTAATGTCTTTGCATGGCTGAATTGTGGGCGCATAGTGCAAATGCGGCAGGGAAGCGGCATGAACTCACGGCACATCTTAACGCCGTGGCGCAGAGGGCGAAGACTTTCGCGGACAAATGGGATGGTGGACAGATTGCGGAGATGCTTGGATGGGGGCACGATTTGGCAAAGGCGTCGCCCAAATTTCAGCGCTATCTCCTTGCGGCTGAGAAGGGGATCACGGCGGACAAGTGTCCGCACAGTGCGCCAAGTGCTCTTGCAATCGTTGATTACTTAGGGACATTTGCGATGGTGGTACAAGGGCACCATGCAGGGCTTGGCACAAGGCATGACTTGAACGCTGTTCAGACCGGCGTTGATCCTGAAGTACACGACGCGGCCAAGGACTTTGCAAGGAACTTTAACTTTGAAAGGGTTGCACAGCACGCAGCCGGGCGGACGGCACTTGATGCCGAGCACCTTATTCGAATGAGCCTTAGTGCTCTGGTTGACGCTGACTTTTTGGACACGGAAGAACACTTCGCGGGCCGAGCGAGATCTCACGCATATCCGAAGTTAGATCAGTACTTGAAGCAATTGGAACAGCGGCTGACGCAGTTTGCGAACGACGACGGCGAGGTTTTTAAGGTACGCAGGGAGGTTCAAACAGCTTGCGCGGAAGCGGCGCTTGCAGAAACAGGTTTCTTTCGGCTAACGGTACCAACGGGTGGGGGCAAGACCCTTGCGTCATTGCTCTTTGCCTTAAAGCATGCGGTTCATCACGGGATGGATCGGGTGATCATCGCGATACCGTACACCAGCATCATCGAGCAGACCGCGGCGGTCTATAAACGGATCTTTGGTGACGAGAACGTGCTGGAGCACCACTCAGCGATTGAGGTTGACGAGACAGAAGACTTTAGTCCAATGGTCGCGCGGCAACGGCTAGCGGCGGAAAACTGGGACTGTCCGTTAGTAGTGACGACCAACGTCCAGTTGTTCGAGAGTTTGCTGTCCAATCGGGTTTCGAAGTGCCGCAAACTTCATAACATCGCGAGAAGCACAGTTGTTCTGGACGAGGCCCAGAGTTTGCCGCCGGATCTCATCGAATGCACGACGAGCGTTTTGGACTGGATGGTGCGAAATGCAAGAACTTCGGTGGTGTATTGCACAGCAACTCAGCCTGATTTTACGGGTGTGATGGGTGTGCCAACGAAACTGGTTAAAGCTCGGGAAATCGTGGCGAACTTTCCTGAGCACTTCTCTCGATTGAAGAGGGTCGAGTTCGTGGACATAGGGAAGCAGACCCATGCCGAGGTGGCGGCACGGGCGAGCGAGTCGAAGCAAGTACTGGTGATCGTCAACACCAAAAAGGACAGCGCAAAGATTTTTCAGTTTGTCGACGGTGATGATGTTTTCTATCTCAGCACCTGGCTAACCGCGGATCATCGCCGGGAAGTGCTGGCCGAAGTGAGACGGAGACTGGATGAGGGTTTGCCGTGCCGCCTGATCTCGACCCAGGTAGTAGAAGCGGGCGTCGATGTGGACTTTCCCACGGTATTGCGGGCAATGGGGCCGATGGACAGCATGGTGCAGGCGGCCGGACGTTGTAATCGAGCGGGCAAGCTTCCTCACCTAGGAACGTGCGAAGTTTTTGAGCTCGTCGATGGAGGAACACCGGGAGGGGTGTACCGAACGGCAGTTGATACGACCCGGTTGTTCTTGCCGGGCAGGCTCGCGGAGGTGGGAACGCCGAAACTGCAAAGTGAGTACACGCGCCAATTTTTCGCGAGCACAGGAACAGATCGGCGTGTAAAGGGGAGTCCTCCAATTCAAGAGCTGCGAGAGAAGTTGGATTATCGGACAGTTGCACAGCACTCTCGGCTTATTGAGGAGGATACGACGGCAGTCGTTGTTGAAGCCCGGGCACCGGAGCGGGTCCGGGACTTGTTGGAGAGGGTCATGAACGGTGGGAGCCCGAGGCTCGCGGCGCGCATACTCGGCCCAGTCTCCATTAGTTTTCGGCAGCTTGAGCTTATCAAGGCGATGGATGACCAGCTAATCGAAGTTCATCCCACTGGCTTCTACATCTGGGTTGGCCCCTATGACCGGAATCTTGGAGTTGGGGGAAACACGATGTATGCACCAGCGGATGTGTTTGCATGACGAATTCCTCGTTGAGCCAACTCCAATTGGCGACGGCAGAGAGCTCTGAAGCATTGAGACATAAATGTTATGTTTGTTGAAGCAAAGAATAAGTTAAAGTTGTGGGGATGGAACGGGCGACTCATGCGGGCGTGGAAGGGCAAAAGGATGTGAACCCATGGATTGGAGGACAAAAAGGCTGGACATGCTCGGCTGCAATCGTGGTAAGTTAAATCTAGACGAAGAAAGGAAGATTCTGTCCTTAGGGATAAACCGCACTTCTTCATCTAAATGAACCAGTACTTGGATCAAACGGATTGAAACATTTACATGAATGAATTCGCGGTGGTATCGCGAAGTGCAGTGGAAAGGAGGGACGGAGCAAAAGCCTCGACAGCGAACTCCGCCCTCGGCAAGCTGGCCATGCCAGCAAGACGCAGCGGAAAAACCCCGCCGCTTGCGTCGAGAGTTTACCGGGGAAGAAGCAGTTATGAAGACACATCTGAGCAGCCTCAAACCAGGAGTGGTCGTGCAACAAAACAACGGTCAATTCCAACTCGACATTACATCCAACGTAGACAACCATCCAGCGCTTAATCCGGAAGTTGATAACTATCCCGAGGCGGAAGGAGCAGCGACACGTGCTCGATACCAAGAGATTTCGGAAAAGGCATTTAGTGCCGCCGTGAGGGCCGCGAGTGAACAATAACATTGTCACCGTCCGTGTACAAGGCGATTTCGCTTGCTTCACTCGACCGGAGAATAAGGTTGAGCGGGTTTCCTATCCCGTGATGACGCCTTCAGCGGCGCGCGGAGTTCTGGAGGCCATTTACTGGCATCCGCAGTTTCGATGGGCGATAAGAGAAATTCAGGTTTTGGCTGAGATCAAGACCTTTTCTCTTTTGCGGAACGAGGTGAACTCCAAGATGAGTTTGTCTTCAGAGGGATTCTTCGCCGACGAGGATCGAACGCAGCGGCACGCGGTGTGCCTGCGGAATGTGGATTACGTGATTGTCGCAGAACCGATTGCAAAGCCGAAAACGGAACCAGCGGCCAAACACCGGGATATCTTTCGAAAGCGAGTGGCCAAGGGACAATGCTTCCACCGGCCCGCTTTAGGCACGCGAGAGTTTGCGGCGGAGTTCTCGCCTGCAACCGATGCACCCGCGCCTCTTGCTGATCTCAATCAGGACCTTGGCCTGATGCTTTGGGATATGGATTTTCCGGAGCGCGACGAGAAGAACATGCCGTTGGGCGGCAGCAAATCGGTACCAATCACGCCATTGTTTTTTGCCGCCACGCTGCGGGCGGGAGTCATGCGGGTACCGCGCTACCCAATCGGGAGAGGTGAATGATCCTTAAGCGGATTCTTGAATACTGGGAATCGAATGGTGACGCGCTGCCAGCTGGCTATCAGCCGGCTTTCATTACCAAGAAGATTGTTTTAGATGCCGATGGGAGGCTCGTGGGAGAGGGTGTCGTCGCGTTGTCAGGGGAAAAGCGAGGGCCTAAGGTCGGGAAGACAATCGTGGTTCCCCGAGAGCAGCCGCAGCGCACCGGGGCCATCCGGCCTCGACTAGTTCAGGATAACCCCGAGTACGCGCTAGGTTTTCCCAAGCCGGAAGCCGATCCGAAGAAGGTCGAACACAGACATACGGCATATCGAGATCAGCTCAGAGCTTGCTATGAAGAAACGGGCGAGGCATCTTTGAAGGCGGTTCTTGCGTTTCTAGAAAGTGGCGTGGCCGTATCGCCGGAGTTCCGGGAGAAAATTGATCCAGCAGGAGACGAACTGGTCTTTGAAGTCGGCGGCACGCTGCCTACTGACTTACCTTCGGTTAGAGCCTACTGGACGAGGGATGAAGACGCAGCCACAGGCACCTGCTTGGTCACAGGGACGGTCGGAAAGATTGTCGACCGAATGCCATTTGCTATCAAGGGCGTCCCCGGAGGTCAGACCTCGGGCACGATGCTGGTTTCGGTTAATAATCCGTCTGGAGAGTCATATGGCTTATCCGCGGCAGGCAATTCACCGATTGGAGCCGTAGCGGCGGAAGGGATTTGCAACGGCCTCAACAGGCTGTTGGCCAATTCAAAGCAGAGCTTTCGCGTTGGCGATTCGGTCTATGTTTACTGGACAAATGCGTCAGATGAGTTCGATCTGTTCTCGTTTTTCCGTGAACCTGATGTTGAAGCCGTGACGGCACTACTCAACTCAGTTCGGCGGGGAACGCCAGCGTCCGAAGTCAGCGGTCCGGACTTCTTTGTCCTAGGCTTAACGGCGAATGCGAGTCGGATCGTCATTCGGGACTTTCACGAAACAACTGTGGGCAAAGTGCAAGAGCATCTCGGCAAGTGGTTCCGCAGACTCGAAATTGTCGGGGCTAACGGATCGCCAAGCAAGCCCTTGGGAGTATTTCAACTTGCAGCATCGTTGTATCGGGATGCGAAAGACATTCCACGCCACATACCGATCGAAATCATGCGGTCAGCGTTTTCTGGCTCGCCGCTGCCAAAGCATTTGTTGGCGCTTGCAGTTCGTCGAAACACGATCATGCAGGGTCCGTTTGCGGAATACCAAAAGAAACGGCAAATCAGCGTTGCCCGTTTGGCGCTAATCAAAGCGGTCATCGTCTCTCACCAAACCGAAACCGAGGAAACTAACTTGAGCACCTTAAACCATAACCATCCTGATCCGGCTTATCACTGTGGCCGCTTGCTTTCCGTTCTGGATAGCATCCAGAGAATCGCCATTCCGGGACTCAATTCGACACTTGTTGATAAGCACTTCGGTAATGCCTGCGGAAGTCCTGGCATTGCCTTTGGCGGACTCCTCAAAGACGCCACTAGTGCGCACCTACCCAAGCTGCGCAAGAACCGCCGCGGAGCATACGTTGCGCTTGACCAGCGCTTACAGGAAGTCCTTGGAAAGATCGAGAATGACTTTCCCAAGACGCTTGATTTTGAGCGGCAGGGACTCTTTGCCCTTGGGTTCTATCATCAGCGAGCGGATGATTTGGCAGCGGCCAGGGCAAACAAAGAACTCAAAGAAATCGCAGAAGCGACCACGACCGAAATCGAGAGCGAATCCGAATGAAAATACCAGCAGAACTCACTGATCCAGCGAAGCGATACGACTTCCTCCTCTTGTTTGATGTTACGGACGGAAACCCGAACGGCGACCCGGATGCGGGCAATCTTCCGCGTGTAGACCCCGAAACTCTGCAGGGTCTCGTGACGGATGTGTGCTTAAAGCGCAAGATTCGGAATTACGTTGATTTGACGAGTGCGCCGGATGCGGCGAACTTTGATTTGTCAGGCTCAGGCGATGAGAATGGCAACGGAATTTTCGTTCGCGATAGCGGCATTGCATTGAACACCAAGATCAAAGCGGCAGCGGAATCTGTCGGAGCCGAGGAAAACTCTAAGAAGGAGAACAAGAACTCTCGGCAAGAGATGTGCCGACGGTATTTTGATATCCGAATGTTTGGCGGTGTACTAAGCACCGGAAAATTCAATAGCGGACAAGTCCGGGGACCCATGCAATTAACCTTTGCACGGTCGATTCACCCGATTTTGCCGAGTGAAATCGCGATCACGCGAGTTGCGATTACAAAGGAAGGCGAGCAGAAGGAAACGGAGATTGGACGGAAGGCTTCGGTGCCATACGGTCTGTATAAGGGCCGGGGATTCTTTTCCCCGATGCTGGCATCCGATACCGGAGTGACAACGGCCGACCTTGAGTTGTTCTGGCAAGCCGTTTTGGGGATGTTCGAAAATGACCGCAGCGCAGCCCGGGGATATATGGAGCTGAAGGGAGTGTTCGTGTTTCGGCACGAGCACAAGTTAGGCGATGCGCCTTCGGGTCCACTATTTGATCGGCTGAAAGTTGCACTCAAGGCGGGAGTTACGGTTCCCCGAAGTTATGATCAGTACGACGTTGTACTGAACGAAGCTGAACTGCCGGACGGGGTTTCGGTGATTCGGTTGATCGGCTAGTGCCGGTCACCATTCACTGCAATCTTGATTCGCTAAGGCGGCCACGTTCAATCTTGGCATCGGGCACATTGAAAATTGCAAAACGGTATGGATTGAATGACGGCGTGAATCTGATCTTCGAAGCTGAAATAGGGAAGGCCCGCCGTCTCATCCGGCCCCCGGGCCGGGTGCGGATTGAAACATCGGCGACGTACAGGACGGGCGGTACACGGGCGATGTCTCATCCGGCCCCCGTGCCGGATGCGGATTGAAACCAGCTAATGACACCGGGCGAGGCTTACCGGGACTTGTCTCATCCGGCCCCCGTGCCGGATGCGGATTGAAACGCGTATGTGGTCATTTATCACCGCGCGGCGCGAGACAACGGTCTCATCCGGCCCTCGGGCCGGGGGTGGATTGAAACTCAGCAGTCAGACCAAGCCGACCACGAACAAGCCGCCTCTCACCCGGCCCCGTGCAAGATGCGGACTAAAACAGGAACTTGTTGGCACAGTCGATCTCCATTCGGTCGTCTCATCCGGCCCCTGGGCCTGATGCGGATTGAAACTCCGCCGGTTGGAACCGGTCCCATTGAGCAAAGAATGCCTCGTCCGGCCCCCGGGCCTGATGCGGATTGAAACACCCAGACCGTATACGAGATAATCACCACCGAAGACAGTCTCATTCGGCCCTCGGGCCTGTTGCGGATTGAAACGCTATCCACACGTCGATGCCAGATCCAGTTCCGATGGTTTCATCCGGCCCCCGGGCCGATGCGGATTGAAACCCTCTCCAACACCCACAGCGCGGCGGCTAGGTGGGGCTCATCCGGCCCCGGGCCCGATGTGGATTGAAACAAAAAACCGGTTTACATGACAACTCGATACCTCATTGAGAGGTCTCATCCGGCCTCCGGGCCGGATGCGGATTGAAACATAGAGCTATGAAAATGATTGAAGTCGTCAACAAGTCTCATCCGGCCCCCTGGCCTGATGCGGATTGAAACATGGGCTGAGACGCGGTTGTAGGGACCGGGGACGGGTCTCATCCGGCGCTCGTGCCGGATGCGGGTTGAAACCTCGGAGTCGTCGGGGCGGTTACGGTCACCGGAACTGTCTCATCCTCCCCCCGGGCCCGATGCGGATTGAAACACGCCATCCCCTGCCATTGCTGGACGTTGCGGAATGCGTCTCATCTGGCCCACGGGCGGGATGCGGATTGAAACTCGGTTGAAACGTCGGACGGTCAGCTAGTGAACGAGTCTCATCCGGCTCTCGGGCCGGATGCGGATTGAAACGCCTAGAAAAGTTCCGGGGCTTTGCAACATCTCAAGTATCATCCGGCCCCCGGGCCTGATGCGGATTGAAACCTGATCCCTGGGGCGGAAGAGATCCGAGACGAGGCTTCTCATCCGGTCTCGTGGCCGCATGTGGATTGAAACGTGTAGACGCCCGTATTTATCGTAATACAGGCGTTCGTCTCATCCGGCCCCAGTGCCGGGTGCGGATTGAAACACCCACTGGACTGCGTTGTCAAGCACTTCCTGCTCGTTTCAACCGGCCCTCGTGCCGGATACGGATTGAAACCACCGAACCGGAAGATGCTGGATAATGTAAACATCGGCTCATCCGGCCCCCGAGGGTCTGATGCGGATTGAAACTACATAGTGGATCGGGCGCACGTTCGAGCCAAAGATGTCTCATTTTGCCGCCGGGCCTGATGCGGATTGAAACCACCGGCACAGCGACATTATTGAGACTCTTCGTGATGTCTCATCCGGCCCTCGGGCTTGATGCGGATTGAAACTCTTTGATGTACTCAATGTCCCGCTGAATCACGCTGGTCTCATCCGGCCCCCGTGCCGGATGCGGATTGAAACCTGATGCTCGCTTTTATAGCCATCCCCAACAGTAGTCCCATCCGGCCCCCGGGCCGGATGCGGATTGAAACAGACGCGCTAAGGCGATGGCGCAACTGGAGGCCCGGGTCTGATCCGGCCCCCGTGCCGGATGCGGATTGAAACGACGTTGGAGCCGCCGCCGACGCACCCGTGAACCG
>CAMCWC010000025.1 GCA_945882415.1 Chthonomonas calidirosea
GAAGTTGACGAGTCGTACTTTGGCGCTGCTCGGCCCGGCAAGAGAGGCAGAGGTGCGGGCGGCAAGATCCCGGTGTTTGGGCTTCTAAAGCGCGGTGGTGAGGTTCGAGTCGTCTTCCCAGAGTCAGTCAAAGCTCCCGTCTTGCGGGCAGCCATTCGGGAGAACGTCGAGCCGCAAAGCTGGGTCTACAGCGACCGGTTCACCGCATACAACCAAGTCAGCCTCGATGGATTTCACCACGAGAGAATCGACCATTCGAAGGTCTATGCCAGTGGTCGAAACCACATCAATGGCATCGAGAACTTCTGGGGCTTCGCAAAACGAAGGCTCAAAATGTATCACGGCGGATTCAAGAAGAACTTTCCCCTCTTCATGAAAGAGATGGAATTCCGGTTCAATCAGCGTGACAACGACAACGTCGTCGAACTTCTGACTAAAATGTTACTGGAGGAAACATCCGGTCCGGTGTGATGGAAGGATCCCTTAATTAAAAAGCCTGGGGGGGAACGTTAATTAATTCGGTCCCTGGTTCAATCTTCCAGCGCGCGCTGGACCAGATCCTGCGCCATTTGGGGGTTCGCTCGGCCTTGGCTCTGCTTCATCACTTGGCCGACCAAGAAGCCTTTCACGCCGACATTCCCGGCTTTGTACTTCGCAACAATCTCCGGATTCGCAGCCAAAACAGCTTCAACGATCGGCGTGATCGCGCCGGAATCGGTGATCTGGCTCGCGCCTTTCTCTCGGGCGATTTCGCTGGCCATCTTGCCGGTCGCGTAAACCTCGGCGAAGATGTCTTTCGCCATCTTGCCGGAAAGGGTCCCGTTCGAAATCAGCGTCGTGAGGTCAACCAGGTGGGCGGCGGTGACGCGGCTTTCCGCCGGGGTCTTCCCTTCCTCGTTCAGCATCTTCGCGAAGTCGCTGTTCATCCAGTTGCAGATCGCCTTGGCGTCGCCGCCTTTCGAAACCGCGTCTTCGAAGAAGAATGCCCAGTCCCGGTCGGCGGTCATGAGGTTGGCGTCGTAGGCACTCAGGCCAAGGTCGGACTGGTACCGGCGAATCTTCGCCAGCGGAAGCTCCGGCAGGCTTGCCCGTAGCCCTTCGATGTAATCCTCCGTGAAGACCATCGGGATCAAATCCGGATCGGGGAAGTAGCGGTAGTCGTTCTCGGATTCCTTCACGCGCATCAGGTAGCTCGCTTCCTTCTGCTCGTTCCAGCCGCGAGTTTCTTGGCGAATCACTTCGCCGTTATCAATCGCGGCCGACTGTCGGCGGACTTCGAACTGCACGCCCAGCTGGACCGAACGGAAAGAGTTCAAATTCTTGAGCTCCGTCTTCGTTCCGAGCTCACGGGCACCCTCGGGTCGGACCGAAATGTTCGGCTCACATCGAAGCGAGCCTTCTTCCATCTTGCCGTCGCAAACGCCGAGATAAAGCAGAATCTGCCGAAGCTGGGTCAGGTACTCCTTCGCCTCGTCTGGGTTGGTGATGTCGGGGTAGCCGTCCTCGTTCATGCCGCTGACGATCTCCATCAGCGGAGTTCCAGCGCGGTTGTAGTCGATCCCGCTGCCGCCATTGGTCAGGTGCAGTAGCTTGCCGGTGTCCTCTTCCAAGTGGATTCGCCGAATGTGAATCTTCTTGACGCCGCCGTCAACGGTCGGAATTTCGAGGAAGCCGTAGTAGCCCAGCGGGTTCGTTTCGCCGTACTGCGACACCTGGTAAGCCTTCGGAAGGTCGGGATAGAAGTAGTTCTTCCGGTGGAACACGCTATACATCGCAATCTGGCAGTTCATCGCCAGGGCGGTCTTCAGCACCATCTCGATGGCGGCGCGGTTCGGAACCGGCAATGTTCCGGGCAGGCCAAGGCAGACCGGGCAAACCCGCGTATTCGCTTCGCCACCAAACGCCACCCGGCAACGGCAGAACATTTTGGATTGGGTCGCGAGTTCGGCGTGGACTTCCATGCCCACGCTCGGTAAGTAGTTCGGCATGCCGTGCAATTTTACCGACACCCGCGCAGGTAGGTCTTGGAACGCTTTCCGATTGCGGTAACGTCCTAATCAGATATGCCCGTGATCACCGCGCTTGCCATCATTGCGATGACCCAAACGGGCGGCGAAAGCCCGAAGCAACAGCCGACCGGGCTCCCCGCGAAAAAGGTCGCTGCCCCAAAGCCAAAGACGGCCGAGCAGATCGTGGAATCCGCCATTTACAGCCGGCTCAGTCTGCAAGCGGATATCTGGTTCAAGGAAGGTGATTATCCAAAAATCATCGAGATGCTGAAGATTCAGAACGGGTTTGACCCGGCCGATTACGAAGCCGCGACAAACCTAGGTTGGCTCTTAGAGAGCATCGAAAAGCCCGAGGAAGCAGCCGAAGTTTATGAGCGGTACGCGGTTTCAAACCCGAACGACCCCGATTCTGCCCTGCCTCGTGCGCAGCAACACTTCCTGAAGCGCCGCTGGAAGGAAGCGATTGCCGCGGGCGAAAAATTCCTCACGCCAAAATCGCACCCGAACCTCTACCGAATCGTGGCCAACAGCTACGAGCGCCTCAAGGATTACAAAAAGAGCCGTGCCATCTGGGAACGCTACTTAAAGTTGCACCCAAATGACGAAACCGCCAAGGCGCGTTTGGCCACGGTCACTCGGAAAGAAGCCGGAAAGTAAGCTCAGACCAGTGCCGGAACTTCCATCGTCGCGATGACGTCGCGCGCATCGGTCGGGTTCTCAACTTGTTCGTCGGTTCGGATTTCGCCGTCCTTAAAGCGAATGATTCGCTTGCAGTGCAAAGCAACGTCCTCTTCGTGAGTGACGATGACAACCGTCTTGCCTTCCCGGTTCAAAAGCTGGAATACGGCAAGGATTTCTTCGGCCGTTCTCGAGTCCAAGTTTCCGGTTGGCTCGTCGCCGAGGATCAGTACCGGCTGGTTCACGATCGCCCGCGCAATTGCGACGCGTTGCTGCTGACCACCCGAAAGCATCGCCGGCGTGTGGTCCATTCGCTGGGCAAGGCCCACCATTTCCAGCGCCTTCTTCGCTCGCTCAGTTCGGCCCTTGGCACCAGCGTAAATCAGCGGCAGCTCAACGTTTTTGAGCGCAGACGTTCTTGGCAGCAAGTTAAAGTTCTGGAAAACGAATCCGATGTACTTGTTCCGAACGTCGGCCAATTCGTTGTCGTCCATTCCGGCGACGTTCTGGTTACTCAGCAGGTAATCCCCTGAAGTCGGTCGGTCAAGGCAGCCGATCATGTTCATGAAGGTCGACTTGCCGGAACCCGATGGCCCCATGATGGCGACGAACTCACCCTCATTGATCGTCAGGTTCACTCCCTTGAGGGCATTGACCACCTGGTCTCCCATAACGTAGCGCTTGGAGAGGCCTTTGACTTCAATGATGGATTTCGACATGGATTCTCATACGCTACCCAAGATGCGAATGATTACCGGGACCTTTTGGATTTGTCCCCCATTTCGCGCGACGACTTCGGCCCGTGTGCGTTAATAACTGTGGAATGAGTGTTCGAAGCGTTGATCCCCCGGCCGCCAAAACTTCAACCGGCCGGCGAGTGCTCACCCGGCCGCTGGCAGCAACCACATATCTGCTGCGAAACGCCGGAAAATCGATCCCGCTCACCGCGGTCATCGTGCTCGCCGTAATGCTGGTCGCCGGAATTATTTCGATGATCAACTCGATCCCGCTCTCAATCCGGGTGATCTACAACTATTCCCGAGAGTTCACCGGCATCACCCCACGTGGCGATGCGGCGAAGACGCAACCGATTCTCGACGAGATCAAGAAAAAGAGCCCGATTCCGATAGAGCGGATCATCGTTTGCCGAACCACGGCGACGGTCGTACAGAGCATCGTCGGCAAATGGCCGTTTTATATTGCCGGCCTTGAGCAAAACGATCTTCAGTACTACCTAGACCGCCAGGGATCGAAGAGCCTGGAAGGCCGCCTGCCCGCGGCTGGGAAGCCCGAGGCAGTGATCAGTCGCCCGGTCGCTCAGAACCTCGGACTGAAGCTTGGAAGCGAGCTGCTGGGGCCCGAGAAGGACGACGGCTTCTCGCCGAACTCCGTAAAGGTCGTCGGCATCGCCGATACGGAGCGCTGGGTGATGCTCACAAGCATTGAGTACCTCCAAGATTTCCACTTCCCCCCGATCGACATCGGCATCCTGTGCGCCCCTACTCCAGCCGAGCAATCGAAGCTCGACCTTTGGGCGGAGAAGTACTTCAAAGGTCGCCCCGTCGCGGTGCTGGCCTACCACCAAGTCGAAAAGGACACGAACGACATGTTCGCCACCCTGTACCAAATCCTGAACGTGGTTATTGGCACGCTGGTTTTGGTCATCACGACGATGATGGGAATGCTCATGAACATCTACCAATCTCAGCGACTTGTCGAATTCGGCTTGCTCCAAGCGCTCGGCTACACCAAGAAGCAATTGCTTTCGCGGGTCGTGATTGAAACGGTGTTGGTGGTGGTGTTCGGCTGGCTTCTCGGCTTGGTTGCCGCATATGGCCTGCTCAACGTCGCCAAGCGGACGCTTATGGATCCAAAGGCGTTTGCGCTCAATGTGCTCGACCCGGTGGCTTATGCCTACAGCATTCCTCTTCCGATCGCGATTCTGATTGTCGCAATTGCGACGGTCGTTCTCCGGTTCCGTAAATTCGACCCGATTGGCGTGGTTGAACGGAGGATCGTCTGATGCTAAAAGTCAACTCTGCCAGCCTCGTCTACCAGGACCAAGGTCGCGATCTCTTCGCGTGTCGCGAGGTTTCTTTAGAAGTTCGCGAGAACGAGTTTCTTGGAATTCTCGGCCCATCAGGGTCTGGCAAGAGTTCACTCCTCTATTTGATGAGCGGGCTAAAAACGCCAAGCTCGGGCCAGATCACCTTCGACGGCAAGCCCCTTTCGGGCATGGACGACGCTTCTCGGGCGAACTTGCGCTTGAAGGAGTTTGGGTTCGTGTTTCAGCAGCCGTACCTGCTCGGCTACCTGAGCGCGATCGAGAACGTGCTCGTGGCTCAGCCATCGGGCGGGACGATTGAGAGCGCGACCGACCTGCTCACCAATCTCGGCTTAGCCAACAAACTGCACCGGTTGCCCCATGAGCTTAGTGGCGGCGAACGTCAACGCGTTTGCGTCGCCCGCGCGCTGATGGGTAATCCACGCGTCATCTTTGCTGATGAGCCAACTGCCTCACTGGACCACAAGAACGGGGTCGCGGTAGTCAACTTGCTGAACGATCTGCGCGGAAAAGGTGCTCTGGTGATGGTCACACACGACCCGACGATGCTCGAACGAGCGGACCGAATTGTCCGTTTGGTCGATGGTCACATCTCGGAGCCTGACTAGAACTCGAACAGCGACATTTGCAGAGGTCGCTCGTGGTTCAAAAGCCATCGCTTGCGATCCGTTCCTCCGGCGAAGCCAGTGAGAGACCCGTCTGAACCAAGCACGCGGTGGCACGGAATGATGATGCTCAGCGGGTTCTTGCCAATCGCCGCACCGACCGCTCGTACGGCGAATGGATGCTCCATGTTTTCGGCAATATCTCGATACCGCAGCGTCTCTCCAAAATCGATCTGCTGCAGCTGTTGCCAAACCTTGATCTGAAAATCGGTCCCCTCAAGATAGAGCGGGACGGAGAATCGTTCTCGCCGCCGATCGAAATACTCCTGAAGCTCCCGGTTGGCCAGTTCGATAATCGGATCGTCTTCTCGCTCAATGCCGATATATCTCGGCGGATGTTGATGAGCTTCGAAATAGACTCCGCACAGTCCTTCCGACTCGGCTACGAGGGTTAAAGGGCCAATGGGTGAAGGTATTTGGCGGAATCCACGGCTCACGTGCAGATTCTAGCTAAGTTCAGGCTGGGACGTTTGGAAAATCATTTTGCGATTACCGGTCACTTTTTCGAGTATGAACATAGACCCCAACAAAGGGGTCTGGTATGATTCGAAGTTGCGTCACGGTCATCCGTGAGGCGGCTAAGACGAGTTCGCTCGTCATAGGCGAAAACCTTAGTTGTACGGGTAACGATGGAAACGCGATCTCAAGTTGAGAACTGGTTGACGAAGCTAGTAGCGTTGCGCTGCGCCCACCGCACAACTCCTTTCGTCGGGTTTTCCGCGCAAGAGCAAATCTTGTGTCTGCGCACGGTTCAACCGGAGGTACATGTGATTGACAAACAACCTGCTCCTTATTAGCACTCTCGTCCTGGGCGCAATTGCGACTCCAGCAACGGGAACATTCATCGACTGGATTCGCAACACGTTCGGGCGTAAAGCTAAGGCAGCCCAAGCAGCGACCCTACCACCACCACCGCAGATTCAAAATGACGCGGGATGGACTCTCATTCACTGCGAGGACGAAGAAGCCTTTGGCGAGTGGTTGGGACATGACGAGGAGGGCCTTCCGGCCCGGCTTGGAGAAGAGCCATCGCTCGGCTCCCATCTGTTGATCGAACTCTATGGTTGCAACCATGAAGCCCTTGAAAAGGAAATCGTGGTTGGGAAGGCAATGAAGGACGCGGCGATTCAGAGCGAAGCCACGGTCGTCACAGACTCTTTCCATGAGTTCAAACCGTACGGAGTTTCCGGCGCGGTCATCATCCAAGAGTCTCACTACACGATTCACACTTGGCCTGAGCATGGCTATGCCGCAGTTGATCTGTTCTACTGTGGAGGAACCATCCTCGTTCATCGAGCCGTGGAAGTGCTGAAAGAGCGATTCCAGCCGACTCGAATCAAGTTCCTCGTCGTTCGACGAGGATTGCACAGCGAAGTCAATCGCTGAGAGAACAACGTTCCAAGCCCCGGAATCAGCGCAGATTCCGTGGCTTTTTTGTGCCCGGACGGCCCCGGACTGTTAAGTCTCCTTAACAACCCTTTCCTTTTCTGAATCAATCACCCAAGATGAAGGGATGTTTCTGCTAGGCGTCTTGGCTTTAGCCCCGACTTTTCCGTACCTCGCCGCTCCGGCGGGCCGCGAATACGCCCGCGTTGTTCCGAACGGAACGACGATCCTTCCAAACGGTCGCTTCCTAACTCCTCTCGGCAAGCGGCTCTACACACAGACCGATCTTTGGAACGTGGTTGTTTCCCAAGACGAGAAGACGATCGTTGCTTTTGACGACGAAGGACTCACCATCCACGAAGGCGGCGAGCGCAAGCGCCTGAAGTTGCCAAAAACCGCTCCTGCCGGCGTGTTTTCGCCGGATGGAACGAAGTTGATCATGAGTACCGGCGACACGGCCGGGCTTGCGATCATTGACCGGGCAACCTGGAAAGTGGAGCGTCAGATTGCAACCGGCGAAAATGGATATCTCAACGATCTGATCGTCACCCCGGACGGCAAGACCGTGTACGCCGTGGACGTTGCCACTCAAGATCTTGTTACGATCGATCTTGCCAGCGACAAGGTGCTGAGCCGGGTTAAGGCCGGAAGACAACCGTACGCGATTGCATTCTCGGCGGACCAGAAGTCCGTCCTCGTTGCTAATATTGGCGTTTTCGACTACACCGCTGTTCCGAAACCGGAAGCCGGCAAAGGCCATCCCTCTGGACTGCAGTACCCGCCGTTTGGTTATCCAAGTAAGGAAGCGACCGAAGGCGTGTACCGCGAGGGTCGGCAGATTGCCGGACTTGGTGACCCGCGCGTTCCGGATGCGCAGAGCATCTGGCAATACTCGATTGCGGACCAAGCTAAACCGAAGAAAATCGCGTTCGCCAAGTCGGGCATTCTGATTCATGCACCGGCAGACGGTGGAAAGTCAGTCGGCGCGAGCGCACCAAACGCGCTCCTCGTTTTCGGCAAGCGCCTGTACGTGAGCAACGCGAACAACGATACGATCTCGGTCTTCGATACCAGTTCGCTCAAGAACGTTCAGACCTATAAGATCACCCCGATGCCGGAGGTCAAAACCCTTCGCGGCGTGATCCCGAGCGGCATGGCTATTTCGCCGGACGGAACCCGACTTTACGTTTGCGAAAGCGGGCTCAACGCGGTCGGAGTTATTGATACGAAGTCTGGCAAGACCCTGGGACACATCCCTTCTGGCTGGTTCCCGATGCAACTCCGCATGTCCAAAGATGGCAAAACGCTGAACGTTGCCACTCAGAAAGGCATCGGTCGCGGGCCACAAGGATCGAAGCAGCCACGGGCGCAAACTGACGAAAGATTTGGACTGACTGCCATGCCCGGCATGGTTCAGCAGTTCACCGTTCCGTCGGATGCCGAACTGGCCAAGCTGACCAAGCAGGTCCTTGCGAACAACGGCCTCGTTGTCAAAACCGCGAAACCGACGCAAAAGGTTATGTCGCTGTTGCCAGGGTCCGCAAGCAAGCAGATCAAGCATGTTGTCTTCATCACGAAAGAGAACCACACCTTTGACGGAATCTTTGGCGGGCTGAAAGGCGCCAAAGGAGAGCCCGATTATGCTGAGTTCGGCATGCAAGGCTGGATCGAAGAAAAGGGCAAAGCAACCCGGCTTCCGATCATGCCAAACCACATTCGGCTTGCCGAGCAGTTTGGTATCTCCGACAACTTCTATATGGAGCCGCAGGCGAGCGGCGACGGACACCGATGGCTGGTTGGCGTGTACCCTTCGCTCTGGACAACCCGCGTGTACTACGCAGGCTGGAACTTCAAGGCTGATGATAAGACCAAGGGCCGCATGGTTTCGTTCGGATCGGATGGATCTCAGATTCCTGAGGACTACCTAGAAAACGGTTCCCTTTGGGAGCACTTGCATCGGGCAGGTATTAGCTTCCGCAACTACGGTGAAGGGTATGAGCTTCCAAACTCGTTGGAGCTTGATCCTAACAGCAAGACTGGCACCAACTACGTTGCAAACCATCCGATGCCGAAAATCCTGTTTGATAACACGTGCTTCGAATTCCCGGCCTACAACAATTCCATCCCTGACATCGCTCGAGCAGATTGGTTCGAGGAAGACATTGAAAAGAACTTCCGCGCCAAGAAGAAGCCGCTTCCGAAGTTCATGAACATTGCGATCTGCAATGACCACGGCTCTGGAGCGCGACCTGATCGCGGATACCCGTACGTTTGCAGCTACATGGCCGACAACGATCTTGCGTTGGGCCGAATTGTGGACTACCTAAGCCACACGCCAGAGTGGAAGAACATGGCGATCTTCGTCACGCAAGACGATTCCGGCGGGGACGATGACCATGTCGATCGACACCGAAGCTTCGTGATGGCAATCGGGCCATACATCAAGCGCGGTTACGTTTCGAAAGACCACACGAGCATCATGTCGATCATCCGATCGATTTACCTGTTGTTCGGTTTAGGGCCAAACAACATGTTCGACGCGGTCGCAACGCCGTTGGACGACATGTTCACGGACAAGCCAGACTTCACTCCGTACACCCACGTACCGGTTGACCCACGCGTGTTCAAGCCGGAAGAAACGTTCGATCCTAGCGATCCACAGTTCAAGCGCCGCCGTTCCGAAAAGCTGATGAAGATGGACGATCCAAAATTCGTCGAGTGGCTCCGGAACCGGAGCAAGAACTAAGCGAACTGCGATGTCCGGGAAGAGTCAACTTCCCGGACGATGCCTCTAGTGTTCGATGGAAGCCGTGAGGGCTGGCTCACGCAAGAGCCAGTCCTTAACTTGTTGCGGAATTGAAGTGGCCTTTTTGGCCTCGCCCACCATTACGTGCCAGGTGTATCCCGTGGTCGTGATCAAATCACGCGTTACGTTGTAGACCTCGTAGTCAAAGCGCATGCTGGCGCGCTTCATTTCGCTGATCCAAACCCGGATTTCGATCAGATCGTCATAGAGAACTTCCGCACGATAGTTCGCGTGTGACTCGACCACCGGCAACTTATATCCTTGCTGCTCCAATTGCAGATAGGTGAACCCTCTGTCCCGGCAATAAGCTCCCCGGGCCTGCTCGAACCAGTAATAATAATTCGCGTAGTACGCGTGCCCCATCATATCGGTCTCTCCGTAGCGGACGCGTATCCTTTCGACCGTGGGCGTTTGGTACGCCGGACTAAATTTCATGCAAGTGGAGTTAACCCGGGCGCACCATAAATTGACCAACGGTCGGAGAAAAGCGAGCCCATCATGAGTAGCGAAAAGAGTTTCCGCCCTAAGGTAGCCAAGACTCGCGTGAAAGCGAGGTTGCTCAGCCCAATCCTGGAATTTGCCCAAAACGAAGCGACTTCTGGGATGATGCTAGTGGGCCTCGCTATTGCCGCGATGCTTTGGGCAAACCTCGGACCGGCGGGCCACTATGAGGCCTTTTGGAACACTTCAATCGCAATCAAAGTGGGCGATTACACCGAGGCGCACTCACTCCGATACTGGATCAACGATGGCCTCATGGCCCTCTTCTTCTTGCTGATGGGACTCGAGATCAAGCGCGAGTTCCTCGTAGGAGAACTCAGTTCTCGGGCGAAAGCTACTTTGCCCATCGTTGCCGCGATTGGTGGCATGGTGGTCCCGGCTGGAATCTATGCGGCAATCAACCTAAATGGTGGGAACATGCGCGGAACCGGAGTGCCGATGGCGACCGACATTGCGTTCTCTCTTGGTGTTCTGGCCTTAGTTGGAACTCGCGTACCGGTCGCGCTGAAGATTCTGCTTGCCGCCATAGCCATTGTCGATGACCTTGGTGCCGTTCTGGTGATCGCAATTTTTTACACCGCTCAGATCAACGTTTCGATGTTGGTTGGGATGGCCGCGTGCCTCATCGTTCTGTACGGAATGAACCGGCTAAACGTGAAGTCCCTCGCGGCTTACTCCGTTGTGGGCGTGCCGCTTTGGCTGTTTACGCTTTG
Organism: Chthonomonas calidirosea; assembly: GCA_945882415.1. GTDB lineage: Bacteria > Armatimonadota > Fimbriimonadia > Fimbriimonadales > Fimbriimonadaceae > Fimbriimonas > Fimbriimonas planktonicus. Next base: position 10,824 of record CAMCWC010000025.1, read on the forward strand.
GTCTGGAGTCCATGCAACGGTCGCCGGCGTTTTGCTCGCGATGTTCCTACCGATCCGAACGTTCATTGATCCGGTTGAGTACGTGTCCGAAACGAACTCCGCGTTACAGGCCTTTGAAGACTGTCCAGCGGCGGCAGATCCACACGAGATGACACCCGACCGACAGCTTGCCGTGCGTGAGATCGGTCGCCTCGCGACCGACGTGCAGATGCCGCTTGAGCGGATGGAGGACATTCTCAGTCCCTATATCACTTACATTGTGGTCCCCGTCTTCGCTTTGGCGAATGCCGGCGTACTCCTTACCGGCGGCGCTGGTCTCGGAGGTCCCGTAAGCATCGGCGTTTTGGCCGGATTGATCGTCGGAAAGCCGGTAGGCATTCTCGGTGCAAGTTGGTTAGCGGTACGAACCAAGATTGCCGGGCTGCCCGACGGAATTACCATGCGCCACATCGCGGGGGTTGGCATTCTTTGCGGAATTGGATTTACGATGAGCCTGTTTGTGGCTGAGCTGGCTTTCAAGGATCCAGAAGCACACAATTCTGCAAAGCTGGCCACCATTGCGGCCAGCACGTTTATGGGGATTGTTGGATTCGCGTTCCTTTGGCGTAAGCCTAGTAGCCCGCAACTTCCGACGCCTTAGCTTCAATCGGTTCTAGACCCAATCGTGCGCGCGCCTCGTCGAGCATTTTCGCCGTTGCGCTCGCGCCGACTCGGGTCACCCCGATCGCGCGCACTTCAAGGATTCGATCGAGGTCACGGACTCCTCCGGCTGCCTTTACTTGGACATGTTCGGGACTGTGCTTACGCATGAGCACCAGGTCCTCGAGGGTGGCACCGGTCGGGGCGTAGCCGGTGCTCGTCTTCACCCAGTCTGCATTCAACTCACCGCAAATCTCACAAAGCCGGATCTTCTCGTCATCGGTGAGGTAGGCATTCTCAAAGATCACTTTGACCTTCTGGCTCCGGCCGTGGGCGACATCTATCACGGCGCGAATGTCGTCTTGCACATCCACCCACTGCGCACTCTTCACTCGACTGACGTTTACAACCATATCGAGTTCTTGCGCGCCGTCATCGATCGCGCGATTCGCTTCGAAGGCTTTGGCAGCCGCGGTATGTCCGCCGTGCGGGAAACCGATCGTGGTGCTGACTTTGACTTCCGACTCCTGCAGGATTTCGCTGCAAAGCGAGACGGCGTACGGCATGATGCAAACGCTCGCTACATCGTAGGCGACCGCCTGTCGGCAACCCGCGACCAAGTCTGAGTAGGTAAGCGTTGGGTTCAGCAACGAGTGATCGATCATTTTCGCGATGTCAGAGTAATTCCACATTGGGTCTTTCCTTGCAGGTGCCGAGGGCAGGGCCGTCGACCAAGTTTAACTTGGATGATGGCGAAGCGCGTTACCGAAGTGCCCCTTCGGCAGGCTGGGTGCGGCGCAGCGGACCGAGCCAGTTAAAAAAGGCGTAGTGCTCGGGGTGGTACCGCGTGACTTCGTACCAAAGACGCGTTTCCGCATCGATAAACCCAACCGCCTTCACTTCCAGCACCGCTGACGGCTCTGTCATTTCCAGTGCCTTAGCCACGTCTGAAGGGGCGACCACGGCTGTGATCATCTCCTCAGAACCGTACAACGAGAATCCGAACCTTTCTTCTAGCGTGCTGAAAAGTGAGCCGTTGACGTCCTGAAACTTCAATCCTGGGCAAAATCCGGCGAGCAAGAAGCGCTCTTCGTAGATCACCGGAACTCCATCGGCGGTGCGAACTCGAACCATTCGGTAGATTCGATCTAATTTTCCGCAGTGTAAGTTCTCAATGACGTCTGCACTGAACTCGGTGGCCTTGCCGGACGTAAATTCCAAAACAACGGTCCCCGGCTCCTTTCCAGCCCGGAGGCACTGGGCAGTAAAACTTGTCAGCGATTTCAGGTCGTAGTCGATGGTCCGTGGTCGAACGAACGTGCCCACTCCGAGCCGATACTCTAGTACGCCTTCGGCAACGAGCGCGCTGAGAACCTTATTTGCCGTAATTCTACTGGTACTGAACTTGGCGGCAACGTCTCTCTCGGTCAGAAATTTGTCTCCCGCCTCATACATCCCTTGATCCATGAGATCCTTGAGTTCCTGCTTGATCTTTGAGTAAACGGGTACTGGTTTCATTTCAGACTCACGTGGCCTAGCCAATAGTATTGTAGCTTCTTAGTCCAGAGGTCAAGAGTTCTGCCAGAAATACATTGCCGTAACGGTGGGCGAGTCGGTAATTTCTCCCGAAAGACACATTCGGTGCACTTGCTCTCGGGTGAAGGATCCAAGCGTCAAGTCAGCTTCCTCTTCTTCGAGTTCAACCGCAGTCTGCTCCAAGTCCTCGGCGAGGAAGACGGTGAACTCTTGGTTGCTAAACCCAGGCGCAACCGCGAGCTTTCCTAAAGCCGTCATCCGCCCCGCCAACAGCCCGGTTTCTTCGCGCAATTCTTGGCGAGCGATTTCCTCCGCCGTAAGCTCCGGCTTTCCTTCCACCGCGCCGCTCGGGAACTCCCACGACCACCGCTGATTCGGATATCGAAACTGTCGAATCATCGTCACATGCGTGCCATCAAAAGGGATGACGACGGCAAACGGCGGCTTGTCGATCCAAGCATAGATTCCCGCCGCACCGTTCGACCTTTCGATCTGATCCTCGAAGAGGGTTAGCCACTTGTTTCGATAAACTTCTCGTCGGGTAGTCAGTCTCATGCTGAATTATGGGCTTGGAGTTTTCCGAAAAAGAATGGCTAGATCACCCCGCCGAGTCTGTCAAACTGTACGTAGAAAGGAATCAGGACGCACGATGCCGGGTCTCCCGGGTGGGTGCTTCTGGAAACTTATATGAGCGAACAAGTACTCGACGAAAGCACGGCCCTTCTTGAACAATTTGCCAACCGAGAATATGAGCACGGTTGGAGCACGGACATCGAAAGCGATACTTTCGAACCCGGCTTGAACGAAGACGTCATCCGACGACTTTCAGCCATCAAAGACGAGCCCGAGTGGCTCCTCGCCTGGCGACTGAAGGCGTATGAGCACTTCAAGACGATGCGGGCACCGAAGTGGCCAAATGTCAGCTACACCGAGACTGACCTTCAAGCGATCAGCTACTACTCCGCGCCGAAGCTGAAGCCGGTACTGGACTCGCTCGAAGACGCCGATCCGCAGCTTCTCGAAACATTCCGCAAGCTCGGCATTCCTGTTGAAGAGCAAAAGGTTCTGCTCAACGTTAAGGGCGCCGCTCCAACTCCAGCCGAATCTCTAGCCCGGATGTCTGGAAACGTTGCAGTTGATGCCGTCTTCGACTCCGTCTCCGTCGTCACCACCTTCAAAGAAGAGCTCCGAAAGCACGGCGTAATCTTCTGCAGCATCAGCGAGGCGGTCAAGGAGCACCCAGAGCTGGTGCAGAAGTATCTCGGCAGCGTTGTGCCATACAGCGATAACTACTACGCGACGCTCAACTCGGCGGTCTTCTCAGATGGCTCATTTGTTTACATCCCCAAAGGCGTTCGGTGCCCGATGGAGCTCTCGACTTACTTCCGCATCAACGCCGAAAACACCGGCCAGTTTGAGCGGACGCTGATTGTTGCAGAAGAAGGCGCTTACGTCAGCTACCTCGAAGGTTGCACGGCTCCTCAGCGAGACGAGAATCAGCTTCACGCAGCCGTCGTGGAACTGGTCGCAGTCGGCGACGATTCGACGATCAAGTACAGCACGGTGCAGAACTGGTACCCAGGAGACCCGAAGACCGGTGTTGGTGGAATCTACAACTTCGTCACCAAGCGCGCTCGCGCCATTGGCAAGCGAAGCAAGGTCACCTGGACTCAGGTGGAAACTGGCTCCGCGATCACTTGGAAGTACCCAAGCGTCATTTTGCAGGGAGACGATAGTTTGGGCGAGTTCTACAGCGTTGCTCTCACTGCCGGTAAGCAACAGGCCGACACCGGCACCAAGATGATCCACATCGGCAAACGGACGAAGTCGACGATCGTATCGAAGGGCATCTCGGCCGGGAATGGTCAAAACACGTACCGTGGCTTGGTGAAGATCAACCCAGGTGCGGAAGGAGCACGAAACTACTCCCAGTGCGACTCGATGCTCATGGGCGACCGATGCGGCGCTCACACCTTCCCCTATATTGAGGTGAAGAACCCAACCGCAACCGTTGAACACGAAGCTTCAACTTCGAAGATTGGGTACGACCAAATCTTCTACTGTAACCAGCGCGGGATCCCAACTGAGGACGCGGTGAACATGATCGTTAGCGGTTTCTGCAAGGAAGTCTTCCGAGAACTGCCAATGGAGTTCGCGGTCGAAGCGCAGAAGCTTCTGGGCGTAAGTCTCGAAGGCAGCGTAGGTTAATCGCTGAGAATTGGGTTGCAAGTATTTCCTTGCAACCCAGTTTTCTTTCAGTCGACGTTGGTAGTAGCAGCGGGGATCTTCTGGTCCGTTTTCATCTGCGACTTCAGTGGCTTAACGAGTTCCCGTAAACACTGCCCGAACGCCGATTCCATCGGTGCACGGCTAAACCGCATCGTTGCCGATAGGTCGAGCTCTTTGAGATAGGCGAACGTAAATCCTTCCGTTAGCTGGGCGATTTCGAACAACTCTCGATCATCGAGTGCCATTTCCTCTGGATGCAAAGCCGATCGAGTGCGAAGAAACTCGAACCGTTCCTCGGGACCAGGCAGATCAAACTTGATCTTTCGATCAAACCGACTGGGGCGTTCAGTAAGGGCTGGGTCCAGCTTTTCTGGGTAGTTCGAAGTTGCAAGGATCAAAACACCCCGGTTCTCGGAAAACCCATCTAACTCGTTTAGCAAGAAGGATAAACAAGACCGATCAATCAGGCTGTCCAAATCTTCCATGACCAAGATACATGGCGCAAGTTCCCGGGCTCGTTTAAATACCTTAGAAATTCCTACCGAAGCTGTTTGCCGCTGGGACTGAAAGTTTCGAACGTAGATACCGGGCAGCTTCGTTTGTGCGATAACTGCCTTAATCGTTTGCGTCTTGCCGTTTCCGGGAGGACCCGTTAGCAACACGCCCCGCTTCCAGGGCACCTTGTATCGGTTGTACACATCTTCGGACGTAAAGAAGTTGAGAATATTCTCCTCAATCTCGTTTCGCATTTCTACACTCAACGTCAAATCGTCGAGTCTAGATAATCGAATCTGCTCGTAAAGTTTTTCGTCGGTAGCAAAAACTCCATTTGAATGGACCAAGATTTCGGCCCGAGCGGTATAGCCGAGCAAACACACTTCGTAGAAGAAGTCGTGTGCGAGCTTTGCGTTCTCCGCAATGATGACGCGTCGGGTTTGATACTCTCCATAGAGGACAAGGAGAACTCTAAGACTCTGCCCCCGCCAAGTGACGTCGAATAGTCCAACCGGGGAAGAAGACCACACGGGTGAATCTTCGTCGGTCCAGTTAGCCAAAACGACAGTATGCATTTCTGCCGCAGGTGAAGCAAACGCCTTACCCGCAAGCACAAATTCGTGGAGATCAAAGTCTGAATCGTCGGATTCTAGAATATAGAACCCTTGAAAGTAGTCGTGAATTTCCTGACTGAGCTTATACGGAATAAGTGTCGGATACGATGACAAGCAGTTATTGATTAGCTGGGTTAAATTGCGCATCATGAACGTGGCCAGAAGGGCCAGAATAAGAACACCGCCGAAACTCGAAGATCGAGTCCGGATTGACTACCAAGAAGCGGTGGCGGCGTAGCGGTTCATGACGAAGCTCTATTGTCCCGGTATGCCCTAAAAAAGTCAAGACTAGCGTATGCTTTTCCCGTGACCCAAGAGCACTTCTATGAGCTATGTCTGATGGTTCGGCTCAACATCGGCGACCGCGAGATGGTCCGGGAACTGGCAGACGAGTTGCTCCTAAGGGGACACAGCGATCCTGAAATACTGGACCTTGCCATCGCCGATGACCAGAACTGGGAAACTTCCCAGCCAATTCTCTCGGATCTGATTTCAAAACTGGGATTCATCACGACCCCAAGTCCAGCTGAAGAGCTTGCGAGAATCTATATCCAAAGAGAACTTCTGGCCGGTCAAAGTCCCATAGAAGCGGTCGACGCGTTGTGGAGATCTGGGTTGCTTGATACGTTCCTCGAAACCAAGACTCTGAGCGATCTAATGTGCTGGGCGGATGTAGCGATTGCCACTTCAGAACCCAATCCAGCCCTAGAGAAACAAATCATGGAATGGCTGGCTCAAACGACTTAATGCCGCTTCGCGATTCCGAGTAAAACGAATGAGGCGGCCGAAGCCGTCCAATGTTGAGAGCGCATGGCCGACCTAAACCGCACCCAGATCCTTTCCGGAGACCTGAACCGCACCCAGATGGGCGCACCGCCGGTCGCTGATCCAAACAAGACGATGATGGGTTCGGCTCCGAGCCTGAACGCGACCCAGACCATCAAGCCGGTCCAGTGCCCAGTCTGCAAGACGTTCAACCCTACCGGCGTGATGTTCTGCGTCGAATGCGGCCTCATCTTCGACCGCGCGCTTCCCGGCGACGCCTTTGGAGCCCCGGCCATTCAGTTGCCGATGCTGATCGATAGCAACGGCCGGGAGCACCTCATCCGTCCCGGAACCAACGTGGTCGGCCGCGAAGCCGATATTCAGCTCCCCGACGCCCGCGTCTCTCGCCGCCACGCACAAATCACATATGACGCCAGTGAAAAGCTGTCCATCGAAGACCTCGGCTCGACGAACGGCACCAAAGTCAACGGCACCGCTCTCGCTGCCGGACAATCGCAAACGCTCACAGGCGGAGAGAAGCTCAGCTTCGGCGGGTTGGAACTTCAACTCCAGCTACCGGGAGCAAAGGGCGGCAACACCACTCAAGTTTTCGCCAGCAACAAAACCGCTGCCATCACGGCCGCACCCAAGAAAGACGTCACCCCAGGCCGACTCAAAGGCGGCGACTACGACCTGCCGCTGAAGCAGGGCATCAACACCTTCGGTCGAAAGTCGGACAACGACCTCTGCATCCCCGATCCGTATGTCAGCGGAAAGCACGGCACCATCGAACTCGCCGATGACGGGGTTTACATCACCGATACGGGTAGCTCAAACGGCACCGTTTTGAGCGGAGCCAAGCTCGTTCCAAACATGCGAACGCTGGTCCGGCCAGATGACGAAATCCAGCTTGGCTCGGTTCGGCTCGTTGTCGAGCTTAGTCCGCAACCCTGAGCACGCTGAGGAAGGCTTCCTGAGGCAGTTCGATACTTCCGATCTGCTTCATTCGCTTCTTGCCTTCCTTTTGCTTCTCAAGCAGCTTGCGCTTTCGGGTGATGTCGCCGCCGTAGCACTTGGCAATGACGTTCTTTCGGAACGGCTTGATGGTGTCGGCGGAGATAACCTTCGCGCCAATCGCGGCCTGAACGCGGACTTCGTATTGCTGGCGCGGAACGACCTCCTTCAGTCGTTCGACCATTCCCCGGCCACGGTTGTAGGCAAACTCCTTGTGTACGATAAACGAAAGCGCGTCGACCGGATCGCCGTTTAGCAGGATGTCTACCTTCACCAAGCTGCTTTGGACGTACTCGCTGAGATCGTAGTCGAAAGAAGCGTAGCCACGAGTCGAGCTCTTGAGCTTGTCGAAGAAGTCCAGCAGGATTTCGCCCAGCGGAAGCACGTAGTGCAAGATCACCCGCTGCGGGGTCGGATATTCCGTTCGAACGTAAGTGCCTCTTCGCTCTTGGCAAAGAGTCATTACTGCACCGACGTAATCGTTCGGCACCATGATCGTCGCCGTGACCGTGGGCTCTTCCACCATCTCGATGAGGTTTGGATCCGGCCATTCTGCGGGGTTCGAGATTTGCAAAATCTCCTGGCTCTTCATCGTCAATCGGTAGTCCACCGATGGCGCCGTGAGGATGAGGTCGAGGCCAAACTCACGCTCAAGCCGCTCTCGGGCAATTTCCATGTGGAGCAAGCCAAGGAATCCGCACCGGAATCCGAAGCCCAAGGCAGCGGAGGTTTCAGGTTCAAATTGCAAAGCCGCATCGTTCAATCGCAACTTATCGATCGCATCGCGAAGGTCCTCGTACTGATCGCCGTCGCTTGGATACAAGCCACAGAAGACCATGCTGAGGGCTTGACGATAGCCGGGCAAGGCGTCGGTCGCCGGTTCCACCGCGTTAGTTACCGTGTCACCAACGCGGGCGTCGCCGATGCTCTTCATGGCCGCGGTCAAAAAGCCAACTTCCCCACACGCCAAACCATCGTCCACCGTAAGCGCGGGACCAAAGTGCCCGGTGGAATCGATATCAAACTTCGATCCCGTCGCCATCATCTGAATCTTGTCTCCCTTCTTAACGCTGCCATCGGTAATTCGAATGTAAGCAACTGCGCCCTGGTAGGCATCGAAGTGAGAGTCGTAAATCAACGCGCGAAGCGGAGCGGAAGGATCGCCTTTCGGCTGGGGCACACGGGCGACGACGGCTTCTAGAATCTCGTCGATCCCGATGCCGGCTTTCGCGGAACATGGAATCGCGTCAGTGGCATCAATCGCTACCGCGCTTTCGATTTCTTCTCGTGCTCGCTCGATGTCGGCATGCGGAAGGTCAATCTTATTGATCACCGGAATGATCTCGAGGTTCTGGTTCATCGCCATGCTTGCATTAGCGATGGTCTGCGCCTCCACACCCTGGCTGGCATCCACCACCAAGAGTGCGCCCTCGCACGCAGCAAGCGCACGCGAGACTTCGTACGTAAAATCGACGTGACCCGGCGTGTCAATCAAGTTCAGCTGGTAGGTGATTCCGTCTTTGGCCTTGTAGAGCAAACGGACCGCCGCCATCTTGATCGTGATGCCGCGCTCGCGCTCGATGTCCATGCTGTCGAGCATCTGTTCTTGAGCTGTCCCGCGAATGGCACCGCATCGCTCAATCAACCGGTCGGCGAGCGTAGATTTGCCGTGGTCGATGTGCGCGATGATGCAGAAGTTTCGGATCCGGGACTGATCCATATTAGACTGGTCGATTTTTGACTGGTCCATAAGTTTTCAAGAACGACTGAAATTATACCGGGGACTTTAGGTACGAGGTTGAAAAACCTGGAGCTTTCGTGTATGATTCATGCATGGCAACCAAAACCATTTCTATTGAGGTCGATGTTTACGAGCTGCTTAAAGAGCTCAAGGTCAGTCCGTCGGAGTCCTTCTCGGAGGTCATCCGCAGAACCGTTCCAAAACGGGCAAGAACGGTGCGCGAAATTCGAGCCCTTTACGATGCCGGTGAGCTGAAGAGCGGAATCCTAACCGACGAGGACGTCGCAAAAATCGAAGAAGCGAGAGAGTCTGGAGCACCGGCTCGAGACGCTTGGGCCGAGTAATTCTAGAGGCGAAAGCTATGGATAGAGCAATTGCGGACACCTGCGTTCTCATCGATCTTCAAAGGCAAAACGCCGCTGCAGAACGATTGCAAGACCGGTATCCAGACGTACAGTTAGAGCTCAGTTTTGTAGCGGCAGCGGAATTCCTCATCGGCTTCGATGCCATCCCAGAACAAGGCATGCGTGTCCTTGCCGAGTTCGCGGTCAAGCCAGTGACATCCGACACGCTGCAACTATACGCCCGCATCTGGAACCGACTCAAGCGCAGCGGCAAACTGATCGGCCCGAATGACCTTTGGATTGCCGCTACCTGTCTTGAGCACGGCTTACCAATCCTCACTCGAAACGTGAGAGAGTTTGAGCGCGTGCCCGGGTTAGAGATTCTTAGTTACTAGCAAATCGAGCGGTCTTTACCATTCGATCGAAAGCGGCCTGAAGCTGCTTTTCTTCGGTCTTGCTCGGAATCTTCACGCTCAGCGCCAAGACCGGCCCCTTCGGACTGTGGAGCAACACATAGCGTCGATCCGCAAACCCGCTCTCATCGCTGATGGTGAAGCTGCAGGTGTTATAGCCCTGGTCCGTTTTCCCGAGTTTGTAGGGTGTGGCTGTTCCCTTTTTCTCTCGCATGATGAAGAACATCGACGTCTTGTAGAGCTGGTCCCAATCTGGCTTTGGACCCGCATTTGCCGTCATTGCCGTCATCTTTCCTTTCGGACCGTCGAACTCACGCTGGCCGAACGGTGTCTCCTTCGAAACTTCCCACCCTTTGGGAACCTCAAGTGAATAGGCTGGAGTGACGACCTTCACGAAACCGTCTTTCAGGTCGGTGACTTTTGCATCGAGAGCAGTTTGGGCGACGAAAAGAGCAAACATAACTCGTATACGAGCATGCGAGAAAAATGGCTCAGAATGCGGCTAGTTGACATCTCCATGCCAAAGACTTACTCTCTCCTTGGAGATTCCATGAAATTGCCATTCCGTTCCTCAATGATACAGAACACCCTCATGGCTTGCGCCGTCCTTTCCGTCCTCGCCTGTGGCGGTAACTGCGATAATGACAACGAACAGAGCTATCAAGTGGTTGGGCCACTCAACTTCACCGGAGTGTACGGCGGAGCGGGCGAAGACTTACACATCCGAGAATCGAGTCAAGTCGAAACCACCGCAAATCGATTTTCCGCCGGTCAGACAAAGGTCGTCGGCGGTACGAGCCAAGTTTTCTACAGTGCGTCCGGCGCCGTGACCGTCCAGTATGTCGCCTCAAGACCGGGCGCGACTCTAGCGACCAGCAATCTGAGCATCACCTTGGCCCAGGCGCAGGCAATTCAATTCGGCACCAGCCGAATCCGGGTCACGTACAACGGAACTACCTTGTCGAGCTTGATAGAGCCGGTCGGCGAGTAAACGGCCTCTCCGGGGATCACTGGTCCCCGGAGACAAATTTCACTTTTCGCTCAGCTTGAGATTTAGTCGCAAAACGTGCACGCGACTTTCGCCGAACACGCCTAGCAACGGTGCTTCCGTGCATTCAGAAACAAGTTTCTGAATGCTATCGAGAGAAACGCCTCGCGCTTTCGCCACGCGAATCGCCTGTAACCCCGCGTTGCGAGGCGAGATGTGCGGATCAAGCCCCGACGCAGACCGAGTCACGGCGTCCGCCGGAATCTTTACGTCCTCGGCAAGTCCATTGTCCCGGCGGTATGCCATGGCAAGCTGCTTGACTCCGTCGAATCCGTCTGCTCCTTCAAGTAGTTTAGGGTTTGTCGGCCCCAAGTTGGTTCCGCTAGAATTCGATGCGTCGTAGCCGGACCCGGCAGCAGATGGGCGTGGGTGGAAGAACGTCGGCCCAGCAAACGTCTGGCCAATCAACTCCGATCCGACTACTTTGCCGTCTTTCACGACCATAGAGCCGTTTGCTTGGTGTGGAAACGCCGCTTGAGACACTCCCCATATCGCCGCTGGGAACAGCAGGCCGGTGAGAACAACGAATACAAGGGTCAGCGCGATTGCTGGTCGAATCAATTTCATGCGAGCCTCAACAGGACAAGAATCTTGTCAATGAGCCAGATGAACGGGAACGGCATCAGAATGCCGAACACGCCATAGATGAGCAGGTTGCGCTGAAGCACCTTGGCCGCGTTCATCGGCTGGTACGGAACGCCGCGAAGGGCCAAAGGAATCAGCGCAATGATGATGAGCGCATTAAAGATCACCGCCGCCAAAACCGCCGACTTCGAGTTCGTCAGGAAGTTCAATCGCTGCAGTTCCGGATAGGTCACGATGAACATCGCCGGAATGATCGCGAAGTACTTCGCAACGTCGTTAGCAATACTAAAGGTCGTTAGCGCACCGCGGGTCATCAGCAACTGCTTGCCGATTTCCACCACCTCGATCAACTTGGTTGGGTTGCTGTCCAAGTCCACCATGTTCCCGGCCTCTTTCGCGGCCTGGGTTCCGGTGTTCATGGCGACGCCTACGTCTGCTTGTGCCAGCGCGGGAGCATCGTTCGTGCCGTCGCCGGTCATTGCAACCAGCCGTCCACCCTGCTGCTCTTGGCGAATATAGGCGAGCTTCATCTCCGGCGTCGCTTCGGCCATGAAATCATCGACTCCAGCCTCTGCCGCAATCGACGCGGCCGTAAGCGGGTTGTCGCCGGTGATCATCACCGTCTTGATGCCCATCTCGCGAAGCTGCGCAAACCGCTGCTTCATTCCGCCCTTAACGATATCCTTGAGTTGGACGACGCCCAGAACTCGAGGTCCATCGGTCACGACCAATGGCGTCGAACCCTCGCGGGCCACCCGCTCGGAGGTCTGCAATACAACCGCTGGAACAGTGCCGCCAAGGCTCTCAACGAACTTTCGAACCGAATCGGCCGCGCCCTTGCGAATCTGGCGCTGATCGAAGTCGATGCCGCTCATTCGGGTTTGCGCCGTAAACTCGACAAACTCCGCCTTCATGGCGGTCATGTCGTGCTCCCGAATGCTGAACTTCTCTTTGGCCAAAACAACGATGCTTCGGCCTTCGGGCGTCTCATCAGCCAGTGATGAGAGTTGAGCTGCTTCGGCGAGTTCTTGTTCCGTCACGCCGGGGGCGGGATGGAACGCGCTAGCTTGGCGATTACCGAGGGTGATCGTGCCCGTTTTGTCGAGAAGGAGAGTGTTGATGTCACCCGCCGCTTCCACGGCCTTTCCAGACATCGCAAGCACGTTGTGCTGCATGACGCGGTCCATCCCCGCAATCCCAATCGCGCTTAGCAGCCCGCCGATGGTCGTTGGGATCAAGCAAACCAACAGCGCCACCAGCACCGGAACGGTTGGCACGTCGCCCTTGCCGGCCTGATTCACCGCGAACTGCGCGAAAGGTAGCAGGGTGATCGTCGCGAACAGGAAGACCAACGTCAAACCACTCAGCAGAATCGACAATGCGATTTCGTTTGGCGTTTTCTGTCGCCTCGCTCCTTCGACCAACGAAATCATGCGGTCCAAGAACGAGTTGCCCGGGTCTTGGGTTACGCGAATGATGATCTGATCGCTTAGCACCTTCGTGCCGCCGGTAACCGCGCTTCGGTCTCCGCCGGATTCGCGAATCACCGGCGCCGATTCGCCCGTGATCGCGCTCTCGTCAACGCTGGCAATGCCTTCGATGACTTCGCCATCAGCCGGAATGGCATCACCGGCTTCACAGATCACGCGATCTCCCTTCAGCAGAAGGGGAGCCGCCACAAATTCCTCCGTGCCGTCCGCACTGAGCCGCCGCGCCATCATCGTCGTTCGCGCCTTTCGGAGCGTATCGGCTTGCGCCTTTCCTCGCCCCTCGGCCATCGCTTCGGCGAAGTTGCTAAACAGCACCGTAAACCAAAGCCATAAGGTCAACTGCCCCGTAAACAGAGCTTCCGAAGGACGGAAGATAAGGTCTCGGAAGAAGAACAGCGAAGACACTACGCTTCCGATCAGAACTACGAACATAACCGGGTTCTTGGCCACCAAGCGCGGGTCAAGTTTCGCAAATGCATCCCGAATGGCGCGTCGCACCAAGGACGCTTGAAAGAGGGATCCTTTTCGTTCCATGTTATTTCGCACCTGTCATTTGCAAGTGCTCGACCGCTGGTCCAAGCGCAAGCGCCGGAAAGTAGGTCAATGCTCCAACGATCACGACGATGCCCACCAAAAGTCCGGCAAACGTCAACGAGTCCGTCGGCAAAGTTCCGCTAGAGGTCGGCGTAATCTTCTTGCGGCTCATGTGGCCGGCAATCGCCAGAACCGGGATGATCACAAAGAATCGTCCCACGATCATCGCGATGCCCAACAAGGTGTTGTAGATCGGCGTGTTAGCGGTGATTCCCGCGCAGGCCGATCCGTTGTTGGCCGTAGCCGAAGTGAAGGCGTAAAACATCTCGGTAAAGCCGTGAGCTCCGCCGTTGTTCAAGTTGCCCGTCATTGGGCCGTAGGCTGAGTCACTGCCGCCGTATGCCGAGCCGGGGAAAGTGTTGATTGCCGCCGCGGCGCCTTCCTTTGGAAGATCTAGAACGCTGGCCACCGCGGTGAATCCGAGCGTGCTTGCCGCTAGAACCAAAACCGTCACCATCGCCATCTGAACCTCAAACCGGCCCACCTTCTTTCCGAGGTATTCCGGCGTGCGACCGACCATGAGGCCAGCGATGAACACGGAAAGGATCGCGAAAATCAGCATGCCGTATAGTCCGGCACCGACTCCGCCGAAGATCACTTCGCCAGTGAGCATGTTAAACGTCGGCACCAAGCCCGCGACGGGCAGGAAGGAATCGTGCATCGAGTTCACCGCACCACAGCTCGCACCCGTTGTAATGGAGGCGAACAGCGTGGAGGCAGCAATGCCGAAGCGAGCTTCCTTGCCTTCCATGTTGGTGAGTTCAACGCCATACTTCGCGAACGCCGGATTGCCCTGTTCCTCCGCGAAAGTTCCGACGAAGGCACCGACGAGGAACAAGAACGCCATAGCACCAAAAATCGCCCAGCCCTGACGAACGTTGCCAACCATACGACCAAATGTGTAGGTCAGTCCAGCCGGGATGAGGAAGATCAGAATCTTCGTGAAGAGGTCGCTCCAGGGAGTCGGGTTCTCAAACGGGTGCGCGGAGTTCGTGTTGAAGAATCCACCGCCATTAGTACCAAGGTGCTTGATGATCTCTTGCGAAGCAATCGGACCCATCTGGATCGTCTGCTTCGCTCCTTCGATAGTGCCGACAACCTGCGGAGCAAGGAAGTTCTGCGGAACGCCGGAAGCGACAAACACCAACGCTCCGATAAACGCGAGCGGCAGCAGAATGTAAACCGTCGCGCGAACCGTATCGGCCCAGAAGTTGCCAAGTCCATCTGCTGACCGACTGGATAAGCCGCGAATGAATGCCACCGCAATGGCCATGCCAACCGCGGCAGACGCCCAGTTGTGAATCGCAAGCGCGACCATGTTGCTGAACATCGTTATTGCCAACTCCGGAGAGTACGACTGCCAGTTCGTGTTGGACATAAAGGAAGCGGCCGTGTTGAAAGCGAGATGCGGCGTCATTTGCGCCCCACCATGCCCAGGTGAGTTCAGGGGCATCATGCTCTGCATCCGGAGCAG
>CAMCWC010000026.1 GCA_945882415.1 Chthonomonas calidirosea
CACCTGGCTCCTGTCCTTCATGGACTACGACCTCGGCTACATCGACCTAGACGAAAAGTGCCTTCAACCGCTAGACAACCCCTTCGGGGCATTCAAGGTGTAACCTATGTGTCCGGAACGATTTGTTACCCATGTGTCCGGTATGGACACTCAGAAAATGGCGCGCTCGAGAGGACTCGAACCTCCGACCCCCAGCTCCGCAAGCTGATGCTCTATCCACTGAGCTACGAGCGCGTGATGGAAGAGATTACCCGACCGCGGGCGACCAAGGGAGCCTCAACAGCTTCGAACCTGCCGATCCGACCAGCAGCTGAGCCCCGTCGGGCGTAAATTTCATCGTGAGCGGCCGCTCGCCAAAAAGGTCAAACCGAGCGATCTCTTCACCCGAATACCGGTGCGCCACCACCTGGTCCCGGTCGGCAATCACAAAGGCCGCTTCCGTAGGATGGCACTGCACCAAAGGCAAACCGGTGCCAACTTCCACCTTCGCCTCCGCCTTGCCGGTCTCAAGGTTCCAAACGTGGGCGTAGTGCAAAGACCGTGTCACGGCATAGGGGTGCGACTCGGAAGCATCGAAGCCATAAATCCGCTCCGGCATCCGAATCCGGGCCCGCCGAACCTTCGCGTGCATCGACCATCGGGTCAGGCTAAAACTGTCCGTCCCGACGATCTCGTCCCGCGCAATCTTCAACTGCCGCGGCGCATCGTTCGCATGCCAAATCACCGCGATCCGGCCATCGCTGGTCCACTGCACCACGCTGCCGTTGTCGAAACTAGCCGCAATCCGACCTTCACCGGCCGAAACCGAAAGCGGCGAAACGACCAAAAAGCCAAACGACCGCGGCGGCGTATAAGACCAAACCGCCTTCGCCGAGGCAATCGAGAAAGCGACCACGGAATCATTGATTGCCGCAATCAGCAGCTCGTCATCGTCAGAAAAAGCGAGCCCCCGAATCCGATCAATCGGCCGCAGCAAGCAACTTTCCGACCGAAGCCCGGAGCTCCAAAGCCGATTCCCGTCAAACTCAAGGTGAATCGCCAGCGACGTATCAGCCGTGGCAATAAAACGTCCACTCTTAGAAACCGCAATCTGCCCAACGCCCGGCACGGATACCAAAGAATGCGATATCTGGGCCGGAAGCGAGGATGGAACCATGGACATCACTACGTTACGGTAAATCCTAGCCGGAATCAACCTTGCTAGGCCCTACGGCCCCCAAAAAAGCAACCGTAAAATACGCCGGTGAGCGAGAATCTGATCTCTTTCCTCGTCAATCAACGCGAGGCCTACTGCTTCCCGCCCAGCTTTCGGGCGGATGTGGAAGATTTCGGGCGAAAAACGCTGGCTTTGCTTTTTCCACACTTCGCGGAAGAAGCCAACTGTGAAGTCTCACAAATCGAGGCGCTGGTCTCCCAACTCAGGGAAGACTTTTCGGAACTACTGAACCGGGTCGAAAGCGCGCTGGAGATCACGCTCAACCAAGCCGAGCTCGAGTCCGCGTTCTTCGGCAGCCTCACCGACCTCATCGAGCAACTCGAGTTCGACGCAAAAGCCATGGCCGAAGGCGACCCCGCCGCCCAAAGCGTCGACGAAGTCAAGCTCGCCTACCCCGGCTTCCGCGCTATTGCCATCTACCGCGTAGCCCACCTGCTCCACGGACTAGATATCCCGCTCCTCCCGCGCCTGCTAACCGAGCTAGCGCACCGCGAAACCGGCATCGACATCCACCCCGGCGCCATCATTGGACGTTCGTTCTGCATCGACCATGGCACCGGCGTCGTCATTGGCGAAACCGCCATCATCGGCAACGGCGTCAAGATATACCAAGGCGTCACCCTCGGTGCGCTCACGGTTCAGAAGGCCCTCGCCGACGTCAAACGCCACCCGACCATCGGCGACAACACGGTGCTCTATGCGAACGCCACTGTGCTCGGAGGCGAGACCGTCATCGGCAACGACTGCGTCATCGGCGCCAACGCCTGGGTAACAAAATCCGTGCCGCCATTCAACATCGTAGGCCGAGATGCCGAATTTCGCCCCAGGCGGTCAATCGAAGACGGGGATTTGGAGTATTTCATTTGAGAATCCTCACTTTCGCCGATTGCGGCGCAACCATACAGCAATGAAAGCAAACTCAGTTTTAGAAACCATCGGCGGCACGCCCCACGTTCGGATCAACCGACTCTTCGATCCCCGCGTCAACGTTTACATCAAACTTGAGCGAGCCAACCCAGGCGGCAGCATCAAAGACCGAATCGCCCTCAGCATGATCGAAGCCGCCGAAAAGTCGGGCGATCTGAAGCCAGGCGGAACGATCATCGAACCAACTTCCGGTAACACCGGCATCGGCCTCGCCATGGTCGCCGCCGTCAAGGGCTACCCCCTTGTGCTCGTCATGCCCGAGTCCATGAGCATCGAGCGCCGCCGCCTGATGGCTGCCTATGGTGCGACCTTCGAGCTCACCCCGCGCGAAAAAGGCATGAAGGGCGCGATCGCAAAAGCCCGCGAACTGGTCGAAGCCACCGAGAACAGCTGGATGCCGATGCAGTTCGATAACCCGGCAAACATCGCCATCCACCGCGAAACCACCGCCCAAGAAATCCTCGCCGACTTCCCAGAAGGCGTCGATTACGTCATCACCGGCGTCGGCACCGGCGGCCACATCACCGGCGTGGCGCAGGTTCTGAAGGAGAAATTCCCCAACACCAAGGTCTTCGCCGTCGAACCCGAAAAGTCCCCAGTCATCTCCGGCGGCGCGCCCTCTCCGCACAAGCTCCAAGGCATCGGCGCGGGCTTCATCCCCTCGAACCTGCACGTTGACCTGCTTGACGGCGTCATTCAGGTCTCAGAAGAGGACGCCTTCACCTTCGCCCAGCGTGCGGCAAAGGAGGAAGGCCTCTTCATCGGCACATCCTCCGGCGCATCACTCGTTGCCGTCGCCAATAAACTCGCAGAGATCCCAGACGGCGCGACGGTCCTCACCTTCTGCTACGACACCGGTGAGCGGTACCTGAGCATCGAAGGCCTCTTCTAACGCGATTCAACAATCCGCGCTTCTGGCTTCAGGTCCAGCGGATTGTTCGCTTTTAGAAACGCAATCAGCGCGTCGATATCGAGATTTCCGGTGTCGATGCGCTTCCCTTTCGCGTTCTTCAGAACCTCGTGTCCGTCACCGCCGCTCGCAATGAACGAGTTCAGCGCCACGGTGTAGCTCTTCGCGACATTAAGCATCTCGCCGCCTACTTTGACTTCAACCACTTTGCCGCCGACAACCTTGTAGGAAGTCCCGCGACTCGGCAGCAACCGTCCGCCCTTTCCGACGCCGAACTGGATGCTATCCAGAATCTCTTGTCCGGTGAGTTCAAGAAGGACGATCGTGTTGCTAAATGGCACAACGCCGATCGCCTCGCCATAGGTAATCGTTCCAGCATCGATGCTGGAACGAACTCCGCCGGCGTTCGTAAATGCGGCCACCGCGCCTTGCTTCTTGGCTGCCTCAAGCATCGAGTCAGCAATCACGTTGCCCATCAAGCTTTCGCCGGTTGCAGTTGGTTCCTTCGAAATCTCCCCCTTCGTCTCGCCGACCGGCTGGTTTCCGAGATCGGCAATCGGTCGCTTCAGCGCGTCGACAACCGATTTCACCGCAAGATCTTCTTCGATGGTTTCATCCACGACAATCGGTTTCGCGTCATAAACCCGAACGACTTCTCCCTTGTCGTCGAAATCAGCCTTAAAGCGGCCAAGCAACTTGCCCCACTCCCAGGCTTGGAAAACATATACCGTCCGTCCGGTCGAGTCCTTTACGGCCGTTGGATAGTCTCCGCGCGAAGCCGGGAAACCTGGCGCGGTCGCTTCTCCGACAAGCGAGTGAGAGTGCCCACCGACCACCAGGTCCACGTGCCGCAGCTTCTTCACCAGCGCGATATCTTCGGCGAAGCCGATATGCGTGAGCAACACAATCTTGTTCACGCCCCGCTGCACAAGCGCATCGATCTCCGCCTGCACGCTCGCTACAATTGGTTTCAGCGAGACCGTGTCTCCAGGAGAGCTAATCGCCTTCAGGTCCTCGGTAACCGCCCCGACCACGCCGACCTCCTCCCCGCCAACTTTTAGCACGGTGGAAGGCTTCACGACGTCCTTCAGGCTCGGCTCTTTCGAAAAATCGAGGTTGGCCGAAAGGACCGGGAACGCCGCGTTCTTCGAAAATCGGGCAATCGGCGGAATCCCACGGTCGAACTCGTGGTTACCAAGCGCCACTGCATCGGGCCGAATCGCGTTCAGCGCGGCCAGGTCGGCCAGCCCTTCATAAACGTTAAAGAACAACGTGCCCTGGAAAATGTCCCCCGCGTTCAGAAAGATCGGGTTCGGGTCCTCAGCGCGGTACTTCTTGACGAGAGTGGCCATTCTCGCGTAGCCCCCGTACGGCTTTCGGCTGATGTTCACCGGCTCTAGGTGACTATGCAGGTCGTTGTTGTGAAGAACGGTAATCGTGATCGGCCGATCGGCCAGAGCGAGCGTTGCGGTTGCACAACAAATAAGAGCCGCGAGAAGGCGCATGGCTCATTTTGTCCGACGATTAGGCCGAAAGTCTGGTTGGCGCGCTAATTTGCACATCCACCCCCGGCGACCAAACCGCATGCATTGGCGCCTGACCAGGTGCGATCTGAAATCCCGCCGCCGAAAGTAACCCGTCCTCTACCAAAGCCGACTCGACGTCCGAGAACGTATACGGTTCATGACGGACCAGCCCCGTCATCACCACGCCTTTGCGCACGGCGAACAAGCGATATCGCTCTAACAAGAACGCTTCCAACGAGTCAGGAGACGCGGTTCGCAATTCGGTCGCCGTACTCACCACAACCTTGGAGGAAATCGTCCCCCGCTGGCAGTGATACTCAAACTCGTTCCCCCGCCGAACCAGGCTCATCTTCGCCGGAAAGTACGGCAGGCCGAAGGTCGCCCGCGCAATGCGGCAAGCGGTTGGGCTCTCGGCATCGAGGCTATAAAACCAAACCCCGGTCTGGCCATTCGGCGCAATCACGTACGTCCGTACGTTGGTTTCCAAAAAGTGGCTGAGCTTTGGCACGGCCGGTAATCCAATCGGACGCACGTTCATCATGCGAAACGGCACCAGTCCGACGAACGCCCGGTTCTGAAAGGTGTGTACGCGGAATCCATCCGGCAAGGTGGCTTGCACCTGCGCCGGATCGAACTCGTAATGAAGAAACGCCAGATGCCGCCACTGCTGGCGCATCACGGTGAGGCTCATACCAATGCCGGGCTCACGGCGTCGTCCTCTTGCTCAAAGGTGCCGTAATAGTAAGGGGTCCGAGACTCAAACTCGCCCGCGCAGGTGTCCACCATCTTAAAGACCGGCATCACCTGTTGACGCTTGACCTCTTGTCGCACTTGCTCCAGGAACGGCTCATCTGATACGTTCTGCGTGAGCAGGGCCCGAATCGTTGGCGACGGGAATCCGATGATAAACGCCTCGTGGATCAAACTCGCAATGGGCTCCGTTTGGCCGAGGGTCTCGCCAGCCCGAACAAGGCGCTGCTCGATGGCCAACAATCGCTCAATCTTTCGCAGGAACCATTTATCCACTCGGCAAGTTCGGTTCACATCATCCACCGACCATCCGCGTCGCAAGCCTTCGGCAATCGCCCAGAGCCGCTCGTCCGTCGGCTGCTTTATCGCGTAACGCAAGTCCTCGTCCGACATCGCGTCCGTCCCCTGGAACTTGGGGTGACGCAGGTCTTTGCTCTTCACTTCCAAACCGCGAATCGCCTTCATGAACGCCGCTTCGAACGAGCGATCAATCGCCATGACTTCGCCCGTGGCCTTCATCTGGGTGAAGAGCGTTCGATCTCCACCGGCAAATTTATCGAACGGCCAGCGTGGAATCTTGACCACGCAGTAGTCCAATGCCGGCTCGAAAGCCGCGACCGTGGTTCCAGTCACTTGGTTCTGAATCTGGTCCAGGGTCAAGCCAACGGCAATCTTGGCGGCCACTCGGGCAATCGGGTAGCCGGTCGCCTTCGAAGCAAGGGCGGAAGACCGCGAAACACGCGGGTTGACCTCGATGATGTAGTAGTCGAAGCTCTCGGGGTTCAGGGCCATCTGAACGTTGCAGCCGCCCTCGATTCCCAGCGCGTTGATGATCTTGAGCGATGCCGTGCGCATCATGTGATATTCAAGATCGCTAAGCGTTTGGCTCGGCGCGACAACGATGGAGTCTCCCGTGTGGACACCCATCGGGTCGAAGTTCTCCATGTTGCAAACGGTGATGCATGTTCCGTTCTTGTCTCGCATCACCTCGTATTCAATCTCCTTCCATCCGAGGAGTGAGCGCTCCACCATGATCTGAGACCGCATGGAGAGCTTCAGGCCCTTTCGGCCAATCTCCATCAATTCTTCGGGCGTGTTCGCGATTCCGCCGCCGGTTCCACCCAGCGTGTATGCCGGGCGAATGATGCAAGGGTAAGGAACGACATCGAGCACAGCGCGCAGATCGGCTTCCGTGCCGATGATCCAGCTTTCGGGAACTGGCTCTTTGATCTCGCGCATCAGGTTGCGGAAGCTCTCGCGATCCTCTGCCTTCTTAATCGCACTGAGAGGAGTTCCGAGGACCTTGACGTTGTATTTTTCGAGGATCCCGGCGTCTTCAAGCTGAGTCGCCAGGTTCAATCCGGTCTGCCCGCCGAGAGTAGGCAACAGCGCATCTGGCTTCTCGCGGGCGATTACCCGCTCGCAAAAATCGACATTCAGGGGCTCAATGTAGAGCGCATCCGCGACCCCAGGGTCGGTCATGATCGTGGCCGGGTTGCTGTTGATGAGGACCACCTCGTGGCCTTCCTCTTTCAGACTCTTGCAGGCTTGCGTTCCCGCGTAATCGAACTCCGCCGCTTGGCCAATGACGATTGGCCCAGAGCCGATGACAAGGACTTTCATCGGGCTACAGTATACGTGGGTAGCGAAACAGAAAAATCCCGGCTTGGATTCCTGACTTCGATGATATATAATTGCGGCATTCCGGCTCCGTTCGCCGCGCTGAGAGTTTCTGGTGTCTATGCCTATCCTCAAACCTGAACTCGCGAACCGAAAGGGGAGTGTTCGACTGGCTCAACGAGCCTTTACCTTGGTCGAGTGCCTATCCGTGATCGCCATCATTTTGATCATTGCCACGATCCTTTTCCCCACTCTTAGCTCTGGAAAACGCAGCGCGGCTGTCACCGAAGATAAAGCTAAGTTGCATCAAGTTGCCTTAGCTAGCCAACTCTACTCTGAGAACAACGGGAGATACCCAGACTCCCTTGAGACCCTAATTTCCTCCAAGCATGTATTGGCAGAGCAGTGTGTCTCCAAACTGGACCACTTTCCGGACGGCATCTCTAATGCGTATCAGCGCTTAATGGACACCGGAAGCCGGGGCACAAAGGATCGAATTAGCTTTTTCTCGATCGCTACATTTCGAATGACCCAAAAGTACTTTGAAGAAGAGCAGCAGCGATCCACAAATGTTGGCCATTACATCTGGCCACTGGACTTTCCGCATTCGACGAATCCAGAAACCATTGATCTTGTTGGCTCCTATCTTCGGGTGACCGACGAAGGATCCGTAATCAAGCGCAGTTTCGCCCCGGTTAATGTCCGCGATGCGCAAGGCAATACTGCGCCTTGGACGAACTTTCACTTCTTTTTCGGGGATCCGGATGCTGAAACTAAAAAGCGGTGGGAAGCCCACTGAATCGCGCGCTCGCCATCGGCCTCGCCGTGGTTAGTATTGATTTGCTGACGGCATTTCGCACGTTTATCCTGGAGCCGCTGATCTCAGGACGTGCAATCGCTTTGGCTGGCTTCACTTCGCCTAGAATGCTGACGATGGCCGTCGCTGCCCTTTGTGGCCTGTTGATTACTCGATACGAGCCGACGGACGGCTCACAGAAGAAGCTGGTCATCGTCTCCATCACGATTGCATTCCTATCTATATTCACCAGCATCGCGACGCGGTTTGCTCTCGGCTCTCGTCCGCAAGATATCTTCAGCGTTTCGCTCTACACGAAGCACTTTGCCTACACGTCCTTTTGTTCCTTCGCAGCGCTCTACTTGATCAAGCTTCTATGCGATAAGGTTGAAAAAGGTCCACGAAAGGCACCTAGGGGTTACTGGTGATACCACTCAATAAAGTCCTCTAACGCAAATTTCTCGGCGTCAAGGTCCGGTTTGATGCCGTGGCCCATGCCAGGAACAAGTGACAGCTTCGTCCGAACCCCAAGCTTTTGCAACTTCTGCGCCGCCACCTGAGAGTGCTCGATCGGCACCCAGGGGTCTTTCAAGCCGTGGATAAAGAAGGTCGGGCACATCTTCTTGGTGACAAAGTTAAGGGGGCTGAATGCTTTGATCCCCGCCGGATACTTTGGCCCGAGCGCCTTTTGCACGATCTTGTAGCTCTCTCCTTCCGGCGTCATCTTTATGCTGAGGTCGTGCAAGCCAGAAATCGAAAGGACCATCTGAACGTCCCCTTTCACGCCGAGCCACATGCTCAAATGTCCGCCGGCACTCTCGCCGCCAGCAACGATTCTGCGCGTCGAGTAGCCGTACTTCGATGCGTTCGCCTTCAGAAACTTCACCGCGGCCTGAGCGTCCTCCAGCGGAGCGGGCCAGTAGGCGGCGGGAGAAAGGCGATAGCTAATCGTTGCCACCGCAAAATGCCGCTCTGCAAAGAACTCTGCAAGCTGAGCCAGATCAGTCCGCTTCCCCGTGGACCATCCGCCTCCATGAATCAGGACAATGAGCTCCGGCGCGGCGACCTTGAAGGCGTCTTTGGGTGCCTCCGGTAAGTAAAGATCAAGCCCGAGATCCCCCTTGTACTTGATCGTCTCCATTGCAAACTTCTTCTCCATGGGTTTGGGTTTGACCGTCTCTTGCGGCGACGATTCGGCGTCAAGCACGTCGAGCGTTCCGCAACCGGTCAACAGTGCGGCTCCCACAGCCAATGCCCACATGCGATTCATGCGGACATTGTAAAGGATCAGGCCCGAACTAGGCGCATTGTCTCGACGAACTCGCGGAAATAAGGTCGCGAATCCCACGGCCCCGGCGCCGCCTCGGGGTGGTACTGAATGCTCCGAGCGTTCGCGTCAGGAATCTCGATCCCTTCCACCGTCTCGTCGTTCAAGTTAATCTGACTGACGTTCGCAACCGTTCCGTGCAGCGATTGCGGATCGACCGCGTAGCCGTGATTCTGTGACGTGATAGTCACTCGCCCTGATCGCAAGTCTTTCACTGGGTGATTACTCCCTCGGTGGCCAAACTTGAGTTTGTAAGTCCGTCCGCCGACCGCGTGGCAAAGGAGTTGGTTGCCCAGGCAGATGCCAAACATCGGCTTCTTGCCCAGAAGTTCACGAACCGTTTCAATCACTGGCTCAAGTCGCTGAGGGTCACCAGGTCCGGGACTCAGCAAGATTCCATCTGGATTCCAGGACAGAATTTCCTCGGCCGAGGTCGAGTGCGGGAACACCACCGGCGCGCAGCCTTCTCGATAGAACCGGCGAAGGATGTTGAACTTCAAACCGCAGTCCAAAACCGCCAACCGAACGCGGTCCGACTCTTCCGTCTCGTCAATCGAAACTTTGCCCGATCGTCCCCAGCGGTACGGCGACGGCGTGGACACAACCGGAACAAAGTCCAGGTCGTCGTACCGCGACGATTGTCGAAGCGCTTCCTGCGCGGCTTCGAGGGTGTCGGCAATCGCTCCGGTGGTAACTCCCGCCGTCCGAATCTGCTTTGTGAGAGCACGCGTGTCGATGCCCTGGATGGCCACCGCATTCCGCTCTTTCAAAAACTGGTCGAGGCTCCGATTCGAGCGCCAGTTGCTCGGGGCGGATTCTGCCTCTTTCACAATCAAGCCAGTCGGCTGCAGGCGGTCCGACTCAAGGTCGTCGTCGTTGATGCCGTAGTTTCCGATCAGGGGATAGGTGAGAATCACCATCTGCCCGGCGTAGCTGGGGTCCGTGAGGATTTCCTGGTAACCGGTCATCCCGGTGTTAAAAACCACCTCTCCGGCGGTAGACCCGCTCGCCCCTAAGGCGCGACCTTCGAAAATGGAACCGTCGCTGAGTACGAGGAAGCGTGTCAATTCAAAAGAAGAGGATACCTGCGTCGCCGGCGCTATTCGCGAAGGAAGTTACGAACGAGGTCGCCAACATCAATTGGCTTGGCTTCTTGAGCGGATTCCAAGCTAAACGGAACCGAACTTTCTGCCGGGCGATAGGTTCGGTACCGAAACGCCAAACCTTTCTCTGCCCCGCTTATAACCAAAAGCAAGTCCATCGGACGCTCCTTCCGCTCCTCACGCAACGGACTCAGCAGCCGGTTGTCCAGCTCGCGCAACCACCAGCCAACCTCCTCCCACATGGCATCTACGGCAAACTTGCCGGGCGTCTCGAGAACGAGGTATGTGGTCGTTCCATCGCAATGGGAAAGCGCTTTCTCAAACTTAAATGGCAAACCAGATCCCAAATCCTGGCGAACCGGACGCAGCCGAACCAGCCGCGCAAGACCATCCATCCGCAATGAGTCGGTAAGTACTTTGCTCGGCTCACCCCTCTCGAATGCAAGATTCGGGAGGTCGGGGCGCCGCCCATGTCCCCAGGGCCAAACCAGATTTACAATTGGCTGGCCTTCCTCGTGTCGAATCCGGTTGAATTCAAGCTCCGACAGCATGTTTAGCCCGGCGTCAATGTAGCCTCGAAGATGCTGCTCGCCATCGCCATCAGGCAACTTCGACGCCCACGACTCACCCACAATCTGTGATGCGGGCGTCGTTCCGAGATCCAAGTTCGCTTCCACCACAAGCGCGTGATCGAGTTGTTCTCCCGGTAAGAATGTGAACGTTTTCGTGTTCAGCCGCGGCAAATTAGCCTTGATGGCCGCTTCTTCGTCGCTGGTTAGCTTGAAGGGCAAGCGCTGAGCAATGCCTGCCTCGTCGGAAAGTAGGCTCAAGTGGAAGTTCCAAGCCCTCGCCGGCGGCTCGGCCTTAAGTGCCGCCACCGTAAGTACTCCCGGCTCAACGACAACTTCCGTTGGCAGGCCCAGGTAACTCAACTCCGGTGTAGCCCCTTCCCGCAATGGGTTCAGGGCACGCACTTCGGATTCTCCCGCCCAGTTTCGGGCGAGCGATGACTCGAACAGGACGTCGTGCAACGGCAAGTTCGGGAGGTGAAGCACCAATCGCCGTTGCATAGCTCTATTCAATCAGCGCCGGCTGAACTTTGCTGACCGCCGCCATTTCGCCAACTTCGGGTGGATCCTCAAAAGCCAACTTGGTCATGTCCTCGGGCACCGGAATCGGATAGTTTCCGTTGAAGCAAGCCAAGCAGTATCCGGGCTTATTTTCGCCCACCGCATCCACTGCGCCTTCGATGCTCAGATAACCGAGCGACGTCGCCTCAAGGTCAGCCGTCAACTGCTCCAGATTCATTCGTGCCGCCGCCAATTCGCCTTTGCTCGCCATGTCGATGCCATAGAAGCACGGGAACTTGATCGGCGGTGCGGTGATGCGAACGTGAACCTCAACCGCCCCCGACTCAAACATCATCTTCACGAGCTGCTTCGTCGTCGTTCCGCGCACGATGGAGTCATCCACCAACACAATCTTCTTTCCGCGAATGTGCTCGATGAGTGGAGTGAGCTTCATTCGCACACCGAGTTCTCGGAGTGCTTGGTCGGGCTGAATAAAGGTGCGGTGAATGTAGCGGGATTTCATCATCCCTTCTTGGAAAGGGATGCCGCTCTGCTTGGAAAAGCCAAAGGCCGCCGGGATTCCGCTGTCCGGCACGGGAACAATAATGTCCGCATCTACTGGGTGCTCGATGGCAAGGTTTCGCCCCATCCGCTCTCGGACGTCGTACAGCAGTTCACCGTACATGTTGGAGTCTGGCCGCGCGAAATAGATGAACTCGAACAGGCACATATTTGCCTTGGCTTTCTCGGCGCCACGCGCAAATCGCATTCCCTCGGCATCAATAATCACCATCTCGCCTGGCTCGAGTTCTCGGGTTGGCGTTCCGCCAACTGGACCAAAGGCGCAGGTCTCGCTAGCGACCATGAATCCGGTTCCACGTGTTCCAGCCGAAAGCGGTCGAATCCCGTCAGGATCGCGGAATCCGAACAGCATTTTGGGAGTAAGTACGGTCACGCTGTAAGCACCTTTGCAGCGCCGCATGACTTCCGCGACTGCCTTCTCTGGCCCCTCGGCAAGTGCCCCAACGAGGATGCGGGCAATCAGTTCGCTATCGCTGCTGGTATCAAAGTGCTCGCCGGCTGCTTCCATCTCGTCGCGAAGTTCGCGGGTGTTGATCAGGTTGCCGTTGTGCGCAACGGCGATCTCGCCCACCATCGACTGGCAATAGATCGGCTGGGCGTTTCGAAGCAAACTCGAACCCGTCGTGCTGTAACGGGTGTGACCGACGGACATGTGACCGGGCAAAGTCTCGAGGATCGCAGGAGTAAAAATCTGGCTGACCAGCCCCATATCCCGGTGCATTCGAACGCGATTTCCATCGCTGACCGCAATGCCCGCGCTCTCCTGACCGCGATGCTGCAGAGCAAAGAGGCCGAAGAACGTCGTGAGCGCCGCCTCTTGCCCGGGGGTGTACAACCCGATGACGCCGCACTCTTCTTTAGGCGAATCGTCGTCGTCCCATTGCTTGAGTCCGGCCAAATTCATGGATCAAGGGTACCAGTAACCCATTGCGCTTTCGGACCGAGCCGGCACGAATAGAATTCGCCACGCTTTTCAAAAGACAAAGGGCAGACCTCGTACGAGGTCTGCCCTTCTATCTAACTTGTTGTTCTGGAAATCAAACGTTGTAGGAAGCTTTCTTCAGCCATTCCTGTGGAATTGGCTTGAGGCCGCATGCAACGGCGTTGAAGATCGGCGACTTAATGACCGATGCGGCAACCGTGAGGCGGTAGGTTCCGGTTGGCGTCTTGAGCCGAACGTTCTGCAGGTTTGCTTCCTGAGTTCGGTTCTTGTGCGGGGCCTTGTACTTCCAGCCTTGGGAGTGGCGGTTCCGAATGAACTTAGCCGTGGTGTTTCCCTTCTTACCTGTTACCTGACAAATCTTCGCCATCTCAATCACCTCATGTCTCCCGACAGAGGAATGAGAAGATACCTGAACCAGCGTTAGGATGTCTACCGCCATGCCTATTTTCGGTATGGTGAACGAATGGCGCGTGCTTGGTTCTTTTGCGCAGCAATTCTCATAACTTCTGCGGCAAGTGCCCAGAAGAAAATTCTCGACCATTCTGTTTACGACTCATGGCGGGCGCTCGCGAACGTCTCCATCAGTAATGATGGCAAATGGGTCGCCTACGTCTATCGACCTCAAGAAGGCGATGCTCTCGGCGAAATCCGAAACGTCTCCACCGGCAAAATCATTTCGATTCCTCGCGTCTCCACGTGGCGCTTCACCGAGGACTCGAAGCACCTGGTGGCAACCCAGATTCCGGCGCTAGAGGACACAAAGAAGGCTCGTGCCGCCAAAGCAAAGCCAGAAGACCTGCCAAAGAACAACCTCATCTGGGTGAACCTCAAGGCAGAGAGCCTCAAGACCATCGAGAAAGTGACCTCCTGGTCCATGGCACCCGAAGGCTCACAGTTTCTTCTCTATCGGCCCGAACCAGCAAAAGCCGCACCAAAGGCGGCCGATGCCCCGAAACCCGATGCCCCAAAGGACGACAAACCCAAGAAGAAAGCTGACCACAAGGTTGGCGATTTGCATGTCCTCCTAAACCTCTCAGACGGAAAGGAGACTCAAGTAGAACGGGCGACAAGTTTTGCTTGGGACCGAGCCGGCACGCGCCTTGCCTTGGCATTCAGCGAAGCCGACGGCGCGAACGACCGGGTTGAGCTCCGAGACCTCACGTCTGGCAAAGTGACGAAAGTCACCGCGGGCCTAGGCCGATACAGCCGATTGACCCTCTCGAATACCGGCGCCCGATTGGCCTACTTCACCGACCGCGACGACTATGCCGCCAAGAAGCCAGCGCCGTCGCTCTACGCATTCGATGCCAAATCTTCGGATTTGCGCCGCGTTCAAGCGCCAACCAACGATGCTGGATTCCAACTCTCCGAAAACGGGACCCTCAACTGGAGCGAAAGCGGCAACCGCCTCTTCTTCCCCATCGGACCAAAACCCGTTGAAGAAAAGGAAATCCCCGAAGATGAAAAGGTCAGCCTTGATGTCTGGAACTGGAAGGACCCGCTGCTTCAACCGATGCAACTCCTGCAGGCCACCGCGGAGAAGACGCGCACTTACGAGTGCATGCTGGACTTCACCTCGGGCAACATCCGACAGCTCGAAAACCAAAAACTGCGGAACGTGACCGTCACGAACAAGCGCGATGGTCGCTTCGCTTACGCCAGTGACCCGCTTCCCTACCAGTCAGAAATTTCCTGGGACGGCAGTTACGAGGACCTTTACATCATCGATCTTCAATCGGGCAAAACCAGCCAGGTAGCAACGAAGGTTCGATCCTCGGTCGCAGCAAGCCCAACCGGCAACAACTTCGCGATGTTCGACGAAGTCTCTCAACGGCTTCTTCACCTGAACCCTGCAACGCTAAACCTTACGGACCTCACGCCGAAGGTACCAACCAAGCTGTTCGACCTCGACGACGATCATCCAGATCTCAAACCTCCGTTTGGCGGAATCCTCTGGAGCAAGAACGAGAGCGAGGTCATCGTCCGAGACAAGTTCGACTATTGGCAGGTGAGCACTTCCGGTACCACCACGGCCAAGAACGTCACAAACGGCGCCCCGATTCAGCGCCGGTACACCCGAACCATCAGCAACCCCGACTTTCCTAACGTCTTCAAACTTGAAGACGAGGTCTTCGCCGGGTTTGACGACCGAACGAAAGCCTCCGGCTTCTACCGCCTGAAGGATGGCCGCATCCAAAGCATCATCGCCGGTCCGAAGTCCTTCGCCGGACTCCAAAAGGCCAAGGACGCCGACACCGTCACCTACACCCAGGGCGACGCGCAGGAGTACCCCGACCTCTGGCTAACGAACACTTCCTTCGCGGATGCGAAGAAGATCACCGCGACGAATCCTCAGCAGAAGGACTACAACTGGTACACATCCGAGCTCGTTTCCTGGCGCAGCGGAGACGGTGAGCAACTCAGCGGCCTGTTGATCAAGCCGGAAAACTTCGACTACACGAAGAAGTATCCGATGATCGCTTACTTCTATGAGCGCGACAGCGATGGCCTGTACTTGCACCGAACCCCGGCACCCAGTGCTTCCACCGTCAACATCCCCCTCTTTGCGAGCCAAGGCTACGTCATCTTCATTCCAGACATCCCGTACAAGATCGGATACCCGGGCGAAAGCGCCGTCTCTGCGATTGTAAGCGGTTGCAACAGCATCATCGAACGGGGCTACATCGATCCGAAACGGGTGGGCATTCAGGGCCAAAGCTGGGGCGGATACCAAGTCGCCTATCTGGTTACGGAAACCAATATGTTCGCATGCGCCGAGGCTGGTGCCCCGGTCTCGAACATGTTCTCTGCCTACGGAGGAATCCGCTACGGCTCCGGAATGGTCCGCCAGTTCCAATATGAGCGCGGCCAAAGCCGAATCGGTGGAACGCCGTGGAACGCGACTCTACGCTACATCGAGAACTCACCCTTGTTCCACCTCGACAAGGTCCAAACCCCGCTCATGATCATGCACAACGATCGTGACGGAGCGGTGCCGTACACCCAAGGCATTGAGCTCTTCGTCGGGTTGCGACGACTACAGAAGCCAACCTGGATGGTGGTCTACAATGGTGAGGATCACAACCTGGTGCAGCGAAAGAACCGAAAGGATCTGTCGATCCGCTTGAGTCAGTTCTTTGACCACTTCCTGAAGGGAGCTCCGATGCCGGAATGGATGGCCAACGGACTGCCTGCGAAAGACAAGGGCCAAAAGATGGGCACCGAGCTCGTCAAAAACTAGGCAGGTAAACGAAAGAAAGGCGGGGCAAGAAATCTTGCCCCGCCTTTCTTTTGTCCAAATTTATGCGCCGGCCAGAACGCGCTCGATAGATGCAGCGTACTTTCGCCAGAGGGCAATCTTCCGCTCAAGCTCGCCCAAACCGAGATCGAGAATGTCGTAAACGCGCTTTTGGCGCTCGCCAGGAGCACCTTCCCAGTGGCTCTTAATATAGCCACGGTTCTCAAGCTCGTGAAGCAATGGGTAAAGCGTCCCATCGTTGAAGGTGAGATGGTTTTCGCTACGGCGCTCCACCTCGCGGGCAATTTCATAGCCGTGACGGGATCCATCCCGAAGAACGGCGAGAATCAAAGTGAGCGCATCCGAGCGACCAAGAGACTTTTCAGGCATTGAGTGCTATTTATAGCCCGATTCGAAAAAATATGCGAACGTTTTGGGGGCGAAAACCCGTCATTTCGCCCCTTTTTGTTGAGAATTTAACTGATCTTGCGTACTGCAGCTACAACATCGTGCTCATCCGGGATGCATTGAAGCTCCAGAACACGCGCGTATGGCATCGGAACGTTCAGTCCACCGACACGCACAACTGGCGCGTCGAGGTGGTCAAAGCAGTCCTCGGAGATTCGAGCCGCGATTTCCGCGCCGAATCCGCCGCTTCGCCAGTCTTCGTAAACCATGACTGCGCGGTGGGTTTTTCGCACCGAGGCATAGATGGTTTCCGTGTCGAGAGGTAGCAGCGAGCGAACGTCAACGACTTCTGCGCTGATGCCATCTTTCTCGAGCAGCTCTGCTGCCGCAAGGTTGATGTGCGTCATTCGCGAATAGCCAACGAGCGAGATGTCTGTGCCTTCTCGCAGAATCTGCGCCTTACCGATCGGAACCGTAAAGTCAGGATCCTCCGGAAGCTCGCCCTTCATGGCGTACAGTCCTGGGTTCTCGTAAACGATGACCGGGTTGTCATCTCGAACCGCGGTTCGAAGAATGCCGTACACGTCGGCGACGGTCGAAGGTGCAACCACCTTCAAGCCTGGACAGTGGGCGTACCACCCTTCCATGCTGTGGCTGTGCTGAGCCGAAAGCTGCTTCGCTGCGCCACCGGGGCCGCGGAACACGATTGGGCACTTCACTTCACCGTTGGTCATGTAGTGGACCTTTGCGGTGTGGTTGATGATTTGGTCCATTGCAAGAATGGAGAAGCTCATCGTCATGAATTCAACGATCGGTCGAAGACCGGCCATTGCCGCACCGGTCGCGATTCCAGCAAAGCCAGCTTCGGTGATCGGAGTGTCTAGGATTCGGAGGTTGTATCGGTTCTGACGGTCGCCGAACTTCTCAACCATTCCACGGGTGACCTTAAAGGTGCCCTGGTATCGGCCGATGTCCTCGCCCATGATCAGGACGTTCTCGTCCCGCTCCATTTCATCAACGATCGCCTTCTGAAGGGCGTCTCGATAGGTCATTTCCAATCCCATTAGTGTCCTTGCTCCGGTGTCATGTCGGTGTAAATGTTGTCGTAGACTTCGCTTGGGTCTGGGAATGGGCTTTCTTCGGCTTTGGCCATGACCTGTGCCGCTTCTTCTTCAACTTCCAGTTCCATCGCTTCCAGGGCTTCCTCGCTCATGATGTTCTGCTCGATCAACTGCGCGCGAAGTCGTGCAATCGGGTCTCGCTGCAGGGCCTGGGCTTCTTCTTCCTTAGTTCGATACAGCTGTCGATCTTGGTCTGCCGCGCCGTGACCGGAATAGCGGTAGGTCATGACTTCAACAAAGTACGGTCGCTGGTTCTCTCGAACCCAGTCCACGATTCGCTGAGCATCCTTGCGCATCTGAACGACATCCATGCCGTCCACGCGCTCGCTCTGAATGTTGAACGGGAGGCCGCGCTTCCAGAGTTCCTTGTCTGCCGCGTGGTACTCAAGTCGAGTGCCCATCGCGAACTCGTTGTTCTCAATAATGAAGATGCAAGGCAGGTCCCACAGGGACGCCATGTTCAGCGTCTCGAAGACGACGCCCTGGTTCGAAGCGCCATCACCCATGAAATTGAGGGTAACGCGATCTTCGTTTCGGTAGCGAGAAGCAAAAGCCAATCCTGCGCCGAGCGGGATGTGACCGCCAACGATTCCCCAGCCGCCAAAGAAGCCGTTCTTGGGGTCGTAAATGTGCATCGAGCCGCCCTTACCGCCAGCAGTACCGCCCTTTCGGCCAATGACCTCGGCCATGACCGCAACTGGGTCAGTACCGAGCACGATAGCGTGCGCGTGGTCTCGATACGCGGTGATAACGTAGTCGTAACCCTTGCGAATGGAGTTCAACCAGCCCGTGGCCAGCGCTTCCATGCCGATGTACGTG
Source organism: Chthonomonas calidirosea (assembly GCA_945882415.1). Taxonomy (GTDB): domain Bacteria; phylum Armatimonadota; class Fimbriimonadia; order Fimbriimonadales; family Fimbriimonadaceae; genus Fimbriimonas; species Fimbriimonas planktonicus. The sequence continues at coordinate 18,357 of CAMCWC010000026.1, forward strand.
TGCATATAGCCGCCCGCAAGACCCTTGCGATAAGCCGTGTTGCAATGCTCTTCAAATCTTCGAACGAAGAGCATTTCCCGATAATAAGCCTTGAGATCGGCAGGTGAGAGCGTCAGTGATTCTTCGGCAATGTTCGCCACGCGTGAACTCCTTCAGTGGGACGCACGAACTCCAAACGGAGACGCCGCCAACGTCTATGTATACCGGATGAAGGACCCCAGAGACGGCATTCAGGTTCAAACTGTCCACCGATTTGGCCCATCCCACCGGCTGGACCTGATTCCGTGAGAAACTAAATCAATGGGAGTTTTATGGGGAATCGACCTCGGCGGGACAAAGATCTCTGGAACGGTGTTGCGAGACGAGGACCTATCCGGTGCAATCAAGCGACGCGTTCCAACTCTCCGTGATCAAGGGTACGACCAGATCGTCGCTCAAGTTGGTGCCCTGCTCGAAGAGCTCGCGCAAGCGACCGGAGAAACCCGGCCCGGGAGAATCGGCATCGGCACCCCGGGCACAACTGACCCGGCCACCGGGCTACTAAAAAATTCGAACACCACCGTCCTCAATGGCCGGCCGTTCATTGCGGACCTTTCTGCTGCACACGGCGTCGAGTTCGTTGGCGCGAACGATGCGAATTGCTTCGCGCTTGCAGAGGCAACTCTTGGCGCGGCAAAGGGGTACGAGACGGTGTTTGGAATCATCCTTGGCACCGGAGTCGGTGGAGGGCTGGTGGTGAATGGACGAGTATTGAACGGCGCAAGCGGTATCGCCGGTGAGTGGGGACACAATCCGCTAGAGCCAGGTGGGTACCACGGCTACTCGGGTCATCGTGGGGTCGTAGAATCCGTCCTTAGTGGCCCGGCACTAGAGCGCTACTATGCTGACTGCCGCGGTGAAAAGGCGAACCTCGCAGAGATTGCGCAACGAGCGACGGAAAATGATCTCGCCGCGATTCAGACGATGCGCCGACTGGTGGAGTACTTTGGAATCGCCGTCGCGAACGTGGTGAACATCTTCGACCCGCATGCGATCGTCATTGGCGGCGGAGTCGGAAACCTAGAAGTCTTGTATTCCGAGGGACCAGCTGAAGTAGCAAAGCATGTCTTCAACCCCCGGTTCTTGACGCCGATTCTGAAGCCGACCCTAGGTGATGACGCCGGGGTGTTCGGCGCTGCGATGCTCGTCTGAATTTAACTGACCAAACAAAAATCGACGGTTCTATTGCTAAGTGCTGCAATAGAACCGTCGCAGTTTGTGACTAGGGAACGCTATAAACGTACGTAACAACGAAGTTAGTCAGGCCGCTACCGTTAACTTCGATGTCTGGCCAAACGCGCGAAGGTGTTCGATACCAACGGAACTCAACCTGTGCTCCCGCATTAGCGACTAAGTTCGCGTTTCCAGCGCCAGTGAGTGCAGCGAGCAAGGGAGCATCTGAAAGGACGACCGTAGCGGCCTGCGTTCCGGAGAACGGAATCGTTCCACCCGAAGTGCCCGCCCAGTCGAAAGTGCCATCAAAGGACGACAGTGAAACTTCCCGTCCCTTTGTCGTGGCTCCAACAAACATGACGTAATACAAGTTGCCTGCACCCAGATCTACGGCAAGATTCGCGCCTGGTCGGAAGCTGGCTCGCCCGATACCTGCTTCTGCAGATCGGTTTTCAAACCGCAGATCAGCGTTGACTCGGTAATAGCCTCTAACTCGAACTTGGGTTAAGACCGCACCTGGCCGATTGAAACGAGGAATCTGCGCGTTCTGAACCGTACCGTCGAGGTTCAAGTTAACGTTGATGTAGTGAGACTCCTGTTGAGCAGACGCGGCCGAAGCCAAAATTAATGCACCGAGAGCGAGATAAGCACGCATTCTCTCAGCCTACGCCACTTCGTGATATTTAGCAATACATATCTGACGTTTGTTGCCAACTTCAGCAGGGTCCGATGCTTTGGCGTGCAACCTGGCAAGAATGCGCCCTCGTTCAACACAAATGGAGAACGAGGGCGCAATGTGATCAGCAGGAGCTGTTATGTCGATCTTCACCGAAGATCGCAAAACGCTCTTCTGTCGAAATTCGGGGCGTTCCCTTCTTAACGTAATGGAACTGAAGCGCCCAGCGGCGTCGGTCCGAACGGTTGCTCGGCGTACCGTGCGGGGTGAGTCCGTCAAAAATCAGCGCTCCCCCGGCTGGCAACGGAGCAGCGACCGCAGCGTTTCGCTCGAGAACTTCGGAGTCACAAATCTGCCAATCGCGCCGATTGAAGTGGGCGATCGGTCCGGCCGTATGTCCGCCAAGCAGAAAGTGCATACAGCCATTTTCAGGAACCGCCTCATCCAAAGCTATCCAAAGACCGACTACTGGCGTGCCTTCGGGGAGGTTGAAGTAAGCGTGATCTTGGTGCCAAGGCTTCTCTCGGCCGATTCCGGCTGGCTTCAAAAGCGCCATGTCCTGAAACATCTCTGGCTCGCCGCCGAGCATCTCGCTGATGATCGCGATCAGATCGGGCCGGTTCATGATCGCCTGAATCCGCTCATCGCAATGGGCGAAGATCATGAACTTACGAAGGTAGTTCAGCCGCTCTTCGGCCGGCATGTCATCGACGAGCCCTTTCGCTGCGTTCTCAAACTGCAATTGAACATCACTCGGCAAATCGGTTCGCACGACCAGCGACCGGAACGCGTCGCAGATCGATTCGATTTCGGCCGGCGAAAGTACGTTCGCAAAGCTAATCACGCCGAGCTCATCATATTGCTCCCGAAGCGCCGGGCCGTACTCGCTCAGCGAACTCACCGGTTCAAGCGAAGTTTGAACGTTGTACAGATCTTCCGAGTACGGCTGATCTTCGAGCTGATCAAAAGGAATAGTCGCCATTGGTTCTCCTGATTCTTAATATACCGATAAATCACGATGCTGCATCAAGGGTGTCCCGACGGGGGCCAGTTAAACTTCTATAATCTCAACGCAAAAGAAAGCCCCCGGTCTAGCGAGACAAGAGGCTTTCTGATCTGCTCGAATCGAGCTTGTTTACGGTTTGGCAGTGGAGATGATCCGTTGAATCAGGCGGATTCGGCTGCCATCTCCCACCAAGATGTCACCATTCGGGAGAACTAGGAGGCTGCTAATGAGTTGGAACTGCGCTGTTTTCCCAGTTCCGTCCGCTGTTCCGCTTGCTTGCGTTCCGGCGACGCTTGCGACACCGTTACCGAACTTTCGTAGCATACTGTTGCCTACTTCACCAACGTAAAGCACATTGGAAGAGTCGGCTCCGAGAGCGGTAGGAGTCGAGAACTTTGCCGAAAGTGGATTCCCTGCATCGCCATAGCCTCCGATACTGCCAGCAACGGTGGTTACTTGCCCTGCAGTGCTGACACGGCGGATTCGGTTGTTACCTGCATCTGCCACGTACAAGAATCCATCTTGCGCTAGAACAATCGATCTTGGGAAGGCGAAGCGCACCTGCGATCCAGTTCCATCCGAATTGCCAGTTGCTGGAGTCGCAACGGTGTTATCTCCGGCGACGGTCAGTACCCGCCAACTCGATGGTAAGCGAGGGTTGGCACCAACGAGGGAAAGGCTTCGAACACGTTGGCCCGCCGCTTCTACGAAGAAGAGTTGAGCGTTTCCGGCGAGAACCAGATGACCCGGCTCGTTAAGGCGAGCATCTACACCATTCGAACCATCCGCAAATCCAGCGGTTCCGGCAAGGCCAGCCATCGTTGAAACCGTGTAAGAAGCTCGCTGCGCAGGATCACCCGGAACCGATCCGGTGCCAGGATTTTCATCAAAGTCATCGCGAAGCTCGACTCTCCGAATCGCATGGTTAGCCTGCGAAACGTAGAGCGTTTTGCCATCGGGTTCACATGCAACTCCCGTCGGGCTGGTTAGTCGTGCAACGTCACCAGTGCCGTCCGTTGTGCCGCTTGTTTTGGGGCTTCCGGCGATGGTAGAGACTGTTCCGTTTGTTGCGATTCGGCGAACCAAGTGATTGCCGGTATCCGCGATGAAGATCGTGCCGTCTGTGGAACGCGCCATTTGACTTACATCGTTAAAGGCTGCAGAAACGAGTGAACCGTCCGCAAAGCCGGGTCCACTCCCGGCAAAGCCTCGCACTCTAACGTTGGGACTTCCGCCTGGATTTGTGGGGCCTGCATTAGAAACGGAATCCGGAGGGGCAAGCAAGCTGGTTGTTGCTTCGACCTCTACCACGAACGAAAAGGCAGTGATGCCGGCTGGAACGATGAAGTCCCAGTTGCCGAGGTTAGTCGATGCGCCGGGAGCGAGCGATGACGGCGACGCAACTTCGATAACGGGAGTGCGTTCCACACCATCTGGGATGTAGCTTGTCGGATTTGCAAGACGGGGCCGCTCAGAGGTGCTCGTAGCGCCGTTCGGAATATCTACCGGGAAATTTGGGCCGGTGGAAATAATACGCCGGATGCGATGATTAGCTTGATCGGCCACAAGTAACAAGTTATTGTCGGTAAAGAAAAGACCGGCCGGGGAGTTCAGCCTAACCGAACTGCCGTCGCCATCAACAAAGCCAGCAACTCCGCTACCGGCTACGGTAGCAAACTGCCAGTTAGCAGCCGAAGTTGGGATTGCTCCAGGTCGAAGTTGCCCTTGCCGAATCCGGTGGTTATCCTGATCAGCAACGTAGATCACGCCGTTTTTCAATGCGACGGCAGATGGTGAAGCGAACTTGACACTCGAGCCAACACCGTCTTCAAAGCCGCTTGTGCCGCCGAGGTTGCTGGAGACACCGCCGGAGATAATTCTGATGGAATTGGCGTTCCGGTTTGCCACTGCGATGACCGAGCCTTCCTTCGCGATTCCGCGAGGGCCAAGCAGGTCGAACGCGACGGTTGAAACCCCGCCTTGAGAACTGACGCGCCGAAGCGTCGTGGATCCGCTGTCCGTGACCAGCAAACTTAACGCGGTGGGGGACTCCGAGTCAACCGCGATTCCATGTGGCTGATTGAACTGCGCCGTTAGAAGACTGGAGCTGTCCGTAGTGCCGCTCGCACCGGAACCTGCAAACACGCTAACCGTGAAGTTGTTCAGCGAGACTCGATGAATGCGCATGGCGCTGGAATCGGTAACGAACAGTGCTTCCGTACTTTGGAACGTTTTGGTAAAAACAATTCCCCGCAATGTGCCCAAACCGGAAGCAATAGTTGAGATAATTCCATTTTGTAGCCTGCGAACGGTGCCGTCTGTCGATGCGATGTAGATGTTGCCATTACCGTCCGATGTCACGGCGGTTGGATTTGACAAGTTCGCAGAACCTGCGGGACCATCGGTGGTACCGACCGTACCGCTCCCAGCAATCGTGGAAATGTTGTGAAGGGCCCTTAAGTCGGTGGCAGGAGCGGTCACGTTTGTAAAGTTTCGAAAATGAACGGCAAATGGCGCGATCATCGCGTCTTGCCCATTGTTCTTCAGCGAGACGCTGAGACGTCTCCGCCCAAGGGTGCCTTCATTGACCAGGGTGCTCGAAGCAAAAGAAATCGCTCCACCAGAAAACACAGTGCTACGGGAATGAGACAGGGAATCAACCGTCACTTCTCCAGTCAAAACGTTCACGTTGAACTTGGCCGATCCAGAATCAACTGGCGTGCCGGGAGCAATCGGAAGAGCGGACGCTCCTCCTCCGCCAGACCCGCCGCAACCATTCATGAGTACTGCACTCAATAGAGCGCACGCGGAAGTAGACCGCAAGAACTTTCTCATGCCGGCATTATAACAATCTCATCAGATCTTGGGGCCAATTTCAGAGCGTTGGCGCCACCTTTCCAATACATATTTCCACGGTAAAAAAAGTTGTGCTGAGAAGAAATGCATCGGGAAATGGGTTTGGACGGCCAATTGCACTCACGAAATCTCGGGAATGCACAAGAGCTCTAGACATCCAGCTTTATGGAAGTTTGAGGTGGTCCGAGGTGCGGAACGCTGGCAACGGCCAGGTCTTTGTCGACAGAAAACCCGAAAACCCCAACCGGAACCACTTGAAGAATTGAACCGAGCTAAGCGCCAATCTCGCAAGAGAACACTATCTAACTCCTTACGCCCCAAACCAACGTCGCTGAGAAGCTTAACTGCTGCCAAAAATCCGATCCTGTGGGATGGGAACAGGTGTTTCCTGCTCGCGTATCGAGCCCAACTAAGCCCAAATCACCAAGACCCAGACACAAAAAAAGACCCCAACCGAAGTTGGGGCCTTTTAATAATTTTAACCGGGCGACGCGCTTATCTGGCAAGAGACTACTCTCTAACTACTTCCGCCGCTGAGAAGCTTAACTGCTGCCAAAAATCCGCCCCTGTGGGATGGGAACAGGTGTTTCCTTCTCGATCCGAGGGTCCAAGACACAAAAAATAACCCCAACCGAAGTTGCGGCCTTTTGATAACTTCACTCTGCGACGCCCTTACCTGGCAAGAGACTGCTCCCTAACTACTTCCGCCCCAGACAATCCGCCGCTGAGAAGCTTAACTGCTGCCAAAAATCCGCCCCTGTGGGATGGGAACAGCTGTTTCCTTCTCGATCCGAGGGTCCAAAACACAAAAAAAGACCCCAACCGAAGTTGGGGCCTTTTAATAATTTTAACCGGGCGACGCGCTTATCTGGCAAGAGACTACTCTCTAACTACTTCCGCCGCTGAGAAGCTTAACTGCTGTGTTCGGGATGGGAACAGGTGTTTCCTTCTCGCTATGATCACCCGGAAACCGTCTAGCGCTAAAAGCGCTTAGACAGTTGCACATGATCTTTCCGTTGCGTCATTTGATCACTCGTAAGGCTTGGTCTATTAAGCCCTCGACCACTTAGTATCGCTAACCTTAACACATTACTGCGCTCACAGCTGCGACCTATCAAACCGGTAGTCTTCCGGGGGTCTTACTTTTTCAATGGGAAATCTAATCTTGAGGTGGGCTTGGCGCTTAGATGCTTTCAGCGCTTATCCCTGCCCGACGTGGCTACCCAGCGTATGCCCTTGGCAGGACAACTGGTACACCAGAGGTCGGTTCACTCCGGTCCTCTCGTACTAAGAGCGACTCCTCTCAAATTTCCTACGTGCGTAGTGGATAGGGACCGAACTGGCTCACGCCGTTCTGAACCCAGCTCGCGTGCCGCTTTAATCCGTGAACTCCGGAACCCTTGGGACCGTGTACAGCCCCAGGATGCGACGAGCCGACATCGA
>CAMCWC010000027.1 GCA_945882415.1 Chthonomonas calidirosea
GTGCCAGGCGTCCGAGTCGGTTGGTCGTGACCCGGCGAGCGTTACCCTGATCGCGGTGAGCAAGACCCGATCAATTCCGGAGCTACAAGCGGCTTACGATTTCGGGCTGCGGCACTTTGGGGAGAGCAAGGTTCAGGAAGCGATTCCGAAGGTCGAGGCGCTTCCGAAGGACATCACTTGGCACTTTATCGGACATCTTCAATCGAACAAGGCCAAGAAGTGTGCGGAGTACTTTTCGGTGATTCATTCCCTTTCCAGCGAGGGTCAACTGAAAGAAATCGAGAAGGGATCAAAGGCCATCGATGGGCTCATCGAGATCAACATCGCGGAAGAATCGCAAAAATCAGGAATTTTGCCAAGCGACCTTGATCAATTCGGTACTTCAGCCCTACAATATAAGCGGACTCGAATCCGTGGTCTTATGACCATTGGTCCCCAGGTGGACAACCCGGAAGATATGCGTCCTTGGTTTCGTACGTTGGCGAATCTAAGTACGAATGTCGGAATCGGTTGGAAAAGTATGGGGATGAGTTCAGATTTTGAGGTGGCAATCCAGGAAGGAGCCAGTCACATCAGGGTCGGCACTGCTCTCTTTGGCGAGCGGGTTTAGAGAGGAAATCATGGAAGAAATGGAACTTCAAGATCGTCCAGGTTGGATGAGCAAATTCACTGGCCTTTTTGGCACCAAAGACGAGGAAGCGATGCCTCAGTACCAAGACACCGTGGCCGAGCCACGGCGCACCTACGCTTACACCGTTACCGTTCGAAAGGACATCATGACCTTCGAAGATGCGCGAGCCGTTGCCAACGGAATCAAGCGTGGCGAACAGCAGATCATTAACTTGAATGACACCGACGCCGGTATTCGGCAGAAGGTTGTCGACTTCCTGTGCGGCGTGAACTACGCAGAAGATGGCACCTGGGAAGAGATTGGAACGAACATCTACATGATCGCTCCGATGAATGCCTTCATCGAAGTAGCACCCGCTACTCCGCATTCCAACTCCGTTCGAAACTAATCGCCCGCTCATGACCACTCGAGACCGTGTGTATCGGGTGGTCAAACTTATTCCTCGCGGGAAGGTCGTTGGCTACGGCGATGTTGGGCAACTTCTTACCCCTAGCCTTAGCGGACTCCTTGTCGGTCGTGCCCTTGCTTCTGCACCAAACGATATTCCTTGGTGGCGCGTTGTCGGTCGGACCGGCGAACTTTTGGTTGCGAAGCGTGATCCTCAACTTGCCGTGGAGCAGCGATTGCGCTTGGAAAACGAAGGCGTGACGATGAAAGAGGATCGGGTGGACATGGAAGCCCACCGGATCGATCCTTTTACGCTAGAAGACTAGCGCTTTCCTTCCCAAACCACTTTGCCGTCGATGACGGTCGCGGTGCAATGGCTCGTGTACTCGAACGGGTCGCCATCGAAGAGGGCGAGGTCCGCGTCTTTTCCGACCGCGAGCGAGCCGGTTCGCTTTTCGATTCCAAGCAGCTTCGCCGCGCCGAGAGTGAGACCGTTCAGGGCATCAGCGTCAGCTAAGCCGTTTGCCACCGCAACGGCAGCTTCCATCAGCACGACGCGGACCTTCGGGACGTACCCCTCGTAGCCTGACGTGAAGGCAAAGGCGATTCCGAGTTCGTTCAGCTTTGCCGGGGTCTCATACGAGAGGTTTTGGGCTTCGCCGTTCGGGCGCTGCATGAGCGGGTGGATGAAGACGGGCACTTTTGCGGCTCTGAGTTCTGCCGCCATCGTGGTTGCTTCGGCTCCGCCGTCTAGGACCATGTCGAAGCCGAACTCCTTCTTGAGCCGAAGGGCGGAAGCGATATCTTGCGCGGTGTAGGCGGTTACCAGGAGTGGGATTTTCTTGGTGATGACGAGCTGGAGGGCATCTGCCTTTTGGCCCTTTGCGGTTCCGGCTTTGGCGGCACGCTGGGCACCGCGGAAGACGTCTCGGAGTTCGGAAAGTTGCTTTGCGCGGGTGCCTGGTCCTCGCCCAAGGGAGCCGGGGCCGAGGGTGGCGAGGACGAACGACGGCGACTTGACGCTGTCGGCGTCCGGGGTTCGGCCGTGGAGCTTGACGACGAAGGTCTGCCCTGACATTAGGCTGCCCGCCGCGTGGCCGGTGTTCACCGTCGTGATTCCATAGGAGCGGACGTAGGAAATTAGCGCCTCGCGGGGGTTATAGGCGTCCATGGCCCGGAGTTCGGGCTGGACGGCTCCGCCGTTGTCTTGCTGGTCTTGATCGTGGCCCTGTTGGTTGTAGATTCCGGTGAGGCCGAGGGTGCTTCGGGCGTCAATCAGCCCCGGAGTCGCCACGGCGGCGCGGAGGACTCGGGTGCCGGTTGGGATCGTGACTTGCTCTGCAGTGCCGACGGCTTTGATTTTTCCGTCTTCGATAAGCACGACGCCGTTTTTGATTGGGGCGCCTTCTTGGGTGTGGAGGATTTCGGCGCGGATGGCGAGATTTTCGGCTGCCGGAGTTGACGAGAGGATGGCGAGGGCGGCGAAGAGGGTGATCATGTTAGTTGCCACCTTTGCAGCAGAGGTAGGGCTCGACGGCGTGACCGGCTCCCGGTCCGCCGACCGCGTAGACCCGCATTTTGGGGTCGTTAAAGTCGAAGCGAAGAGCGCCTTCGACAAATGTTTGCAGCACTCGGGTTCGGGTGGCGAAGGGTGAGCCGGAGAGGACGACGAAATCGGCGTCTTTGCCGGGTTCCAGGGAACCGACTCGCTTTTCGAGGCCAAGCATTTCGGCTCCGCTGAGGGTGAGGGCGCGGAGAGCGCCGGATTCGGTCATGCCTCCTCGGACTGCGTAGGCAGCGGAGCGGAGGAAGAGGCGACTTTCGGTGATTCCGTCGTCGGTGTGGATCGCAACGTTGACGCCTTGCCTCTCAAGGACGCGGCCGGTTTCGGAGGAGTAATTGACCGCCTCCAGCTTTCCACCGGGGGCGTCGAGGACGATGATGCTGCACGGCGTGTTGGTCTTGGCGATTTCGTCGGCGACGAGGATGCCTTCGGAGACGTGCTGGAGCACGACTTTCAGACCGAACTCTTGCTTCAACCGGAGCACGGCGAGGATGTCATCGGCGCGGTGGGTGTGGTGCTGGACGATTCGCTTACCTTCCAACGCTTCAACCATCGCGTCTAGGCCGGGGTCGCGGTCGGGGGATTCGCCTTCTTTCTTGGCCTCCCAGTCCTTCCACTTCTTTTGGTAGTCCTTTGCTTCTTGGAATTTTTGGCGGATGAGCGCAGCGGATTTACTGCGGGTTCCCGGGAATGGCGGGGTGCCGATGGGGTTGGTGCCGTTGGCCATTTTGAGGCCACCGTAGATCCAGCCGTTCTCGCCGAGGATAAAGAGGTCTTCGACGGTGCGGGCTTTTCGGTTCTTGGCGTAAAGGGTTTGTCCGCTCATCAGGTGGCCGGAGCCGGGCATGATGTTGATCGTGGTCAGACCGCCAGCAGCGGCTCGGATGAAGTCGGGGTTTTGGACGTCGATGCCTTCCCAGACCTTCGCGTCGGGCTGGATCGGGCTCGATTCATCGGCACCGTCCCCGCCGCCGACGTGGCTGTGGGTGTCAACGAGGCCGGGGATCAGGACTTTTCCGTTCAGATCCACCCGTTTGGCATCGGCGGGGATGGTGACGGCCCCTGCCGCGCCGACGGACTCGATCTTGTTCCCTCGGATGACGAGGACTCCGCGTTCGATTTTGGGACCAGAGACCGGATAGATGACCGCGTTTTCGTACACGGTCACCGGTTCCGTTTGTGGCGCAAGCAGGCAAAGTCCTGCCGCGAGGGCAAATAGCATGGCCCTATTATCTCCATTCAGCTGTGATACGTCAGCGCTGAATTCGCAACGGACCGGAATCCGAGCCTGGAGCCGGTTTCAGCCCCACTCGCTCGTACCCGCGTTTGATGGCGGGGTGGCTCATGGTGAGTTTGTGAATGAGCCCGGTTCGATGTGCTTCGATGCCGAGCATCATCATGCCGAGGTCGATACCGATGACGTCGGGGCCGATCCAGTTCTGGTTCGGGTTGTAGCCATTCGGAAAGCCATACTTGCCCCAGGCCGCAGGATGATTCTTACGCATGGCTTCGGCGAAAGCTAGTGATTCCTTCGGCGTGAAAGGCATGCTCGCTACGGCTGAAGTCGGGGTGATGGTTCCATTGTCGTCGATCCAGCCGGGTGCGCCGAAGGCGTTGTAGCCGCCGGGGTGGTCGCAGGCGCTGAGGCCCCAGAAATCGGCTCCGTAGCCCTTGAAGTTCTTCGGATTGTCGATGCAGTATTGGCGGTTGGCCAAGGTGGCGTTCTTCGTGTTGACGAAGTAGTTGACTCCCAGCTTGTCTCGCATGCCTTTAAAGCTTAAGAAGCCTTCCGACATTTGGTGGATGAAGAGCGGGCCACCGGTGATGAACTCGATGCCTTTGTAGTTTTCGTACTTGCGACCGATCGTTTCCCACCCGTCGGTGCGAATGTCGCTTAGGCCGCCGCCCATGATATACAGCATTTTTTCTTCGCTGTACTGCGCAGACCAGCGCCCTCCGAGGAAGCCTTCTTCGGGCTTCCAACCGTGGCCAATGAGCGTTTCGTTCGGCTTTTTGCCGCCATCGGTCAGCGCCCACTTCCAATCAATTCGCTTCCAGAACCTTTCGGAAAGTTGGGTGATCTCATTGTCCTTCCAATACCGTTCTGCGGCAAAAACTCCGGCCAAAAGAATGGCGGTGTCGATGGTGCTGGCTTCGCACTTCCAAACTCGCTTGCCGGTTTCCCAGTCGATGAAATGGTAGAGCCATCCGTGCTCACCTTCGACGAGGTCGTTGATCGACTTGAGCGTGGTGACGGTGCGCTTTTTGGCATCCGCTCGGTCGATCCATTTGCGCTCGGTGCCGATCACGTAAGCGGTTAGAGCAAAGCCCGTTGAAGCGGCACTGGCGACGGTGTAGGTGTCTCCGCCAGGGCGGTTCGCAGCTCGATCCTTGGTGAGCCCGGTTTTGGGATGGGAATGCTCAACGAAGAAATCAAAAGCTCGGCGCTGGAGATCATCAAGGAGTGCAGGACCGGAACTAGTGACGCCGTAACAGAGTGCAGAGAGGACAATCATGAATTCGTTGGTGCAAAATTGGAGCTACGCGATTGCCGCGTAGCTCCAATTAGTTTCTTAGCGCAGACTGGCAGGAATGGTCTGACAGAACGTGTCAACCCAGGTGACTTCACCGAGACCGCCATAAGCAGGCAGCTGGTTTCGGACATAGCCCCACATGTTTCGCTGATCATCTCGTCCACACATCGCGCTGTTGGCAGCTCGCTTAGCGTGGCTGTCGTGGAAGATGAGGACCATTGCCTTGTCATCCCACTTGTCGCCTGCCCATGGCCAGTCGCCGATCGTTCCGGTGATCGGGTCCCAGTCATCGCGGTTCCAGTCAAGCCATGGGCCGGTGTCAACCCAAGCTCGCTTATGCTCGGCAATGAGCAGGGTGCCCGCTGGTTCCTCGACCTGAGTAGAACTCATTGAGGTCGTGCCCCAGCTTTGTGTGAAAAGCCATGGCGCATCGAACAAGGCGTAGCCTCGACCCAAGGCTGGAGCAATAACGTTGAGGCCTCGCGATGCTTGGTATGCGGGGTCTGAAGTGTCGTCAGGCAACTTTGCCTTCGCGTTTACCGGATCGGTAAACAACTGAATGTTTTTGATGTATGGGAACGTGACCTGCTTCCAGCTGAGTTCGCCAGGAAGTCCGGTCGGGCCGAAGCCGTTAAATCGACGAATTGGATAGACATCATCGTAATCCGAGATGTACATCTGAATCGCTGTGCCAATCTGCTTCATGTTGCTGATTGACTGGGTTGCTTTTGCTGCCGCCTTTGCTTGAGCGAAGACCGGGAAAAGGATAGCGGCAAGAATCGCGATGATCGCGATAACTACGAGAAGTTCAATGAGCGTGAACGCTTTGTTCTTGGATTGCATATGGAATCTCATCTTTGAGCTGACAGTTGGCATGGCGCGGTTGAGGCGCGAACGTCGATTTGAGGAGGAAAAACGATTTGGTCCATTTCTGGAATCTGGCCACGCATCAGGGTCGTGAGCATGCGAGTTGCAGTACGCGCCATTACGGTGATCGGCTGACGGATGCTGGTGAGGTTTGGAGACACGCGCAAACAGGCAGAAGTACTGTCAAATCCCACAATGCTGAGATCGCGCGGAACGTTGAGGCCCAAGTTCGTCGCGAGGCTCATGCATTGAAAAGCAACATCGTCCGACCACACAAAGAGCGCGGTTGGGCGATCCGGACTCTGCATCAAATTGATGAATTCCTCCGGTTGGTCCAGAGGGCTATACATGACGACAATATCTCGATCGTCGATTCGAGCTCCGGCACCGCGAACGGTCGCCACAAAGCCATTCTTTCGATCTGTGGCATCAACCGAGTTCTCTGAACCAGCGATCATCGCAAAGTGACTGTGCCCTAATCCAAGCAAATGCTGGGCGGCGAGCCTTCCGCCCGAGTAGTTGTCCGTATCTACAAAGGGAACGCCGACTTCGTCGGGCCGACTAAAGAAGCTGACTATGGGCAACCGTCGATCTTTGAGCGCTTTGATAAGCGGGTCTCCAGCATCTCGAAGAATCAATGCGCCGTCAACACGGCCACTCGCAAGGTAACTGGCATCAGAATCTGGGTTTTCCGCAGCGTTCGTGTGAAGCATGACGTCGACTCGCTGCTCAACTCCCTCTTCGCAGACACCTCGCAATACTTCTGGAATGAAGCTCGAAGTACTGGCAAAGTAGCTTGCTCCTTGAAATACAATCGCGATTGCATTGGTTCGTCGTTGTGCAAGCATTTGCCCGACGGCATTCGCAGTGTAGTTAAGGGACCTAGCGGTGTTGATAATGCGCTGACTCGTAGCTTCGCTTATTCCCCGCTCACGCGCTCGACCGTTGAGCACGTAACTCACCGTAACTTTTCCGACTCCGGCTTCGCGGGCTACATCCCCGATTGTCGTTCTTCGCATCATTGCTGAACCGTTTCAGTATTGCCTGGACACACGATAAGAAGTGAAGCCGAGGTCCTTACTGGGGTACGCCTGTGCCTCGGCCAGAAGTGGGCGGATTTTTGATCATTTCCCAGTATTTCTTAGCATGGTCCTCGGTTTTGACTTCAAACGTATTTATGAACTTCTGCTTGTCGTCTGCGGATAAAGCATCGAAATTGCCGCTAGCTTTGTCAAAGAGTTCCTTTCTGGTCTTGCCGTTTTCTTCTGCGGTGGCCATGTAGCCTTTGTCAAGCTCACCAGTTTCCGGTCCGCCACACCCAGTAAGAAAAATCAGGGGCATGAGCAAGGCTGCTCCTAGGAAGGCTACGTTGACTTTCATATCAACAGTTTAGGTGAACCGGTTCAGATTGTCAACCCTGCCAACCAAATTTTAAGAATGGAGCTCAGAGCAAGCCGGAAAAACCGGCCTGATTGGCAGGGCAGAGCGATGATATCGCGGATGTCAAATCAAGCGCTGACGAAGAAAAGTACTTCGGCAATTCGCTCAAGGTCAGCGATTCGAACCCGTTCATCAATCCCGTGCATCGCAACCGGGACCAGCCCAAACTCAATCGTCTCGATACCCTCTGCAACGAAATGCCGGGCGTCGCTGGTGCCGCCGCCGGTGCTGAGGTTGGTTTCGATTCCGGTGACGGACCGGATAGCGCTTGCCACCTTCTCGGCTAAGGCACCCGGGGGCGAGAGGAACGGAACGGCGCTGGCGTTCCAAACCGCCTCGAAACGGACGCCGTGCTTCGCAAAGATCTGTTCCGTCCGCTGAATCAGAACCTTCGCCGGTGAACTCGGTCCGTTGCGGAAGTTGAGCCCGACGAAGGCTTCGCCGGGAATCACGTTTGATGCGCCGGCCCCGGAGCGGAGTTCCCAAACTTGCATGCTCGTCGGCGGGAAGAAGTCATCCCCCTCGTCCCAACGCTCCGACACAAGTTCGCTCAGAGCCGGGGCCAACGAGTGCGCGGCGTTCTCGGCGAGGTGGGCGTAGGCGACATGGCCCTGAACGCCTTGGACGGTGATGCGGCCGGTGAGCGATCCACGCCGGCCGGGTTTGCATATGTCACCGAGTACCGAAACCGAAGTCGGTTCGGCCACGAGGGCCGATTGGATCACTTCCCCGCGTTCCAGCAGGAATCGCAGCGCGCGGACAGTTCCGTCGTCGGCTTTCGCTTCCTCGTCGCTGGTCAGCAGCAGCGCCAGCCCATCCGCTTCCCCGCTTGCGGCGAGGCGTTCGAGCGCGACAACCATCGCCGCCACGCCGGACTTCATGTCGCTTGCCCCGCGGCCGTAGAGGTAGCCGTCCCGCTCGGTCGGGGTGAACGGATCGCTGCTCCATTCCTCGATCGGCCCCGGCGGAACCACGTCGGTGTGGCCATTGAAGCAGAGCCGCACCGGCCCGGTGCCCATCCTCGCCCAAAGGTTGTCGGTCTCGCCAAAGCGCAACGACTCAACCACAAAGCCCGCACGGGTCAGTCGCTCGGCGATGATCTCTTGGCAGCCCGCGTCGAACGGCGAGACCGAGGGCCGCGCGATGAGTTCCTTGAGGAGCGAGAGGACTTCGGACATTAGTCGTTCCGAAGAAGCTCGTTTAGAGCCGTCTTGGCCCGAGTTTGAGCGTCGACGCGCTTTACGATCACGGCGCAAGCGAGAGAGTGCGATCCATCTTTGCTGGGCAACGAACCTGGCACAACGACCGATCCCGAGGGGACGCGGCCGTAGGTGATTTCGCCCGTAGCTCGGTCGTAAATCTTCGTGCTTTGCCCGAGGAAAACGCCCATCGAGATGACGGAGTTTTCTTCGACAATCACGCCCTCGACAATCTCGCTTCGCGCACCGATGAAGCAGTTATCTTCGATGATCGTCGGGTTCGCCTGAATCGGCTCAAGCACCCCGCCAAGGCCGACGCCACCGCTGAGGTGGACGTTCTTTCCGACCTGCGCGCAAGAGCCCACCGTCGCCCAGGTGTCGACCATCGTGCCCTCATCCACGTAGGCGCCGACGTTCACGTAGCTCGGCATGAGGACGACGTTCTTGGCGAGATACGATCCTTTTCGGGCGAAGGCAGGTGGAACGATTCGGTATCCGGCAGCGCGGAAATCGGCGTCTTCCAGCCCTTCAAACTTCGAGGCGACTTTGTCGAAGTACGGGAATCCGGCGGACATGATTTGGTTGTCCTTCAGCCGGAAAGAGAGCAGGACGGCTTTCTTGATCCATTGATGGGTCACCCAATCGCCATCGATCTTTTCGGCAACGCGGATAGTGCCGCTGTCGAGTTGCGCCAGGGTGGATTCAACCGCTTCTCGGACTTCGGTCGGATGGTTGCTGGGCGAGAATTCGGTTCGACGCTCCCAGGCGTCGTTAATGAGGGTTTCCAGATTCACTTAGCCGGGTGTACCCCAGCGGATGCGTGGATACGCGGCACGTAACCCGCTCGCAGAACGCGGACCAAGCTCGGGGCGGTCAGCTGGTGAGCCCGGTGCGGCAGATGAACCTCGGGTCCGTAGCCGGAATGCGACCACTTTCTCGCGTGGCGACCGAGTTTTACGAACGCCTCGCCGTCGGCTTCGAACATCGCAAAATCGGGCAGTTCCAGCGGCACGATCTTCGGTCTTTCGCCGTGGATCATCGGCACTCGCTCCGCATGGAGTAGCCGATCGATATCAAACGCTGGCGGCTTTTCGCCAAATGCCTCCTGCCAAGCATCGCGGAACCGGTTGTAATCCTCTCGCCGACACAGCGCACAAGGTCGATGCCCCGCGGCAAGGGCGGTGACTTCATCGAGAAAGAACAGCTCGGTATAGGTTCCGGGCGACATGAGGGGCCGCCGAACGCCTTTGTATTCCAGTTCGCAGCTAATCCAAAGCCGCGCCTTCCAGCGCTCGGAGACGAGCTTCCCGTCGCGATGCAAAATGCCACGGTTCCCCATAAGGTCTCCGCGTGCGGAACTGGCTTCGATGCGGCTGAACGGGGTGACGCGGTTTTGTCTTGGCACTAGTTCTTCTCCAATTCTCTCATTGCGTCAGCGGCGCGGACACAAGTCGCCAAGTCAGCGACCAGCGCAATCCGCACGTATCCAGCGCCGGGGTTTTGGCCGTTCGCTTCTCGGGCGAGGTAGGTACCCGGCAACACGGTCACGTTGGCGGTGGCATAAAGCTCTCGGGCAAATGTTTCGTCTGACCCCGCCCAGCGGGATGACTCGGGAATTTTCGCCCAAAGGAAGAAGCCCCCGGCCGGGATTTCGCATGGCAACACTTGATTGACCATCGGCTGACAAACTTCAAACTTCTCCCGGTAGAGTCGGCGATTCTCATCTACGTGGGCTTCGTGTGACCAGGCAACGGCGCTAGCCTGTTGCACGACGGAGCTTGGCGCGGCGCCGTGGTAGGTGCGGTGGAGGCGAATCTTATCCATCACATCTGGCGCGCCAAAGATGAATCCGGAGCGCAACCCCGGCGCGCTGGATCGCTTGCTGAGAGAGTTCAGCACGACGACGCGCGGGTGCTGAGTTTGGATGCCCCCATAGGGCGGCTCGGATTGGTATAGCTCGGAATACGGCTCATCGGAGACGATGAGGAAGTCGAACTCGTCGGCGAGCTGCGTCAGCGATTTGTAGTGCTCGGACGACATGACCGCGCCGGTCGGGTTTCCGGGAGAGCACAGATACACCAGTTGCACCCGTGGCCACACTTCGGCCGGAACAACGGAAAAATCGGGCAGGAACTGAGTCCCGGCGACCGTTGGCACATAAAACGGTTCGGCCCCGGACATGATCGCGGCACCTTCGTAGATTTGATAGAACGGGTTCGGAAGCAGCACGACGGGCCGAGTTGATGGATCGATGATGGCCTGGGCGACGGCGAACAGCCCCTCCCGCGACCCGCTCACGGGCAAGATTTGCCGCGAAGAATCGACCTCGACGCCGTAGCGTCGGTGAATCCAACCGGCGACGGCGGTCAGAAATTCTGGCGTCCCGCCGGTCGGCGGATACTTGGACAGCAGGCCAAGGTTGGCGTGGATGGCGTCGAGCAGAACCTTCGGCGTCGGGTGCTGTGGCTCGCCGATGCCCATGTTGATGTGCGGCAAATCTGCGGGTGGCATCACGCCGGCAAACAGGGACCGCAGACGTTCAAATGGGTACGGATGCAGCAGGCCCAGCGCGGGGTTCATACGAGGGGTTTACCCAGATTTTTGGTCCCAGATATTGCAGTCGTTAGCACTCAAAACGGTATAGTGCTAATAGCAGGCAACGCCGGAGAGTGCTAATTCTCGGCTTGCCTTCCAACTCAGGAGAACCTATGGCGATCAAACCGTTACACGATCGAATCATCATCAAGGCGGCCGCGAAGGAAGAGAAAACCGCTAGCGGCATCATCTTGCCAGACACCGCACAAGAGAAGCCACAGCGCGGCGAAGTGCTCGCGGTTGGCCCAGGCAAGCGACTTGACAGCGGCCAGCTTGCCGCCGTCGATGTAGTTGTCGGAGACATCGTTCTCTACGGCAAGTACAGCGGAACCGAAGTTAAGGTTGACGGCGAGGACCTCATCATCCTTCGCGCCGAAGACGTTTTGGCCGTTCTCTCGAACGTCGCCGTGCCTGCAAACGCATAAGAGAAACTCATGGCAGCAAAAGATATTAAATTCCAGGACGAAGCACGTAAGCTTCTTGAAGTTGGCGTAGACAAGCTCGCCAACGCCGTCAAGGTCACCCTTGGCCCTCGCGGACGAAACGTTGTTCTCGAAAAGAAGTTCGGATCGCCAACCGTCATCAACGACGGCGTGACGATTGCGAAGGAAATCGAAGTTGAGAACCGATTCGAGAACATGGGCGCTCAGCTCATTCGCGAAGTTTCCAGCAAGACCAACGACACCGCAGGCGACGGCACGACCTCATCGGTCGTTCTCGCTCAGGCCATCTTCAAGGAAGGCATCCGAAACGTCGCTGCAGGTAGCAACGCTACGCAGATCAAGACCGGCATCGAAAAGGCCGTCAACGCCATCGTCGCCGAGCTTGCAAACATCAGCAAGCCAGTCGAAGGCGAAAAGGGAGCGATCGAAGTTGCAACCGTTTCGGCCAACGACGTTGAGCTCGGCCAGCTGGTCGGCGCGCTCATCAACAAGGTCGGCAAAGACGGCGTTGTGACGGTTGAAGAATCGAAGTCGACCGAAACGGTTACCGAAACCGTGGAAGGACTTCAGTTCGACAAGGGCTTCATGAGCCCCTACTTCGTAACCGACGCCCAGCGCATGGAAGCGGTTTACGAAGATCCTTACATCCTCTTCCACGAGAAGAAGATCAGCACGGTTCAGGACCTCGTTCCTCTGCTTGAGAAGGTTCTCCGACTTGGACGACCATTCATCATCATTGCGGAAGACATGGAGAACGAAGCGCTTGCGACTTTGGTTCTCAACCGAATCCGCGGCGGACTCCAGCTCGCAGCCGTTAAGGCTCCTGGCTTCGGCGACCGACGAAAGGCGATGCTCGAAGACATGGCGATCCTCACCGGTGGCCAGTTCATCAGCGACGATCTCGGCGTGAAGCTTGAGAACGTGACGCCAGACATGCTCGGCACCTGCCAGCGAATCGTCATCACGAAGGAAACCACCACGATCGTTGGCGGTCGCGGCGACAAGGCCAGCATCGATGGTCGACTGAAGCAGATCAAAGCTCTGGCTGAGAACACTGACTCGAGCTACGACAAGGAAAAGCTGCAGGAGCGATTTGCGAAGCTCAGCGGCGGCGTTGCCGTCGTGAAGGTTGGCGCAGCCACCGAAACCGCACTCAAGGAAAAGAAGGCCCGAATCGAAGACGCACTCGCTTCGACCCGAGCGGCTCTTGAAGAAGGCATCGTCCCTGGCGGCGGTACGGCTCTTCTCACCGCCGGTAAGGTGCTCGACACCCTGAAGGCAGATGGCGACGAGCAGATCGGCATCAACATCATCAAGAAGGCGATCGAAGCTCCACTTCGAACCATCGCCGAGAACGCCGGTGCCGAAGGCTCCGTCGTGGTCGCCGAAGTCAAGCGAAACGGACTCGGATTCAACGCGGCAACGCTTGAGTTCGGAGACCTGCTCGCCCAGGGCGTCGTTGACCCAACGAAGGTCGTTCGACAGTCGCTGCAGAACGCAGCTTCGATCAGCGGACTTCTGTTGACGACCGAAGCGATCGTTGCTGAATTGCCAGAGAACGAAGACGAGGGCCACGGCCACTCGCACAGCCACTAAGATTTCTTAGTGAGCTTCGGCCCCCTTGCCATCCTGGCGAGGGGGCCGTTTTTTGTTATTGCTTCGCGTACTTTTTCTCAGCCAGGGCGAAGAGTTCGAGGGTGAACTCGGTGACTGGGAAGCCGCGGTCGTTGCCGAACGGCTTCGGGTTGCCGATTCCCAGATTCGAAAGCATGATCACGGAGAGACCGGAGTCGAAGTTGCGCGCGATGGCGGTGCCGGTGTGTCCGGTGTGGAATCCGGTTCGACCTCCGCCGCTTTTCACGACCGTCCAGCCCGCCGCGTAGGGGACAGCGGAGTTCGGGAGCTTGCCCGAGTTAGTGAGGAAAGGCGTCATCGCTCGCTCCCAGGTGGCGGGGGCCAGAAGTTTGCGCTGGGCGATTCCGGTTTCCCACTTGGCCAGGTCGTCGATGGTCGAGTACAAGCCACCGAAGGCGTTGAAGTCGAACGAGCCCATGGCCTCGGCGATGCTCCAGCGGGCGAACTTGTTGTCGCGGATGGTGTATTGCTCTGAGAGCATTGGCGTGACGGCAGAGCGATTGATAAACCCGGATGAGGTCATTCCAAGCGGGGTGAGGATGCGTCGCTCGACCTGCTCGGGGAACGGAGCACCACCCGCGGCTTCGATGACGTGGCCGAGGAGTTGGTAGCCGACGTTACTGTACTGAAACTTGGTTCCCGCCGGGAAAGCCGGGGTCATTTTGAAGGTGTCCTCAAGCTGTTGTGCCCGCGTGTACGGGAAGAAGCTTAGCGAACTGTAGCGAGGAGGCACGACGGCGAATTCGGGCAGTCCGGCCGAGTGGTTGATGAGATGTTGAACCTGGACATTCGCCCAGGCGGCGGGTGCCGATGGGAAGAATTTTGACAGCGGATCTTCGAGGGCGAGCTTCTTATCGTCCACGAGCATCAGGGCCAGCACGGCCGCGAACTGTTTGCTTACGCTTGCGAGTTCGAACTTGGTTTCTCGTCGAACTGGGACTTGCCATTGGATGTTGGCGACGCCGGCGTTGACTTGCTTTACGACCTTTCCGTTTTGCACCACCGCGATGGCGACGCCGGGAATTTGGTACTTCTTGACCGCGTTCTTCACCGCGTCGTCGATGGCGTCGGCCGCGCCGATGCTGGTGAGGGCGAGGGTGAGGCAGAGCGCGGGAATTCGGTGTCGCTTCATGACCGTATCGTATCCGCAATGGCGCAGCGGCGTAAAGAAGAGCGTGAACCTTTGGCTGTCGGTTGTTCGACAAATCTGAGGAAAGCCAAAAGTTCCGACGCGTCTAATGCGAAAGGAACAACCCTTTCGGCTACCATGGAGATCGGAGGCAAATGATGAGCAACGCAGAACTAGGAAAAGTAGCAAGCACCGGAAAGATCGTCGAATCGGAATTCATTCGGGTGGTGTATCAGCAGGGGCTTCCGCAAACCGTTGGCGTCAACGGTTGCCGCGTGGAAGACGTGATTGCCGTGGCCATGGCCCGGTTGGACGACTACCAGAACGGACTTCTCGCCTGTGAGGAGAACGAAGAAGCAATCACCTTCCTACGAAAAGCGACTCGCTCGCTGGAAGATCGCCGACGACGCCGAATGGAACAGGGCGTGTTCAACACGATGTCTCGCCACGTGATCGTGCGGACCGAAGATGAGCACGAAGACTTCTCCGCCACCGGAGCCTGAGTTCATTTCGGGTGCCTAAAGGCCCAATCTAACGGGCCTAAGCCCCGTTTCCGAAAAATTTCGCATAAAACATTACACGCCCGGCACAAAGCCGACTTTGAGATGCGTATTGTGCGCATCTTTGGTTCAAGGGAACAAATGATGTTGAAGCGAACACTGTATGCGCGATTCCTCTCGGCAAGTCTCGGACTGTCCGTTCTGCCCGCCTTTGCTGGGCAAGACCCCAGCCTCAACCTCCAGTACGCCATTCCGGCGGCAGAAGAAGTTTCGATCCTAGAATCTCTTCCGAGTTCCGACTCAGAAGATCAGGTCAAGCAGTCGGTTAGCGTTCGGTTTACGAATGCGAAGGCGAAAGAAGTCTTCGGTTGGCTCCAAAAGAAGAACGTCAACTTCGTGGTTGATGATTCGCAGCTGCCGGCGAACAAGACCATCACGTTGAACTTGCAGAACCAGGCGATGGAAGATGTTCTGGAAGCCATCGGATCGGCGCTTGGCGGACGATTCGAAAAGCGGAAGGGCATTTACGTTTATCAGTCCGGAGACAGCCGAATGCTGCTGGCGCCGATGAAGGCTCTTGACTCAACCCGCATGGCTCTGCCCCGCATGCGAATCGAGACCCTTCCATCGCGACCGATGTCGCCGGAAGAAAAGAAGAAGTTCGATGCTTCGATGAGGAAATTCGAAGCGGAGATGAAGCAGTTCGGCGAAAAGATGGAGAAGAGCTTTGGGCCGGAGTTCGAGAAGCAGTTCAACTCGAAGGAAATGGAGCAGAAGCTGAACAAGGCGTTTGGTCCGGACTTTGAGAAGCGAATGGAAGAGTTCGGCAAATCATTCGAAGGGATGGGCAAGCAGTTTGAGTTGCACTTCAAGGACTTTGACAAGGACTTCAAGGATCTAGACCTTGACCTAAAGGAGCTGTCGAAACTCGGTGAAACGATTGAAGTCACGGTCAAGGAGAAGGATGTCGATGGCCTGCTCAAGTCGCTTACGCCGGAACAAAAGAAGTTGCAGGAAGACCGCGGCTATCTCTTGCTGAAGGACCTGACGGCCGCCCAGCGAAAGCACTTCCCTGGTGAAATGAAGGGCAAGTTCGAAATCAGCATCGTCAAGGACGGTCAAAAACTCACGATCAAGGGCGAGTAAGCCTCTTGGTTGAACGGGCGAGTGCAACTGCACTCGCCCGTTTTTTGTTTAGGTACCTTGAACCGTGGGTATTCGCACTTTGCGGTTGTTCGCGGCAACCCTTGCCTTCTTTGGCGTTGCCCTTGGTGCCTTTGGTGCCCATGCGCTGGCGGCTCGGCTTGCGGAGTACGGCAAAGACCAGTGGCAAACCGCGACGCAGTACCTGATGTTCCACGTTGTCGCAGTGTTCATCACAACGTTCTTGGACTCAAAGATCACCAGGCTTGCCGGCACGCTTTTTGTTGCCGGGACGCTGGTTTTTAGCAGCAGTCTTTACGTGCTTGCCTTTTCACGAATCAAGATTCTGGGAGCGATCACGCCGATTGGGGGTGTGCTGTTCCTCTCCGGCTGGATTTGCATGATCTTGTTCGCGGCGAAATCGCCTCAAAACGAAGCAAACTAGGTTCGTGCAAGCGACTGCCGACTGGACCCTTATTTTCGACCAAACCAACGGCCTGCGGACCGGGCGACTCAGCGAATCTTACGCTTACATTCGAAAGCTAGCCGCGTACTCGCCAAAGGCGAAGGTGATTCGGTATGGTACTTCGCCACAGGGACGCGAAATGCTTGCCTTGCTTATCTCGGACGAGAAGAACTTCTCGCCGGACGCATGGGCGAAATCTTCGAAGCCGACCATCTTCATTCAGAACGGGATTCACAGCGGCGAGATCGAAGGCAAAGACGCGAGTTTGATCCTTGCCCGCGAAATCTTGGTTGAGAAGAAGCATGCGGCATTCCTTAAGAACGTGAACATCGTGCTCGTGCCGGTGTTCTCCCTCGATGCGCACGAGCGATTCGGGCCGTATAACCGCGTGAATCAGAATGGCCCCATCGAGATGGGCTGGCGCGCGACGGCGCAAAACTTGAACCTAAATCGGGACTGGATGAAGGCCGACGCTCCGGAGATGCGCGCGCAGATCGGGCTGGTTCAGCGATACCGACCGGACTTCTTCTTTGATAATCACACCACCGACGGCTCGGACTATCAATATGTGCTCACCCTCGGAATTCCTTGGGCGCAGACGATTGGTCCAAAACCGGCCCAGTTTGGTCGTGACCTCTATGCCCAGCTCAAATCCAGCTGCGAGAAGGTCGGCTTCCCTACCGCGCCTTACTTTGGGATGGCAGATCGGACCGATCCAAGCAAGGGCATTTCGGTTACGGACTACTCCCCACGCTTTTCGCACGGATACCTCGCAACGATGGACCGACCTGGGATGCTGGTGGAAACCCACGTTCTGAAACCTTACAAGCAGCGGGTCGAAGCGACCCACCGGGTGATGATCGAAGCCATTTCTTACTGCATCACAAACAAGCAGATGCTGAAGAAGATGAATCGGGATTCTGACGCGGCGGCGATGTCAGCGAAGGAAGGCTCGCGTTTCGTGCTCTCGAGCCGGCTGACCTCCGAGCGAACGCCGTTCTCCTTTGCGGGTTACGAGTATTCGCCGAACCCCAGCTCCATTACTGGTGACAAGATCGCAGCCTGGAGGCGGGATCGACCGACGACGGTGAATACCTTTGTTCGGTGGAACTTCGAACCCGAGACGGTCGCGACGGCGCCCGCGGCCTATGCTGTTCCGCCAGAGTGGCAAGTGGTCAATAACACGCTTGCGCTCCACGGTCTTACGAGCTACGCGATTGGGCGAGAAGCGAAGACTTTCGGTCAGGTCACGCGACTTTCGCAAGTCAAGTTCCCGACGCAACCGTTCGAGAGTCGCTTCCAGCCAAACTTCCAGGCGGTCACTGACGTGGAACCGGTGACCCTGCCGGTCGGAACGCGGATCTATCCAATCAACCAGATGAACGCGAAGCTCCTGGTTCATTTGCTCGCACCGAACGGACCAGACTCGCTGCTGAAGTGGGGGTCTTTCAACGCGATCTTCGAGCAAAAGGAGTACGCGGAGGACTACGCGATGGAGCCGTACGCGAAGAAAATGCTCGCCGCAGACCCGAATTTGCGAGAGGAGTTTGACAAGCGGTTGCAGGAACCCGCATTCAAAAACTCACCATCGGCGAGGCTCAACTTCTTCTTCGAGCGGTCTCCGTTCTTTGACAAGGCGCTGAACCGCTACCCGGTAGTGATGTTCTCCGCCGCGCAACTCGCGACGATTCAGAAGAACTCTAGGCAGTAAGCAGGTACCGGCGGGAATGCGGCCAGCGCATTCTCGCTGACCATGGCAACCGGCCGGTTTCGAGCCAGGTCTTGTAGGCTTGGCTCTCCCAGCACGATTTGCGCCAGCTGGCGATGGGTCACATCCAGATCAATTGCACCATCGGGCCCGAACACGCCGTTGTTTGACTCAATGCTGTCATCCGACACTTGAACTCGCAGGCTCGGGGCGAGTTTGGAAAGGACTTCCGGCACGTTGACAACGCGGTACATGATGCCGCGTTCGATTTTGGTCTCGACGCCCTGATCCAGGTACTGGGCCATGAATGGGCTATCGGAAGGTTCGTACCAGCTAAGTCCATTCTTGTTAACCGCGAGGCCACGGAGGAAGCTCAAAATCGAGTCGTACCCGGCTGCGGTGGACCAGACCAGTTCTGACACGTGGTCAATGGTCCAGAACGACGTGCTGTGGCTGATCACCGCGTAAGCCTCAACCGGGTCTCCAACGGCATAGATGCAGAGTTCGCGATTTTCGGCAAGCACCCTCATCCACTGGATCCCATTCCGGATGTTCAATCCTGATCGAGATTCGGCAAATGCGCGATGGCAGTCAATGAGCTGTTCGTAATCTGCTGGGCCCAGAAGGCGAATGGGAAGCGTTTGCGGCGTCTTCGGAAGGCGCTCTCGAGGACAGGTGATCTTGATTCGCTTTCCGCAGGACTCATAGCCAGACTTTCGGTAGAACGTTTCGCTGAAGGGATAAAGACTCGACATGAGATAGCCCTCTTCCTTCAGGAGGTTCACCATTCCGTTGAGCATTTGGGTTCCTAGCCCGCCGCCCCGGCGGTGCGGAAGAATTGCAACGGCAGCGATGCCGGCGGTTCGCATCTCAACACCGCGGAAAAGGCCGGTGAAATCCACAACCTTGAAGGCACCTTCGATTTCTCCATCGACCTCCGCGACGTAGCCCTTTGAAAATTCAAACGACCGGTTTCCTTCTGGAATCATGTCGCCATTGTTGTAGGTTAGCGACAAAACGCGCCAGAAACTCTCTTCATCGCGAGTTGGGTCGTAAGGGCGGACGGTGACCAAAGACATCGTCTTTAGCTTACGCAGAACCGCGCCGTTGCCGCCTGAGTAAATTCCGTGCCGATTGCGTAAAGTAGACGGCAAACATGAATATTGAACTTCTGCGCGAACTTACCGAAGCGCACGGCACCTGCGGTTTCGAAGATGCGGTTCGCGAAATTGTGGCGCGCGAACTCGGGCCACTGTGTGAATTGTCGACCGACGCCATGGGCAACTTGATTGCCCGAAAGCCTGGCCCTGGAGCTAAGGTCATGCTCGCCGCGCACATCGATGAGATCGGCTTTATGGTCAAGTACATCGACGGGAACGGCTTCCTTCGAGTCAACCCACTCGGCGGCTGGGATCCTCGCCAGATGAACAGCCAGCGCGTGCTCGTCCACACCCGCACCGGTTCATTGCCCGGAACACTCATGCACGGCACCAAGCCAACTCACCTGCTCACCGATGCAGAGCGAAATTCTGGCCAGAAATTTGATGATTTCTTCATCGATTTGGGCCTCGCTACAGACGTGGTGAAAGAGAAGGTTCGCCTTGGCGATACGGCCACCATGCTCGGCCGCTTTGAAAAGATCGGCAACCACTTCACGTGCAAAGCGATGGACGACCGAGTTTGCGTCTTCATCATGATTGAGGCCATGAAGCAGTCGCTGAACTCTGGCGCGGACATTTATGCCGTTGCCACGACTCAGGAAGAGATCGGGCTCCGAGGCGCTACCGCCGCTGGGTTTAGCATCAAGCCGGACGTCGCGATCGCGTTGGATATCACCCTTGCGAACGACATTCCGGGCGTGCCCGAGCCGGACCAGATCACGAAGCTCGGCGCAGGAACCGCGATCAAGATCATGGATTCATCTTTGATTTGCCACCCGAAAGTTGTGGCGCGGTTCCGCGAGCTCGCCGAGAAGGAAGGCATTCCGCACCAGATGGAGATTCTCCGGGCCGGTGGAACGGACGCAGGCGGGATTCAGCGGCTTCACGGCGGCATTCCAGCGTTCACGCTCAGCGTGCCAACGCGATACGTCCACACCGTCAACGAGACGGTCCACGAGCGAGATGTCGCGGCGAGCATCGAACTGCTCACCGCCTTCCTCAATCAGGCAACCGCCGAAAATCCTAACGCGCCCCTGTTCTGATCGCTCAGACCAGGCGGCCTTCGATAAGCGACTTCTGCTCTGGCGAAAGCTCCACGAGCGGGAGTCGCACTCGTTCCGTATCGAACCCTCGCTTTGCCAGGGCGAACTTGACCGGAACCGGGTTTGGATAGGCGAACAGGGCCTGATACACCGGCAATAGGCTCAGGTGAATCTTCTTCGCTTCTTCTGGATCACCTGGGTAGGCATTCAGCAGCGCCTTGATCTGGCTGCCGACGATGTGTCCGGCAACGCTGACGATGCCATGACCGCCGACGGATAGGATTGGCAGGGTCAGGGCGTCATCTCCGCTATAGACGCGGAATCCACAAGGGGCCTGCGCGCAGACATCTTGAATCTGCGGGATGTTGCCGCTTGCTTCCTTCACGGCGACGACGTTCTCGATTTCGGCCAGCCGCATCAGGGTCGGCGTCTCAAGATTGATCGCGCTCCGAGGCTGGATGTTGTAAATCATCACCGGCAAATCGGTCTTGGCGGCGACGGTAGAAAAGTGCGCGTACATGCCGTCTTGGCCGGGGCGGTTGTAGTACGGGTTCACCAGCATAATGCCGTGGGCTCCCGCCTTGGTTCCGACTTCGGTGAGCTCGATGCTTTCTTTGGTGTTGTAAGTTCCGGCGCCGAAGACAACCGCCGCGCGGTCGCCAACTTCGTCTAGAACCGCTTCCAGGAGCGCCAACTTTTCGTCGTGCTCAAGGGTTGGAGACTCGCCCGTGGTGCCGTTCACGACGATTCCGTCGTTCAACTGGTCATCGACGAGATATCGGGCGATCCGGCGGGCTTCGGGAAGATTCACCGCTCCTACTTCATCAAATGGCGTCACCATGGCGGTGAGGAGCCGGCCCCAATCCTTCGGCGCGAAAAACGATCCCATTAACTCAGTTTGTACCCGTGAGTTCAGATTTGCTATTCGGCAAGTCTGACGATTTCATCCACGACTTCATCAACCGATTTGCCGCCGGTTTCGATGATTACCGCCGAATCTGCCACTTGAAGCGGGCTGTCTTCGCGGGTGATGTCTCGATGGTCGCGCTGAAGAATCTCTGCTCGGACGGCACCGAAATCTCCGGCCGTGCCGCGATCTTGGTACTCCACCGTGCGTCGCTTGGCACGCTCTTCCAGGCTGGCGGTCATGTAAATCTTGATGTCGGCCTGTGGGGCAATCACGGTGGTGGCGTCTCGGCCTTCAAGAATCACGCCACCTTCGGCGATCATCGCCTGCTGTCTCCGAACCATCTCTTTTCGGATGGGGGAATGGGCGCTGAGTTGGCTGGCGAGTTCGCTGATTTCCGGCGTTCGGATCTCGCTGGAGATATCTTTTCCGTCCAACACTAAGCGCTGGGGGTTTTGTCCGGTGAACTCTAACGTTCGACTTTCGAACGAGAGAGCAAGGGCTTCCGGATCGCCGAGTCGGTTCTCGGTCACTGCGACGTAGGCCACCGCCCGGTACATTGCCCCGGTGTCTAGGTAGCGGATGTTTAGCCGCGCGGCAACGGCCTTTGCGGTCGTGCTCTTCCCTGCTCCTGCTGGTCCGTCGATGGCGATTACGATGTTCTCTTTCATGAATTTACGATGCTGTGCAGGTGTTCTTCGAAGTTTGGATAGCTCGTTTTGATGCTGTCGGCGTTTTCTATTACGGTCTCACCGTCCGCAACGAGTCCCGCGATGGCGAAGGCCATTCCGACGCGGTGGTCGCCGCTGGCGTCGATGGTGGTTCCTCGCAAGGGCGTTGGGCCTTGGATGATGAAGCCGTCGTCGGTGGGTTCGATGTTGGCCCCCATTGATCGCAGACCGGCGGCGATAACGCCAATGCGGTCGGTCTCTTTGACCCGAAGCTCACGAGCGTCTCGCACGATGGTCTCGCCAGAAAGCTGAGTTGCCAACACGGCTAGGACGGGAATTTCGTCGATGAGGCGAGGAACCAGGCTTCCTTCGATCACGAACGGATTTGTGCCGTTCCGAGTGATCACGAGGTCGGCGACCGGCTCGCCATTTTCCTCTCGCTGGTTGTCGTGAGAAACGGATACGCCAACTTGACTCAGCACATCCAAGATTCCGGTGCGCGTTGGGTTGACGTTCACACCGATCAAGGTCAGCGGTTGCTCGGCAAGGAGCGCACCGGCGACCATCCAGAACGCCGCGCTGCTGATGTCTCCGGGCACTCGCATTTGGAACGGCTGAAGGTCGAAGCTGGGCTCGATTTCGACGGCGTTTTCGTTCACCGTGATCGCGGCCCCCATCGCGGTCAGCATGCGCTCGGTGTGATCTCGACTCTTTGAAGGTTCATGGAGGACAGTTTTGCCGTCGGCTCTAAGTCCGGCGAGGAGGACACAACTTTTCACCTGCGCGGAGGCGACTTCGGAGTGGTAGGTGATGCCGTTCAGGTTGCCGCCTTGGATGGTCAGGGGCGGGGTTTCGCCGGTTACAATCGCGCCCATTTCGTTCAATGGCTTCGCAATACGCTTCATCGGCCGTCGAGAAAGCGAGGCGTCGCCTTTCATGGTCACCGTCAGCGGTCGGCTGGCGACGAGCCCGCTGAGGAGGCGCATGGTGGTTCCGCTGTTTCCGCAATCCAGTGGTTCGGTTGGTTGCGACCATTCTTTGGCCGGGATCACGGTTACGAACGTTCCGTCATCCTCAATGCGCGTCCCGAGCTTCTCCAGACAGTGACGGGTGGACTCGCAGTCCTCCCCGCGCAACGGGTTCTTGATTCGGCTTGGCCCGTTCGCGATTGCGCCGAGGAGATAGGACCGATGGGAGAGAGATTTATCGCTGGGAATCACGATTTCGCCGGAAACGGCTTGTGCCCGAGTTACAACTAGCTTCATCTTTTCTTGGTTCCGGTCACATCGTCGCCAGCGTTCTTCGGCAGTTTGGCTTTGGCCGCGGCGGCTGACACAAAGAACTTCTTCACCGCGGCCGCATCGCCTTCATCGAGCTGCGTTGCGAGGGTTTCGAGTTCCTTGGCAAACTCTTTCAAGGCGCTGGAAACGGCAGTTCGGTTGCCGAGGAGGATTTGGGACCAGAGCTCGGGGTCGACTCCGGCTACGCGGGTCCAGTCTTTCCAGCTTCCGCCGGCAGCATCGACGTGCGAAAGCTCGGAAGCATTGAGCACCAATTGGCCGGCCAAAACGTGTGGCAGGTGACTGAGAATCGCTACGTGGTGGTCGTGGTCTTCGGCCGAGATCCGAACCGGCTTCGCCCCCATTTCAGTGATCAGGGTTTCCAGCACTTTAAGGTTGCTGTTCGATTTGCCGACTGGAGTGAGAATCCAGCGGGCGTTGCGGAAGAGCCAGGCGCTGGCGAACTGTGGTCCGCCTTTCTCGTGTCCCGCCATCGGATGACCAGGGACGAACCAAGTTGCCTTCTGCTCGGTCGCCCACGCGACGATTTCCGACTTGACGCTTGTACAGTCGGTCACCACGGTGTTGGGGCCGAGGCTTTGTTCTATTTCTGCTAAGACGTTCGTGACGATGGCGGGCGGGATGGCGACGAAGACAACGTCAGCCTTGGCGACCTCGCTGAGTTCGGCGGCAGTATCAACGCAACCTCGCTCGAGGGCGACGCGGACGTGCTCCGGGTTCGGATCGCAGCCGATCAGCTTGTGTCGGGAGGCGCGCAGCGCAAGCCCAATGCTGCCGCCGATCAACCCAAGTCCGACAATCCCAATGGTCACGGGGATAGTTTGGCAGGTCAAGGATTGACAGGACCTGCGGCTGACGATAAACGCGCCTCCGTTGTCAATCCAATGACTTCCGTTAAGTTTCCTTAACAATAGCTTTCATTTGATGAATTCTTCTATATGATGAAAGCAATGAGTTGG
>CAMCWC010000028.1 GCA_945882415.1 Chthonomonas calidirosea
GGGTCGGGTGGGATGCATGCGCTCGGTCGGTGCGGCGCAACCGTTGTATTTTGCTAGAGGTTGATTCATGGTTAAGCTCACGCTGGAATGTATTCGTCGTCCGTGCAAGGGTGAAGAGTCGCGTTTTTTGAGTAGGACGATGGGCTGCTATTTTGCGGCCCATTAGGAAGGTCGCCCATGTAACCGTCCATGCAGAAGCCTCCGCCGCCTTGGTCGTCAGGTGAACAGGTGGTTCCTCCGCCACTACTTCCTCTGCCGCCTCCTCCGTAGCCACCACCGCCTCCGCCGCCAGGGCGGATCGGCAAGCGCGGCCCAAGTGTTGGCCTCAAACGAACTGTTTCCTTTAATCCCATTCTCATCTAGTTCACTTCCTCTCTTCTCAAATTTTCCATCGCTGTTCGCGCCAAATCGTAGTAGTACTCTTTGCCATCCGGCAGTTTGCCTGCGATCAATTCGATGTCAACGCGATTCAACTGTCTAATGGCCGCCATACTTCGTCCTCGCATCACAAGCGAGCACCGATCCGTTACCTGCAAAGCCGAAGGGCAACCGTTACACCGGCATCGGACGTCCTGAACCGTCCCTTGGACGACGGTTAGCCAGATGGAAACGTAGGGGCCTTCGCCTGGAATGCCTCCATGGCCCACAAAAACGCCCGACTCCGTCTCGGGAATGTCCTCGCCCTTCTGCCTCAAGCTTGCTTCAACCACCGTTCTTCTCTCCGTAGCATCACTCTAAACCAAGTCCGAAAACTTTGGTAGGACTTTTTTATGACCGAATGTTAACGAAACTTAACATCTTGAACCTAAGCCCATGACATTTAGGTTCAAACTTTTTTTTCACAAAAAGTTCACCACGGTTCTTTGTACAATGCAGCCGGCATGAGTCTCTGCGCGGTTCTTTGCATTCACGATGACGTGGTTTTCCTTGGCGCGACGCTGGAATCCCTGAACGATGTACCCGTCTTGTTATGTGTTAGTACTACCAACTGGCGAGGTGAATCTGGAGATTGGCAACAAGCCGTTAAGATCGGCGAAGAGCACGCGGCAACGATCTTCACAGGGGACTGGAACGAAGAAAACGCCCACCGTCAGGCTGCTTACGCGAAAGCAGTTGAACTCGGATTCGAGTATGCCATCACCATCGACTCCGATGAGGTCATGGAGCCTAGCTTGCTCCAACATCTGAAACTCGTGGCCGAAACGAACTTCGCCGACCGCGTTTACATCACGTGGGACACCTACTGGAAAGGCACGGACTATGTCGTCCGTCCACGTGAACCGTTCACGCCGTGCATTCTCATCAATCTGCACAACGCTCACCACGTTCACATTCGCGAGTTCGAAGGCGGAAAATCGCTCTTTCTCAATGAGCAGTTCGGCATCGTTCACCACCTGAGCTATGCTGGCGGAGACGAGCGTATCCTGAAGAAGATCACGACTTGGAGCCACCGCGACGAAATCGTGCCGGAATGGTGGGACCGGGTTTGGAAACGGTGGGAACTTGACCCGTTCCTCCGGGACATGCACCCAACCCATCCGGGCTCGTATGCGTTCGTCCAGCGCATCGAAACTCCCGACATCCTAAAGAGCATTGGATGCATCGCGCATCCGCTACCGCCGATCGCCTTTCCTGCTCTGCCTAAGGCTTCGGTCGTTATCCCCGTCCACGGCGGACAAGAAGATTTAGACCGTTGCATTCTCAGCCTATCGAGTTGTCTCGATTATATTGATGAAGTCATCGTCATCGACAATGGCAGCGGGATCAACATTCCAGACTATCCATGGGTCAAGTCGATCCTAAACGATTCAAACCTCGGCTTTGCCGTAGCTTCGAACCAAGGTGCTCGAATGGCGACGGCCGAAACGATCCTCTTTCTTAACAGCGATACCGTAGTGCCGAAAGCTGGATTGATGCGGCTACTTGAGAGCCTAAACCAAAGTCGCACCATTGCTGCCGCTGGTCCGTATACCAACAACTGCGGCCACTTTCAACGGATTTCGCCAACCTATCTCGATGAAGACGGCATCGACCTCTTCGCCGATTCATTCGCCGCGAGAGCCACCGACGACCGCGATACCGATATGCTCGTCGGCTTCTGCCTCGCCGTGCGCAAGTCGGCACTTGATGAAATTGGGCTGTTCGATGAACGGTTTGGCCTCGGCACCTTCGAAGACAACGATCTTTCCTACCGATTACGCCGCGCTGGGTACCGGCTCGTCATCTCGCGCCGATCCTACATTCACCACGAAGGATCAAAGACTATGCGGCGACTTGCTGTAACACGCTCGGAAAGATCCTTCGATCTGCAAGCACTTCTCGAAGAGAATCACCGGAAGTATGTGGCCAAGTGGCGAGACGATCTTGAATCTGAATATGTCAACCACCTCGCCGGGACTTCGGGCGAGCCGGTCGTATTTAATCCCGATAACAGACCGGAAAGTCGTCGTGCCCGCGCCGCCGCCCTTGTCGCCAAAGCCGACATTTCCCTTTGCATGATTGTGAAGAACGAAGAGCGGGTCATCGCCGAATGTCTTGAATCCGCATCACCGTACTTCCGCGAAGTTCTAATTCACGACACCGGCAGTACCGACAAGACAATCGAGATTGCCCGCAAATTTGGCGCGGTTGTCACCGAAGGTACTTGGCCAGATAGCTTCTCCCTCGCCCGCAACGAGAGCATGAAAGGTGCCAAAGGCAAATGGATCATGTGGATCGATGCCGATGACACGATGATGTCGATCACGGGCGAAACGATCCTAAATGCCGTCGCAAACGCCGCGTCCGATGTCATTGGGTTCGTCGTGCCTGTTCGGTTCCTCGAAGAAGCCGGTGGCGGAACTCAAGTGGACCACGTCAAGATCTTCCGGAACTGGCCGGAACTAACTTGGGAAGGAAGAATCCACGAACAAATCCTTCCAAGCCTCCGGGCAGCTGCTGCGGCGCGCGGAATTCGTGACGGCGGACAGATTATCCGCTTGCCGGTACAAGTTTTGCACTCGGGCTACGACACTAGCGAGTCCGGACAGAAGAAGAAGAGAACCCGCGATGAGCAGCTCCTGCGACTCGATCTAGCCGACCGACCCAACCACCCGTTCGTTCTCTTTAACCTTGGGATGACGGCTCACTTCACCGACGAGCACGAAGCCGCCATTGACTGGCTCAACAAATCCATCGCCGTCTCCGGCCCCTCCGAATCCCATCTCCGGAAGGCATACGCGCTTGCCGCTGGCTCCTACAAAAAGCTCGGCAGACTAGCCGAAGCCGCCGACACGCTCGAAACGGGTCTCGAAACCGTCGGCGACGATCCCGAACTCCTTTTTCTAGCCGCCCAACTCGACGCCGAGAACGGAAACAAACAAAGAGCCATAGCCCGCTACGAAAAGATCCTAACGCTAGACGTCTCCGGCATCTTCACGAGCTTTGACCCCGGAATTCTAGACTACAAGACCAAGCACAACCTGAGATTACTGAAGGAATCCTAACGCGACCACTTTGAATCCAATAGGTTCACTTTCTTCCGCCGTCGGCGCTTAGATATAGACATGCTAGGTTCAACCAGAAGAAATTTACATTTCCGTCCTAAGGCAGGAGTATTTATAATTAAATTTCTGACGCCTCACGGCACCAACCCGAAATCACCCCTCCCGAACCTAAAACGCCGTGTAATTAATTAAGATGGCTAGGGGGGAACGTTAATTACGCCACTTGCCCTTCCGAAAACAAACCCGAACCAAAGCGCCGCCTAACCGATCGCCTGCCCCATCGACCAGTTGTAACCAAACGGGCACCGGAACTGCCCGTACCGATCTCCCCAGAACTGGTTCTCCAGCGGCATCGTCACCACCCCGCCCGCGTCAATCGCCCGCTGGAACTGGTTATCGATGTCCGTGCAAGAAATGTGAATCGTCACCGGAACCGACTCGCCTTCCTTCGGGCCAAAGGAACCGTAATCCGGAAACTCATCGTTCAGCATTAGCATCGAATCGCCGATCTTCAACTGGGCGTTCATCACCTTGCCTTCCGGCGTTTCAATCACTTCGATCGTAATCGCGCCGAGCGCCTGCTCATAAAAGGCAATCGCCGCGCGGGCGTCGCGGACAACCAAGTAAGGCGTCAAAGTTGGGAAAGTGATGGGTTCAGCCATGGTGTGTAATATATTCCTTTCCCGCGGGTTTGTGATATATATCCCGTGGCCCCGGCCAAAAACGCCATGCTCACCACCCTCCTCGCCGCGACAACCTTCCACACCGCGCCGAGCCTGGTCAACAAGGCGTCCACTCCAGAAACCGTCGCCCTCAAGTCCTACTTAGACTCGGTTTACGGCAAGAAAATGCTCTCCGGCCAGTGCGACGACAAGTATCTGGAGTTCATCAAAACCACCACCGGCGGAAAAGAACCCGCCATCATGGGCTACGACTTCAACGGCGTCTGCCCCTCTCAGAGCGGAAACCGAGACGCCGATAAAGCCATCCGCTGGGTAAAGGGCCGCGGCGGAATCGCCACCTTCCAATGGCACTGGATCTCCCCCAACGCCGATGGCGACTTCTATACCGACAAGTTCAAACTCGACCAGACCCTCGCAAACCCGGAGAGCCAAGGCTACAAAAACCTAATCCGCGACCTAGACCTCGTGGCCAACAAGCTCAAAATCCTCCAGCAAGCCAAGGTCCCGATCATCTGGCGCCCCCTCCACGAGGCCGAGGGCAAGTGGTTCTGGTGGGGAAAGTCGGGCGAAGCCGCTTGCACAAAGCTCTACCGCCTGATGTATGACCGCTTCGTCAACCGACATAAGTTGAACAACCTCATCTGGACCTGGACCAGCTACGGCAGCCAAAAGGGCAACTGGTACCCCGGAGACGACGTCGTCGACCTCATTGTTTGGGACTACGAAGACAAGTCCTCCTGGACCGACTACCAAACCCTCTTCGGCGGCCGCGGCAAACTCTTCGGCCTCGGCGAAGAAGGCAAACTGCCGGACCCCGAAAACTTCACCGCCCGCCCCTGGCTGTACTTCCTAACTTGGGCCTACATGATCGAGGATCCGAAGAAAGGCAACACCCCGGAATGGATCAAAAAGGTCTACAACGACCCCCGAGTTGTCAACCTATCCGATCTCCCGACCTACCGCAAATAACCTCTAGCCGGTTCGGCTGACCGAACCTATACTAGGAGCATGATGTTGTCGCTGTTGCTAGCATCAACCGTTGCTTTCGCTCCCCCGCTAGAGTTCACCCTCGACCGCACCGCCAGCATCCGCGTGTCGGAAGAAGGCGAAAACATCGCGACTTTCGGCTTCGGCATGTTCCGCACCGGCTGGCAATACACCGGCACTCAATCCGCCGAAAACGGCCAAGGCAACCCCACCACCGCCAAGGCCGTCTGGTCCGGCGGCGAGGCGACCGTCGTCGGCGGCGTTACCGAACTAGCCGATGGCCTGCGGTTCCAAATCCAAGCCACGACAAACGCAAACGTCGGCCTAGAAAGCGCCCACCTCTACGGCAACTTCCCCACGCCAAAGTGGGCCGGAAGCATCGCCAACGTCGACGGCACCGACTTCCCCATCCCGCTCAACTTCGGCGGAACCACCTTCCTCCGCGGCGGCAACGGCCGAACCGTCAAGTTCTCCAAAGGCGATCTTGAAGTCACCATCGAAGGCGACGCAAGCCGACCATCGGTCCTGCAAGACTCCCGCCAGTGGTCGCCACACGTGGAATGGCGCTTTAACGCCGTCGGCGGAACCTGGAATGCCAACACAACGCGAACCTACACCGTCACCCTAAAGACGAACCGCCCCTACACGTTCTCCGTCCAACAGCCGTACACCATCACCGCCGGTCCTGACTGGGCCGAGCTCCCCTTCCCCCTCGATGTCACCCCCGGCTCCGCCCTCGATTGGTCCAGCACAGATTACAAACGCGCCGGATCAGAAGGCTGGCTCGAGTCCAGAAATGGCCATTTCTACTTCCCCGGCAACCCCCAGCCGCAGCGGTTCTACGGGGTCAATCTCGCCTTCTCTGCCATGTTTATGAGCAAGAAGGATTCGGAAAAGCTCGCCACCCGCCTCGCGCGCATGGGCTACAACGCCGTCCGGCTCCACCACTTCGACTCGGAACTCACCGGCTGGTCTGGCGGAACCACAAGCACCAGCATCTTTCCGGACAAACTCGACCAACTCAACTACCTGGTCGCAATGCTGAAAAAGCGCGGCATCTATATCTCGCTTGACCTCTACACCATCCGCCAAATCCGCAACAACGAGGTCCTATCCGGTGCAACCGACGGCGACGAGTTCAAGGCGCTTCAACTGGTCAATCAAACTGCCCGAAACAACTGGCTCGCCTTCTCGACAAACCTGCTCAACTCGCTCAATCCCTACACGGGTCTGCGCTGGAAAGACGACCCTGCCATCGCCTGGATTGTGCCCGTGAACGAAAACAACATGGGCAGCGCCACCCGGTCACTCTCTGCCACCTCCCGCGCCCTCTTTGATACCGCCTGGCAGAATGCCGGGAACTCCGGAGCCTGGAACTATCAAACCGACGCCGGGGCAAGGTTCGGCGCAAATTTACATGCCAACGCCTATGCCTGGATGAAAACCGAGCTTAGAAACCTCGGTGTCAAGTCCCTTCTCTCCGACGTCAACGGCTGGCACGACCAAAGTGTCCTCGTCGGACATCGGTCCAACCTGGATTACGTCGATAACCACTTCTATTGGGATCATCCCAACTTCTTAGAGAACGCGTGGTCGATCCCATCTCGAGGCTGGGACAACGGCGGAATGGCGACCAAGGTCCTTGGTTCCGGTCTCCAAAGCGTCGCCCTATCACGCGTTTACGGCAAGCCGTTCACCCTGTCCGAGTTCAACTTCGCCGCGCCAAACCGCTTCCGCGCCGAGGGCGGCCTGCTGCTCGGTTCAATCGCAGCCCGCCAAGATTGGGATGCCGCGTTCCGGTTCGCTTGGAGCCACAACTCGGCGCGAATCCAAAACACCAGTCGCTTCGACTACTTCGACATGCAAGCCGACCCGATCGGCCTCGCGTCCGAGCGTGCGATCATCGCCCTGTTCCTCCGCCGAGACCTAGATTCCGCGTCGGACGAAGGCGTCTTGCGCATTGATCCAAACGGAAGCGGCGTCGCAGGCGGCTACAACGCCCTCATGAGGCGGCAAATCCTCTCCCGCAAGCTGTACAGCTCAACGACTACCGGAGGCGACGGCAACCTCACCGACCCAACGGCACCACAGCCGGTCCAAGTCGATACCGAAACCGGAACCCTCACCGTCAATACCGCACGTACTCAAGGCATCTTCGCCCCGGTTGGCTCAAACGTCACGGCCGGCGGGCTCAGCGCCCTGCTGTCCGGCCATCGCGGTGCGCTCTGGGTAACCAGTGTCGATCGCAAACCAATTTCAACCAGCAACCGAATACTGCTCACCTTCCTGACCGACGTTCAAAACACAAACATTCGCTACTCCGGCCCCGACCGCGACGTGATTGAGAGCTGGGGAACCACGCCGCACCTCGTACGAGTCGGTAGCGCCTCAGTGACCCTGACCGTTGCCAGCGCCACAAAATACAAGGTCTATCGCCTAGACATGGCCGGAAATCGCACCGACGAGATTCCGATAACGCGCACCGCCACGACCCTAAGCTTCACCGTGACCAACTCCGGAGCGGGTGGCCAGACCCTATACCACGAAATCGTGGGAACCGCCATCCTCCCCATTCGCCGTAATCCAGGGCCCGTACAGCAGTGAATACAAATCAGCGACCGCAGTTCACATCAAGCACGTGAGATAGATTTCTTATCGATAACACTTAAAAAATCTAGCAATCAATCCAATAATGCGGATCTAAACTTCTAAACAAATCTATTGATCTGTTACTAAGATTCGTGCAAATCCGCACGAGCATAGGTAAAGTATCGCGATGTGCCTACTGGGGATGGTTGGAGGGGCGAGTTGGGTGTCAACGGTGGAGTACTACCGCCACGTGAACAGCCTCGTCAACGAGCGCGCCGGCGGAGTCGAAGCAGCAAACATCGTACTATGGTCACTCAATTTCGGCGACCTTCAGAGAAATAATATTGCGAATGATACCGCTGCTACTTTCGCCCTTATCTTAGAAGGCTGCAAAAAAGTCGAAGCAGCGGGAGCGGAAGCAATCATTATCTGTGCGAGTTCGATGCATCGATACATCGAAGAATTGCAACCACAACTCAACATCCCGATCATCGACCTCCGACTCGCCGTCGCAAAAGAGGCCGAGCGCCTCGGCCTCAAGCGCCTGCTGCTTCTGGGCACTCGTCCAACCATGGAAGACGGCTTTTGCCGAGATTTTCTGGAGAGTCACGGCATCGAGGTTCTCATCCCAAATCCTACCGATCGCGACGTAATTCATCGAACAATCTTCGAGGAGATGGGCAAAGGCCTCTTTCGAATCGCCACACGACAGTCCTATCGCGAGATCATCCATCGTGGCATCGCCGATGGCGCGGATGGCGTGATCATGGGCTGCACCGAAATTCCCATCCTTCTCGAAGGTGAGAAGCATCCGGTGCCCTTCCTAGACAGCACCTTATTGCACTCGCGGGCAGCCGTTGAGTTCATCCTCGCCGGGCTAGCATCCAAGTCACTTTAAGGTTTTCTCGAACCAGTCAAGAATGAGCGACACTTGGACTTCCATGCCGGCCCATCCGTGCCCCTTACCCGGTACCCGTACCAATTCGCTCTTAACCCCAAGTTCCTTAAGCTTCTTAACCGTAATCTCTGACTGCTGAATTGGCACCAGCATATCGGCGTCACCGTGCACGAGAAACGTTGGAGGCATGGCATTAGTCATAAACGCCAGAGGCGACATGCTCTTACCTACTTCGATCATCTTGTCCTTTGGTGCAGTTTTGGGGTCTTCCAAGAATGCGCGACCATACGTCGCCATCAAAAGGGGGTTGTCGAAGGCAAAAAATCCTTCCTTACCGTAGTTGGCAAAGTCGGTCGGTGGATAGAAAACTCCAACCGAGTTCACCGAAGCCGATTCCCGCTCCACAGGATCTGGACCGCCCGGGTTCCCAGGGCTAGCCAAACTCGCAATCATCAGCGACAGATGCCCGCCGGCACTTCCGCCCGTAATCGCCAGCTTGTTCGCGTTAACGCCGTACTCGGAAGCGTGCGAGCGAACAAACCGAACCGCCCGCTGAACCTGCTTCACAATCTCCGGCACCTTATATCTCGGCTGGGCACCATGAACAACCTGAAAGACGGTGAAGCCTCTGTCTGTGCATTGCTTTGCCAGCTCGGTGTTGATGCTGTTATGGTTAGAAACCCAGCCTCCGCTGACCATAAAGATCACGGCAATCCCGTTCTGCTTCGCCGGCCGAAAGACGTCCATCGTGAAAGCCGCCCCGTCTTGCTTCATATAAACCACATCAGACTTGCGGACAAAGTCCTGTGAATATGCCGTGGTGACCAGTAACGATAGGGCAAGAATGCCGAACGTCTTCATAAAGCGAGCTTACAACGAAAAGGGCACCTCTTCAAGCGAAGAGATGCCCTTTCCGATCCAAATCAACGAATGATCAAGTGTTCGCCTTTCCGCCAGGCACACCGCTCAAGTCACATGGCAGAGTGTAGGTCTGGCAGTCATTTCGATCTGGATAGAAATCGCAGTCCGAAGTCGAGCGTCCGGGAAGGTTGCCATCACCTCGAATCCACTTCGCGTGGCCGTCGCCGTAGTTGACGGTGATTCCATCGTTGCCCTTGAAGTTGCCGTGGAAGTTCATCCACTCAAAGGCGCCCAGGCGAGCTCGCTGGTACATCTGGTTGCAGTAGGTTCCAGGTCGATAGAACTCGGTCTTCGGAGGTGTCGCCGAAGACGTGAAATCGTAGTACTTCGAGTGGAAGAAAACGGTCGTTCCAACCGGATCCTGCATGTCGGCCTGGTTGAACACGCCGTCGCAAAGCGAACCCACACCTGGATCCTGGAAGACTGCAAAGTTGGGTCCGAAGCTGGAGTAACGGTAAGCGCCCGTTGAACGAACCGAAAGTCCAAGCGGCGCCAATCGCGCCAGCATCGCATTCCAGTCCTCGCCAGGTGCATCGACTTTGCTCTGCAAAATGTCGACGTTCTTCATGTACGGAATGAGAGCATCGTAAAGCGTGAAGATAGGCTGGTTCGCCATGCTACCGAGTACATACACCTGGCAAGATGGGCTAGCGATGACTCCGTTCGTTGCGTACAAACTCTGCGGATAGTTGTCGTCGTAGTCGCCAAGATA
Organism: Chthonomonas calidirosea; assembly: GCA_945882415.1. GTDB lineage: Bacteria > Armatimonadota > Fimbriimonadia > Fimbriimonadales > Fimbriimonadaceae > Fimbriimonas > Fimbriimonas planktonicus. Next base: position 10,276 of record CAMCWC010000028.1, read on the forward strand.
AAGCATCGTCGCCGTTCCAAGCTGGCGCGTGTTGCTGAGGTCAACTGCTTTCTTACCCGCCAGCTTCGCCTGGGCAAACACCGGGAACAAAATTGCCGCTAGGATCGCGATAATCGCGATGACCACCAAAAGTTCAATCAGAGTAAATGCTCGCTTCATAAATCCTCTCAAAGAGTGAATACGAGCTATTCTAGGCTAACGATTGTTAAGCAACGTTTAAGGTGCGAGCATTTTCATACCTGTGCCGAATCAACACGTATTGTTAAGAAAATATAAAGACATTCAGGGTTACCGAGGTGGAACACCCTAGGACCATCGCGCCACGCCGCGAGGCGGCTATGTTAATCTGTTGGGCATGAGTTCGTTCCGGTATGTGCTGCCCTGCGCGGCGATCCTCCCCGCCATCGGGGTTTTCTACGCCACCCGCCCCGCCAACGCAGACAACGTAGAAACCACCGCGACGGCCCTTCCGGTCATCAACCGGACCACAATCGACGGGAAGGCGGTCTCGATCGGAACCGGGAAGCTCACCGTCGTCGCCCTCACTGGGACCACCTGCCCGGTCGCAAAGCGCTACGGCCCAACCCTCGCCGCCCTTGAAAAAACTTATTCAGCCCGAGGCGTTCAGTTCGTTTATATCAACCCAACCGACAGCGAGCCGACATCTGACATGCGTGCCGCCAAAACCCGCCTCGGACTCAAAGGGTCCTACGTGCACGACAAGACAAAGGAAATCGCAAAGACTCTCGGTGCGACCACAACCACCGAAGTATTCCTCCTAAACTCTGAGCGGAAGGTCATCTATCGAGGCGCGGTCGACGACCAATACGGCGTCACCTACAGCAAATCCAAACCTGGCAACAACTACCTCGCTCGCGCAATTGATGCCGGCCTTAAAGGTGCCGCCCCGACCGTCACCAAGACATCTGCTCCCGGCTGTGTGCTCGACCTCTCCGACGTCGCCCCCATCCAAAAGCCCGTCACCTACCACAACCGCATCTCGCGCATCATTCAAGAGAACTGCCTTCCCTGCCACCGCCCAGGAGGAGTTGGACCTTTCACCCTCGACAGCTTCAGCAAGGTGAAAGACCGCGCCGCGATGATCAAGTTCGTCGTGAACAACAAGCAAATGCCACCGTGGTTTGCCGCCGACGCCAAGCCAAGCAAGTGGAAGAACGACCGCAGCCTGTCCGAAGCCGACAAGCGCGACCTCCTCACCTGGATTGACTCAAAGACCCCGCTGGGTGATGCCAAAGAAGCTCCCGCACCGGTCACTTTCAACCCTGACTGGCAAATCGGCAAGCCCGACGAAATCTATCAACTCCCCGCACCCATCGCGATCAAAGCCGATGGCTTCATGGAGTATCAAAACGTCATCGTCCCGTTGAACTCCACGAAAGACCGATGGGTGAAGGGTATCGAAATCATCCCGACCGCACGTCAAGTCGTTCATCACATTCTCGTCTTTGTCGTGCCGAAAGGACAGCGTGGCGGCGGGCGGTCGGCGGAAAATATTGAAGGACTAAACGGATACTTCGCCATTTACGTACCGGGCAACAGCTCGATCATGTATCCAGACGGTCTAGCAAAACAGATCCCGGCTAACTCCGACCTGAGATTCCAAATTCACTACACGCCAAACGGAGAAGCCACGACCGACCAGTCCAAGATTGGATTCATCTACAGCGAAACTCCGCCGAAACACGAAGTGCGAACCGCGGGCGTCTCAAACGTCTTCATCAACATCCCGCCTGGAGCCGATAACCACAAAGAAGTTGCCACCGTCACCGTGCCTTCCGATGTCGAAGTCCTTTCCTTCCTGCCCCACATGCACGTCCGCGGCAAAGCCTGTCGCTACGATGTCGTCTCCCCCGATGGGAAACGGGAGACCCTGCTGGACGTACCGCGATACGACTTCAACTGGCAGTTGAGCTACGAGTACGCAAAGTGGAAGAAGCTTGAAAAGGGCCAGAAGATCGAGTTCAGCGTTTGGTTCGACAACAGCGACAAGAACCCGGCGAACCCAGACCCAACCAAGCGAGTTCGATGGGGAGACCAAACCTACGAAGAGATGCATCTGGGCTACGTCGAGTACATCGTCCCAGGCGCCACGCCGGGCGGTGATACACCCGGTATCGGCGCTCGCCGCCGACAAGGCGTTGCCAACGTCGTCGAAGCGACCTTCGGACGACTCGACCGAAACAGCGACGGTTTCGTAACCGCGTCCGAAGCTGGATCCATGTGGGATCAAGTAAGGGCCGCCGATGCAAACAACGATGGCAAAGTCACCCTTGATGAAGCAAAGAAGGCCTTTGGCGGCTAGAAGACTTCGATCCAAAAACAAAATGCACTGATGGGAACATCACAACCCATCAGTTTCGTATGATGTTTCGCCACCGCCATGAGGGTGGCGAAACTCAGATGAAAACTCTACAAACCCTCATTCTTCTCGGAGCAACCGTTGCTAGTGCAAATGCTGCTGACATCGTCGATACCGCCGTAAAAGCTGGAAACTTCAAAACCCTCGTCGCCGCCGTCCAGAAGGCCGGGTTGGAATCCAGCCTCCGCAAAGGTACTAACCTCACCGTGTTCGCTCCAACTGACGCCGCTTTCGCCGCGCTTCCAAAGGGCACGCTTGAGAAGCTCATCCAGCCAAACAACAAAGGCGCGCTGACCCAGATTCTCACCTTCCACGTTTTGCCAAAGGAAGTCCTCGGCGCAAACCTCGATCGAGTCAAATCCAAAACAAGTTTCGAGACCCTCAACGGCGCGAGCCTGAACTTTGAGAAGCGCGGTTCAAAAATCGGAAACGCCCGCATTGTCACGAGAGACATCCTCACCGATAACGGCGTCATCCACGTCATTGATGCCGTTCTTCTTCCTCCAAACCTGCCGAAACTCAACGAAGCTCCAGACACGGAAGCACGAGAAAGCAGCAACCTCGTCGAAGTCGCGGAGGGTGCCGGTCAATTCAAAACCCTCATCAAGGCCGTGGAAGCCGCTGGCTTAGCCAAAACGCTGATGGGCGATGGTCCATTCACCGTCTTTGCCCCGACCGATGAAGCCTTTGCAAAGCTCGGTCACACGGTCTCTGACCTGCTCAAGCCTCAAAATCGAGACACCCTCACCAGCATTCTCACCTATCACGTTCTGCCCACCGAAGTCCTCGCCGCAAACGTGCTTCGACTCCAAGACGGTGCCCATGTAAAGACTGTCAATGGCAAGACCGTTAGAATCCGAAACAAGGGCACCCTCCGGGTGAACAACAGCCGGATCATCGCCACGGACGTTCTTGCCAGCAACGGCGTGATCCACGTGATCGACGCTGTCCTGATGCCTCACTGATAACCTCGATGGCCCTGACCGCAACCAAAGTCAGGGCCGTGTCCAAATGATTCTTAGGGCAACAAAGGATTCTCACGGAACTCGAAGCGCAGTTCACGCACCAGAGAAACTCGAAATCCACAATCCCGACCGGCTAACTCGCGAAGAACGCGTTTCATGTCTGCAAAGCGAAGCCGGACGTTTTCCTTCCGTAAGACCTCACGAACTGATTGAAGGTCTGATTCCTCCACGGCTAGTGAAGGAAAACTCATTTCAATTACTGAACTTGCAATCTCTTGTTCCACCTTCGCCAGACGAAGGATCGGATAAAGCCATCGATTTGCAGCCTCATGACTAGGAGCCGAGATCAAGGCACAACAAATCGCCATAAACGCGTACGAGTAACTCCCTAGGTTGGCATACTCCTTTGCCAACTCAAACGCAATCACATGATCGGGATGCCGGGCGAGGTGAGACAACTGGTAGCAATGGATCGCATCAGCCTCAAACCCACGTTGAGACAACTCTTTGGCCGCGTAATATAGATCCCGACTTCCATCCTCAAGTCCGTTAAGCATCGGCATTGCTCCTTGCCATGGTCGTCACCAATTTCCGAGCCGCCCTAATCTGGAAAAGTCCCCGCCGCAATCTGATCGACCGCCTCCGCCATCTGATCCGCCGTGTTCAAAACAACTGACCGGTACTGCATCACCGGCTCATTGAGCGGCTTCGCCGCAAACAAGACGACATCGGCAGAACTTTCTAAGGCTCGAATTTCTACTTCATCCGCTGAGCCCAAAACCCCGAGCTGAGCTTCTTCCAAGACCCGATCGCCCGAACCAAAACTTCCCCGCGCAGCATAGGCACCGCCGGAATAGCCCGCCGGGATCGGAATCAAAACGCTTGCAGCAGGGCTAAGGTGAATATGCAAGACCAAAGGATGCACCGCGATCCCGTCTAGCACGCCAAAAACTCCCGCGTATTCCCCGGCAATCACGCGAACCGATCCACCCGGAATGTCCACAACCGGAATCTCCGCCGCCGACTTCGCCAAGTAACTCGGAGAGACAAACTTCTGGCTCGCCGGCAAATTGAACCAAAGTTGAATCGAATCATTGCCGTCCGCATGACCAACCAACATCTCGGAATGCCAGATGCCCGCACCCGCCGTCATCCACTGCACGTCTCCTGCCGAAATCGTATCGTCGTTGCCAATCGAGTCTCGGTGGTTCACTTGCCCGCGCAGAACGATCGTTAGGGTCTCAATTCCGCGGTGTGGGTGACGCGGAAACCCGACTGACTCAGAGCCCTCACCCGCCGGAACCGTAAGGTGATCCAGCAATAGAAAAGGGTCAAGCATGATCAGCCGCTCGCTACCAATGCTGCGGCGAATCCGCACTCCTTCTGCCTCGGCGGCTTCGATAGGCAAGGCGACAAAGGCAATTTCGATCGGTTTCATCTTGTCCCTTACGTTACAACATCCTACCGGCCACCAAGACATTGACAACCACCTTTTGAGACGGTATACATCACTCCGAGCGTTGCCAGCCGGGGCCACGAATTTTGACGCTCGAATCGTCTCCTTTTGCCGTCTTCACTTCCCAGTTAGGAGCCCATAAATGGATACCGCGCCCGCACTGCGCACCGGGGATGCCCCCCTCTCAAGTTCAGAAACCCTCATCGAGCTCATCGGAGACTTTGCCGAAAACGGCCGCTTCGGCAGCCGGACCCTCATCGTCGATGCCACCCAAGTTCGCGTCTTGGAAACCGGCGGCGCGGTCTCGTTCCAAATTCCCATCGCCGATATTAAGAGCGCCCGCAACGAGCCGCTCGTCGGCGGCGGTCGTCTGGAAGTCACCACCAAAACCGGTGAAATCCTCCCCACCATCTCGTACTCGCTCACCGTGGCCGCGAAGTTCAGCGAAGCCGCGCGCGGTATCGAGCAATTGGCGAAGGGCGAACCGCTCTCCATCAACCTCAAACAAGAACGCCTTCGTTGCGCCAAGTGCAATCGCCTGCTTCCCGAGAAGGACGGAGTCTGCCCTGCATGCGTTAACCGCGGTCGAACGATGCTCCGCATCGGAAAGTTCCTCCACCCGTACACGAAGCAAGCGCTCCTTCTCACTTTCATTTCGCTGCTCACCACGATCCTTAACCTGCTGCCACCTATGATTCAAGGGCAGTTGATTGACCGCGTGTTGCAAAAGCATGAAGAGCTTCCAATGCTGTGGCAGCTAATGGGCGCCTGGCTCGGCGTTCTCGTTGTGAACTCTGGCCTTCAGATTCTCAACGGCCGAACCATTAGCTTCCTCGCTGGCTCCATCGCCGCCGACCTGCGAGCCGCGGTGTATCGCTCGATTGAGTTCTTACAGCTCAGCTTCTTCGATAAGAAGCAGGTCGGTGCGATCGCCTCGCGCGTCACCAGCGATACCGACCGCGTTTGGGGCTTCCTTGTAGAAGGCGTTCCCTACCTGCTCCTTAATGGCCTCACCCTCATCGGGATCATGGGCTTCCTCTTCTGGACAAATGCCTTCCTGGCCGCCTGCATCCTGGCCCCGGTGCCCGTCATCCTGGGAATCGGTGCCTTCTTCTGGAAGCCGATGTCCCAGATGTTCCATCGCGTCGGACAGAAGTGGGCCCGGTTCCATACCCACCTCAACGAATCGCTCCACGGCATCCGCGTCGTAAAGGCCTTTGCCAACGAAGACAAGGAGTACAGCAAATTCCGAGATCGAAACTACGAACTCCGCGATGCCGGTGTTCAGGCCGATACACGCTGGCACACCATCTTCGGCGCGATGACCTTCTTCACCGCCCTGGGCGGACTCATCTGCTGGACCGTCGGCGGGTACATGGTCTATGATCGCCAACTCACCCTAGGTGAGTTCTGGCGTATCAACGCCTTCCTGCAGTTGGTGTATGGACCGCTCATGTGGTTCTCCGCCATCAACCAGTGGTTCAGCCGTGCGATGGCCGGTGCCGACCGAATCTTCGAAATCATCGACACCGAAGCCGAAAACTACGGCGACCTCGGTAAGAAGATGGACATCAGTGGTCAGGTCAAGTTCGAAAACGTCCGCTTTGGCTACGACAAATCGAACCCGGTTCTAAAAGGAATCGACTTCACCGCCGAAGCCGGCGAAATGATCGGCCTCGTCGGAAAGTCCGGCGCTGGAAAGTCCACCACCATCAACCTCATCTGTCGCTTCTACGAACCCGACGCGGGCATCATCAAGATCGACGGCATCGACTATCGCGACATCTCGCTGCAAGACCTGCGCCGCCAAATCGGCATCGTCTTGCAGGAACCGTTCCTGTTCAACGGCACGATCGCCGAGAACATCGCCTACGGGAAACCGGGTGCATCGCTCGATGAAATCATCGAAGCCGCCCGGGCCGCAAACGCTCACAACTTCATTCTCTCAAAGCCAGATGGCTACGACAGCATGGTCGGCGAGCGAGGAGCAAAACTATCCGGAGGCGAGCGCCAGCGCGTTTCCATCGCCCGTGCCATCCTGCACAACCCCCGCATCCTCATCCTCGACGAAGCCACGTCTTCCGTCGACGTGGAAACGGAAAAGCAGATTCAAGAAGCCATCGGACGCCTCATCAAGGGGCGAACAACCTTTGCGATCGCCCACCGTCTTTCCACCCTACGAAACGCAAATCGCCTCATCGTTCTCGATAAAGGCGAGATTGCCGAAATTGGTACCCACGAAGAGTTGATGGACAAGAAGGGAGCGTTCTACACCTTGGTAGAAACGCAAACCGCCATTAACGAAATCATCGGGCTCGGAAGTGTGTAGTAGTGTTTTGGCCCTAATGATGGTTTGCATCAAGGGCCAAAGCACGGTACTATCTCATCGTCAAAAGTCAGGCAGTGTTGCCAATTGACTGCAAACTGGCTACGAAGCCTAACGACGCAAGCGGTTCTGAAGCAAGAACCTGAGGTGAACAAAATGATCAAGTTAATGAAAATTGAATTCAACCCCCTCGCGCGTCGGTCCGATCGCGCGAAACTCTAACCCCACTCGCACGATTTTGACGGAAACACTTAACAAACCCGAACCCAATTTGACGTCTGCCCTGACCGAAAGTCAGGCGATTCCATTTCCTCTCCGCGCTCGGCCAATCGCCGCTGCGCTGAGATCACAAAGAGCCTACGAAGGTCTGCTCGCCATGCTCGGCATCGCCGTGGTAAAACGAGCCGAAGGGTCATACATCCGACTCGAAGCCCGGCTGAATGATAGAACCATCGCCGAACTTCTGTTAGATGTCACCCCTGGCCAGCCAAGGATTGGCGCACCCATCGTCGACCCAGACTTCGAGAGATGCGGACTAGAGCAAGGGCTCCGTGCCCATGCCCTCCGCCTTCTTTCGAGCTCGGGCGAACGATGGGTAGAACTCATTCAGAACTGAGAAAGCCATGACTCCGCAAACCATTCGCCTCTTTCACGAACCCAAAGACCGCCTCCGCCTAACTGCGGAGGACCGGTCCTTTGTAACCGTTAAGCCAGTCTGGTCGGCACCACTGAGTCACCCAACGAAGTACCTCTCTTTGATGAACGGAAAAGGAGAAGAGATCCTCCTCGTGCCAAACCTCGAAGACCTCAATCCAGAGAGCCTTAAGGCCGCTAACGAAGAACTCGCCCGCCGCTACTTAACGGCCCAAGTCCAAACGATTCTCGACGCACGCACGGAATTCGGCGCAACGTACTGGACCGTGGAGACCGAACGTGGCACCCGAGAACTGGTGACCCAATCCCTCCAAGAAAACGCCCAGTGGCTCTCCCCAACCCACCTCATGCTCATCGACGTAGACGGAAATCGCTTTGAGTTAAGCGATATCAACGCCCTCGACGCGAAAAGCCAACAGCTTCTGCATTCCGTAATCTAAGCGCAAACTGCCTTCAACCAATCTGACTTCAATGCCAATGATTAAGTCTTTGTTAAGAATCGACCCATTTGCAACCTTCGAGTTGTATCCTGAGTAATTCGATGGTGACTCAACCGGAAGCCGAAGCCGCATATCAAGCGGGCGACTATTCAACGGCCGCTCGCATCTACGGCGAGTTGCTCGCCAAGGAGCCAAATAGCTCCTCCCTGCTGCGTGGCTTTGCCCTATCGCAGGGCCTCCTCGGCAATCACACCGAAGCCCTTGAGTCCGCTCGAAAGGCCGCCAAAATTCAGCCAGCCGACCCCGAAGTCCGCTACACCCTGGGCTACCTTCTCGGCCTTTCCGGCGATCATCGCGCCGCCGTGAGCGAGCTCGACACCACGCTCATCCTCAAAACCAACCACGTGCCGGCAAAACTAGCCCTCGTGGCCTCCCTTGTAATGGATGGCGAAGCCAGCGAAGCCGACGACAAGGAGCACGCCGAACAGGTCCTGAACCGCGCCTACAAAATGGATCAGCGAAACCCGGCCACGGCAAATGCCTACTTACAGTTTCTCCACCGCACGGGTCAGCGAGGAAAGGTTGTCCGCGAACTCTCCAGCCTGGATGAGTCGATCAAGAGCTTGCCCCCTCTGGTTACCTTCGTTGGCAAAGTAAAGATGGATCCGCAGTATCAGGCCATCGGCGGTCCTGCCTCGTCGACTCCAATTTCCAGCGTCCCTATTCAGCCGCAAGTCGCAATCCCCCCCATGGGGGCCAGTCCTCAGCTTTTCGCCGGCGGCAACACCGCAGATCCCCTGGCAAGTTCGCCGCAGCAGGCCGCACGACCACAGCAAGTATCAACCGGCCCTACTGGTCATGTCTACGCCGGCAACCAAGCGCCCCAAGCGCTGGCCACCATGCCGTGCCCGAGCTGTCGCCAGCCCATCATGGCCCACGCTGCCATCTGCCCCCACTGCAACTTCCAGAACCGCGCCGTAGGCACCTTCGCCGGCCGCCAAGACGGCCCCGACCACGTTTGGCAAGAGGTCGCATTCAATATCATTTGCGTCCTGTGGGGCCTCTCCGCCGTCTGGGACGTCGTTGCCTGGGGACAAGACAAATGGCAAGCCGGGCCGCTAGCGTTCTTCGGTATTTTCGCCCTTGCTCGAATCGGAATGTGCATCGGCCTCATTGCTCGAAACGAATTCTGCGGCATTTGGGCTAAGTGGATTCTCTACTTAAACCTGTTTGGATCCGGTATTGGCTTTATCATGAGCCTCTTCACCGGCAACATTTTGATCATCCTTCTGAGCGCGACGTTCCTAGGTCTGACCGGATTCATGCTCTACCTCCTCAACTTCGTCATGGGCGACTATTGACAAAGGTCCCAATCCTTTGACTCCAATCAAATAAGGTCACTTGAGCCTGTTACACTAATGTCCATATGCGATTGGACAAACTGACCCTCAAGGCCCAAGAAGCCGTGCAGGAGGCGCAATCCGTTGCCGAAAGACTCCAGCACACCACCATCGACGTCGAGCACCTCATCTCGGCCCTCCTGGCAAAAGGCGACGGCGTGGTTTCCCCGCTCCTCAAAAAGATCGGCCTCAACCCCGACCAAATCCTGACCGAAGTTGAAGCCGAACTCGCCAAAACGCCAAAGGTCCAAGGCGGCACCAGCTACGGCTCCGCCATGTCCTCCCGCCTGCAGAATCTTCTCAACGCCGCCTTCAAAGAAGCCGACGCGCTGAAGGACGAGTACGTCTCCTCTGAGCACATCCTCCTCGCCGCCACCGAAGACTCCGGCTTCACCGGCCGACTCCTGAAGTCCCTCGGCGCGAACAAAGGCATCGTCCAAAAGGCGATCTCCGAAATCCGAGGCGGCCGCCGCGTGACCTCCCCCAACGCCGAAGAGTCCTACCAAGCTCTTGAAAAATACGGGCAAGACCTAACCGCCGCCGCCCGATCCGGCAAGCTCGACCCCGTCATCGGCCGAGACGAAGAGATCCGCCGCGTCATCCAAGTCCTCTCCCGCCGAACCAAAAACAACCCCGTCCTCATCGGTGAGCCCGGCGTAGGCAAAACCGCCGTCGCCGAGGGCCTCGCCCAGCGCATTGTCAGCGGAGACATCCCTGAAGGTCTCCGCGGAAAGTCCGTCATCTCCCTAGACATGGGCGCCCTCGTCGCCGGTGCCAAGTATCGCGGCGAATTCGAAGAGCGCCTCAAAGCCGTTCTGGAAGAGATCAAGAGCACCAACGGCGAAATCATCCTCTTCATCGATGAGCTCCACACCCTCGTCGGAGCCGGCAAAGCCGAAGGCGCAATGGATGCCGCCAACATGCTCAAGCCCATGCTCGCCCGCGGCGAACTCCGCTGCATCGGCGCCACTACCCTCGACGAGTACCGCAAGTACATCGAGAAAGACAAAGCCCTCGAGCGCCGATTCCAGATGGTCCTCGTCGACGAACCCACCGTCGAAGAAACCATCTCCATCCTCCGTGGCCTAAAGGAACGCTACGAAATCCACCACGGCGTCCGCATCACCGACGGTGCCATCGTCGCCGCCGCCACCCTCTCCAACCGCTACATCACCGCCCGCTTCCTCCCCGACAAAGCCATCGACCTCGTCGACGAAGCGGCCTCGCGCCTCAAAATCGAAATCGATAGCGTCCCCGCCGAAATCGACGAAGTCGAACGCCAGATCGTCCAAGCCGAAATCGACCGCGAAGCCCTGAAAAAGGAAACCGACGCCGCCAGCAAAACCCGCCTCGAAGCCATCGAGCGCAAACTCGCCGAGCTGTCCGAAAAATCCAGCACCTTCCGCGCCCGTTGGCAACAGGAAAAGGACAAGATCGAAACCGTCCGCGCCAGCAAGCAAGAAATCGAGCAGCTCCGAACCCAGCTCGAAGCCGCCCAACGCGAACTCGACTGGGCCCGCGCCGCTGAAATCCAGCACGGTCTCATCCCCCGCCTGGAAGCCAAGCTGAACGCCGACCTAGAAGAAGTCGCCACCCTCCAGACCGCCGGCAAAATGCTGAAAGAAGAGGTCGATAGTGAAGACATCGCCGAGGTCGTCGCAAAGTGGACCGGCGTCCCCGTCAGCCGTCTCATCCAAGGCGAAATGGAGAAGCTCATCCTCATGGAAGATCGCCTCCACCAGCGCGTCGTCGGCCAACAAGAAGCCCTCCAAGCCGTTGCCGACGCCATCCGCCGCTCCCGATCTGGCCTCAGCGACCCCAACCGCCCCATCGGCTCCTTCCTCTTCCTCGGCCCTACCGGCGTCGGAAAAACCGAAACCGCCAAGGCCCTCGCCGAGTTCCTCTTCGACGACGAGCACAACCTCGTCCGCATCGACATGAGCGAATACAGCGAAAAGCACGCCGTCTCGCGCCTCCTCGGTGCCCCTCCGGGATACGTTGGCTACGACGAAGGCGGCCAGCTCACCGAGGCCGTCCGCCGCCGCCCCTACTCCGTCATCCTCCTCGACGAAATCGAAAAGGCCCACCCAGAAATCTTCAACGTCCTCCTGCAGGTGCTAGACGACGGCCGCCTCACCGATGGCCAAGGCCGAACCGTGGACTTCAAGAACACCGTCCTCATCCTGACCAGTAATATTGGCTCGCACTACTACGGCGACCCGCTAGACGGAAAAGATTTCGCCGAGGTCCAACAACAGGTCCTCGACGAAGTCCGGCTCCACCTGCGGCCCGAGTTCATCAACCGACTCGACGACATGGTCGTCTTCCACCCCCTCGGCTCCGCCCAAATCCGAGAAATCGTCGGTATCCAACTCGCCGGCCTTCGCCACCGCCTCGCCGAACGCCGCATCGAAATCGAAATCTCGCCCGAAGCCATGGACCTTGTCGCCGCCGCCGGCTACGACCCCGTCTACGGCGCCCGCCCCCTAAAGCGAGCCATCCAAAAGGAGATCATGAACCCCCTCGCCACCCTCCTCCTCCGAGGCGAAATCCGCGACGGCCAACTCGTAACCATCACCGAATCCGAAGGCAAATTCACCTTCACCGGCACCGACCGCTAACCCTGGAGTGCGGCAGTTCTACTGCCGCTTTCGACCAGTCGTAACCAGACAAACCTTGGAGTGCGGTAGCTCTGCTACCGCTTCCCCTGGTTGTAGTCACCCCTGGAGTGCGGTAGCTCTGCTACCGCTTTCTCCCAGCAGTAGCCATGCCTCACCAAGCGCGGGAGCTCTGCTACCGCTTTCACGAAGCAGTAGCCAGAAAGCTCCCCTCTACCGTTCACAAAGCGAAAGTAATAAACTAGCGAAGACAAGCCGATGCCGCCCGAAAGCGAACAAACAAAAGCCACTTCATCCTGGCCCCACGCCCCGCTGCACCGACTCTCCGAATCCGGGACCTTCATCGTAACCGCCGGCACCTACCAAAAGCAGCACTTCTTTCGCGGCAAAGACCGACTGGAATTCCTGCAGCTCACCCTCCTCGAAACCTTAGCCAACATCGGCTGGCAACTCGAAGCCTGGGCCGTATTCTCAAACCACTACCACTTCATCGCCCACTCCCCGCTAGACGCCCCCGGCGCAAGCGGCCTCGCCAAAGCAATCCAAGAACTCCACTCCAAAACCGCCAAGTGGGTTAATAGGCAAGACTCCCAACCCGGCCGAAAGGTCTGGCACAACTACTGGGATTCGAGTCTGACGATCGAAAAATCCTATCTAGCCAGACTCAACTACGTGCACCAAAACGCCGTCCACCACGGACTCGTCGAAGTTGCCAGCGAATACCCCCACTGCTCCGCCCGCTGGTTCGAAAAAACCGCCCGCCCCGCGCAAGTCAACACGATCTACTCCTTCAAAACCGACCAACTCAAGGTCCAAGACGAATTCAACCCCACCCCCGAATTCTAAAAGGACGTATGGAGCGCAGCAGCTCTACTATCGCTTTTCCCAGAAGTAACCACCCCCTGGAGTGCGGTAGTTCTACTACCGCTTTTCACTCAGAAGTAACCACACCCAAGCAAGCGCGGGAGCTCTGCTACCGCTTCTCACCAGCAGTAACCA
>CAMCWC010000029.1 GCA_945882415.1 Chthonomonas calidirosea
GCATCCGGAGCAGTGCGTAGGTGAACAGCATCGAAACGAGGCTGAACACAATCGCCGCACCGGCATAATTCTTCCAGGATTGCTCTTCCGAAGGGTCAACGCCGAGGATCGCGTAAATGCCGCGTTCGAACCATCCGAGCGGCTTGGATAGCCAGACCGATTCGCCTTGGAAAACTCTGGCCATGTACAGCCCCATCGGCTTCGTTAGGAGCGCGATGATGCCCATGTAGACCAGGATCTGAAGAACTGAGGAAATCGCCATCAGAACTTCTCCGGCTTAAGAAGAGCAAAGGTCAGGTAGCAAATGACGAGAAGGCAAACAGCGCCAAGAACGGCAACTTCATTCATCGCCGACTCCGACCTGTAGCTTCTCAAGGCCACGTACGAGAGCAAACAGCAACCCAAATACAGCCGCCGTCAAGAACAGAAAAGTGAGGTCATCCATTGGATTCAGTGCTGGATGAATCTCAAGAAATTGAGCTCGGTATGCATGGACACCAGGCTCAGCCGATTTGTCCGTGGAATCCATCGAGTGGGGGCTCCATCTATCAGATTTGAGATTCGATTCACTTACTGAGAATCGCTCAGGAGTTGGTCAGGGCCGCATCAACGTGCGAGTTCGAAGCGCATCAAAATCGTATCAAGAAGGGCTTTACTCGCTCCGAAGTCGATATCCCACTCCGGTTTCGGTGACGAGCATGCGCGGTTGCGTAGGCTCATCTTCGATCTTTCCTCGGAGTTGTTGCGCATACACGCGAAGATAGTGCAGTTCATCCGCATACTCCGGCCCCCACACTTCAACCAAAAGCTGCCGGTGCGTTAGCACCTTGCCCACGTTCCGCGCGAGCAATCCGAGGAGTTTGAATTCTGTCGGAGTCAAGTGCACCTCTTGACCATGCTTCTTCACGATCCGGGCAGCAAAGTCAATCTCCAAGCCTTGTACCGAAACCAAGCTGCTCGAGGCGTCGATGTTGCTAAACCGTAGAGCAACTCGTATTCGCGCAAAAAGTTCGGGCAAGCCGAACGGTTTGGTCAGATAATCGTTCGCTCCGGCATCCAGCGCCGCTACTTTCGCGCGCTCTTCGCCTCGGGCCGAGACAACAATAATCGGTACCTGGGACCACTCTCGAATCCGGCGCGTGACCTCGATACCGTTAATGTCCGGTAATCCAAGATCAAGAAGAATGACCTGGGGAGCTTCTGTGGCGGCAAGTCGAACTCCGCTGAGACCATCAGCCGCTTCAACCATCACGTACTGCGAGGAATCAATGCTCGCGGCGAGGAACCGGCGAATTGCCAGTTCGTCGTCGATGACAAGAATTTTGGCAGGACTACCCACGACGGACCTCCGGTTGTTCTTTTGGGATCGGAATGGTCAGCGTGAACTGCGCTCCGCCGGACGGAGCGTTTGTCGCACCGACGGAACCATGGTGCAAGTCCATCACAGCTTTCACCACGGCCAGCCCGAGCCCGTACCCTCCGCTCGGAGTTCGATACGCGGAGGTAAACAAAAGCTTCAAACTTTCATCTCGAATCCCGGGTCCCGTGTCACGAAGAATGATGACCAGGTTCATACCCTCCACGTAACACTCAATAAAGAGTTTGTCCGTGGGAGCCGTGTATCTCGCAACATTCTCGAGCAGGTTGGTGATCGCTTTCTCAATCAGTAATCCGTCCACTTTGATGAGGGGAAGATCCGGAGGAACCGTCAGCGACACTTGCCGATCGCCGAGGCTAAGCCGCGTTCTGCGGACCGACGTTTCCAGCAACTCGTATACCGAATGCCACTGCTGGTCCAGCTCTACATGGTCCGATTGCAATCGAGTCATGTCGAGCAAATTTTGAATCTGGTGATTCAACCGAATCGACTCTGAATAGATCGTGTCCGCGAGTTCCAGTGGATTGCCCAGACCTTCTCTCAAGGTGCTCGCCGCGCCCGTGATGCTGGTGAGGGGCGTACGCAGATCGTGCGAAATTGAACTCAGCAGGGTGCTTCGGATTCGTTCTGCCTCGGCTAGAACTCTCGCGTCGTTAGATTCCTTGGCAAGCATGGCGCGTTCAAGGGCTAGGCCAAGGCCATTGGCAAACGTGTCCAAGAGTTGCCGCTGACTTATATCACGAATGGAGGCATTCGGCTTGAATGCCAGGACGCCGATAGTGCGTTCAGCGCCCTTTAATGGCAGGTATAGGGCGGATGCTCCCGGAAGCGTGTCGGTCCCAAGCCCGGCTGGAACCCCGTGACCCGCTACCCAGGCCATTACGGCAAGTTCGTTTTGCGCCTGCTCAAATCGAGATTCTGAAGCCCCGATGCATGTCGTCTTTCCACCGTCGAGCATGAACACCGCGACATCCGCATCGAATACACCACGAATCTCAGTTGCGGCGGCCCGTGCGAGCTCCCGCTTTCCGCGCCCTTGCGCGAGCTGCGTACTCAAAGCGTACAGAGCCGACGTCCTGCGCTCTCGGTCGCTCGACGCCCGGAGTTGATCTCGCAGTCGGTGCGTGAGTGTGCTCACAACGAGGCCAACCGTCAGCATGACTCCAAACACCAGTAGGTACCGAACATCGCTCACCGCAAACGTGAAACGTGGCTCGATAAAGAAGAAGTTGAAACAAAGAACGTTAACGGCCGCTGCGAGGATGGATTCCGTTCGAGAACACTTCATCGCCGAAATCGCGACGAAGAGCAGGAACATCATCGCCACGTTGACGACGCCGAATCCTTCGAAAAGCGCAAAGCTAATGACCGTTGCCGCAACTGAAGACCCGAGAACAATGAAGAGTCCGATTGGCGAAACGTGTTGCTCCTGCGCCTTTACGCGCTTAGAGGGCTCAGACGTTTCTTCGAAGGCGGTGATCACATGAACATCGATGTCCCCGCTCGCCCGGACGAGTTCGTCCACGACTGAACCAAACACCACTTCTTTCCATCGGGCCCGAATCGGCTTGCCAACCACGATGAGCGTTGCGTTTCGGCGCTCGGCAAAGTTCATGACCTCGCCCACAATATCGTGGCCGTGAAGGTTGACAACTTCCATGCCAAGCTCCTTTGCCAGCGCAAGCGCCTCATGCGCCTGGGAGTGTTGATCGGGCGAGCGAGAGGCTTGGCGATCGCTTTCGACGTAGAGTGCGATCAGTTCGGCGTGAGATGCAGCGCCGAGCCGGGCTGCCGCTCGAATGACTCGAGTCGCCATTCGGTTCGGTGCAATACAAACGACGATGCGCTCTCGCGTTGCCCAAGGGTGCCGCACCCCTTCCTGGACGCGCAAACGCTGCATTTCTGCGTCCACGGTGTCAGCGGTCCGCCGGAGGGCCAACTCGCGCAAGGCGGTCAAATTGCTCGTTTTGAAGAACCCTTCGAGGGCGTGCGGAATCCGCTCCGCACCGTAAATCTTCCCTTCCTCTAATCGCTTGCGCAGCTCGGCGGGTGGAATATCGATCAGCTCAATCTCGTTTGCCTGATCGAGAAACGCATCGGGAACCGTCTCTTGAACCCTAACCGTGGTGACTTGCGCGACCACGTCATTCAGGCTCTCCAGGTGCTGCACGTTCATCGCCGTGTAAACATCAATTCCCGCATCGAGCAGTTCTTCAATGTCTTGCCAGCGTTTGTTGTGCCGCGATCCTGGCGAATTACTATGCGCAAGCTCATCAACCAAAACAAGCTGGGGCCGTCGAGCTAGAACGGCATCCACATCGACCTCCATCTGCTTCGATCCGCGATGCGTGATCTCCATCATCGGCACTTGCTCGAGATCGCCTAGCAAGGCCTCGGTTTCCGCTCGCTTGTGGCACTCAACATAGGCAATGACAACGTCGATTCCGCGCTTGCGTTGTTCGTGGGCCTCGCTGAGCATTGCGTAGGTTTTGCCAGCGCCGGCAGACGCGCCCAAGAAGACCTTCAGCCTTCCTCGGGCATCTTCGCTGCTTTGCACGGCGCGAAGGAGCTCATCTGGATCGGGCCGTCCATCGCGCATACACCGTAACATACTCGCAGTAGATTCGGTTGGGGCTCAATATTGTATCAATTCGTCCACATGGCCAGAAATTTTGCCCGCGATTTATCGCCCGAGCAGGTTCCGCTGAAACGGCAAACCTGCTAACTTACAGATGTCTTCGCATGAGAACATTTCCCGTAATTTTCTGTGTCGCCAACGTGGCGATCTTGGCATTCGCGGTCGGTCAAGCGCCGAAGCAAGTGAAGGCCGCCGTGCCGGTCCAAAAAGTGGACTTCAACCGGGACATTCGGCCAATTTTGGCGAACAAATGTCTCTCGTGCCATGGCAACGATAAGAGCGCCGTCATGGCCGGACTTCGCCTCGACACGCGCGCTGGGGCCACTGCAAAACTGAAGTCGGGACGATTCGCAATTGTGCCCGGCAACACCGCCTCAAGCACCCTCCTAAAGCGTATCCATGCGGCGACGGATTCCGGGATTGTCATGCCTCCGGCCAGCAGCAACAAAGCCTTGACCGGAGAAGAAAAATATCTACTTAAGCTCTGGATCCAGCAGGGGGCCGAATATAAAGAACACTGGGCTTTTCTCAAACCAACCCTCCCGGCTGTGCCGAAAGTTCAAAACATCGCTTGGCCGCAGAATCCAGTTGACAATTTCATCCTCAAGCGACTCGAGGAAAAGAAGCTCACTCCAAATCCGCAAGCCGACAAAGCAACCCTTCTGCGGCGAGTAACGCTCGATCTCACGGGGCTTCCGCCGACCCTTGAGGAACAGACTGCCTTTCTTGCCGACAAATCTGCCAACGCCTACGAAAAGGTCGTGGACCGCTTACTTGCTTCCCCACGCTACGGAGAGCGGATGGCCATGGATTGGGTCGACTACGCCCGCTATGCCGACTCGAACGGTTATCAAGCGGATTACGAGCGATACCAGTGGCGATGGCGAGACTACGTCATCAACGCTTTCAACGCAAACATGCCGTACGACCAGTTCACGGTCGAGCAACTTGCCGGCGACCTGCTGCCGAACCGGACCCAAGAACAGATCATTGCAACGGGTTTCAACCGAAACCACCGCATCAACACCGAAGGTGGAGTCATCGCCGAAGAGTGGCGGGTTGAAACGGTCATCGACCGCGTCGAGACGACGTCAACCGTCTGGCTCGGACTCAGCACCGGCTGCGCTCGCTGCCACGACCATAAGTACGACCCGATTAGCCAGAAGGAGTTTTACAGCCTATTTGCGTACTTCAACAACGTTCCAGAGTCGGGCACCGGCGAAGAGCGACCGGTCAACCACCCACCGTTCATCAAAGCCCCGAGCCCGGAACAAACCGCGATGCTTGAAAAGCTTCAAACCGAGCGCGGCTTGATCGAAATGCAATTGGGGCGGATTGTAGATGCGAATGTTCCGGTAGCAAAGACTTGGAATTACGAAGCTCCAAAACCTCCCGCAACTCTCGCGGAGGGCCGACAGTTCAATGCCCCGCTCACCCCTGCCTCAAACCACAAAGCCTTTGGAAAGCCCGTTTTTGAACCGGGTCGCTCAACTGGAGCGGTGGTCACCACCAACGAGAACTATCTGGAGATCGAAAAAGCGGGCGACTTCGAGCGAGATCAGGCATTCAGCTTTGCGGCTTGGGTCTATCCGCAGAGCGGCGGCGCCCCGTTTTCGAAGCTAAACGTTAGCGAGAACTATCGTGGCTGGGATCTGTTCATGGACGGTGGTCGGCCAATGGTTCACCTTATCAGCCGATGGCCAGAAAACGCCATCAAGGTCCGGGCAAAATCCGCGTTTCCAGAGAACAAGTGGATGCACATCGCGGTAACCATCGATGGCTCGAGTAAAGCCGCAGGCATTCAGATGTACGTTAACGGCGCGAAGGTGGAAACCGAAACCGAAGTTGATCGGCTGACCGAATCGATTCGAGTAGCGGCAAACTTGTCGGTCGGACGCAGAACCGGTGGAAACATGTTCACCGGGAAGGTGGATGGGCTCAACCTGTACTCCCGAGTTCTCAATGCGGCTGAGGTCATCGCCCTTGCGGACCAGGACCCGATCAAACCGTTGATCGATATTCCCGCCGACAAGCGAACACCGGCCCAGTCCGCCGAGCTTGCGAAGTTCTATGCCCGGAAGCACGTTCCAGAGTTTCCAGAGCTGGAGGCAAAGCAAACCGCCACCGCACAGCAGCTTGCACAGGTCGAGATGGCCGTGCCAACCGTCATGGTGATGGAAGAAATGCCAAAGCCAAGGCCGGCGTATGTCCTCGAACGAGGGCTCTACGATAAGCGTGGCGCAGTGGTCGGAATGGGGACGCCAAAAGCCTTGCCGCCTCTTCCAAAGGGCGTGCCAAACAACCGACTTGGACTCGCCAAGTGGATTGTCTCGCCGGAAAATCCGCTCACGGCCCGAGTAACGGTGAACCGACTCTGGGAACGATTCTTCGGGCAAGGCATCGTGCCAACCTCCGAAGACTTTGGTACCCGAGCCGAGTTCCCAAGCCATCCAGAACTGCTGGACTGGCTCGCGGTCAAGTTTGTCGATTCCGGCTGGGACCTGAAGGCGTCAGTCAAGACCTTGGTCATGAGCAAGACTTACCAACAGTCCAGTGCCATAAGCCCAGCTAAACTCGCAAAGGACCCGACAAACAAACTCTACGGTCGAGGTGCCCGGTTCCGCCTTCCAGCCGAAGTCCTCCGAGACCAAGCTCTCTTTGCTGCCAACTTACTCAAAGAGAAAATCGGCGGACCATCGGCGCGCCCGTACGCTCCTAAAGGAATGTGGGACGAGTTTGGTGCCTACGGAAACCTGCGCGACTACAAGCCAGACAGCGGCGAGGGTCTTCACCGACGCAGCCTGTACACCATCTGGAAGCGCACCGCCGCGCCGCCAAACATGACGATGTTTGACGTGCCCACTCGCGAGACGTGCCGAGTCCGCAGATCTCGAACCAACACGCCACTCCAGGCGCTCGTTCTGATGAACGATGAAACGTACATTGAGGCAGCGCGGGGGCTTGCCCAGGCAGCCATCTCGGCTTCGGCCAACACGGATGACGCCCGAATCACTTCGATGTACCAGTCGCTCCTCTCTCGGACACCGAGTGCCTCCGAAGTCTCGGTCCTAAAGGCCGCCGTGCAAAAGCGTAGAGCACGTTTCAAAGCCAAACCTTCGGATGCCGACAAGCTGCTGAAAGTTGGCTACCTTCCAACGGTGCCAGGGCAAGACCCCATCGAAGTCGCTACTTACACCCTCATCGCGAGCACCCTCCTAAACCTCGACGAAGCTGTGACCAAAGAATGAAAGACGAGAAGATTCTCCACCTCCAAGACGCCATCAACCGGCGCATGTTCATCAAGACTTCTGGGCTTGGCCTTGCCGCGCTGGCGGGCCTGTTTGGCAAAGAAGGCTATGCCGCAACCCCGCAACAGGGGCCAAAGCGTAGCGGTGGCCTCAAGAAGTTCCCGAACGCAAAGCCGAAAGCTAATCGGGTGATCTACCTGTTCCAAAGCGGTGCCCCTTCGCACTTGGACTTGTTCGATTACAAGCCGGGCCTAGAGAAGCGATTTGGTGAAGACCTTCCGGACAGCATTCGAAAAGGTCAGCGACTGACCGGGATGACCTCGGGACAGGCCAAGTTTCCGGTCACCGGCAGCATGTTCAAGTTTGCCCAACACGGAAAAGCCCGCATTTGGATGAGCGAAATCCTGCCGCACATGGCGACCATTGCGGATGACATCTGCATGATCAACTCCATGCACACGGACGCGATCAACCATGACCCCGCGGTGACGTTCTTCCAAACCGGAAACCAGTTGGCAGGTCGCCCTAGCATCGGCTCGTGGCTCGCCTACGGCTTGGGCACGGAGTGTGACAACCTTCCGGCGTACGTTGTTCTAACCTCGGTCGGTACCGGTCGAAGCGACGACCAGCCGCTTTACGATCGACTATGGGGCACCGGCTTCTTGCCAACCCAGCACCAAGGCGTGCGATTCCGGAGTGCAGGCGATGCGGTTCTGTATCTCAACGATCCAGAAGGAGTCGATCGCAGCACGCGTCGAGAAATGCTCGACGAACTCGGCCAGTTGAACAAAATTCGCCACACCCTGGTCGGCGACCCAGAGATCAACACCCGCATTTCGCAGTACGAAATGGCCTTCCGTATGCAGACCTCGGTGCCTGACTTGCTCGATATCTCCAAAGAGCCGTCGAACATCTTGGAAATGTACGGACCGAACGTTAAGCAACCGGGAACGTTTGCGTACAACTGCCTGCTGGCCCGTCGATTGGCCGAACGTGGCGTTCGATTTACGCAACTCTTCCACCGTGGCTGGGACCACCACGACAGCCTTCCGGGTGCCATTCGCGGCCAGGCAATGGATACCGACCAGCCGAGCGCGGCCCTCATCAAGGACCTAAAACAGCGCGGGATGTTGGACGACACTCTCGTGGTCTGGGGTGGCGAGTTCGGACGAACCGTGTACTCCCAAGGAAACTCAAGTCAGACCAATTACGGCCGAGATCACCACCCGCGCGCGTTCTCGCTCTGGGTCGCAGGTGGAGGATTCAAGCCCGGTATGTCGTGGGGCCAAACCGACGATTACGGCTACAACATCACAGAAAATCCGGTGAGCGTTCACGATCTCCACGCGACCATGCTGCACGTGCTGGGTGTCGATCACACCCAGCTCACGTACCGGTACCAGGGTCGAGACTTCCGCCTCACCGACGTATTCGGCGAAGTGATGGAAGATCTGCTCGTCTAGCTCAGCTTCCGGAGCAAAGTAATTCGGCCGATTGGAACCCACTCGGCCACCAAGATGTCGCCGTTCGCCAAGAACATGGCGTCGTGCGGGTGGATGAACTTGCCCGGAATGAAATCCGCCCTCGGACGATCTCGAAGATTCGAGGGCTTTCCGTCTCCAAGATGCACGATGACTTTGTTGTTTTCATCAAGAACCGTGACGACGCTTTCCAAGTCTGGGAAAAGCATTTCGCCGCCGCGAATGCTGAAGTGGCACGGCATGCGGACGCCATCGGTCACGAACTTGACGTGCTTGCCGTCTAGATCGAAGTACTGAATGCGGCGATTTCCCCGGTCTGCGACGGCGAGGAGCGGCTCAGAGCCGCGCTCGTCTAGCCAGAGCCCGTGGGGACAGTTGGTCATTCCGGCCGCGCTACCGGGCCCGCCAAAGCTTCGGACATAATTCGCATCTTTGTCGTACTGGTGAATCCAACTTGAACCGTAGCCATCACCAATGTAAAAGCCTCCATCTGGCGCAAAAGCGACGTTGGTCGGTGTGAAGCCCCCTCCGGACGGATACTTTCCGGATTCCTTCGGCAGGCCCTTTTCCCAGATCACCGTACCGTCGAGGGTCGTTTTGACAACCTTGTTGTGCGCGACATCGCAGTGATAGATGTACTCCCGATTGCCTTCTTTTCGAATGTCGAGCCCGTGCGCGCCGCCGCGGAACTGCGCCCCCCACGACCCGGCAAAGTTACCGTTCGAAGCAAAGACGCAGATGGCATCTGAACTCGAACTCGCACCGTTGACGGTATGCGCAATGTAGATTCGGCCCTGACTGTCCTGTGCGACGCCGTGCGTGTCGCCAAACTTGATATGCGCCGGTGCCTTGAGCCAGTCATGAATACACTCGTAGCGATGTTGGCCCGAGCCCAGGATCAGGGGTTCCTGAGACTTCATCCCCAGACTGTGCGCTACCGCACCGACGGCCACCGTGCCGGTGGTTGCTAAGAATTTTCGTCGGGAAATATCACGGTTGAAGTTCACGGTCGAATTGTAGTCTGTTCGCAGTTTTTAGACAACGCTGGAAGCATCCGCCAAACATGGTTCGCTGATGAAAACTTCGCACTATAATGGCTGCATGACAAGTGACGCCAAAACGGTTGACGAATACTTGGCCGGGCTCCCGGAGGATCGAAGAGACGCGCTCTCTACCATTCGGGCCATGATTCTGGAGAACCTGAATGAGGGTTTTGTCGAAGCCATGGGCTACGGGCACATCGGCTACTGGGTTCCCCACTCGCTTTACCCTGCCGGATATCACTGTGATCCAAAGATGCCGCTTTCGTTTGTCTCGCTCGCCTCGCAGAAGCAGCACATGGCGCTGTACTTGTGCCTATGCGGCGAGGAGCAGTCGCGAAAGTTTCGAGAGGATTATCTCGCGACCGGGAAGAAGCTTGATATGGGCGTGAGCTGCTTACGGTTCAAGAAACTCGATCAGCTGTCATTGGATGTTGTCGCCCGATTCATCAAGGAAACAACGGTTGAAATGGTCATTGCCGATTACGAGCGAGCCCGCGAGCAAGCTGCGGTAGATGCAGCGGCGCGCAAGGCTGCTCGGTTGGCGGCAAAGGGCTAGTTTCGGTTGGCGGAGAAATAGGACCCCGGTTGGGTTGAAAAGGCAAACACCGGGCCAGCGGCCGCCAGAAACGCTTCTAGCCTTCCGGACTGGATGATTGGGTCCAGGCTCACCCGCGCTTCAGTCTCGGCTTGGGCGAACTCTTTCGCCGCAGTCTCCGAGTCCAACGTTCCTTCGCGCTGAGCTGCCCCGAGCTTGCGAATGCGCTTTTTGAGGTCGGACTCCGTTAACAAAATCCGTTTGTTCTCATCTTTTGTGAGCTTTAAGTTCTTTCGAAACTCTTTCGAAAACAGAATCAGACTTCCTCGAGATTGAACGTACAACTCGCTGAGGCGGGTTTGTTGCTCCGCGGTGAGTACTTTGAGCGCGTTCTTCTCCGCTCCTTCGATTTTCCGTTGGATCATGGATTCGATCTGTTCCATGCTGGGCATTCCTCCACCCGGGAATCCGCCGCCGCCACCACCACCGGGAAAACCGCCCCCACCGGGGAAGCCTCCGCCGCCGCCAGGAAAGCCACCACCGCCACCAGGGCCGCCGCCACCGGGGCCGCCGCCACCGGGGCCGCCAGTGGGGGGCTGGAGCGACCTTGCGAGCTCGGCAGAGATTCGCTGTTTTTGGTCAGGGGTGAGCTTTAGCTCCGATGCCACGTCGTTTCGTAGCAAGGTCCCAAATTTTGAGACCTTGAAGCTCGGTTGCTCCATAGGGTTCGGGAGGCGCCCGCCAGGAAACTGCGACGCGGTGGCCGTGGCAAAGATCAGGAGGGCCGTTGCGACGAGAAATCGACTCAACGTCGATTGTTTTGAAGCGATCTGCATTTCATCGCCCATTCAACACGGGTGAAATGAATTCAAGCTGAAGAAGCTTAAAACTCGACTTCGTCGGATCGAGCGGGTTCGTTTTGTTGCTGACGATGGCGCTCGATAACGACGAGCGCGTCCTGGGCTGCAGATTGCTCGGCTTCCTTCTTTGAGCGGCCGGTGCCTTCGCCGATGACCTCATCGTAAATCAAGGCTTGCACGGTGAAGCGCTTATCGTGGGAGAAACCACTTTCTTGGATCACCCGGTAGTTCGGCTGCGTGCGCCAGATGGCTTGGGCTTGTTCTTGCAGCTTCGACTTGTAGTCGTCGGGATTCACATCCCCACCGCGGATGCGCATGATGGCTTCGTGCATTTGCTCCAGCACGAACCAGCGGGCGACTTCTAGGCCGTTTTCCAAATACACCGCGCCGATGACGGCTTCCAGGACGTCGGCTAGAACCGACGGGCGGGTTTTGCCTCCGGTGGCTTCTTCGCTCGCCGAGAGTTCGATGTACTGGTCAAAGCCGAGGCGGGCCGCTACTTGGGCGAGCGGGGCCTCTTGCACGATGCTGGACTTGGCTTTTGAAAGCAAGCCCTGATCCCAGTCCGGATGGTGCTCATAGAGGTACTGGGCAATGATCATGCCCAGTACCGAGTCGCCAAAGAACTCCAGCCGTTCGTAGCTCTCCTCCACCGTTTTGGTTGCAGAACGGTGGCGCATGGCCAGCTTGAATAAAGCTTCGTTGCGGAGCGGAACGGCCTTTGGGATCATGCGCGGAGTTTGCTTACCGCCTTTTCGATTCTTTCAAGACCGCGTTGGATGTTGTCTCGGCTTGCGGCATAACTCAGCCGCAGGTGGCCGGGACCTTCGAACACCGAGCCAGGGATCACCGCGACTTCGGCTTCGTCCAGCAAGTAGGTTGCCAGGGCGAGATCATCGGGAATCTCCGGGCTGAGATAGGCCGAGAAGTCCGGGAAGGCGTAGAACGCGCCTTCGGGCGTTGGGACTTTTACATCCGGGATCGCGCGAAGTCCGGCGAGGATGATGTCTCGTCGCGCTTCGAACTCGGCCCTCATGGTTTCTACGGACGAAGCAGGCATGCGGAATGCGGCGGCAGCGCCGACTTGGGCGAACGATGTCGGGTTAGAAGTCACCTGATCCTGCAGGTGGCTCATGCCAGCGGCGACCCATTTGGGTCCGGCGGCAAAGCCGATTCGCCAGCCGGTCATGGCGTAAGTCTTCGAGACTCCGCCGATCGTGATGGTTTGCTCCGCGATTTCTTTGCCGAGCGAAGCGAAGCATTGCGGGGTTACTCCGTAGACGAGTCGCTCATAAATTTCGTCCGAGACGACCCAGAAGCCGTGGCGGAGGGCCAGGGCGGCGATTTCCTTCAGGGTTTCCCGAGGGAGGACCGCACCGGTTGGGTTGCTGGGCGAGTTTAGGACCAGCATTTTGGTTCGCGGCGAGATGGCCGCTTTGAGCTGGTCGAACGTGGGCACGAAGCCAGCTTCGGCGGCGCAGTGGATAACCACCGGCACGCCTTCGGCAAGCTTCACCTGTTCGGCGTACGTCATCCAGTACGGGGCGAGGAGGATGACCTCGTCGCCGGGTTCTAGCAGCGTCTGCATGACGTTGTAGAGCGAATGCTTGGCGCCGCAGCTGACGACGACTTGGTCGGTGGCTACGGTCAGGCCGTTTTCGGTGGCCAGTTTGGAAACGATCGCGTCTTTGAGATCCTTGGTTCCGGCGCTTGGGGTGTATTTCGTGAAGCCTTTGTGAATGGCGTCAATGGCAGCTTCACAGATGGAATCGGGCGTGTTGAAGTCAGGCTCTCCGGCAGCGAAGGAGATGACATCTTTACCTTCGGCACGCAGGGAGTTGGCTTTCGCGGTAATCGCGAGGGTTGGCGAGGGGCGCAGGGCGGCCGCGCGAGCAGAAAGGCCGAGGGTTTTCACCTTGTTGCGGAGTATATTCCCCTTGTGACCGCCCGCGCCCTATCGCAACGGGCAAGACTCCTTTTCATCGCCTTTCCGGTGGTGTCGTTACTCTTGTTGCTGATTTATGTCCGCATTGGGAGCGATGGTGACCACGGCACGACCGCGATTGCAGAGCAGATCTGGCATGGGCCCGGCGGGGACCACGTCGTTAATACAATCGTTTGGCAGGTCCGGTTGCCTCGGGGTTTTACGGTCATGTTGGTAGGGGCAATCTTGGGCCTCGTGGGTTGCGCGTTTCAGGCTCTCTTCCGAAATCCGCTCGCCGATCCTTACATCGTCGGGGTGTCATCCGGTTCGGCCGTTGGGGGTGCGCTGGCGCTGATTTTCGGCTTCGGAGCCTGGCTCGGAGGCGCTGGAATGTTAGCGGCAGGATTTTTAGGCGGAGTTCTTTCGCTACTCCTGGTGTACGGCCTCGCACGGAAGAACCGAGTCGTGGATGTACAAAACCTGTTGCTCGCTGGAGTGACGGTCGCGGCGCTGCTGAGCGCGGTCCTGTCGTTCATCCTCATGTTGGCCGGGAAAGATACAACACGGATTCTCGGCTTCTTACTCGGACACACGTCGGATTCGACCTGGACCAAGGTTAGCTTGCTATTCCCTACTTTGGTCATTGGGTTAGCGTTTTTGTATTCACGCAGTCGGCGGCTAAACGCGCTCGCCGTTGGAGAAGCGAGTGCGGAGCGGCTAGGCGTCGATGTGAAGCGGTTGACGAACGAAATCCTGTTAGTCGGCACGGCGATGACGGCGGCAGCCGTCGGCGCGGTGGGAATAGTTGGCTTCATCGGTTTGGTGGCTCCGCATTTGGCCAGGCGGCTTTTTGGGGTCGACTGGCGAGTTTCGTTACCGGGATCGGCGATGATCGGTACTGCAGTGATGCTCTTGGCGGACTTGATTGGGCAGCGAGTCATGAGCGTCATCATGGGAGCTGTCGGGACCGGTATGGAAGTGAACGTCGGAATCGTTTCGGCGCTTTTGGGGGCGCCGTCGTTGCTGATCTTGTTGCGTCGGTCAGAGTGATTTACCTGCGACTCGTGATGGCCCGGGGCCGAATTAATTAACGTTCCCCCCCAGGAAAATTAATTAATTACAGGGCGTTTTAGGTTCGGAGGGGCGCGCTGTGCGTGGCTTTGAGTGGCCCGGTTTGGCTCTGCGTGGCGGTCGGATTGTGCATAGCTTAAAGGTCCTGAGACGGCGGAAAGTCAACCAAAAATTTTTGTTTGAGCTGGAATTACGGTTGGCGGCGACTCGAACTCACCCGGGACGGGTGAGCTACGGGACGGGCTTCGTAGCGAAGGCGTCCTCGCCTGCGTTTCCGAACTGCGGCTGGACGGACTCACCCACGGCTCAGGGCACCCAATTAACGGGAGAGGAGTGCCAACGCAATTCCCGTGCTTATAGCTTCAGCTTGGTGTTACGACGGTCAGAACCCAAGTTTTGATGATCTCGAATTCTTCACGAGCCTTCACCAAGTCATCGAGCTCAATTTCGGGCCCGCCGGGATACCGAGTTAGCCAAGCGAAGACGGTCAAGCTTCCAGCTGCATCCAAGACCTGATGGGACACTCGTTCGGCCGGCAGAAGGCCGAGTAGCTGGACAAGGTCATGCGATCGGGGTGGGGTGATATCGACGGAGACAAGCGCCGCCTTGAGATACTTTTCCGCCGCTTGCTGGACGTGATAGGCAGCCATACCGTAGGGACCCCCAGCCTCTGAAATGAGCGCGACGACCGACTCATCTTCTTTCGCCTTGTGTAACTAGGCTTGCGCCGACTTATCTGGCATACAGGACCCGGCCCTCTTGGTTTGCCCAATAGATCGCCGAGCCCGGCAATTTACAGCCCTCACTGATTTCTTCCGGGGTGAAAACGAGTAGGTCGAGCGCGAAATCGCGGCGGCCCATTTTCCGCATCGCTAGCCCCTGTCGCTGAAGAAAAGGGAGGTCCGAGTTTGTCACGACAAGGACATCCCAATCGCTGTCCGGCGAGAAACTTGCACGGGCACGCGAGCCGAATAGGACGACCTTTTGGATGTCGAACTCGTTACCGAGCCGCTCCAGCACCAGCTGTAACAGCATCTGATCGGTCATGGCAAATTATAACTTGGTGATTAGTCCCTGGTCTGAGCTTCTCCAGCCAACCACGGTTGTCTTGTATCCGTTCGGGTTTGTTCGGATTCGCTAGGGAATTCGGGAGCTTGGACGTATAGGTAAAACGGGAAAGACGGACTCGCCGCATGCCGCAAGAATATAACATCCCTTTGTGGTACGACTCTGATTATGACGAGAGGACGGCGGCGGTACTGGCTCTCGTCGAGACGGCGTTCCGAACTGAGTTGACGTCGGAACACTTGGCAATGATCACCGAATCTTGTGGCTATTGCGTTGCCTCCGACCTTGCTAGCCATGCCAGGTTGGACTGGGAAAGTCCGGCGTCGAACGTCGGAACTCGAGCTCTTTTCGAGTGCCTGCCGCATGTTTTTAGACTGCTAGTTTCAAGCATTGCGCGAGCGGCGATTGAGCTGTTTCCCCGGACTCGCTCCGCCGCAGATGACGAGAATCTGGTGGATGAACTGACCAGTAGTCTTGCGGTCGAAGATGTTGGACTTGGACGCATCGGATCCATCGCCGAGAACCTTACGAATTTGGAGACGGAAGCTTTGGTTGCGTGGCTCGTTTTCGTTTCAACGCGGGACAACGAATGTGGCTGGAAAGCAAAGCGCGCGATCGCGATGTTCTGGGCGGCGCGGCTGTACGAGTTGAGGGTCGGATGACCGTCTTTCCGGGTTCGGGTTTGTTCGGATTTGCGCGGGGTTCGGAAGTTCTAGTCGAAGGCTGACTAAGCAATCGAAGTTTCGGCTGTGCGAACTCGCCCGAGACGGGTGAGCTACCGGACGGATTAGCTACGCGACGGGCGTCGTGACACCGAACCGGCGGCTTGCGCATCTAAGTAGACATGCTTTGCGCAACGTTAGCGTTAGTCATGTCGGGCACGGTTGCTCCGCTTCGGGTTGGCATGGTGGGACATTCTTTGGTGAACCACGACATTCCGCAGATGCTACGGTCGATTGCCGCCAGTAAAGGCACCCCGGTGGCGGTTTATGAACAGATCATCAACGGATCGCCGCTGAGCAACAACTGGAAGAACAGCGCCAGCGCCGAGAAGCATCCGGAGAACCTTTACGGCGACTTGCGAGCCGAATTACAGAGGGCCAATCCGCCATTCGATGCGGTGGTCCTGACGGAGCGCGTGGCCATTGCGGAATGCATCAAGTGGGAAGACACTGTCGGAAATGTGATCAACTGGCGAAATCTTACGCTCAAGCAAAACCCCAAAGCGAAGGTTTACATGTACTCCACTTGGGTGGGATTCAAGAACGGCGAGTGGTGGAAGGACGTTCCGGACCTGCCGACCTGGCGCAAGCGAACCGAGCAAGACGGTCAACTCTTCGTGAAGGTCTCAGCGGACGCCAGCGTCGATCCGAGATCGACGAAAGGCGCGACCATCCGCCTAGTCCCCGGCCACACCGCGATGGGCATTCTTTACGACCGACTGGAAGCAGGCAAGCTCCCCTGGCTCGGCAAGAACATCAAAGCGGCCCTGTCCGATGACATTCACCTGAACAAGATCGGGTGCTATTACATCGGCTGCGTGATGTACGCAACATTGATCGGCAAGTCGCCGGTCGGAGCAACCGGGACGGTGAAAAACATTTGGGGTCAGCCGCTGGTTGATTTGAGTCCGGCGCAGGCGAAGGTGTTGCAGGACTTAGCTTGGGAGTCGGTGAGTTCAAACTCAGCGCGCTAAAGTCTTACAGTACGTGCTTCGGCTTTTTAGAGAGGTGTGGCCTACTTGACAGGTTGCGATGCCGCAACCGGGTAACTCATGGTTTAAACCAGAGTGAAAGCGCCTAGAATTTTTCATAGGAATCTGTCGAAATTGTCGCCCCCTTTTTGCAAAGTTTGCTATACACTTTGAAGGTCATGGCGAATAATCTCCAGCGATTACGAAGGGACTTTGCAGTTCCTGTCGCAGTGGAGCCGAAGCGATTCAAACGCATCGATGATCCTGAGCTTGCGCTTGAGGTCGGTGCTCGCCGTGAGAGAAATAACTACTTAGCCGTGCGTTCTGGGCTACCGGCGGTTGGTTCAAAGCTAGTCAATAGGTACGAGCTACAGTTCGAGGTTGAGAGCCACGTTCACGTACCGACCGCCAATTCAGCACACAGGTGGCGTGAAGGTAAGCAATCTGATGACGACTTGTTTCCCAGCATCATTCCGAAAAATCTCAGTTCGAACCTGACGCAGTTCATTCTAGCGGTGGACCGTTGCACCACGAAAACATTGCTCATTCTTGACACGATGCCACACGTCCGCCGAGATGCTGGCGTACCCAGTGGGCACTGGGTAGATACGATTGGCAACGAGGGAGCCAATCTACTCTTTATCGATGCCGCGCAGATTCACGAAACCCATTTTGCTCATGAAATTGGCCACCTTTGGGTTCAGTATGTCGATCAGGCCGAAGATGAGCGGGTCATGGAGGACGTCAGCGATCCAGGCCGCTTGCACCAGCTCAGCTTTGTTCAGTCCTTTGTTACTGACCTTCGAGTGAATCAGGTCATTGCCGAGAAAGGATTCGATGTTTCTGTGATCGTTGAAGACCAAGCCGCCAGCATCGCATCTCTCGGCAGAGCGATTGATGCGGGCTACCGCCCTGAGAACCTGCGAGAAGGTGCGTTTATGGCGCTCGCGCTAGCTGTCCAAATCCTTGAAGAGCGAAGGACATACCGAAATGCGCTGGCACAACTGGACGAAACCTTGGGAAAGGTCACTCGCTTCGTTCCGGAGCTGGCTCGATTAGCGATGGGCTTAGCCGACGCCGTTGACCGACACGGCTACCAAAGCAAAGATCAGATCCGTGCATCAATTGATGCATGTCTGGAACTTGCATTCGATTACACCGGCGATGGGATTGACTTGGAACGTGATTTGGTGATTCCACCAATCTCCGAGGCAAACTTCGACAAGTACCCGAATTGGATACCAGGTACATCGCCACAGATGAAATGTGAGATTGGACGCATCATGGCTCGCGAGGATATTCCCCAAGGTTCAAAGTGGTTTCTTCGTCAAGGACCATATAACGAAAGCATCATTTCCTTTGAATTACTCGACGGAACAATCAAAGGGCCTTGGAAGCTTGAACAAACACACGTTTTTGACCCCAACATTCAAAAGGCTAACGGAATCAGCGAAATGAACCGCCAAAACAGAGAGCGTCAGATGAAACAACCGCCAACCAGCGCAATGCCAAACTTTCCAGGTCAACCCCGCCGATTCTACATGGCGGGCACAGCTCGGTTTCTAACCAGTGTGCGAGAAGCCGAATGGCGAGGAGGTGAGCACCCATACTCTTATGCAATCAACGATCCGGTGACTTACACTGATCCGAGCGGACTGAGTCCAAACACTCCTCCAAATGTTTTTTGCTCGTGCGATCCAACAGTCAAGGTTCACGGAGTACGAAGATCCAAAGGTCAGGGCGGCAAGTATAGTTGCTATTTTTCGGCCTGCGCACGTTATTGCCAAAGCGTAGATGACGCAGCGAAAGAAGCTCGGGCAACTTGCGAAGGGGGTGGCATTTTGGGAGGTCCCGGCTACAACAACTCGTTTCCGGTTTGCAATGCCGAAAGCGATTATTGGCAAGAATGTGGATTGCGAATCACCACTCCTGATGGGATGGCTTACAATGGATCAAACGCTAATCACTCAAACTACCCGTACCCGGCCTATCAAATTGCAATCGGAGCACCTTACTGTTTGGTGGAATGCACGATGAGGCTGTGTTGCGCCTCATTACAGGCATCAGATCCCAAATCTACGCTAAAACAAGCGATCAAGAATTGCCGAAGGAAACATGGATAAAAACAACATTATTGTTTTTTGTGCAATGTTCGTTTGGACAGGTCTAACCCTAGTCACTTTCCTCGGATTGCAAAAGCAGAAAAAGCATCTTAGCTGGCTTGAATTTGCTCAGGTTACAGTCGTAACCTTCGTGGTAGTTGTAGTGATTCAAGTTTTGCTCGGCTCAATATAACGGGCCTCTAATATCAGAAGGCCATATAACGAAAGCATCATCTCCTTTGAATTACTCGACGGAACAATCAAAGGGCCTTGGAAGCTTGAACAAACACACGTTTTTGACCCCAACATTCAAAAGGCTAACGGAATCAAGGAAATGAACCGCCAAAGCAGAGATCGACAAATGACGAAGCAATCACCCAACGCAATGCCAATCTTCCCTGGCCAGCCTCGCCGATTCTATATGGCAGGAACTGCCAGGTTCTTGACTCAAGTCCGGGAAGCCGAGTGGCTCGGCGGAGAGCATCCGTATGCTTACGCGATGAACAACCCGGTGACATACACAGATCCTTCGGGACTGGAGCCATGTCCACCTATCGTTTCCTCAGTTCGCGACAACCTGACCGTGCAGCTGATGCTTCTTAGTTGGGAGAAGGCAAATATCAATAAGGTTAGCCAATGCATACAAGCAGCAGCTCGAAGCAAAGGCATCAGTTGCGGCTCGTTCGGGCCCAGCACAGCAAACTGCCTACGGGACAAATTTCCGCTCGTAGATTGTCGATGTGACTGCCCGCCTGGTTTGTCTGGATATACGCCAGGTGCACCTGGTGCCCCAGCCGATGTCGGGCACAGCGGGGTCCAACACATTACGATCTGCTTCAATAACATGGCTGGCGGAACATTTCCAAACTACTTCCCAGGGTTGGGGGACAGAACTAGCGAAATGATCTGGATTACCCTCCTTCACGAGCGCTCCATGCATGCGCGTACCATCATGGAAGTGAGTTGTCTACTGGCAAAGAACCTCCGTCAACTAAGAGCTGCAATGAGATTGCCGTTTGCTGTATGCATCGTGTGATTTCAGGTAAGCCGACTGGAGTGTGCAAGACGTTACTCCCGTGACAGCCATGAGGTACACGATATCTTCACTGATGATTGGACTTGTGCTGGCCACGCAAGTCGGCTGTTCCAAGCATCCGGATTTTGTCTTCGCAGAGACATTTGACGGCTTGCGAGTTGGGCTTGCAACGGGGCATAGCCTTGGTTCCGACGCGGACTTTACGGTGCAGATAGAGAATGTGGGCCTTGAATGGAAATCAATCCGGTCAATGTATCCGAACCTATTCCTTGAAGTTGTCGATGGCACCGGACTTGTTGTTGCTTCACTGTCCGGCGATCCCAATGGCACACCCGACCGAGTGAAACCGATCGATGGTTCTACCGTGACCAATATGCCGCCAAAATCTAAGTTCATTGTCCGCCTTCAGGGTAACAAGGCAGTGTCTAGCATCAATCCAGGA
Source organism: Chthonomonas calidirosea (assembly GCA_945882415.1). Taxonomy (GTDB): domain Bacteria; phylum Armatimonadota; class Fimbriimonadia; order Fimbriimonadales; family Fimbriimonadaceae; genus Fimbriimonas; species Fimbriimonas planktonicus. The sequence continues at coordinate 20,520 of CAMCWC010000029.1, forward strand.
ACGTATGACCTCCGGGCTGTTCTGATCATTCGGAAGGAGGACTGGAGCGCGGAAATGAGGGCGATGCTTCGCGGTCGAATTGATCAACTGTGGACTGGGCGATGTATATCTGGTTCAGTCCGAGTGACACGTTAGCAATTACCTAGCCGCTGACATCCTGAACGAAAGAATTTGTGATCGCGGACTAGAGCGCGTTTAGATGGATTCAACACGCCTTATCATCCTTTTGGAGTCCAAACGTTTCCTTTGAAAGACAATCACGACGTCAGGGCTGTTTTGGCGGAATACCATCGCCAAAGCTGGACATATGCGCGGATGTTCCTAGTTCGTTCTAAAGGCGCGATTGAGGTTTTGGATTTTGCTCACCGGGAAGCGTAGAAGCTATTCAGGCACCGGCAAGGAAACCTAACGCAGATTCAGTTTACAGACCGCTGGATGGGAGCGGCAACGCGGCCCGCGAAGTATAAACGACCCAGATCCGGGAATGAGGTGGGCGCGGAAAACTCGCTATTTTGCAAGAGCGGGAACTTCATGGAGGGCCTACCACTCCGAATGGCGCATGGTCAAAGTTCCGTAGAAAATTCGCTGTCACTTCACCCTTTTAGTCGAATCCCGTCCGGCGTGACGGTGATTTTAGATTCAATGTACATGCCGACACATAGGTTACAGATTTTTCCGGACACATAGGTAACACTTACTTTCCAAGGGGAGGGAGGGATGCCTTGGAAAGCGTGTTCGGTGATGGATGAAATATCTTCCTTCATGGCTCGCCTTTGGCAAGCGAGGAGACCAGTTTTCTTACTCTTGAGTCCGGAATTTCTGGAAAGATGGAAGCCAAGATAGACGCGCAACTGCGCAGGGTAGCTGGGCAGTCTCAAGGTTTCTTGAGCCTTAGTTTAACTCCCGTACTGAATACTCATCGCAGCACGATGATCGCCAGTACCCACGTCTTGATCAGATCGAGTTATTGTTGTGCCTTAACCAAGTCATACGACTCGATTTCTAGACCTCCTGGATACCACGTCATCCAAGCGAAAACGCTCAAGCTACCGGCCGCATCGAGTACTTCTTCAGATACCGTGTCGGGGGAAAGAAGACTCAGTAGCTGAACTAGATCATGTGATCTTGGTGGAGTGATGCCGACGGACACAAGCGCTGCCTTCAGATACTTCTCTGCCGCCTGCTGAACGTGGTAGGCAGCGATGCCATAAGGACCGCCCGCATTTGTGATGACGGAGACTACCGTCTCGTCCTCTTTTGCCTTCAGCAGCCACGATTGGGCCGAGTTACCTGGCAAAGAGCATTCGGCCCTCTTGATTCGCCCAATAAAGGGCAGAACCTTTCAATTCACATCCTTCTTGAAGTTCTGCTGAGGTGAACACAAGAAGATCCAGCGCGAAGTCGCGGCGGCCCATTTTGTGCATGGCGAGCTTTTGCCGCTGGAGAAAAGGGAGATCGGAGTTTGTGACGACGAGGACATCCCAATCACTTTCGGGGGAGAAGTCCAGCCCGGCCCGAGATCCAAAAAGTACAACTTTCTGAATGTCGAACTCTTGACCGAGCCGGTCAAGCAACATGGCCAGAAGCAAGTCGTCGGTCATTGCCAGTTTTGACTACTGAATTATTCTGCGGTTCGACGTTATTGCAGCGCTGACACGAATGTTGAGCCGGTGTTGGCTATCTTCGTGGAGTTCCAGATTCACCGCGGAGCCCGCAACCCACGATCGACGTGTCGTGGACGCCACTAAAACGGAATGTACATGCCGACACATGGGTTACAGATTATTCCGGACACATAGGTAACACTTGCTTTCTAAGGGGAGGGAGTGATGCCTTGGAAAGAGTGTTCGGTGATGGAAGAAAGATTAAGGTTCGTGGCTCGCCTTTTGGAAGGTGAGGAGATGAGTTTTCTCTGTCGTGAGTTCGGAATTTCCCGCAAGACGGGCTACAAGATTTACGAGCGTTACAAAGATTGCGGAATGGAGGCGCTTTCAGATCGGTCTCGGCGGCCGTTTCGTTATGGGAACCAGTTGCCTTTTCAGGTTGAAGCGGCCATCGTTCAGCTGAAGAAAGAGAAGCCGCATTGGGGGGCTCCCAAGCTTCGCGAACTGCTGTTTCGCAAGTTTCCCTCGGATGTCAAAGTGCCGGCGGTGAGCACCATTCACGCCGTTTTGGACCGTCACAATCTGGTTCAGCCTCGCAAAGGGCCACGTCACCGG
>CAMCWC010000030.1 GCA_945882415.1 Chthonomonas calidirosea
CGACCGAGCGCATGCATCCCACCCGACCCTTGCCGGATCTGCGCACGGGTGCGCTGGTCATCGATCCTGAAATTGAGCTGAAAGCGAAAAAGTTTGATGTCGCGCTGTCAATGTATTACAGCTCGGAGTTCGCCGGGATCACGGAGTACGGACAGGGTCGCTCCAGCACGGCGCGTACCCACTTGAATCAAGTCGGAGACATTGCGAGCATTGTCTATGGGGATCTGTCTGAACGAACCTTTAAAGTCGCTGGGACCTCGGGCGCAATCACAACTTATATTTCTTCAAGCAACAAAGGCAATGTTACGACGCTGAGTTACGACTCCGGGGCTGACGAATATACAAACTATTTCAACGACGGCATGCAGCTCAAATACAAGAAGCATGCCAGTTCTGGCAACCGGTACGAGCTTGACCGAGTACTTGATGCCGATAACGTTTGTCACACATATCTTTATGGAACGGGGGTGGAAGACGGTCTGGTGAAGGCCATCGTGGTGCCTGGAGGTCAGCGAGTTACCTTTAACTATCAGGCCGGAACAGTTACCTCTCTGGTCCAGAGTATCGAAGATTGGTCCGGACGTCGCTGGACGATGCAATACGACGCTGGTAGCGCGCTGACGACTTACGTAACACCGCTCGGATGCTCGACGAAATATGCCTACAGCCATGCCGGTGCGGGCGTAGGCAACACGCTCGTGCATACGATCGAGGACCCACGGGGCTACGTTACAACCTACAGCTACGACTCTGCGAAGCGAGTCACGAAAATGCAAGCGGGTACGGCGATTTGGTCGTACACGTATTCCGCTTTCACCACCGTCGAAGAATGGCCAAACGGTGCAAAGACTACCTATACGTACGACTCGAACGGGAACAACACCAAAACGGACCGGCCAGAAGGATTCACGGTCACGAATGTTTACAACACGAACCGCTTGAAGGTTGCAGAGATCACGCCAGCCGGAACTTACGGAAGTATTACGTACAACGCCATGTGGCTCGTGAGCGTATCGCAGGACCCGCTTGGAAATTTGACGACATTCCAGTACGACTCCTTTGGTAATGTCACTACTCTTAACGAAGCTAATGGAGCGGTTACTACTTATGCGTACGAAGGCTCTGGCTCAACGAAGCGCATGATCCGGATTACTGATCCGCTTGGCCGGGTATCCAGCTTCACTTATGACTCGGACGGATTACTCAAAACGAGCACCGACCCAAGAGGGCTGACGACAACATTCAGTTACGACGCGATCGGCAACTTGGTCACTCAAGTTATGGCCGATGGGGCAGTCATGACCAACGTGTACGACTCGCTTAGCCGGGTAATCGCGACGATTGATCCGATTGGACGCGTTACGAGCTACGGTTATGACGCCGCGAATCACGTGGTGACGATCACGAACGCTCTTAACGAGGTCACGACGTACATTTACGATGGTTGTCTTCTTCAAGCGATCGTTGACCCGCTCAACAACCGGACAACTTTCAGTTACGGGCGCTTTGAGAGAAGAACCGTGGTTGAGAACGCGCTCGGTTTCAAGACATCAGTGTCGTATGACAACATGGGCTACCCGGTTACGGTGATTAACGCCCGCGGTTTCATTACGACGACGCAATATGATATTGCCAAGCGGGTTGAGGCTACGATTGATGCCCTCGGCTACCGCACTACCACGGTTTACGACACAGCAGGTCGGCCGTGGGCGCTGGAAGATGCGCGTGGTAACCGAACAACAAGCGTTTACAATTCGCGTGATCTCATTGCAAGCATTGACGCGCTGAACAACCGAACGACCTACAGCTATGACAGCGTGGGCCGTCAGGTCTTGATGATCTCGAGCCTTGGTTTCATCACGACAACAGTTTACGACCTCGCGGGGCAGGTGGAGGTGGTGGTGGATGCGCTGGGGAACCGGACCTCATTTACTTACGATGCCAACGGAAATCAAGAGACGGTGAAGAACCCGCTTGGGTTTGTTTCGACGACGGTTTATGCTCCGACGAGCAACCGGGTGCTGGCTACGGTAGATCCGCTCGGGTACCGTACGACCATCACCTACGATCTTGCCGGGCAAGAGACTGGTCGGCAGGATGCTCGGGGTAACCGCATAACGTTCGCCTACGATCCGGTTGGGCGGCCGCGCTCGATTCAGAACGAGCTCGGCGCTTTTGAGACCACGAGCTACGATGCTGCGGGTCGGCCAGTTACGATTCTGGATGCAAACGGTTGGCTCAAGACGATGACTTACGATGTGGCAGGGCAGCAGACTGGGATTTTGTACGCGGACAACAGCCGAGTGACGTTGCAGTACGACTCTGTAGGAAACCTTACGACATCGCAGTATGGTAGCCAGAGCGACCAGCTTTACACCTATTCGGCCCGGAACGAAGTTGAAGTGGCTAGAATTTCAGGATCGCTAAGGACGACCTACGCATACGATCCGGTCGGCAATCGGTCCGTAATGATTGATCCTAGCAACAACCGCCATACATATTCTTATGACTCACTCAACCGAGTGGCTACGCTGATGAATGGTGTGGGGCGAATATTTACGCTTGGGTACGATGCTGATTCCCGGGAAACGACCTTGCAGTACGGCGCTGGCGATCGCCTAATGTCGCTAGATGCTCTCGGGCGAGTCGTGACGCAAGTCGAAAGAGTGGCGGGTATGCCGATTCTCACGATTGTTGATTCTTATGACACCGCCGGCAGAAAGATTAAGCAGCTTCGAGACGGCGTGATGGCGACCTTTGTGTACGACAATGCCAACAGGTTGATAAACCAGCAGAAAGGTGGTCAGTTTGCAACGTTTGTGATGGATTCCATTGGCAACATATTGGTCAAGCATCAGGAAGGCTCTAATCCAATGACGATGTCGTACAACGCGAGTTCGAGGCTGGTTACATCGCTTCAGGGTTCGGTAACGACCACGTTCACTTTCGATTCGAACGGAAACCAGACTGTCGAGAACATCGGAGGTACCCGGACGACTTTCGCATACGACTACGAGAACCGATTGCGGACGGTGGTAGAGCCGGGGAACGTGCGGACGACGATGGCTTATTACGCTGAAGGACTCCGGAGGACTAAGACGACTTCCGGAGGATCGACCACATATGTTTGGGACGGTAGTAACTACCTTCAAGCTCGGTCAGGTTCGGATCTGCAGACGTATAGTGTTTTGAACTCTCAGATGCTGAGCCAGGAAGCTGGAGGCACGGAAGGGATATTCGTTCCGGATTCGCTAGGATCACTAGTCAACCTGCTGGATTCTAGTGGAAACGAGCTGTATGAGGCCTTCTACTGGCCGTATGGTGAAGTGGTTAGCTCAACAGGTGTGAATAATTCTATCCTCGACTACGTGGGAACGTATGGCTATATTTGGGATAGCACGCGACGGGTATATGTGAGAGCGCGAGAATACGATCCAGTTACGGCTCGATGGCTGACGGTTGATCAGCTGTGGCCAAAGGAAAGCGCATACATTTACGTACGATTGGATCCCATCCGATCCATTGATCCTAGCGGAAAACTTAATGACATCCCGAAGCAGCCTAAGCCATGTAAAATTCCGCCTTACAAGCCAGGAGACTGGTGGGAGAATCCGTTTAAGAAGAAAAGGCCAACATATCCACCTGGGATGCCCATTATTACGAGTAGTCCGGATTGTGGGCCGAGCGTCTTCACCTGTTTAGCAAAGCAGATGCCTCCATCTCTTGGAGGGTTTAACGGTCTACCAAACACTGGCGCGTGCAACGCTTGTTGTGCTAAAATACCGAGTTACCCGCCATGTCGCGTGGATCGCGACCTGTGTTTCAACAGTTGCTTTTACGGACACTTCGGTGGTTGGCAGGCAGGCATAAATCAAATATTTTAGAACAATACAAATGAAATACTGTATGGTGACCCTTCTCGGAGTGACCGTTTCTCTTGTGATGCTGACGTCCTGTATCGTGAGACGTCCCACCCTAGAGGCAGGAGAGTTTGCGATTGATCTTCGGCGTTCCGGTTTTGAAGGAGCGCCCGGAGAAGGTATGGGGGCTGTGCCGCAGAGTAAACCTACTGTAAATTTGTTTCCGGACGGCAGGGCGGAGATTAGCGGACTGATCTCAAAGGGGCACTGGTCAGCGTCTGAAAGCGAACTAGTTATTACTGCCGAACAGTACTTTCCGCCCCTAGCTTTCTTCGAAGAGATACCTCCCAAAGAGTCGCAGCCAGTTACCCTGAAGATGAAGATTAGCGGTCCAAACGAGCTCTTGTACTATCCGACGAAGAGTAAAGTGGGCAAACCGTTTGTATTGATCTACGTGCGCAAGTAACAGCACTTTCTGTTTTGAGCGACTTCATATGTTCCGTGTGGCAAAACTGAACTTTGTGCTCATGTTCCAGCCACATTTCTCAACAGCCCTGCGCTAAGTCTGGATTCCGGTGCTGAAAAGCAGGGATAGACGGAGACCTCCACCCCCTCTTCTCGTCAGGAAACGGGAAGAGGGGCTTTTGCCCTTGCTCGTCCGATCCGTCCGGTACTTCTCAATCAGCCCGAGGGAGTCTTCCTGTTCTCGCCAGCCGTGGATTTCTGTGGCTTTCTCTTCCAAATGCTTATAGACCTCGAAGAAGTGCTGCAGTTCTTTGAGCGTGTGGTCATTGCGTTGCTAATGGGCGGGGCGTCATCTCTCGGCTGCATTGTTCGGGTTTGTTCCGAAGTTCGGGAGTTCGGGTTCGTCAGGCAGGGGCTTCGAATGGCTTTGTGTGGCTCTTTGTGGCTTAGTATCGCTGCAGGAATGACTCTCGCGAAGATCTTTCGCTTAGGCGAAAACCTTGGCTAGTCGGCTCTCTTCCCCCAACCCCCTTCTCTCGCTGGGGGCGAAAGAAGGGGGCTCGCGACGCTATCGGGCCCTTTCGAACGAGAGGGTGGTTGTCATCGATTGATGGCCGTTGGGTGGGATGGTTTCTAGGGGGGCGGTGACTTCTAGCTCGGCGTAGCGGGGGGAGTTGCTGAGGAAGACCTGCTGGGCTTTGCCGTTGTCGGCGTAGGTTGCTTCGGGGCGGTAGGGGTGGGTCAGGCGGAGCCAGAAGTTGCCGATTTTGGCTCGGAGGTAGCCCGCCTTCGTGGCCATGCCGTACTTTTGGGCAGTGGCGAAGTTTGGCGAAATGGCGATTTCGTTGGCGTCGCGATAGATGCGAGTCGCGCCTTGGGTGGTCCAGGGATAGGCTTCCCAGCCAGCGGGAAAGAGGGCCGACGGCTCGTAGGCAAAGCGAATCTCGCTTGGTCCGGGAATCTGGGTGATCTGCCAGATGGCGGCGCGGACCGGGTCGTGGCCGAAGTTTTCCATCCGATTCACAATCGTCAGCTCTCGGCCATTAAGACAAAATTCACGCACAAACCGGACGCCGCGGGCATCGGGGTCAGAGAGCAGGTGGATCGTGTTATCGTTGAGGCTGGCGTGGTGCGGTAGGCCGTCGTGTTCTGCGATGGGCGGCCAGTTCCAATCGCTCTGCGGTGCCGTCCACAACTTGTCGCCGCCCCAGTTGCGCCACGGTCCATCGGGAGCGGAGCGATCTAGCCAGAGTAAGTTCGGGCCGTTGAGCGGACCGAAATAGATGAGGCGGCCAACTTTTGGCGACACGATCGCTCGGGCGGAGTTCGACACCAGGTGCAGGTCCGGCGTGGCCGGAGGGGCGATCAAGAGGGCCGAGAGCAGAGCGATCACCCTTTTAGCGTATCCGGTATGCGAAAAAGGCATCCGAGTTAGAATGGAGCCGCGTTGAACAAGTGGCTCAGGATTGTTGAAGAAGGCTTTTATCCGCTGATCGGCTATTGGCGATACAAGCGGGAGTCGCACACCGCGTCGCTGATTGTCACCCTGTACGCGGCGCTGCTTTGCTTGATGACCTTTCCGGGCACGCTATTGCTGGGGCGGAAAGAGACTCGGCTTGATAAGCCCGATGAGTACACACGGAGGCGGCTTTGGCACGGGCTGCGGGTCGACTTTCTGACCCTGAGCTGCGTGGCGATCGAAGTGATGGGGTTGGAACTTGTCAACCCGCCGGCCACCGCGCTACGGACCTTTTTGATCGGCTTTGCGATCTGGCGGATTTTGGATATCTCGGCTTACGCTCAGCGGGTCGTGATTTTTGACCGTTACATTCCGGTGGCGATGGGGGCGGCACAGCCAGAGCACGTGATTGGCTCGAAGGAAAGGGTCATCGTGATGAGCTTCATCAACTACCTGGAGACCGGGCTTTGCTACGCGATGCTTTATTTTCTGCTGCCGAATGCAGAGGTTGGGCAGGCCGGCACGCCGATAAGGACCGGGCAGGACGCGCTGTATTTCAGCTTTGTGACGCAGTTGACGATCGGCTACGGCGACTTTACGCCACGGGGGGACGCCCGCTGGATCGCGATTTCGCAGGGGTTCCTTGGGACCATGTACTTGACGGTTGTCATCGCGCGGTTCATTGCGACTTTGGCCAACGTGACGGACGTTTCGGAGATGAAACGTTAAGTTTTCTTAACAAGACTTGAAATCTTTTTAGTAAAGTTGTAGTTATAGTTTGTGGAAATTGAACTGTCAGAAACCGCCGAAGCCCGGGTCAAGCGCTTTAAGGACCTTTACGAGTCGCAAACCGAGGTCCGAGAGGAGCGACTCGCAGAGGTTGAGACGCTTGGCGTGCTCAACGCCGCAGGCCTGCAGACGGCGGTCAACCGTGTAGCGCACCTTACAGTAGCCGAAGGTCGGCGAGTTGAGGCTATTTCCGGCGGGACGGACCTGGCCGGGGTCAACTTCCTCGATTACGGGCGAGTTGCGGCGGATTGCGTTTGCCGAATTCTGGTGGATGGAGCCGCGATGGGCTCCGGCTTTATGATTGCGCCGGGCGTCGTGATCACGAACCAGCATGTCATCCACGATACGGAAGAGGCGAAAGAAGCGCGACTTGAGTTTGGTTTCGAATTTGGATTGGACGATATCAAACCTGCTCGTCGTAAGTTCGAAATCGACCTGAGCAAGCCGTTCGCGATTTCGAACGAAGATGATTTGGACTTTGCCGTGTTTGCGGTGAAAGGAGACGGGCTCGACACCCTCGGCTGGCTCCCGCTGGAGCCACGGACCGACAAGATTTTGGAAGGCGAGCCGGTGGTGATTGTTCAGCATCCAAACGGGCGCGAAAAAGAGCTGTGTCTCTTCAACAGCGAGCTGGTCCAGCGAGTGCAGGCGTTCCTGCACTACACGACGGACACGGAGCCAGGCTCTTCCGGGTCGCCGGTCTTCAATCGCCAGTGGCAGGTTGTTGGTCTGCACCACGCATCGCTCACCCTGCCGGTGCAGCATCGCGGGACGGCGGTGGTGGCCAACGAAGGCATCCGAATCAGCAAGATCATCGAAGCGCTCAAGACGGGCAAAACGGAGCAGGGGAATATCGTCGATGGCGATGGCCCGGCGTTGCACCGGCTGATCACCGATCCGGACGTGATTAAGAACGGCCGCCCGGTTCGCGGAAAGCAGGCGATTGTCGTTGAATCGGTTCGCGAGATTTCTACCGAAGCGTCCAAAACTCGCATTCGCGTCCGACCGATTGCGGACCTAGAAGACCGAGATGGTCACCGCGTCGACTTCCTTGGAAACGGAATCTCGGTTCCGCATCCGGAATTGCCGGAGTGGATTCAGGCTGACCTTACTCCCCGAGTTGATGGACAAGGTTTTGAACTCAAGTACCGCAACTATTCGGTCGTGATGTCGAAGAGCCGCAAGCTGGCCCGGTACACGATTGTTGATATCGACGGCGGTAAGCAGCGACAGATCAAGATCGACCGAAAGCTCCGAAACTGGCGAGACTTGGCGGCGGTCCAACTTGAGGCAGCGGCGGACGTTTGGTGGTACGACCCGCGGATCGAGACGCAGTATCAGCTTGGCCCCGAAGTCTACGATGCGACCAAGTTCGCCTTTGGCCACCTGGTTCGACGGGAGGATCCGGTCTGGGGCGATTCAGATTGGGAAGCCGTTCAGGGGAACGACGACTCGTTCTACATGACCAACTGCAGCCCGCAGCACCAAGACTTCAACAGCAAGTCGTGGCTTCGCTTGGAGAACGGCATTCTGAGCTCGGCGAGAAACTCGCGGCGAAAGTATGTGGTGCTTACCGGCCCGGTCTTGCGGTTTGACGATCCGGTCATCCTCGGCATCAAGTGCCCGGTGGCGTTTTGGAAAGTCGTCGCCTATGAAGAGCAGGGCCAGTTGGTCAGCTACGGCTTTATGCAGTGGCAGACGAAGTTCGTCGACGAGATTGAGGACGCGGTGAAGAAAGAGTCCCTCGTGCTCAAGAACATTCAGGACTTCCAGGTCAGCATTGCGGAAATCGCTACGGCGACTTCGCTCGACTTTGGGCCGTTGCTCGATGCCGATCGCGGAAAATCGACGGTCGCGCTAACGGAAAGTCGTCTGATGGAGATCTTCCCGGGCGCGACGTTCGAAGCTTAAGCGGCGGCTTGTAGCTTGAAGACGACAGCATCTCCGAACTCGGAGGTGCTGACCAGTCGGCAGCCGTGCTCAAAGACGTCGGCGGTTCGCAGGCCGGCTTCGAGGGCGTGTTCGACCGCGGTCTCGATTCGGGTCGCGGTCTCGTCGTCTTCGAAGCTATAGCGAAGCATGAGAGCGCCGCTTAAGATGGCGGCGATCGGGTTGGCGCGGCCCTGGCCAGCGATGTCCGGTGCGCTACCGTGCACGGGTTCGTACAGGCCGAAGACGTGTCCGTCCTTCGGGTCGCTTAAGCTGGCGGACGGAAGCAAGCCGAGGGAGCCGGTGATCATGGAGGCTTCGTCGCTGATGATGTCGCCGAACATGTTTTCGGTGAGGATCACGTCGAACTGGCTCGGCTCTCGGATCAACTGCATGGCGCAGTTATCGACGAGCATGTGCGTGACCTTGACGTCCGTGTTTGCCTTGGCGATTTCATCGACAATCTCGCGCCACAAGCGGCTGGTTTCGAGGACGTTGGCTTTGTCCACGTGGACAATTTCGTTTCGGCGCTGGCGAGCGATGGCAAATGCTCGATGGGTGATTCGCTCGATTTCGTGTCGGTGGTACATGCAGGTGTCGACCGCTGTGTTGCCTTCGTTTCGTCGTTCGCGGGGTTCGGCAAAGTAAATTCCGCCGGTCAGTTCTCGGATCACGACGAGATCGATGAGCCCCCGATTGCTCTTGAGCGGACTGGCGTTTAGGAGCGCCTTCATCGCCTTTGCGGGGCGCACGTTCGCGTAGAGGTTGAGTTCGCGGCGCAAGGGAAGGAGGGCGCCGACTTCGGGTCGCATAGACGGCGGCTGAATCTTGTCGTACTTCGGTCCGCCTACCGCGCCGAGGAGGACGGCGTCGGAATTTCGGCAAAGCTCCAGGGTCTCCGGGGGCAGGGGCTGTCCGACCGCGTCGTAGGCTGCTCCGCCGACCAAGGCGGATTGGAAGTGGAATTGCTTCCCGGTGGCTTCAAGGACCTTCACCGCTTCGGCGGTGACTTCGGGGCCGATGCCGTCTCCGGCGAGAACTGCGATCCGACGCGTCATGGGCGAATTATGGCGAAAGGAAGGCGGTTCGTGATTAACGGCAAATCAGGGTTCGTTGTCGGGCGGTCGCTCAACTTTGGAAGACCCTTTTCTAATTCGGCTCGCAAAAATCGCGGTGGCGGCGGTGGGAAGGATGCAGGCACCAATGAGCGAGGTGAGCACGAAGAACGGATATTGGGACGAAAAGAATCCGATCCCCGCGCCGAGCGCGGCGAGGACGACATTGGCCATCGCCAACAGACAGCCATCCCCTTCGGCCTTGGCACTCTTGCCAATGGACATGGCGAGGTAGACCCCGACGCCCATGATAAGCACCGTTTGAGTAAAAACTACGGCGTAGGCCCCACCTTGTGAAAGCCAATCGCTTGCCGGTACCGTCATCTCTGTAAGAATACTGGTTGACCACGCGCATCATCCGCCAAGTGGAATCCGGGAGAGGCACGGAAACAACGTGAAATCGGTTTGAACGGATGAGGAAGTTAGCGACACCTACTTTATGAGCGAGCCAGTAAAGACTGCGGTGAGAGCCGAGATAGAGCCGACTCCGTTGGAGATGAGCGCGATTGTGCGCGAGCACTACGAGGTCGTCTATCGATTCTGCGCCCGACGCGTAGGACAGGATTGGGCAGCCGACGTTGCTCAAGAAACGTTCCTGACCGCGCAAAAGGCGCTCAAGAGGTTTCGGTTCGAGTCGTCGCTCCGAAGCTGGTTGATTGGAATTGCACTGAATGAGTGCCGATCTCTGATCCGAAAGCGGAAGCTGTTTCCGCCGACGATCGAGTTCGACTTGCCAGACGCCAGCGCCTCGGGTCGGGAGAATGCTTGGATTGATCGAACGGCGCTTACGAAGGCGTTAAACGCGCTTTCGGATGAGCATCGAGATGTTGTGGTGATGCACGAGATTGAAGGTTTGTCATACGACGAGATTGCGGCCGTAATCGGAATTCCGAGCGGCACGGTGAAATCGCGCCTGCATCATGCGTTTATCAATCTGAGGAAGTCATTGCGGGACGAGGTGAGGGGATGACGGAAAGAGAACTGAACCTAAAGGCGTTCCTGGATGGCGAACTTTCCGAGGCTGAGCAGCTTGAAGTGACGGAAGCCTTGGCGGCCGATGAGTCGGCGGAGCGGGAGCTGCAAGATTTCCGAGAGCTACAGGCGGCATTCCGCACCGCGGTTGAGCCGCCCGTTTTAGGCATGGAGCGGACGATGCTGGCTTTGGTCGAGAAGAAGCGAACACCTTGGTGGAACGGCGTCGGACTCAACGTGCTCAAGGTTGCCCTTGCCCTCGGTGTCGCGGGCCTTTTGCTCGTGCCGAACCAAAACGGAAGTCTTCTTAGTCAGTTGCAAACTGCCGCCGTTCCGGATACTAAGTCTGCGGAATTTACGAAGAGCGCGACGCTTGAGAAATCGGAGACGACAGCAGCGGCTACGGCAAGTACGGAAGTTTCCTCGAATGCGAAAGCTTTGGCGGAGTCGATGCTTCAACGAAACTCGGTGGAAAGCAAAACCGCAAACAAGATTCCAGAAATCCAGGGTCCTCCGGTCGATGTGAACCGGCTGAAAATGTATGCCGCAGAGGAGGCCCTTGCTCGGACAAGGGGGGCGACCGGAGCGGCCGGCGATATGGCGGCAATGCCAGCGGGGCCGTTGCCATCGCCGATGGGCGGAAGGTTGCGCCCGTTTGCCCCGGGCGATCCATCGGAATTGGATGCGAGCCGAACCTTGGATCAGCTCGTCCTGGCGGTTAAGTCGATCGCAAAGCAGTATCGGGCAACTTTGGTTACGGAATCGGCCATCAGCGCCGGGAAAGGGAAGTCGTTCGTTTACAGCGTATTGGGAGCCAACGCTATTCCGTTCATCCGCCAACTTCGATTGTCGATCGGCCAGTTCGGCTCGGTGTCGGAACCTCGTCCGGCTGGGGCACAGTCGGCAAATCCGCGAAACTTGGCACGACCGACGACTGCGGATGACATTCCTCTCGAGGATCTCGAAAAGGAGCTTCAGGCCCTAAACGAGCGGCGAGTCGTGCTGCTCACGGAGTTTTATGAGGACGCAAAGCCGGTCAAGGAGCTTGATACGCAGATCGACGCGATCAAGAAGCGGATTGCGGACGCAAAGAAGCCGAAGGAACGGGAAGTGGCGCCGAACGAGAAAGTCGTTGTCCAAGTGTCGGTGATGGGTACTTGAAGTCCGCTTGGGAACTTGACCTTGCCATTCTCAGAACGATCCATGTGGATTGGCATTGCCCGCCGCTTGATGTTCTCTTCACCATTTTCAGCTTTCTAGGTCTCGGCGGAGTTCAGGCGGCGCTTTGCTTCGGATTTCTATTCATCCCGAAGATGCGTCACTTTACGACGGTCTGCATCTACGCGATCATCATTTCGGGCCTGCCGGTGGCGCAGCTCATGAAAAAGCTGATTCCGCGCGATCGGCCGAGCAACCTGGCGTGGACCACGCCGCAGGAGGAGTGGCTGGCGAACAGCTTCCCGAGCGGACACACTTCGACAAGCTTCGCCGTCGCGACGATGATCTGTATTCTTCGCGGCAAGGAGGCTTCCTGGCTGGAGCGGATCGCCTGGTTTTCGTTTGCCATCCTGGTTGGTATCAGCCGGGTTTATCGTGCGGTGCATTGGCCGAGTGACGTGCTTGCCGGTGCATTTGCCGGGATTTTTTCGGCCTGTCTTTTGGCATTGCTGGGGATGCAGCGGCCAGATCATCCGATTCACGGCACCCTCACTCGATGGTTCCAGAAACTTAACCAAAAAACGCGGCGAATCTAACTCATTGTTCGTATAATCTGATTGAGAAAGCGATGCTTACCTTCGACTTGGTTCATTGCATACGTGCGCGGTGGACGCCCCAAATGGGCGACACCGCGATACGTGTGCGCTTGCGCCAAGCAGCCAAAAAGACCCGTGAATGCCAGTCAGTCACGGGTCTTTTTGTATCTGGCCCGGGGCATTTGATGCAAAAGGTCTGGCAAACCTTGAATCGGGCAAGAGTTACGGTGAGCGGAGCAGGGAACTAAGCCATGGCAGCCCACGAAGTCCTTGTCCTGAACAGTAACTATGAACCGCTCAACGTTTGCTCTTTGCGCCGCGCAATGAGCCTGATGTTGCTTGGGAAAGCCGAAGTCCTCCAACAGCGAGACTGCCCGGTTTCCACCGCGTCTGGTCCGCATATCGCGCCGAGCGTGCTGAAAATGCGCTACCAGGTTCGGCGACCAATGCCTCAACTCCGATTGTCTCGACATTCGGTGCTTGCCCGCGACAATTACACCTGTCAATACTGCGGGAATAAGGGACGAGATTTGACGATTGACCACGTGGTTCCGAAGTGGTGCGGCGGACCGCACACCTGGGACAACCTTGTGGCTTGTTGTCGGCGATGCAATCTCAAAAAGGGTGATAAGACGCCGCAGCAGGCTCACATGAAACTGGCACGGAAGCCGAAACGTCCACACTTCATTCCGTACCTGAGCTTGCCGCTGTACCTTAAGGCACAAGGAAAAGACGACTGGCGCATGTACTTGCCGTTCTTCGAAGAGTTTGCGAATGGGCTGGACTTCTTTGAGCTAACGGCCTAGAATGGCTGTATAGACGGTTCTGAACCGTTTCAGACCTCGGGAGAGTCCCGTAGAAATGGGATCGGCGATCAGTGGCCTAACGGTACACTGGTCGCCCGAGCAAGAAGCTCAGAGCGGTCTTATAACCAACCACGGATGGCAGGTTAAAACATAATGCAAGTTTTGTCGATTCAAGGAGGACGCCGACTGTGTGGCGTCGTGGACGTCGCAGGTTCAAAAAATTCTGCCCTCAGCCTACTTTCGGCCGTTGTGATGGCCGAAGGCGTGACCATTCTTCACAACATCCCGGACATCGCGGACGTCCGAATCAAGGCTTCGATCCTTGAGGTGTTTGGCGCGAAGATTCAGTGGCGCGAAAACTCCCTGATCATCGACTGCACAGACTTGCAGAATGCGGATCTTGACCAAGATCTCGCGACCAAGATTCGAACCAGCTTCTTCCTTCTTGGGCCACTCCTTGCTCGCCTAGGACAAGCTTCGATTCCAGCTCCTGGCGGCTGCAAGATTGGCGCACGCCCGGTGGACTATCACATCAAGGGCCTTGAAGCACTCGGCGCATCGATCAACTACCACGCCGGTGTTTTCCACGCCACGGCAAAGCGCCTGAAGGGCACTAACATTTATCTCGACTACGCCAGCCCGGGTGCGACTCAGCATCTCATGGCAACGGCCGCCTTGGCGCACGGAATCACCACGATCCACAACGCGGCGATGGAACCAGAAGTCTCTTCTCTGGCCGATTTCATCAACGCGATGGGCGGACGGATTGAGGGCGCCGGCACCAGCACAATTACGATCATTGGCGTCCGAAGCCTTGATGGCGTGACCTACCGAGTCCCAAGTGACCGAATCCAAGCCGGAACCTACTTGGTGGCAGGAGCGATTACCCAAGGCGACGTCACGGCGCGCGGAATTCTTCCTGAGACACAGACTCCAGTCGTCAATAAGCTTCAGGAAATGGGCTTTGACGTTGAGGTCGGCGGCGACTACGTCAGGGTCGTGAGCAACTCCCGCCCAGAGCCAATCAAGTTGCGCACGATGCCGTTTCCAGGATTCCCAACCGACATGCAGCAGCCGATGTGCGCGCTGATGGCGCTTGGAACGGGTACGAGCATCGTCGAAGAAACGGTCTACGAAGGTCGTATCGGCCACATTCAGGAACTGAACCGAATGGGCGCATCGGTGACTCTCAGCGATCGCACAAGCGTGATCCAGGGTGTGCCAAACCTAGTTGGGGCGACGGTTTCGGCCAGTGACCTCCGAGCCGGAGCAGCCCTCGTTCTTGCGGGACTTGCGGCATCCGGTGAGACTCACATCCGAAACGTCAACTATATCGACCGCGGATATGAGAAACTTGAGGAGACCCTAACTTCCCTCGGAGCGGACATTTGTCGCAGCGAAGTGGAAGAAGGCTACAACTTCCTCAGGACCGAAAACACAATTTGAAACTGGTTCCAGAAATTGGTATCGACCTTGGTACCGCCAACATCATCGTTTACCGGCGTGGAAAGGGCATTGTCCTTTCGGAACCTACCGTTGTTGCAATCAACACCAGCAACGGTAAGGTCCTGTCCGTCGGACTCGAAGCGCGTGACATGCTCGGCCGCACGCCCGGCAACATCACGGCGATCCGGCCTCTGAAAGACGGCGTCATCGCAGACTACACAACCACCTTGAAGATGTTGGAGTACATCATCAAGAAGACCTGTGGAGGCCCTTTCCCGTTCCGCATTCGCCCAACGACGCTCATCTGCGTCCCGAGTGGCGTCACGAACGTTGAGCGGCGAGCCGTTATCATGGCCGCAAAGCAAGCGGGTGCAGGTCAGGCGATGGTCATTGAAGAGCCTATGTCCGCGGCAATTGGCGCAGGTTTGCCAATCAGTGCCCCGGGCGGAAACATGGTCGTTGATATCGGCGGCGGCACCAGCGACATCGCCGTCATCTCCCTCGGCGGCATCGTGCTCTCGCAGAGCATTCGCGTCGGCGGAAACAAGCTGGACGAAGCGATCATCCGGCACATTCGTAACGCTTACAACCTCATGATCGGAGAACCTACGGCAGAGGAAGTCAAGATCAAGATTGGGAGCGCGTACCCCTTGGAGCAAGAGCTTCGAATGGAGATTCGTGGCCGCGACTTGGTCGCTGGTCTGCCGAAGTCGGTCGAGATCACGAGCGACGAGATCCGTGACGCGCTTGCCGAACCCGTTCGGCAGATTTGCGAGAAAGTGTGTCAGGCCCTGGAAATCACCCCGCCAGAATTGGCGAGTGATGTGATTGAGCGTGGAATTACCCTCACGGGTGGTGGAGCGCTTCTGCGCGGGCTCGATAAACTTTTGATGGAAATCACGGACATTCCGGTCCGAGTGGCGGATAATGCTCTCAACTGCGTTGCCATTGGCACCGGAAGAGCGTTAGAAGAGTTGGACGCTATCCGAGCAAGCGGCGCCGTCACTTCGCTATGAGTATCACCGTCGCCCTCGCCATTTGCATTGTTGGACTTCCCGCCCCGCAGGCAGATCCGCAGGTCGGCGTCAAAAAGCCCGCGCCCCCCGTTACAAAGCCCGTGGCGGAGCCGATTGTAACCAAGGCGCTGGCCCATAAGTTCTTTACTAAGGCGGAGACGGTCATGCGGAAAATATTCAAGACGTCGGGGAAGGCTTCACCGACGATAAAGCCCGGCCCGGCCCCGCTCACGCGTGCCGAGTTCATCACAGAGCTTGACCGGCTCAGAAAGGTTGTGGCCCCATTCGTGAAGAGTACGCCGGTTCCGGTCGCTTATGACGCCTCTCGGCTAGCGACGAAGGATCCAAAACTCGCGAGCCTAGTCAAGGGCGGATATGTTGCCAAAATCAGTCCCCTTGCGACCATGAAGGCGGACAAGTTCACCGCGAGCCAGTTTGGCGACACCCTCGGATTCTTTCTTGCGCGGGTCGCAGAAACGACGTACACCCCGAGTTCGAAGTGGACGCCGATTCTGCAGCCGAACGAAAGCTACTAGCCCTTTCGTAGCCAGACTTGCATGTGGCTCGGTCCGCGATTCGCCCAAGCAAAGTACGGAATCAATGTGAGCGGCTTTGTCTCTGACTCTAGCGTCTCGGAGCTGGCATAGAGCGAATCCGGGAACGCTTCGCTGAGATACTCAGCTTCGGTAACCAGGGCGGTGATTCCCTTCAGGCCGGCTAGATCAGATCGAGTTTCCATTTCTAGGCCCGTATCAATGGCGGCCAGTTGTGGGATGGCCGGGTTGTCGGTACTTTCTGCCATGTAAATGAGCGGTCCTTTGGCCACGGCGACACGGCCGATGTTTTCTCGAATACGGGGATCGCTGGCGAGGAACCGGTCGGGCATTTCAAATTCGACTTTAAGCTCGTCAGACGGGCTCCAGACGCGATTGAAGATCATGTAGCCGTCGCGATAATCTGCTGGCTCGTCGCTTGCTTCTAGGTCCGCCGTCACTTCCTCGGCCCAATCTGGAATCCGAATCGCGAGTTCAAACTCGCCCGCGACCTTTGGCGCGATCGAAACGGTGAACTCGCCCGACCAAGGGTAGTTGGATTTCACGGTGATGATGGCTTTCTCGGTGGTTAACGTCATGCCGATCGGCAAATGGATCGCAACGCCCGCTTCCGTTTCGCTGATGGCAAATTGCCCGATCTGGCCAATCACCCGCGCCACGTTTGGCGGGCAACAAGCGCACGCGAACCAGGGTTTGCGCGCATGTTGTCCTCGGCTTTCCAGCGGGTTGTCGTAAAAGTACGATTTCCCATCCAACGAGATGCCGGCAAGCATCCCGTTGTAGAGCGCAAGTTCGATCACATCTGCGAAGTCGCTGTTGCCGGTCGCTTCGAGAAGGGACTGTCCCCACAGAGCGAGTCCGCACGCCGCGCAGGTTTCGGCATAGGCCGTGAGATTCGGCAGATCGAAATCTTGGGTGAATCCTTCGTTTGTGGAGCTGGAGCCTAACCCGCCGGTGACATACAGCCGGTGCTTTGCCAGGCTGCTCCAGGCGGCAAGAATCGCTTGTTCGAGTTCAGGGTCTGTTTTCTCTTTGCTCAGCTCGGTTGCCGCCGTGTAGAGATACATAGCGCGGACCGCGTGTCCGACGACCGTGGTGTGCTCCCGAATTGGAGCATGGTCTTGGTAGTACTCGCCGGTGTACTCCGAGGTGCTAGGTCTTTGGTCTGGGTTTGGCGTGACGCTCAGCGAGATCGGATCTTGAAGTTCGCTCTCGAATGGGCTGGGGCGGGAACCCCGCACTTCTACCATCCATCGCGCGAAGTCCCGGTACTTTTGCTCGTTCGTCTCATCCGCCAGTTTGATGAGCGCAAGTTCAAATTCCTCGTGTCCACAGTAACCGACCCGTTTGTCTGGACCGAAGATCGACATGACGTGATCGGCAAATTTGACGCCAACTTCCAGCAATCGGTCATCATGAAAGGCTTGATTTATTGCGACCCCGGCCTCAATGAGGTGCCCGCCGCAGTACATCTCATGCATCATGTTGAGATTGCACCAACGCAAATCGGGAAACTTCAGTTGGAAGTACGTGTTCAAGTACCCATCGGGACATTGCGCTGCGGCGATTAGACGAATCAGTTCGTCTAGTTTTTCGCGGATCTTGGGGTTAGATTGATGGGCAAGTACGTACGCACAGGCCTCGGCCCATTTATAGACATCGCTATCGTTGAACCAGAGACCTTGAAATTCGCCTTTTTGCTCGGCCGCGCGGCGGAAGTTTTCCAGCCGTCCAGTGCTCTCCAAGTGTTCCCACTGGAGGGGAAGGGACGTTTCAGCTAAGACGCGCTGGCGATTAGACCAAAATGGATCAGTTAATTCAATGCACTGCAAAGGAATACGGCGCATCACCCGACGAAAAGGCATTGCCGAAGTTTAGCAAAGCTCATCCCCTGTTCTTCGTAGCTCGTTTGATGGAGCTCATCGGAGTGCGGGTGTTCTATACGTTCTTGGCTCCACCTTGGCACCAGCTGCCGAAGGCTTCTGGCTTGGCAAAAGGGGCGATCATGTCGGGCCCGGCGTACCGAAAGGGCGTCCGTGACTGTCGTTATTACGCCAGCGCCAACGCCATTCGTCTCGCCTCTTATATTCCGATCTATTTCGGCATAAAGGAAAACCCGCATCCTCTCTCGGTTACGGTGCTGGCGCTTTTGGTGGCCTTCCACGTGCTCTCCATTCTTGCGGAGGCTTACAAGGGCGTGCTTCTTTGGATCGCGATTCTCCATGACCGCGTGACCGAGGACGAAGCACAATCCCAGATTCCGGGCCCTCAGAGGCCGAAAGCGACCGGTTTGTTCGCTCCTTACTGGTTTGAGACCCAAGCGGGCTATATGCGCATCGGGCTAGAACATTTCCGAAAGCGCGTCGCGACCTTTGTCGATAGCTTGTCGGGTGGACCGGCGACCGAGCGATCTTCCCGTAAGGGCCTGTACAACTTCGTTAACGACACCATCGCCGCCGAGAAGATTCACCTGATTGCTTCGGCCATGGGTGGCTGCATGATGGTCCCGTTCATCGCGGAACGGAAGTTTTTGCTGGTTGGTTATATTTCTTTGCTCGTCCTCATGGACTTGTATCTTGCCTTGCTGCAACGATTCCATCGCACCCGTGTTTGGAAGGCCCTGCGACTCGACAAAAGCCCATGAAGCCAAAGATTCTGATCATCCACGCCTCGACCGGGAACGGGCACATCAGCGCTGCCATCGCCGTGGAGGCCGAGCTGAAGCGGCTCGGCGCAGACGTTAAGGTCATTGACGGCCTGGACTACGCTCCGCCCGCATTCAAAACTTGGTACGGCGGCGGTTACGAGGCGACCGTTCGGTCCGCGCCCGAGGCCTGGGGCTGGCTTTATCGCATCAGCGATGTAAACGGGTTTGCTTTTCGGGTGCAGTCGT
>CAMCWC010000031.1 GCA_945882415.1 Chthonomonas calidirosea
CCGCTTAACTTTGGTTCTTACTTCTTGCGCTTTCGCATCAGAGCTGGAGCAACCAGCGCGAATGCGAGGAAGGAAGCTGGCTCTGGTACTGGGTTGTACTTGCCTGGTCCGATGAGGCCCTGGTTCTTGTTGCCGTTGTATGGGTTTGGCTTGAAGAAGGTAGCGTCGCCGGTGATGCCGGTGAGAGCATCGCTCAGGTAGCCGTTGAAAGCGGTGAGCTTAGCGCCGGAAAGCGAAGACTTGAACATGCCGGTCGAGAGACCGTCGCCGTTGTCGTAGATCACGTCCCAGATTGCGATCTGGAGAGCAGCGGCAGCGTCTCCGGTTACCGATCCGCTGTACTTGTTGTACAGCTTAGAAACTCGGGCACCGTTCGAGAGGTTGCCTGCGGCGCTGACTGCATCAACGTTGTAGCTTGCTGGAAGGTAGTTGAAGTGCTCGAGGTCAACGCAGTAGGCGTCGAACGTATCGCCAGCAAACGTGGAAAGCTGTGGTCCAGCGTAAACCGTCGAGTTGTTCCCGTTGAAGTTGATGGTGACCGTGCTGAACTTGCCAGGGGTCATGCCGCTGATTGAAATCAGGTCAGCGTTGGCTGCGCCAGCCAATCCAAGCGTAGCGATAAAAAGTGATCCTAGATGTCGAAATTGCATGAAAATTCTCCTCTTCGGGAATACAAACCTAATATTCCTGCATTCAGACAAGGTGAGGGTGACACGATTTTTAGCGTCACGCGTTTGCGGGACAGTAAATCTAGCGCCAATCGAACGCGAACGTGATCTCACCCGGACGTGTTTTGAGCCGATCGTATGCATTCTGGGCATCGGATGGGGAGAGGACATCTGACACGATCGAACGCAAATTGATCCGACCCCGGCGGTGAAGATCCATAACAGCCTCCATGTCCTGCCGGACGACGTTTCGCGGAAACCGAACGGATAGCTCCTTCTCAAACGTAGCCTGATACGGGAAGCTCACCAGGCCAGGATAGCTGCCTTGAACGATGATGCGAGCCGGGTTGGTTTCGGCGCGGTCCCAAGGATGCCCCTTGGCCAGGGCAATGGTGAGCGCGGTTGCGCGCTCGCTGCCGGTTGCGTCCACCACTACATCGAACGAGTTGATAAGTTCCTTTGCGGCCATCTCGGGGTCAACGGTTTCGATGCCTTCGGCCGCGGCGTGGGCTCTTCGCTGCTCCACCGGGTCGATCGCCACAACGGTCGCACCGGTGGCATGAAAAAGTCGGGCCGAACATTGACCAATCGCGCCGAGGCCGAGAACGGCAACCCTCTCATTCGGCAGAACCTGGGCGTACCGAACGCCACGGTAGGCAATTCCTGCCAATCGAGCCGCACTGGCCGCCACGAGGTCGTCGCCATCCTGAAGCGGAATGCAGCTATCCGCAGATAGGACCGCATATTCTGTATGCCCGCCCCAAGACCTTGGTACCGACGCGCGTAGGGTTCCCCCACCGATGACCTTGGTGTTCGGAACACAACCCTTGGCAATGGCACCTTCTGACGCCTCTACGATGGTGCTAACCGCTGCGTAGCCGGGAATGTAGCCCCAGCCATCAAGCCCGGGCTGCAGGCCCGCGAAGCACCGAAGCTCGGTCCCTGGGCTAATGCAGGTGAAATCGGTCCGAACAAGCACCTCGCCTAATTCAGGATGAGGGATCTGAACTTCGGCAAGCTCAACGACATCGACGGCGGTGAACAGTAAGGCACGGGACTTTTGCACGTTTTCGATTATCCATCACGATATAGACTCCAGATCGGTGAAGGTTGCGGACAAAGCGATCGAGCAGGATGAATGAATAGTTTTGACAAACTAATCGGACCCATTATCGTTCTGCTTTTAGCAGGACTCGGAATCTACGCTTATCATTCCTACCGTCGTCGCTTGACTCAGCTCTGGGATGAGTTGGCAAAGAGGTTCCGGGCCGAACCGGTAACCAACCCGTTTGATGGGATGTTGCTGCGGACGGGCAGCACTCCAATCCGCGTCAGCATGAAGTCGACCAGCGAGATTGGCGGCCTAGACAAGACTTCTTACACAACGGGCTTAGAAACAAGCCGACCGTTTCTGGTGATCTTCTTTCCCCGAAAGTCAGAGACCGAAAATCTTGCCAAGGTTCTAACCAAGAGCGTGTTTGGAAAATTTACGGCCCAACAGCACGGCCTAAAGGTTGATGTTGCCGGTGATCAATCGATTGATAGCGCGTTCGTCATCATCTCGGATGGATCTGTCCCGGCTAGCAGTCTCCGGTCCATTTTTCCGTACCTGCGTGACCGAGCCCTGGTCTACGCGGTTGGCAGCATCAAGAAGTCGCCGGAGCCCGGTCTGCAAATTCTTCCGGTTCTGGTTGGCAGTCCGGTACAAGACTTTGATCCGAACGTAGCCCAGGATCGGATCAAGACCTTGGCCAGTTTTGCCGAGGCCCTGTCGCACCACAAGTTTGGCCGCATCGTTGAGCCGCCGCTTCCAGTCAGTTCAGAGTGACTCCAGCAGAACGAATCGAGGCCTTACGGTCCGGAGCAGACCAGAAGCTCATCATGCGCCTTAAAAGCGGCATTCTGACCCTGAGTGAATATCAGTTTCTCCCCGGCTACTGTTTGCTTCTGGCGGATCCGATGGTGGGCCAACTCAACGAGCTCGATTGGGGGAGTCGGCAAATCTTCCTTCAGGACCTTGCGCTGGTGAGCGAAGGCGTCCAAGCGGTTACGAATGCGAAGCGAACGAACCTTGCGATCTACGGAAACGTCGACCCGTTTCTGCATGCCCATGTCTGGCCAAGATTCGAAGATGAACCACCGAGCCGGGCCACGTTGCCCCCACTCATGTTTCCGGAAGGATTTCGACTGGAAGAAGAACATAAGTTCTCCATGGATAAGCATGGAGAACTCATGCAGCAACTGCGTGACTATTTGACGGAGCGAGCCTAGTTTCCGAACGAGGAGGAAAGGTCCGCGACTTCCGCATTTCCGGCCGGCTTTGACCGTGCGGAGTTCTTCACGAGCTCCGCAAGTTTCGCTTCGTAGCGAGCGCTGTCCATTGGCAACTCGATCGTTTCGCCGTCAAGGCTAGACAAGATCATCGCGTTCGCAAGTTCCACTGAGTGAATGCCTTCCACCGCCGGGGCCAAAAGTTCTGCACCGTCCAGGATCGCGGCGGTGAAGTTCTTGATGATCTCCAAATGCTGGTTCGAAGGATTGCTCGTCGGAATCTCACACCGCCAAGTCGGCATGCCTGGGAAGCTTGAAGGGGTGGTCTTTGAAAACTCAGAGACCGATTCGGAAGTTCGATCGAACACGATTTTTCCGTCTTGGTAAGTAACGCGCCCACGATCAGCTGCGATTTCTAGGCGGTTAGAACCCGGGAACTCGCCGGTGGTCGTGATGAACGTTCCGGTTGCTCCATTTGCAAATTCCACGTACGCCGTGACATCGTCTTCAACCTCGATGTCGTGATACTTTCCGAAGCCGCAGAACGCGCGGAGTCGTACTGGCATTCCAAACATCCACTGGAAGAGATCTAGGTTGTGTGGGGCTTGGTTGAGCAGAACTCCGCCACCCTCTCCGCCCCAAGTGGCGCGCCAGCCGCCGGAAGCATAGTAGGCCTCGCTGCGGAACCAGTTCGTGATGATCCAGCTGACTCGCTTAATTTCACCCAGTTCACCGCTCTGCACAAGGCGGCGGATTGCTTGGTAAGCGCCATCTGTGCGCTGATTGAACATTGCTGCGAAGACCTGTCCCTTATGGGCAGCAATCAGCTTTTCGCAATCTGCTTTGTGAACGGAAATCGGCTTTTCAACGAGCACGTGCAGCCCAGCTTCTAGGGCTTCGATGCCGACGCTCGTGTGTGCGTAGTGTGGGGTTGCAATAAGTACGGCGTTAACGAGTCCGCTCTGGATGAGATCCGACGGATTTTCGAACTGGGCGACCTTCTCGTATCGATCCATTCGGGTCGCATCTGCGTCACTCACCGCCGTAAGAACAAGTCGATCCACCTTCGGCAAACTATCACGAATGTGGGCCGCGCCCATGTTGCCGAGTCCGATTACGCCGAGTCTTACGCGATCCATGCGGAGACTATAGCCGAAACTTACTCGTAACGAAGCGCTTCAATTGGCTGAAGCCGTGATGCCCGGAGCGCGGGATAAAGCCCGAAGAACAAGCCGACTGCTGCCGAGAATCCAAACGCCACGATGATGGCTGTGCTGTTGATCACCGGAGGAACCTTGAGCGCTTGAGCCACGAACGCGACGCTGCTCAGGCCCATCAGAATGCCAAACGAACCGCCAACCGTGCACATCACTACGCTCTCGAGCAAGAACTGCCCCAGGATGGTTTCCCGCTTGGCCCCGATCGCCTTACGAAGGCCGATTTCTCGCGTTCGCTCGGTAACGGAAACCAGCATGATGTTCATGATTCCGATGCCGCCAACAAGAAGCGAAACCGAAGCGATACCTGCGAGAAGGGTCGAAAGCAGACGTGTTTGCTGCTCCATTTGCTCGATCCATTCGCCCTGGTTAATGACCCGGAAGAGCGGCTCGCCGCCGGCGTTCTTTCGCTTTTTGCCGAGTGTCTCTTCGACCTGCTGCTGCATGATCGGCAACAATTCGGCGCTCACGCCCTGGATCACGATGTTATCGAGGTTTGTTCGTCCGAGCAACCGGGTTTTGGCTGTAGACAGCGGAATGTAAATCTGGTCGTCGGGGTTCCACATTCCCGAGCCGCCCTTGTAGGCTACAACTCCGATCACTTCGAAGGTTTGGTTTTTGATGCGAATAGTCGTGCCGATCGCATTGTCGTCGCCAAACAGTTCTTGGTAGGCAAGGAATCCGAGAACCGCTTTGCGGTTCGCCTCGGCCTCATCTTCCATCGTGTACCAGGTGCCTTGGTGCATCTTGGTCGCATTGCGGATTATGGCGACCTGTGGCTGTGCACCACTAATCTGGGTCGAGTAGTTGATGTTCTTAAACTTGACGCTTGCTCGCGCACCGACTGAGCCGGTGATGAGTTCGATGAGCGGAACCGAGCGCTTCAGGTCGCCGACATCCTCATCCTTCAAAGTCGGAATGTCGTTGGGACCGCCGGCCACGTTGCCGCGGCGCCAGTTCGGCATCACGGTGAGCATGTTCGTGCCCATCACCTGGATGTTCTCGACCGACTTCTTTTTGGTGCCTTCACCAATGCCGATCATGGCGATCACCGACCCAACTCCGATGACCACGCCGAGCATGGTGAGGGCTGACCGCAGCTTGTTAGCTGCAATCGCCCGAAGGGCAGTTCCAATCGCGTCGGCAATGTTCATGATCTAACCGCTACTACTGAAGTACGTCTTGGTAACTTCAAATCGTTACCGAGGTCGAGCTCCGCCGCCTGCACCGGCACCACCGCCAGTCGTGGCTCGCGGTCGGTTCTGGTTCGGTCGTCCGCCGCCACCGGCCAATCCGCCGCCTTCTTGAGCTTCTTTCATCTTGCGCTGAATCTCGCGAAGCTCGGCGACATCGATTTCGGCCGTAACAACCTCTTCGCCAACCTTCAAACCGGACTTGATCTCGATGCCTTCATTTCCGGCTTCGCCAATCTCAACCGTTCTGACTTCTGGCTTCTTCGGATCGGTTGACTTGACGCGGACGGTGGACTTGCCATCCTCGCCGGCTGTGACCGCTTGTGAAGGGGCAACCAGAACGTCGTTCAGCTCCATCGTAATGAACTCGCAAGTTGCATTCATTCCAGGAACAACCGGCACTTTGTTATCGGCATTGATCTTGACCCGGACCTTGACGGCCGTAATGTTGTTGACGGTCGTGGCAGCCGGGTTAACGCGGGTGACTTTGCCTTCCAGTTTCTGGTTCGGGAAGCCTTCGGTGGTTACGCTAACTTTCTGGCCAACTTTAACGGCCGCTACATCCGCTTCGTCCACCGCACATTCCACGTACAGCTCGGTGACATCCGAAATCTGAACGAGCGACGTGCCCTGGGCAAAGGTGCTAGCACCTGGAGGGATGATCGTTCCTTCTTCGAGGTACTTCACCGTCACCACGCCATCTCGCGGCGCAACAACGGTGGTGCTGTCTAAATTGATTTTTGCGTTTCGCTCGGAGACGCGGCTGCGAACGGTGCTCGCCTTTGCGCCGATGAGCTCTGAGCGTCGAATTGCCACCTGTTCGCGGTTGTCCTGAGCAATTTGGAGGGCGATTTCTGCCGAGCGGACCGCTTGCTTCGCTTCGGCAAGGTTGGTTTTCAGGACCGCATCCTGAGTCGAGTTGGCCTTCGCCTGGCTCAGAGCCGCGCGAGTTCGCGCGATCTCGGCGTTCGCGGAGGCGATCTGAATTCGGGCCGAGTCGTCAATCGTTTTGAGGCGCTGCGTCGCCGAAGCTAGGTTGGATTTGGCCGTTGCAAGCGTTCTGCGAGCGTTATCAACCGCCGATGCCGCAACGTAGCCCTGCTGAAGTAGTGATTGTTGACGGGTGAGTTCGGCTTCTGCCGTGTTTACGGAGGTTTGCGTATCGGTCACTCCGTTCTGAGCATCGGCGCGCTGCTGAGGAATATCGACTTTTTGAAGTCGCTCAAGCGCGGCGAGGCTGGCTTCGAGGTTTGCCTGCGCGGTTCGCACTGCCGCCGAAGAAAGCTCCGGCTGGCGGGACGCTTCAATCGTTGATCGTTCGAGCCGTGTCTTGGCCGCCGCAAGGGAGTTGCGGGCGTCCTGAACTGCCGTCTCGGACTGCTTGATCTGCAGTTCTAAAGTGATCTCGGCTTGGCGCGCTCGAGCATTTGCGCTCTCCAAATCGGCGCTCGCCTGGTCATAGACCGCTTTGGTGTCCTCGGGATCGATGATGGCGATGAGGTCGCCTTGCTTCACGATCGAGCCTTCTTCGACCGCAAGCTTGACGACATTGCCTCCGGCTTTCGACTTCACGTCGACTGCCGTAAGGGCCACAACCTGTCCGCTTGCGGAGATCGAGCGACGCAACGTTCCTTTCTCCACCGCGGCATATCGGTACTCGACCTCTGCAACTTGGGTCTGGTTTTGGGTGGTGTAGTACCAGCCTCCAGCGCCGAGCGCGACTATGCCTACGATGATAAGGATCGTCTTTTTCATGGACTATTCGCCGGGAAGGGGCTTGCCCGTCACAAGTTTCAGCCGAAGGTCACTAATCAAAGAGTCATAGACTGCCTCGATGTAGTTGCTCTCGGCGGTGACCAAAGAAACTTGCGCGGTCAAAACTTCAATGAGGTCGCTGGCTCCTGCCTGCTGCGCACCAAGCGCGGCGGCGTAGTTGACGCGGGCAGCCTCAACGGCGGCTTTAGCCGCGGCTAGCCGGTCAACGTTTTGCGCAAGCGTCGTGTACGCGCTTTCAATTTCTGCCCTTGCGGTTCGCTCAGCTTGAGTTAACGTTTGAACGTTCGATTCCAAGGTCGCTCGGTCCTGCCGAACGTTGGCGCGCCGGAAACCGCCATCGAAAAGCGGATAGCTCAGCGTCAGGTTGAGCGATTGGTTGGCGCCTTGGTTGGGTGAAAACTGATAGGTGTATCCGCCATCCAGGTTGAAGGCCACGCCGGCGTTGATCAGCGACTGCTTCAGCGCGAACTTTTGGGCTTCGAGACGCTTTCGTTGCGCACGAAGGTCTGGGCGGACGTCCATCGCGGATTTGAACAAGCCCTCGAGGTCGGAAGGCTTTTCAAGCTGGGGATCAGAATCGGCGGGAACCAGAGTCGGCAGTGGCTCGAACTGATCGATACCAACCGAAGCCTTTAGCGTCGCGCCGTTGTTAGCGACCCGGTTTCGCGCGGCAATCGTATTGACCTGCGCGTTCAAGGCATCGGCACTGGCCTGAAGGATGTCTTTTCGGGCGGCGTCGCCAACTTCAACCCGCTTCTTGGTCTGCTCCAAAATCGCGTTTGCTCGGATCACCTGTGAATCCGTGACCTTCAGAAGCTCCTGGGCTCGAAGCGTCTCGTAATACTGCTGCTGAACGTTGAACAAAGTCTGCCGGACCGTCTGCGACAAGGTGAACTGCGTCGCATCCGCGTTGCGCTTGGCGAGTCGGAAAGCCGCGTCTCGTTGACCGGAATCGAGGAAAGTCCAGTTTCCGTCTATCTGTGACTGCTTCTGGTCAAACACGAAGGTTCGGCTACCAAACTGAGCGCTTGCCGTTTCCTGCCGTAAGTACTGGTACCGAAATCCCGGCGTGACGGTTGGGAGGAATGCACTGTAGGCTGCCTGACTCCGTGCTTTCGCGGCATCGAGATCTGCAAAGGCAGCGCGGATGGTTCCGTTTCGCTCTTTGGTGAGCCGAACGACGTCGTCCAGGGTGAGTTGGGTCTTGGGACTGGCTTCCTGTGCCTGGGAAAAAGCCATTCCGGCGAGGCTGGTCAGGAGTAACGTAAACGGCAAACGCATAGCGCGAACCACGTTACCGTGATTTGTTTCTGCCCCTATGACTTTGTGCCCCCGCATCCCCAAGGTCATCTTACGCAATCGCGAACCCAGAAAGTTGCCCTACACACGTAAAATTGCGAGTTCGGACCACCTATTTCGCATGACGCTCCTCACATAAATCTCATCTTTCGTCGGTACCGTAACAACAATGCGAATTCTGGTGGTGGAAGATGATCCGATTATTGCGAGCAGAATCGCGGCCACGCTGGAAAGCGAGGGATACACCACGCAAATTGCCTATAACGGCGAAGAGGCAAAGGCGTTTGCTGGACAGGCGAGCTTTGGATTGGTCGTGCTCGACGTGATGATGCCGAAGATGAATGGCCTCGAGTTTTGCCAGTACCTGCGGTCGAAGCGGGATCGGACGCCGGTGCTGATGCTAACCGCGCGGGACACGATTGATGAGCGGGTGCAGGGGCTGGATGCCGGCGCGGACGACTACTTGGTGAAG
This sequence comes from Chthonomonas calidirosea, assembly GCA_945882415.1. GTDB lineage: Bacteria > Armatimonadota > Fimbriimonadia > Fimbriimonadales > Fimbriimonadaceae > Fimbriimonas > Fimbriimonas planktonicus. Next base: position 8,897 of record CAMCWC010000031.1, read on the forward strand.
CCGTTTGACGTGCGGGAATTGACCGCGCGAGTTCGGGCTTTGGTACGGCGAGATTGGGTACAGCGGACCGGGATTTTGCGGGTGGCCGACCTTGAATTGGACACGCAGGCGCATGTTGCCAAGCGGGCGGGACAGGAATTGAAACTGACCAAAAAAGAGTATGTCTTGCTCGAAATACTTGCAAAGAACGAAGGGCGAATTGTGACTCGGGCTTTGTTGATGGATGCGCTTTGGCAGGATGAGGATCGGAACGAGAACACGATTAACTTTCACATTGCTTCGCTGCGAAAGAAGGTGGATGCGGGCGAGCAGGCGCGGCTGATTCACACGATGCATGGGCTGGGTTATTCGCTCCGTAGCACCGGAGACGCCGGGTGATTCAGGGGTCGTTTCGGCTTCGGCTGACGCTTTGGACGGCGGGGATTTTGGGCGTGAGCTTGATTGGGTTTACGTCGGCGCTTTACTTCACGCAACGGGAGCGGTTGCGGGGCGACATTGACCGGGATATGCGGGGTTCGGCGGGGCGGTTTTTGCGCCCGCCGGGTCGGCAGGGCCAAGGTCCCGGACAAGGGCCTGGGGGGCCGGGTGGGCCTGGGTTTGGAATGGGGCGAGGTCCGGGGCCAGACGGGCCAGATGGTCCGGGAGGATTCGGGGGACCGCCGGGTGGGCGCCAGGGCAACTTGGCCCGGCTTTCGGCCGATCCTATTCGGTTTTATCGCGATGGTCAAGTGGTCAAGGCGGATGGATTCGCGGAGTTTCCGGATGGAAAGGTAGCGGCGATTTCGGCGGAGGGCGCGAAGGTCGCGGTGAATGGTCGGGAGGACGTTCGGGTTGTGCAGGTCGACGGGATGTCGGTTCGGGTGCTGTCGATACCTTTCAAAGACTTGCAAGGGAATCCGGCGGCGGTTCAGGTGGCGCGGGGGCTGCGGGACTTTGAGTTTTGGGAACGGTCGCAGGCGACGACGGTGGCGCTGTTTGTACCGATTGCTTGCCTGATCGCCGGGCTTGGGGCTTGGTTGATTGCGACCAGGGGCTTGCGGCCGGTGCAGGAGATGGCGGATGCGGCGGGGCAGATTTCGGGGCGGAACCTGAGCGGGCGGCTTCCGATTCGGGGGCAAGACGAGCTCGCCGGTTTGGGTGGACAGTTCAACGAAGTGCTGGATCGACTTGAGGACGCCTTCGATCGGCAGCGGCGGTTTACCGCCGACGCCTCGCATGAGTTGCGGACGCCTTTGACGCGGATCCGGTTGGCGGCTTCGGAGCCGGGATCGGAGCCGGAGCAGCTGCGGGAGGCGCTGCGGGTTTGCGGGCAATCGGCGGAGTCGATGACGCGGCTGGTCGATCAGCTTTTGGTGCTCAGCCGGGCGGACTCGGGTCGCAGTTGGCTTAAGGTCGTGGCGACCGATGTGCCGACGGTGGTGATTGCGGCCCTGGAGCGACTGCCAGTAAGCGCGACCGACCGGGTGGATTGCGTTTTGCCGGAGGAGGCGATTTCGCTGGATTGCGATATCGACACGATGGCGCGGGTGCTCTCCAACCTTTTGGATAACGCGTTGCGGTACTCGCCCGATTCCGCTCGCGTTGAGTTGGCGGTTTGTGAGGTTGGCGATGAGGTCGCGTTTTCGGTTCGGGACCTTGGTCCCGGAATTTCCGAAAAGGACTTGCCGCACCTCTTTGAGCGGTTTTATCGGGCGGATGAGGCCCGCTCAGGTTCAACTCATGCCGGTTTGGGCTTGTCGATTGTGCAAACCATCGTTTCGGCGCACGGCGGAACGGCCTCGGCGGAGAGCGAATTGGAGCGCGGATCGCGATTTATCGTAAAGCTTCCCAAAGCCAATAAATTCCTCACAAGTGCCCCCTAGACTGATGCTTGAGAGACACATGAAAAACCTCAAGTTTCGAGATCTAATCGTCGTTACTGCCCTGATGGCCGTTTGCGCGGCATCGATGGCGCAAGGGTTCCCGGACGGCGGACCTCAGCAGGGCCAAGGCGGACAGCGACGCGGTGGCTTTGGTCAAGGCGGACCTGGCGGCCAGGGCGGACCTGGAATGCGCGGCGGCATGATGCAGGGCGGACCCGGCATCTTGATGCGCAGCGATGTTCAGAAAGAACTGAAGCTTTCGGAAGCCCAGATCGAGCAAGTTCGAGAGGCCTTCGGTCGCGGTCCTGGAGGACCTGGCGGACAGGGTGGACCCGGCGGTCCTCCGCAGGGTGGACCTGGCGGTGGCGGCCAGGGCGGCTTCGGTGGTCCGCCGCAGGGAGGTGCTGGCGGACAGCGTGGACAGGGCGGACCTGGAGGTCAGCGAGGACAAGGCGGTCCCGGTGGACCTGGCGGAATGAACGACCAGATGCGAGCCCAGCAGGATGCCAAGGTGAAGGAAATCCTGAACGACAAGCAGTACTCCCGGTACAGCGAACTCGCGCTTCAGTTGGAAGGCACTCGCGCCATGAACCGAGACGACATCGCGAAGAAGCTCGATCTGAGCGACGATCAGCGCGAGCAGATTCGTGAGCTCACCCGACCGCAGGGTGGTCGCGGCGGCCAAGGTGGACCTGGCGGTCCTGGCGGACAGGGCGGCTTCGGCGGACCACCTCCACAGGGCGGTCCTGGTGGTCAGGGCGGCTTCGGCGGTCCTCCACAGGGCGGACCTGGTGGCCAAGGTGGCTTCGGCGGACCTGGCGGACAGCGAGGTCCTGGTGGTCAGGGTGGTCCGGGAATGGATCCGGAGCGCATGGAAGCGATGCGAAAGGAAGTCGATGCGAAAGTGCTCGCTATCCTTTCCAGCAACCAAAAGAAGAAGTGGGCTTCGATGCTCGGCAAAGAGTTCAAGTTCGAACGACAGGCACCACGCGGTAACTGACGTTCCCCATTCGCCCCTCCGGACTTCGGTTCGGAGGGGCATTCTTTCACGTCCTGGCCGTAATTAATTAACGTTCCCCCCCAGACGATTTAATTAATTACAGGTCGTTTTTGGTTCGGGAGGGGTGATTTGGGGTTGGTGCCGTGGGGCGTCAGAAATTTAATTATAAATACTCCTGCCTTAGGACGGAAATGTAAATTTCTTCTGGTTGAACCTAGCATGTCTATATCTAAGTGCCGACGGCGAGCGAAAGTGAACCTATTGGATTCAAAGTGGTCATTTTAGGATTCCTTCAGGAGTCTCAGGTTGTGCTTGGTTTTGTAGTCGAGGATTCCAGGGTCGAAACTCGTGAAGATGCCGGAGACATCTAGGGTCAGTATCTTTTCGTAGCGGGCGATGGCTCTTTGTTTGTTTCCGCTATCCGCATCGAGTTGAGCGGCGAGGAAGAGGAGTTCGGGATCGTCGCCGACGGCTGCGAGACCCGTTTCGAGGGTGTCGGCCGCTTCAGCGAGTTGACCTAGTTTTTTGTACGAGCCAGCGGCAAGGGCGTACGCCTTGCGGAGGTGGGATTCGGTTGGGCCGGAGACTGCGATGGATTTGTTTAGCCAGTCGATGGCGGCTTCGTGCTCGTCGGTGAAGTGGGCGGTCATGCCGAGGTTGAAAAGCACGAACGGGTGGTTGGGTCGGTCGGCTAGATCGAGTCGCAGGAGTTGTTCGTCGCGGGTTCTCTTCTTTTTCTGTCCAGCGTCGCTCGTGTCGTAGCCCGAGTGCAAAACTTGCACGGGCAAACGGACAATTTGGCCGCCGTCACGAATCCCGCGCGCTGCGGCAGCTGCCCGGAGGCTCGGAAGGATTTGCTCGTGGATTCGGCCCTCCCAAGCTAGTTCCGGCCAGTTGCGGAAGATCTTCACGTGGTCCACTTGGGTGCCGCCACCGGCTTCTTCGAGGAACCGGACCGGGACGACGAACCCAATCACGTCTGGGGCGGCGTTTGCGACGGCGTTGAGGATGGTTTCGCCCGTGATCGACATCACCGTGTCATCGGCATCGATCCACATGATCCATTTGCCTTTGGCACCTTTCATGCTCTCGTTGCGGGCGAGGGAAAAGCTATCGGGCCAAGTACCTTCGGTGACAACCGCGCCAAATTTTCGGGCAATCTCGATTGTCCGGTCAGTGCTGCCGGTGTCGTGAATTAGAACTTCGCGGTAGTACGGCGATGCCGATTCAAGACATTCGGCGATGACTCGCTCTTCGTTCTTCACAATCATGCAAAGCGAAATGTCGGCCTTCGAGACCAGAGCGGCGGCGCGGGCGCGGCGGCTTTCCGGTTTGTTATCGGGATGAAATACAACCGGATCGCCCGAAGTCCCGGCGAGGTGGTTGACATATTCAGATTCAAGGTCGTCTCGCCATTTGGCCACGTACTTGAGGTGATTTTCTTTGAGGAGTGCCTGCAGATCGAACGATTTTTCCGAGCGTGTTACGGCTAGGCGACGCATGGTCTTTGAGCCTTCATGGTGAATGTAGGATCGGCGGGAGATGACGAGGCGATACCCAGCGCGTCGTAATCGGTAGGAAAGATCGTTGTCTTCGAAGGTGCCGAGACCAAACCGTTCATCGAAAAGCCCAATTTCGTCGAGTGCCGACTTGCGGACGGCGAGGCAGAAGCCGACGAGCATATCGGTATCCCGGTCGTCGGTCGCTCTAGCCGCAAATGAATCGGCGAAGAGGTCGATCCCGGCTTCATCAAGGTAAGTTGGCGAAATGCGTTGAAAGTGGCCGCAATTGTTGGTGTATGGTCCAGCGGCGGCAATGGTGCGACTTTGGTTGAGGCTCTCAAGGAGTCGCATCAATCCGGCCCTCGGCACTACGGTATCGCTGTTAAGAAACAGAATGGTTTCGGCAGTCGCCATTTGAGCGCCTTGGTTTGAAGCTACGGCAAAACCGAGGTTAGAGTCATTGATGATTGACTTCACCCATGGATAGTCTGGAATGGTTATCCCGCTGCCATTGTCGATAACAATAACTTCTTCGACGTAATCGATACAGTTCGCAAGGCTCAGGATGCAGCGGTCCAAATCTTCTTGCCCGCCGTGCACGGGGATAACGACGGACGCCTTTGGCAATGCTGGGAAACTGACGGGTGGAAGAGGATGCGCCAGGTTTTCAATGCTCTTTAGAATGTCCGGAGTTGCGATGCGCTGGACGAACGCGTACGAACCAGGGTGAGTAGGGTGCACGTCCCGGAGGAACGGGTCAAGTTCCCACCGTTTCCAGACCCTGTCCCACCAATCCAGCACGATCTCATCACGGTGGCTCCAGGTCGTGATCTTCTTCAGGATTCGCTCGTCTCCGCCGGCATAGCTTAGGTGATGAACGATGCCGAACTGCTCATTGAGAAAGAGCGATTTTCCACCTTCGAACTCGCGAATGTGAACGTGGTGAGCGTGGTGCAGATTGATGAGAATGCACGGCGTGAAGGGCTCGCGCGGCCGAACGACATAGTCCGTGCCTTTCCAGTAAGTGTCCCATGTGATGTAAACGCGGTCGGCGAAGCTCGTTTCGGCAACGAGTTTCACGTTATGCAGCAAGCTGGGCTCGATGACCTCGTCGGAGTCGATGGTGATGGCATAAGCGAATCCGAGTTCGATGGCCTTCGCGTATGCAGCCTGACGGTGGGTGTTTTCTTCGTTCCAGTCCCCGGTGAAGATGGTCGCCTTGTGCTCTTCGCCTATCTTAACGGCTTGTTGCCAATCTCCGGATTCGCCGCGCCAGTTAGTAGTGCTAACACATACGAGAGCAGGAACGTCTCCTAGAGATGCCAATGTAGCGGCAAGAAAGACGACGTCATCGTGAACGCAAATCACCGCGCAGAGAGTCATGCTGCGTGCATTGTACAAAGAACGGTGATGAACTTTTTGTGAAAAATTGTTTTGAACCTAAAAGTCATTGCCTTAGGTTCAAGATGTTAAGATTCGTTAATCTTCGGTCATAAAAAGTCCTACCAAATATTCGGGACTTGGTTTATAGTTATTTTCGCGGAGAGAATAACGGTGGTTGAAGCAAGCTTCAGGCAAAAACAGGAGAACCGCCCCGATGCTGAATCGGGGGCTTTTGTTGGTCACGGCGGCATTCCAGGCGAGGGTCCGTACATTTCAATCTGGCTCACTCTGGCGGCCGGAACGGTGCTCGATGTCAAGTGTCGCTGCAACGGTTGCCCTTCCGCACTTCAAGTCACGGAGCGATGCGCGCTAATTCTGCGAGGGCGAAGTATAGCGGCTGTGAGGCAGTTGGATCGCGCTGACATCGAACTTATTGCCGGAAAATTGCCGGATGGCAAAGAGTACTACTACGATTTGGCGCGGACAGCAATTGAAAATCTGAGAAAAGAGGAACTGAACTAAATGAGAATGGGATTACCGACATACATTGGCCTTCGGCCGACCATTGGTCCTCGATTACCGATCCGCCCTGGTGGCGGCGGCGGTGGCTATGGAGGCGGCGGAAGCGGGAGCGGTGGCGCAGGAACCACTTGTTCGCCCGACGATCAGGGAAGTGGCGGTGGATTCTGTTTGGACGGCTTTATGGGCAGTCTGCCGAATGGCCCGCAGAACAGTGCGCCGTCCTCATACTCCAAGAACGCAACCCTTCACCCTTGCACCCTCGACGAATACATTCCAGCGTGAACTTTTCCATGAATCAACCCCTAGCAAAATATAACGGTTGCGCAGCACCGACTGAGCGCATGCATCCCACCCGACCATTGCCGGATTTGTATACGGGC
>CAMCWC010000032.1 GCA_945882415.1 Chthonomonas calidirosea
GGTTCACGATGAACAACTTGGGTCCAGGACTCTATGATGTTTAGTTCGGGATTACTCAGAAAATGCAGTTCAACGTTTAGCGGATAGACCTCATCCTCTAGGGTGAAACGCGCATGGTTCTCACTTTGCGCTACGTCCTTCAGCCGAAGGTCGGATGAAGTGTTCCCATCCGCATGAACCACTCTGAAGGCAGGCTCAAAGACCCAACCGTTTCCGGCAAACGGAAAAGCAGGTTTAAGCTCTTCGCCGTCGTCAGAAAAGGCGCCGATTGATCTTTGCGTGAGCCGGCCCTGCTCATCCGTTCCGAACAACAACTTGAATTCTCCGCTCGAGATCGTCCATTGTTGATTGGTCAGGTGGGGCCTCACGTGCGGAATTCTACCGATGTACTATCGTTCATGCTAGACAGCGTGAAGTGCAGCCACAATCCTCGTCTCTTCTCAGGTCCCTTGTTGGCAAGCACTTGAAAACTTCACACCCGAGGCGCGAACAGGACCTAAATGAAGCCACTAACCTCGCCTCATCCAATCTACCGATCGGCACTCTGCAGGTTTTGACATGCTAGCGTCGTCAGACTGAATCGTCAAAGTAAACATCCCAGGTCGTCGGTGCCTAAGCTGAATCAACCTGGCAACCCCCGAGCTAGGTTCAAATTGGCGGCCTCGGAGGGACTCGAACCCCCGGCGCCCTCCTTAGGACGGAGGCGCTCTATCCCCTGAGCTACGAGGCCGCGATGATTAGATTATGGGCCAAAGGGGTGCTCCCAGAAGAAAACTGGGAGCACCAACAATCGCCTCAGTTCAGCTTCAACTTCCGAATCCGGATGTTGCGGAACTGGATCGGGCCGTGGTCGCCCTGGAGGAGGAGTGGGCCGGTTGGCTTTTCGTCTTCAAAGATCGCCGCTCGAGTTGGACCGGTCACCTTAACTCGGTGCTGAACCACCACACCGTTGAGACGGACCTCGAGGAACGCCGCATCTTCAACCTTCTTGCCGTTCTTGAAGCGCGGAGCACGGAATACGATGTCGAAGCTCTGCCACTCCCCGCCTGGTCGGGCGGCGTTGATCATCGGCTTGTGGCCTTCATAGCCTTTCTCGTCCTTCCATCGCTCATAGATTGAGCCGCACATGGATGACTGCAAGTCAGCGTTTGCAACTCCGTGGGAATCCAAAATCTGGACCTCGTACCGGCCCATCAAGTAGACGCCCGAGTTTCCGCCCTTTGGCACGTTGAACTCGACGTGCAACTGGCAGTCGCCAAACTCTTCCTTCGTCGGCAGGTTCAGCTTCCAGTCTCGTCCGGTAGGAGTCGCAAAGACTCCGTTCTTTTCGGCCCAATCGCCTTGTGCCTTCCAAGCGGAGAGTGGCAAAGCCACCGCATCTTTCGGAGCACGACCATTAGCCGCCCAGAGAATGCCTTCGGCAAGGTGCTGTCGGAAGAAGATCTCGTCATACGTTCCATCGGTATGTCCGAGCCCGGTGTACCAAGCGCGTCCACCCTCGAACTCTTGGCACCAAACGATCGGGTGATCGGCCATATTGCCGCCCGTGTAGGAGTCCGGCTTCAGGGAAGCCAGCACGCGGACGTTCGGTCTTGGGTTCTCTCGGAAGTCGTACCACTCGTCCACGTGCACCCACGGTGCGGGCAAGAAGCTCGTGGACGGATGAGCGCGATCTTCGGCAACGATGTGCCCAGCTTGAACCTGCGGGTGGCTCTTGAAGTAAGCCCCGGAGAGCTTCCCGTACCACGCCCAGTCGTATTCCGTATCCGTCGCACTGTGCACGCCAGCATAGCCACCGCCGCCACGAATGTAGCTTTGGAAGGCGTCCTGCTGGGCCGGATTCAGAACGTCTCCGGTGGTGCAAAGGAATACCACGGCGTCGTACTTCGCCAAGTTTGCGGTTGTAAACACCGATGCGTCTTCGGTTGCGTCAACTTTCCAGCCTCGCTCTTTCGCGATCTCCTGGATGGTCGCAATTCCCTTCGGAATCGAGCCGTGGCGGAACGCCGTCGTTTTGCTGAACACCAACACCGTTGGCTTCGACACCGCTAGCGCCGATGCCTCTGGCAGGTTCGGCTTCGGAATCCGGTTCATCGTGTACCAGACCTCCGTGGCCCAAAGCGGTTCATTCTTTGCGGAATCGAGGTTGAGGTTCAAGTGAACCAAGCGCTCTTCCTTCATTCCCGCAACGTCCACCGCGACAGATTTGCCATCGGCAGATGGTCGCAGCGCCGTGACCGGCAAGGTTTCGCGGTCTAGCTTCGGTCCGCCATACTCCACGGTTGCTTCGTATCGCCACTGCCGGATCGCGAAGCGGCTTGCTTCCTTGAGTTGTGCCGGCTTGACTGGTGCGGTGAACTCAATGTTAAATCCGGTTGGCGTCGCCTTAACCGTGCGAATCTCAAATGCGGATTTGCCCGTTGGCTTCAATCGCTGCAAGCCAAAGGATGTCCAGGCACCCGTCTTTGGATCGGTCCAGGCCCAAGATTCGGTTGCCCCGGTTCCACCCATGATCAAGCTGCCATCTGGAGCGTAAATCAGGCGGTTAGTGCCAACTTCAAAGCCCTGGGAGTACTGGACGGCTCCGCCTTGCCATACGCCGTCTACGTTCTCAAGCCAACCTCGTCGAATGCCGCCGTACTTCACGTCGGTGATCAGCATATGGTCCTTAAAGATCCCCTCTCGAACCACCGCCGTTTGTCCGGGAGAGTTCGCAATCTCGCCTTGAGGCAAGTAGATGGCCGCGTGAACATACGGCGCGGTCTGGAACAAGCCCGGGAATCCGCCCTTTGGATATTCCTTGTTCAGGAATGTCGTGTTGTTAACGTGACCGTAAAAGCCACCGGGGACGAGAACATTGAGCTTGTTGCTGGGCTGCCAAGAACCCTGGTTTTCGCCGGTGACAATCAGTCCGTACGGCCCTTCACTCACTCCGTTCGGAGTTCGGTGACCGCTGGTCAGAAACTCAATGTTCGCCATCGGGTTCTTGGGGTCGTAAGCCTTTGGATTAACGCGGAAGAACGTGCCGCGCTGAAGCGGGTTCGGACCGTTGATTCCCGGCGCATCAAAGGTGATGCTGGTGCTGAGGGTGCCGTACAGCCATCCATCTTTCTGCGCTAGGCCAAACGTAAAGTGGTGGTAGTTGTCGGTTCCCCAACCGCTTCCAACCACCTTCTGCTCATCGAAAACGTCGTCGCCGTTCTTATCGATCAGCTGAACGATCGCGGTTCTCGTAGCCGCATAAACGTCAGAACCGACCACGGCCAAGCCGAGGGGCTCTTGCAACCCGGTTGCCACGAGTTTGCGGGTTACCTTTGACTGGTCGCCGCTCAAAACGTTGTCAAGCAGCCAAACTTCTCCGTCTCTAAGGTTTGGCTCAAATCGACCGCTCTGGTTGGGTTTGAAAGTGCTTACCAGGAGCTTGCCATCTGCTCGGAAGGCAAGGCCGCCGACCTGTGGCTTCCAATCTGCGGGCCGAACCGTTTGCACTTCGAACGATGGGTGCGCTTTGTCTAGCGGCATGCCGTTACCGGGCCGCTGTGGTCCGCCGACGGTGACAATCCGTTTCGGACCGGGGCTCGTAACGCGGGTCAAACCGGCCGGAACTCGGGTTACGGACGAATCGACCACCGAAAATGAAGAGGCGCCAGCCGGCTTCCACTCCAGTTTGAACTCTTGTCCGCCGCCAGACTCAAAATAGCGAACGTTGAGCTTTCGCCAACCGGCGGCCAGGGTAACCGTTCCTTCTTGGGCGCTCGCGGCGTGAACGCCATCGTTATCCACAACCAACTTGCCGTCGATGCTCACCGTGCTGCCGTCATCGCTTGTTACTCGGAAAACCGCAGGGCCGGCAGGTGCATTGATCTCTGCCAACATCTCGACGTAAAAGGCATCTTTGTATCCAAAGAAGTCGTTATCGCCGAATTGAAGTTTCGAGACGATGCGGTCTAAGTTCGGCGTTTGCCCGGTGACCAACGTTGGCAAATCTTGCATCGGAGTTCCGATGTCGTAAAGACGGAAAGTCGCCCCGGGCTCAAAGGCCTGGGGGGCGGTGAACAGGAACAGCAACGTCGCGAGCGCCATGCCTTCAGTTTAGCGGGAATATTCCGAATTCATCGCGAATGAACGAGGATCGGCAACTGTGCAAAGTTGCTCCTCGGCCGAGTCAGGTTCGATAGGTGTAATGATTTCGTCCACTCTGATCGCGGCCATGGCGTTCACCCTGCCAGCAACCTCGGAAATCCACCCGCTCGGCTGCTCCCACGCCTACCTTCCAGAATACGACGTGCTTGGCGGGCTCACCGCATCGCTTCAGGGCACCGAGACTTGGCCCGGACCCGCAAGTCAAGCGATCAAGGAACGAGCCGACGAACCGAACTTGGTCAACCCTCGCCAGCTCACTTTCGGCGGACAGAATGCGGAGGCCTACTGGAGCAAGGACGGCAAAACAATCATCTTCCAAACCCGCCAGGCTCTCTGGCCCGACGAACAGATCGTCCGGATGAACGCCGATGGCAGCAACAAGACTCTCATCAGCACCGGAAAGGGACGTTGCACCTGTAGCTACTTCACCCCAGACCTCAAGCACGTCTACTTCAGCAGCACGCACGAGAAGAACGAAGGTGCCCAAGCGCCGCTCGACATGAGCAAGGGCTACCTCTGGAAAGTCAACCCCGAGTTCTCGCTGTACCGGCAGTCAAACACCGGAAACATCGCGAACGATAAGCCGGAGTTACTGCTGTCTCGTGATGGCTACATCGCGGAAACCACCATCGCACCTAACGGGAAGTACATCACGTTCACCGGCGACTTCGAAGGCGACATCGATATCTATCGCGCGGACATGAACGGCAAGAACATCAAGAAGCTCACGACGGACGAGGGCTACGACGGCGGACCTTTCGTTAGCTGGGACTCGAAGAAGATCGTCTTCCGACGCGACAGCATCGACACCGAAGAAGAGCGCATGGACTACCGCCGACTGCACGCCGAAAACCTCGTCCGCCCGAGCAAGCTCGAAATCTGGGTGATGGATGCCGACGGAAAGAACAAGAAGCAAGTCACCAAGCTCGGCTGCGCATCTTTCGCCCCGTTTATCCTTCCGGACAACAAAAGAATCATTTTCAGCAGCAACTACGGCGACCCCAAGGGCCGCGAGTTCGACCTGTTCACGATCAACCTGGACGGCACCGACCTCAAGCGAATCACGAACTCGCCCGACTTTGACGGCTTCCCGATGATTTCTCGCGACGGCAAAAAGCTCGTCTGGGCAAGCAACCGAAACGGCAAAGTCCGCGGCGAAACAAACGTCTTCGTCGCGGACTGGGTGAACTGAGGTCAGCTGAGTTAAGAGGGCTTAAAGGACTTCTTGATTCTCGCTGGCCAATCGCGGACAAGTACTGGAGCTGGCAAAAGCGGTTCTCGGGTGGTTTGGCCGAAGTTCATGGCCTGATTCTTGGTGACCGAGAGGACGAAGCTGAACCCTCGCTGGCTAAATGGCATCGCAGGAGTCCGTCCGAGTGCCTTCTCAATGCTACGTAAGACCTCGTCGCCGGTCGAACCTTGACCGGCGATCTCTCCCTGCCACTCGTTGTCTTTAAAGGCCCCCGCAATGGGACTAGAGTTTTCGGACAATTGAATCTTGTTTGTCGCAGCCAATCCGTTCGGAAGAGCTTCCGACACGAGCTTCTTCACTTCAGTCAGCTCACCATCCTGCCACTCCTGATCAATGTCTGACTCCAATTCAGACTCTACTAACTGGTCCCCAAGATGAATGAGCTTGTTCAGCAGGCTTCGGCTGACGGGCGAAAGCTGAGGCAACGAAACTCCGGCCCGAATTCGACCCATCTCAACGTCGCTGAGCGACCCAAGAAACGCTAACTCTGGCGAATAGAATATCTGATGCACAAATGCGCTTGTTCGCATCATTTGGTACGGGTGGTTAACAAAGACCTCGAACGCCTTATCCTGAAACTGATAAGCGAGCCGTGCCTGCATCGCATGCGTAGCGACTCCGCCGCCAACAAAGTACTCGTACATCCGCTGCAGGTCATAACGACGAATCCGGGCATTCCGATTGGCGAAACGCTGCATTGGCCGGTAAACGCTCCATTTCTCGGATGATTGCTTTTCGAGGCGTCGATTGAGTTCCCCTTTCGCGTCAGCCAGGCTAAGTGGCCCGTCTTGGATCGGCACAACAACCGGATCCGTCACTGGCAAGGAAACGACAATGTTGCCGGAGATGCCGTCCACAACGGGCAACAGGACACCCTTTGCGTAAAGAGCGAGAGGCTCGTTCGCGACTGGGTTGGCTAGCAGTGGAACAAACTTATTGGCCCCTTCCTTGGTTGGCAAGCCCGTCATTCTTAAGCCGGCATTTGTTTGCAGACTTTGCACCCATAAGTCCACTTCGTCTAACTCAAGCGTTTTCACCGTGTCGTTCTGGTCGACCGGAAATGCCCCCTCCTTTGGGTCTGCCTCAAGGGAAATCGATTCTAGATGACTAGCCACGATCCGACCGGACGCCGCGACCAACAGCATTTGATATTCGAGTTCCTGGTCGCTGACTCGAAGCACACGCATCAAAGATCGAGTAATTTGATCCGTTACGGGCTTCTTCTGTTGGGCATTTAAATAAGGTGGAAGTGCAGTTCGCATTGCCAATCGGAATGAAAATCCGGCCTCATTCTCCGCCGACAAGTTTTGCTTAACTGCTTGGGCATGGCATTGCTGCAAAAAGCTCTCCACCTGATCAAGGCGTTGTGCCGATACAAGATTGCTTTGGATTCCAAGGGCTCTGGGCTGCTCAGAAAAGACCCTCGATTCTCCCACTGGAACTTTCGCAAGGCGAGCAGCACCAATATTCACCAAGCTTTCTAGGGCAGCTAGTCCAATCGGCGAAGACGCTAGAATTCCGGAGACCTCATCATAAAGTGCGAATTCTTCCCCATCACCTTTAACTTGGCGGTTCATGAATTGACGCAGGTCTCGCACGAGTTGTGTTGGAGCTTTGCTGGGCTTTGAACTTGCCGACTGAAGCCGCTTGCTGATCTCGGCACTTAACTTGGCCGTCCTGACTTCGTGCTTGAGCGCGTCCGCGCGTTTGCATTCAATCATTTTCGCATCCGGTCTGGTCAATCGAAATCCAGAGGCTGTCGGAACCCACTCACCATCAATCGCAACCGCAATCTGCTTCATCAAATCGCTTGCCGTAACTGACTTCGCCCGAACCAGCACGACATCCTCGGCGACCATGGTGTCGAACTTGAGGTCCAGCCCGGTGGCCTGAGCCAGCTTTGGCACGACACGCTCAATTCGATCGATGTCCATTGCGAAGTCAATCTGCGATTGAGTAAGAATCAGAGCCGTTAAAACTGCCAGCACGCCGACATCATAGGACTCGATTGTTAGGGCAGCGTTAAGCTGGCGGAACGACCCAGATCAGGTAAATTGACTTCGTAGCCTCCGCTGAGAGATCCGGGGAGCCATTGGCAACCGGGGCCAGTTTCACAGCCATCGACGTCGGAGACGGGAAACCATCGATGAGCGAATCACTCAATAGCTTCGGCGCAAAATCGTCCCTTGAAGTCAACGGCAAATCCTACGGCATCTATCGCCTGAAGGCCTTAGAAGAGCAAGGCAAAAACATCCAGCGACTGCCGTACTCGCTGAGAATCCTGCTCGAAAACCTGCTTCGCACCGAGAACAACAAAAGCGTTTTCGCGGCCGACATAGAAGCCCTCACAAACTGGGATGCGAAGGCCGAGCCCAGCAAAGAAATTTCCTTCACCCCGGCTCGAGTCATCCTGCAGGACTTCACCGGCGTTCCATGCGTTGTCGACCTCGCCGCCATGCGAGACGCCATGGCAAAGCTCGGCGGAAATCCGGCAAAGATCAATCCTTTACAACCAGTTGAGTTGGTCATTGACCACTCCGTTCAGGTTGACGCCTTCGGAAGCGCCGCCGCCCTCACCATCAACCGGGACCTCGAGTTCGACCGAAACCAAGAGCGATACGAGTTCCTAAAGTGGGGCCAGAAGGCGCTCGATAACTTCCGCGTGGTTCCACCCAATACCGGCATCGTTCACCAGGTGAACCTTGAGCACCTCGCCCGCATCGCCTTCGCGAACCCAAAGACCGATGAGGTCTACCCAGACACCCTCGTGGGAACCGATAGCCACACGACCATGATCAACGGTATCGGCGTTCTCGGATGGGGAGTTGGTGGAATTGAAGCCGAGGCAGCTATGCTCGGCCAGCCGGTCACCATGCTCATTCCGCACGTCATTGGCTTCAAGCTCTCGGGCAAGATGCCAGAAGGCACGACGGCCACCGACTTGGTTCTGACGGTCACCGAAATGCTCCGCAAGAAGGGCGTGGTCGGCAAGTTTGTTGAGTTCTACGGCGAAGGATTGGCCAATCTTCCGCTGGCCGACCGCGCAACCATCGGCAACATGTCGCCCGAGTTCGGAGCCACCTGCGCCATCTTCCCGGTCGATCAGATCGCCCTTGACTACATGCGCCTTACGGGCCGATCTGAGGATTTGATCTCCCTCACCGAGGCTTACTACCGAGAGCAGGGCCTCTTCTGGGAGCCGGGTACGCCAGAACCAGACTTCACCGATACGCTCGAACTGGATCTCGGCACCGTCGAGCCGAGCCTTGCCGGACCCAAGCGACCGCAGGACCGCCTCACGCTCTCCCAAGCCAGCGGCAAGTTCTCCGAGTTCTTCGGCGATCAGCTCACCTCAGTCGTTTCGACCGACTCCGTTCTCGCAGAAGTCGGTAGCGATGCCGAAGCCGTTGCAAACGCCGCCGCCCCGATGCTCACGCATGGCAGTATTGTCATTGCCGCCATCACGAGCTGCACGAACACCAGTAACCCATACGTCATGGTCGCGGCCGGGCTTGTGGCGAAGAAGGCGATCGCCAAGGGCCTCACCCGCAAGCCGTGGGTCAAGAGCTCCCTCGCGCCGGGATCACGCGTCATCACCGACATTTATGAGAAGTCGGGCCTGAACGTTCCGCTCGACACCCTCGGCTTCAATGTCGTCGGGTACGGCTGCACCACCTGCATCGGCAACTCCGGACCATTGCCAACCGAGATCAGCAAGCGAATCAACGACGACAACCTCGTCGTGGCCAGCGTGCTGAGCGGCAACCGCAACTTCGAAGGTCGAATCAACCAGGACATCAAGGCGAACTACCTAATGTCGCCGCCGCTCGTTGTTGCCTACGCACTCGCTGGCAGCATCCACGTCGACCTGAAGAACGATCCAATCGGCCTCGATCCAAACGGCCAACCGGTCTATCTCCGGGACATCTGGCCGAGCCAGGATGAGATCAACGAAGTGGTGCGAACCAGCGCCGATCGCTCGATCTTCGAGACCAACTACCGAGATGTCTTCAAGGGCGACGAAAAGTGGCAAGAGATCGAGGTGACTGGTTCCGACCTGTTCGCTTGGAACGCCGACTCCACCTACGTCCAGAACCCGCCGTACTTCGTTGGAATGGACGCAACGGCACCTGTGTCGGTGCCCGACTTGGTCGGAATGACCGCGCTGGCGAAGCTTGGCGATTCGATCACTACCGACCATATCAGCCCGGCCGGCAGCATCAAGCTGAACTCTCCCGCTGGCCTCTACCTCACCGAGAACGGCGTCCCGGCGCACATGTTCAACAGCTACGGCTCGCGACGCGGGAACCACGAAGTCATGATCCGCGGCACCTTTGCGAACGTTCGCCTGCGCAACCAACTCGCACCTGGTACCGAGGGTGGCTTTACCACCTACTTGCCAACAGGCGAAGTTACGACGATCTTCGATGCAAGCACCCGCTATCAGGAAGCTGGTACGCCGTTGCTCATCTTGGCGGGCAAAGAGTACGGTTCAGGCTCCAGCCGAGACTGGGCGGCGAAGGGAACCGCAATGCTCGGCGTAAAAGCCGTTCTAGCCGAATCGTTTGAGCGCATCCACCGATCCAACCTCGTCGGAATGGGCGTCGTTCCACTTGAATTCTTGCCTGGCGAGAATGCGGAAACCCTTGGCCTCACCGGAACCGAGTCCTTCGACCTCGTCGGACTCAGCGAAGCCGTCTCCCGCGGCTTCGACGACGGCAAGGTCCTCACCATGCGGGCAGGCGACAAGGAGTTCCAAGTCCGAGTCCGCATTGACACCCCGCAGGAAGTCCAGTACTACCTAAACGGCGGCATCCTTCCGTTCGTTCTCCGTTCGTTGCTGAACGACTGACGAACCCACCGGCTTGCGGTGTGAACCAAACACACCGCAAGCATTCGAAGACCACCTAATCCCATGCCAACTCCAGCCCAGCTCATCCAGGCCTACGTCGATGCTTTCAACCAAGACGACCTTGAGGGCCAGCTAGCAGTTTTGTCGAACGACATCGTTCACGACATCAACGAAAGCGAAACCCAGGTCGGAATCGATACCTACCGAGCCTTCAAGCTCCATATGGACTCTCATTACCGAGAGCGGCTAAACGATGTCGTCGTGTTCGAAAACGGCCATCGTGGCGCGGTTGAGTTTATCGTCGACGGGACTTACATCCAAAAGGACGGCGATTTGCCCGACGCCAACGACCAGACCTACAGTATCCGCGCGGCTTTCTTCGTGGATACTGACGGTCAGAAAATCACCCGAATCACCTCGTACTACAACCTAAAGAAGTGGTGCGAGGCGATCGAGAATCAAGGATGAATCAGTGACCGGAAGGTCTCTGCAGCTCCAATCGAAGTAGCATTCACTACGAGTGGGGTGGAAGATCCCGGGACACTGACGTACTTGCCGGTCGCAAGATACTTCAGGGCGAAATCCCCGCTCCCGAGGTCTACCCACTCGAACTCTTGAGCGGCCCCAATCGTCGTGCTGTTTGCAACGAGCTGGTCTGATGCAGCCAAGGTGACGTACTTGCCGTTAGCCGTTGCCTTGAGCGCAACCACCCCGGTTCGAACCGATACGACCGTAAACTTCTCCCAGCCTCCCGCCGCGCCTCGGTTTGCGATCAGCGGCTGATTCCCCGCGTCCTCTGCCGCGACGTACATTCCGTTCAGTTGAGCCTTGAGACTGATTTCACGACCAACCGGAATGTCAGCCGCAGCCCCGGTGGCATAGACCACGACGCGCAGAAGGCTGAAGCCCGCCGAATCTTCGACAAGCCGAAGCGTCTGAATCCCCGCCGGCAACGAAAGCGTCACAGTCACGGGCTCGAAGGTCATCTCAGAACCGGTGTTTGGTACCGCAACGGTCGCAAGGGTTGTTCCACCCGGCGTGCGTACTCGGAACGATTTTCCGCTTGTCGCCGCACCAACAAAGAACGTCGCCTGATAGGTCCCCGCCTTGGCGACCTGAATCGTGTAGTTCTTCCACTGGGTCGGTGCCGTGCCGAAGACACGGTATCGATTGCCCGCAAGCGACACGGTAGCAATATCCACGGCTTCACTCGGACGATATTCACCGCCCACATTCACGGTGTCAAGGTCGTGATAGCTCACGCCTTCGCCGCCAAAGTCGTAATTGACCAAGTCGAGGCCACCCGGGAATCGTACAGGAACGCCAAAGTACGGCGTTGAGATGGCCGTCCCGCCGGATGTCGCGGTTGTCGAGATGGTCGTGCGAGCCGGGACTCGGACAGAGCCAACCGAGACACCCGAGACGTACAAAGTCGCAGTCTGAGCCGTAACTTTCGGGTTGTAAATGACAAACGTGCGAACTCCGGTCCCACTCTTGAACACTTGGCTGGTTGGCATCGAAGTATGCGAGTCCCAATCCTGCTGACCTAGTCCCCGGAGAGCATGAGCGACGTAGTACACCGCTCCGGTGTAGGTTTGGTCCGTCGCGATTGGTAAGTTCTCGTTCCAGTACTGATCCAGTTTCGCCACCGCGGATGTCGGGTTCACCAAAGATTCAAACCCCAGCACGTACGCCCCTGGGTAGGCCCCAAGTCCGGAGGGCGTGTTGGAATCGCTCAGTCGAAATGCGGCCGGATCTCGCTTTGCGTTGAACTCACTTAGATCAGCGCGGTCCCGCCAAAGTTGATCGTACTGCCGAGTGGCGGTACGCAAGTTCCGAACCAGATAGTTGTTCCAGTGGTTCGCTGGCGTCCACTGAATGCCGTATATCCACGCCGGATCGCCCGAGAAGTAAGTCGCGTACGCAATTCCCGAGTCCGTCAAGATTCCGGTCATCCGGGGTCCGTAGCCAACAGGGAAGTTCGTGCCACGCCAGTCCTGCCAATACTCGTTCGTCGATGCGCTCTCAACCGCGTAGCCCATCGCACCACAGTCACGCATCGCGTCATCGCCAAGCATGGACCCGAGTAGGAACATTCCCACCCACGCGTTCATCGCTTCCGAGCTCGATTCCTGATTGTTCCCGCCCGGTCCAGAAACTCCGGCCGCCCACCCGTGGCCTTCCCAAACATCGAAAGTGCGCAAGAACGGGAACTGAGTATCCGCCCGGTCCCAGTTTGCATACTGCTTCGCCACAAGCCGCATCATCGGGCCGTACTGGGTCAAGAACGCCGAGTCATGCATGCCCAACAGCGCTGCGCCAACCGCATAGTAACCATAGTGAAAATGCAGATCATTAAACGATGAACTGCCAAAACCGGTGTAGAACCCGACCAATCCTTGCCAACCCGGGTATGTCGCAAAGAAGTTCCTTTCTTCGCCTGGGGTGTAGGTGAGCCAATCGCTCATGTAGGTGCGCAATTTGGATTGCAAGTGCAGCGCGGTCGCGGGGTCATTTGACTGACTCGCGAGCGAAAGGTACTGCGCGCTCAGGCCGAACTCCTTGCCCTGCCAGTAGGTATCGGCACCAATGGTCGGGTGCGAGTCTGCGAATTTTCCTAAGTAGTTCGACATCCTCGCTGGGGAGTAATCGTTGACGATGCCCTTTGCCGTCGGTGTAGGCAGGACAGGCGCGATTCCTCGGAACGGATACTTCAGCGTGAAATTGTTGCCGGCCGCCAATAGAAGCTTGCCCCGCACGGTTGTGTACGAGGTGTTGAACATCGTAAAGGCTCGGCTCGTCGTGCGGTAGTGATGCGGCAGCCAACCTTGCAGCGTTGCCGTCGAAGTACCCTTCAACGGACTAGCCGTAATCTGCCATGTTGTGCTCACGGTCCCGGTCGACGGTGAATAGTTCCAGCCATACGTCGTTTTGGTTGGACGGGCGAACGCGTAGCTCCTAAAGGTGTTGAGGAAGCTGGCGTCAGGCAAAAAGCCGTAGACCAGGTAGCCCGGCCGATCCGCCTCAATCCAGTTTCCAACCAACTTGAAGCTGGTG
>CAMCWC010000033.1 GCA_945882415.1 Chthonomonas calidirosea
GGCTCATTGCTCAGCGGAAAGCGAAACGTTCAGCGCTGGTTGCCGTGATGCACAAACTGATCCGGGTCGCCTATGGGGTGCTCAAAGGAGGTGCGCCGTTCGACCGTCAGCAGGGCTTGACACCCAATTGACAACACGGTATCTCTCCACTCCGGTGGACGAGGGGGCAGGGGGTGAGGACCCGCAATGCCGAAACCCTGCACGCAATTCCTCATCGTACGAGCCCCCTCCTTTCGTTTCCCAACGAGAGGAGGGGGTTGGTGGTGGAGAGCCGTACAGCCGTGACTTTGGCAAGCCCAACAACGATCCAGTAGAAAAGTAGCCGACAATGGAGAAGTGCCCGAGCTAGCCAGTTCTTTGCTACTTACTACCCGACAGTCCGTACCTTTCCAGAACGATTGACTGATCAGCAGACTTCCAACGAAGTGTCAACTCGTTTTTACCTGTACGCCGAAGAACGACTTTCTCAGAACTCTCCATTGAGTCGATGAACCCCAGCAAATAGTACTTTTCCCTGGTCGATTCACTGGGAAAGGTGATCTCCAATGAATCGCCGTTCGCACGGCAAATAGCCGGAGTCAGCATGAATACACATTCTTCTTTGAAGAAGTCAAGAAACCGATCTTTGGTTCGATAGTCGAACTTCTGTTTCTTGCTGTTTACTGTTTCCTTTGCGTTGTAGTACCCAAACTCAACTGAGCCATGGCCAATGTCTTTGTTACCGCATCCGAGCGAACAGAGTATGCCGGTTAGACATGCCAGCCTGAGAAAATGAAGTTGTTGCTTCTGACGTATCATCGAGTTACCCTTCCACCGCTGTAAAACAACATCGCGCCAAAGCTGACGTACCACCGACCCCGGTAGGGGTCGAATAAGGTAGCCAGGCATTGAAAATGCCTGGAGAGCCAACCCGATCCGCAAAAGTCCAAGTCGCCCCGCGACCCCGCGCTAACTGAAACCATCGATCACACGAGTATAGTGAAATGGCTTCATTTGTTGGAGCTAAAAACCCTTACACCCTAGGAAATCTGGATAACCCAGACAGACCCGAACGCAACGGGTAGTAACTGACGATCACCGGAGAGTCCTCTTCGTAGGAACGAAGAGCTTGGTCAGAAAGTGTTTACTCATCATGACGCAAGCTGCTGCTCGACTCTTCCGCACTCACCGCTTCGACGCTCCATTAGCCAAGGAACTTTGAGTCAAAAAATCTACTCTGAATCATAACAACGAATGCTCCAAGGAGACAGAGAACAAAATATAAGGACTTGGTTTGGTTCCAATCGGTAAACATTAGAGCCACCCCTTGAAAACCTGGAAAGAGAAGCATTATGAAGGCAAACTTATTCTTTAACCAAAAAGTCAAAAATCCTAGCACTGTGGAAAAGAGGATAATCTCTACTAGAACGTCCCCGAGCGGATACTGTTTAAGCCTTGGTTCCCCGAGAGGCATCCAACATACGAACAGGCTTACAATGAAGACTGCCAGAGGTGGTCGAATGCTCAACTTCATCTGACCACGGGCTCAAACTGACCGGGTCGACCACGAGTAATATCGGCACAAATCGATCCAGCTGCTGATTGAATTGCTTGCATGATTGCCTTTAAATAACCCTGCTGCGATGGATCTCCAACGCCTTGAACTACACAGCCAAGCACGCCTGAAATCATTGCACCAACCAAAAGACATTCAGCATTAAGAGGAAGATCGCAGGGCTTTCTGCTACGAAGCGATGCACCCGCGGAAGTGACCGCATCCCCGACCCCGGTAGGGGTCGAAGAAGGTAGCCAGGCATTGAAAATGCCTGGAGAGCCAACCCGACCCGCAAAAGTCCGAGGAGCAAAGCGACCCCCGCGCGGAGTGAAACCACCGACCAATCCCCCGTTGTAAGCCAAGTCATCCAACTTGGTCGAGACAATTCCCAAAGACAAATCCGAACCGCCGAACAAATCCGCACGAACCCTAACGAAACCAGCTGAAGCGGAATTGCGATCGAATACTGCGATTCGCAAAAGACCCCTCAAACCTGCTTAGCGACTTTTTTCTCTGAAGTCATAAGATACACGACGGCCCAGCCAGTATAGAAAAGGATCAGCGACACCCCGCCCCCAATCAGAAGCAACGAGAAACTCAGAAAATGCAGCCCGGCACCCATGTACCCAGCCAGCCTCTCGCTTGGCCGGACAACGAACCAAAGCGTGCTCACCGCTGCGACGCACAAGATGCTGGCCGCGACCTCCAACAAGAGTTGCGTGCCGGAATTGTAGCGTAACCAACCAAACAGGTCTTCCCAAAAAATGCGATACGTGATGTGCAAACTAAGTGCCCCGAGCCCGGCTGTAAGCACTCTTACGAAGACGTACGAGAACAAAGCTTTTCTTCCTGCCATCATCTGCAACAAAGCGTCCACCGCGAACTGAAACCACCGACCACGCTCACATTGTAAGGCAACTCCGGTCGCTTTGTGGAGTCAAATTCCAAAAACGAATCCGTACTTCAGAACCAACCCGAACCAACCCGAACGCAGCCAAAGTAGCTCACTCGTCCCGAGTGAGTTCACCCAGCCAAATCTGGGCCCGAAGCCAAATCACCTGACCCCGACAAGGGTGAAAGAAGGTAGCCAGGCATTCAAAATGCCTGGACCGCCAAACCGGCCCAAAAAATCTCCACGGAGCAAAGCGATCCCCGCGCGGACGGATACTGCCAACCACTATTCCATCGTAAGCCCAGGCATCCAACTGTGACGAGACAATTTTCAAAGTCAACTGCGAACACAACGTCATCGAAAGGGGCGTGCCCCAACAACTCCGAATCGGTGGGTGTCACTAGCCCTGGTGATCGACCCACTCTAGCATCCAAGCTGCCCACTTACGAACTTCCGGGTCTACATCATCGAGCAGCTTTGCAATCTCGGACCGCGTTTCAGGACCTCCGGTTGTACCTAGAGCTCGGATTGCGTACATTCTCACCTCTGCTGAAGGATGGGACAGATGCGAAACAACTGCCTTCCACCAAATTTTTGAATCAAAACGATATAGCTGGAGCGTGACGGTACTTAGCCCACTTAAAATGAGCGGTTCCCTTGCTTCATGCTCTAAAACTCCTACGACAAAGTCGATATCAAACATCGAATGTTCTCGCCACATGGCGATGAGACCAGCGGCTTTTAGATGAGTATTGCGGACTGAAAAAAAGAACTGTAACAGGCTTGAGTGCGAAGACTCGGAGTCAATCTCCCCGATAGCGCACAAAATTGACGCAAAAAAGATGCGGTCTCTTTCTTTGGGAAGCGTATTTTCGTCGCATTCTTCCGATTGAATGCGATTGGCCACGGACCATGCTGAGTCTTCCAAGGCCCTAAGTCCCCGCCGACACCGAAGCGCACGAAGCATATTGAGACAATACATCTGATCATCCGTTGCATCGCAAGAAGATCTGACTTCAGCTAACAGTAAGCCGCACACGCTGGACCTTGTAGGATGCTTTCGCCGCATCCTGTCTATAAAATCCAGTAACTTTGGACTCGACCCAATGTGTCGATAGAATCTCATTGATTTAGTCATAGTCCATCTTCCATTAGCTAACTGACGTCCGAATCCATCAAAGCCCAGGACCCGGCCAGCCGCTCTCCGCGCGGACTGCAACCACCGACCACGCTCATATTGTAAGGCAACTCAGGTCACTTCGTGGAGTCAAATTCCAACGAATCCGAACTCCCTTCGTCTCGTAGCTCACTCGTCCCGAGTGAGTTCGCACAGCCAAAGCCCGGAACGCAGGCACAACTTTTTCCTTGGAACTCCCGGAACGCAGGCGGGACGCCTCCGCCACCATTCATATCTCCTGCCACCCCAAAAATACAGAAACGTCGGCCGGTCCCTAGCTCACTCGTCCCGAGTGAGTTCGCCTAGACGAGATTCGTAGTCAACCGCAAGTCAGAAAGGTCTCAGCAATGAGAAGGGCGCGCCCAGTTGAACTGAGGTCCGCAGCTCAGCCGAAACGTCGATGGTACCTACCACTAGCCTGCATGGTTAGGATTTTGCCTAGCTCACTCCGTTGAAAATCAAGTGTCAGATCTGTGTAAAGTAATCGCAGAGTCACTTCCTGTTCCGATAAGCATTAGTAAACACATAAACGATTATCACCAAAGCCGAGACAGGAATCGCGAATGCGACACCCAATGCGGCTGACCATGAAATTATAAAAGTTTGCGTTTTAAGTGGAGTTACCGACACCCGACCGCTAAGAATGTCAGAATAGCCGCCAATCGCACCAACTAAGCCACCCACTGTCAAGACCACGATAATGGTTCGACGGATGAATCTATCCTGATTCTTTCCATTATCTGAAGTCATCGATCTCCACCCCAGGATTACCAACCACGTCCACGGTCCCCAAACCTACTTTGCCACCGTGCCCGCTGAGCGCGCTCCCGCGAGAAGCTCCTTGTATCGAGTCTCGGATAGAACCTTTTCCGAAAACGATCCACTTTCGATGACAGCCCGGAACCGCCGGATTTCATTGTCCAGAGAATCGTAAGCGGCCGATCTAAGCGCGGGTTCCGGCACTGCGATCCTCTGCAACCCATGAATGACTTCTAAATGGCCCCATCGCTCGCTTAGGCAAGCGTCCGGAATGACAAGCTCCTTACAATTGACCTCTACCGAACTCAGCTTTTCGATCCAATCTAAGGCTACGACTCTAATAGCCTTGCCATCCGGGCGTTTTGCCCGCTCTCCTAATCCAATCGTCAAGATCATCCAGTCCGAGACCCAGGTCAAGTTTTGATTCGGATTCGTAGCGCCGATCCGATTCATATCTTCCAGCAGCCGAGTAACTGCGCGGACCACGTCCTCGTTTGATGCTTTCTTACTCCGGGCTAAGATAGAAGCCGCAATCTCATCTGGGACAAGCACTTTCGGTTTTTTGAGCTTAGTCACCGGGATCGACCGATTATCGTCTCCGGAAAATTGGCAACCCGCGGCAGAGATCACCGCAAGACACGCACACCACAGAGTTGCGTTTAGCTTTGGCCGTACCATCTAGTGCTTTCCCCACCCAACAGCAAAAGTCCGAGGACAACAGCGCACCCCGTGCGGACGCAAACTCACAATCACAACCCCAGTGTAAATCAAATCTAGACCCTTGAATTGGTCAAATTCCGAAAAGCAGATCCGAACCCCCGAACAAACCCGAACGAACCCGAACCCAAAAAAGTTGGTTGACTTTCCGCCGCGACAGCACCTATAAGCTTGATGCAATCCAACCGCCAAGCAAGCCCACCGAAACCCGCTTCAGACGGATCGGAAGCGGCACTCGAAAATTTAATCTACACTCGTCGCCAAGGCGGGAGCATTTATAAATAAATTTTCGGACCAAGAACCGGACCGCAGAATGCGGGCCCCCGACGTCCCAAATTCGGATCAAAACAAACCCGAACTCCCGAACCAACCCGAACAAATCCGAACCCAAAACGAGCTGTAAGTAATTAATCCGCTTGGGGGGGAACGTTAATTACACCGCCATCCATTGCCACGCAAAGCCATTCAAAGCCACGCAGGGCCACGCAGAGCGCCCCCCTCAGACCATACTATTTGCCGATGACGGCAATAATCCCCGCCGCCGGGAAAGGCGTTCGAATGCAGGCCCTCACCGGTGGGCTGCCAAAGGAGCTACTGCCCCTGGGCGGAAAGACCGTGCTCGGCCGGATTGTCGAAGAGGCGCAGACCGTTGCCGAACGCGTCATCGTCGTATCCGCGCCCGATAAGCCGGAGATCGAAACCTGGGCCGATGAGAACGACGTCGAGCTGGTCTACCAATACGAGCGGCACGGATTCGCTGACGCGGTCGCCTGCGCAGATGTCGAAGATGACGTGGTCGTCCTCCTCGGAGATTGCCCCTACCACGGCGGTTCGCCCCTGGAACGAATGACCAACATCGTTCTTCGCGGAATCGACGGCTGCATCGCCGTCGAAGAAGTGTCCGAAGAAGCCATGTCGCGCTACGGAATCACCGAAGTCAACGACTGGGGCGGCATCACGAACATTCTGGAAAAGCCGAAGCCGGACCAAACCGCTAGCCGCTGGGCCATCGCCGCGCGCTACGCCTTCTCGATTCGCACCGTGGCGCAAATCCAGCGCATCGTCGCCGAGCAAAAAGCCGCCCGACCTGGACAAGAAGTCGGCCTTACCGAAGTCATCGTGACCCTCATCAAGGAAGGCGCAGACTTCAAAGCCGCCGCCTTGCAAGACGGCCAACGCCGCGCCGATTGCGGAACGCCGAGCGAATACGAAGCCGCCCAGAGGTTGCGATGGAACTAACCATCAAGTTCAGCGCCCCCGGCCGCTGCGGAATCATCGGCAACCCGAGCGACATCTACGGCGGAAAGGTCCTCTCCTGCTCCCTCCCGCTCCGGAACAGCGTGACGATCCAAACCGGCGAAACCGCCGAACCAAACCTGCCCGACGACCGGCGACTCTGGAACGCCGCCCTCGCCGAACTGCCGCTATGCATTCCGGTGAAGTCGGTGGAGTATCACAGCGAGGTACCGAAATCCAGCGGCCTCGCCGGGTCAACTGCCCTGCTCTCCGCCCTCGTCGCCGCGATCCGCTTCTTGCGAAACGAGCTTTTCCACCCCAGCCCCGAGCTGGCCGAGCAGGTCCGATACATCGAGCGACACCACGCCGAGGTCATGTGCGGCTACCAAGACGCCTACATGACCGTCCATGGCGGCCTGCAACTAATGAACTTCGCCGGCAAGCACCCGGTCCAACCCGGCCCCGCTGCTTCCCTGCAGCCGGTCAAAGCCGAACTGCCGTTCCTCATCATCACCACCGGCGTCGAGCGCCTCAGCGGCAGCGTCCACGGCCCGATGTCGGAACGCTGGCTAGAAGGTGAGACCGCTGTCGTAGATGGAATCGCCGCCATCTCCGCGCTCGCCGAGCCCGGCGCGGCCGCGCTTCAATCCGGCGACTGGAGCACCCTCGCCGCGGCAATGACCGAAAACCAGCGCATCATCCGCGAACTCGGCGGATCGGGGGACCAAATCGACGAGCTCATCGCCCGCTGCCTCGAGGACGGCGCGCTTTCGGCCAAACTCGCCGGAGCCGGCATGGGCGGAACCGTGATCGCCCTGACCCAAGACGCCGCAGGGTTAGAAGAAAAGCTCAGGGAAAATGGCTACTCCCGATTCACCCGACCCGTGATTTCGGAAGGCGTTCGACAAGAAACTTCGGGGTAACGTTTCGGGCATGACCGACTTTGTTCTCACCGGTTTCGCCGACGAAATCAGCCCCGACCTCGGAGTCCAGCTCGACACCATCTCCGGCCTCGGCATCAAAGGTCTCGACCTCCGCGGCGTCAATGGCCTCAACGTGCTGGCCCTATCCGACGATGACTTGAAGACAGTGAAGGAAAAGTGCGATCAATTCGGCCTCCACGTCAGCTGCATCGGCTCCCCGGTCAACAAGGTCGCCTGCACGCCAGAAAACCGAAAGGGCGAATTCGAGAAGCTCGAAAAGGCCATCCACGCCGCCAAACTCACCGGCACCGACCGAATCCGCTTCTTCACCCCCGAAGTCGGCCCGGACGAAAACGAGTCCAAGCGCGATGATGTCCTCGACTGGGTCCGCGAGCAAGTAGCCCTCGCCACCGACCACGGCATGATCCTGCTCCACGAAAACGACGCCCGATTCTGGGGCGCCTATCCGGAGAACGCCAAGATTCTCTTCGAAGAAATCACCACGAAGCACCTCGTCGCCGCCTTCGACTTCGCCAACACCGTCCTCATCGGCTACCGCCCAATGACCGACTGGTTCCCCTGGCTCCTTCCCCACCTCCACACCCTCCACATGAAGGACGCCGTCGAATCCGAGCACAAAGTCGTCCCCGTCGGCCAAGGCGAAGGCCAGGTCGAGGAAACCCTCCGCTGGCTCATCGGCCAAGGCTGGAGCGGCCCGCTCACCCTCGAACCCCACCTCCAAGCCGCCGGCGCCTTCGGTGGCTTCAGCGGCCCGCAACTCTTCGAAGTCGCGACGAACGCCGTCAAAACAACCCTCCAAAAGGCCCAGGAACCGGCGGCGTGAAGTTCGGGCTCTGCGGCTCCCTAGACGAAGCCCCGCTGATCCTCGAGGCCGGTTTCGACTACGTCGAAGGCTGGGCGGCGAACCTGTTCTCGCCTACCGTCGAACCCGACGCCCGCGTTGCGGATAGCCGAATCACCCGAACCAACGGATTCTTCGGCGGCGACGTGAAGATCTACGACTCCACCCAAGCCGCCATCGACCGAGGCGTCGCGACCGCCCTCAACGCCGCCGAGGCCGGTGTCGAACTTATGGTCGTCGGCAGCGGCGGCGCCCGCCGTGCCCCCGAAGGCGCTCCGACCTCGGCCTACACCGCGATCTTCATGTCGGTCGTCGGCGCAATCCAAGCCTCTGTAGGCGACCGAATCGTGCTTGCGCCCGAACCGCTCAACCGCTTCGAGTGCAACGTCGGAACCGACCTCTCCGAAATGGCCGCACTCAGCGAAGTCGTAGGCTGCAAGTACTGCGCCGACTCCTACCACGTACTCAAGGAATGGGCCGAAGACGAAGTTCCGGCAACGATCCAAAACTGGCGCATCGCCATGCCCTTCGCTCCGGCGCACGTCCACATTTCCGGCAGCGATCGCAAGCCACCGCGAGCCGATGATCTGGACCTGCAAACCTTCGTCGCCCGACTCCAGGAGTTCGGCTACGACGGCACGGTCAGCGTTGAAGCCAGTCGCGAAGCGACGTTGGAGTCATTCCAGGCGATCCTCGCCGAACTGCGCACTCTCTTCGCCAACTAGGCTGAAATCCGGAGGAAGCTGAGCAAATCAGCTTCCTCCAACTTCGGCTCACCCGGCGCAACATTATCCAACTTGCCCGCCCGCATCCACGCCTCCAGCCGGTCCACAAGGTCGAACAAGTGGTCAAACGACTCGACCCAAAACAGCACCGGCTGGAAGTGGTCGATCTCAAAAGACTGATTGATCACCCACTCCAGTTGAAGCGGATACCTCTGAACCTTTGGCGAAACGATGGAATGCTCGATCTCACCGTAGCTGCTGAGCAGTCCGCTGCCGTAAACCTTCAGCCCTTTCGGGCTATTCATGAGCCCGAACTCGATGGTGAACCAGAAGAACCGCGCCATCGCCTGGATGATGCTGGTCAGGCGTTGAATACGCTCGGTTTCGTCCGAGATGCTGTTCACGATCTCCGCCGCCGTATGCGCGCAGTCTCCAAACCGAACTAAAGCATCGGCAAAGGCGCGATCCGTATGCATAGGAACATGCCCGGCAATATCGTGGAAGATGTCCGGCTCGGGCAAGTAATCCAGTCGGTCGCTGCGCCGAATCGTGATCGTGGTCGGAAACTCGCGATTCCGGAGGCAGTCGAAAAACAGGAACGCCGGAACGTAGCCGCTCACTGCCTTCGCGCGAAATCCCGTAAGCGGATCCAGGAACCGGTTAACGTCCTCTAGCCGAGGCACTTGATTCGGATCGAGGCAGAGTGATTCGATCCCTTTAAGAAACCACGCGTTGGCGTATAGCTCCCACCGAGGCTGCATCCGCTCGAATAGGCGCGCCCACGCTAAGTGGTTCTCCTCCGAGTAAAGCTCGAACGGCTGCTGAATATAAAGCTGGCCGCTGGCCTGCGCTTCCTCGATGAAGGGCGACTCCGTTGTCGTGAGACCGCTTAATCTCGTTGCCACAAGTCTAGGATATCACTTGGACCGGCTACTGGACGCTCTCGCTGGCCCAAGTAAATCCCGCGGCCCGGAAGTCGGTGCGAAGTCCATTGGCGTCTTCGCACGTCTCTTTTCCGCACGGATGAAGCTGGTGGACGGAAGCCGAATCGGCATGGCCATCGAAGTAGCTCACATTGGATCGCGTTCCAAAGAATCCCTTAAAATTTTTGCCCCAGTAGTTTGCCATCGCTGGCTCCGTGTCCGAGCCGTGCTCGCAGTTGCCGTCCACACAACCACCGGGCCATTGGGTTCCGATCGATGGGAAGTCGCTCCACAAGGCCACTTTGGCGATGTTTGCAATTCTTGCTGAACTCTGCGTGATGCCTAGATCGACCGCCGCAACGGTGAGCGGGTCGCCCCAGTGAGGACCGATGCAAGTAGCCCCTCCCGCACGCTCCGTGAGAGAGTCGTTCCACTGGTAATCCAACGGTGGATAGACGTCGGCGAAGAACTCCTTTCGACCAAGAGCGGACTTTGCGATGTTGCCCACGCAGTTCGAACTTGGATCCTCCATGAAATTCCCAAAGGGGTTGTTGCCTTGGCGTTGTTGCCAGGTTCCAATGCCAAATGGTGAGACGGGATTTTTGAAGATTGATCGACTCTTCGTGTACGGTATGAATCGAGCCGCGTTGGCGTAAAAGTCGGGCCAGGGGCAGAACGGAGTCGTATCGTCGTGGTCACTACTGTACAGCAAGGCGCCGAGCGTGGACTGCTTCAAGTTGGAGAGATCAACTTCTCTTTTTGCGGCAGATTTTGCTTGTGCCAGCACGGGAAGCAACATGCCTGCAAGGATCACCGTGATCGCCATAACGACGAGCAGCTCGGTGAGTGTGAATCCTCGCTTCAAATTTCCTTGCATACTTCGGCGCCCCAAAAACTTAGTGATTTGTATATCACAAAGTTCAAGGCAGTCACGGTCACGCGAAAGTGAAAACGCCCCGCTACAGATTTCCGAGCGATTTATATCTTATTTTTCGAGTGGTGATGAATTCCGAAACGTCTGCCCGCCGTTTAAACGGGCAGTTCAGTTTTGCTAGCCACCACCAGGAACTGGGGCGCCACCTTTAGAACTGAGTACATCTTTGGCTTTGACGCCAGTTTCGGCCTCAATTTTTGCGTACTCTTTTTCTTTCTCGGGTTGCGGCATCGGGCTGCTCGCGATCGCTCGAATCTTGTCTTCTGGAGACATTCGCGCGATGGCGTTTTTCGCGTCATCACCGGACATGCCTGCAGGGGCATTTCCAGCGTCGCATCCCGTGACAGTGCCGATTGCGACAACTGCCAACAGACTCAGGGCAAAGGAATTTGGCTTAATCATTTCGGTTGGGAAGGATATGGAACCGCCTTGCGGCGGTTCCATGGAGTTGTCTTACTGGTTGTCCGGGGATGCCCAGTTGGTTCCCCACCAGTTGAACGCCTTACCGTTCTGCTCTGGGTGTGGTGCGCCCGCTGCCCAACCGATGTTTGCTGGGTTGGATCCACCTTCACCGCCGTTCCAAGTGTCGTTGTAGATCAGGTCGCCGTTGTTGTTGATGTTAGGCAGAAGCTTC
>CAMCWC010000034.1 GCA_945882415.1 Chthonomonas calidirosea
CGGGGCTCGCGATCGACCGAGATTTGAGCAATTGCTGACCGGGCACCGCCAAGAACGATATTCTCCATCTCCTGCACGTTTAGCCCTTCATCTTTGAGGACGGACAGAACGTGGGCGAGAACGCCGACGCGGTCTAAGTGCCGAACCACAACCACGTGGGTTGCCACCTCGGCCCGCTTTACGTTCACCACGTTTGGAACTCCGCCCTTACTTCGGTACTCGCGGACAATCTGTACGACTTCGTGGGCAATTGCTTCTTGCGCTTGTTCCGTGCTGGCGCCGATGTGATGCGTGCAATACACGCCGGGCAAGTTTTGAAGCGCACCAGAATAGCTTCCGGTTCCTCCGGTGGGTTCACCTTCGAAAACGTCAAGACCCGCGCGAACTCCGCGCTCGTTGACGGCCTTGAGCAGCGCGTCCTGAACCACGACTTCGGCTCGACTTGTGTTGATAAAAATGGCGCCGGGGCGAAGCTTGTCGAAGAAGGCGTGATCGAGGGAACCCTTGGTTTCTGGGGTGAGCGCCACGTGGACGGAGATCACATCCGCCATGAGGGCGACTTCGGTGGCATTGCTGGCGCGACCAATTTGTAGGCCAGCGGCGAGGTCCGGCGTCATCCAGCGGCTGTAGGCGACAACGTTCATTCCGAACGCCTTCGCCCGAACAACCATTTCCTGGGCGATCTTTCCGATTCCGATCACGCCGAATGTGCGACCGTGAAGTCCCCGAGCTTTAGAGTATTCGGCCTTGTTCCAGACGCCATGATTCAGGTCGGCGACATTCTCGGGGATACGTCGATCGCAAGCCAGAATCAGTCCCCAAGCCAGTTCGGCCACGGCCTGCGAGTTCTTACCGGGACAGTTCGTGACGAGAATGCCGAGCTCGCTGGCCGCGTCAATGTCAATGGTGTTGTATCCCGCACCGGCGCGAATGACCAGGCCCAACTTGGTCTCTCGCATGGCTTCGCCCGGAACTTCGGTGCTGCGAACGACCAAAACGGCAGCTTCGCTCTCGCGTAATCGTTCGGCAAGGCTCTGCCCAGAGAGTGACGGCTCATAGATCACCTCGACGCCAAGACGGCGCAAACCATCGAGGCCAATCTCTTCGAACCGATCTGCAACAAGAACTTTCACGGCATAAGGTTAGCAGTTAAGAGGGGCGATTTCGGCCTGACGAAATGATCGCGGTACACTCTTGGTCCCTAGCCGGGGTGGCGGAATGGTAGACGCGGCGGTCTCAAAAACCGTTGACCACAAATCGTGCGGGTTCGAGTCCCGCCCCCGGCACCAAGGCGTTATTTACTGACGACGCCTTTTGCGGAGCCCCACGCTAACACGACGGCTTTTCCATATCCCCCGACAACAGCGGGATGCTTCGCGGCGAGGGCAGCTACTTTGGCTTTGTCCTCGCCGGGCACGATGAAGGCATCAATGTACTTAAACTCACCTGGGATCACTCCAGAGATCAAGGTGCTACCAAGCTCGGACTGGTAGAGCGCGTGCTGGGAAGAGAAGCTCTTCGGCGTGAAGTTCACCCTTTCGATGAGCACCATCGTATTCGTGACAAGTTGCATTGGCTCGAGCGCGGCGCCGAACTTTACGGGAGCGACTGCCCATGGGTAGACCTCTGCGGCGAGCCGACCAGCCTTGATGGCTGGGTCGGCCATTGGGGCCATTTTCGCCATTTCCATATTCTTTGCTTCAATCAGCACGATCCCTCGGATACGGTGCTCTTCCATAAACGGCCCTGCGACCTTTGCCGTTCCAGCGTTGAACAGCTTCGTGAGGTGGGCCATGTGCCCAGCTTGAATCTCTTTCGAACGCTCCGCAGAGTAGGTCGGCGCGTTCTCCGGCCGGACGAGAAGGACCAGAAACGTAGATTTTTCTTGAGTCATGGAAAGCGCCGCTATGAGGACCGGAACAAACATATCACTAGTGTGCGTCGTTTATCGGATTTGCGCAAATCGATAAGGCTTTTTCGTCTTGAGAAACGTTTCTCAACGTAGAATGAAGGCATGTTAACGTCGCTGTTAGCCCTCTCCGTTCTTGGCGTGCCGGTAGTTCAAGGAAGCAAAGTTGAGCTCCGACCATCTGCGAACGGGATGACTCTGTATCGGAACGGCCAGCCTTACTGGATCAAAGGCGCGGGCTGTAGCTCGTCTGACGACGTGAACTTGAAGCGACTTGCTGATGCCGGTGGAAACTCGATTCGAACGTGGGGCACTGGCGACGATACTCCGGGACTGCTGGACCGCGCCCACAAAAACGGCCTCACCGTCACCGTTGGGTATTGGCTCGGGCACGTCGCGCATGGCTTCAAGTGGAACGATCAGAAGCAACTTGATGATCAGTTTGAGAAAGTCCGCGAGACCGTTCGGAAGTACAAGAATCACCCGGCGGTCCTGATGTGGGCGCTTGGCAACGAGATGGAATCGGGCGGCAACGATAATCCAACGTTGTGGAAGGAGATTGGACGGCTCGCGAAGATGGTCAAGGAAGAAGATCCGAATCATCCGGTCACGACCGTCGTCGCAGAAGTCAGCGCCGAGAAAGCGAAGATGATCGCGCAGTACGCGCCTGATGTTCAGTTGCTCGGAGTGAACTCGTACGGCGGACTATCGACCCTCACAAAGCGACTAAAGGAATTTGGCTGGAAGAAGCCGTTTATGGTCACCGAATTTGGACCGCTTGGCCAATGGGAAGTCGCGAAGACGGACTGGCAAGTCGCGCTGGAACCCACGAGCACGCAGAAAGCGGAACTTTACAAAAAGAACTACGAAGAGCAGATCAAGGCAAATCCGGGCTGGTGCCTCGGTTCGTACGCCTTCATTTGGGGATTCAAGCAAGAGGAGACGGCGACTTGGTTTGGTATGCAACTGCCAACGGGCGAGGCGCTTCAGTCTGCCGAAGAAATGCAGAAGCAGTGGAGCGGAAAGGCTCCCAAGAATCTCGCGCCACGAATCGAGACGCCCGCTCTCTTGCCATCGATGAAGGCAAAAATCGGCGAGAAACTAACCTTCAGTGTTCCGACCATGGACTTGGACGGGGACACTTTGGAATACGAGTTCGTGGTAATGCTGGAATCGAAGGACAAGAAGCCAGGCGGCTATCCGCAGACCGCACCGCCGACTATCTCAACGGTCAAACAAAAGGCGAGTAAGTACATCTTTACCGTTCCGCCATACGTCGGCCAGTACCGGGTCTACGCGTTTGTTCGAGACGGGAAGGGGAATGCGGCGACGGCAAACTTGCCGTTCCTGGTTCAGTGATCTTCTTCTGAGGGCGCATCCGGGTTGCCGCCAAGGCCCCGGATGCCATCCACGAGCGCCTCACCCGCATTCGTAAAGTGGTTCTGGACCTCGCCCGGTTGCGGGCTTGTTTCGTCGGGCAGGAGGCTGCGCAACTCGTTTATCACTCCATCCGCATCGCCAAGATCGAGTTGGGCTTCTTCGAATGCCCGGATTCCCGCGAGGCGATGTTCGTCTTGCGCCGCGAAGTCCTTTGCGATTTCTGATTGCTCGGGAACAACGGTGTAGTCACCCAAGGTCCGTGCGACACTGTCGATGATGTCGAGCAGATCAATCACCGCTTCCTGAATGTTCGGCTTCGGGTTCGCTTTGAGAGCTTTCAAGATGTCTCGCGCCTGCTCGAGTTCGGTGATCGTGATGTCGGCTTGAACCGAGCCAACGCGGAGTTGTTCGTAAAGTTTCTGCGAGGGGTCTATGGTTGGTTCCGAGGTCGCTTTGGATTCGGTTGGCTTTGGCTGGCATCCGGCGACGCCTAACCCAATCGAGGTTGCGACGAGCAAGATGGCAAAAGGGGCAAGTCGCAGTCGCATTCCGTTAGGCTACCAAAGCGTATAACTGTAAATATGCTCGCTGCCCTTTTTGTTCTTGCCCAAGCTGATTCTCCCTACGTTTTGAACATCGGACGATCGGGGCAGATGAAGTTTGCTCCAGGCGCGATTTACAGCACGGAGACCGGGCAGGAAGCTACGGTCGCAGAGATTGCTCAGGCAGCCGCAAAGCGCGGATTCCTGTATCTGGGCGAGCAGCACGCAACCGCACCCCACCAGCAGCTTCAAGCGGACCTTGTGAAAGCGTTGGTGGATGCGAAGCAGCCCGTAATGGTCGGAGTCGAAATGCTGACGCGACCAACGCAGCCGGGGCTCACCGACTTCATCGCCGGCAAAGGAGACGAGGCGAGTTTTCTCACTGCGGTGGATTGGAAGACGACCTGGGGATTTGACTATAAGTTCTATCGGCCGTTGTTCCAAACCTGTCGCGACAATCAGGTCCCAATGGTTGCACTGAACGTTCCACGCACCTGGGTCAGGGCGGTGGGACGACTTGGCTATGCCGGCCTTGCCGCCGGGGAGCGAAAGGAACTGCCTTCCGAGCTCTTTTTGGGCAACAAGCAGCACCGCCAAGTGTTCGATTCTCTGATGGGCGGACACACCATGCCGAACGGGAACGAGAACGTCTATGCCGCCCAGGTTCTTTGGGACGAAGGCATGGCCGACTCGGCTCTGAAGGCGCTCGCGGATCGAGATCCAAAGACGACCACGGTCATCGTCGCGGGGGCGGGGCACATCATGTATGGGCAAGGAATCAACTACCGTATCACTCGCCGAACCGGCAAGCGCGGAGTTAATGTGGTCATGCTCAGCTCGGATAAACCGGTCACCTGTGCGAGGGGAATTGCCGACTACGTGTACGTCAGCGAGCAGCCTGGGCAATAGAACTTGCCTTTCGGTGTGAGTTGTGTCATACTCTTTGGGTCCCGGAGGCAGTTAAAAACCGTTGGTATTTGTAAACGTACAACCGAATGAGTCCATTGACTCCGCTCTTAAGCGCTTCAACATGAAGCTCCAGCAGAGCGGCGTTCTGCGAACGCTCAAAGAGCACGCACACTACGAGAAGCCAAGTGAAAAGCGACGACGACAAGCTCGACGTCAGCGATCACGTCAGTAATTGAGTCCTGCGGCAAGAAAGTAGCCTCGCTCCGAGCGGGAGGACGCGCTTGCCACAAATATGGAACCCCCCAGTTACCGTAACGTAGTCATTCTAAATTCTTCTGGCGAGAATATTGATTCTCGCCTTTTAGAACGTGCCGTGCGTGAAACCCTTCAACGGCACGAGGCTCCGGCGGGCGATGTCTCCGTTCTCCTGACTTCGGATGAAGTCATTCGCGATTTGAATTCTCGCTTTCGCGGGATTGATGAAGCAACCGACGTCCTCACTTTTCCCACGGGCTCTGAGCTTCTTGGCTCGCTCGGTGAGATCGCTGTTGCGACGGATTACGCAGCTCGGCAAGCCGCCCTGCGTGGTTGGGCACCTGAAGAAGAAATTGCCCACCTCGTGATCCACGGCAGTCTGCACTTAGCCGGATTTGATGACGTCGAGGAAGTGCTTCGAGCAGAGATGCTTCGTGAACAGAACTCTATCGCCGCGTCGCTCGGATTGCCGCAAGACCCCGAATGGAGCTCTCTCCTGCACGAGGTGACGGCATGAGCAAGTGGAGCGGGGTCAGCAATCTTATTCAGCCGTTCAAAGTTGCCCTGAACGGAATCGTTTTCACCTTCAAAACCCAGCGCCACATGCGCTTCCACCTGTTTGTGGTTTTGATCGTGGTGCTCCTGGGCATCTTGGTGGACCTCCAACTTCGCGAGATGTTGGTGCTCCTGTTCACGATCTCGTTGGTTGTGGTTGCCGAAATGTTCAACTCGGCCATTGAGGCGACGGTGGACCTCGTGAGCCCGAACTATCATCCGCTAGCGAAGTTTGCGAAAGATATCGCCGCCGGCGCGGTTCTCATCACAACCCTGATCGCGCTGGTCGTTGGCTCATTGCTCATCTTTGGTGAAGACCGCTGGGAAGCGATTAAGGTCAACCTGACTTCCGAAGGTTTGGGCTTGGCGCTCGTGCCTCGCTTGATTCTCGGGGCCTTTCTTGTTCTGATCACGGTGATCGTCGGGAAAGGACTTGGCAAACGAGGGACCGTTTTCAAAGGTGGTCTGGTTAGCGGTCACGCGGCTTACGCGTTCTTCTTTGCCTTCGCCGTTCCGTTTGTCACGGACAACGCCCTAGCGTCGGCCTTGGCGATTCTTTTGGCTTGCATTGTCGCTCAGAGCCGGTACGAGGCAAAGATCCATTCAATGTTTGAGCTAGTGCTGGGTGCAGGGGTTGGCACCGTGCTTGCGCTCGTGGTCTTTGGACTGGTGCCGCGTTGAAGCGCGTTTCGCAAAAGCCTGTTGATCCGGTGAAAGGCGGTCTCAACGTCGTGATTGGCGTCATGACCGTGTTGCTCATTGCCCTACTCGCCCTCGGCCAGCAGGCGCAGCTAGGCATGAATCAAGCCGCGGTGATTTCCATTGGTGAGCCGGTAGTCAGCGGCACCACGGTGAGCTTCCTCTTGCTCTTGGTCCTCGTCTTGGCCGGCGCGTTTGTTGCAGGGGAGACCGCGATGGATGTGCTTCGACCGATCCACGCTCGGCATGGTAAGGAGTTTGGCGATGGCTTGTCTCGAATCTTGCTCGATCTGCACGAGAATAAGGCGCGCTACATGTCGGCTTGCATTTTCGGACGGCAGTTGACCCACCTTGGATTGATTTTCGGAAGTTTTATTCTCGGTCAGGGCCTAGCCGGTTCGTTCGTGGAACGGTTTGGCTGGCCGGCAGACTTTCGGTCAATTCTGCTAGCCAGTTTGGTTGTTGTGATCCCGGTAGAACTGGTGAACCTCATCGTTGGTCAGCTGGTGCCCAAGAGCTTTGCCTCGGTTCGCCCACACCGGGTTGCCCAAACGCTGTATCCATTTATTAAACTTTCGGCAGCTGTCTTTGGACTTTTCACCTGGCTACTGGCTACGTTGGCCAACCTGATCACTGCCCACTTTGGGGCAAAGGCGAGCTTTAGCAGTCCAACTCAGGCGGAAGATGAGATCCGGAACTTAGTGGAGAGCGCGGAAGAAACCGGCGAAATTGAGCGAGACGAGAAAGAACTCATCCACAGCGTGTTCGAGTTCTCTGACACCATCGCGCGAGAGATCATGACGCCGCGCGTGGACCTCGATGCACTCAGCGTGACCGCCGACGCAATTACCGCGGTGAAGATGATCGAGACCACCGGCCACTCGCGCATTCCGCTCTTTGAGGAGACTGACGACCAGATCGTCGGCATCGTCCATGCGAAAGACTTGCTGATGGCCATCGCCGCAGGGAAGAAAGTGACTCTCCGAGGCATCATGCGCCAGCCGCTCTTCGTGCCAGAAAACAAGAACCTTCACGAACTCCTTGGCGAAATGCGGAACTCACGCAGCCAGTTCGCGATTGTGCAGGACGAGTTCGGGGGAACCGCGGGGATCGTCACCATCGAGGACATCGTCGAAGAACTCGTCGGTGACATCGTCGACGAGTACGACAACGAGGAGCCCTCGTTCCAAAAGCTTGACGACGGCTGGCTAGTGGACGGTAAGACGCACTGGAACGACGTCAATCACGAGATCGAGAGCGAGTTCGACAGCGAGGAATTCGACACGATCGGCGGCTACGTGTTCGGGCTGTTTGGAAGGCAACCGGTGTTCGGGGAGTCGATCGATGAAGCGGGCCACCGGTTCACGGTGATCAAGACCGACGGCCGCAGGATATTGCAGTTGCGGATCGAAAGGGTCTCAGAAACGGCGGATGAAGATTCTGCCGAGCTAGCTAGAGAAGGCTCCTAGAACGCATTTTCCGTCCTAGGAGCGAGCTTTTAGATCAGCGACCCTTGGCGAGTCGGGCGTTGACGGCGTCCCAGTCGATAAGCTCGAAGTAGGCGTCGATGTACTTGGCTCGGGCGATTTGGTAGTCGAGGAAGTAGGCGTGCTCGTAGACGTCCATCGCGAGGACGAGGGTGTTGTTCCAGGCGGGGAAGGTGTCTTGGGCGTCGCCGGCGTAGTTGAAGACGCGCTGCTCATCCTGGTCGTAGCCGAGGTAGGCCCAGCCGCGGGAGGAGATTCCGGTGATCTTCCAATCGGCTTTCCACTTTTCAACGGAGCCGTAGGCTTCTTTGATCAGGGCTTCGATGTCGCCGCCGATCTTGCCTTCGCCACCGAGGGTGTCGAAGTAGACATTGTGGTTGATGTATCCGCCGTAAGCGAACGCGTAGTTGACCTTGAGCGATCGGGTGACGCTGTAGATCTGGTTGCCCTTAGCTGGGTCGGTGTCGAGTTCGGCGAGCGCCTTTCGGATCTCGTTGGTCTTGTTTGCGTAGCCCTGCCAGAGGGTGAGGTGCGCTTTGTGGGTGGCAGCGCTAATGCCGCGACCGTCGGTTTTCAGAGCCTTGGCAATATCTGCTTCGGTGGGTACTTTAACGAGCTTCGGTTCCATGCGTTTTGTTCCTTGACTTTGGATGAGTGAGACAGGGAGTCCGGCAGTGGCCATTTGGACCCCGGCCGCACTAGCGGTGATTAAAAATCCTTTTCGCGTGAACTCCATCTCCATCGTGTCCTACGCCACGAGCCTACCTGTCCTTTACGAATGGACAAAGTATTGGTAGGCTAAATTTGAAATGAACCCGTACGTGCTTTCGATTCGACACACGCCCGCCATTCTGGTTCGAATGCTGGATCAAATCTCGCCAGAAAGGTATTCGGAGGCACTCCAAGCCGACCGATTTAATCTGGTTGAAGTGATCGCGCACATTGCGGATTGGGAGGACATTTTCCTGGATCGTTTGCGGCAAACGGTCGAGCATCCGGGTTCAACCCTTCCGGCATACGACGAAGGCGCGCGAGCGATCGAGAAGAAGTACGACACCAAAGAGCCGCATCACGAGTTGGAAGTTTTCGCCAACCGCCGCCGAGACACGGTCAACTTTCTCGAAGAACTCCCGGCGGAGAAGTGGAGCCTATCGGCGGTCCACTCGGAGCGAGGCGTGATCACGGTCAGCGATCAGGCAACGTTCCTGTTGGGGCACGATCTGTATCACATCGAACAGGTGACGGAGTACTTCACCGTTCTCCATGCGTTAGTGCCCTGAGGCGGGCGCTGTGGGCGGCGCTTTGAATGGCTTTGTGTAGCCTTGCGTGGCTTTGAGTAGCTGGAAAGCCAGGAAACTCAAAGCCACGCTAGTCGACCTGCCGTTACGACAGTCGCGATGCGAGCTTTCCGAAGCCAGAGGCTCCGGCGTAGACGGCCGCTTCTTCGAGCTGCTCTTCGATGCGAAGGAGCTGGTTGTACTTGGCTACGCGGTCGGTTCGGCTTGGTGCACCGGTCTTGATCTGGCCGCAGTTGGTAGCGACGGCGAGGTCG
>CAMCWC010000035.1 GCA_945882415.1 Chthonomonas calidirosea
GCCCTCGCGGCCTACGGAACAGATACGGCCTTCCTGCTCTGGCACGATCTCACCGATCCCTATGTGAAGAACAAGCAGATCTGGCACTGCCCGGGCAGCCAGGTGAAAGAGACCGACACAACGGGAGCAATCACGAGCCATTTCGGCTACAACGTCGGCTACATCACCACTTTCTCGATTGACTTCTCGAACGCGAACGACCACACGGCGTTCAGCCCATCGGACTTTGCAGCTCCAAGCGAGTCAGTCCTGTTCTCCTCGGCACGAAGCAGCCTATTCCCGGAAACCAGTTTCTGTGGGGACGACGGCAAGCTGATGTTGCCTCCGAGTTGGCCAACGGCAGACTGCTGGGGCCGACCAGACCCGATCCATTTTGAGCAAGCCACCGTCACCTGGCTTGATTCGCATGCTTCGAAAAAGAAGCTCGCCCAGTTCTACACCAATCAAACCCCGGTCGATCGCTGGTTTGACCGAGAGTAGTAGGACGTGGAGTAACGGTAAAGTTTGTGAAGGTTCTAAAGAACGATATGAAGAAATTTGGAATTCACGCCGTGGTGATGCTTTTGGCTGGAGCGGTATCCGCTTCCAGCTTCGCTCAGAACGTTTACTACAACCGAGACCGAGTGACCTTCTCGGGCGATGAGCGCGCATTCGTCGAGTCAAACGTGATCTTCGTGCCTTTCCGCGCAATGTCCGACCGGATCGGAGCCCGATTCGAGCGGTCGGATTCGGGTGCGACCATCCGCGTCACCTGGCGCAACAAAGCCGGCACGTATCGGAAAGGTACGAACGAGATGATTCTCGACGGTCGGGTCAACAAAATCAACCGACCCGCCCGAGAGCGAAATGACGTTCTCTTTATCCCGGTCCGGTTCTTTGAACTGTTGACGGGAGGAGCGGTTTCGTA
Source organism: Chthonomonas calidirosea (assembly GCA_945882415.1). Taxonomy (GTDB): domain Bacteria; phylum Armatimonadota; class Fimbriimonadia; order Fimbriimonadales; family Fimbriimonadaceae; genus Fimbriimonas; species Fimbriimonas planktonicus. Next base: position 908 of record CAMCWC010000035.1, read on the forward strand.
CCGAAACAATGGATTCAACAATAACGACAGCGACGGGGGATTGTTCGGCGGAAACGGCGGATCAAACAATGGCGGGACATCGGTCTACTTCAATGGCCGTCCTCTCTCGTTCTCCGGTAACGAGCGACCTTATCGATCCAATGGTACGGTTCAAGTGCCGTTCCGTGCGATGGGTGATCGACTGGGCTACAACACTGACCGATCTAGCGACGGAAGAACCATTTCGGTTTGGAAGGAATACGACCGAGTTGAGTACATCAAGGGTGCCAACTACTTCCGCCTGAACGACGAGCGCCGATCCCTTCGAACTTCGAGTCAGGAGCGGGACGGAGTCCTGTTCGTGCCAATCGAAATCTTCCAAGCCCTTGCGGGCCGAAACCTATCGACGAGTAGCAACGGCAGCGGCGGCGGACTGTTTGGCGGCGGAAACAACGACGACTATTCGAACAACACTCAAGAGGTCTATTACGACGGACGAAGCCTGACCTTTAGCGGCGACGAGCGACCGATCGTCAAGGGTTCGACGTTGCTGGTACCGGCACGTGCTTTGGCCAGTCGGATTGGAGCAAGCTTCGAACGAACCGAAGATGGCAAGCGAATGTGGATTCGCTGGCGCGGAAGAGAAGCCCAGTACGACAAGGGCAATATCTGGTTCCGCATCAATGGTGAGCGCCAGAGTCTTTCGACCATCTCCGTTGAGCGAAACGAAATCCTGTTCATTCCGGTGAAAGTGTTCCAAGCCCTCACCGAGAATCGAATCCAGGTTCGCTGAACCGGCCGATTGCACGATTGGGAGTTGGTTTCTTCTAGACCAACTCCCGTCGGGGCAATATTTTCTTTGTTGCCATCCCTATCTCCCGAAATCTTCTTTCGGATTTCCTGATCTTTCGCACCGCACGGGTACGCTTTTAGAGAAGAAATGAAGATTTACACCTCCGAAAGCGTTAGCGTTGGCCATCCAGATAAGCTCGCTGACCAAATTTCGGACGCCCTACTTGATGCGTTTCTGGCTCTCGAACCCGAGCAGTACCGTGGCACCACGCGCGTTGCGATTGAAACGCTGCTAACCCGCGGTCTGGCCGTTGTTGCTGGCGAAGTTCGAACCGAGAGCTACGTTGACGTTGCCGAAGTGGTGCGCGAAACCATCGCGAACACCGGCTACGTCCACACCGATTACGGCTTCGATGGCCGCACTTGCGGCGTGATGGTGGCGATTCAAGAGCAAAGCGCCGACATCGCGCTTGGCGTCGATTCCAATACCAACTCACAGCAGAAGATCGGTGCGGGCGACCAAGGCATGATGTTCGGCTACGCAACTCGCGAAACTGAGTCGCTGATGCCTTTGCCACTCGCCATTGCCCATGCCCTCACGGCCCAGTCGGTGAAAGTGCGAAAAGAGATCGATCCTTTGCACAAGGATGCTCTCCTACTTCCTGACGCGAAGAGCCAGGTGTCGGTGGAGTATTCCGAAGACGGCAAGCCAGTTCGCGTGAACACCGTCGTTCTGTCCCATCAGCACGTTGAAAAGCTTCGATTGCCAGAGGTTCAGGCGATGGTTCGTGAGCGCATTATCAACCCAGTTCTTGCGCAGTTTGCGAACTACGTTGATGGCGATCCGATCATGCACATCAACCCAACCGGCAAGTTTGTGATCGGCGGCCCGCAGGGCGATACCGGCGTCACCGGCCGAAAAATCATCGTTGACACCTACGGCGGCATGGCACCACACGGCGGCGGAGCGTTTAGCGGAAAGGACCCAACGAAGGTCGACCGATCGGCCGCATACGTCGCACGCTACATCGCGAAGAATGTGGTCGTTGCCGGTCTTGCTGACCGATGTGTCGTGCAGCTTGCTTACGCCATCGGCGTTGCCGAACCAGTTGCCATCAACATCGAAACCTTCGGAACCGAGACCGTCGATCCGGCGGAGATTTCTCGCCGTGTCCGAGAAGCCTACGACCTGACGCCATCGGGAATCATCGAGCTCCTGAGCCTTCTGAAACCAACCGCAGGTGCCTTGTCGCCGGGTCTGGCTAAGCTGAAGAGCGAAGGCAAGGTTGCCCTTGGCGACGCTCCGGAAGGCGGGTGGAACTACCACATGACCGCGGAAAACGGTCACTTTGGCCACGCCAAGTTCCCTTGGGAAGACACGTCAAACGCGTCCCAACTTCAGTAAAACAAATGAGTGGGCGGACCAGTTACCTGGTCCGCCCACTATTTGTTTGCGGCCATTGGTTTGCCGCTTGCCGTTCATTGGCAATCGCGCCGTGACTGGTGCCAAATGAGGCCCATTTCGTTTGAATCAATCGCAAGACTTGAATTCAAGGTGCGGTGTGCGAAGTTAAGAATGTTTACGCTAACTATTAGCAATTAATGCAGGCAAATGTTCTTTTCTTCGAGACCGCTTACGCTGAGGGGGCTGGCAGTAGACTCCCGGATATCTAAGCGACTCGGGAAGACAAAACGCAACGGATCCGTGTCTGGAGATTGAATCAAGCGGATCAAAAACTCTGTCGCTTTGGCGGCCATCTCGTCAACGGGTTGGCGCGCCGCGGTAAGACGTGGCTGCGTTAGGTCGCAGTGTGATGAGGAGTCAAATCCTACTACAGATAAATCCTTTGGAACCTGTATATTCAGGGCCCGTGCACGCTCTAAGATGGCGATTGCGCCCGACTCACTCCAAGAAACCAGCGCGGTGATGCCGTTTCTATTTGCGTACCAATCGTCAAAGTTGGTCGCCCCTGCATCCCAGATTAAGGTCTCTACCTGATCTTTCTCTCCACCACACTGAATCCACGTTTCGCGGAAGTGTCCGGCACGGACCCTCGCTTCGGGATTCACAATCGAATGGGCGGCGATAACAAAACCGACTTTGCGGTGTCCAAGACTATACAGATGCTTGGCTACTTGCGCTGCGGCACCTCGATTGTCCCAACTCACGTAGGAAGTCGACGGGTCAGTGACCAGGGATTCATCCGCGAACATCACGCTGGGCAAGCGCAGACGAACCGCATCCTGAAGTATTTGCTGACTCGCAGTCATTCGGACCCACATGAGCCCGTCGAATCGCCCATCGGAGAGCCGATTTCGATCCGTAGGGCCGATGAGTGAGTCGCAGAGCATCACGCTGTAACCCAGAGCAAATGCAGCTGTAGTGACCCCGTTCATGAGATCAGAAAAGTATCGGGTTTTTCCGCCGAACATCGGTGTTTCATCAAAAACCAGTCCGATGGTCTTGGTCTGCTTTGAGCGCAGATTGCGTGCAATCTCGTTCGGACGATAATCGAGCTCTTCGGCAACTCGGCGAATGTTCTCGGCCGTGGCCGCACCGATCCGCACGTTCACTCCGCGGCCGTGTAACACTTTTGACACGGCCATAGGGCTAACCCCTGCGGCAGTTGCTACATCTCGTATGGTAATTGGCGGCTTCGTTGACACCGTTAAAGAGTTTACATCTCCTTGCTAAGAATAGCTAGAACATAGTTTTTACGTGATATGACTGTCTATAGTCATCCACTGCTTACGTTTCAAACCACTTGGCAATCAAATAGATCGGGGCTCTCGTCTCCGCACAACTCAACAACCACTACATAGAGTTGCCTGATCATCGGGCGGTTAAGGAACATGATCACGGGTTGCAGATTGGCCCCTTGCTTGGAGACTAGCTTAGTTGATATTATCAGTTAAGGCACTTTCATCTAGTTTCGCTAGGGCTGCATCTGGAGTCAACTCAATCAGAAGTACATTCCCAACTTCACTCAACAAGTCCCTTGAGTCAAGCTACTTACGATTAAGTTTAACTTCGTTCTTTAGCGATCCAGTGAGAGCCAACGTGACGGACTTATCAGCAACGGTAAGTTTGTATGGGACAACATTGCCGTTTTGGTCTTTGATCAACAGTTGACCATCCTTAACTTTCCATTCACCGTTAGACTTCGAGTCAATCGCACCGCTTGGAGTCGTGACTTTCGACATCAGAGCGAAGCTACCGTCGGCTTTGAAGTTGTATTCACCCTTACCGTCAGCGGTCTTCCATGCTCCGACAAGCCGATCATCCGTTGCGCCTTCGAAGGAAACAACCTTTCGTTCAGGCTCAACGTAGTCGTCTGAAGGTTGGCATCCAACCAAAATGAGTGCGAAGGCACCTAAAAGGAGAAAATTTTTCATGGGTTGTGGGTCACGCATGAAGCGTGACCCGATTCTTTTACCGCGAGTTCTCGCGGGCTTTCTTCATCGCAGCGGCCTGCGAGTCCATCTGCTGTCTCATGGCTTCGGACTGCTTCATGGCAGCTTCAGCGCTTCTACGCGCTTCAGGTGACATCTCCGCTGGCAGTTCGTCGGCGGACTTTGGAGCTTCGGCGGCAGCTTTATTTGCCGCCGCCACATCTCCATCATCCGATCCGGAACAGCCCACGAGCAGGATCCCAGCAACAATCGGGAGAAGATACTTCATCCGATTATCGTGCGAACGCAGCGCAAGCGTTGCCAGGATTGAACAGCCAATCCCAGTTGTCGCCGTAGTCGGAAGTGATTCCCTTCACGTAGACCATGCTGCACCAGTTGAACGCGCCCTTCTTGACGAACTTCGCGTGACCATCGGCAAACGAGTTGTTCAAGCCGCCTGCGTATCGGTAACGTGGCATGGACCAGTTTGGAGATGCATTTGAGTCTGCGTCCCACTTCTGACCGGAGGTCGGACCAGTGAAGACTGGTGGGAACTGCGCGCCACCGAACCACCACCAAGAGACTTCTGCGAAGTCGCCCGAAGCGTTCCAATCTGGATTAACTCCGACGGTCCATTCGGTAACGATTTGCGCAGGTGCGTCTAGCGATGTAGCCGAGACGGATGGCATCACTGGGTTGTTGTTGCGAATTCCATCATCCGAAGAGTCGCAAGTCCAAGAGTTGTTGGTCACGTTCCAGAAGCAGTGCCCTGGCATGAGGATTCGGTTCGAGTTGTAAACACCTCGAGCGCCGACTTTCGCTGGCGTATCCCAAAGGCCGCCCTCTGCAAGCTGGATGCTGTTGGTGCCGTCTGCGTACGTCTTCTGTCCGCTCTTGATGTATGGGTGTACAGCTTCTCGCCACGTAAATGGCGTGTTCCAGCCCCAAACCGCGGAGTTCGGTCGCTTATAAACCTGACGAGCGAAGGTGTCGTCGTTGTCAGTGGCGTAGAGAATGATTCCGAGCGAGTGCTGCTTGGAGTTCGAAAGGTCTTGGGTCTTCTTGGCAGCTTCTTTAGCTTGTGCGAAGACCGGGAATAGGATAGCGGCTAAGATCGCGATAATGGCGATGACTACTAGAAGTTCAATGAGCGTAAATGCTTTTTTCATGATGCTCCTCAACATTGAGGGGGACAGGCAGTAAGTCCGGAAACACTCCGGTTACTGGGATTGAAGATGTGCTTCAGGTCCGTGTGGCAAGACAGAACCCAGCCGTTAGAAATCGTACGAAGGTTGGCAGCCCGATCGACTTGGGAAGCGCTCGACAAGTTGGAACGTGTGGAACCGGATCGTCTAACCGCATGTTCCGTTGTAGCGAGGCTGCCGCGGAATCGATGGACGAGCTCTACTGCTGCGCAGCCGAAGAAAGCGACGGCGAGGTTCGGTGCCGTACGCAGGCTTTCTAAGCGAGAAGTGAACCCTTCGGGTCGGAGGCCCGATGGCAACCCCGGCTTCAATCCATATTCGCAAGCTACAACAGACGTCTTCATTGACATTACTGATATACGGTTATATCGGATTGCGTCGAAAATTCCAAGTCTTTTTTTGACTTTTTTCAAAAATCTCGAACTTTTTCACAGTTCGCCTAGAACGACCGCCCTCGCATCGCTCCTCAATCGAGACGCTAAAGAAAATCAGGGCTCCGTCAAACTGACGGAGCCCTGATTTGGCATTCCAGAAGGAAGGAAACCTTCCCTCTTACTGTCCTGGCGGTGGCGCTCCGGGAGCGGAACCGGTATCAAGACTGCTCTTGAAGTTCGCCGGTGGCTTGTTAGCGTCCGGCGGGATGTTGACTACTGGCTTCTTGCCGTCCTTAAAGGTCGCTTCTTCCGCAGCCGTGGTCCCCGTGTCTGAACCACATCCTACGGCCACCATTAAGGCGGCCATAGCAAGCGCGAGAAACGCGTTTTTTCGAAGTGAGTTCAGTTTGAACATCAATCTCGGGTGTAGTTCCACATGTTCTGGGTGTCGAGGTTCGGCTGGTACTGCTCAGCCGGGTTCGTCGCAATCGGGTTCATGGTCTTTGCGTGGCCATCGGTGAATGCGAAGATTCCCTGGTTCTCGTAAACCGCAACCGAACCAAATCGGTTGTCCTTGTTGACAACAACCGTGCTGCCGTTAACGCCGGTCACGGTGTAAGGCGAGCCGTTTCGAGCAGCAGCGCCTGGAGGAGGCGTGCCCTGTGGGTGAGTCGTAGGACCAGCGAAGTCCCAGAATGGAGCGCCGCAGATGAGACCGCCCATGCCCCAGATGTTGTTGCCGTAGTAGTGCGACGCGAACATAACCGTGTCAGCAACTCGGTTGACCTGAGTCTGGCTGACCGTGTAAGGACCGCCGTACCAAGACTGCTGCATGTTGATAACGCCAACGACCTGGTTGCCGGTGCCGTTCCACTTGATCACGGAGTTTGCCGCGTAGGAGATCGAGAGAGCGTTCGTTGGGAACCAAGTTGGCCAGAAGGCTTTGCTCTTCGGGTCGGATGGGTCAACGAGCATTGGGTAGCTCTTGATGTATGGCTGGGTGGACCAGATCCAAGATCCGTTCGGGTAGTACCAGTCGTTGCCGGAACCGAAAGGAAACACGTCGTCATAGTCGCCCGAGTAGATCAAGGTCGCGAGAGCGGTCTGCTTGATGTTCGAGAGCGACGAGGTCTTCTTCGCGGCTGCCTTCGCCTGAGCGAAAACTGGGAAGAGGATAGCGGCGAGAATCGCGATGATCGCGATAACGACGAGAAGTTCAATAAGTGTGAATGCTTTTTTCATGCAATGTCCTCAACCTTGAGGCGGACGAGCAGTAGATTCCCGGATGTCCAGGCTACTGGGATAGACGAAGTGCTGTGGATCTGCATCTTGCGATTCGATCCGGTGGATTAAAATTTCTGTTGCCCGCGTTGCCATTTCGCTAAGCGGCTGGTGAACGCAGGTGAGCCGTGGTTGGGTCAGGTCGCACTGGCTGGAGCTATCGAAGCCGAGTACCGAAAGCTGCTCTGGTACGGCTACCCCGTGAAGTCGCGCTTGTCCGAGGACTGCGATCGCGCAGGATTCGTTCCAAGACATGATGGCGGTGTACTGGCGATTTTCCTTCCACCAGTCTCCAAACTCCGAAGCGTCATCGGACCAATTGAGAACGTCAGCTTCCCCAGCTTCAATTCCATGCTTCGCCGCAGTTTCAAAAAAGGATGCTTTGCGAAGGCAAGCTTCCGGATTTTTCATTGACCGTGGTGGAACCATGAAGGCAATCTTTCGATGCCCTAGATCAATCAGATGTTCCGTGGCAAGCTTCGCGGCGCCTGTATTGTCCCAAGAGATGCAAGAAATATCGGGATTCAGGATCCGATCTGGCTGGTGCATGATCACCACCGGCAAGTTGGCACTCCGGGCGGCTTGAACCAGATCATCGCCGTAGTTGCCGCGGCACCAAAGCAGCCCATCAAATCGGCCGTCGCTCATCTGGCTAATCGGGCCCGCTCCGATGAGGCTGTTGCAAAGAGTAAGGCTGTAATCGTTCTGGAATGCCATTCGCGTGACGCCATCCAGAAGCTCCGCAAAGTAGCGAACGGTGCCGGTGAGGTCTGGAACGGTTTCGAGCACGAGGCCGATCGTTCGGGTGCTTCGGCTTCGTAAGTTGCGGGCAAGAACGTTGGGTCGGTAGTCCAATTCCAACGCGATTTTGCGAATGGTGGCTGCCGTACCTTCACTGACGCGAACGTTGACGCCTCGGCCATGGAGAACCTTCGAGACCGACATCGGGCTCACTCCTGCCGCTAACGCAACATCACGCATCGTCACTGAAGTCTTCTTCGACATTCCTGATATACGGTTATATCATATTGTCGATCAAAAACGACACGTTTTTCGTGAATATTTACGGAAAAGTGAATGAATCAACGACTAAGCCAACGAAATGAAGAACTGCCCGATGGACATCGTCGTTGACGGAAATCTCCTTTTGAACTCGGGAAGCCCGCTGATAAACCTCTACCGGCTTCAGACCCAGGGTTCCGGAGATCCCAGACTCGGCTAGACCAGCCTCGTACAACATCGTGTAAACGGCCAGGTCGAAGGCCTCGATTCCGCCGAGCCGATCTAGAAGCTGCCCGCCAACCTTCGCGA
>CAMCWC010000036.1 GCA_945882415.1 Chthonomonas calidirosea
GCATCTTCACGGGCACTACAGTTTCACCGAGCTTCTCGTTGAGACAGTTCCCAAGTCGTTACGCCTTTCATGCGGGTCGGTATTTAGCCGACAAGGAATTTCGCTACCTTAGGACCGTTAGAGTTACGGCCGCCATTCACCAGGGCTTCAATTCAATGCTTCGCTTGCGCTGACATCTCCTATTAACCTACTGGCATTGGGCAGGCGTCAGCCCCTATACATCGACTTTCGTCTTTGCAGAGACCTGTGTTTTTGGTAAACAGTCGCCTGGGATGCTTCGCTGCGGCCTCTTTCGAGGCGCCCCTTATCCCGAAGTTACGGGGCTCATTTGCCTAGTTCCTTAACGAGAGTTCTCTCGAACGCCTTAGTCTCCTCGACTCACCTACCTGTGTCGGTTTGCAGTACGGTCAAACATACGATTAACGCTGCGGGACTTTTCTCGGCCCCAGTCAAACCCAGTTCGTTCACCCCGAAGGGTTCCCTTCCCCGGCCCCGCTCTTCTGAAAAGAACTCTTACAAGTTCTAGAGTTTCGGCCTAGCCCGCAACTACCAACAGTGCGGGATGGGTCTTTCTGAAGCGTCCTCCCATGGCTCGTATGCCTGGGTCCAGAATGTCTACTGGATATCCATCGGTTACGCCTTCTGGCCTCACCTTAGGGACCGCCTAACCTCCGTCTGACGAACATAGCCGGAGAAACCTTAGGCTTTCGGCGTACAGGATTCTCACCTGTATAATCGCTACTCATTCCTGCATTCTCACTCGTGTCCGCTCCACCAGTGCTTCCGCTCTAGCTTCAACGCTGAACACGACGCTCCCCTACCGCTTACTTTCGTAAGCCCGAAGCTTCGGGAGGTGACTTTAGCCCCCTTACATTGTCCGCGCAGAGTCACATTCGGCCAGTAAGCTATTACGCACTTTTTAAAGGATGGCTGCTTCCAAGCCAACCTCCTGGCTGTTTACGCGACTCCACATCGTTTCACACTTAGTCACCGTTTAGGGCCCTTAGCTGTCGATCTGGATTGTTTTCCTTTTGACCACGGATCTTATCACTCGCAGTCTTACTGCCCTGCTAATTCGACGGTATTCGGAGTTTGGTTGGGTTCGGTAAGCCGGTAAGCCCCCTAGCCCATTCAGTGCTCTACCCCCGCCGAACATCACAGAACGCTCCACCCAAATGGATTTCGGGGAGAACCAGCTATCTCTGTGCTCGATTGGCATTTCACCGGACTAACCACAGTTCATCCCGAGACTTTTCAACGTCAATGAGTTCGGGCCTCCATGGTGTGTTACCACCACTTCACCCTGACCATGGCTAGATCGCACAGTTTCGGGTCTGCTGGTAATGACTTGACGCCCTATTAAGACTCGGTTTCCCTCCGCCTCCGCGGCTGAACCGCTTAAGCTTGCCAATACCAACAACTCGCAGGATCATTCTGCAAAAGGTACGCCATCACACTTAAATGTGCTCTGACTGTTTGCGGGTCGTACGATTTCAGGTTCTATTTCACTCCCCTCACCGGGGTTCTTTTCACCTTTCCCTCACGGTACTAGATGCACTATCGGTGACAAGCTGTATTTAGCCTTACCGAGTGGTCTCGGTGGATTCACGCGGAATTCCTCGTGCTCCGCGCTACTCGGGTACCACTTAAATTTGATCAAATTTTAGGCGTACGGGACTATCACCCTCTATGGTCGGACTTTCCAATCCTGTTCCGTTAACTTGAATCAATACCTTTTTCTACCAGCCTCGAATCCAACCCGAAGGCTCGATTCGAGGAGAGAGGTAGTAGTGGCCCCACAACCCCAGCCGGCATGCCGACTGGTTTAGGCTCCTCCGCGTTCGCTCGCCGCTACTTGCGGAATCTCTTCGATTTCTTTTCCTCAGCTTACTTAGATGTTTCAGTTCAGCTGGTTGCCGCTCCAACACCTATTTATTCAGTGAAGGGCTGCTAGGCATTACCCTAGCAGGGTTTCCCCATTCGGACACCTCCGGATCAAAACTCTTGTGCAGTTCCCCGGAGCGTTTCGCCGCTTACGCGTCCTTCATCGGCAGCTTGTCCCTAGGCATTCGTCGTACACCCTTAGTAGCTTAACTAGACTACAAATTCTCACGAGTGCTCAAATGATGCTTTCGGAAAGATCGCTATGCAACTGTCAAAGGGCTCTTTTCGCCTCAACCGCTTTGTCTTTCGACTCGTCGCTTGAGTTGGTTATGATACCGAAACCAGTTCCTGATGTCAAGCGTTCGTTAAAAATTTCTCGAAAAAGTCCAAAACAGCCCCAAAACAGGGCTAAAACCCCCAAAAACACCCCCTGTAGAGCCTCTTCAGCCTATTTCGAGCCTCCAAAAAGAATTCCAACTCTCTTTGGGAATTTCTCAAAAAGGCTCGCCAACCTCCGCCATCACCCAGCTCAGCCCTCCCTTCCACCGAAGAATGTGTGCAGAACCTCTTTCCCCCTGACAAAGGAGGATCGTAATCAGGAGAAAACGACATGGCCGGCGGTCACCGCGGCGCAAAGAATAGATGCGCGCCACGGGCAAACCGGCCCAAACACTCTCAATGCATCGCGCGATCGCCGAGCAGCAACTGAATAAACGCGATCTGACCCAGGTGATAAGTCATGTTCCAAGCCGGCAAACCCAACACATCCGCCAGGTTCATCCGCATCCCGCCGCCAAAAGGCATCACAACCTCATCCATCAGCCGCTCGTCCGGAAAGTTCGCGACGATCCCGCACCACTCTGCAACCTGAACTCGCGCCTGCTCCACACAGTCCTCCACCGTCGCCAGCCGCGCACTCGCCTCACGCATCGCCAAACGGTCGTGGTCCGTAAAGCTCGGCACTTCCCCATCCAGCGCAATCGGCTTCAGCCAGTCAATCGCCACCGCCAACTCCCGCATCTGGTCCAGCACGCTCCGCGCCGCCCCACCGGGAGACCAATCCCGCTTATCCTCCGAAACGGCAAGCGCCGAACGACAAACGTCGTCCAGCGCCTTCTGAGTCTGCCTAACCAACTGATCTTGGTATCGCATACGAACTTATTCCAGGATGTGCAAGCCCGCCGCATTCCAGTCCGCAAGGAATCGCTGCAAACCAGAATCGGTCAGGGGATGCTTGAACAGCATCTCAATCACCTTGAAAGGCATCGTCGCCACGTGTGCACCCGCGCGAACACTCTCCAACACGTGCAAAGGATGCCGAACGCTCGCCACCAACACTTCACTATCGAATCCGTAGGTCTCAACCATCGAGACCGTGTCCCGAACCGCGTCCATCCCTTCCAAAGTCAAATCGTCAACGCGGCCTACGAAGTTCGAAATGTACGTCGCTCCCGCCTTCGCGGCCAGCAATGCCTGACCGACCGTGAACACCAAGGTCACGTTCGTCTTGATGTCCCGACGAGTCAGTTCCGAAACCAAACGAATTCCCGGCTCGATCAGAGGAACCTTCACCACCACGTTCGGCGCGAAGCTGCTGACGTACAAAGCTTCCTTCAGCATCGTGTCGTAGTCCGTCGCAACCACCTCTGCGCTGATGTCGCCTTCCGGCAAGATCTTGCAAATCTCCTGGACCGTCTCCTTGAAGCCGCGCCCGCTCTTTGCAATCAGGGTCGGATTCGTGGTCACGCCATCGATAATTCCAAGCTCTGCTGCCTTCTCGACTTCCTTCACATCACCGGTATCAACAAATAACTTCACAACCGCATTCTACTTTCGACACCCACCCGGGTCGCAACCACGCCTACCTCATACTAAAACGACCAATGCGAAGGTTTACCGACACGATCGTGGCCCCCTTCACCGGCCCGGGACCCGCTGCCGTCACCGGCTACCGAATCTCCGGCCCCGACGCCTGGCTCATCGGCGCAACCCTTGCTAACAACCACCCAACTGAGCCCGAGCCGATGCGGGCCTACGTGCAAACCCTAACTACCGGCGAGATCGGCGTGCTCATCTTCTATCCCGAAGGCAAAAGCTACACCGGAGACCAAACCGTCGAACTCTTCGCCCACGGCAGCCCCGCATCGCAACAACTCCTTCTGAGAGCCGCCATCGAAAACGGAGCCCGCACCGCCAAGCCCGGCGAATTCACCGAGCGCGCCTTCCTAAACGGCCGCCTCGAACTCACCCAAGCCGAAGCCGTGGCCGAAATGATCGCCGCCGACTCCCCCGAGTTCTTCGCCCTCGCCCGCGACTCGCACCAGGGCCGACTCCGAACCCAAGTTTCCGAACTCCGCGAAGCCTGGCTCGACCTCCTGGCAAGGGTGGAAGCCAGCACCGACTTTAGCGAAGAAATCGGCGACTTCGATTACGAAGCCGCGGCACAAAAAATAAACGAAGTCAAGCCGATCCTCCACCACCTCATCGCCGACGCCGATCGCTCCGAGATCATCCGCCGCGGGTTCCGCATCGCCATCGTCGGGCGACCAAACGTCGGCAAGTCTTCCCTGCTCAATGCCCTCATCAAGCGAGATCGCGCGATCGTAACTAACATCGCGGGAACCACGCGCGACACCCTCGAAGAGTCTATAGAGATACGCGGGCGCAAAGCCGTCCTCATCGACACCGCCGGACTTCGCGAAACCACCGACGTCGTCGAGCTCCTCGGCATCGAACGCACCCGCCTAGAAATCGCGGGCGCCGACCTCACCATCCTCCTGTTCGACCTAGAAACCGGCTGGACCGACGACGACCAACGCTTTGCCCGACAGTTTCGCGATGCCCTCATCGTCGGCAACAAAATCGATCTCGCCAAACCCAACTCGGAAGTCGCCCTCGGAATCTCCGCCGCCCACGGCCTCGGCTTAGAGCCCCTCATCGACGTCATCGAACAAAAGATGATCGCCGCCACCCCAAAAACCCTGGTCAACGAGCGCCACTCCGCCCTGCTCCAAACCTTTGCCGAAAACGTGAGCGATCTAGAAAACGCCCTCACCGTGCTCGTCCCGTCCGATCTGCTCTCTACTCTACTAAGAGAAGGAATCCACGTCCTCGGACAAATCTCCGGCGAAACCGCCAGCCCAAACATGATCGACGAGATATTCCGCCGATTCTGCATCGGCAAATGATCCGCCAGTAAACTCATGCGCATGAGCGAAGATATGCGACCGGATTCTGACGAGACCACCGAAGCGACCCTCGACCAAGAAGTCAACATGGATCCAGGCCCAGATGAGGAAGTCATCCCGACCGACGACGCCGTCATCCAGCAACTTCAGATCGAGAAAGCCGAACTCCACGATCAGCTCCTGCGCTTGCAAGCCGAGTTCATCAACTACCGCCGCCTGCAAGAAACCCGCATCGCCCAAGATCGAAAGTTCGCCACCGAGCGCCTCGTCCGCGAACTCCTCCCCGTTCTCGACAACTTTGAGCGCACCGTGCGTCACCTCTCCGCCGGCACCCCCGTCGAGCAAATGATCGACGGAATCCAAGCCGTCGAAAAGCAGTTCATGACCGTCCTCCAGGGCCAAGGCGTCACCCGAATCGCCAGCATCGGCGAGAGCTTTAACCCCGAAATCCACGAAGCCATCGGAATCGTCGAATCGAACGAGCACGAAGAAGGCACCGTTCTAGAAGAAGTAGAAGCCGGCTTCCGCATCGCCGAACGCATCATCCGCCCCGCGCGAGTAAAGGTGTCAAAGCCGGTATGAGCCGCAAACACTTCGGCACCGACGGCGTCCGCGGCGTCGCCAACCAAAAACTCACCCCCGAACTCGCGTTCCAACTCGGACTCGGCGCCGCCCGCTGGCTCCGCGCCACTGGCCAACCGCTGCAAGCCGTCATCTGCCGAGACACCCGGCGATCCGGCCCGATGCTCGCCGCCGCCATATCGGCCGGCCTCGCGTCAGAAGGCGTTTCCGTCACCGATATCGGCGTCGCCCCGACCCCCACCGTCTCCTTCCTCGCCCGCACCGGCGAGTACGGACTAGGCGTGGTCGTCTCTGCGTCGCACAACCCGGCCCCCGATAACGGCATCAAGTTCTTCGGCCACGACGGCAAAAAGCTCCCCGACGAAGCCGAAATCGCGATCGAAGCGGGAATGACCGCCGAAACCACCCGCCCCACTGGCGGCGCAATCGGCTACATCACTGCCGACGCAACCGGCGTCGAGGCGTATCTCCAGTTCCTCGAAGCCCAGGTCCCCGAACGACTCGATGGCCTGAAGGTCGTCCTAGACGCCGCAAACGGCGCCGGCTACGAACTCGCCCCGCAAATCCTCCGCCGCCTCGGCGCCGAGGTCATCACTATCGGCAACGATCCCGGCGACGGAACCACCATCAATGCGCAAGGCGGAGCGACCAAACCCCAAACCGTCCAAGCCGCGACCGTGGAGCACGGAGCCGAGTTCGGCATCGCCCTCGATGGCGACGCCGACCGCGCTGTCTTCAGCGATTCCCTTGGCCGCCTCATCAACGGCGACCGAACCATGGCCATGTGGGCCCGCCAGGCTCAACTCGATGGCGAACTGAACCCGCCAGTTGTGGTCGGAACCGTGATGTCAAACATGGGCTTCGAGCAGTACCTGGTCCAAAACGGCATCCAGCTCGACCGCGCCAAGGTCGGCGATAAGTACGTCGCCCAGCAAATCACCGCCACCGGCGCGCGCATCGGCGGCGAGCAAAGCGGCCACGTCATCTTCCCCGAACTCGCCCCCACCGGAGATGGCCTGCAAACCATGCTCCAAACCCTCCGCGTCCTCAAACGCTCCGGCCGCCCCTCTCGCGAAATCTTCGACGACTTCGCCAACTGGCCCCAGCTGCTGATCAACATCGCGGTGGAAAGCAAAGATGGCTGGGAAGACCTCCTAGCCGCCGACCTCGCCACCGCCGAAGAGAAGCTAACCGGCCGCGGCCGAGTCAACGTCCGCCCCAGCGGCACCCAACCCATGATCCGCGTTATGGTCGAAGCCGACGACGTCACGCTAAGAGACGAACTAGCCACGAGGCTCGCCGACCGCCTAGTAACCGGCCTAAACGGCCACATCGAAGGCAAAGTAGACCTAACCCACGAACTAGGCGACTAGCCCAATCTCTGAACCTAACGTCGTAGCGCACCGCCCATCAACCAAAGAGCCGTACCCGCCCCAAAACAAACCCGAACCCCCGAAC
>CAMCWC010000037.1 GCA_945882415.1 Chthonomonas calidirosea
CCGAACTCGGTGGCACCATCCCGGTCAACCCTTGCACCGGCGCGGCTTCGCTTGCTACGGACTACACCCTCACGCAGAGCGCATCCTCGGCTACGATCAAGCCAGCCGCTGGAAGCAACTGCACCGCGAGTGACCTCCCAACGATCACCCTTTCCCAGTAGGATCTCCTGAGCTTCGGCCCGGATGGCAATTGCCATCCGGGCCGTTTTGCGTTTGTCCCCCGGAAGTGTTGTGACACGATTCGATTACCCAAAAGGTGTCATTGCGCGTATCGAGATTCTGATAAAAAATAGATCTCGTAGTCCGGTCTCCAGTAAGGGATTTCTTCCGCTCCTGGGCCGAAAATTCGGGTCATAAAATGAACAAGACAAACAAAGCTTTTACGCTCATCGAACTTCTCGTCGTCGTCCTCATCCTCGGTATCCTCGTTGCTGTCGCTCTTCCTAGCTACCTTTCTTCGGTGAAAGATGCTCGACACAAGACCGCCAACGCAAACGCAAAGGCCATCGCAACCGCCGTCCAGGCGCTCTACACGAAGTCGAACGGAAAGTCCTACAGCGCGACGGATATTCCATCCGCGAGCATCACGGCTGAACTCGGCGGGAACATTCCGGTCAACCCTTGCACCGGTGGCGCATCGCTCGCGACCGACTACTCGCTGACCCAGACGGCTTCGCAGGCCACGATCCAGCCAGCCGCGGGCAGCAACTGCACGGCAGCGGATTTGCCGGTCATCACCCTCGCTCAGTAAGAGCATTCTCCCGCCAACCGCGCCCGCCCGGACACGTCTGGACGGGCGCTTTTCTTTGTCAGACCGGCCGTCACACAAACTGAGTACCCGGAAGGTGTCCTTGCGAATAAAAGGATTCTGATAAACACTAATAAACGAAAGCAGGGGCCCGAAAGGGAAATCTTTCCAACTAAGTCCGCTGGTTTAGGAACATAAAATGAACAAGTCTAACAAAGCCTTTACGCTAATCGAACTTCTCGTCGTCGTCCTCATCCTCGGCATTTTGGTTGCCGTCGCACTTCCTAGCTACCTCTCTTCGGTGAAGGATGCTCGACACAAGACCGCCAATGCAAACGCTAAGGCAATCGCAACCGCAGTTCAGGCTCTCTATGTTAAGAGCAATGGCAAGTCGTACAGCGCGACCGACATTCCGACTTCGGCGATCACGACCGAACTCGGTGGCACCATCCCGGTCAACCCTTGCACCGGCGCGGCTTCGCTTGCTACGGACTACACCTTCACCCAGACTGCAGCTTCGGCAACCATCAAGCCAGCTGCCGGAAGCAACTGCACCGCAGCTGACCTTCCAACCATCACCCTTCAGCAGTAATTGTTAGGCTGAAGATGTTCCGCGATCCGGCGGCGAGGCGATGCCTCGCCGCCTCTTTTTGTCTTTGACGCCGGCAAGATGCATCGAAGTTTAATTGTGCAAGCTGAAAGTTCTGATAATTTGCGTTCGATCAGCCTTCGGACCCTACCGAAAGTTCGATTGACAGCCAATAACCTCTGTGTAGACAATGCGTGTCTGCCTGGGTTGGTTTGCGCTGCTTTTGCAGGCGGACCGACCGGAAGCCATGGATGGTTTTCGGAAAGGCGGGCCGACGGGTCAGAAACACGGACGTAACTAGAATATGGCCTTTAACCGCGGACGTAATCGCAATTACGTAGGAATCGAAATCACGGATACAGAAATCCGTGGTGTAAACGTCCGGCATAGCGGCAATCGATCCCAGGTCACGGCTCACGCAATTCTTCAAATCGAGGCCGGTCTTGTTAGCGGCGGCTTCATCCAAAATCCCGGACTCGTCGGTCAGGCTCTTAAGAAGCTTTGTGAGCGATTAAAGGTTGATAACAGCACCCGAGTCAGTATTGCGGTGCCGGATGCTCGCGTTTCGACCTACCGAATTTCGGTTCCGGCCGTTGCGGGTACCGACCTCAAGACGATTGTTGACGGGGAAGTCGCCCACTATCACTTAGTAGAAGACCAGGGAACCTACGGGTTCTTCAAGTTGCGTTCTCCAAACAGCCAGGCGGTAGATGAAGTTCCGGTTCTGATTGCGGCGACGCACAGCAGCACGGTGCTGCACCTCCAGGAAGCATGCGAATCTCAAAACCTGTACCTGGTTTCGCTTGAGCCTGCGCAATTTGCCCGACTTCGAGCACTCGTCCCATTTCTGGCGCACGAAGAATCGGTCGTCATTCTTAACTTCCACGAGACCTCGGCGGACTTGACCCTTTTGGTCAAAGGTGAGCTATGGTTCTATCGGTCTCTCAACGTTGGCGCCAACTTGCTGGTTTCTGAATCCGAGGATGGCCGCCTTGATCTAAACGACGCGAGAATTGACGAACTCGCGGTGGATATCCGTCGCTCTGTAGACTACTTCGAGCGAGAATTTGATGTTTCTGCCCTGCCACGCCGCATGCTCGTAACAAGCGTTACGGACCGGATGGCTACTTTCTTGGAGCCGATTGCAACTCGGCTTGATATTGAATTACGTTGGACTGACGCGTTCTCGACTTGGCTCGGTGACAAGTCGAATAACTACGACCCGGACGAAACCGTTGTCCGGGCTTTCGTGCCGAATTCTCCCGTGGAAAGCGTCCCTCAAGGTGCGCTGGCCTATAACACGGCTTATGGCATTGCCCTAATGGACCGCGCCGACCTCGTGAATGGCGCTCCGCGGGTTGAGATCTATAAGCGAGACTTTGCTCTTGAGCAAAAGAAGGACACCCAGCGCAACCTTTTGGGAAGTGTGCTGGTTTCGATCGGTGCCCTCGCGGTGGGACTTGGCGGCTGGCTTTTCGGTAGCTATCAGGTCAATGAACTTCAGCGCCAGACCGAAGATACGAAGAAGCGCGCGGAGAATATTCGTAAACAGGCCGAGTTGGCAGACCGTACCGTTCGGCGTCTTGTGCAGCAGGCCGATTTGCTCCGCAAGGATGGATTGCCCGCAGTGTCCGTCATTGATGAGATTTCTCGCAGCACCCCGACCGGAGTTGGGATAAAGGCCATCGATATCAGCCAGGAACAAAACGTGACGATCGAGGGCAATACAAATGAGGAAAGCCTGATCGTGGATATGGTGCGACGCCTGCAACTCGGAAAGGCAGTCATCACACCGACGATCGCTGGAATCGAGCGAAAGAAGGAAGAGAACACCAGTTTCATCGAGTTCAAACTCAGCGCCAGGACATACAACCTGGCCGAGGTTGAATACGCAGGCAAGCCCCTTCCCGTGGTTCCAGCCATTGACCCGACCGTAGATCCTAAGGCACCGCAGCCGACCCCAGCGGGAGGACAATAAGATGAGTTCACGAATTTTAGGTTGGTTGCTTCCGGTCCTGTGCATCATCGGTGCTACCGTCGCGTTGATCATTCAATTTGGCCGAGTGATTGGTGCTCAGCTAAACTTTGCTAAGGCAGACGAAGACGTCAAGAAGGCGATTGCCCTAAACAGCAAGTCGAAGGACATTACGCAATACCAACGACGAATTGGGCCGATGGATGGTCCGACCGAAGAAACACGATTTGTTTCGGATCTGAACTCGATCGCGAAGATTCACAACGTGACTTTGCTGAAGTTGAGTTCGCGCGCTCAGGCATTCGGAGCCGGGGTTCTGGACAGCCGCGGATACCGTTACACGCTGGAAGATGATAAGACTTTAACCGGCGTCAAGAAGATTTATGCGGAACTTAGCGTTGGCGGAAGCTATGCTAATATCCGTGCCTTTTTGCGAGACTTTGAAAATTCGCAAAGAATGTACACAATAAGTAATGTCAAGTGGAGCCGAACGGATTCGGCTACCGAACTTGGCGTAGTTCTGGCGCGATACGTTCTGATGAACGTGCCGCTCGCAGAAGAGTCAGCGGAACAAACCAAGGAAGGGTAATCATGAGTCACAGTGCAATTGCGTTAGGAATCTCTCTGCTGGGAGGAACACCAGTTCCCACCCCCGCAGCTGTCGAGCCACAGGTTGCGGACGTAACGTCTGTAGCGGCATCGAACCGAACCGGGGCAGTAACGGGTGTAGGTCAGTTGCCCGTTCGGTTGTCGTTTACGGACACCACCGTGCCGTCCGTATTCCGCGCTTTGGCCGCCAGACTTGGCGTGAACATCGTTTACGCGGGCAAAGATCGCACTCCGATTACGCTTACTATCATTGCTAATTCCGCTGACGAAGCTGTCCGCGCTGCCGTGTCTGCTGCTGGTCTCACCTTCCGCCGCACTCAGAACACGTTCGTGGTCGCTGGACTCGACGAGATGAAGCGCGCCCTCGAGCCATTTTCCTTCCGGGCTCGATTCCAGGTGGATCCAGCCAAGGCGACCGAGATTGCTAAAGCTCTTGAAACCGCTTTTCCGCAGGCAAGCGTCACGGCGATCGGCGACAAGATCGTTTTCTATGGCATTCAGGAAGACCTGAAGGAAGCTAAGCAGTACATTGACGACTTTTCGGGTGAAGCGCAAACGCCAACACTTCGGGCGGTTGAAGTGTATTCAGTTAGGGGAGACGTGAATCGAATCGTTGCCCAGATGAGCACACTCTTCCCAGATGTGATTGCCACGGCGAACGGATCGATCGTTACCCTCACTGGAGGCACAGAAAGGGTTACTGCAGCAAAAGCGGCAATTGAGAAGCTCGATAAGGCCGTCGACTCGATGGACTCCGGAGTAGTGACCGAGGTTTATGAGGCAAAGTACATTACCAGCGGCCCGTTACAACGATTCCTGAAGGAGTCCATGAAGGACGTTGACGTCTTTGTGGCTCCAAAGGCTTATTCGCCAGAACGAGGCTTGTTCTCCCCAATCAGTTCGCGCATTCAGCAGCAGGACCAGGGAGGCGGCGGTGGCCAGCAACAGCAACAGGCGACTCCTGGTGTGGGTGGTGGGCAGCAGGGAGCCGGACAAGACCTTCAGCAACTTCAGCTGGCATCTACAGAGCAAGGACGCCGATTAGTTGTCCGAGGTCCGAAAGCGCGCGTTACAGAAGCTATCAGATTGTTGGAAGCAATCGACGTTCGACCGCCGCAGGTCATGGTGGACGTGAACGTTGTTGAAACGACGCCAAACTTCTCCTCCAACATTGGCAACACCTTCAACTGGCAGCCACTCCAGTTCTTGGAAGTGCCTGGTGGGACAGCGGCCGATCTTACGACTTTCAACAACTTGAACAGCACGAGGCCCGCTGGACTTGGACAAATCTCGCGAATGCCGGGTTCTTTGACCGCTACGTTGTCGGCACAAATCACCCAAGGAAACGCGAAGATTTTGGCGAATCCAAGGGTTCAGGTCATGGACAACGACAGCGCTAGCGTCTTCATCGGCGACACATTGCGGGTCCGAATCGCAACGGCTGGTGCTTTGGGTGCTCAGACAATCGAAGTTCTTGAATTTCCGGTCGGCATCATCTTGCTGCTTCGTCCCCGAATCAACCCAGACGGCACGATCACGATGCATGTGAATCCGGCAGTCAGCACGATCCGGAGTGTTGATGCCAACGGACTACCGCAGACCAGCACACGAGAGGCGGAGACGACTGTCGTAGTGAACGATGGCGAAACGGTGGTGCTTGGCGGCTTGATCCGAGACGAGCAGACTGAAACATTAACGAAGTTTCCAATTTTGGGCGACTTGCCGGTCATCGGAGAATTGTTCAAAAATCGTACGAAATCTAAGAGAAGGACCGATATTGTAGTTACGATAACGCCTCGCATCCTAAACGATGCGAAGCCCGGGACTCCAAAATGAAGCCGACTCCGAAAGAAGATCAGAAGAAAATGTACGCCCTCGTGGGCGGTGTTGTCATCGTCTTTGGGTTCGTAGGATTCCAACTTCTGACTTCGATGGGGATTCTGGGCGGCGCTCCTGCACCGACAGCCGAAGCGGCGCCCATCGTGATTTCTTCCGGAGGAACTCCAGATGTCGCGACCACTCCAGGCGGGGCTGTGGGTATGGTAGCCACCGGTTTATCTCCGAGCGGGAAGGTTGCGCTCATGGACCCTCCGGCCGTTGCGCCGGCAACTCCTTTCCGAGAAATATCCAAGCGGGTTGTGAAGCCAACGCCGCCAGCAGGAATAACGAAACTGCCGGATGCCGAGCCTTTTCCTGCCCCGACCGGACAACTCCCCCCGTTGCCGGTCACTCGACCCGATGAGAATGGCGCTAGCCAGCCGGAAGCTCCAAAAGTCGATCCTCCGAAACTGATCGGCTTGATTGATGGTTATCACCCGATCGCAATCGTGCTACTGAACGGCACCGAGTGGATCGGGCGAAAGGGAAGCAAAGGGCCGCTTGGCTGGGAAATGGAAGCCGTGAACGAACGAAGCGTTATTCTCCGCCGCGGCACGACAACCCTCACGTTGAAAGAGTCCTAAACGGCTCTTTCGATCTGAAACACGCTTACGTCGAACACGTTCTCGTTCATCTTGATCGCGTGCAGTCCCTCTGGA
>CAMCWC010000038.1 GCA_945882415.1 Chthonomonas calidirosea
CCAAGATACCGTCCGAGGTTAGAGAGCCATCCGACCCTCCACAATCTCTCCAACAGGCTCAAAGCCTAGGGGGTCACGCGCGTTTGAGAGAGCCGGATGCCTCAGCCAAGTAAATCCCGATTCACCTGGCACATACAAGGGGGTTCAAACGGGCTTGTCTTCTTCGCTATCCCCGCCTCCTCGGCCACCGAAGCGAAGACACAATTGAGGCGATTTCAGAATTGGAAGAAGCGGACGTGGTTGATTTTTTCGGTTAGTTCCTTGCGGAAATCGGGATGGGCGATGCCGATTAGGAGCTCGGCTCTTTGTCTTAGCGACTTGCCGTGGAGGTTGACGGCGCCGAATTCGGTGACGATGTAGTGGACGTGGCCTCGGGTAGTGACCACGCCCGCACCTTCGCTTAGGCTGGCGACGATTCGGGAGATGGTTCCGCCGGCGGCGGTGGAGGAGAGGGCGATGATGGGTTTGCCGTTGCGGGAGAGGGCGGCGCCGCGGATGAAGTCCATTTGGCCTCCGATGCCGGAGTAGATGGAATAGCCGAGGGAATCGGCGCAGACTTGGCCGGAGAGGTCGATTTGGAGCGCGGAGTTGATAGCGACGACGCTATCGTTTTTCCGGATCAGGCTTGTATCGTTCGTGCGATCGCAAGGGTGGAATTCGACGAGCGGATTGTCGTTCACGAAATCGAAGACTTTCTGGGTTCCGGTGACAAAGCTGGTGGTGATTCGGCCGGGGTGAATGGTTTTTCGGGCGTTGGTGATGGCGCCTGCGTTGTACAGATCGACCAAGCCGTCGGAGAACATCTCGGTATGGACGCCGAGATCTTGCCGGTTGTGGAGGCGGGAGAGAACGGCGTCGGGGATTCCGCCAATGCCCATTTGCAAGGTGGCACCGTCGGTCACCAACTCGGCGACGATGTCTCCGATCTCCGCTTCAACAGCAGATGGCTGTTTTACGGAGTGCGCGCCGAGGGGGCGATTGGTATGGATGAACTTTGCGACTTTGCTGAGGTGGACGGCAGATGCCCCGAAGGTTCGCGGCATCTGCTCATTGATCTCGGCGATGACGATTCGCGCGGTATCGACGGCGGCGCGGGCAGCATCGACGCTGGTGCCGAGCGAACAGTAGCCATGGCGGTCGGGCGGGGAAAGCTGCACGAGGGCAACGTCTAAATCGATATTCCGCGAATAGAACTGGTTCGGAATATCGGAGAGAAAGATCGGGACGTGGTCAGCAAAGCCCTGATTGATCGGCTTTCGCAAATGCGCGCCGGTGAAAAGAGAAACCGGCCGGATGTGCCGAACATCGGGCGAGCCGAGTTCTTCGACCCCGTTGATGTGCAAGTGGTAGGTCGTGACCTCTTCGGCACCGGTGTAACGCGTGAGGGCCTGGACCAAGGGGATGGGCGTCGCGCTTGCCCCGTGGATGAAAACTTTGGCTCCGCTTTGGATGAGGCTGAGGGCGTCGTCGCTTTGGCAGGCTTGGCTCTGCCAGTCGTGAAAGATTTGGTTCATAGAAGATGGGCCATCTCAGTTCAACGTGCGCGCTCTAACCTTTCTCAGCGCGATTAGGCGCTTCGGTCGGTCCGGTACTTCTCGATCAGCCCGAGGGCGTCTTCTCGTTCTCGCCAGCCGTGGATTTCTACGGCTTTCTCTTCTAGCTGCTTATAGACCTCGAAGAAGTGCTGCAGTTCTTTCAGCGTGTGGTCGTTGAGTTGGGTTAGAGAGCGGCGGTAGCCGTAGCGGGGGTCTTTTACGGCGACGGTGAGGATCTTCTCGTCGGGGCCTTTGTCATCGGTCATGTAGAGCACGCCGATGGCGGCGACTTCGATGACACAGCCGGGGAAGGTGGGGTGCGAGAGGAGGACGAGGGCGTCGAGGGGGTCGCCGTCTAGGTAGTGAGTTTGCGGAATGTAGCCGTAATCGAACGGATAGAACAGCGGGGAATAGAGCACGCGGTCTAGGTGCATGAGGCCGGTTTCGGGATCGACTTCGTATTTGTTGGTGCTACCACGAGGGATTTCTACAACGACGTTGAAGATTTCCGGGGCGTGCAGGCCGATCTTTGCGTTTAACAGCGACATTCTGCCTCCAACTGTACCGGGTCTATTTAGACGAGCGTGCCGCTGAATCCCCAAAGATGAGATTCGGTGACTTTTACTTTCGCGATCCGGCCGATTCGGTCTTCGGAGCCTTGGACCTGGACGAGTTTGAACTCGCGGGAATAGCCCTGAATGGTGCCGGGCCATTTGGGCGAGGCGGAGTCGAACAGGACTTCGAGCTCTTGGCCCACATACGCAACGTTGATGTCGCGGGTGATGTCGTTTTGGACTTCGATGAGGTGGGCGAGGCGGCGGAGTTTTTCTTCGCGCGGAATTTGGTCTTCGCGGTCACCGGCGGGGGTGCCGGGGCGGGTGGAGTAGGCGAAGGTGAAAGCGGCATCGAAGCGGATGTCGCGCACGGCTTGGCAGGTGCTCTCGAACTGCGCCTCGGTTTCGCCGGGGAAGCCGACGATGATATCGGTGGAGAAGGTGACGCCGGGGACGGTTTCTCGGATTCGGGTGGCGATCTCTTTGAAACTCTCGACGGTGTAGACCCGCCGCATTTCGCGCAGCACCTCGTCGTCTCCGCTTTGGATCGGGAGGTGGACGTTCTCCATGACGGCGGGGCAATCGCGGATGGTTTCTACGAGCTCCTGGCTAAAGTCGCGGGGGTACGGAGAGGTGTAGCGGATGCGCTCGATGCCGGGGATTTCGGAGATTTTCCAGAGGAGCTGAGCGAACGGGACGTTGCCTTCGAGCAGGTTTTTGCCGTAGCTGTTGACGGTCTGGCCGAGGAGGGTGATTTCTTTGGTGCCGAGGTCGGCGAGTTTCTGAATCTCTTCGAGGATTTCGACGGTGGGTCGACTGCGCTCGCGGCCCCGGGTGCTGGGCACAATGCAATAGGTGCAGAACTTATCGCAACCGTACTGGATGGGGACGAAGGCTTTCAGCTTCGCGGTGCGCCCGACATGGCGGCGGGGGATATCGGTGACGACTTTGCCCTTTCTTTCCGGAAGTTCGGTTCGCTTCCGGAATCGGCGGGTTTGGAGCGATTCGGTAACGAGGCCGGGGAGGAGGGCGAGGTCGCCGGTGCCAAGGACAAAATCGACGTGGGGGTTTCGGTGGCGGATTTCGTTGGCGCGAGTTTGGGCCATGCAGCCGCAGACTCCGAGGACCATATCTGGGTTGTAGCGCTTGAGGGAGCGGAGTTCGCCCATGAGGCTGAATGCTTTATCTTCGGGCTTTTTGCGAACGCTGCAGGTGTTTAGAAGGACAATTTGGGCTTCCCACACGCTGCTGACCGGGCTGAATCCGAGGTCTTCGAGATACAGCGCCATCTGCTCGCTGTCTTCTTCGTTCATTTGGCACCCCCAGGTTTGGATGTAATAGGTGCCGGGTTTCGGTTCGGGCCGTCCCTTTGGCGCGAGGAGATCGCGGGGGGAAAGCGTTGTCATTGGAACGTTCACGATACCTCTAAGGTTGAACCATCGCGGAGGCGTTATCTTGCACGAACGTATAATTATCCAGTGACGGCGATCAACCTGAACCGAATTTCCATTGTCCTTGGATTTGTCGGTTTTTACATTGCGGCTTTGCTCAGCCTTGAGAAGCTGCTAAAACTCGAATTACCCTGTGGGGCGAGCGGCGGCTGTTCGCAAGTTTCAAATCATCCTAGCGCTTATTGGCTCGTTTTCCCGGTGGCGTTCGTTGGGGCGCTTGGTTGGGCGGCAATTTTGGCGTTGGCCATCAGTCGCGCCTCGGGAGACCTTCGACAACAGAAGGGTCTTGTTCAATTCGGCCTCGTGTTGACGGGATTTGGCGCGATTGCCAGCGTTTATCTCCAGTTTGTGAGCTTCACGGTGATCAAGGCGTTTTGCCCATATTGCTTCACCCAGGCGGTGGCGATGGTCATTTCGCTGGTGGTTCACATTTTGATGTGGCAGAAGGTTTCTAACCCCGCTGGCGCCGATGGCGAGTTCGCTTCAAAGCAGAATCTGCCGTTGTTGGCTGGGCTCGCGATTGCGAGTGTGGTCGGTCTGACGGTGCAAACCAAGATGGCGGAGAAGGTTCTGG